>CAVRDR010000011.1:0-162004 GCA_963719905.1 Vulcanimicrobiota bacterium
ACGATCCCAGCGTCATTAACGCGACGTATGGCACGGCAACGCTCGAAGCGTTCGCGCGCACTCACCTGCCTGCGCTAAGGGATGGCCGCCTCGAGCGGCGTCGTTTTGTCTCCTCCGCAAGTCGCGCGACCGCACGGCGAACGGCACCACGTCTGAGCCCGCTGCACAGAAGCGGGGCTCGCGCCAGTGGAAATACGGTGCTCTCACCGATGCACGGCCTCATCGTCGAGCTGCGCGTTGCCGACGGCGATCGCGTGACGGAAGGCCAAGTCGTGGCCATTATCGAGGCAATGAAAATGATGAATGAGATCCGCGCGCATCGCAGCGGACGAGTTGGTACGGTTATGGTTGACGCGGGATCGAGCGTCGAAAGCGGCTCGCCGCTCGTGACTATCGAGACCTGATGGCGCGAGAGATCAACGATTCGGGAATTCCGATTCGACCCGTCTACAACGCGAGCGAGGCGACGCGGTGCGAGCTGGGCGAGCCCGGCAGCTTTCCTTACGGGCGCGGCATTCGCAAGGACATGTATCGCGGACGCCTTTGGACGATGCGCCAATATGCGGGCTTCGCAACGGCCGCCGAGTCGAACGCTCGCTACCGGTATCTCCTTGAACGTGGGCAGACGGGAATTTCGGTGGCCTTCGATCTGCCGACGCAGCTCGGCTTTGACTCCGACGCGCCGCAAGCTCGCGGCGAGGTTGGAAAAGTCGGGGTGGCGATAGACTCAATCGCCGACATGGAGGTGCTTCTCGACGGCGTGGCGCTCGACCGCGTCACCGTCTCGATGACCATCAATGCACCGGCGTCGATACTGCTCGCGTTGCTGCTCGCGGTCGCACGCCGGCGGGGCATCCCCTTCGACAAACTCGGCGGCACGGTGCAAAACGACGTGCTCAAAGAGTACGTCGCGCGCGGCACGTACATCTACCCGCCGAAGCCGTCGATTCGTTTGGTGACCGACGTGATGGCTTACTGCGCGCGCGAAGTGCCGCATTGGAACGCAATATCCATCTCGGGATATCACATTCGCGAGGCCGGCTCGACGGCGGTCGAAGAGATCGGCTTTACGCTTTCCAACGGCAAAGCCTATCTGCGCGCGGCGCTCGACGCCGGCATAGCGCTCGATGAGGTCGCACCGCGCATCTCGTTCTTCTGGAACGCGCACAACGACTTCTTCGAGGAGATCGCCAAGTTTCGAGCAGCTCGTTACCTGTGGGCACACATCATGCGCGACGAGTTCGGATGCCGGGATCCGCGCTCGCAGATGCTGCGTTTTCACACCCAGACAGGCGGCTCGACGCTGACGGCTCAGGAGCCGGAGAACAACGTTGTTCGCGTAGCGCTGCAGGCCTTAGCGGCCGTGCTGGGCGGAACGCAGTCGCTGCATACCAACGGTAAGGACGAGGCGCTGGCGCTGCCGACCGCCGACAGCGCCTTGGTGGCACTGCGTACCCAGCAAATCATCGCCTATGAATCGGGCGTAGTAGACGTCGTAGATCCGATGGCCGGTTCGTATTACGTGGAAACGCTGACGGCTGAGTTGATCGAGCGCGCGCGCAGCATCATCGACGAGATCGAAGCGATAGGTGGAAGCGTCGCGGCGATCGAGAGCGGCTGGATGCAGGCCCGAATCGCCGAGTCCGCCTATCGCGCCCAACAAGCCGTGGAAAGCGGCGAGCGCGTCGTCGTAGGGGTCAATCGATTCGTCGAGAGCGACGGCGCGGGCGAGATCGCACTTGCGCGCGTGGATGAGCGGGTCGAGCACGAGCAGATCGAGCGACTCGACGCCTTTCGGTCGGCGCGGGATCCTGCGGCCGTGCAACACCAGCTCACCAGGCTGCGCCGCACCGCCGAAAGCGACGAGAACCTCATGCCATGCTTGATCGATGCCGTCGATGCCAACGTAACGCTCGGTGAGATCTGCAACGTTTTGCGCGAAGTCTTTGGAACCTACCGGTCCAAAGAAGTCGTGGGATAACCCGCCCTTACTCATGGAAATCGATCACGTCGCCATCGTCGTCAAAGACCTCGAAGCCACGCTGCGTTTTTATACGAGCACGTTGGGTTTCAAAGAGATCTTCCGCGAGGTCGTCTACGATCAAGGCGTCGAGACGGTCGGCTTGGAAGCGGGCAAATCGTTCGTCGAGCTGTTGCTCCCCCTCGACGAAAACTCGCCCGTTGCTCGTTATCGCGGCGAGGCCGCCGCGAAGCTTCATCACACGGCATACCGGGTTTCGGACATCGCGGCCACGCTCGCCGAGCTCAGGAGTGCAGGCGTGCGATTGATCGACGAGCATCCGCGCCGGGGCGCACGCGGGAGCTTGGTCGCCTTTCTTCATCCAAAGGCAACGGACGGCGTTCTCATCGAACTCTGCCAGCGTTGATCTCCGGAAAACTCGATCGGCGCCGGCGGGCGCTGTTTTGGTCGACGCTTGCGTCGGCCGGGCTTCACGCTATCTTCTTGACGCTGCTCTTTTACGCAATCGCACGCCTCTTTGTGCCCCGAGGCGAGAAAGAGGTCGTCGCGCAGACGGCGATCGTTACAATAAAGAAACAAGCCGCACCGGCGCCGGCCCCGACGCGGGCGCCGGCGCGCCCCACACGTCCGGTTCGGCAGCACGAATCCGCGCCCGCAACAACGCCGCATCACGAGCTTGCGAAGGAAACCCTCGCTCCGGCTCCTCATGAGCCGCGGCGGCGCACACCGAGCATACCTTCACGGTTTGCGCGTGATGAAGCCGGCTTCGCGCGCGAAGTCGCCCAGCTCAACGAGCAGAATAACCCCCACGCAATCCCAACGATCGATCCTGCGTCACAGGAATCATCGACGAAGAGCTACGCGTTCGACGTTCCTTCTTCGTTGCGCGGCGAGGAACACGGCAACGGAATTATCACACCGGTAGAAAGCTGGCATCGCGACGGCCGCGACTGCTACTACGGACGTTACGAGTTCACGTACCCCGACGGCGCGATGGAGAGCGGAAACATCGTCTGGCCGTTCTGTTTCGACCCGGACTCGGATCCATTCAAAGAGCCGCCGCATCCGATTCCGTTCCCGCTTCCGCTTCTCGGGTTTAAATTGCCGCCGGATACGCCGTTGCCGCCGATCGAAAAAGCCGTTTACGAGCGATGGGCTGCCGACAACGGCACCGCTTCAACGCCGTAGCAACGGCGTCTGCGCGAGTCCGTTCAGCACGAATTGCACCGCGAGGGCGGCGAGAATGATCCCCAGCAACCGACTAACGACGTGAACGCCGGTCGTACCGATCACGCGTAAGAGCAGCGACGAGCCTCGCATGCAGAGCCACGTCACGAATAGGGCAACCGCATAGGCGAGCGCAACGACAACCAAGTCTAGCCGGTCACCGCGCGAAATATTCACGAGCAGCAGCACCGTGGCGATCGTCCCGGGACCCGCAATCATCGGCACCGCCAGCGGGAAGACTGCCGGGTTTTCGCCCGCGGCCGCTTCACGTTCCTCGGCTTCCGTACGTTTCGCGCGTGTCGGGCGCGCAAAGAGCATATCGATCGCTATCAAAAAGAGCAGGATGCCGCCCGCAATCAGGAACGCCGGCAAAGTGATGCCGAGATAATCCAGAAGCACGCGGCCGACGACGCCCATGAAGAGCATCACGCCCGCCGCAACAATCACGGCCTGGTCGACGATCTGATTGCGGCGTTGCGGCGAGACGCGCGCCGTCGCGCCGAGCGTCATTGGAATCATGCCGATCGGATCGATGATCGTAACCGCGGTCGCAAATGCCGTCGCGACAAATCGTACGTCCATGGTGCGACCAAAGGGTATCGCCTAGTGAAGGCAAACGTCAAGGCCCGATGGGTACGGCAGTTAACGACAACGTCGAGCTCGCTTTTGACGTTGAAGGAACCGGCCCGGATCTTCTGCTGATCTCCGGGACCGCGTCGTCGCGTGCGATTTGGAGCTTGGTTCGGCCCGAATTGGCAAAGTCGTCCCGCACGATCGCGTTCGACAACCGCGATTCCGGTACGAGCTCGATCGTCAAGCACCCCTACGAACTCGCCGACCTTGCCGCGGATGCCGCCGCGGTGCTCGATGCAGCGGGCTCGAAAAGCGCGCACATCGTCGGCCACTCGCTAGGAACCGGAGCGACCACGCTTTCCGAAATCGATCTCTGGGAGAAAACCGACGCGGCAATGGCCCTCGGAACGCTCGCGCCGCGTGAGGCGATCGTCCGTCAATGGAATGTCGATGCGACAATAGACACGCTCGACCGGTTGTCACAGCTCGATTTACCCTCGCACGTCATCTGGTGCAGCGAGGACCGGCTGATACCCCCATCACTCTCGCAAGCGCTGGCCGGTGCGATACCCGATGCGATGGAGACGCGCATCGAGGCGTGCGGCCACCTGCCCATGATCGACCGCCCGGATGAATTTCTGCACGCGATGCGGCGCATGGTGTGAGGCGATCGAGTGGGAGTGGGAAGCGCGGTTACCGTCGAGGACCTGCGGCGGCTGGCGAAGCGGCGGGTGCCGCGTGTCGTCTTCGACTACATAGACGGCGGCGCCGACGGTGAGACGACGCTGCGCGAAAATTGCCGCGCTTTCGAAAGCCTGCGATTCCGCCCACGTAATGCAGTTGCCAATGCACCGTGCATCTTGCGGACGACCGTACTTGGCACGACGCTCGAGTTGCCGTTCTTGCTCGCGCCGGTCGGCAGCAGCCGCCTCTTCTTTCCCCGCGGCGAATGCGTCGCCGCTGCCCAAGCCGGCGCAGCGGGGACGGCGTACGTTTTATCGACACTCTCGGGGTGCCGACTCGAAGAAGTTCGAGCCGCATCGAGCGGTCCTGTTTGGTATCAGCTCTATCTCGTTGCGGGCCGCGAAGTTGCCACGGCGGCGATTCGGCGAGCGCGCGACGCCGGCTTCTCCGCTCTCGTCGTAACGATCGACACGGCCGTTGCGGGGCAGCGCGAGCGCGACCTTCGCAACGGCGCCAAGGAGCTCACGGGCGGCGAGCTCGCGCATATGCTGCCGTACATTCCTCAGCTTCTCGCACGTCCGCGGTGGCTTTATGATTTCTTGCGCGACGGAGGAATCATGAAGTTTCCCAACGTCGTCTTGCCGACGATCGGCCCGATGGCATACGCCGATGTCGCAGCAGCACTGGAGCACTCAACCGTCGCCTGGGACGATCTGAGATGGATACGCGAGCTGTGGAATGGTCCGATCGTCGTCAAGGGAGTGCTCACGGCGCAGGACGCGCGCCGAGCAATCGACGCAGGCGCCGATGCAATCGTCGTCTCAAACCATGGCGGGCGCCAGCTCGACGGCGTTGCGCCAACGATTCGCGCGTTACCCGAAGTCGTCGAGGCCGTTGGCGGCCGCGTAGAAGTCCTTTTAGACAGTGGCGTTCGCCGCGGGTCGGACGTCGTCAAAGCACTTTGTTTGGGCGCGCGGGCCGTGCTCGTCGGTCGAGCGTATGCTTACGGCCTTGCAGCCGGGGGCGCCGACGGCGTCGCGAGGACGATTGAGATTCTGCGCAGCGACGTCGTACGCACGCTGCGGCTGCTTGGATGTCATGACGCCGCCGCACTCGACCGCTCGTACGTTGAAGTCTAAGGTCTCGACATAAAGTCAGGCTTCAGCGTGTCGAAATTAATCGGAACCGAGACGTGTTCTTGGACGATCAGCCATTTGCCGTCGATTTTTCGCAGCACGTCCGTGACGCGAACCGCGACCGCATGGAGTTTTCCCATGTTCCCCGAGAACGATTGAATGCTGTGCGTGTACGCGACGTCGCCGCTAATGGTCACGCCGAGCTCGCTGATCGAGAACGTCGGGGAACCCTTGATCGACGCGAAGGTGCCTTTCCAGTCATCGCGATAGCTCTCCCACCCGACGTGTTCGCGCGGGGTCGTGACGTCGAAGACGAATAGCGTGTTATCGTGGGCGTACAGCGCCATAATGGCGTTCAGATCCTTATGCCGGAACGCCGTACCGAACTGTTGGTAGAGCGCATTTATTTGCGCGCGATCGTCAGGCTGTGCCCCGGCGCGCCCGGCAAAGAAGCAGGCGGAAATAACTGCCGAGGCGACGATGAGAACAGCAACGTTTTCCTCATGAAACCCTCCAACGAGAAGCATTATCGCGGCATTAGAATGAGGCTTTACGTGCGCGGAACCCTGCCTATCGGAGGCATCGCTATCATCGGCAGCCGAACGCCTCCGCCGGAGGCGACACGGTTTGCCTATCAACTTGCGTTCGGGCTCGGAGAGCCCATCGTCTCGGGACTTGCGCCCGGCATCGATGCGGCGGCCCATCGAGGAGCACTCGCCGCCGGTACTCCCACCGTCGCCTTCGTCGGCTACGGATTCGGCTGCACCGAACCGCCGGAACACGTTGTGCTCGAGGAGGCGATCATCAACCAGGGCGGCGCGGTCGCATCGCTTCTGCCGGAGGGCACGCCCGCTTCCGAAGAATCGCGCATCGAGCGAGACCGCTTGCAAGCCGAAAACGCGCGCGCCGTCGTGTTGATTTGCAGCGAGGTCGCCGGTGGCGCGATCCACACCATGCGATTCGCTCGAGAACTCGGACGCCCGCGTTTCGCCGTCGCGCCGCCTGCGAATTGCGCCGACGAAGCACAGTGGGCCGGGAACCTAACAGCCATTGGAGAAGGCGCTACGCCGATCGCGCTCGACGTTGACGAAGCCCGGTACGACTCGGGGGGACTGATTCGTTAAAGGTTGGGCGCTAGCCCAACGTCGATCGAGGTTTCGAAGGTGCGGCTCCACGGCAACTCGATCGACAGGGCAGCGATGTGATAGCCGGGGTCGAGCTGCGCGAGAATTTGCTCGGCGTAACTCCAGAGCAGCGCGCGGTCGCGCTGCGCAATGATCGCGGCGACGCCGGGGGCAGCAGCGTATGGTCGGTGATGCCTTGTGCGGCGAGCGTCGCGTTGAGGTCCGGACGAACTTCGTCGTGGAACGCATAATCGTCGAGGAAGAGCGTGAACGTGAACGTGCGATGCGCGAGCGCGTCGTAGGTACCCATGCGGCGTCCGGCATCCGCAGCGATCGCTTCCGCGAGCGCCGTCCCGACCGTATTCGCATTGGTGTTCCACGAAGAGTAGGCATCGAGCCGCGACGGCCAGGCCCGAAGCGAGGATGCGCTGCGCGAAGTCAGCCTGATCGGTGATAGGACCGCAGATAGGAAAGATCGGCAAGCGCGACCGAACGGCTTGCCGAAGCGTCGGCCGTCATGGCCGCGACGAAGGCATCGTCTTGCGCCGCGATCGGTATCGGGAACGCGCACGTAGAGCGACGATGTCCGGGTGAGCGTCGTCGCGCACTCCGCCACAGACCCGTAACAACGCGTCGATTGCCGTCGAGACGGCGCGTATTCGATCGGGTCTTGGTAGAGAGCTCCATCGGGCTTGGAGTATCGAACCGCTATGCGCGGGATCCACTTGCTTCGCGAGCAATCGCGTGCGCGACCAACGCGATTCCGAGCTCGTCGGCTCCGGGCTCGATCGAGGCGCGCTCCCGCAGCCCTGCGGAGGCGAGTTCTGCCTGCAAGAAGTTGCACGTCGGGCACATGCAGCCCGACCGGACCGGCATCGTCTTGCCCGAGGACAAGCCGGTCGATGATGCCCGCCGCCGTCATCTTGAGTAAGAGCCGGTCTACTGCGAGATTCCGAGCGCGCGTGACAAGATATCCTTCCAGCGTGGCCGGCCCGATCAGAATCTCTCAAACGCTCGGCGCGCGCGGCTTCACTTGGCAACAGCGGATAATGGAGATTGGCATACTCCTGCAAGTACGACCAGACTGGATAGGGAGCGAAGAACGGCGTGCCCGCAGGGATGCCGGTCGGCGCGAGGCGCATGATGGTACCGAAGGCGCCAATCCACGAGTGCGCAGACCGCGCTCTCAAATGGCCGAGCTCGCCCAAACGAAAGTACGCGTCAGCATACGATGGACCGGGAACTCGCGAGGCCGTCAGACCGCCGTAGGCAAGCATATCCGTCGAAAGTACAAAAGCATCGATTTGCGGCTTCGCGGCTTCGCCATTGAGCCACGCGATCAACGCGTCGGGGCGGCCCGGCCGCGAGGAAACGTCCGAGAAGCGCGCGAGGCGGGGCTTCGACGCGTACTCCCGCGATGCGCCCGAGCATCAGCGGCAACTGCGAGGTGACTGGCCGGTCGTCGATCGGCACGAACGCAATCGTGGCCACCAGGAAACCGAAGACGTGTATCAGAGCAGCCCTCTCAGTGATCCACCGCGGTCATCGAGTAAGGCCTGCGCCTGGGCGGCATCGACGCTACGACGCTCCATGATGATGGCAACCTTCACGCGGCCGTCGCGCGGCTTTGAGCAATTCACGCGCGCGGTCCTCGCCTACGTCTGCGATCACACTCACGAATCGCAGTGCGCGCCCGCGCAGTTTCTCATTCGACGCAACGAGGTCGACCATCAAATTGTCGTAGACTTTCCCCAAACGGACCATTACTGCCGTCGAGATTGCGTTGAGAGCGATTTTCTGCGCGGTGCCGGCCTTCATGCGGGTCGAGCCGGCTCAGGACTTCGGCGTTGGTAGTCGTAACGATCGCCGATTCGGCGGCGCGCGCCAATGGCGAACGGCGGCGCTCGTGAGCGCGACCGTGTACGCGCCTAAGGCTCGCGCGCGCGATATTGCCGCCACGACAAAGGCGGCGCCGCCGCTCGCCGAGATGCCGATGACCGCGTCGCGACGGATTCACGCTTTCGCGCATCGCAGCGTCGCCGGCGGCAGCATCGTCTTCGGCGCCTTCTACGGAACCGGTCATTGCCGCGGCGTCCGCCGGCAGATGTGCGCGCGCACGAGCTCCGGTGGCGTTCCAAAGGTCGGCGGGAGTTCGGCGGCATCAAGCACGGCGAGCGTCCGCTGGTACCCGCGCCGACGTAGTGCAGTACGCCGCCTCGCTTAATTCGCGTCGGCGATCTCCTCGACTACTTGCGCGATTGCTCCTTACGCACCAGCACCGCGTCGACGGCATCGCGCTGTTCGGCGATCAGCAGTTCGACGAGCGCGGGGCGTGCTGAGCAGATCGAGGCCGGCGCTGCGCGCGTTTGGGCGTTCGGTGGGCGGCAACTCCGAGCTCACTCTGATTCGCGGCATTCGCGTTCGACCTGCGCCAGCAGTTCGAGTAAGTTATGCGGCGCAATCGCGCCCAGCACGACGGCGGCGGACAGCACCGGTCGCGGCGGGTACGTTGGCGGCACGACCGCGCAGCGTTTCATAGCCGAGCACGCGAAAGCGATCGCCTCTTTGGCGTCGACGGGAATACCCACGACGTCGGACGTTTCGACGCGCTGCCGGCCCAAGCCGTGCGGCGAGCCGCGCGAGCAATGTGCGATTGTGCGCGCCGCCGCCGCTGACGATGACGCGCGCGCCGGCGAAGCCTGCAGCGCAGAATCGCTTGCGCGACGGATGCGGCGGTCAGTTCGGCGAGCGTCGCCGCACCGTCCTCGAGCGAAAGATGCTGCAGCGCTTCGCGCGTGCTCTTCGAGAAACTGCGCGCCGAAGCGCTCGCGGCCGGTCGTCTTGGGCGGCAAGGCGGCGAAATATTCGTCGTCGAGCATCGCGCGCGAGCAGTTCTCGTCGACGCGTCCGGCCGCGGCCAGCGCGCCGTCGCTATCGAAGCCTGCGTTCGCCGCCGGTGCGATCGCGCACGAAACGCGTCGAGCAGCATGTTCGCCGGGCCCGGTGTCGAAGGCGACGTCTCCTCAGGCGGCGCGCCCGCCGCAGCAGCGTGACGTTGGCGATGCCGCCGAGGTTGACGCAACGCGATCTTCCGCGGCGCTGCCCAAGAGAGCGCGTCAACGAAGGCTATCAGCGGTGCGCCCTGACCACCGGCAGCGCAATCGGCACTACGAAAATCGTAACAGACCGTCGCACTGACAGCTTCCCGAATCACGAAAGCGTCGCCGAGCTGCAGCGTCACGTGGGCCGTGCCGTCGTGCCAAACCGTTTGCCCGTGCGACGCGACGTAACCAATCGAGTCGCGGAGCCCGCGACGGCACGAGCGGCTCTGGCGTAGGCGCGCCCAAGCGCGCTGTGCAGGTGCGCGACGCGCCGAGAGGCTCCCGCAGTTCGGCGGCAGCGCGGCGAGCAACGCGTCGCGGAGACCGCGTTCGAAGGGCTGCGTTTGGAAGCGAGCAGCTCCACAGCATAGCCCTCACCCCGCGGCCGAATCCGACAAGCGCCGCATCAACGCCGTCGAGCGACGTTCCGCTCATCAATCCGACGGCGAGCATTCAGGAACCTCGACCATGGCTTCGTAGAAACGCGCGCGAAGATCGACGAGTGTCGCGCTGCGCCCGAAGTAGACGGCATTGGTCAGCAGCACGCCTTGAAGATCGCGCGACGGGTCGGCCCAGACGCACGTGCCGACGAAGCCGGTATGTCCGAACGACGACCTATCCATGAAACGGCCGCAAGAGTTTTCGTCGCTCGTCTTGAGCGCCCAGCCGAGGCCGCGCCGCAAAACGGGATCGTACGCTTGTTCGGCAATCGCCTCGCGCACGAGTGCGTTCGGGAAGCAGCGTGGCAGCGCGTCCCGTGCAGCGGCCCGAGATAAGCTTCCGTCAGCGCCGCGACGTCGGCGGCCGTACCGAAGAGCCCCGCGTGGCCGGCGACGCCGCCCATGAGATAGGCTTTTTCGTCGTGCACGAAGCCTTGCACGCGGCCGCGCCAGTCGTCTTCTTCCGTCGCCGGAATTTCGCGCGCTGCGCGGCGCGGGGGCGAAACGTCAGCGACGCGAGAAGGAACGTCGCGGCCAGCGCGCTGCAGCGAGAGCCGGTGACGCGTTCGATCACGACCCCGAGTGCGATGAATCCAAAGTCGCTATAGATCACGCGTTCGCCGGGCTCCGCAACGAGCTCGCAGCGGAGCGCGAACTGTTCGACGTTCTCGTCGGCGATCGCGCGGTAATCGGCGCCGGAGTTCATTCCCGACGTGTGAGCGAGCAGCATGCGCGCCGTGATCGCACGATGTGCGTCGCGCGCCACTCGGGAAGGACGCCCGACGACAACGGCTCGTCGAGTGCGAGGCGGCCGTCGGCGACCAGCTGCAAGAGCAGGGTGGCAACGAAGAGTTTCGTCAGCGATGCGAGATCGAAGCGCGTGTCGGCGTAGACGGGCGCGCCCAGTGCGTCGGCGCGCGTCGTGCCGTAGGCGCGCTCGAAAATCACGCGACCGCGATGCTCGATGCGCGCGACGGCGGCGGTGAACTCCGTTCCGCAGGCCTCCTCGAGGATTCGCTCGATGCGTCTCAACCTGTCGAGCTCCTCGGGACTCCGTCAGGACGAGACGGCAGACGGCCCGTCGGCATGCTGCCGCCGAAGAGGACGTCGGCAAGTCCGCCGATGGACGCGTCGTCGTCGCCGTAAGCCGCCAACAGGTGACGCGCATTTCCGAAGAGCGGTACATCGAACGGTTCGAACATCGAGACGACGAGCGCATCGGGAAGCGATCGAGAATCTCGGCGATCGCGCCGGCTTGTGCCGGAGTAACGATGCGCGCGCTGCGCAAGCAGCAGCGGCCGCCGTTCGCTTCGCGCAAGTCGTGTCAAGGATCAGCTTGAGTCTCTTCGGCTGCCGGGTCGAGCGAAGCGCTGCAACTCCTTGAGCGCCGGCGCTTCGCGTCGCAAGCATCGCGCCGCTGCTGCCGAACGACACGGCGATCGATGCGACCGGATCGGCGTGCGGCGAGTCCGCGAACGAGCGTGACGGCGCGCCGGCCGATCTCGCGCCCGACGCCGGGATGCGGAGCGCAAAGCATCGAGCGGCAGCGGGGCGACTCCCGCTTCGCGCAGCGTCGTGACGCGCGCGTACGCTTCCTCGCAAACGCTCGAGCGGAACGCGTCCATCGCGACTGCGCCTCGACTGCCTCGCGCTGCGGCGACGGCGAGGTCGAGATCGTGACTGAACAGCAACAAGTCGGCACCCGGCGGCGAGCGCTGCGACGGCGCTCTGCGACCGAGTCGCCGACGGCGACGGCGCTGCATCTCCAGGCAATCGGTGACCAATGCACCGCCAAATCCCAGCTCGCCGCGCAGCAGATCGTTCGCGATGCGAGGCGAGAGTGTCGCCGGACGTTGCGCGTCGAACGCCGGCACGACGCACGTGCGCGCTCATCATCGCAGGCGCGTTGCGCGGCTACGGCGGCGAACGGTACGAGATCGCGCCCGCGCAGCGTCGCCTCGTCGGCGTCGATGATCGGCAGCGCTTCGTGCGAATCGACCGCCGTCGCGCCATGACCGGGAAAGTGCTTGTAACAAGGAATGATGCCGCCGTTGCGACAGTCCGCGCGCGAAGGCCGCGCCAAGTGACGCGACGCGCTGCGGATCGGCGCCGAAGGAACGCGTGCCGATCACGGTGTTCTCCGGGTCGAGCGCCAAATCGAGAACCGGCGCGAAATCGAGCGTGCAGCCGGCTCGCCGCAGATCGAAAGCCACCTGCTCGCCGGCGCGCTGCGGATAGCTCGATATCGTCGGCCGCGCCGAGCGCCATCATCGACGGCATCGGCTCCACGCCGTGGCGCAGCCGCGCGACCGCCCGCCCTCCTGATCGATTGCGATCACCGGCGGCAGGTCGTCGTCGCGCGCCGCAGCGCGTCGGTGAGCGCGCGAACGTCTTGGAGACAGTCGCGCTGTCGCCCGGAAAGAGCACGATAGCCGCCGAAGCGTGGCAGCGACGGATCGAAGTGCGTGCCGTCCAGACTCCGCCATGATGACGCCGCGCGCGAGCGCTGTCGTGCCGCTCACGCGATTGCCTTGACCGGTCGCGGCATCGAAACGCCGCAAGCGACTCCAGCCGGGAGATCGAGTGCGATACAATCGCCCGACGCGCACGCGGTTCGAAAGCCGGGACGCGAACGATCAGCGATCCGCGCTCCGTCTCGACGTCCAAGATAGGCGTCGGCGCCGGTGGTTTCGCGGCGAGCCACGCGACCGCTCAGCGCGCCGTCCGCCACCACGCGGATATGCTCGGCCGGATGCCGACGATCGCTCCCCGTTGATCGAAGAGATTCATCGGCCGTTCGCCGAGAAAGCGCGCCACGGTCAGCGTCTGCGGGGCAATCGTAAACGCGCTGCGGTTCTCCGACGTCTTCGATTCGTCCGTCGACGAGCACGGCGAGGAGATCGCCGACGCTCATCGCTTCGACATGATCGTGAGTGACGTACAGAATCGGACCGGAAAACCGCTCGACGGACGCCAATGACTTCGTCGCGTACTGAACGGCGCAAAGCCGGATCGAGATGTGCGAGCGGCTCGTCGAGCAGCAGCGCGAGCGGATCGGAGAGCAGTGCGCGCGCGATCGAGGCGCGCTGACGCTCGCCTCCGGAGAGCTGACGCGGCCGGCGGTCGAGGTGCTTCTCGACATGCAGCGCTGCCGCCGTTTCACGAACGCGTGCGTCGTTGCGCTCGCGCCGGCGGCGCAGCGCGAACCGAAGGTTCTCGCGCACGGTCATGTTGGCGAAGAGCGCATCGTCTTGAGCGACCAGCGCGATGCGGCGCTCTTGCGGCGGTTTCGCGCAGCACGGACTCGCCGTCGAGACGCACGTCGCCGCTTCGCGGCCGCAATAATCCCGCAATCACACGCAGGAGCGTCGTTTTTCCAGCGCCCGACGGACCAATGACGGCAAGCGTTGTGCCCTGCGGCGACCTCGACGCAAACTCCATCGAGCGCGCGCCGAGCATACCCCGCATAGTAGAAAACCAGATCGTTCGTCGAGAGCACTAGTCGCGGCCGGCCGAGTGTGCGGTACTGCGCCGTGCGGCTGCATCGCCGGCGCGAGCGCGCGCAGCGACGTCTCGCAGCCACACGACGGCCGCATCGTCGGCCCTACGGCCCGCCAGAACCAAGCGCAAGGCAATCAGCGCAAGGTCCGGCGTGCGCGAGCCGAGCCGCTCCATTCCTTCGTAAAAAGGCGCCGCGCCTTGGGCTGGGGCCGGGTCGCGAGCAGCGAGCGCACGACTTCGGCTTTCGAAGGCACGCCATCGAGAAGATAGCCGTCGAGCAACTCGAAGTCCATCGGCGATGGGTTTCGCCGCGCGTATCGGTTTGCTCTGCGCGATCGTGCTCGGCACGCTGGGAGCGAACCAAAACGAAAGCGACGTCGTGCGACTGCTCGAACGCATGCGTGCCGCCGCCGGCCCCGTTTGGCAGACGCACTTTGTCTCGGTCTCTCGACTGATGCTGGGTGGCGAGCAGAGCGTCGTCTCGAGCGATAGCGAAGGCTTGCGCATCTTCGTGCGCCATTGCACGGGCGAGCTCTGCAACGGCACGCTATTTCGACGGCGAGCATCTGTATTCGGTCAATATGAACGGAACGACGCTTGCCCGATCGCTCGAGCCCGAGCCCTTCCTGCGCTCGCTGCGCATCGTCGCATCGCTTGCGTTCCTCTCGCCCTCGTTCATCTCGCACGGTGGACGAATCGGCGCCGCGGGCAGCGGCACGTTCGACGGCAAGCTCTATCGCACGCTCGTCGTCGGCGACGTGAACGCGGTTCCGATGCGGCTTTACGTCGATCCCCAAAGTGCGCTGATACGGCTTGCGCGCGAGGCCGATGGGAGCGAAACGTTCGAGTATCGCGGCGTACCGGCGGGTCGGCGTTTTCACGCTGCCGTTCGAGGTGTTGCACGACGGCCAGATATTCGAGCGCTACGACGATCGCGCGCCGGTTTCGTCGGCATTCCAGCCGCCGCACGGTCCGATGCCCAACTTTAGCGGCGCTCCCGCAAGCGATCCCGACCGATCCACGATCGGTAACACCGATCGTCGATTGCAGCGTTGGCGGAGTCGCCGTACGATGTCTGGTCGACACCGGCAACTCAGGAATCTCGATGAGCTCGGAGCTGGCGAGCCGGCTCGGCGGCGCCAGTCGTCGGAACGTATCAAATGCGCGGCTTAGGCGGCTACTCGACGCAGGTCGTGCGCGCGGGTCCGCTGCGCATCGGCAATGCCACCTATCCCGACGCCTATTACGCCGTGCTCACCGACTTGCGGCGCTATGGCTACGACGTCGTATGTGGCGCCGACATGATCGCGGCGACCGGCATCGAGATCGATAGGGCCGCACACGTCGATTCGATTCGGCACGCCCGTGGCGCGAAGCCGAATTCCGTTCCCTTTCCTTCGAAAATTTCGTCCCGGTGGTCAACGTGGGACTCGGCAGCGTCGAAGCGATGCTTAGCAGTGGATACCGGCGACGAGTCGAACATCAATCTCGCGTACGATTTCTATGCTAAGCATCCCGGGCTCTTCAGCGTTACCCAGCGGCGGTTCGTGAGCGGAATCGGTGGAAGCAGCGTCGAGATGATCGGGGAGATTCCGCAAGTGACGATCGGGGACTACCGCACGGGCCCGCAGCGGATTGGAACGACACAGACGCTGCACGGAACGGCCTTCGGCCACCTCGGTGCGGCGTTTTTACAGCAGTTCATCGTGCAGTTGGACTACGCTGCAGCCGAGCTGCGTCTGATACCGAGGACGTGAATCAGGTTCGGATTCGGAAATTCGTCGCTTGCGCGGTCGTCGCGGCTATGCGCGTGCGCACCCGCAAGCGCGGGCGAATGACGATCGACCGTTGCACCGTCGTCGCGGTAGAGATGATGGAGAGCGTAGATTCGTCCGATGCGCGCCCGGGAGATTTCTTTCGGTTTGAAACGGTCAACGCCGTAACCAGCGGTGCGAGGGTCGTCATTCCGGCGCGTACGATGGGATACGGCGTCGTTGCCGTTGCGTCGCCGGCCGGCCGCGACGCGCACCCCGGCACGCTGGTCCTCGAGCCTCGATACCTCGTGCTGCCCGACGGCAAGCACATGGGCGTCGTGCTCAACCACAACACCGACTCGTTGGTCGAGTCCGGCGCGAGCGACAGCATCCCCGGCTATCTCGGGGCGATTCCGCGTTTTCGGCGTCGGCGCCGCGATCGGGATGTTCAACTATTTTCGCAAAGGAAAGAACATCGTCGTCCCGCGAGGCAGCGTTTTCACGTTCTTTCCCAGCGACGATCCCTCGGTCGAGCGCTGCCAGGATCACCCCTCGTATTAGCCCGTAACGGTAAGGGTGCTTGCTGCATGCGCCGTGACTTCGGCGAGCAATGATTCGACTGTCGCACGGACTTCTCGATCTTGGGAGTCACCGACGATTACTTTGCGCAGCGTCCCATGGCGATCAAAGAAAAGCTCGGTAGGCCAAGCCTGACGTTGTAAGCTCGCCAAAGTGCGAAATCGTTATCGATGGCGACCGGCCAGATGATTCCTTGGCGAGCCAAGCTTTGCTCGACGTATGGCCGCGAGCGTTCGGCGGGCGTTTCCGGGGCATGGATTCCGACCACGCTCAGGCCGCGGCTGCGATCCTTTGCATAAAGCGAACGCAACGTCGGAACGACGTTTTGACAGTTGGAACAATCTACGGTAAAGACGTCCAAGACGACCACTTTACCGGTTAGACTCGAGGCATCTGCACGGCCATTGATCCACTCGCTGACGCCGTCGAGTTTCGAAAGCGGGGTCGCTGGAACGCGCGCGGACAGATTCGCAGGAACGCCCGCGATAACGCTACTTACCAGAATGAGTCGCAGCCATCTCATGCCTCTTGTACGCCGGCCGACTGCGACTGGATGAGCGACCTGCGCGCCGCTCTTAATCTTCCTTGATGGCCTCCACGTCGATGACGATGTCGATTTGCGGGCTGACAACGATGCCCCCGTCGGGCATCGTATCGTTCCAGTTGACGCCGAAGTCGAAACGGTCGATGCGCGTGCGGGCAACAAATCCGGCGCGCATTTTTGGGCCTTTGTCGACGCCGTCTTCCCACCACGGCGTTTGCCACGTGCCAAGATAGCGCACGTCCAGCGTCACCGGGCGGCTGACGTTTCTGATCGTGAGATCGCCGGCTACTCTATAATCGACCGGACCGACCTCAACCACGCCGGTGCTCTTGAAGCGAATTTCCGGGAAATTGCTCGCAGTGCAAAAAATCCGCGCTGCGAAGATGGTCATCGCGGGCCTGCACTCCGGTCCAGCAGGTCGATGCGTCGATGACGGTCTCCACGGCGAGCCGCCGCGGATTCGCGGGATCGAATTCGAGCTGGCCTGTGACGTTCTTAAACGAGCCGCGCACCCAGGTCACCATCATGTGCCGGGCGCGAAACTCCGCCGCAGTATGTCCGGGCTCAAAAGACCATTTCATATTTCCTACTCCGCGTTGCACGGCACGACACCTGCACTGGAGCGCTTCTATCCGCCGCGCGTCGCGCAGGTTCTTATTCAGTTTCCGCCATTCCTCGAACGCGACGTGTTCCAAGTCGGGCGTGCGCGATCTGCTCCCCTCGCATACGTTCGCTTTCACGGCCATAGCGGCTCTACGTCGGCTCCTATCCGCGCCGGGCGAACGCGCCTTTCTTCGGCAAAGGCTTGACGGCAGCGCTCCGTCAGAGTATATTACTTGATGGTTATGTTACCTAACGGTTATGCTGATCATCGATCTGCGCTCGACGCAACCTTCATGGCGCTTGCTGATCCAACTCGGCGAGCGATCTTGGCAAGGCTCGCCCGCGGCTCGAGCACCGTCGCGGAGCTTGGCGCGCCCTTTGCAATAACGCAACCCGCGATTTCCAAGCATCTCAAAGTGCTCGAGCGCGCCGGCCTCATATCGAGCGCTCGGGAAGCCCAGCGACGGCCCCGCCGGATCGAGGCGGCGCCGCTAGCGGAAGCGACCCGCTACCTCGAGCGTTATCGAAAGCTCTGGGAGCCAAATTTCCAGCGGCTCGACGCTCTGCTCGATGAGCTTCAAGTCACCGCCAAGCGTAAACCCATAAAACGACGGAGGAAACCCTCGTGAATCATTTGGAATCGAAAAACGAGCTGCAGTTGACGACCCCAAGCGAACGTGAAATTGCGATGACGCGCCGCTTCGATGCACCGCGCAGGCTTGTATTTGATGCCCTCACCAAACCCGAACTTATCCGGCGGTGGCTTCTGGGGCCCGAGGGCTGGTCCATGCCGGTCTGCGAAGTGGATCTGAGAGTCGGGGGCGGTTTTCATTACCTCTGGCGCAACGACGCCGATCAAAGAGAGTTCGGAATGCACGGAGTCTATCGCGAGATCGCCCCGGTCCAGCGGATCGTGCACTCCGAGAATTTCGACGAGCCGTGGTACCCAGGCGACGCGGTGGTCACGACGACGTTGGTCGAGCATAATGGAGCAACGACCCTCACGCTGACGATGCTGTTCGAATCACGCGAAGTCCGAGATGCGGCGCTCGAATCCGGCATGGAGCGCGGCGTGGCCGTTAGCTACGCCCGGCTAGACGGGCTCCTCGCCGGTTAGGTGAATGCGATACTTTCGGGCCAGTGACGGCGCGCAGCTCGCATTCGCCCAAAGCGGCTCGGGCACACCGACGCTCGTTTTCATCCACGGCTGGCAAGGGGATCACACGGTCTGGCGTGACGTCATTGCTGCGCTCGGCCCACAGGTGTGTGCCCTCGCAGTGGACCTTCGCGGAAGCGGCGCCTCACGCGACGCTGCAGGGCCATATCGACTCGAGCGATTCGCCGCGGACCTGCGCGAACTGACGGACGAGCTCGAGCTGAATCCCGTCGTGCTGGTCGGACATTCGATGGGCGCGACGGTTGCTCTGCGGTTTGCGCTCGACGCTCCCAGAATGTCGCGCGGGCTGGTACTTATCGCACCCGTACCTGCGAGCGGAGGCGGCTACTCGCCAAAAGGCGAGGCCTATCTGCGCGCCACCGCAGGCGATTCGGCTGCTGCAAGAAACTGGCTGTCGCGAACGTTTGCGGGTGCGCCTGATAAACCCGCGCTCGAGCGGCTCTGCGATGCCGCGGCAAAAACCGAGCGTAACTCGGCGCTGGAGTCTTTTGATTCCTGGGCACATGCGGACTTCGCAGAAGAGACGAGGGCGATTCAAGCTCCGCTGCTCGTCATTGCCCCCGAGCATGACGCCCCCGACGTGTCGGAGCGCAAGGTCGCCGCATTACTCCCCAACGTGCGGCACGTCATGCTCGCGGATTGCGCTCACTACGCGATCGTTGAGAAGCCGCAGGAAATTGCGAACTTGATCCGTGACTTTGTAACGCTAAGCGGAACGTCGCCTTGACGGCGCAGCAGATTCTTCGGATACAGGCCGTTTACTATCTCGCGAGCTGGCTCTTTCCGCTGGTATCGATGGCGACGTTCGAACGTATCACCGGGCCGAAAGTCGACAAATGGCTCGTGCAGATGGTCGGCTTGTTAGCGGCGGGCATCGGCCTCTCGCTCTTCCTTGGTGCGCGCCGGAAAACGATAGACGAATCGATCTTCGCTTTGTCGCTCGCATCGGCACTCGCTTTTGCCGGCATCGATATCGTTCACGCCGTCCGCCGGCGCATCTCGCCGATCTATTTGGCGGATGCCGGGGTTGAGGGATACTTGTGATCTCGCTCTTGCGCCGGTTAATATGAGCGAGCGGGCGGAATGACTGCGCGATGTCAACCGCGTAGCATAGTCCCATGAACGAACTTGCGCAGCGCGCATGCGTTCCGTGCCGCGGCGGAGTGCCCCCGCTCGACGATGAGCAAATCGTTCCGCTGCTCGCCCAACTCGGCGCAGGCTGGCACATCGTGGAGCGAGCCGATGCCAAGCGCGGAAGCGTCAAGATTCTGGCGTGCACGTACCGGTTCGAAAATTTCCGCGACGCGATGCACGCAGCGCTTCGGATCGGCGAGATGGCCGAAGAACAGCAGCACCACCCCGACCTCCACGTTTCATGGGGGCGGCTCACCGTCGAGATTTGGACCCATAAGATCGGCGGACTGACCGACAGCGACTTTATCTTCGCGGCCAAATGCGACGTGTTGGCTCGCGAAGAGAAAAACGCCGAGTCAAGTTAACCGCTCGATGATCGTGGCGGCTTGCGCTAGAGTTCGTAGCTGGGACGGCGACAATCTGCTCAGCAGCTTTTCGATGGCGCTAACGCGCCGCTCGCGGGCAGCTTCCAGCGTCGAGCGTCCTTTTACCGTGGCGGTCACGCGCGCGATGCGAGCATCGTGCGGATCGGACCTGCGCCTGACGAACCCATCGCGCTGGAGCCCGTCGATAAGGCGCGTCATCGTCGGGGCACGTACTTGTTCTGCATCGGCGAGTTGCGTGATCGTTCGGTCGCCACCGAAAACTAGCACGGAGAGAACGGAAAGACGCGGCGCGGTCAAACCGCTTTGAACGTCCGCCGATCGCACCAAGCGCAAGAGGTGTATAGCCGAGGAGTGTAGCCGGTCGGCGGCTTTACGACGCTCGCTTGACATCGCACTTGCCCCACCATATATTTAGCATAGCTAAATAGTTTCAAATCGAGGGAGCATATGCCTTCCGAACTGCTTACCGCGCTGTACAACCAGCGGGTGGACGAAGCCGCCGCACTGGCTTCTCGCCTGCCTCACCTAGATGTCTTCGAGGCGGCCGCAATAGGCGATGCCGCGCAACTACGCGAGCTCCTTAATGCCGACCCCGCCCGCGCGAGAGCGTGGAGCGATGACGGCTTTACGCCCCTCCATCTTGCCGCCTTCTTCGCGCACCCCGAGTGTCTGCGCGCGTTGATTGAGGCGGGCGCCGACGCGGACGCGTGCTCGCAGAACGCCATGTCGGTACACCCGTTGCATAGCGCGGTCGCGTCGCGATCGCTGCGCTGCGTCGAGTTGCTGCTCGCAGCTTCACCGGACTCCAACGCGCGGCAGGCAGGCGGATATACGCCACTGCACGAGGCCGTCCACAACGGCGATCGTGCTATTGAGGCGGCGCTTCTCGCCGCCGGCGCGGACCCATCGCTGCGAGCCGACGACGGCCGAGACGCTGCAGGCTTCCGAGCAACCTGACCGATGCCGCCGCTTCAAGGCGGCGGATAAGACGGGGGAGGGAAGTCGCTTTAAGCATGCCTGACTTTGTTGTGAGGCATGATTAAATGGGCGGCGTTTCTCTGGTTTCTCATGATGGCCGTGCAGCCCTCAGTGGCTCGGGCGATCCCGCTCTTTGCCCATCAGTACGGCGTTTCGTCCGCGAAGTGCCACTCGGTCATCCCGCACTTGAACCAATTCGAGCACGAGGATCGTTCCGCGCGGACCGACCGCGTTCGAGATGGACGGTAATCTGACGATTCACGGCGTTACCCAGCCCGAACAGTTGAACGCTACCGTCAGCGGTGACGCGGCGAATCCGAGCTATCGTGCGAATGGGCAGATCGACCGCCACGCTTTCGGCATGACGGGGACGCGCCTTGATCCGACGATCGGCGGCACTGCCGATATTACGCTCGACGTGACTCTGAAATAATGGTTTTGGAGCGATGCAACTTGTGAAAGAACCTCCGACCACGCTCCAGCTTTTGCGCTTCATTTTAGTCCGGCGAGGGTGTATTCTTAGTCAGGCGACGGTATATTCACTGCGTCCGTGCGTTTGGTTGGCGGCGATCTCTGTTTTGTCCGCCGCCTATGCGGGTACTCGAAGAGCACTATCACTGCGCATAGAGAGGCCTTGAATGCAAATTGACACGACGTTACTGCCGCCACGCGGAAACGATGCGGTGGAGATCCTATTGAACGATCACCAGGTTATCAAGAGTCTTCTCCGCGAGCTGACCCAAGCGACCGGTCCTCGCCGCGAAGAAGTACTGGAGAAACTCGTCGGCGTTCTCACAATTCATAATGCTACCGAAGAAAATCTCGTCTATCCGGCGATCAATAAAGTTGCCGGCAGTAAGCTCGAAGCTCAGCACCTCTACCACGAAACGGCGGAAGCCGATACGCTGCTCTTCGAGCTCGATTCGATGTTAAAGGAAAGAGACGAGTCCGACTTCAGTATGAAGGCGGAAAAGTTCGCGGACGCCGTCTCCCACCACATCGACGAAGAGGAGCAAAAGGCGTTTCCACGCTTACAGGAAAATACCGATCCGCGGCAAGCTGAGATACTCGCGGATTCCGTGAAAAAGTTCCGCAAGTCGCTTCATTTCGAGATCGCCTCGACTTAGCTGCTGACTTTTTGAAGGGAGCGCCTCAGCATCTGCTCGATCGGTTCGCGGCCCTGGCGCTCCCATTTTTCCACAAAACACAAGGCGAAGCGCTCCCCCCGCAATAGCGTGCCGGGGCGCTCTTTTGCCGTCGCTCTTCCATTTTGCGAGGGGAGGCGGCGCAGCCGCGTGTACGTCTCGATGACCGCTGGATGCACGTAGGCCTTCCGGCAAACCGCGGGCGTGTTGCCGAGGCGGCCGGCGACGCATGCGAGGGCAGCGCTGATCTTCTGCTTCGCTTCCGCCTGATGTGCTGACGGCTCCCGGAGTGCCGCGATGCACTCGACCGTACCGATCCACGTGCGAAAATCTTTCGCGGAGAAATCGTCGCCGGCAATATCGCGGATATATTCGTTTACGTCGTCGGAGCTGACCGCAGCAATCGAACCCGTCTCATCGAGATAGGTAAAAAGTTCCTCGCCCGGAAGGTCACGACACCGTTTGATGATGCGGGCGAGTCGCTTGTCGTCGAGCAAAATCCGATGCTCCCGGCCGGTCTTGCCGCGAAAGCGTAAACGCACTTGCGTACCACTCAGACTCACGTGCCGGGTGCGCAGCGTGGTGAGTCCGAACGAGTTGTTTGCTTGAACGTACTCCTCGTTGCCGACGCGCACGCCCGTGGAGTCCAAGATCGCCACGATCGCGGCAAGTACTTTTCGGCGAGATAACTCGGCTCCGCTCAGGTCCTTCGCGACGGCGACGCGAATCGCGGGGAGCGCACGGCCGAATGCAACGAGCCGGTGATATTTCGCTTCGTCTCGGATTTCGCGCCAGCGTTTGTGATAGCGATACTGCTTGCGGCCCCGCGCATCGCGTGCAGTCGCTTGCATGTGACCGTTGGCGATGGGCGAGATCCAGACGTGAGTGTAAGCGGGCGGAATCGCGAGTGCGCGGATGCGAGCCACATCGCGTTGATCACGGACCGGCGTGCCGTCAGCATAGAAATAGGCGAAGTGACGCCCCTGCCGGCGCCGAGCGATCCCGGGTCGCCGGTCGTCGATGTATCGTAGTCCCGCCTCGCGAGCAGCCGCTTGAGAGTCCATCTGCCATTGCGCTTCTACCGCGCCTGAGGGCGGCGGAAACACAATCCAAGGAACGGCAGGCAGTACCTAGGGGTTCCGGCTTGCTCCGGCGGCTCCGTAGACCTGTGGCTTGAAAACTGAACGTTGTCGAAGCAAGCGCCACGTAGATCGGTGCTTCCAATGAACGACCCGCGCGTCGGGCCAAGTATGGGACGATTCGTCGATCGTAGCGAAACACGTCGTGTGCCATACTTTGTTCTCATTCGAGAACGAGCCGCCGCATGGAATTGGAACGTACCGATGCGGCGACAGGCCGAATGGGAGACGCACGCCGTATTCATGGACGCGCTCGCCGAAGAAGGCTTCATCGTCGCCGGCGGACCCCTCGGCGGCGAAGATCACGCGCGGCGCGTCATGCACGTTGTCCTCGCGCCCGACGCAGACGCTGTCGAGGCGCGAATGGCCGCGGACCCGTGGACGCCGATGGGCATGCTGCGGACAGTCAGCGTCGAGCTCTGGACCGTGCTGCTTGGAAGCCTCGATCACGCCTAACTTATACTACCAGAATGCCGGAAACGACGAGCCGCCGCCGAAGTCGTCGGTTGATTTACTAGACTGGGCAGGCTGCAGGCGCAGTAGCCCGCGTGAAAGGTGGAACGCCCATGATACGAACTCTTGCGCTACTCGCTTTAGCCGTTGGCTTGGCCGCGCCGGCCGGCGCGCAGCCGATGACAGGCATGGCGGCGATGCAGTATTACGTTGGCACGTGGTCTTGTACGGCTGGCCCGGTAGGAAGCCCGCCTGTCAATGCTACGGCGACCTACACGATAGATTCCGGCGTTATGCGCGAATGGGTCGTCGTGCCGGCCCAGGGTAAAATGACGACACCTTATGTAATCAGCATTGCGACCTCGTATGATACAAAAGGCGGCCGCTACATCGAAACTTTTAACGACAGCGAAGCTGGCTGGTCTGTGTCGACCGCGCCACCCTGGACCGGAAACACCGAGCAATGGACGGATCAGGCGACGCATGACGGCAAGCTCAGCCACGGTCAAACCGTTCGTACCGACCAGAATACTTTCAGCTTTAGCAGCTATCCCACGGTAACCGCCACGCAGCCCGATTTTCAGGGGACGTGTCACCGCTCATCGTAAATTAGTCGCTCCAACTCGACGGGCGAGCCGTGCAGAGAGGGACGAGATGATGCTGCCATCGCGAACGTTGTTCCAGAGCGCTCTCGCCTCGATAGTTGCCGGTTCGATCGCAATCGCGTGTTCGCAAGGATCACCACCAGAAACACCGGGTGTTGGAGGCGCCACGACGTTCACCGGAGCTGCGCGGGTTGCGAGTCGTGCCTGTCGCCCAATTTTCTACAAGCCCGAGGGCGCGACGCGGCCCGAACGAATCGCGCCGCAGGGTCCTGGTCTCGTCCTCGGTGGGGGCGGCCTTGATGTAAACGCCGAATTCGTTTGGATTCACGATACGATCATGGGCTCGCATTCAAAGCGCGGCGCCGATCTGGTGGTGCTCCGAGCGACCGGGAACAACGACTATGACCGATATATCTATAGGCTGGCACCCTTTCACTCGGTGCGCACGCTGCTGCTCCCGACCTGCTCCTCTCCGAGCATTTTACGCGCGGCGGCAAGGATTGTCGCAAGATCGACCGCAGTGTTCTTCGCCGGCGGCAACCAAGCCGACTACGTCATTTGGAAAGGGACGCCGATTCAGGCGGCCGTGCAGGACGTTTACGACCGGGGCGGCGTCGTCGGTGGTACGAGCGCGGGCGAGGCCATCCTAGGGCGGTATGTCTTCGATGCGGTTGCCGAGGGAAATAAGGATACGACCACACGTAATGCCGTCCGCAACCCTTACGAAAGGCTCATAAGCTTCACTTATGACTTCCTAAGCTTTCCTGCGCTTCATGATGCAATCACCGATCAGCACTTCGTCACGCGCAACCGATTCGGCCGCACCGCCGTGTTCATGGCTCGACAGATTGCAGATGGAAAGGTGCATCGTCATCCTCTCGTTGTGCTAGGCGTCGCCGTGGACGAAGCCAGCGGAATAGTCGTCGACAGACGCGGCATTGGAATGCTGCTGTTGCAAGGCAAAGGCGGGTCGGCGTTCTTGATCCGCGGAGGACCGGCGAAGCAAATTCTGCCGAAACTTCCGTTCGTTTCCGCAGCGCTTACGGTGACCAAATTGAGTAAGCCGGGAGATCGGTTCGATTTCAAGGCGTGGTGCGGTCAAGAAGCTACTTACGACGTGCGCGTCAATGGCTCGAGGCCGTACCATCAGATCTACTCGCCGAGAGATCCCTACGATCCGCCCCCGGGAAGCCGCATTCCGAAGTGCGACCACCACGAATAGAAATGCCTAACGACTCAAAAGACTTTCCGCATGGATCGGCATGTTGGATCTCCTTCGACTCGCGCGTCATGCGCTCGCTCAGGATGACGGTTCTCGTCCAACAAGAGTAAGAAGAACCACCCGGTGGTAGGGTGGTTCTCCTTACTTGGCTCCGGATGTTGGACTCGAACCAACGACCCGCTGATTAACAGTCAGCTGCTCTACCAACTGAGCTAATCCGGAACGCCGCCACGGCGTGAATGGCCGGCGGAGCCTCGTTCCACGGGTGCGGCGGAGCCCCTTCCGAGCGATCTGGATCGAGGGATTTGGCGGTCAGGTTCCAAGCCGCTTCCCTTTCGTTACGGCCTGGACCGTCATAGCCAGCGGTAAGCCGAAAAAGAGCGTGTGCGCTACGAGCACGTTGATGACGTGCGAAGGCGTGCTCTGCATGCGCGTTGCATGCCCTGTGGGAACGATAGCATAAATCATGACGACCATCACGACGGCGCCGAACGACAATGCCCGCAGGCACGATGTAACGCCGTACCGTCGGCATCGCCTCATAGAGCACCGTGAACAAAGCCGCCCATGCGAGCGACACGACGAAGTCCATCGCAAGCCCCATCAGCGCCATCGGCCAACCGCCGCCGAATGCTTGAGGTCCATAGGCGTTCGAAGCATCCCATTGCAAGAGCTGCTGCAAGCAGAGCACGACCGAAAGCCGGTCGGCGATGGCGCGCTCGACGACCAGATAGACGGTGATCGCGACAAGCCCCACAATCGCCGCCGAGGTGGACGCGCCGAGGAGTCGAGAGCGCAGCACGGTTTAGCGGAAAAACGTTCAAAACCTGCCCCCCGTGACGCCGGGAGCGGAGAGCCATGGCCGTTCGGGTATAAGGGTGATCGTGGCGGAGCGTTGGAAGCGCGGCCGTGCCGCAGTTGCCATTCCGAGCGAGGTGGACGATGCTACCGTCGAGGTGGATGGTCGCCGCGTCGCCCTGACCAATCTGCGAAAAATTTACTTTCCCACGCTTGGCCTAACGAAAGGCGATCTGCTTCGCTACTACGTCAGCGTCGCGGACGTTTTGCTTCCGCACGTTGCCAATCGGGCGATGGTGATGAAGCGCTATCCACACGGGGTCACCGGCGATTTCTTTTACATGAAGCGCACTCCGTCGCCACGGCCGCCGTGGCTACGCACCTGCTCGATCGACCATCGCTCGGGCAACGTCATCGACTTCGCGGTCATCGACGATCTCCCGTCGCTGCTCTGGCTCATCAATCTGGGATGCATCGACCTCAATCCCTGGTACTCGCTTTGTGAAGATCCGGACCGACCGCTTTACATTCATTTCGACATGGACCCGACGGACGATACGACTTTTTCGGTTGTCCGAGAGGGCGCGCTCATCGTCGGCGACGTTTTGCGCGGCATGGGCATGACGCCCTTCGTGAAGACGACCGGAAGCAGCGGCGTCCACATTTACGTTGCCATCCGCAGCGGTCCGACGCAGCATGAGGTCTGGGGGATTGCGAAAGAGATCGGCCACCAGATTGCTCGCGCGCACGCGACGTGCTCACCGCCGAATATCGCATTGCCAAGCGCCCTCACAATCGCGTGCTCGTCGACTACAACCAGAATGCTTTCGGTAAGACGCTCGCCTCGATCTACTCGGTGCGGCCGAACGAAGCGGCCACCGTCTCGACACCGGTGACGTGGGACGAGCTGGAAGCGGGCTGCGAGCCCGGAGATTTTACGATCTTCAACGTCCCGGAACGCATCGCGCGCCTGGGAGATTTGTGGAAGCCGCTGCTGAGCAGCCGCGGCCGCTTCGACCTCGGCGGTTCGGGAGGCAAAAAACAACGTGCCGCCGTTTGACTCACTGCCTCTGCGTCCGCCGGTCGAGCCGATGGAAACTCGACAGGTTGCACGGATTCCAGAAGGCGACGAGTGGACGTACGAACCGAAGTGGGACGGCTTTCGTTGTCTCGCTTTTCGAGACGGCATCGACGTCGAGCTGCAATCGAAATCCGGCGAATCGCTGACGCGCTATTTTCCCGAGATCGTCGCGGCGCTGAAAACGTCGACGACACAAGGGTTCGTTACGGACGGCGAGCTCGTCGTGGCCGGCGGCGACACATCGGACTTCGACGCGCTGCTGCAGCGCATTCATCCCGCGGAGAGCCGCGTGCGCCGGCTCGCAGTGGAGACGCCGGCTTCCTACGTGCTCTTTGACCTGTTAGCCGAAGGCCGCAGCGCCCTCTATGAGGACGCGCTTCGGGCGCGCCGGACACGGCTCGAAGCATTCGTTGAAGGCAACTTCGAGAAGAGTCGCACCATTAGGCTCTCTCCCGCAACGTCCGACGCCACGCTTGCGCAGCGATGGCTCGAAGGAAGTCTCGCACGGCTCGACGGCGTTATTGCCAAACGCGACGTGCCCTATGCCTTCGGCAGCCGCGATGCGGTCTTCAAGATCAAGCGGAGCTATGCGGCCGACTGCGTGATCGGAGGCTTCCGCACCTCCGCGGACGGCTCGATTGCATCGCTGCTACTCGGCCTGTACGACGACGATGGGAAGCTGCACCACGTCGGTTTCGTCGGATCGATGAGCGCGCCGGAACGTCGTCGCGCGGGCGACCTGCTTGCGCCGATCGTCGAGGCGCCAGGCTTTACGGGCGCCTCACCCGGCGGTCCTAGCCGCTGGCGCCGAGGAAAAGATGCGCAGTGGTTTCCCGTCCAACCCAAGATCGTCGTTGAAGTGGCCTTCGATCACGTAACCGGCCATCGGTTTCGTCACGCCACACGACTGCTGCGGTGGCGTCCCGACAAGGCGCCGCGTCAGTGCACGATGGAGCAGCTCTTGAATCCTACGGAATCGTCAGAGCTCGCCGCGAGCTCGACAGTGACCGGGGTGCCGGATCGGAACGACGATCGGCCATTGCGAGCTATTGGCGTAGATGTAGCCTCCGAGGGCGGCCGATTGGTTTTCGTGAACCGTCGAAGGACCGCTCGGGCCCATTCGCATCTGCCACGCAATGGGTCCGGGCGTCACCGTGCCGTTCGGGACGCCGGCCATCGGAGAAAGCTGCTGGCGCTGTTGGTATTGCGCGGCAGGATTGAATTGAACGACGCGACTGTTGACGACGTACGCGTGATGGATTTCTTACGGCCGTTAGGAAGCTGAATGGTCGTCAAAAAGAAGCCGACATGAGCACTGTTCGACCCCGGCTGGCTTTTGCACGTCGGTGATATACCCGATGAATCTCCGATCCGTGTAACGCCGGCATGGGCCGTGTCCACGACTCGCAACTTAAAGTTGTCGCCGTACGGAGAGTTTCGACGAGTCGAGGTGCTCGTCGAGAACGCACGCGATTTTCGTTCCCGCTTTGAAAGTCTGCGACGGCACGAATGGCGCAGCTTGTGCTTGCGCAAGAAGAACGGATGCAGCTAGAAGAGCGGCGGCGGCTTTAGCCGGCAAAGTTTGGTACACGCAGCTGTTCTCCATTAAACGCGGCTGCCTTACGGAGCGCCTCCACCCGGTCGGTGCGCTCCCACGGCAGATCGAGGTCGGGACGACCGAAGTGCCCATACGTCGCCGTCTGTTTGTAGATCGGGCGCCGCAGGACGAGGTGGTGGATGATCGCCGCGGGCCGAAGGTCGAAGATCGCTCTCACCGCTTCGGCAATCCGCTCTTCAGCAATCCGCCCCGTTCCGAAAGTTTCCACCAAGACGCTCATCGGATGGGCGACGCCGATCGCGTAGGCAACCTGCACCTCGCAACGGTCGGCCAGGCCTGCAGCGACGATATTCTTCGCGACCCATCGAGCCGCGTAAGCCCCGGAGCGATCCACTTTCGTCGGATCCTTGCCCGAAAAAGCGCCCCCGCCGTGGCGCGCCATCCCGCCGTATGTATCGGCGATGATTTTGCGTCCGGTCAGCCCGGCGTCTCCTTTTGGACCGCCGATGACGAAACGGCCGGTTGGATTTACGTAGACACGCGTACCCTCATCGTGCATAGAGCCCGGAATGACGTGGTTAATGATCTTCTCGGTGATTTCACGCCGAATTTCTTCGAGCGGTATTTCGGGGTCGTGCTGGGTCGAAACGACGACCGCGTCGACTCGCACGGGCCGGTCGCCCTCGTATTCGACCGTCACTTGCGATTTGCCGTCAGGGCGCAGATACGGAATGTCGCCGTTCTTGCGCATCGCCGCAAGATGGCGCGTCAAGTTATGGGCGAGCACGATCGGCAACGGCATGAGCTCGTCGGTTTCGCGGCACGCATAACCGAACATCATGCCCTGGTCGCCGGCGCCGAGAAGCTCGAATGTGTCGTCGTCGCCGGCCCGCGCTTCGAGCGATTTGTCGACGCCGAGTGCGATGTCCGGCGATTGCTCGTCGATCGAGACGCTCACCCCGCAGGTCTCCGCATCGAAGCCGATCGCCGAGCGAGTGTAGCCGACCTGACGGACCACGTCGCGTGCGATCCGCGGAATATCGATGTAAGTCTTGGTGGTTACTTCGCCGGCGATATGGATTTGGCCGGTAATGGCAAAGGTTTCGACGGCAACTCGCGATTGCGGATCATCCTTGATCAGCGCATCGAGGATCGCGTCGGAGATTTGATCGGCCAGCTTGTCAGGATGCCCTTCGGTAACCGATTCACTCGTGAAGAGCCGCTTGTACGCCATTTATGTGCCTTCGCTCCAGGACGCGATGTATTTACGCTGCTCGGGTGTGAGAACGTCGATTTCTACGTCCATCGAGGAGAGCTTGAGCCGCGCGACCTCTTCGTCGATCTCGACCGGTACGTCGTAAACCCGTCCCTTGTCGAGCCCTTGGTGGTTCTTTACGAGGTAAGCCGTAACGAGGGCTTGATTCGAAAACGACATGTCCATAACGGACGGCGGATGCCCCTCGGCCGCAGCCAAGTTGATCAAACGACCATCTGCCAGAATGCAAATCTTGCGTCCGTCATGCATCTCGTATTGTTCGACGAAGGGACGAGGCTCGATCGTGCCACGCGAAATGCGCCGGATCGACTCGAGATCTAGCTCGTCGTTGAAGTGCCCCGAGTTGCAAACGATCGCGCCGTCCTTCATCAGCCGGAAATGCTCTTCGCGAATGACATGGAAGTTGCCGGTCACCGTCACGAAGATGTCCCCGATCTTCGCTGCGTCGTTCATCGGCATCACGCGGTAGCCGTCCATAACCGCCTCAATGGCCTTGCGAGGATCGACTTCCGTAACGATCACGTGCGCGCCCATGCCGGCGGCCCGCGAGGCGATGCCGCGTCCGCACCAGCCGTATCCAACCACGACGAGCGTGCGCCCCGCCAGCAAGACGTTGGTCGCGCGAATGATGCCGTCGAGCGTCGATTGTCCCGTGCCGTAGCGATTGTCGAACATGTACTTGGTTAGTGCGTTATTTACGGCGACGATCGGGTACGGCAACACGCCGTCGCGCTGCATCGCGCGCAGGCGGATCACGCCGGTCGTCGTCTCCTCGCATCCGCCGATCAACTCGCCGAGCTGGTCTTGATGCTTGGTGAATATCGTCGTAACGAGGTCGCAGCCGTCGTCCATCGATATCTGCGGGTGCGTCGCTATCACCGACTCGATGTGCGAATAGTAGGTCGCGTTGTCTTCACCCTTGATCGCGTAGGTCGCGATCCCATAATCGCAGAGCGCCGCAGCGACGTCGTCCTGCGTCGAGAGCGGATTGCTCGCACAAAGCGCGATCTGCGCACCGCCGGCCTGGAGAGCAAGCATCAAATTCGCCGTTTCGGTCGTCACGTGGAGGCACGCGCCGATGCGCACGCCCTTGAGTGGCTTCTCGATCTCGAAGCGGTCGCGAATCTGCGTGAGAACCGGCATATAGGCCTCCGCCCACGCAATGCGCGAGCGACCCGCCTGTGCAAGCCCACGGTCTTTCACGCTACCTTCGGTCGAAGCCGCCGGCGAAGCGGCTGGGGAACGGGCCGGATCCAAAAGGGTCACTCTAACAACTCCTAAACAAGTAAAAAGGCTCGCGGGCTTTTCGCAACCTATCCGCCAACCCCTGGTGCGTGGAAACGCTCGACGCATATCTCGAACGACTGGCCTCGAGCGACGCCGTGCCGGGAGGCGGCAGCGCCGCGGCGCTGACGGGCGGAATCGCGGCCGCACTCGTTGCGATGGTCGGACGCATCCTGAAGACTCCGATTGAGGGTTTCGTTTCGCGCGCCGATAACCTGCGCAGCGAGCTGAATGAAGCCCGCCGCCGCGATGAGGACGCTTACGCCGCCGTCGTAGCGGCGCAAGCGCTGCCGAAGCGCGACGCAGTCGAAAGCGCTGCACGCCGGCGCGCGCTCGAGGGCGCCCTCGAGCGCGCCGCAGCGGCGCCATTGCAAGGAGCAGCGCTCGCGCTTGAAGTTCTCAAGCTCGCCGATCGTTTGTTGGACGTTCCGACGGGCGCTTTGGCGAGTGACGCGGGCTGCGCCGCCGAGCTTGCCTCTGCCGCGCTTGCCGCGTGCGCCTACAATGTGCGCGTCAATCACCGGTACATGCACGACGAAGCAACGATTCGCGATCAAGCCGCAGCGCTCGTTCGCTACGAAGTCGCAGCGTCGCGAATTCTAGCGCGCGTTCGCGACGCGCTTGCTAAAGGCTGAGATAGGTCGCCGCCGCCATGCCTCCAAGAATTTGCCCGGCGACGCCTCCGGTGTCTTCGTCGTGCGGACCGTTCATCGCGCCGATGTAGAACGCAAACGCGATGTGATGCCCACCTCGAGTCGTGATGTAGCCGGCTAAGCCCTTCTCGAAGATTCCTCCGTCGTTTAAGTAGTTGCCGCTGTCGTCGGTGCCGGTCTTAGCGAAGACCTTGCCGCGGGCCGGCGAACCGCGCTGGATACCGACGAGCGTGCCGTCGACTCCCATGATCGGCAGGCCGCGTAGCAGCACATCGTACCACGATTGCGTCCGCACCCATGCGAGATACCGAACCATAAAATCTGCGGTGAAGAAGGCGTTACCGCCATCGCCGTCCTGCTGCGCCGCCTCGTTCACGTCGAGTCCGGCCGCACGCAGCATCTGCGCCTCCAACGCAAAACCAGCCTTTAAGTAATCACTCTTCGCGTGCGAGCGATAGACCGCCCAGAGATATGGCATCAGAGCCGCATGCAGATTGTCACTCACCTTGAGCGTGATGTAAGCGTCTTCGGAGAGCGGCGGCGAGACGTGCTGCGCGACGAGATTTTGCGTCACGTATGACAATGGCGAGCGGATGGCGGCGGATTGCAAAACGGCCGCTTGCGGGACGCTGACGCCCGCATCGTTGAGTGCGAGGGTGAAGGCGGCCTGCGCAAAGGCTGCCGGCTCCGGGACACGATATGCATAGAGGACGCTCGGACCGGCCGGTTGCGAACCGGTGATCGTTACCGTATGCCGGCCATTGGTGTCGCGGGCGTCGGCGCTCAAGTCGATAGTGGCGTCGCTCTTGCCCGCGCCGGTCGTGGCGCGGTTGACAAACGCGACATAGGGCGTCTGCGGCGAGACGGCAATCGTCACCGGATCGCCGGAACGGCGACCCGGTGTAACGGTGACGTCGACGAGATTATCGTTGACCACGATTGGTGAAATCGTAACGCCCGTCCCGGTATCGGGTCCCTGGTCCGGAAAGAGCGAGGCGTCGACAAGCACCCGTCCGTCGACGCGCTTGACGCCCGCCTTTGCAACCTGCGCCGCGAGGTCCCGAAGCGCCGCTAGCGGGTCACCCGGAACGGCTTTTGTTTCCGGGGAACCGTCGTAGGCGTGATCCTCGTTTTCAAACGCGAGCGTCCCGTTGGGTTGAACGCGCTGCGACAAATTCGGATCGCCGCTGGCGACGAGCACCAAATCGCCGTGTAGAACGCCCGCGGCGTCGAGAGGACCGGTACGATAGACCGGCGTTCTCCAACGAAATCCCGGACCGAGAAGCGCAAGGCTGGTCCCTTCCGTCAAGAGTTTCGTCGTCGACGCGGCGACCATGAGAACGTTGGCGTTGCGTGCGTAAAGCACTCGATGCGCGTCCAGATCGTAGACTTCGCCGGCGACGGTCGAGTTTTTGAGGCGAGGCGTGCGCGTCGGTGCGTTAATGGTAATCGCGAGCGCCGCCGCAGCGATCACGCGAAGACTTCGACCAAGTCAAGGAACGGGGCGATATCGGCTGCGTCTACCTCTATCCCTACGCCTTTCGTGTGGTAGCGAATGTCGTGGAAGTCCATGCCGGCCGTCATGACCAAACCATAGCGCTTTGCGGTCTCGCGAAACTCGCGCGTGTCCTCGGGCGTGTGCAGCGAATAGAAGACTTCGAGCCCGCGAAGCCCGTGGCCAACCAGTTCATCAATGAGAATGCGATCCTTTAGGCGCCCGGGATGAGCGAGAACTGGAATGCCGCCGGCAGCGGCAATTGTTTCAATTGCATGCTCGGGCGTAGTGTAGATCTGAGGAACGTAGCCGGGCTTGCCAGGGGTAAGCGCTTCGCGAAATGCCGCATCGACGGTATCGACGATACCGAGGCGGACCAGCGCTTTGGCCACGTGAGGCCGCCCCATCGCATGCGCTCCCCCCGATTCTTGCTCCACGTCTTCGAGGGTAATCGCGTAACCGGCCTCGCGCAAACGCTCGACCATCGTCACGGCCCTCAGGCGGCGTTGGGTCTGATTGTACTCGAGGAGCTCGTTGATCGGCGATGGCCCAAGGGGAACGCCGTATCCGAGCACATGGACTTCGTTCTTGCGCCAGGTCGTGTTTATCTCAATGCCCGTGATGACGCGCGTCGCCGGCGGCGGCTCGAACGCTCCGTAGGCGGCGAGCGTGTCGTGATCGGATATCGAGAAGACCTCGACGCCCCGCTCCCCCATGAAGTCTGATAGCTCTTGTGGCGTGAGCGTGCCGTCGCTCATGCGCGTATGTGAATGAAAATCAACTTTCAACGTGCGGAACTTTCTCGTCCAGCTTGCGGCGCTCGACGAAGAGCGAGATCGCGGTACGCTCGCTCTCGCCGATGGCCACGATGACGAACGAGGGCGTGCAGACGAGGTCGAAATGCGCAGCGCGCAGATAGCTTCGCGCGATGGCGACCGCCTTAATCGCCTGGTTGATGGCTCCCGCGCCGACGGCCTGCAGCTCGGAGGTCTCCCGCTCGCGCAGCGCGGCGGCGAGGGCCCCGGCGACCGCATTGGGATTGCTCTTTGCCGAGACCTTTAGAGTCACCGCGACGCTCATGCGATACCCTTCAAAAAGATGCGCTTAATCTCATTGGCCTTGCCCGAGTTTGGGTCGACGGAGACGACGGCGCCGCAGAATTGCTTGCTTCCGTTCTTCTGGACGCTGAAACGTTCCGAGAAACCGGTAAGAAACCGGTCGAGCACGGCACCTGCCTCCATTCCGATGACCCCTTCGGTTGGGCCTGTCATCCCGAGGTCACTGATATACGCCGTGCCGCCCGGCAGAATCTGTTCGTCGGCCGTCTGGACGTGCGTGTGCGTACCGAAGACGCATGAAACCCGACCGTCGAGGTAACGCCCCAGCGCGACCTTTTCGGAGGTCGCTTCGGCGTGCAAATCCACGAGAATGACCGGGGTGCGGGCGCGCAAATCGGCGACGATCGCGTCGGCGCATCGAAACGGATCGTCGACCGGCGGCATGAACGTTCGCCCCATGAGATTGAGGACACCGACCGTAACGCCGTTGACCGCGAAGGTTGCGGCGCCTCGTCCGGGCACTGCGGGCGGGTAGTTGGCCGGGCGGATCACGCGGTTGCTCCTCTCTAAGTACTCGCCGAAGTCTCGCTTATCCAAGATGTGGTTGCCGCCCGTGATTAAGTCGACGCCGCTTTCGAACATCTCCTCGGCGGTCTGGGCGGTCAAGCCGAAACCACCCGCGGCGTTTTCGCCGTTTGCGATGCAGGCATTGACGTGATGCTGCTCGCGAAGCAGCGAAACGCAGCGCTTCAGCACCTCACGACCGGGGGCACCGACCACGTCCCCGACGATCAGGAGGTTCAGCGGGCTTTCTATCGGCGAGCCGACGCCTTCGCTTTCTTTTGGGATTTTAGGAAGTAAACGAGCACGCGTTTTTCTTCCCTAAAACCTACCAAACTCTTGGACTGCGCCGGATCGCGCAGTGCCTCAATGGCATAGAGCGCGGCTTCATCTTCGGCCGCCGGGTCAGCCTCGAGCTGATCGTCGGGATGCGGATTGCGTACCAACGCGTCGCCACAGCGATCGCTAAAGAATCCCACCTGCAACTCAAGCTCTTCCTTTGAAAAGCTCTCGAAGTCGCGAGTCACGTGGATAAAGCTCATCGTACGGTCCCCTTCGCACTCGACGCGCAGAACGGCCGGCTCTTCCCTCGTGAGAGCCAGAAAGCTGCGGACGTGCTCTTCGACCGCTTCTGCCAGTGCGCTTTGCGCATTGCGGTCTAGACGCTGACGTACCGCGAACGTCAGCCGAAGGGTGCGGTCCGTCGGGCCGGAGCGAATCGAGGCCAACTCCGGAAAGCGCACGAGGAGTGCGCAGACCAGACTGACCGTATCGGCATTTTCTACGAGTGCTCGAGTGCTCATGATCGTCGGCTTGCTTTCGCGGCTCCTATCCCACTAGGGAGACATACGCCAAGGGGCAGGTGTCGTACGACGCGACCCCCAGGTCTCCCCTTGCCGTGCCATAGAAAGGACCCTCGTGACCCTGCGGAAGGTTCCGGGAGCGCTGGCCTTGGGCTTGCTCGCCTCGCTGGCAGCCCACGCGACCCTCTTTGGCGGAGAACACGCTATGGGCGGGGGGTATCACGCCCTGCTCGTGCAGAGCGCGCTCGGCGGGGCCTTGAGTCTTATGCTGTTTTTCGGCGGCTTGGCGTGGACTGAAGCCGGCCGCACCTCCGACGGCAGCGTTTTGGCGGCCCGGCTGCGCGAACGGCTTCCCGCCGTTGGCTGGATCCTTCCGGCCACCGTCCTGTGGTACAACCTGGCCGAGGCGATCGAACCGCATCATGCCGGTGTGCCGCCCATCGCGGTCGTTCTCGTCCTGGCCGTCGCCGCATGGCTTATCTATCTGCTGGCGCGGGGGGTTGTCGACGTCATTGCCGGCGCGATCATCGCCGCGCCGCGTTTCTCCTTCGCCGCGCGAGCGCCATCCTGGAAGCGGCGCGCGCGTGTGCAACCCGCTTCGCGCGCAGTCCACTTTGGTCGCGGCGCCGGTTCGCCCGTCCTCCTCCGATCCCGATCGTAGCACTGCGCGCGTAAGCGCGCGTTCATCGCTCGCTCTTCTCCGATCGGAGGAATCCATGTCACGCGTCATTGCGGCGCTCATCTGTGTTTTCTTAGCATTGAGTTTCACCGGGCCGGCTTTCGCCGCGACGACCGGACTCGTTCGCGGCACGATCACCATCGACGGAAAACCGGCAGCCGGAGCGACGGTCGTGCTCGAAGGCGAAGGTTCGCTCTTCAAGACGACGCTAACAGCAAAGGGGAGTACGTCTTCGCGCAAGTACCGTTCGGCTCGTACCGGCTCATTGCGCAGGCAAAAGGAGTCCATGAAGTCCAGGTACTGGTCAACGTTGCCAGCGGTCAGGTCGCGACGATCGACGTCCCGCTCTCGACGCAGCTCAAAGAGATCGCGCAGACGACCGTAACCGCGCACGCCGGAACGGAGAGCGAATCCCCCTTCCGTTAATCAGCTCACGCGCGCGTCGATCCAGAGCTCGCCGGTAAATAACAGCCTCAACCGTCTTACTCGAGACGCTGCCCGGCGTCGTGCAGTTCTCCTACAACGAACCGGTCATCAACGGCTTCCACGGAGTTACCTACAATATTGACGGCGCGCCGCTGCCGCTGGCGACGACTTCGAACTTCGCCGAGATCATCGACCCCAAACTCATCGATTCGATCGAGCTCCTTACCGGCGCGATTCCCGCCGAGTATGGCGGCGACCGGATGGGCGGCGTCGTCAACATCATCAGCAACCGTCCCACCGACATCCCGCAAGGAACCTACGGCACCGTCACCGGTGGTTTCGGCAATCAAGGCCAAGGCATCGGCGAATTCGACCTCGAGTCGCGCTCGGGTTTGAGCGAGTTTTTCTTGAGCGCGAACACCAACACTACCAACCGCGGGCTGGACGCGCCGACCTACGTGCCGATCAACGATGATAGCTCCAGCAGCGACCAGTTCTTTCGCGCCATCACGCAGCTCACGCCGCGCGAGTACGCTGGCTTTCGATTACTCCAATCAGTTCTCGCAGTTTCAAATTCCGATCAATACGGATCTGAACAATCCGCTCGATCCGGTCGTGAGCGCGCCCGGCACGCTCGACACGCAGCTCGAGTACGACCGCTTTTCAAACCTCAACTGGACCCAAATCTCGCAGGACGGCAACGGCGATCTTCCAGGTTATTCCGTGGTGGCGCTCGACCCGCATCGACTACTACGGCGATCTTCCGCTCGACGTCCTCGCGGTCGAGCCCAACTTCAGCATCTGCCCGCCGACCTGCGCGAAGACCGAGCATTTAGTCGGGCTCGATCAAGGCTCGTACGCCAGCTACCTCGGCCTTCGCGCTTCGGATTTTCGCGCGACCAAAAATCACGCCTGGAAGATCGGCTTTGACGTCAATCGCGAAAACGCTACGGCGTCGCAAGAGTTCGCCTGCTATTACGTCGATTGTAAGTCGAGCGGCACGGTGGCCACGCCATTCTATCCTGCGTTCACGACGCCGCAAGGTCAAGCTGGATCTCAGATCGGCATTTACGGCGAAGACCGATGGCAGGAGACGCCGAACGTCTTATGGAGCTACGGCTTGCGTTACGATCATTCGACCGGTTACGTAGGCGGCTGGCAGCTCAGTCCACGCATCGGCGTCAACCTTTGGGACGGCGGCAAGAACGTGGCCCACGTCTACTACGGCCGCTTCTACGCCGCGCCGTTGCTCGAGGACGTGCGCCAAGCCTGCGTCGTACTGCTCAGCGCAGCAAGCGTGCTCGACGACCAATCCGGTCTACGACCTCAAGCCCGAGAGCGACGCGTACTTCGAAATGGGGGACGTGTTCTCGTTCAATCCGCACTTTACGCTCGCAGCGAACTTATTCGAAAAAACCGTCGTCAACGTTCTCGATACGACGCAGCTTTTAAATACGCCGATCTTCGCCGTTTACAACAACTCGATCGGCATCAATCACGGCTTCGAGCTCCGTCTGCAGAACAAGCAACTCGGCGGCGATCAATGGTTCCTTACCGGAACCATCTCCGCGTCGTACGCAGCGTGCATCTCGGGTTCTGAGTTTCTCTTTCCTCCGAACCCCGTGGGCATATCTTGCCAGGCGCAACTCTCGCTCGAAGACCACAGCCAAACCGTCGACTCCACGGCAGGATACACGCACCGTTTTGGAGGTCCGCACAAGCTCTGGTACGCGACGCTGCAAGCCAATTATGGCAGCGGCTTTCCGGTGCAATTCGAGGATGCCAACGTCAATTTGAGTGGGACGCTTCCGGCTCATACGACATTTGACTTCTCGGCCGGTCGCGACTTAACGGCAGGTCGAACGGGCGAGGATCAGGGTTTGGGCGTTTCGCTGCAAGTGCTGAACCTGCTCAACCACCAATACCGTCATCAAGGTGGCCAACGGATTCAACACGACGCAGATCGCTAACAGTCGCTCGTTCTTGCTGCGGCTAACGGCCCCATTCTAAATTTTCTTCTAACGCGCGCAGCCGGCGCACAGTCCGTATAACGTCACCGAATGTTGCTTGCACTCGAAACTTCGGAGGCGCCAGCTTGCGCAGACTATCCAGGCACCCAGCAACGTCAAACACTCGTTCGCACTTCTCGCATTGAAAATGATGGTGATGCCCCTTGTCCGAGCGCTCGTACCGGGTGGGCTCGCCGGGTAATTCGACCGCGGCGATCCATCCGGCCTCGAGCAGCGCGCTCACCGCGCGATAGACGGTCGCGACGCCCAAGCCGTCGACACGTTTCGATGCTGCTTCCAACAGCTCGTCCACGCTCAACGGGCGTTCGCTGCGCTCCAGTATCGCTGCAAGGGCCTCTCGCTGCTTTGTCTTCCGGCCTCGCTCGCTCACGCTCTGCGTCCTCACTATAGCTTCTTCACCTGGGGCCTCTAGGAGTGCCTTCTCACAAAGCCCCGCCTTGACTATTTGATAATGATACTCTATTATCAATAAATCCGACAACCGTCGGCTTTGAGGAGCGAATGCGCCTATCGCTGCGGCGCGCTTTAGCGGCCGCCCCTATTATCATTATCCTCACGCTGGCATGCTTTGCGCCGGCGAATGCCGTCAATGCAAGCGCCTTCCTCAGCGGAATGGTTACGAGCAAAGGCACGCCGGTCGCGCACGCTGCCGTGACGGCCTCAGGGAACAATCTGACGGTCCGAACGACGACGGGCTCCAAGGGGTACTTCTCCTTCCCTCCGCTGCCACTGGGCACGTACGAGGTACGAAGCGCAGTGGGGCGATCTCAGAGGTCTGGTGAGCGTCGACCTCGGCAGCGGCGGCGCCGGCATAACCATCGCTCTCGGAAAGCTGACGGAAATCGCACATGCCGTCGTCAGTGAATCGCAATCAGCGGTCACTCACGGCAGCGGCAGCGACGTGGTCCTGAACAGCACGGCCTTGACCCGATTGCCGTTCGACAACAGCTTCACCCAAATGGAGACTCAGATGCCGGGAGCCGCTCAGGGAGCCAACGGCGTCGTCCACATCAACGGCGACCACGGCGTCATCAACTACATGATCGACGGCGTCGCGCTTCCGCAGGAGCTCAACCGGGATATCGGCAGCGAAATCAACATCAACGACCTCTCGTTCGTCGATCTCATCGAGGGAGCGTATCCAGCGCAGTACGGCTTGCGATTCGGCGCCGTCTTCAATATGTCGACGCGGGCAGGTACGGGGCCGGCCGGTTTTGACGGATACGCGTCTTTCGGGTCGTACGCCAACGCTCAATCCACGATTGGGTATCACGCGCCGATAACCGGCGGCGGTGGATTCGACATCGCCTTCAGCGGGCTTGAGACCACACGTGGGCTCGATCCGCCGGACTTGGAACTCGCCCCATAACGATGCGAGCTCGGTTGGTCAATTCGCTCGGTTCACGCTGCCCGCAGGCGGCAATAACTTCACCAACGTCACCTTCATCAACAGCCACAGCACGTTTCAGATTCCCAACGACATTGCGTACGGCGAACCGGGGAGTACCGACGACAACGAGACGCAAGCGGACACTTTTTTGACGGTGCAGTTTCACGACGCGATCGGTACCACGGGAGCTATAACTTGGGGTCCGGCATACAAGGCGTCGAGGATTGCGGATTTCGGCGATCCCGTCAACGATTGGATTTATGGTGAGGCTCTAAACGTCACTCCGCCGCCCTTTGGAAACGGCGGCACGCCGACTGATTGCGCCAGCGCCGTTCAGACGGGCAACTTCGGTCCGACGACGTGTGGCTATTCGTTGGCAGACCAGCGGACCGCGCTCGACTACATCATGCAGGGAGATTACACTCAGGTTTTTGGCAGCCATACCCTTGGCGCCGGTGTTTCCTACGACCTCACTAGGGTCTATGAAGTACTACACGATCACGCTTCAGCCGAGTAACTTCCTGGCGCCGATCCAGACCCCAACCACGCCGAATGCGCCAACGACGGTGGTCGACAACGCTCCCAACCTGGGCAACACGTATCAGTCGTATATTCAAGATAGCTGGCGTATGAGCAGTCTCTGGGAGGCCGACTACGGTTTGCGGTACGACTTCTTTGCGATCAAATCGATCGGATTCGATCAAGGCTTCGGAGCTTTTAGCCCGAGGCTGAAGGTAACGCGCTTCTTCGGAAAACGCGCCAGTGTCTACGGATACATCGGCCGATTCTTCGAGCCATTCTCGTTTGAAAACGTGAGCCCCCAGGCGGCTTATCTGCTCAATCTACCATTGCAGCCCACTCTTGCGCAGTTCGACCTGAAGCCCGAGCGCGACACCCAGCTCGAGCTCGGCGGACACATTCCCGTAGGTTCCGGGGACCTCGGCTTTCGCGTTTGGCAGAAGAACGCCAACGATCTGATCGACGATACTCAGGTCGGCGTTACCCTTCTTCACCAAGACATCAACTACGCGCTGGGGCGATTGTCGCAGGAGGCACTCAACTACGTTCAACCATTATCACTAAACAGCCGCGCCTATTTTACTTTTGCGCACGTGGTCTCGCTCAACGCCGGCTGCGAAACCCAACTACTCGCTCCATGCTTTGGCGCGCCGACCGGCTTTACGCCAGCCGATCACGAGCAGCGCTACACCGTTACGAGCGGGATCTTGCTCAACAACCGGCAGGGCGGCTGGTTTTCGGCCGACGCTTATTACGGCAGCGGCCTCTCGTCGGCTTTTTGCCCGCTCGACACTCCCGGGTACTGTAAGGAGACGCCGCACACGACGTTCGACCTTGAGGAAGGAATCGCGCTATCGCCGAAGGTCGCGGTGACGTTGGACCTTCAAAACCTTCTCAACGATCGCTATTACGTAACGCTCCTCAACGCCCAGGGCAATCATTTTGGGCCAGGCCGCGAACTCAATATCGGCGTACGGCTGCGACCCTGACACGCACGTGCCGGAAGCGCACGCGTCATTATCTGCGGTTCATTCGCAAGTTAGGGCATAAAGGACTCGGCCTCAGGCCCGAGGGATTAGAATTTCCGGAGCGATGCACGACCTCAGCCGCGGAAAAATCGTCGTTACCGGGGGAGCCGGTCTTATAGGTAGCGCGCTTATTTGGGCGTTGAACCGGCTGGGTCTCGACGAGATTCTGGTAGTCGACCGCTTGGACCGTTCTGAAAAATGGAAGCACCTGGTTCCCCTGCACTTTACGGATTACCTCGATGCCGACGAGTTCGAGCGCTACGCGGACGGCGGAGATAATTTCGGCGAGGTGGGAACCATCTTTCATCTCGGCGCGTGCTCCTCGACGACGGAGAGCGACGCCGAATTTCTCGTTCGCAACAACTACGAATATACAAAGCGTCTCGCGCATTGGGCCGTCGCGGCCGAGGCGCGATTCGTCTATGCGTCGTCTGCAGCAACCTACGGAGCGCTCGAGGCGGACCTCTCGGATGAGGCTGATCTTCACGCTCTTCGCCCACTCAATGCGTATGCGTACTCGAAGCACCTCTTTGATCTCTACGCGGCGCGTACGGGACTCCACCGTCGAACGTGCGGCCTCAAATACTTCAACGTGTTCGGGCCAAACGAGGATCACAAGGGCGATATGCGCAGCATCGTGCAAAAGGCCTACGAGCAAATTCGCGAAAGCGGCCGAGTGCGGCTCTTCAAGAGCTATCGCGCGGAGTATCGTGACGGGGAGCAGCAGCGCGATTTTCTCTACGTCAAGGATGCGGCCGACATGACGCTCCATCTCGCGCAATCCGGTGCGACCGGTCTCTTCAACGTGGGATCCGGCAGCCCGCACACTTGGATTGAGCTGGTCGGACCGATCTTTCACGCTCTCGAGCTGCCTGCGCGTATCGAGTTCGTCGAGATGCCGCCGCACCTCCGCGGAAAGTACCAGTACTATACCTGCGCGCGTTTGGCACGGCTCTACGCGACCGGATACGTGCGCCCGATCACGCCCCTAGCCGACGCAGTTACGGATTACGTTACGAACTACTTGGTTCCTCAGCGCCCGCTCGAGCTCTCCGACGCGCCGGTCGCCGCTCCCTTGAAAGCAATGTCACCCCTGAGCCCTTCGAAGGGCCCTTCTTAGAAAGAATTCGATGCCGCAACCCAGCCGCGCCGAGCGCCGCCGCCAACAACGCGGGGGCGCTACTCCTCCACCACGCCGGGATCCGATGCGTCCAATCTATATCGGCATCGGCGTGGCAGTCGTCGTACTCATCGCCGCCTTCGTCACTTTTAATTGGTGGCAGAACCGAACCGTTCAACAAGCGAATGCAACCCCAACGCCCGGCCCTAACGCCAGTGAAAAACCGATCCAACTCACTGTTGGGGAGAGCCTCGGGACAAAGTTCTTTAAAGCCAAATATATCGATACCCCACAGGGCGGTCGCGGTCAGACTGTAGACGGAATAGGCTGCGGCACCCAGGAGTACGCGACCCTTCACGTCCACACCCATCTTGCAATTTTCTATAACGGCAAGCAGATGCAGGTTCCGCAGTACGTCGGGTTTGCGCCGGATCTCGCAGGCGCCGGCTGCCTCTACTGGATTCATACGCACGATGCCAGCGGTATCATTCATATCGAGGCACCCGACATCAACCCGCCGCAGGGGGGGCCATACACGCTTGGGATGTTCTTCGATATTTGGGGCCAGCCATTGAGCAGCGACAACGTTGCGGGTTTCACAGGACCGATCACTGCCTACGTGAACGGCGCAACATACAACGGTGACCTTCGCACGATTCCGCTGGGTGCGCACCAGCAAATCGTCCTCGAGATCGGAACGCCCGTCGTTCCGCCGCCGAATTACGCATTTCCGACCGGATTCTAACGAAGAACCTTTTCGATCGCACCGGTGAGATCTTGGTACGAGAGCTCGCCGGTGTTGAGATAAGCGACCCGCTTATCCTTACCGATGATCGCGATCGTCGGGAAACCGCCTTGAAGGTAGAGATTCGCCACGTTGAGCACCGGATCGTACGCGACGGGATACTCGACGTGGAAGCGGCGGGCCCATTCGAGAACGTCGAGCTGCGACGACGACGAGGTGCCGTCGATCGCCGTGTCGCTGCCCGAGACGGCAACGAAATCGACGCGTCCCCGATATTTTTGATAGACTCTGTCGATCACGGCGGCTTCTCGCTGGCAGTGCGGACACCAGGTCGCGAAGACCTCGAGGAAGACCGGCTTATCCGTCTTGCTTAGCTCGAAGAGACCGCCCGTCGTAGCGACTTCGAAGTTCGGCGCCGGCTGGCCGAGCTGCGCTTTGCCGACAATAGGCGAAACCGAGGCGCTTTGAACACGCCGGTGATCGGGTCCCACGAAGTAAAAGAGCACGGCCCCGATGACGACCAGTACGAGAGCGACGGTCGTGGCGATGACCAGCGTTCGCCGATTCACGCGCTTCGAAGTTTCCGATCCACCGCAAGCGCGCCCGGCGCGCCGAACGCGACGAAGACGCCGGCGACGGCAAGCATAAGATCGAACGCAACGTGCGGCCAATCGGCGACGGCGGCATCGTTGGGGCCAAAGCATCCGCAGTTGGCCGGAATGTGGCGTAGCAGGGCGGAGGCAACGGCGCCGGCATAGCAGACGAACTGCACCGCGGCGAAGGTTGCGGTCGCACGTGTGAAGAGCCCGGCCACAAGATACGCACCGAGCAACAGCTCGATGTACGGCAACGCCAGGGCGAGCGGTCCGACGATTGCCGGGGGTAAGAGCCGAAAGCTCGCAATGCTTGCTGCTAACTCGGCCGGATGACCTACTTTGAGCACGCCGGCAGCGAGCAGCAACCCGCCCAAAAGAACGCGGACCAGTAAGACAGCCGCTTTCATCGGCTCCTTTCGTTGCGCTCCCGCTATGCCAACCCCTGGCAGGGACGCGATTGTTGCGGCAGCACCCGGCGAGAAGGCGTCGTAGAATAGTGCTATGCGGGCAAGGCTCGGTGGGCTTATTTGGCTGGCTTGCGCGTCAGCCGCGGCGGCATGCGCCAGCACGGCTACCGCCCCCGAATTAACCCTGCGCGCCGACAGCGGAGGTCTTTGGAAGCTCTCCAATCAACGCGGCGAGACGGTGCTATTGACGTTTGGATTCACGCACTGCACCGACACGTGTCCGGCAACGCTTGCAAAATTAATCCGGCTCACCGGCTCGCTGCAACGCTCGCGCGACGTCGAGATCGCCTTCGTCACGATCGATCCGGCGCGCGATACCGAGCAGGTCATGCATCGGTTCTTGGCTCGCTTCGGACGCCCCGGCGATGGCCGGCTTGTCGGTCTAACCGGCACTCCTGCGGAGATCGAGCGGGTCAAAACCGCCTATCACGTTTGGTCCCAGCCCGCTTCGCCCTTCGAAGACGCTCACGGTGACAAGCCTAGGGTGAGACGGGAAGATGATATCGCGCACACCGCCGTGATCTTTATAATCGATCGGAGCGGCCGCATCGCGGCGGTGAACGACGACGACGCTTCCGAGCAATCGCTCGCGCACGAGCTTGCCAAAATAATGCCGGCCTCATGATCGCGCTGTTCGCGGCGGTCCTATTGACCGTCATCCCCGTACACGGAGTCGTCATCGAGAGCCTTACGAACGGCACGGCGATCGTTCGCACCGATCCGGTGGTGGAAATGCTTCCGGCACAGACGCGCCGGTATCGCCTATCACCACAGGCGGCGTTTCACTCGGGCACGGAGATTGACGCTTTGCTCGATCCTTCGAGCCACCCCGCAACGCTGCTGCAAGCGATCGCTGCCGCATCGTTCGCACCCGGCTTGCCCAACGCCGCAGGCGCCGTTCCCGTGCAGCTTGGCGGTACGCTTCCCGCGGGCACGCTCGTCGACCAGAACGGTAGCGTCGTGCAGCTCGCGCAGGCCTTTCGCGGAAAGACTCTGCTGCTCTCGTTCGTCTTCACCCGATGTCCCGACCGCACGCTCTGTCCCGCCGTCAGCGCAAAGTTCGCCTATTTGCAGCAGCACCTCGATGCCAAGCAATTCGCACTCGCCGAGATTACTCTCGATCCCCAGTACGATTCTCCCGCGGTTTTGCGCAATTACGGCGCCGCCTACGGCGCTCGATCCCAGAGTTGGACGTTGCTCACTGGTACGGGCTCGACTATTGCGCATCTGCTCGACGAGTTCAAGATCAGCTCGATGCGCGTGAGCACGAGCAACTTTCTGCACGACGATCGTCTCATGATCGTGACGCCCGCCGGGAAGATCGCGGACATCGTCGAGACCGGCGACTGGGATCCGCAAAGCGTGCTCGCTCAGGCGCGAGCAGTCTCGGGCCTTGCGAACAACCCACTCGAACGCTTTAAGCTCGCACTCGTTGCCGACGTGGTCGCGCTCTGCGGCGGGAGCGAGTTCGCCGGCATCGCGCTGCTGGAACTCTCACTCTTCACGGTGCTCACCGTTGTCGCTTTGCTCGGCTTGTGGGCCGTCGCCCGAGTCCTGTGGACAAAGCGCTTGGGATGAAATGCTAAGCGGAGCAAGGAAGCGTCGGGTCAGAGCATGGAGCAGCAGGCTTTCCTCGAGCGTGCGATCGAGCAGTACGGCAAGGCGACCTATAATTTTGCCTACCGCCTGACGGGTAATGCCGCCGACGCTAGCGACCTAACGCAGGAAGCCTACATCCGCGTGTATCGCGCCTGGGGAAGCTTTAAGCAGGGCACCTCGTTCCTCTCCTGGATCTATCGCATCCTCACGAATCTGCATCGCGACGAACTTCGGCGCCGCAAGACACGTTATCATGAAGAGACTCCTACCACCATTCAACCAATCGAGGAATACGTCGAGGGCCATTTGAGCGAACCCGTTTCGAAAGCGCTCGCGGACCTGCCCCCCGAACAGCGCGAAATCGTGCTGCTCGCCGACGTCGAGCAGTGCAGCTATCAGGAGATCGGCCTAATCGTCGGATGTTCGATTGGAACGGTTCGATCGCGGCTGCACCGTGCGCGCGGACAACTTCGTAAGCTTTTAAATCATTATATGAAATCATCATCATGAACGAAACGCACCCGACAATCGAGCAAATCGTCGATTATCTGCACGGCGAGCTTCCCGCAGCCGAAGATGCGGCAATGCACGCGCATCTGGCGGGATGTCGCTCCTGCGAGCAACAGCGCGCCGAGGAGCTCACCCTCACTGAAAGGTTGCGCGCGCACGCTCGAGCCGGAGAACGGGATCTGCCGCCAAGTGTCGTGGCGAACATCCGTGACGCGATCGTAGATCGCCGCACTTCGGGTGTCCTAAATCGTCTGCGCAGCGGGCTAGGTCCGATTTTCATTCTGCCCGTCGCGGCGGCAATCGCCCTTATCCTCTACGCCGGCTTTGGCGCGTGGCGCGGTACGACCGCTCCTACCGCGATCGACGCCGCGTATTACGTCGACGAGCATGCCTCGATGGCCACGATCGCCCCCTTCTCCGAAGACACGGCGCCCGCAGCGCTCACTTCATATGAAGAAACGCGCTAACATCGCCGCGCTCGCGTTGGCGGCCGGAACGCTAACGCTCGTCGGCGCGACACCCGAAAGCGCACCGCTCGACGCGCTGCTCCGGGCAGCGATCTCTGCCCCTTCGGACGTCTCCTACACCGGCGTGGTCGAAGTCGTGCGCATTGGCAGCCACTCTTCGGAGGCCGAGGTCTATCGGGTCGAGCATCGCGCCCCCAATCTCACCCGGCGAATTTACACTGCGCCATCCGGTCTCTCCGGAGATTCAGTCGTTTCCAAGGGCGATCTCGTCTTTTCCATCGATGCAAGAGAGCACCGCATCGTCGAAACGCGCAACGATGCCGCTGAGGATCCCGAGGCCCTCAACACCGATTACGCGCTGCTGCGCGAAAATTATTCGGTCGTTCGCAAAGGTGGCGAAAGCTTCGACGGGCGCAGCGTTATCGATTTAGCCTTAGTCAACAAATACAGCCGCCGAACGACGGTAATGGTCCGAATCGATGCGGCGAGTAAGCTGGTCCTCGATAAGGAGGAGTTCACCCCCGATGGGGCGCCCGCCGGCGAGCTGCGCTTTGAAGAGGTCCGCTACACTGCCTCTCTTCCGACGGCGGATTTTGCGCTGCCGATGCAGTACCCGCTCGTCCGCGACGGTGCGTCCGAAGGATCTACCCAGAGTCCCGGCCGCGCCGTTCGTAGTGCAGGTTTCCCCGCACGCGAGCCGCACTCGTTACCCGACGGTTTCGCTCCCGTGGAAGGGAATCTCGTCGAGATGCGGGGCGTGCGTACGCTGCATCTGCTCTACGTCGACGGAATTCGCACGGTCTCGCTCTTCGAGAACGCAAAAGCGTCGACGTTGGATGCGACCCGCTTGAGGCCGCAACCGCTGCGAGTGGGCCGCCGCAGCGCCGAGTATGCCGAGGACGGTACGACCGCGTTGCTCGCGTGGAGCGATGGCACCCTTTACTACACCCTCGTCAGCGAGGTCGGCATGGTCGATCTTGCCCGCATCGCCGCATCGATTTGACGTTTCACAAGTTCACTCACAAAGAGGCCTCCGCTTTGCGGAGGCCCCTTTGTTCAGGCATTAGGCGAAACCGCTTAGAGCTTGATGTTCGCCGTTAGGTAGAATTGAATCGGCGCTTTGTTGGAACCGTTTTCCGCCGCGACAAGTGCGGGACCAAAGCTCGGCTCGTACGGGAACTTTCGGAACGGCTGGATTATCGAGCCGGGATATCCCGGTGGATTGACGGTCGCGCCCGGCGTGCCGTATGGAGCGACAGGGTAGATCGTTCCCGCGAGCTCGCTCGTGGTGTTTCCATACGCGCAGAGGTTGCCATCGTTGAAGGTCCACGGCGTCTGCGATCCACCCCAACAGTAGTTTACGATGTTCGTTAGGATGCCCACGAGTTGGATGCGTGGACTGACGTCGTACGTGAGCTGCAAGTTCGCAACCAGCTCATTGGGCTGCGTGAACGCACCGATGGCGTCATATGCTCCCGAGAACGGGTCGGGGATGGCCACAACACCGGGGCAAGTCGAGGCATTGTAACGATCGCCCACGAGCGGCGCCCCGCAACCACTGGCCGGGTCTATGCCGGGCTCGGAGATCGGGATGCCGTACTTGCCGCCGCCCTGGAATTGCAACGACGGCGTCACCGCGAATCTCTGATGTTTATAGTTGAGAACTAACGTCCCGACGTACGGGGAGCCGAATCCCTGCGGACTCAATCCTAGCGCGCCGGGGAACGTATCAAACGTGGGAAAGTTCTGTCCGGTGTTGACGAGCGCTTGCGCAGGTGAGTTCCAATATGGGTTGGCGATGTCGCCGTGGGGACAAGCCCCTCCCGGAAGCGCGGCCGCGGGAACGCCGGTAGCGGTGTAACAAGCGTTGGCCGTCATGCCGTTGCTCGTGGTCCCACCGCACATCGTATTCAAGCCGCTTGGATGGGACGCGCAAGATTTCGTATAGGCGTTGTACTGAGCGATCGAATCGTTAATCGCAGCGAGAACCGTCGTTCCGGAAGCCCCCGCTGCAACGGGGCCGTAGTGAACGTAGGAATTCGTATACGCGAATGAGAGTAGGCCGGAAATCCCGTCGCGCGAAAAGTCGCCCTTTTGCATTTGGAATTCCACGCCCTCGCTGCGCTGGCTTCCGACGTTCAACCCCGAGACGAAGCCTTCGATCGCATTGAGATAGAACTGCTGAATCTGATTCTGCGTCTGGCGCAGGAAGGGCGTCAGCTTGAACGAGAGATCCGTCCCGCTGAAGCGGTGTTCCCAGGACACGTCATAGTTGATCGAGGTCGGCGGCATAATCGGGTAGCCCGGGGTGTTGCGTCCATACTGCAAGAAGTTCTGGCCGATATAATCAGCTAGATCTTCCTGTCTCGTGTTGTACTGCTCGAAGGCCGTGTTCGGGGCTTCCGTGTAGCGGCCGTACGAGAACCGGAAGACGTTATTCGCATTTGAGGTGTAGGTGCCGCTGATGCGAGGCTGCCAGATGTTGTAGGTGAACTGCTGTGACGGATCGTTTAAGACAACCGCTCCATGCGAACCGGCAGGGCATGTGGCGGCCGGGCTCGGATTCGGAAACGGCGCCCCGGTCGCATTATTGATGCAGTTATCGAGGTTGTACGCGTTGAACCAGAACGCCCGCGCCGCAGCCGACCCGCCGCCGAGAGGAGGCGTGAGCGTATTCTGCCCGACGAAGCCGTAGCTGTCGAGCCGAACGCCGACGTTGAGGAGCCATTTGTCCGTGGGCCGGTATTGATCCGTCAGCGACGCTGCGTAAAAGTTCGGCTTCGTGCCGCTGTACGTTCCGTTCAGTCCGTTTTCGGCAACCATGTACGTGCACGCCGTACCGTCTTGCGGCTTGCCGGGAATAGCGCAGTGCTCGCCGGTCAAGGATGGTACGCTATAGCCCGCCCCGAGTCCGATGGTATTCTGAAGGCAGTTGACCACGGCGCCGCCCGTCGGCGCGTAGCAGTAACCACCGTATGGATCCGCGGAGTTCACCACGACGGCATCGCTGCCGTCGGCGTCGTAGAAGTGGTTGTTGTCGCGCACGATACCGGCCGTCGTGAAAGAACCCTGTACGCTGACCAGATTCTGCTCGTTCAATTGGTCTTGAAACTCTGCGCTGAGGCCGCGCGTGTGCGTGTTGAGCTCGTAGTCCGGCGCGACCGGACAGATGAAGTTGCAGAAACTGGTGCTGTAGGGACCGTTGAGGAACCAGTCGCTGTAGAACGTGAACCCGTAGATGCGGAAGTAAGCGCTCGAGCCAAAGTTTTTGGTGTACTGAATCTTGGTGATCGCGGTATCGTTGTAGGAGTTGTCCCGGGCTGCCGAAGGCACCACGTTTGGATTGCTCGGAGATCCAACGTTGGTGCTGTTGGGGAAACCGTAGGGCCGCACGCAGCTGGTCATTCCGTTGAGTGCTGGGCCGCTAAAGGTGTGCCCGACCGACGATTGACATCCCCAGGTGTTGCTATTGAGATATGTGACCGGGACCGATGTGCCATAGGGGACGGCGCCGCCGCTAAAGAGCGAATCGAGCTCGCCGTTAATCAAGTTCATGCAGGCCGGCCCTGAAGCCGCCGCCGCACCCGTGCAGAACGGCGATGCGACGTCGTTGCCGGAGATATAGAACTGGTTCGTCAACGCCTCGTCGGTATAGAGCAATTGGATGTCGTCGCGCCCTGCATCGTTGTGATGCGGAATCCCGATGTGAAAGTTGGCGACGACGTTGCGTGCATAGATCGTTGAAAAGTTGCTGTAATTGCCGGCAGGACCGAGCGGAAAATAAGAATTTCCGGTACCGCCGAAATAGAGCGACCAGCCTGGCGCATACGGTAACCCGTACGGACCTCCCACGATGCCGAGCGGCGGCCCCAGCCAGTTATCGTACTCCGATCCGTTGTTGTTGTTGACGTAGTTGAAGGCCTGGTTCGAGCCGGCAATGCCGAAGTAATACGAAAAGAGCCGGTCAGGCGTGGAGCCTCCGACTTCGAGCGCGGCACGATGGTAGAAGACCGGCGTGCCGATCCCGAGCGACGCCGTCGCATAGCCGGGATAGGTTCCGGTTTTGATGACCTGATTGATGAAGCCCGCCAGGCCCTGGCCTTCGGAGGTCGCCGGATTCGCGCCGGTATAGACTTGGACTTCGGCGTTTCCGAGCGAGGATGCCGAGCTCGAAGCGTAGTTATCGAACGAACGATTGACCGGCACGCCGTCGAACTCGTAGCCGACCTGGTCGTAGTCGCCGCCGCGGATGTTGATGGTTGCGTAATATCCGCTTTGATTCGGAATTACGTAGGCACCCGGCACCGTCGAGATAGCGGAATAAGCCTGATTGATGAGGCCGCCGCCGCCCAACGCGGAAGTAGCCTGCTGGGCGCTGGCGTTAATCGAATAAACGTCCGCGGTCGTGCCGGACTTTACCAGAGCGCCGGCGGCGGCCGCGGTGACGTGCGCGATCGTCCGCAGCGCCTTCGGCATGCGCAGGGCAACCGTCTGCACGGTATCGGCAAAAACGCTTTGACCGGGAACGCTCGTCGACTGGTAGCCTCCTTTAGAGGCGGTCACCGTATACGTATCGGGGGCCAGAGTCAGGAACGTGAAATGCCCGGCGGCGTCCGTTGTGGCCGTCGCCGCTTGCGAAGGACTCGTGGCGGTTACTTGCGCTCCCGCGATGGGAGCCGAGGTTTCGGCATCGACGACGGTCCCCGCGAGGCCACCCGTGGTCGCCGCCAGTGCCCATGTTTCCTGGCAAGCGAATGCGACGAGGAGCGCCAACGCGGTACCGAGATGCCGAAGTGGTCTCCGAACCATTTCGTACCTCCTCCTGAAGTTTTTAAATGAAGTTTTCAAAAACACGAGGGACTGCGAGCTTATCCCGCATTAAAGCAGGCTAGTTCGGACCCCGTTTTGAGCTTCCTTGAGAAATTCTTTCGGCGGTAGCGCTTCCGGCGGAGTTCCGGTCGCTGGATAGTCGACGACGGTAATCAAGCGAGAGGCCTCCGCTGACCGGAGGCCTCTCGTTTACCCGCTATGCTCAGATTGCCGAGTTAGATCTTGATGTTCGCCGTCAGGTAGAACTCCAGCGGCGTCTTGTACGACGTGTTCGCCGCGGCGGCCAAGAACGGGCCGGGAATCGGACCGTACGGGTACTTGAGCCCCGGCGAAACGATTGACCCCGGATGCCCAGGCGGATTGGCAGTCGAGCCCGGCGTCGTATACGGCGCCACCGCGTCGAAGCCGCCGGTAAGCATAGGCGGTCCGTATTGGCAGATGTTCCCGTCGTTGAAGGTCCACGGCGCCGCGCTGCCTCCGAAGCAGTAGTTCACGATGTTCGCAAGCGTGCCAACGAGTGAAATCCTCGGACTTACGTCGTAGCTGAGTTGCAAGTTCATCATGAACTCGTCCGGTTGTGCGTACGCGTTGAGACCGTCGAAGATACCCGTGTACGGATTGGGGATGTTGATGACGCTGGCGCACGAGGTCGAGTTCGCCCGCTGTCCGGGATAGCCGGTAAGCGGCGTACATCCGCCCGCCGCCGGATCGATTCCTACCGAGGAGAGCGGATAACCGTACCGTTCGCCGCCTTGGAACTGAAACGACGGCGTGATCGCGAACTTATCACGCTTATAGTTGAGCACCATGGACGCGACGTACGGCGCGTTGTACGAACCGTAAGCACCCGGGAAGGACGTAGTGCCCGGGAATAGGTCGTACGGCCAGAACGGCTGTGAGGTGTTGACGAGCGGCTGGACCGCTCCGAGCCAATATGGATTAACGACATCCCCGCCGGGGCACGTGATCGTCGTTCCGTGGATGGAAACCGGCGCCGCCGGCGTTCCCCCCGACGTGTAGCATGCGTTGGCAGGCGTACCGGTCGACGTGGTGCCGCAGTTTGGATTGGTTGGATGATGCACGCAGGCTGAAGTGTACGCGTTGTACTGCTGAATCTGCGTGTTGAGGCTCGTCAGCACGGTTGCGCCGTACGGGTTGACCGGACCGTACTTGATATACGCGTAGGTGTATGCGAATGAGAGCAAGCCCGAGAGACCGTTGCGCGAGAAGTCGCCCTTTTGCACCTGCAGCTCGAAGCCTTCGCTACGCTGGTCGCCGGCGTTGAGACCCGAAACGAAGCCTTCCTTGGCATTGAGGAAGAACTCCTGAATCTGGTCTTGCGTCTGCCGCAAGAACGGCGTCACCTTCCATGACCAGTCGGTACCTTTGAGGTGGTGCTCCCACGAGAGGTCGTAGTTGATCGAGGTTTGCGGCTGGACGGGATAACCCGGCGTATTGCGGCCGTATTGCAAGAACGTCGGGCCGATGAAGTCGGCCGAATCTTCTTGCCAGGTGCCGTATTGCTCGAAGGCAGTATTTCCGGCTTCCGTATAGCGTCCGCCCGAGAACCGGATGACGTTGTTCGGATCGGCCGTGTACGTGCCCGCCAAGCGCGGCTGGTAGATGTTGAAGGTGAAGTTCTGATTCGTTTGGTTCTGCAGGTACGTCGAGATCGAGCCGGCCGGACAGACCTTACCCGGGGCTGGGTTGGGAAAGACCGCGCCGGTCTTGGTGTTCTGGCAGTTGTCGAGGTTGAACGCCGCCCACCAGAAGGCACGTGCCTCCGGACCGCCTCCACCCACGGGTGGAACCAGCTGGTTGCCGCCCGCGAAGTTGAACGTGTCCAAGCGGACGCCGAGGTTCAATAGCCACTTATCAGTCGGACGGTATTGGTCCGTTATCGACCAGCCGTAGAAGTTCGGGACGAGCCCGGGCGTGATTTCGGCGTTCGCGCCGTTCTCTGCGACCATGTACTCGCATCCGGTTCCGAACTGCGGCTTGCCGGGAACCGGGCATGCGAGCGACGCCGGAAGCGTAGGAACCGCGCCTGCCATGATTGTTGGGAAGGTTTGCGCTCCGTAGGTCGTTGCAGAGCCGAATGTGCCCGCGCAGTTTACTACCGGAAGTGTGCCTCCGGAGCCCAGCGCACCACCGCCGTAGCAGTAGCCGCTATACGGATCCTTGGGATTGACGATCACGGCTGCCGCTTCGCCCGGCACGCTGCCGAAGTGGTTGTTCATGCGCGTAACCGTGGCGGTCGTATAACTTCCTTGGACGCTCACGAGGTTCTGCGCGTTGATCTGATCCTGGAAGTTCGCGCTGACGCCGCGGGTGTGCGTGTTGAGCTCGTAGTCCGGAGCGCCACTGCACTGCCAGAGACAATCGACGTCGGCGTACGTGTTCGCCAGACTCCACGCGCTGTAGAACGTATAGCCGTAGACGCGCAGAAACGCGGTCGAGCCGAAGTTCTTCGTGTACTGCAGCTTTCCGATGACCGTCTGGTTGTAGAGATCGCCACGGTCACCCGGCGGGACCGTGTTCGGATTAGTGAAGGTTCCCGGATTTACGGCGTTGGGAAATCCGTAGTTGGTCACGCAATGATGGATCGAGTTGAGCCCCGCACCGCTGAACGTCCCACCGATCGAAGTCGGACACGACCACTGGAGCGAGTTCGGAAATACCTGCGGACCGTACAAGTAGGTAGCGCACGCCAAGCCGCTCACGCCGTTCGGACCGGTGCACGCAGGCGACGCGAAATCGTTCGCTGACTGATAGAGCTGGGTTTCTAGCGATTCGTTGTCGTAGAGAATCTGAATGTCGTCGCGGCCTGCGTCGTTGTGATGCGGAATCCCGATGTGAAAGTTGGCGACGACGTTGCGCGCATAGAGCGTCGAGGGACTCGCGTACTGAATCGGTCCTTGCGCGACTTGAAAGCCCCCGGGGAAGCAGGCAATGTTGCCGAGAAGGCAGAGTTTGGCATACGAACCGTTGGGAATGATGCCGATGCCCGGACCGAAGAAGTTTTGGTACTCCGAGCCGTTATTGTCGTTGATGAAGTCGAGGGCTTGGTTCTGGCCGCCGATACCGACGTAGTATGAGAAGAGCCGGTCCGGCGTTGAACCGCCGACCTCGACGGCGGCCCGGTGATAGAAAATCGGCGTGCCGATGCCGAGGGAGCCGGTAGCGTATCCCGGATACGTGCCCGTCTTGATGACCTGATTGATGAAGCCCGAAAGACCAGCGCTTTCCGAGTTTGCCGGCGTTGCGCCGGTGTAGACCTGAACTTCGGCGTTGCCCAACGAGTTCGCCGAGCTGGAGCCGTAGTTATCGAACGACCGCAGTACCGGAACGCCGTCGAACTCGTAGCCGACTTGATCGTAGTCGCCACCACGGATGTTCACCGTTTCGAAGTAACCGGTTTGGTTTGGAACGACGTACGCACCCGGCATCGTGGCGATGGCCGAATACGCCTGGTTCAAGCTGCCGCCGCCGCCAAGGGCCGCCACCGTGGCTTGCGTGTTCGAATTGACCGAATAGATATCGGCGGTCGTACCGGATTTGACGAGCGCGCTGCCGGCCGCGGACGTAACGTGCGCGATCGTCCGCAGTGCTTTGGGCATGCGAACCGAAACCGTCTGCACCGTGTCGGCAAAGACGACTTGGCCTGGAACGCTGGTCGATTGATAGCCTCCTTTGGAGGCCGTCACCGTATACGTGTCGGGCCCCAAGTCCAAGAATATAAAATGCCCCCCTGCGTCAGTCGTGACGGTCGCGGACTGCGACGGACTGACGGCGGTCACTTGCGCTCCCGCGATGGGAGCCGCGGTTTCGGCATCAAGAACGGTTCCGCCGAGGCCACCCGTGGTCGCCGCCAGTGACCATGTTTCCTGGCAAGCGAACGCGACGAGGAGCGCCAACGCGGTAGCGAGATGCCGGAATGATCTGCGAACCATTTCGTACCTCCTGAAGTTTTCAAAGGAACCCTTCCGAGGGTTCCAGGTGCGAGGTCCCACCCTAAAGCACGGCAGTTCGCACCGACTTATCCACTTCCTTGAGAAATCTTGAGGAACACTTGCATGGCGTGGCGGACCGGCTGGGGCACTGCAGCGGCATCGGCCGTCACCGCCGGCGTTTGCGCGGCCTCCTGAACGCGCGCTATTGCGCCGATTGATGACGTAAGCGCTTCGATGCCGTATCCTCCCTCGAGGACGTACGCGACGGACCCGCCGCAATGCTCGTCGGCGATGCGGCGGATGGCGGCGGCCAGCGGGGCCGCCGCTTTCACATCTATGCCAAGATCCCCCACGCTGTCGCCGGCGACGTAATCGAAACCGGCGCTCACGATCAAGAGGCTTGGGCGAACCGCTCGTGCGACCATCGGTAACATCTCCTCCCACACCGCCACGAACGCTTCGGTCGAAATGCCCTCGGCCGGCAAGGGCACGTTGACGATAAAATCCTCTCCTCGCCGGTAACTGCGGGTGCCGGTACCGGGATAAGCTGGGAAAGCGTGCGTCGAGAAATACGAGAGCCCACCGCCGGCGACTGCTTCCGTGCCGTTGCCGTGGTGATAGTCGAAATCGACAATGAGTACGCGTCCCCCGCAAGCCGCCTGATACGCCCGTGCGGCAATTGCGGCGTTGTTGAAGAGGCAAAACCCCATGCCGCGGTCGCGTTCGGCATGATGGCCGGGCGGACGCACCAGAGCAAAGACCGCCTCGCTTCCCACAATGCTCTGCTCGACGGCAACAATTGCGCCGCCGGCGGCACGCCGCGCCACGCGATAGGAAGTCGCGTCAACGACCGCGTCGCCGGTCGACAGATAGCCCGGCGTCTTGCGCCCGTTGGTTTCGCGGGCGACGAGTTCGCGGTAGCTGCGAGCGTGCACCCGTTCGATCTCTTCGTCGGTCGCATCGCGCGCCGCCAAACTCCGCGCGAGGAGACCTTGCGCCCTCAGCCTAGCGGCTACGGCTTTGACGCGTTCGGGCCGCTCGGGATGAACGACGCCGCGTAAATGCTCGCCGTAGAGGCGATCGGTGACAAACTTCAGCCGGAGTGTTTCGCCGCCGCGTGGCAAGGATCGGACGCCCCTTTGCGAACGGTGTCGTAATCCTTGGTGCCCTTCTTCATCATCGGCAGCAGCCGCTTGTAGGCAGCGACTGCCTTCGAACATTGGTTCGAACCGGCGTACGATTTTGCGGCAATGTAGAGCAACTGTGGATTGTTGTCGAGGAAGCCTTTTGCGGCCCGATCGAGGACGTCGAAGATCTGCGCCGCTTCCTTATAATTCTTTAGCTCGAAGTCGGCCCCGGCGACGCAGCTCAACGTTGCGGGCGAGCGCTGGAGCTCGAAACTCTTGCCGCACGCGTCGCGGGCACCGGAGTAATCGTGGACGCGCGAGTAGGCCTGCCCTAGGAGCGCAAAGCCCTGGGCATCGGGCTGGACTTGCGTGTAGTGCCGCAGGTAACTGATGCTATCGTTCAAGCGGCCGTTTTGCATCGCTACTTCGCCAAGTCCAAGCAACGCGCCCGAGCTGTTCGGGTCGAGCGCCAAGGCTGCTTGCCATTGTGCGATGGCTTTGTCGAACTGCCGCTGATTGGCATAGTAATCGCCGAAAGCGACGAGTCCCGCCGGGATCTTGGGGAACTGCGTCGTCATCTGCTGGAGGATGGCGAGGCCTTGCGCGTCCTTCTTCTCCTGTATGAAGTAGCCGGCCTTACGAATCATGATCGTAACCTTCTGATCGTCGGTCGGCGCCGCCACGATGGCGTCGTCATAAGCCTCGGAGGCGCGCGCGTCGTCGTGCTGCCGCGCATAGAGGTCGGCTTTGAAAACCAGCGCCTGGATGTTGCGGGGATCGATCGCAAGAACGCGGCCGACCGCCTGCAATGCCATTGGGATATTGTCGGCTTGTGCGTAGGTCGTCGCAATCTGGAAAAGCGGCGACACGTCTTTTGGATTCAGTGCGAAAGCCGCTTCAAACTGCGCGCGCGCATCGTCGTAGTGGTTCTCGGCCGCATAGACGCTGCCGAGCGTCTCGAGTGCACCCGCCTCCTTAGGGTTGAACGTCACGGCGCGTCGCGCAATCCGCTCGGCGTCCGAGTAGCGTTGTTCCCGAATGTAAAGTTCGGTGAGTTGAGCCAAGATTCCGAGGTTGGTCGGATCGAGATTTGAGGCTTGCTCCAGATCGTAGGTTGCGGCAGTGAGGTTGCCGAGCTGTTCGTAAGCGAAGCCGTCATAGTAGTAGACTTGCGCCGTCTTATCGCCCATCTGCAGCAAATGCTGCGTGTACTGCAAGGTGATGTCGGGGCGGTTCACCTGCAAATACTCGGCTGCAAGCTGCGCCATCGTGATCTGATCGGTGGGATTTGCCTTGAGCTTCGCGATCAAACGCGGAATCGCGATGCTCGGCGGCTCGGGACTTGCGGTCGGCAGCGCAGACGGCGACGGGGAGGGACTGGGCGTGGCGTTCTTCTTACCGCCGAAGAGTCCGGCTTGCGCTGCCGGAGTCGTGGTCGCGATGCCGACCGCGCAGCCAATGACAACCAATAAGAGGAGTGCGAATCGTTTCAAGAGATATGTCCTTTAGCAGTTTCAATCAATTTCGTCAGTTCCGGAACGATGCGGAAGGCATCGCCTACCACGAGCAGGTCGGAGAACTCACCAATCGGCGCGGCGGCGTCTTTATTGATCGCAACGATCGTTCCTGATGCTCGCATGCCGACTTTGTGCTGAATCGCACCGGAGATCCCAACCGCTATATAGAGCTTCGGCGTCACCGTTTTTCCGGTCTGACCGATTTGAAGATTGTACGGCACCCAACCGGCATCGGCCGCCGCGCGCGACGCGCCCACCGCTCCGCCAAGCGCTTGAGCCAAAGGCTTCAACAGGGTGTCGAAAGGCTCCGGTCCGCCGAGCCCACGCCCGCCCGCGATAACGGCGGGCGCTTCCTCGAGCGCTAGTTCTCCGGCGCCCTCTTCCACGTCGCGCTCGATCACAGCGCTGTACTTATTCTCCAGCTTCGGCAGTGCGATGATTTCCGCGCCGGCGCCCCCGGTCGCCGTTTCGAACGCACTCGGCCGAATGGTGGCGATGCCATATGGCGCGCTGCGTAACGCACAACTCGTGATCAGTACGCCGCCCAGCTTCGGCGAAACGCAGACCGCGGCGCCTTCTTCGATGCGGATCTCGACGACGTCCGCAACAATGCCCGCCGAGAGGCGCACCGTAAGACGTCCCGCGACGTCGCGCCCGGAAAGCGTATTCGGTATGAGAATCAATGAAGGCCCGACAAGCTCGGCCGCGGCATGGAGATAGTCGACCGCCGGATCGAGTAAGAAGGCATCCACGTCGTGGTCGTCATTGACGTAGACGGCATCGAGCGGATAGGCCTTCAACTGCTCCGCCAGCTGCGCGGCACCCGGTCCCAGGACCACTGCGCAAGCCTTCCCCCAAGCCGGTCGGCGAGCCGCCGCGCCTCACTAGCCAGCTCGAAGGTGACTTTACGAGTCTGCCCTTGTCGGTGTTCGGCGAAGACGATGACGTTTTTCACTGCTACGAACCTAGATGAGCTTCTTCTCTTGCAGAAACGCGAAGATCGCCTGCGCCCCCGCGAGGCCGTCGCTCGCTTCGAGGGTGCGGCCTTTGCCGCGGGCAGGAGGGGGCGTAAAGCTGCGGAGCTCCGTCTTCGCTCCGCTCGTGCCGACCGGCAGTTCGAGAGCGAGATCCCCAAGCGACGTTGCGGCTATGGTCTTTTTTTTCGCCCCCATGATGCCTTTAAGCGATGCGTAACGCGGCTCGCCGAACGTCAGAGCGGTCGTCAAGAGCGATGGCAGCGGTGCGCGAACGGTTTGGTAGCCGACGTCGGTCTCGCGCTCGACCTCCAACCCGTCGCCGGCGATGTCAATCTTCCGTGCGTTTGTGACGCACGGTAAACCGAGGTGCTCCGCGAGCGCTCCCGGAACCGCGCCGGTGCTGCTGTCGTCGGTCAGTCCGCCGACGATGAGAAGATCGAACTCGAGCTTACGTAACGCGCCGGCGATCGCGTACGCTGTCGCCCAGACATCACTTCCCTCCAGCCCCGCGTCGGCGAGCAGCACCGCATCGTCGGCACCCATCGCGAGCGCCTTGCGCAGCGTCTCCTTGAGCGAGTCGGGCGCCATCGAGAAAACGGTCACCCGCGACTCGCCGCCGGAACGCTCCTTTAGCTGCAGTCCGGCTTCGAGCGCGTACTCGTCGTACGGATTGAGCACCGTCTCGACGCCGGTGCGCACGAGGCGCTTGGACTCGGAATCGATTCTCTTTACGGCGTTGGGGTCGGGAACGAGCTTAACCGTCACCACGATCTTCACGTGGTTATAGCGACCTCCGTCTGAAAGCGGGGATGATAGAGACCGGTGGGCTCTTGGTGGTCTGGCGCTGGCGGACCTGCCGGTTTTCGCCGGAAGGGCGAGTCTGCACGGTTAAGAATCCGACGGGATGCTCGCGCCGATCCTAGCCGCGGCCTTCATCGCGGCCACATCCTATGCTACGCCAGGGCAGCCAGCGACGCTCGTGCTCGACGCGTCGCGCGCCGCCGACGGAATCATGGAGGTCCGTGAGCGCATTCCGGCCGCGGGCGGCAGCTTTACCGTCGTCTATCCAAAGTGGATTCCGGGCGAACACGGTCCGACCGGACCGCTCAACGACCTGGCCGCGCTGCGAATCTCGGTCGACGGAGCACCGCTGGACTGGCGCCGCGACTCGACCGACCTCTACGCCTTTCACGTGAACGCTCCGCCCGGCACCCGGTCAATAGACATCGCCTTCGACGTGCTGATGAATGCTCCGGACGATACGATGGCGACCCACGAAGTCGCGATCGTCAATTGGAACCGGGCCCTGCTCTATCAGGCGGGCGTCGACTCGCATCACTACTTCGTCAAGCCGTCGATCGTGCTGCCTTCCGGCTGGGATTATGCGACGGCGCTGCGCGACGTGACGCGTGCGGGCGACCGCGTCGATTTTTCGATCACCCCGCTCAACATGCTCGTCGATTCTCCACTCGACATGGGGCGATACGTCAGAAAGTGGTATCTATGGCGAGAGGGATCCGTTTTCGTGCAACTCGACGCCTTCGCCGACTACCCGCAAGATCTGGAAATCCCTGCGAGTCTACTCAAAGCGTACCAGCGAGTTCCGGACGAAGCTTTCGCGATGTACGGCTCACGCCACTTTGACGATTATCACGCCTTGCTCAGTCTCAGCGACGCGATTCCATTTCAGGGCATCGAGCATCACCAATCGAGCGACGACCGCGCGCCCAGCGACTTCCTCACCGATCCCCAGGAGTCGCTTTCCGCAGGCGACTTGATCACGCACGAGTTTTCACATTCGTGGAACGGCAAGTATCGCCGGCCGGCAGACCTCACGACGCCGAATTTCCAAGTACCTCAGCTCACCGATCTGCTCTGGGTCTACGAGGGCATGAACCAATATCTGGGCGATCTTCTCTCATTCCGTGCCGGCATTCGGCGACCAATTCTCTATCCGCAATTCGTCGCGATGACGTACGCCCAAATGGATTATGAGACCGGCCGCGCGACCACGCCGATGATCGATCTCACGACAGCGGCGCCATACTTTTATGTAGCCCACGGCGCCTATCCGGCGATTCGCCGCACGTCCGACGATTTTTACAATGAGGGCGAATTAATCTGGCTCGACGTCGACACGATCATCCGCGAGCGTTCGCACGGAGCGCGCTCGCTCGACACGTTTCTGCACCGCTTTACCGAGCCAGCTGTTACCGGGCCAATCGTCGTAACCTACACGCGCCCCCAGCTTGAGAGCTTATTGAATGGCGTCGAGTCGTATGACTGGCACGCTTTCTTCGACAAATATGTCTATCACGTCGCATTTCACCCGCCAACCGACGAGCTTGCCCGAGCGGGGTGGCGCATAGCTTACACCGGAAGCCCCAACGATTTCATCACCGCGCAGCAAGCACAGGATCACGTTATCGTCGGATGGTACGCCTACGGTGCAAATATCGGTGAAGATGGCGTCGTTAAGGACGTGCGCGAGAACTCGCCGGCCTGGCGAAGCGGTCTTGCGCCGGACATGCACGTTCTCGCGGTCGACGGTCAGCAATTTTCTACGGACGTCTTGGAATACGCAGTCAAGCGTGCCGTGCACTCTGGCGCGCCGATTTCGTTCATTACCACGCAGAACGGATGGTACCAGACGCTCTCGCTCGATTATCACGGGGGAATGCGCTACCCGCACCTCGAGCAAATTCCGGGCACGACCGACATGCTGGCCGCGATCACCGCTCCTCACGCCAAGTAGTGCTTCCTCGGTGTCATCCTGAGCTTCTAGAAGCACGGAACCGCCGGACGAACGCCGAACGAAGCGCTGCAATAGGAGGTACTTGAGATGCTTCGCTCCCGCCTATTCGTTACGGTCCTTGCGTTCACGGCGCTCTCGTCCGTCGCATCGGCCGCCAGCGCTCCGGTCATCGTCACGCCGGAAACCGCCCAATGGCAACCCGCGCCGGGCTTCAAAGGATTTCAAATGGCCACGATCGTCGGCGTTCCGTCTGAGGCCGGCGCGTACTACGCCTACTTTTTGAAATTCCCCGCCGGCGGCCAGGCACCGCCGCATTTCCACGCGATGACTGAGAACGTCGTGGTTATCAGCGGTACGGTGATGTTTGGGTTGGGCGACACGATGGACGTCACTAAGATGATGACGTTCGGTCCCGGGGCCGTCGTTTCGGTGCCCGCCGGCCTGCACCACTACGCAATGGCAAAGGAACCGGCAGTGATCGAGATCAGCGGGATCGGTCCCGACACGACAACGTTGGTCCATACCTGATCGGCTAATCCGCGTGCGGCGTTGCGCATCGCTCCTCGCCGCCTCCCTGACGGTCGCCGGCTGCACCGTGATGCATGGCGCCGCGCCGCCAATACCTAATGGCGGAGCGACGGCCGTCGCGGTGCGGTTCCAAACACACGCCATCATCGGATTCAGCATCGATACGCCAAAGCGAGCCGCAACGGCCGCCGGCCAAGGCATGAACGCGACAATTCTTTATAGTGGATCGCCGGCGCCCGGAAGTGCGCTCCAAAAGGGGCTGAAGGCGAACGGCATTTCCCTCATCGACGCCGGAATTTCCGGCATACTCTTCTATTGGGAGTGCCACCGCACGCACACGATCAAACCGCCTCCGAAGAGCTATTCCTACAATCCCTACTGTCGCACCGACGAAGATCCGCATATCAAATCGCAGCAGATCGTGCTGCGCGACGTGAGTGAGATCCTCAAACGCGATGCGCAACGCCCGTACGTCGTTGGCTATTGGGTGCTCGACGATTGGGCGTCGTGGGACCCGGGAAGCGCGCGCGAGGTGCTCCAAAAGGTTCACGCGCTGATCGTGAAAGAGACGCCCGGCCTCCCGGCAATTTGTGGATTCGGAGCGGGTGTCGCCCCGCCGGGAACGGTCGATTGGGATCCGGGTACCGCCGCGAACTACTCCGACAGTGGCTGCGACGTCGTCGGATGGTACAAATATTCGCCCTTCGGACGCCGCCATCGATCAAACGGCAGAGACCTCGACTGGACGATGAAGGCGCTGCTGCCCGCAATGCAGCGCAGCCTCGAAAAGAAGGGCTGGGAGATCGCTCAGACGCCTCTGTACGGAATCGGTCAAGCCTGGGGCGGTTCGTACGACAAGCGATACTATCAACCGGGGCTCACGCGCACTGAAATGCTCGAGCAAGCCAGAGCGTTCTGCCAGTTCGGGGCAACGTATATCGGGTGGTACGCGTGGGACGACAGCGGCTTCGAATCGCGCACTGAGACGCCGAATGATTCAGCAGTCATTGCTGCGGGCATCGCCGCCGGTCTCGATGCCTGCCGGCAGGTTTGGAAGTAGCTGCCTATATCAGGCGAGTGCCCACAAAAACCAGCGTAAGCGCGACCGCCGGACGCAGCCATCGCGTTTGCATTCTTCCACAGAGTTTGCTGCCGATGTAGACACCCGGCAATGAGCCGAGCAACAGGTTGACAACAAGGAGCAAATTCACATCGCCCATCGTCCATCGGCCTACTGCCGCCGTAGGAATTAAAAACGCGGCATAAGCGATATCGGAACCGATGAGCTCCGAGAGACCGACGGCCGGCAGTAATAATGTTAAGAGCGGTAATGTGATCGAACCACTGCCTATCGACGTGATCGTGACGATGAGGCCCACCACCGCGCCGACGGCAATGACTCGCAAACGCTGAGAGCCGGTCCACTCAAAACGCTCTTCGGATTGGACTGCGACACGCTTTAGAAACGGCCGGACAATCATGATCACGGCAGCAACAAAGAGCGCCACGCCGATGGTTCGCCGCGTCCACACGGTAACGAGGGCAATGTCGAAGTGCGTTCGAAGAACGTATAAAAGTCCGACCCCGCAAATGGCTGCGGGTATACCGCCCGTTAAGAGCGCTCTCGTAATGGCCCAGTTTACGGTGCCTTGGCGGTTATGAAGGTAAGCGCCATAGAGTTTAGTGGGAACGCTATAGAGCAAGTCGCTTCCCACGGCCACCAGCGGATTTACTTTGAGCACTAACACCAGTAAAGGCGTCATGATAGCTGCTCCGCCCACGCCCGTCAGTCCCACGATCGTACCAACCATTAATCCGATCGAAATCAACTCGAGATTCATTTAAAGTCGCACTCCAAAGATAGCCATGGAGAATTACCTGCGGCTCTGGTCCTGGCCACTAGTCCGGGTAGGCTATCGCGAAATGGTGACCCACGTCAATAACAATTGGGACACCAGCGGTTTTTTTTCGGGTCCCGTGTCGGCTCAAGGCCGGGGTCACGCCTGCCACCGATCAGGGGCGGGCCCTAGCCTCCTTTATGGATGAAACGGGTGGCAGCGCGGGCTGCCCCTAAGATCCCAATCCTTGGGAGAGGCGCTACAAATCTATGGTTGCAAAGCCAAGAAGTGGGCGCCGTTAATGCTTGTGTTCGAGCCTTGAATGCTGCGCAGCGGCGTCGCATCTCACCGCCCAGATGTGATCTTTCGAATCCGCCACGACGCCGTCCACAACGGGCTGCCGACTTCAGCCGACCCGTCACGGTATAGATCGCATTCTTCGCCTCACGGGCATCCCTGCTCGTCTGAGCGAATGCGACGGCGTGCAATTTGCAAACAATACGCGCGCGGGCGGCGACTCGGAGGTCGGACGCGCGCTCGGTCAACGGCGCGATTCCGCTCGCTGAAAGCGGCCGCCTCGCTGCGGTGCCGTAGCTCACGACGATGTGGGTGATCCTCGGTTTTGTCCTCACGGCCGCCATCGGCATGGCGGCCGTACTCGTTGCAGGGCGCCGCGGCTTACCCAAGCGCGACGATTACCCATGGATGCTATCGAAGGTCTCAGAGCTTCATGTAGCGATCGTCGGGAGTCTTGCGGGCTTTGCGTTCACGGGGATCGTCCTGGTTGTAACTCTCGCGCGCGACCGGCTCGGCGCCGGTGAGGCGTCCCTCGATACCGTCATTGTGATGTTCCTAGTGGCCTACTTATTCTGGGTGGGCGCCGCGTTCCTAATCTCCTACATCCCGCATGCCGATACGAGCGGGGATTTCGTGCAGCGCATCCATTTCAGCCTAGCGTCGACAATCGAATACCGGACGGTTTTTCTTTCCTGGTTTGCACTGCTGCCGCTTCTCCAGGCGAATGGCCTCGGTCGTCTCGTGCACATCCTTTATTTTCTTCTGCCCGCGTCTCTTCTTCTTGGATCCCTGCTTCTTGCAATGGCCACCGATGGTTTAGGTCTTTTGCGCGTCAAAGAAACGTATTTCTCAGCAGCTGTTGGCACCGGGCTAGCGTTGGCGTACTTGGCCATCGTCGCGTTCGCGGCGCCCATTGCCCGGTCAGCATATTCTTCGCTGAATCTCGCGCTCGTTGTCTTCTGCGTAAACTCTGCTGGTTTCGGGGTCGCGGCGCTCACACCACTCTCGCCGCGATATGCCGGAGTCAAGCGCTTCTACGAACGACACGGTCGGCAAATCGTCATTCCCGACATGCAGCTGACAATGGTGTCACTTGCCTTCCTTTGGCTCGCTGTCGTCGGGGCCATCTAAGCTACGTGTTGCGTGGTGCGCTCAACGGCGCGGCAACCAAAATAGCAACCGCGGCGCATTGGCCGCGTTAAAAAGCCCGTGCAATAAAGACGATTTTTTATGGGATGGCCGGGAGTCGAACCTACGCTCGGGGGTTCCGGCGAGTCCCGTCCGCTACCGAATAGCGTTATTTTGTAAGGCTTTTTCGCCCCCAAGCTCCCGACCGATACCGTCCTTTCCCGCCCGTTCCCGGCCGGTCCGTTAGAAAATGTTAGAAAGACCGCTCCGGCGCCCAGCGAATCCACCGTTATCCTTGGCTCCCGATTCCAGCCTCATTCCAGTTGCATCCCGCTTACTTTGCCTTGTGTAAAAGCTGGCGCACACAATCCTCCAAGTCGCAGTCGCAGCTTAGGGATGTAGCTCAGCTGATAGAGCACTTGCTTCGCATGTAAGGGGTCGGGGGTTCGAGTCCCGCCATCTCCACCATCGAAAACGCTCGATCGGAGCAAGGCTGATAGCGGCATTATGATTGGGCGGCCGTCAATATGCACGACGCAACGTGCAGCGACGATCCGCCACGGAATTGGAACCACAACTTATACGTTCCAGGCTCGTTTACCGTTACGCTGAGGAGCATGTTCGGTGATACGACTGCTGCGTCGTTGGAGTATACCATCGCGCTGGCGGGTCCCGTTGACGATCCGAGGGCAACGGGGTGCACGTGAACGTACGTAAGATCGCCGGCATCAAGGAAAACGGCGTGGGCGAGAGCTTGCAGGTACGGATGTACGTCCGTCGCCGGCATCCCACCCTTGGCAACGTGCACTTCGATGCGAGCTGAGGAGCCGGAGCGCAGGGGCAAGCTCGAGAGGGTCACTGAATATCCGTCGACGTGCGCTACGGCGTTACGCTCGCTTAGATCTCTCGGCGCAGTGGGAACTGCCTTCCCAGCTTGGAAATCGAAACGAAATACCTGCTGGCCGATGCCGGATGCCCGGGCATCCGAATAGATGTGGTAAAGTGCTGGGCGAGGCAGCACTTGGTCGAGCACGAAGTGGCCGCTCGACAGTAACTTCGGATGGACGTGCATAAACGTCTTGAAATCGTCGCTGACGATGATGACGTGCAGCAGCTTCGTCATTTCGAGTTCGTAAGCGTGGATCGGAGCGTGGTCATTCCTCGGAGTCATCCAGAAATCGAGCTTCCACGCGTTGGGGAGCGCGCTCGGGGCGGCATCGAGATATCCGGCCGTTGTTGCGACGCCTCCCTGTAGCGCAAATGTGCCATGGAGCAGTGTTCCTGCATAGGCCGTCACCATCGTCATCAGACAGGTCGCGCCGGCGAGGACGAACGCACGCATCGTCATAACTCGCTCCTTCTCGATACGTTGACGTTACCCAATACCCACAAGACCCTCTCCACGTACTTTAGCGCCCGCTCGCACGAGCCTCGTCTAGGGAACCCACGAACCCCGTCAAATGGAGCATGGTGGTCACGAGCGCTGGCCGCCCCACGAAGTTCTATCGCGTCGACGGAAACGGCGCCGTTGAAATTTTGGCTCGGGGCTTCGACGTTCTGCATACCCCTGCGATCAACAAAGGCACCGCCTTCACGCGCGAAGAGCGGCGGACGCTGGGCCTGACGGGGCTGCTGCCGCCGGCAGTCCTCACCATCGAGCAACAGGCTAAGCGCGCGTACGAGCTCTTTAGAAGGCAGCCGGATGATCTAGCCCGCAACGTGTTCCTAACGGCTATGCAGGACCGAAACGAAACGCTCTTCTTCCATTTGCTTGCGTCGCACCTCGTTGAAATGCTGCCGATCATCTATACGCCAACTGTGGGTTTGGCAATCCAGCAGTACAGCCATCAATACCGCAGGCCGCGAGGCATCTTTCTTTCGATCGACCGCCCCGACGAAATCGAAGAAGCGCTACTCGGCGCCGAGGCGGGCGCCGACGACGTCGATCTGATCGTAGCGACTGACGCCGAAGCCATTCTCGGAATCGGCGATTGGGGTGTTGGCGGCATTGACATCTGCGTCGGCAAATTGGCGGTTTACACTGCTGCCGCAGGGATCGATCCGTGCCACGCGATTCCGGTCATGCTCGACGTCGGAACGGACCGGCAATCGCTCCTCGACGATCCTCTCTACCTTGGATATCGCCATCCGCGCGTCCGCGGCGAGCCGTATCAAGCCTTTATCGACAAGTACATATCGACCGCCTTACGCCTGTTCCCAAACGCGCTACTGCATTGGGAAGACTTCAACGCGGTCAATGCGCGCTGGATTCTCAACGCGTACCGATCGTCGATCTGCACCTTCAACGACGACATTCAGGGGACGGCAGGCATCGTGCTCGCAGCGTTGATAGGCCGCAGTCAGGGTGTCCCGTGGCCGAATGGCCGATCAAAAGATCCTCGTTTTCGGCGCCGGGACTGCTGGCTGCGGCATTGCCGATCTCGTCCGGAACGCGATGATGAGCGATGGTCTTTCCGCGGAGGCCGCTACGCGCCGATTCTGGCTCGTCGGCCGGCGCGGTCTGCTGACCGACGATATGGGAGATCTTCGCGATTTCCAAAGATCGTACGCGCGGCCGTCCGCCGAAGTCGCGCAGTGGGAGCGCGACGCGGAACGCGGCTTCACCCTCGATGAAGTCGTGCGCCAGATCCAACCCACGATCCTCATTGGTACCTCGGCCGTCACGGGCGCCTTCAGCGAAGAGATCGTGCGCCAGATGGCGAAGGGCACCGCGCACCCGATCATTCTGCCGCTCTCGAATCCAACGGCCCTCGCTGAAGCGGTGCCCACCGATCTCATCCGATGGACTGATGGAACGGCATTGGTCGCGACCGGAAGCCCCTTCGATGCGGTAATCTACAACGGCGCAACGTACGCGATCGCGCAAGCGAACAATGCGATGCTCTTCCCGGGCCTTGCTTTGGGGACGATCGTTACCCGCGCCCGACTCATCAGCGATGGGATGTTCACGGCCGCCGCGTGCACGATCGCCGGCATGGTCGATACGTCGCAGCTCGGCGCGTCGATTCTTCCGCCGGTCGCAAACGTGCGCGAAGTCTCAGTGCACGTCGCATTCGCCGTTGCGGAGCAAGCCGCACGCGAAGGGCTCGCGCGCGTTCACCCGCCCAACTTGGAGACGGCGATTCGCGATGCGATGTGGGAGCCGCGTTACCGTCCCATAAAAGCCACGTGATATGCATTGGTGGCTCGCCGGCGCGCTCGTGCTGCTCGCGCCTGCAACGCCTGGGGCGCCCGCTGCAGCGACGGTGCCGATAGTGAACGTCGTTCTCGCGACTCAGCCGGTGGCACTCCGGTTGCGCTACCTGCGAGCACTCACGGAGATCGCCGCCGAGCAGCACACGACGACCGTCTTCCCAATTCCCATTGACCTGTTGACGCCATTCCTGAGAAAGGCGGAAGGCAACCAATGAAGATTGAGGATTTTTCGTTCGGCAGCGTTCGCATCGACGGCACCGAGTACGAGCATGATGTAGTGATCGACCGCGGTAAGGTCAGCACGCGTAAGAAGAAGCCGTCGAAGTCATTTCGCGAGCAGTACGGGCACACGCCGCTATCCGCACGCGAAGACATTCCATGGAACTGCCGGCGCCTTATCATCGGCACGGGCGTGTATGGGTCGCTCCCCGTCACGGACGAAGTCGCGCGCGAAGCGGAGGAACGGCACATCGAGCTCGTGCTTCTCCCGACGTCAGAGGCGATTGAGAAGGTGAACGAAGGCGATGCGGAGACGAACGCTGTCTTACACGTGACGTGTTAGACAATTTATCGGTTCATGAACCATAAACCAAACCCCACCTGGATGCGACTTGCCGGCTTCAGCGTAGGCGCCACGCTCGCGTACTCAACTGTCCTTACTGCATGGCGAGACCCGATCTTCATCGATTACCTGCTAAACACGTTTGTCAATAAGATTCCATTTCCGAAACTCCGCATGGCGCTCTACCGGTACGCCGGGATGAAGGTCGATCAAACGAGTAACATCATGATGTACGCGTTCGTGCTTCAAGCGCGCGACATAAGCATCGGACCGAACTGCATCATAGGACCCTTCACCACACTTGACGGCCGTGCAACGCTTACGATCGGCCGCAACGTAAACGTTGCAGGCGAAGTGCTCACGATAGGTGGCTATCACTCAGTCGACTCTCCTACGGCTGAAGGTCATCTCGGCAAGGTTGTCATCGAGGACAACGCTTGGATCGCTATGCGCGCGACGATTCTACCGGGAGTGACGGTCGGAGAAGGCGCGTACGTGGCCGCTGCTGCGTTGGTTAATCGAGACGTTGAGCCGTACACGCTTGTGGGCGGCGTGCCGGCCAAGAAGCTCCGCGACCGTAGCCGAAACATCGAGTACCTGCTTCATCACTTCCCACGTTGGATATAGCCGACAACCCAAGCCAATCTGATTACGATGCCGACGTGGACGAGCGTGAAAGTTTCCACAGGAGCCTATGGTAGAGATCAAGCACCGACTCGATTTGCCGATCCATGTGAAATGCTTCAGCTCGCTGACGAGCTGCTGGCGCCTTTTTTCGGCCATCCGATAACGCCAGCTCAACGACGGTGGAGTAGGCGTCAGCTGTAGGCCTCGCGACGAGGTAGCCGCTTTCGTCCGTAACCAGCTCGTTCATGGCTGCATAGTCGAAGACTACCGGAGGGCATCCGCAGGCCATTGCTTCGACAAGGACAAGGCCGAAGCCACCGTACAGCGATGGGAAGCAGAGTAGATCGGCAGCAGAATAGTACAACGCCAACGTCTGCGGGTTGCAATGGCCAACGAAGCGTACGCGATCGCCAAACTCCGCAACGATGGCTTCATCCTCTTCGTGATGAGCCACTAAAAGGGTAATGTCGTGTGGCAAACGTCGCAGAATTTCGGCCATGATCTTCCCGCGAGACATGTTGAAGTGTCCGACGTAGAAAAGATACCGCGCCGCAACCTTTAGGTTAAGCGAACATCTGGCGATTTGAGAATCGAATCGTCGAAAAACGCTTGGATCGTACCAGTTGGCGATGACTTGCACACGCTCGGGCGGCACGCCGTAGAATTCGACGATCTCCCTGGCCACACCACGCGACACGGCGATGCAATAGTCGGAAAGGTATGCCATCGCATGCTCCATAAACGCCACGGCGCGGTCAATGGGCGCTTCCTCAGGCTCGCCAAGGCCGAGTTGCCTGTAGCGTTCGATGGGACCCAGCGCCGTTAAGTGAAATCCGGAAATCAGGAGCGGGCGACGCGCGAGCTGCGTCCAACGCAAAACGATATGGTAACCATATTGACCGTGGCAATGAACGATATCGTATCGGCTGGGATCGATCCGTTCCGAAAATCGCTCTGATTTCTCCATGAACTGCTCAATGCGACTGCGGCGGCAGAGGGATTCGGGCGCCACGCCTACGATGCAGGGAGCCAGTGGGTTGTCCGCGTCGGGCAAGAACGGTCGGTCCTCGCAGATGATCTCGACATGAACGCCTCGCTCGAGCAGACCTCGCGTCAATTCGTAGACATGTTTCTCGGTGCCACCGCCGGCTGGTGTCGGTCGGTAGCCGCAGACCATGCCAATTCGCAAAGGCCGCGCCCGTGTCATGTTTATGCGCCGTCGCCCGAGTTAACGCTTATCAGCCAGCACGACGCGTGCGACCTATTCTTTCGGAGACGAGGCGAGCGACGTAGACGCCGCCATTTGATAATCCGATTCGATGAATTGCTTAATGTCTTGCAAGAAGGCGTCAGCTGTCGCCGCAGAGATCCGGTGACCCAGAATGGCATCGAAGACAGCCCCTACCGGTCCGAAAGGCGGATCGTATTTGCCCGCGAGTGTCAATCGTGATTCTCCATCCGTTAAGCTCTCGCCGGATAGGATACCAGCAAATCTCGGAACGAAACGGTCATCCGGATCCCAAGTCAGGTTGATGAGACGGTGACCGTCGGCTCCTTCCGAGATTTCGTAACGCATTCGTACCTCGTGGCGTGCCTGTACCTTCGCGGGAACGCCGACTTTGGGCATGTCGACGGTTAGGCTAAGTGTTCCAGGCGTCTGCCCGCGACGGTGAACGGTGAAGTAGCGCTCGGCGTGATGAATCAGATAGTAAGAAGGGCAGTTCACGTCAATCTGTTCTCTGAGTGTACCCATGCCGGTTCATCCTTTCGACCTTCTTAGCTCGCCCACTCTCCGCCAAGCTGGCATCTCGAGGCAGTCACGGTCTTCAGTGCTTACGATCAGTTGCTACCAAGTCGCGATCTTGATCTCGCCCAAAGCGCCTCATCGAGGAGTCCACCAAACCAAGGCGTCATTCGCAACGATATCCTGGGACTTCGTAGAGCGTAGGACTCTAGCGAGAATTGTTCGTGAAGACTTCGCCGTTATACTTCACAAGATCGGCCTGCTTGGCGAGTGCGTTCAAGTCTCGGCTGGGCGGTTTCCGATTTGACTCTCAAGAATTTCACAATCGTCGTCCATAATTGAATGTACCGAAGATGGCAAAACGGCGATGACTGGCGATGACACCTATGGGTCGTTTCGAGCGATCGCGCTAGGCACCGCGAATCGGTGCAGTGTCGCAGAAGCTAGCAAGACCATCTCGGGCGAGACCCTACGTCCGGACGCTCGTATTCGGATGCAGGATTTTGTATCGCCGCAACGATGTTGGCCGAATCAAGCCTGAACCCGAAGGCACTGCAAGGATTCTTCGGTCACGCCGACATTCGCACAACGCAAAACCTCTATGTCCAAGTCGCGGATAGCCTTCGCGATCAAAGCGAAGGTCGCCACGGAGGGGATTCTTAGCGCGGTCCTCCGTGGGGAGAACAATGGGGAGAAGGCGGCCTAACGAGCCGAAAACCCTGATATAGCAGGCTTTTGCTGAACCGGATTTGTTGCTTCGCATGTAAGGGGTTACATTCGCTGCTCTGCGCGACGCGCCGACGTAGCGAGTTTGTCTTTCACTCCAGTAAGTCCCAGCTTTGCATTTGCAAAATCAATAATGGCCTGTTCGCGCGCAAAGAACTCGCGATCGGCCCCAGCAGCCTTCTGCCGTTCCGTCGCGCCTCCCAATTCCTCTTGTACCTTGGCGACTACGACCTGCTCGGAGCGCACCGCCTCGTCGACCAGCACGGTGACGTGATCGGGAAGCGCTTGAATGAAGCCCTCCCTTGTCGCTAGCTCGAGTCGCGAGCTCACACCATCGTTAAGTACATTGGCTCGCAGAACGCCCGGCTTCAATGCCGCCACAAACGGCGCGTGCCCCGGGAGAATTCCCTCCTCGCCTTCGGTCGTGACCACGATTACCAGCTCGGCATCGCCTTCGAACACGACCTGCGTCGGCGTAATTACTCGGAACGGAACGCGGCTAGAGATCGCTTGCGTCGAAGACTTCGCCAGCCGGGCCGAGTGAGGGCACATACGTGCCATCGAGCTCGATATAACTCCGGCTGGGATCCTTCGCACCCCGTACCAGGAGCGCACCCTCGAACTTCATCGGCACAGCTTAGCGCACGAATGTGAACGACGTGGGAATCGCAACATCCTTAGTTCTTCTTAAGCCAAACGGGGCTGATCGCTAAGGCGTCTTCAATCGCTCGGAGGAGTTCGATTGGCTCCGACGGTTTGGGAACGACGTGCCGAATGGCATACAGAGTCGACTTACGAATGCCGTTGGGCGGGAGCAACGACCTTTGCGTCAAGCGCAGGAGCCAACGCGATCGCGGTGTCAAGCGCCCGCGTGGAACTCAGATCCATCGACCGGAGCTAGGACTCTGGCAGCGATTCTCATGGCGAGGCTTCCACGGTCGCGGCCGCAACGTGCGTGTCATCGCGGACGATTACGACGGGAATCGATGCCGAACGTAAAACCTCTTCGGCGACGCTGCCCATGAACAAACGTTTCAAACCCGATCGCCCATGGGTGCCCATCACGATCGCGTCGGCATTCTTCTTCGCCGCATAACTGGCGATCTCGTAGGCCGGGGAGCCCAGAAGTAGGATTCCCTCGGCCGGCACTCCGCCGGCCGCTACTTTGACGACGGCGTCGTCAACGGTGCGTTGAGCCCGGGCTTCGGCATCTGCGAACGCCTGCTCGGCGGAGGGATTGGAAGAGCTCCATATCGCGGACGTGGGATCAACGACTGCGCAGACCGCAATTTTCGAGCCTTCAGCCTTGGCCAGAGCTAGGGCGACAGCTAAGGCATGCTCGGCGCATGAAGAGCCGTCGAGGGCGACGACAAGATTCTTGAACATGCTCTTTAGTGTACGTTCGCGCCGAGAATTCTTCGTGAACGTCGAACGCTCAAGCCCTTCACGAGACCTTCTTCAGTTGTCTAGTATAATCGAGCCGCTAAGCATTCAGGACGCGTACGCGATCGAAGCCACGATTTCGGAGGCAGCATGTCGGAACGAACCGCATTTCTCAGCAAGCTTATCGGCGTCTACTCTATCCTCGTTGCGATACCAATGGCCGTAAACAGACAAGCGACCCTCCAAATGGTGACCGCGCTCGTCAACGACGCGCCGGTGCTCTACCTCTTCGGCTTAACGACCGTCGCGGTCGGCTTGGCAATAATCCTTAGCCACAACCTTTGGTCGGGCGGTCCGGTTCCGATCATCGTGACCCTCGTTGGCTGGCTGACGCTAATCAAAGGTCTGCTTTTTCTATTCCTACCTCCTCCAGAGTCAGCGGGATTCTCAATCTGGGGCAATCCCTACCAACAGTACTATTATTTCGATGTCGCCCTCGCGCTCATTCTCGGTACGTATCTAACGTATAGGGGCTTCAAATCGACCTGGCACCAAGGTTGAAGGCTCTTTGCAGCATGTTTGGCAATCTGACACCCAACGCGATCGAGGCCCTACTCCACGAAGAAATCGTAGCCCGCATTGGTTACGTCGATCGTCGGGGTTTGCCGCGTATCGTTCCGTTCACGTACGCCTACGACGGTCGAGCGTTCTACGGATACAGTTTGTTGGGAGCGAAGATCGAGAACATGTCTGCAAATCCGAGAGTATGCGTCGAGGTCGACCGTGTGAAAAGCGCTGCGGACTGGTGCTCGGTCATAGTAGGCGGAACGTTCGAACGACTGGTCGGCAGCGCGGCTGCCGACGCAGTGGAACGCATTTCCGAACGCCTCAGGACCGTCGCAGCCGCCACAGGCGCCCCGGTGATGGCCTGGCGGACGTTCGTCACTCGCACGGGCGGCGATGGCATCGCGTATCGCATTCACATTACTGAAAAGCACGGTCGCTACTCGACCTCCGAGACGGGCTGACCAGGGTCACAAGCGTTCGAGCGCCGACGAAATTTTATCGCGTTGACGAAAGCGTGGCCTTTGAGGTCTTGGCAAGCGGAAATGCACACCCCTCGGACAACAACGGCACGACGTTTCACGTCCGGTCCGCCGCTCGAGCGCGGCAGCGCCTTTTTGCAGGAGGTTGATCTCGCCGAAGCCTATCCGACTGGCGGATGAGCGCGACGTTCGCCGCAGTCGGAATCGAGCGTTTCGCGCTCCTGCTCGGACTCTCGCTCTTCTTCGGTTTTGCGTTCGAAGAGTTCTATGCCGGCGAGCTCCCGCGCCGTCCCGGCGGCGTTCGCACATTTCCGCTGCTCGCACTCACGGGCGGCAGCCTGTACCTCCTTGACCCGCGCTACGGCGCGGCCTTCATTGCGGGTCTACTTGTCCTCGGGTCTTGGATCTACTCTTACCTGGGTCGACAGAGCAAGAATGAACCAACGGCGATCGAGGGCGCCTTCGTCGTACCCGCCTGCAATCTGCTCGCCTATATCTTAGGGCCGCTTGCGCTAACGCAACCACTGTGGCTCTGCGTGGCAGTCGCGGTCGCGGCAGTGCTGCTACTCGGCGGCCGGCGCACACTCCACGATTGGGCCGCACGGGTTTCGACGCAAGAGGTCATGACAGCCGGTCAGTTCTTGATCTTAGTCGGCGTCGTCTTGCCGCTGCTTGCCGGCCGCCCCACGATTCCGTACACAACGATCACGCCGTTTGGCGTCTGGCTCGCGGTCGTCGCCGTCTCGTCGATCTCGTACGCGAGTTATCTGCTGCAGCGCTTCGTCTTTCCGACGGCTGGAACATTACTGACCTCCATTCTGGGAGGTCTCTATTCATCAACGGCTACGACGGTCGTGCTGGCGCGGCGATCGCGTGAGGTGGGGATGACGGCGGAACTGCAAGCCGGGATCGTGGCCGCGACCGCGATGATGTACCTGCGCGTTCTGATCGTTTGCTCGATCTTCAACCTCGCACTCGGACGCGCGCTCGCCGTGCCCTTGCTCGGGCTCGCCGCCATAAGCGCCGCGATGTCGGCACTTCGTTATCGTTCCGCAACCGCGTCGACGCACTCGGCCCAGTTTTCTAATCCGCTGCAGCTCTCAACCGCGTTCGTCTTCGCGCTCCTCTTCGTCGCCGTTTCGATGTTGGCGACCTTCGCCCAGAGCCATCTGGGGCGCTCCGGCATCTTTGCGCTCGCCGGGCTCGTCGGCATCACCGACATCGATCCGTTCGTCTTGAGCCTCGCGCAAGGTGGTGTAGCGGGCATCGCCTTGAGCACCGCGGCGGCGGCAATCGTCATTGCAACCTCTTCAAACAACATGCTGAAGGCCGTCTATACGATCGCATTCTCGCGTCGTAGGGAGAGCACGATAGCAGCCTCTCTGCTGGGATTTCTTGCAGCACTCGGCGTTGTAATCGCGGCCTTCTTAATCCGCTAATCAGACCGCTTTGGCGTGCACCGTTGCGGCTGAAAGCTCTTTTTTGTCGCGCGTGGGAGCGCGAACGACGAGAACTGGGACCGACACCTGACGTAGGACCCCTTCGGCGACGCTTCCCATCAGCAGATGACGGATGCCGCTGCGTCCGTGGGTTCCCATGACGATGAGATCGGGCTTGAAATGCTTCGCATACTTGAGTATCTCGTAAACCGGTGCGCCGCTATGGGCCCACCCTGAGGCGTTCAAGCCGGCTTTATGAGCTTGATCGATCCCATCGGCCACGAGCGCACGAGCCTCACTTTCCATGTCGCGGATGACGAGGTCCATCGCGGGGCTTGGCGGAGCAGTGCCGGCGAACATGATAGGGTCGACGAAGGAGCATATCCCAAGTTCGGCGTGTTCGGCTTTGGCGAGCTGTAGCGCGACCGCGAATGCTTGCTTGGAAGGTTCGGAGCCATCGATCGACACGGCGATTCTTTTAAACATAGAACAACCGTATCGCTCGTTCTGGAATTGCTCGTGAAGTTTGCGGGGTGGCGCTCTTCACAATCGATTCATAGGAGCGTAACCCCAGGCAGTTAAGCTCGGGCGGTGAGACGTCTCTGGAAATGCGCCTTTCTGCGCGTATTGTTCGCGCAGGCTTGCTCGGGAAAATCGCCCCGATCTTCTGACTTCTCCGGTGACGCGGGAGGCGATCTCCCAGACCACAGCATCATGGGGATGGATCAGGACGACGTTTGCGGGGGAATCAGCATTCTTTGTGGCATGGCAGTATCCGTGGTAGCCGCACACCAGGGCCGCTTCCCATTTACCGTCTCGATCCCATCGATCGCGCTGTCGCTGGTGTTCTCCGCGGCAATTGGAATCGGCTTTGGCTTCTATCGCGTACGTAAGGCGACGCACCTCAATCCCATCGAAGCGCTGCACGCCGAGTGAAATTACTGCTCTGCTTCGACGGCGGCTCGTCATCGCTAAAGTTTGCTGGCTATCGGCTTGGTGAGAGTTGCGAGCAACTCGTTCGTACGATTTCGACTAACGCCCCATCCAATAACGACGCGGAAGCCGGACTTGACGAGGTGCTTTACCAGCTACGGCCACAATCTGAAGGTGACGTCGCTGCAGTCGGCCACCGTCTCGTTTTTGGAGGCCCTCAATACGTTGCTCCGGTGCTCGCCGACGACGAGGTATTAGCTGACCTGGAAAATCTCGTCGCCCTCGAACCACTCCACCTGCGCGCAGAGCTCGATTTGGTGTACGCTGCTCGTCGGCGGCTCCCGAATGCGACGCACGTGCTCTGCTTTGACACGGCATTCCACCGGCGTTCACCAGCAATCGCTAAGCGACTACCGTTACCGCGCGATGTTGATCCGCTCCTCGAACGCTACGGGTTTCACGGACTCTCGTATGAGTACATCGTCTCGCAACTAGATGCGAACGCGGGGCGCGCGGTGATCGCTCATCTCGGGTCGGGGGCGAGCCTGTGCGCGATCCGAGATGGCATGCCGATCGACACGACGATGGGCTTCAGCGTTCTTGGCGGGCTTATGATGGGCACGCGCCCCGGCGATCTTGACCCCGGTGTCCTCCTACACTTACTCGGCCAAGGCAAATACGATCTCGGACGATTGACGGATCTGCTCTATCGGCGGTCGGGACTGCTCGGCGTCTCCGGCAGCACCGGCGACATGCGGGAGTTACTTGCGAAGGCTCCTTCCGATGCCGCAGCGCGCGATGCAATCGAGCTTTTCATCTACCAGCTCGTCAAGCATATCGGAGCGATGATCGCCGTATTGGGCGGGCTAGATACCCTGGTCTTCACCGGAGGAATCGGTGAGCACGCACCCTCGGTTCGCGCGCTCGCCTGCCGGCCGTTCGAATATCTTGGTCTAGTTCTCGATGAGGAAGCAAATGGACGAGGCGATCGTGTGATCTCCCGCCCCGCCAGCCGGATCGCCGCAATGGTCATACCGACCGATGAAAACCTTATGGTCGCCCAGCATACATTAGCGGTTCTGAAAAAGGCGGAGACTCATGTTTAAGAATTTCATCGTAGCCCTTGATGGGTCGGAGTGCGCCATGCATGCCCTCCAACTCGCGCTTTCGTTAGCGAAGGCCGAAGGTTCGAATGTCACCGTATGCTCGGTAGCCGACCCGAGTCCGGTATATGGAACAGCTGGGCCGCCCACGCTGATCGAAGATGAGCTCGCAGCAATCCATGCGCACGCGGAACACGTCGTTGACGACGCGCTCGAGAAGGCCCGGGCTGCCGGCATTACTGCCGAGGGCAATGTGCTCTCGGGCGAGCCGGTCTATGAAATCGTGAGCTATGCGACCAAAACGCGAGCCGAAGCAATTGTCGTGGGCACGCATGGGCGCTCCGGCTTCAGGAGGTTCTTCATCGGGAGCATTGCCGAAGGCGTTTTGCGTTCTGCGGCGGTTCCGGTGCTTACCGTTCGGGCTCAGGCCCAACTCGAAATACTTCCCCCCAAAGGCGGCCTCATAAAAATCTTAGTTCCTGTCGATGGCTCCGAGTGTTCTTTGCAAGCGCTCGACATTGCAGCCGATTTCGCCGGGAGCCTCAACGCCGAAATCATCGTTTGCCATGTCGTGGATTTAGCCAAAGCGGCCCGGCTGAGCGGCGGACAAGCGCAACTCGTGCAGGGCTGCCTCGAAGAACTGCAGTCTGAGGGCAAAACGATTCTCGCCGCTGCCCTTGCGCGCGCTGGCGAACGCGTCACGGCTTCCTCTCGGATCGCCGAAGGGATACCGGTCGATGAAATTGAGCGGCTCGCTGCCGATATCCGGCCGAGCTTCATCGTGATCGGAAGTCACGGACGTACGGGGATAAGCCGCCTCATGATGGGGAGCGTCGCAGAGGGAGTGGTGCGCGGCGCGCCGATTCCCGTCATGGTGGTGCCTTCGAAACAAAAACAACCCGAATAGGGCTTACCGTAATTGCGCTACCACGTTCGCATACCCGGCGCGAGGTAGCCAGGATGGCGAAGCAGCTCGCCGAGCGGTCCCGCGTAGGCCAGCACCGCGAGGACGAGTGCGAGCACGCCCCACCGGTAAATGTGCTGCAGCGCTGCCGGGGTCGCGCCGGCACCCTCCGCGGGGGGCGCAAACTCGACCTCGGTATACTCGACGCGTTGGTTCCAGACGAGCGTACCGACCGCGACCGCTACAAACGTAAGGATGCTCACGAAGAGAAAGAATCCGCCCGCGGCGGCGAGCAGCATGAACGGCTGCCATGCATTCGCCGCCGCGGCTCCCATATAGCCGACATCCGCTGTGCGGCGCGGGGCGCCGAGCAATCCGGCAAAATGCATCGAGAGCGACATGATCAGCATCCCAAAGAACCACAGACGCGTCTGGAAGAGCGCCCACTCCGGCTTCCACAACGCGCGCCCGGTAAGCCGCGGAATCATCCAATAGGCCGCACCGAGGAACGTCAGCGCGACCGGTCCCCCGACGGTGACGTGAAAGTGACCGACGATCCAGATCGTGTTGTGCACGACCGTATCCATACTGTACGACGCGTTGACGAGACCGCCGAAGCCGCCCAAGATGAAGAGCAGCATGCCCAGCGCAGCACCGCTAAAGGTGGGATCGTTCCACGGGAGGGCCTTAACGGTTCCGATGAATCCTTTGCGTCCCTGCCTAATTGCAAACAGTTCGAACGAGGCGAAGATCGCAAAAGCGGTGATGAAGGACGGAATCACGACGCCGTAGGTCGTCACGGTGTGCAGCATCTTCCAGGCCGACGCGATCCCGGGCTCCATGAACTCGTGGTGAATGCCGACCGGGGTCGAGAGCAGGATGAGCATGACAAAGGTGAGCCGCGTGAGCGCGTCGCTGAAGACGTTTCCGCCGTAGCGCGTCGGGATGATATTGTACCAGATGATGTACGCGCCCATAATCCAGAAGTAGACTAGCGGGTGACCGAAGTACCAGAAGAACATCCGCGTCAGCATGACGTTGATGCCGGACGTCCAGCCGAAAGCCCAGGGAATCAGCAGGCACATCTCGGCGACAACGCCGAGCGTCGCGACTATCCACATCACGAAGGTCGCAGCTGTGCAGAAGACGACGAGCGGGACCGGCTTTCCGGGATTCGCCTTGCGAAAATAGTTGACGTTCTCGAAGATCTCGAAGGCGACGACCCAGGTGCCGAGCACCAACAGCGTAGCGCCTATGTAGAACCACGGACTTGCTTTGAGTGGCGCGTAGAACGTGTAGAGTACGGTCGCGTCGCCTTTGAGGATCGTCACCGCCGCCATAGCCGTGCCGGCCAGCATGAGCGCCCATCCAAACCATGCAACGCCCAATGCGCGCCCGCGCGGTATCGCTCGATAGGTCACAAAAAGTGAAAGTCCCGTGATGAAGAACGTCGTGAAAACCAACGCCATCAGAACGCCGTGCATCGTCAGCGCGCGATAGTAGTCGAACCAGCCGGGGGCGCCGAACATGCCGGTTCGCGCGAAACCCTGGAAAACGCCGAAGACCGCGCCTAGCGCGATCGCTGCCGTCGCGGTATAAATGTGCGCGATGACGACGCGGTTTTCGCCGCGCACGGTTCCTGCGGCCACCATTTTACCGTACCTCGATCTTGGCAAACATGTCCTGATGGTCGATGCCGCAGTACTCGTGGCAGATCAAGAGATACTCGCCGGAGTGCGTGAAGGTGTGCGTCTCTTGGTTTACCCAGCCGGGAACGGCCATCATATTGATGTCGGTATCGGGTATGAAGAAGCCGTGCACGACGTCAGCGCTGGTGACGTAGAACGTCACTTTGCTTCCGACGGGTATCGTCAGCCGCGCCGGATTAAACTCGAAGACCTCCGCGACGTAGTACGCTTCATACGACCCGTCGGGGAGTTTGCGTAAGCCGGGCTTGTCGAACGGCGGAGTCTGCGATACTTTCGTGGGATCGATTTGCTGCATCCCCGTCGGAGGATTGATGTTATCGGCAAATGCCGCAAAGCCGATGAGCACTAAGAAAAAGACGAGCATCGTCAGGCCGAAGGTGAGCCACCATCGCTCGTACCGGTGGATGTGCATATTACCAGCGGCCCTTCAACAAAGCGTACATCCCGAGCCAGAGAACCGCAAAGGTTACGCCGAGAACGAAGACAAAACGCAACGTGCCAATCAGCGGAACCTCGTCGTCCTTCATGAAGCAGTCGAACTCTGTTTCGCGGCCTCGTCGGCTATATAGCGCGACTCCATTTCGTTGCCAATGCGGGCAAGGAGTTCTTGCGCCGTTGCCCGAGCGATACGGTACCCCGCGGCCCAATCGAATGCGGCGCCGAGCACGCCGCCCGGGGGCCGGTATGATCCCACCAGTTCAAGCAATGCCGACTTGTAGGTTTCGTCGGCGCGCACCGTCAACTCGCCGTCAAACTCGGGGTAGGGCCCGGCTTGCGGCTTCCAATGAATGCGCCATGGCTGGTCAAAGTGCATCGGGTCGGTCGCTGCCCCGAAGCTTACGGTCACGTTCTTGACCAGTTCCATTCCCGGGACCGAAACCGTAAGTGCGAGGATGCTCTCCTCGCCCGACCTGGCCCGATCGCGGATGGTATCGGCGAGATAGCGCTGCGCTAGGTGATAAGGGCAACGCACGACATGGCGTTCAAATAACTGTGACATGCGCTCATGCTACCTGGATCCTGGGAAGAACTATCGAATAAGCACTTCCAAACTACTTCACAAATCAGCCCCGACGCATCTTATAGCCGACCCCATAGACCGTCAGAACGTATTCGGGGTTACGGGGATCCCTCTCGATCTTCTTCCGCAGGTTGTTGATATGCCGGTCTAGCGTGCGCTCATAGACTTCGCCGTCGTCGCCGAGGCGGTCGAGCAGGTGGGAGCGCGTGAAGACCTCGCCGGGGTTCTCGGCCAGAAGCGTCAGGATCTTAAATTCCGTAGCGGTCAAGGCCGTTGTCGCGCCGGCGACAGTCACTTCATGAAAGTCATGGTCTATTTCGAGATCGCCGACGCGGGTTTTTCTACTCGGCTTGCCGCTTGCGCGGTGTGCCGAGATTTCTTCGATGCGGCGCAACAGGGAGCGAACCCGCGCCACGACTTCGCGCGGCGAAAACGGTTTGGTAACGTAATCGTCGGCCCCGAGCTCCAAGCCGACGATACGATCAGCCTCATCCGAGCGCGCCGTTAGCATGATAGTTGGAATGCGCGAACCCGGCACAGCGGCGGCACGAAGCACGTCGAGCCCGGTGCCGTCGGGCAGCGTGACGTCGAGCACGAGAATATTGGGAGTTCCGCGCGCCAACGCACCTAACGCGTCCGCGACCGTTCCGCAGGTTTCCACGGACAGGCCGTCGCGCTCGAGGTACGCGCGGAGCACATCGACGATCTCCGGCTCATCGTCGACGAGAAGAACCCGCTTACGTTCCATCTATTCCGTATCGTGCTCGCTTGGTTGCGCGAGCTTACAAGCCTCACGGAGCGCTTCAGCGACTGCCTCAAGTCGAGACGCCGTCGGAGCCACGACTCCGTCGACCATGCCCTCGATGTTTGCCAAAGCAATCGCGAGCAGATTACCAAGCTCGTGGCGAGCTTCTCCCTCTAATGGCCGCATTGGGTCAGTAATCCGAGAAGCGACGGCCGTTGACCTACGAAAGCGGGTTTGGGGGCGTCGAGCCGAATTTTCTGCGCCAGTGAACGAACAGACGCTTTCATTAAGCGACATTGCCGGCAGCCGCCTACCATTGCTGGAGCACGCGCCGGATGCGACCGTCATCGTCGATGCCGATGGCTGCATAAGGCTGGTCAACGCGCAAACGGAGCGTCTCTTCGGCTATTATCGAGAGGAGCTGATCGGTCAGCCGATCGAGACATTGATCCCAGCACGTTATCATGGTAAGCACGTCGGCGAGCGCGCGATGTATTCTGCCGATCCGCGGGTTCGACCGATGGGGGTCGGACTCGAACTCTACGGACTACGCAAGGACGGCAGTGAGTTCCCGGTGGAAATCAGCTTGAGCCCGGTTGTGACCAAAGACGGCGACTTCGTCGCAAGCGCCATTCGCGACGTTACCGAGCGAAAGGCTTTTGAACGTCGCCTCCAAGAACTGAACGCGGCGCTCGAAACAGCCAACCGCGCAAAAGATCACTTCCTTGCCTCGATGAGCCACGAGCTACGAACGCCGCTCAACGCGATCATCGGTTTCACCGGTACGCTCTTGATGAAACTTCCCGGCCCGCTAAACGATGAGCAAGAGCGGCAACTCGGCATCGTTCAATGGAGCGCGCGCCACTTGCTTTCGTTGATCAACGACGTTCTGGATCTGGCGAAAATCGAGTCGGGGAAGGACGAGTTGCGCTTCGAAGCTGTTCCGATTCAAGAAGTCGTCGAGGACGTGGCTGCGTCGCAGGCGTCACTGGCATCGGAGAAGGGACTTGAGCTTACCGCATCAGTGGCTGAAGATGGCAAGGGCGCGACAACGAATCGGCGCGCATTTCGTCAAATTTTACTGAACCTAACGAACAACGCGATCAAGTATACGGAACAGGGCTCGGTTCGAATCGCGGTGCGCGGAACCATTTGGCGCGATCGCCCGGCAATCGTCGTAACCGTGGCCGATACCGGAATCGGCATCAAACCTGAAGATCAGCAACGTCTTTTCGAACCATTCGAGCAGCTCGATCCGGCCGACCGACGTTTCGAAGGGACCGGCCTTGGGCTTTACCTTTGCCGCAATCTTACTGTTCTGCTCGGCGGGGAGCTCAGCCTGAACAGTGACTATGGTGCAGGCAGCACCTTTACCCTCATCTTGCCGCGCGACCACTAAGACGAGTGCATGCGAATTCTTGTCGTGGACGACAATGCCGCAAACCTTGACCTGATGCTTTATCTCTTGCGCGCCTTCGGGCACGATGCCGAAGGGAAACCAGACGCGACCCAGGGACTTCAGGCGGCGAGAAATGGGAACTTTGCCGTGGTGCTAAGTGACGTCCTCATGCCGGGTATGGACGGCTACGAGTTCGCTCGCCGCTTTAAGGCCGAACCAACGCTCTCGTTGACACCGTTGGTAGCGGTAACCGCCCTGGCGATGTCGGCTGATCGCGATCGCATTAGCGCTGCAGGCTTCAATGGCTGCATCACAAAGCCGATCGAACCGCGAACCTTCGTCTCGCAGGTCGAAGCGTTTCTTCCAGGAACCTCGGCTTGATGGCGACGGTGCTCGTCGTCGATGATGATGCGAATACGCGTTCGCTCGTAAGAACGGTCCTCACTCACGCCGGCCACGCGGTCATCGAGGCTCCCGACGGAGAAACGGCTCTTTCGCACGCGTCTGAGCACCGGCCCGATTTGATTCTGCTGGACTTCTCGATGCCATCCATGAGCGGCCCCGCATTCCTCCGGGCGCTCCGTATCGATCCGCAATCGCGCTCTACCGCGGTTGCGCTGTACACCGCGACGACCATGAACGCCGCGCTGCGCGACTTTATGGAGATATATGCAATTCGCCACGTCATTCCAAAGCCGTCCGAGCCGGGCGAGCTTCTCGAGGCCGTAGAACGTGCCCTAACCGCCTGAACTCCACCGCCAGTCGCGGATCTCGGGCAGGTCTTCGCCATACTCTTCAATGTACCGGTGGTGCTTGACCAGCATGTCGCGAATGGTCTGCTGCACGTGCGCCGCGCGATTCGCAAGCCGAGGAATACGGCTGATCGCATCGTCAGCCAGGTGAAAACGGTCTAACGCGTTACGAACCGTCATGTCGAATGGAGTTGTCGTCGACCCTTCTTCGCGGTAGCCATGCACGTGGAACCGATCGGCATTCGGGCGCTTATACGTGAGGCGATGAATGAGCGCCGGATAGCCATGGTACGCGAAGATAACCGGCACGTTCCTCGTGAAGATCGAGTCAAACTCGTCGGCGCGCATGCCGTGAGGATGCTCCTCGTTCGATTGAAGCGTCATCAGGTCGACGACGTTGACAACCCGAATCTTCAATTCCGGAAGATGGGTACGCAAGAAGTCTACAGCGGCTAAGGTCTCCAGTGTCGGAACGTCGCCCGCGCATGCCATGACGATGTCGGGCTCTGCGCCGTCGTCGGTGCAGGCCCACTCCCAAATTCCCGCACCCGCCGTGCAGTGCTCTACCGCCGCCTCCATGCCGAGCCATTGCCATTCCGGTTGCTTGCCGGCCACAATCACGTTGATGTAATCGCGGCTGCGCAAACAGTGGTCGGCGACCGAGAGCAGCGTGTTCGCATCCGGTGGAAGATAGACGCGCACGACGTCGGCCTTCTTGTTCACTACGTGGTCGATGAAGCCGGGGTCCTGGTGGCTGAAGCCGTTGTTATCCTGGCGCCAGACGTGCGAAGTCAATAAATACGTTAGCGACGCGATCGGCCGCCGCCAGGGGACTTGACTCGCCGTCTTGAGCCACTTCGCGTGCTGGTTCACCATCGAATCGACGATATGGATGAACGCCTCGTAACAGGGAAATATTCCGTGGCGTCCCGTGAGGAGGTATCCTTCAAGCCAGCCCTGACAGAGGTGTTCGCTCAATACCTCCATCACGCGCCCACTCGGAGCGACGTGGTCGTCCTGCGGCAGAATCTCCGCGACCGAACAACGCTGCGTTACTTCGAAGAGTGCATCGAGACGGTTCGACGTCGTTTCGTCGGGGCAAACCACGCGAAAGCGATCGGCGTTGAGCCGCATAATGTCGCGCAGAAACGCTCCGAGCACGCGAGTCGACTCCGCTTGATTCGCACCCGGCGTTGGAACCTCGACGGCGTAGTCGCAAAAGTCAGGCATGGCGAGATCGCGAAGCAGCAGCCCACCGTTGGCGTTCGGATTGGCTCCCATGCGGCGTGTGCCGCACGGTGCTAAATCGGCGAGCCCTGGCATAAGCCTTCCGGCCTCGTCGAAGAGCTCGTCCGGGCGGTAGCTGCGCATCCACGCCTCGAGCATCGCGAGATGTGACGGATTCTCGCGGACTGCAAGCAACGGAACCTGATGCGCGCGGAAAGTCCCTTCGACCGGGACCCCGTCCACGATCTTGGGACCTGTCCAGCCCTTTGGGGTGCGCAAAACGATCATCGGCCACCCCTCGCGCCGCTGAAATCCTTCTGATCGCGCGACGCGCTGGACCTGGCGTATCCGCGCTAAGGCCCGCTCGAGCGTCGCGGCCATAAGCTCGTGCATACGCGGCGGATCGTCGCCTTCTACGAAAAGCGGCTCGTAACCATAACCCTCGAAAAGCGCGACAAGCTCGTCGTTGGGGATGCGCGCCAACACGGTCGGGCCCGCAATCTTGTACCCGTTTAAGTGCAGAATCGGAAGCACGGCGCCATCGCGTTGCGGATTTAAGAATTTATTGCCATGCCAGCTGGTCGCAAGCGCACCGGTCTCGGCCTCGCCGTCTCCAACCACTGCGCATACGATCAAATCGGGATTGTCGAATGCCGCGCCATAGGCGTGCACGAGGGAATAGCCGAGTTCACCGCCTTCGTGAATCGAGCCGGGGGTATCGGGCGAGGCGTGGCTTGGCACGCCGCCCGGAAACGAAAACTGCTTGAAGAGCCGTCCCAATCCTACTTCGGTCTGAGGCACATTTGGATAGAGCTCGCTATACGTGCCTTCGAGGTATGTATTAGCGACGAGGGCCGGACCGCCGTGCCCCGGCCCTGCCACGAAGATTGCGTCGAGATCGTGTCGCCTGATCAGACGGTTCATATGTGCATAGACGAAGTTGAGTCCAGGGGTCGTGCCCCAATGGCCCAGCAGGCGTGGCTTGATGTCTTCGGGGACGAGCGGCCGCTTAAGGAGCGGATTGCGATCGAGAAGATAAATCTGTCCGACGCTTAGATAGTTCGCGGCGCGCCAGTAAGCGTCGATGCGCTCGAGTTCGGCCGGCGCGAGAACGGCAGGCTCCTGGGTCAATACGGACGTTTCCATATCCGCCAGCCTACGGTTGGTCTGCGAAGAACTGAAGAATCCGTGATTCCTACCTCGTTCATATTGCTCCGGTATATTCCCGTGTATGAAGCGGTTACGGGACCAAACCTCGGTCCACGGCAGCGTCGCGGACACGGAAGCGCGGCTCGAAGCCTATTTTTCTTCGCAGCGAGGTGTCGACGGCGTCTCCAGACTACGTTTGCGCGTCCCACTCGACGGTCCCTTATCGCAGGGTCTCTATCTCGATCGCGAGGTTCGCGTCGAGGCGTGGCGCGATCGCGATGACCAGAACCTTAATGATTTGATACGGATCACGTGGGCCCCGGAAGGCCGCGCCGTCTTTCCAAAATTTGCCGGCACGCTCGTCGTATGGGGCGAGGACGATGCCAGCGTCAGTTACATCGAGCTCGATGGCGCGTACAGCCCGCCCTTGGGCACGGCCGGCGAGATATTCGATGAAGCGATCGGCCATCGGATCGCGGAGTCGACCGCACGTGAGTTTCTCAAAGACATCAAGCGTGGAATCGAAGTTCGATCCAAGTCGCCCGGTGACATCACAAGCAGCTTAAGCGTCCGGAAGATCGTATGAATCCAAATTCTCGGGTTCTTCATCACGGAATGACAGCGGTAGGCTTTGCTATAGCTAAGTTTCCAACTGTACAAGGAGAAAAACTTCTATGATGACGCAAGTGGCACCGGCGAGGTCCCCGGTCGCACCGACGACGATGAAGGCTTTTGCCATGCTTGGCCTCGGTCAAACTGGGTTCGTGGAAAAGCCGATTCCTCTCGCCGGGCCAAACGATGCAATTGTTAAGACGACGCACGCGCTCATTTGCACATCAGACTCGCACACAGTGCGTGGTGCAATCGGGCCGCGCGAGCAACTGACGCTTGGACACGAAGCTGTTGGTATCGTTTATGCAATAGGCTCAGAAGTCCATCGCTTCAAACCCGGCGACCGCGTCGTAGTCGGAGCGATCACCCCCGACTGGGGTTCGGAAGAAGCGCAAAACGGTTACCCCTCGCAGTCGGGCGGAGCGCTGGGCGGTTGGAAGTACGCCAATATCAAAGACGGCGTCTTTGCGGAGTACTTTCACGTGAATGAAGCCGATGCCAATATGGCACTGATCCCTGCCGCGGTGAGATCGGATCAAGCCGTTTATTGCGCAGACATGCTCTCGACGGGGTTCATGGCTGCGGAGCATGGCGACGTTCCCATCGGCGGTACGGTCGCGGTCTTCGCGCAGGGACCCGTCGGGTTGATGGCGACTGCCGGTGCGCGTTTGCGCGGTGCCGGCTTGATCATCGCCGTCGAAACCGACCCACGCCGTGCGCAGCTTGCTCGCGAGTACGGCGCGCAGCTCGTCGTCGACTTTCAGAAGGAAGATCCGGTTCAGCGCATTCTGGCCGAAACCGGCGGCATCGGCGTCGATACGGCAATCGAAGCGCTGGGCGCCGAGCAGAGCTTCGACCAATGCGTTGCCGTCACCAAACCGGGCGGCACGATTTCGAACGTTGGATATCACGGTTCGGGCGAGTTCGTTTCGATACCACGCATTGCGTGGGGAGTCGGAATGGCCGACAAGACCATTCGAACCGGTTTGTGTCCGGGCGGGCGGCTGCGTATGGAACGCCTGCTGCGCATCTTGGAGCAAGGATTGGTCGATCCGACCAAGCTCACGACGCACACGTTTCACTTCGATGAGATGCCGCGGGCGTTCGAGATAATGGATCGTAAGCTCGACGGCGTGCTCAAGCCCCTGATCCGTTTCGCATAGCGCTGTTAGCACCGTTGAAAGGAAGAAAATCATGACCACAATGACCAAGGAGCGCAGCTTATTTGAGGATGCGCTCGACTTCGCGCGGCAGCGCGATTGCTTGCGGCCCCGTTACGGCAACTTTATCGGCGGTACGTTCCTAGCTCCCGTGGACGGCCGATATTTTGCCGACACGAGCCCGATCAACGGCGAGGCGCTTTGCGAGTTCGCCCGCTCGAGCCCTAAGGATATCGAGCTCGCGCTCGATGCAGCACACAGCGCACGGCGGGCATGGGGACGAGTGTCGCCGGCGCAACGCGCGCGCCTACTCAACGAAATCGCCGATCGCATCGACGCAAATCTCGAGACGCTCGCGCGGATCGAGACGATCGACAATGGCAAGCCTATTCGCGAAACGCTCGCGGCAGACGTGCCGCTCGCGGCGGATCACTTTCGGTATTTCGCAGCTTGTCTGCGTGCCGAGGAAGGCACCATTTCCGAGCTCGACGGCGAGACGGTCGCATATCACTTCCACGAGCCCTACGGCGTCGTCGCGCAAATCATCCCGTGGAACTTCCCGCTGCTGATGGCAGCGTGGAAGCTCGGTCCGGCTCTCGCTGCCGGCAACTGCGTCGTGCTCAAGCCGGCCTCCGAAACACCTCTGAGCATCATGGCGCTGATGGGCTTGATCGCAGACGTGCTGCCGCCGGGCGTCCTCAACGTCGTCACCGGTAAAGGTTCGGAGATCGGCAAAGCACTCGGGGCGAATCCGCGAATTTCGCGGGTCGCTTTCACCGGAGAGACGACGACAGGGCGCCTGATCATGCAATACGCCTCCGAAAATATCATTCCGATGACGATGGAGCTCGGTGGTAAGTCCCCGAACATCTTTCTGTCCGACGTCATGGACGCCGACGATGCATTTCTCGACAAAGCACTGGAAGGCTTCACGCTCTTCGCCTTCAACAAAGGTGAAGTCTGCACGTGTCCCTCGCGGGCGCTCGTCCAAGAATCGATCTTCGAGAAATTCATGGAGCGCGCCGTCCCGCGCGTCGCCAAGATTAAAGTCGGCAATCCGCTCGATCCGGCGACGCAGATGGGTGCACAAAATTCTCAGGACCAGCTGGATAAGATCATGCGCTACATCCAGATCGGAAAACAGGAAGGGGCGAAGTGCGTCACCGGTGGGGAACTCGCGAAGGTTGACGACGAGCTTCGCAACGGTTATTACGTTCAGCCGACCGTCTTCGTTGGCAACAACAAGATGCGCATCTTCCAAGAGGAAATCTTTGGGCCGGTCTTGTCGGTGACGACGTTCAAGACCGTCGATGAGGCCATCGAGATCGCCAACGATACGATGTATGGCCTGGGCGCCGGCGTCTGGACCCGCGACGGCTCGACTGCCTATCGGGTGGGACGCGAAATCGAGGCCGGTCGCGTGTGGACGAACTGCTACCACCTCTATCCGGCAGGCGCGGCATTCGGCGGCTATAAGAAGTCCGGGTTCGGCCGAGAGACCCATAAGATGGAGCTCGAAGCGTACCGGCAGACTAAAAACCTTCTTGTGAGCTACAGCCCGAACGCACTTGGCTTGTTCTAGCATAACGTGGCGGAACGAATCCAGTTCACGCCTTCAGCCGTCGCCGAAGTGCGACGGCTGAAGGCCCTCCACGGGCTGCTAATCTTCCATCAGTCCGGAGGCTGCTGCGAAGGCAGCGCTCCGATGTGCTTTTCGCAAAGCGATTTCCGTGCCGGATCGAACGACGTACTGCTTGGCAACATCGAAGGCTGCCCCTTTTATATCGACGGCGAGCAACTATCGCGGTGGGGTGGCGATGCGGTGCAGTTCGTTATCGATCTCATGCCTTCGTCCAGCGATAGCTTCTCGCTTGAAGTATCGGACGATGTGCGGTTTTTTATGCGACCCCCACTCTAAAGTGCACTAGGTCTTAGGAGCCGGAGCAGTATTTGTTTAGACGCTTGCACCGTATGACAATCGTTGCAGCTGCTAAAGGCACGAGGTGAACGTTCGCGATCCAAGAGCGCGTCATCTTGGTTGAAGAATGTGCCGCACCGATGTCGCTAATAGCAGCAAGCGCGACGAGAACGCCGTCGGAAGCTTGCTTGCTCTAGATGTTATGCACTAGTTGATCGAGCAACGCATCCATGGTGTGTGCCGCTAGTTTTCGGCCTACGACGCTATCGAAGAGGCGCCCCGCGAAACCTCCCGGTGGCTCGTACGAGCCTTCGAGTACGAGCTCGGTTTCTTCACCGGCCGGCTGAACCGTAAGCGTGGCACCAAACGATGGGAAACCACGCCAAGCTGGGCGCCACGCAAATGCTACACCACCGCGAGGCGGAGCAATGCTCGTCCAATCGTAAAGCAGATAGTACCGAACCTCAACGCTTGCCATTGAGGGACCCAGTGCTTTCACCTGGAGTTTTGGATTTTGAGAAAAGAACTCTTGGAGCCGATCGACCACCTCACTCTGAGGCGCATGGATCTGGGCCGTTCGAGCTATTCGGGTCACAGGTCGATTGTTTTCTCACCTACGCGAAGCCACCCCCCGATGTTCAAGTAGATCTTAGTCGCGCTGATGGAGCGGATTGTTATCACAAAGCGCTCGGCGTGATTGTGAGGCTTGCGAAGGCCCAAACGCCGTTGTACGGTCTGCACGATAGTGGACGCGGCAGCACGGCCAAGGACAGCACTTCCTCGTTGCAAAAAGCCGCCCTCAAGCAGCTTCGAGAGTAGCAGATGTTATAATGCCAGCCGCGCGCCTGGAGGCTAGTGTACGACGCCATAAACTATGAGCTGGAATCGACTCGGAGGTCATCCACGTATGATGCGCCCGCTTCTCGTCTGCCTCGTCTGTCTCGTCGCGCTCGTTGCGTTTTTCGCCGCGAGCCACGGGGCGCAAACGTCGCCGCAGTTTCAGACCGCACCATGCCCAAAGACGCCGGAACCGATGAAAGCCCTCCAGCACGCGCGCTGTGGCTATTTGATCGTGCCGGAAAATCGTTCGAAGCCCGGCGGCCGCACGATCCGGCTTGCCGTGGCGATCGTGCCGGCGGCATCGAAGCCGGCGAAACCCGACCCCATCGTCTTCATGGCCGGCGGCCCCGGCGAGGCGGCGATTCTCGACGCGCCGTTCCTCGTCGACGCCAGCGTTAATAGCGATCGCGACGTCATCATTATGAATCAGCGTGGAACGCTGTATGACGATCCCGACCTCAACTGCCCCGAGCTGGACCGATTCAACGCCGCGCAGGTAAGTCTGGTCTTCGATGCGCCCTCGACCGGCCAGGCGCAGGCCGCAGCGGCCGCGGCGTGCCATAACCGGCTCGTTCACCAAGGCATCGATCTCAGCTCGTACAATACGACCGAGAACGAAGCGGACTTCGTGGCCCTCCGGCGAGCGCTCGATATTCGCCAATGGAACGTGTACGGATACTCGTACGGAACCGATCTCGCGCTGTCGCTGATGCGCGATCATCCCGACGGCATCCGTACCGTCACACTCGACTCCGTCGCACCTCCGGATATCGTCAGCCTTCCTTGGACGTGGCGCAGCTTCCACGAGGGCATTACCACGATCGTCGCCGACTGCCAGGCGCAACCGGCGTGCGCTCGTAAATATCCGAACCTCATGGCGAAGCTCGAGAAGATCGTGCAGCGCCTGGAGGCGCACCCGATCGTCCGCCAAGTCGTGCCGCCGCAGGGCGGAAGCGCCGTAAAAGTCGTGTTAGACGGCGGCGCCGTCGTCGACTCGATCGTCGGAAACCGGCCGAGGCCGGGAGATATGCCACGAGCGGTTACCGACCTCGCCAACGGCGACCCGCAGCTCTTCCTCCAAGCTCGTTCAGCCGGAGCGCACGTCGCCGCCGTTCCGGAACAGGCGCTCGGCATGACGCACAGCTTCGTCTGCCGCGAGTGGGAACCGTACGGATCGCCGGCGGCGATCCTGCGAGCCGGACGGCAGATGTTTCCGACGTGGCCGTCCACGGTCTTGATCAACGCGCCCCAGTTGCCGTTCGAAGAGGAACTATGCAAAGAATGGAACGTTCCTGCCGGACCGGCGTCCCAACGAGTTCGCGTGCGCAGCAACATCCCCGCGTTAGTCGTATCCGGCGCGATCGACGCGAAGACCGGTGCGGAGTGGGGCCGATACGCCGCGAGCACGTTGCCACACTCCACATACGTGCGAGTGCGGGCTCGGACGCACTGGGTGATCGTGCAGTCTCCCTGTGCACAAAAAGTCTTCCGATCGTTCTTACAAACACCCCTCTCGCCGGCGACGTCGTGCGTCGCGACGGCGCCAGGAATCGACTTTAAATGAAATTGATGCTCTGGCCGGCTTTCGTGGTTTGCGTCGTGCTGGCGCTACCCGCGAGCGCGTCCGTAACTACGAGCGCACCCTCGGGAACGCCAGTTTTCGTTCCCGGTCCGTGTCCCGCGCCGCCGCAGCCGATCGCCGAGTTGAAAAAAGCGCGCTGCGGCCAGCTCATCGTTCCCGAAAACCGGCACCGTACCAACGCGCCGAAGATTCGGCTTTCCGTGGCGATCGTCGCGGCGGCATCGCCGCAAAAGAAGAGCGACCCGATTGTCTGGCTTGCGGGCGGCCCCGGTGACGATGCAATCACGGAGATACCGATGGCCACGGCCGGAAAGCTGAACGCCAATCGCGACGTGATCTTCATGTCGCAGCGCGGCACATATACCGCCCAACCGCGGCTGGCGTGCCCGTCGGTCGACCGTTGGCCAGCCGACACGTTGAACATGCCGTACGATGCCGCCGCGACGGGAAGAGCGTACTCGGTAGCGACGCTCAAGTGCCGAAAAGAACTGGCGTCGCGGACGTCCGACCTCGGCGCGTACAACACGTTGGAGAGTGCCGCCGACCTCGACGATCTGCGCGTCGCGATGCATATCGCGAAATGGAACGTCTACGGCATATCGTACGGGACCGATCTCGCGCTCACGTACCTGCGCGAGCATCCCGACGGAATTCGATCGGTTGCCATCGACGGCGTCTTTCCGCCGTCGATCGCCGGCGGAGGCGCGGCCTGGACCAGCGCCGGCGAGGGCATCAATGCCGTTTTCAAAGCGTGTCAACAGCAAGCGCCGTGCCGTAAACGCTATGGCGACATCGGCGCGACGTTCCGGCGGCTCGTCAACCAATACGAAGCATCGCCGAAGAGCGTCGCGGTCCAGGTCGCCGGCCATTCCGGCAAAGTGAGCGTCAAGATCAGCGGCGGCATGCTTCTGCAATGGACGATCTCGCCGGGAACGCATCTGGCGGCGAAGGTTCCCGCAGCGATTTATGCGCTCGCCCACGGTGATCCGGCGCCGATCGCATCGACCTGGGCGGCGCCGAGAATCGACGCCGGCGGTATCGGAGTTCTGGGCAACGGCCTCTTCTACGGCGTCTCGTGCGGCGAATGGGTGCCGTACGAAACGACGGCCAGCGTCGTTGCATCCGGGCGACGCGCGTTTCCGACGTTTCCAGCCTCCGTCCTGCGAAACGCGCCCAACTTGCCCTTCATGCGCGAGAACTGCAGCGACTGGAACGTGCCGGCGGTCTCTTCGTTGGTTCGAGCGGCAACCGAAAGCCACTTGCCCGTACTCGTCATCAACTCTCAGTACGACGCTCAAACGGCCGCATCGTTCGGTTCGTACGTCGCGAAGAAGCTTCCTAACTCGGTCGTCGTAACGATCCCCAACATCGCGCACGTCGCGTTTGGCAGCCCCTCGGCATCCGCGAACGCCTGCGCGTATGCCATCACGCGGTCGTTCTTCGACGTGCTGGTCAAGGCCGACACGTCGTGCGTTCGCAAAGTGTCTCCGACGAAGTTCGTGCTCTGATGGGCAACCAGTCGTCGCGTCATGCTGACCTAAAGCCCGCGGTCGAAATGGGCAAAAGTCAGCGGTTGTTCCCGGCGTACACGCGATTCATTCGTCGCGGTTTCGCGGTCTCGGTTTACGCAGGCCGCGGTGAAAACGCCGTGCACCAGCCGTCCGGACTAATGGGTCCAGTGATGACTTTACACGTACCGTTCGCTGTTGCGCTCTTTCCCGGGGTGAAAAGCGTGCAGGCCGAACACTTGTGGCCGTCCTTCGGCGTGGATTGATACTTGAGGTCCGTCCGGCTATCGGCCCAAGCGATGGCCGTCGTCCCAGCGGCCAGTCCGGTCGCCAGAGCGGGAAGGATTATTAGTTGGACAAGGGCCTCTTTGCGAGTCAGATCTGAACGAAAGCGTTTCAAGGTAAAATCCTCTCAGCGATTCTAAGGGCGCAAACTGTAGCCTTTCGATTGTAACATTCCAAGTCCAAGATCCCAAGGCTGATGCCCGCGGACGGTCCATCGCAAGCACGGTTGGAGAGAAGGGACTCTGCCAGCGTGTTAACGGCTTCCCTAGCGACGCCTTCCGTAGCGTGAGCGTAGGACGCGGCTCGCACGGTGCGCGGGTCCCTTGGCGATCACTACCGGCTATGCCGTCAGCAGCGCAAGTACGAGCTGGGATTATCGTGATGGCGTAAAAGCGGGGAACGGAACGACTTGGTCAATCGCTAGGAAACGTGTTCGATCGGCGCCAGCCGGGCCAGCTCATCCTCCGTATAGAGCCGCGAGCGCGTTAGAAAGCGTAGCTCTTCTGAATTCTCGAGCGAGAACATGCCGCCCCGGCCGGGGACGACGTCGATGGTTAGCCTCGTGTGCTTCCAGTACTCAAACTGCGAGTCACTCATGTAGAACGGCGCTCCACCGATCTCACCCAGCTTCACGTCTGAACTTCCAATGATGAATTCGCCGAGCGGAAAGCACATGGGGCTGCTGCCGTCGCAACAGCCCCCAGACTGATGGAACATCAGTGGCCCGTACTTCGCTCGAAGCCGCTCGAGGAGCTCGAGCGCTGCGGGCGTAGCATCAACGCGAAGCGCGCGTTCCATCTTTACCTTTAGAAGAAGCCCAGCTTCTTCGGGTCATAGCTCACCAGCATGTTCTTAGTCTGCTGGTAGTGATCGAGCATCATCTTGTGAGTCTCGCGGCCAAAACCGGATTGTTTGTATCCACCAAAAGCTGCGTGCGCCGGATAGGTATGGTAGCAGTTGGTCCACACCCGTCCAGCTTGGATCCCTCGCCCCATGCGGTATGCGGTATTAAGGTCGCGCGTCCACACACCGGCGCCTAATCCATACAGCGTATCGTTTGCGATCTCGAGCGCCTGCGCCTCATCCTTGAACGTCGTCACTGAGACCACAGGTCCAAAGATCTCTTCTTGGAAAACGCGCATCTTGTTGTGACCCTTGAAAACCGTCGCCTCAATGTAGTAGCCGTCCTTAAGCTCGCCGTTGATCTTTGCACGGCCGCCGCCGACCAACACTTGCGCCCCTTCTTGCTTGCCGATGTCGAGATAGGCGAGGATTTTCTCCATCTGTTCGCTCGACGCCTGAGCTCCTAGCATGGTTTCCGGATCGAGCGGATTGCCTTGTTTGATCGCCCTTACGCGCTCGAGGGCCCGCGCCATGAATTTGTCGTAAATCGACTCTTGAATCAACGCGCGCGAAGGGCAGGTGCAGACCTCGCCTTGATTGAGCGCGAACATCGCAAAGCCTTCGAGGGTCTTGTCGAAGAAATCGTCGTCCTGCGAAAGGACATCGGCGAAAAAGATGTTGGGTGACTTACCGCCTAGTTCCAGCGTGACCGGAATCAGGTTTTGCGAAGCATACTGCATGATCAGCCGGCCCGTCGTCGTCTCGCCGGTGAAGGCAATTTTCGCAATACGCTTGCTCGACGCCAGCGGCTTACCGGCTTCCAGGCCGAAACCATTGACGACGTTGAGCACGCCCGGCGGCAGCAGATCGGCAACGAGCTCCAGCCAGACCATAATCGACGCGGGGGTCTGTTCGGCCGGTTTAATAACGACACAATTGCCAGCCGCCAACGCCGGGGCGAGTTTCCAAGTAGCCATAAGAATCGGGAAGTTCCACGGAATGATCTGTGCGACAACACCCAGCGGCTCGTGGAAATGATAGGCGATTGTGTCGTGATCAACCTCGCCGATGCTGCCTTCTTGGGCGCGGACTGCCGCCGCGAAATAGCGGAAATGGTCGATCGCGAGCGGGATATCTGCCGCCGTCGTTTCGCGGATCGGCTTCCCGTTGTCGATCGTCTCCGCAAGCGCAAGCGTGCTGAGCTTGTCTTCCATGCGGTCGGCAATACGGTTGAGGATCAGCGCGCGCTCTGTTGCCGAGGTTTTTCCCCAGGCTTCGCGAGCTTTGTGCGCCGCGTCAAGCGCGAGATCGATGTCCTCGGCTGTGGATCGTGCGATCTCGGTAAACGGTGCGCCGACGATCGGGCTGATGTTCGGGAAATATTGACCTTTCGTCGGCGGCACGAATTTGCCGCCGATATAATTGTCGTACCGTTTTGCAAAAGGGCTCTTAATCCCAAGCCGGCTAAAATCGTAGAGTTTTTGTTGTTCAACTGTGGCGGTCATCGCTGAAGCCTCCGAATGCATCTGGCGATTACTTCGAGTACCTTACTCGGCTAGCCAATTCACTAAACGGCTAGGATCGGCCTATCTAATACAGCAACCACTGAAGAAAGGATTGTGAAGAACTCGAGAGCACGATCTCCAATTTATCTGCGGGCACGGCGGCCGCAAGGATGGCTTCACTCGTCGAGATTGACTGGAGCCAAGCGCTATAGCGGCCGGACGCTTGCCTTTGGAGCAAGGCGCTAAGCACGATCGGGCGTCCTCGCCCGCAATGACGACGTTCGCGACGCTGCGTAGAACGAGTGTGGAAGACCATTCACCATAACTCCGGTAGGAATCTTTACTTGATTGCTGTGACCTCTTGCACGGTCACCGGGGACACATTGTTGCCCCACGAGGAACGGACGTAGGTGGCGACCGCTGCGATGTCACCCGCCGCAAGTTGTCCCCGCCACGAAGGCATTACATTTCGCCCCTGTAGGATCGTGGTCAGCATAGGGGTCGGGTTGTCAATATTCACGTGTGGATTTCCCGCGAGTGCGGGCCCGATTCCGCCGGCTCCATTAACGCCATGACAAGCCGCGCAATTCTTCGCGTAAACAGAAGCCCCAATTTGGACCGACACGGGTGCTCCGGCGGCAGCGACTGTTAGCTCTGTCACTGGTGATGCATTATTGCCCCAAGCCGATCGAACGTACGTCGCGACCGAGGCAATGTCGGCGTTGCTGAGCTGCCCTTTCCACGTCGGCATTCGACCGTTGTATGTTTTGCCGTTGACGATGAGTGGACCGGTGCGACCATTGACGATCACGGCGATCATCGCGCTGGGGTCGGCGGCCGTGACGATGGGATTGCCGGCCAGCGGCGGATATGTGCCGGTTCCCTGACCCAAGGGTTGATGGCAGGTCGCGCAATGAGCGGCAAAGAGCGCCTCACCGCTCAACGCTACCGGTGCGCGCACGGCTGCAACTTGATCCGCGGAGACCGCGGGGGCGCTGTTGTCCCAGGCGGAACGAACGTACGTCAGCACCGCCGCGATGTCGGCATCCGAAAGCTCGCGCCACGAGGGCATGTTGCCACCGTATTGCGTGCCGTTCACCGTTATCGGACCCGTGCGCCCGTTCAACACTGTCTGAATTAAGCCGGCGCTATCGACCGCATTGACGTCGGGATTTCGCGCGAGCGGCGGATAAGGGCCCCCGCCGTGACCGTTAGCCTGATGGCATGCCGCGCAATTGAGAAGAAAAATGGACTTGCCGTCGGGCGTTTGGGCGCCCATCACGTTGGCGTGGGGATACGCTAGGATCAATCCCGCAAGAACGATTCCAATGACACAGGTGAGCCTGATGGTGCTATTCAAGCGCGGCCTCCGTCCAGCGGTGTGCACTCCGCTTTTGGAAAACTCGGCTTCGACGACTCACCTCACCACCCTGTCTGCGACAGCGGCGGCCACAGCGGACCCGTCGGCAGTGCGAACCAGATCAATCCGTTCCACGTCGGCTTCTGCCCGACGCCAAGCGCCTCTTCGGCGTAGATTATAATGAAGCGCGTAATGTGGTATGAGGCATCGATGTTGCCGATTTGTGTGTGATTCCCTAATCCATCGTTCGTGAACTGTTCGCCGACTGAAACAAGCCCGCGCTGGCCGATGTTATCGTAGAGTTCGTACGAAACGCCGTTGCTGCCCGCCGGGGGGGCGCCCATACCCGGATTGCCGTCGTGATTCATCTGATACGTCGCGAGGAATCCGGGCACGCCGTTGACCGGGTCGCGCTGTGCGTAAAATCCATTGGTATAATACTGATCGAAGCCGCCCTCGGTTAACGGCCAGGAACCGCGTGCACCGTAATAACCGACCTCCAGCGGATTGCTGCGGTTCGCGAATGCCAGCTTGTACTGCAGTGTCTTGTCCTGCGCCCAGTCGTAGGCGTTGAATCCGCTCCAGTCAACGCCTGAGGTCACGTAGGAAACCTCCGCATCGAGAGCACCGGGCGTATAGGCGAATTTGTATCCCCAGCGATTGGCATCCAACTCATAAGCGTGTTCGCCGACGGTGATCTCCGCCGAGGAGTTGATGGTGAGGCCGGTGACGTCGAGCCACTGACTAAACTCCGATGGGGCCGGCACTTCGAGCTTCCCGGCGAAGATGTGACCCGCGCCATTAAAGAAGTTGTTGTAGGCAACCCAGGCCGTGTCGAGGCCTCCGGCTTGGCTCGCCTGCCAAATCCATTGCTGTATGTGATACGTCCACTCGCTCCCGGGGGTTCCGAACGCGCCGTCAGCGTGCACTCCGAGACTCCCAATGTCCCAGGCTCCCGTGCTTGGCGTCTGCTCACTGTAGCCTACAGGGTAGTCGACCCACACCGGAGACTCACGTTCCAACACGTGGGGGTTTAACCCGGCGTATCCGGTCCGCTGGACCCAGCGCCCGTAGGCGTTGAGCGCCGGAATTTGAATGTGACAATAGGAACACGGGATGCCGTACGCCTGCGCGAAGTTAGGCATAGCCTGCGCTGGTTTATTCATGGCGATTGTAACGGAACCGATGATGGTAACGCATGAAAGAATGCCGATTGCCCGATAGACCTTCATAACGAGATCTCCATTCCGCAGACAGCTCGGAGGGCCAGGAGGTCTTTCTCTTCTTGAATCGCAGACTCTTTGCGCGGCGCACTCTCAGCCCGTGCTGCTTTTGCCGAGCGTTTTATCCTCCGTTTTTGCGTATCGAATTTGATGATAAGTAGCTCGGGCTTTTGGACGACTGTGGGCGGTTGCGCAACGGCCGCCATAGTCGTACCTCCGCCTGATCTCATTCGAAGATGAGCGGGCGCTCGATGAGCCTGGCACCGGGGCTCGGCGGCGAAGTCCGACGTAGCGCTCGTGCAAGCGCACGCCCCGTTGGGCCCGCTTGCCAGGGCAATTTTCTTCGCGTGCTTAGTGCTCGGGAAGGCGCTCGGACGCGGTTCCGGACATCGGGCAAGGCGACGACGTCAAGAGGACGAGGCCGTTGCAACGATCCGCGATATGTTCGGTCGAATCTTCCCCCGTCTCCAAAGCCAATAAGACGCGGGGACGCAGTGACGTGCGCTTAACCATTGCCGTCAGCTGAAAGCATCACGTGCGGCCACTGAAATCCGAGTATCGAACGGCGCTTACGCGACACGACGCGGGCCCTCGTCCGTTGAAGCCACCCCTTCGGGTCTCCGATGCAGGCGAGGCACGAAATGCACCAAGACTCGCGGCCCTCGCTATTGCGATTGTAGTGTCAAACGGTCTCTTTGCGTGTCATGTCCGTACGAAAGCGTTTCACGCAAAACCCTTTCAGCGACGCTGTGGCTGAAAAGCCGTAGTGTTTCGATTTCAACACGGCGAGGCTCCGGACGATATCGTGGATTTAAGGGATGGTATCTGTCGTGTTTACCCAAACGGCCACTAGCTCGGCCGATCCATATCCCGGCATGGTGATAAGTAGCGGCCCGAGCTTCCTATTTTTTTGCCTGCTCGTCGCGGTGGTAGCGCGTTTCCATGCCCCGCGCTAACTCCCCCAACAACGCTTGCGCGGTCGCTGTGGCAATACGCTTCCCCGCGAGATGGTCGAATGCGGCACCCAGCGGACCGCCGGGAGGACGATACGTTCCGCGCAGTTCGAGAATGGCGGAGGAGTAGGTTTCGTCGGCACGCACGGTGAGTTCGCCGTCGAAATCCGGATACGGTCCCCCACCTTTCGGCGTCCAGTGTATCTTCCAAGGCTGGTCGAAATGCATCGCGTCGACGCCCGCACCAACGGTTACGACCACGTCTTTCGCCAAATCCGTGCTTCCGATTGGGGCGCGCAGCGTGATTGTGACGGGTGCGCCGGTAGCGGCGCGGCTTTTCATATCATCGGAGAGATAGCCCTGCGCCAAGTGATAGGGGCACTTTACAAAAAACTGCTCTGATAAGTCTGACATGGTGCGAGCGTACCTCCGGTTCGAAATGCTCTGTGAGGCGCGCGTTCTCAGGCTCCTCGCGCGCCGATCCCGTTTAGGCTGGCGTCCTCTTCGCGAAAGCCTCGTCAACGTACCCCTGGTCGGGAGCTCCTACCGCGGACGTAGACAAGTGCGGCAACCTTCGGGTCGGCGCGCGAGATCGAATTTGCGCACGAAACGACGAGGTAGCGGATTTCCCACTGTAAAATCAGTAGTTTCTGGACGTCGGTGATGCCGATTTGCGAGCGCCAGCAGCGGGAACGTGAGAACTCCGCCGGGTCGGGAGCGCAAAGACCACGCCGGTGACGAGTTCCTCATAAAGAACGAGCCGTTTGGACGAAGCCTTTGCTCCCTCTTAATTGTTATGCGCGAGCTGATAGAGGAAGGCATCCATGGTGCGTGCTGCTAGCTTTCGACCCACAACGCGATCGAAAAAACGGCCGGCCCACCCTCCCGGCGGCTCGTACGAACCCTGGAGCACGAGCTCCGTTCTTTTACCGGCCGGCTGAACTGTAAGCGTGGCACCAAATGATGGAAAACCACGCCAAGCCGGCCGCCACGCAAATGCCACACCGTCATAACGCGGATCCGTGCTCGTCCAGTCGAAAAGCACGTAGTATTGAACTTTAACGCTGGCCGTTGAGGGGCCCAAAGCCTTCACCTGAAGCTTCGGACGCTCGGAAAAGAACTTTTGGAGTCGATCGAGCACTACGCTCTGAGGAGCATTGATCCGAGTTGTTCGGGCTATTCGGGTCATAGGTAGATGCTTTCCAGGCCAGCCGAAACCACACCTTAGGTCCAACCAGTATTTTGAGCGCGCCGGATGGATCGAAATGCTCTCACGGAGCTCGACATAGCCATGACGCTCGCGAAGAAGCCAGGCGCAAGTTGTACGGATGCACGGTGGCGTCGTGCGGAGTGCGGCCTCGACGACATTCGCGTACGACTATTTCAATGAAGGCCTGCTCGATCAGCTCGAGGCGCTCTACCACTTGTCGTTTTCGGTCCAGCCGTTCGAATGCGGTAGCGCCTTGTTGCAGGAGGTTGGTCTCCCCGGAGCCTACCCGACTGGCGAATGACCGCGACGCTCGCGGGAGTCGGAATCGAGCGTTTCGCGTTGCTCCTCGGGCTCTCGCTCTTCCCGGTTTTGCGTTCGAAGAGTTTTATGCCGGCGAGCTCCCGCGCCGTCCCGGTGGCGTTCGCACGTTTCCGCTGCTCGCGCTCGCGGGCGGAAGTCTCTATCTGCTCGATCCGCGCTACGGTGCGGCCTTCATCGCTGGACTGCTCGTCGTCGGCTCCTGGATCTACGCCTACGTACGCGGGCAGAGCAAGACCGAGGACAGCGCGATCGAGGGCGCGTTTGTCGTACCCGCCTGCAATCTGCTAGCCTACGCCCTCGGGCCACTCACGCTAACGGAGCCACCCTGGCTCTGCGTCGCAATTGCGGTCTCCGCGGTGCTCTTGCTCGGGGGCCGGCAGACGCTGCACGATTGGGCGGCACGGGTGTCGACGCGAGAGATTACGACCGCCGGTCAGTTCTTGATTTTAGTCGGCGTTGTTTTGCCGCTGCTCGCAGGGCGCCCGACGATTCCGTACACGACGATCACGCCTTTTGGCGTCTGGCTCGCGGTCGTCGCCGTCTCGTCCATCTCGTATGCGAGTTACTTATTGCAGCGCTTCGCCTTTCCGACCGCGGGAACGCTGCTGACCTCGATTCTGGGCGGCCTCTATTCGTCCACGGCCACCACGGTCGTGCTGGCGCGGCGATCGCGCGACGAAGGCATGACGGCGGAGCTGCAAGCCAGTATCGTCGCCGCGACCGCAATAATGTACGTGCGCGTTCTCGTCGTTTGCCCAATCTTCAACCTCGCACTCGGACGCGTGCTCGCAATTCCGCTGCTCACGCTCGCAGTCATCAGCGCCGGGCTATCGGCAGTGCGTTCCCGTTTCGCAACCACGTCGATGCGTCCTACTGAACTCCCTAATCCGTTACAGCTCTCCACCGCGTTCATCTTCGCGCTGCTCTTCGTCGCCGTTTCGATGCTGGCAACGTTCGCGCAGAGCCATCTGGGGCGCGGCGGCGTCTTGGAGCTCGCCGGAATCGTCGGAGTCACCGACATCGATCCGTTCGTTCTGAGTCTGGCGCAAGGGGGAGCGGCGGGAATCGGGCTGACTACCGCGGCAACGGCGATCGTCATTGCGACCTCGTCGAACAATGTGCTCAAAGCGGTCTATACGATCGCATTCTCCCGTCGTCGTGGAAGCGCGACGGCGGCCGTCATGCTGGGATCGCTAGCAGCGCTCGGGATTGCAATCGCGGCGTTTTTGATACGCTGATTAGACGACGTCCACTGCGGTGATTACCGTGCAACTCGCGCCTTGCTCCTTCGCAATCGTCACAGCTATCCCGAGAGCTTTTCTGGTCCGCCAGACTGTTTGGATCCCGAAGCGGGTTTAACCGACGTCAATGGCACAATGTACGGTACAACTTCCGAGACTGTACTTTATAGCTTCGGCAGCAAGTCGCCTGACGGTGCAGAACCCACGTGCAAAACTGTTGAACGTAGGCGGGACGCTCTACGGAACCACCCTTTTGGAGGTGCGTACTCGAAGGGAAGCGTTTTTACCGTCGCAACATCTGGTCAGGAGGCTGTACTGTACAGTTTTAAGGCCTTGGCACCGGTCGCCCCGACGGTAAGGCCCCATTCAGCGGCCTCATCAACATCAATGGTAAGCTATACGGGACGACGTCGCAGGGTGCCAATAGCGGGTGCCCCCACCTCAACGGATGCGGCACCATCTTTTCGATCTCACCCTGCCGATTCCCCAATGGCCTCGCCAATCACACGTGAGAGGTCACATCGGACTGTTCAGGCAGTATCGGCCAGGAGCAGCGCTATCGGAAAACCGTTACAGTATCAGATTTTTAAGGAGACGTCGAATTGGCCGGGACCGCGGGGTACACTTCGAGTCCCGCTGGGCCAAGCAGCTAGTACCGTGGATCGTTTCGCCCAGGATCGGCTCGCTAAATGCCACGCTACGTTCGGCGTCGCCCGGCTCTCTTCCATCGCAACAGCTACGCCGCCCAGGGCAAAGCCGCACGGCGCCGAGGCCCCGCCACGCCGATCGGCGGCCCCTCGTCGCCGTACAACTCGCTCCGGTCGAAGCCGCAGGCGTGCTCTACGCCTGGTCGGGTGCTCAGAGCGGCGCGGAAATGGGACCGTCGCGATTGTCGATGGGCGATCTGGCGCTGTACTATAGCCCTAGGTCCTGGCTTTGGGGCTTCAGAGGAGTTCGCCATGTTCAACTGCTTTGCCATTTCAGCAGCGGTATTTGTGTTTTTTACGGCCCCGCCGGCCCTCAGGACACCGAGCATGAGCGATGGTCAGATGATCACGGTGCACGGCACGTACGAGGCGGTAAAGCACGTCAGTGGATACACATTCTACAACGAAATCGATGCCGACGACGGGTCACTTTGAGGAGGTATTGCTCGTGCGCCGTCTATTAACCGCTTTCCTCATCGTCGCCTCGCTAGCGGCTTGCGCTTCGTCGGGCCACGCGGTTCGAACGTATTACATTGCCGCCGATGAGGTGCTGTGGAACTACGCGCCGGCTGGAACGAACCAGATGATGGGGCGGCCGTTCAATGCCTACGAGCGCGTCTTCACCGTGCGCACGCCGCATCGGATCGGCAGCGTCTATCACAAGGTCGTCTATCGCGAGTATACGGACGAGACGTTCCGCACGCTCAAAGTGCGCTCCGCTGATCAGCAGTACCTCGGCATCCTCGGTCCGATCATTCACGCCGAGGTCGGCGACACGATCCAAGTGGTCTTCAAGAACGATGCCGACCGGCCGTACAGCATCCACCCTCACGGCGTCTTCTATGCGAAAGACTCCGAAGGGAGCGGCTACAACGACGATAGCCGCGGCGCAAGCATGCAGAGCGGCGCCGTTGCGCCCGGAGCGACGCACGTCTACACCTGGCAGGTCCCGGAGCGCGCCGGCCCCGGACCGAACGATCCGAGCTCGGTCGTTTGGCTCTATCACTCGCACACGGACGACCAAAAGGACGTCAACTCAGGTCTCATCGGTGCGATCGTAGTCACACGCGCCGGAATGGGCCGCCCCGACGGGACGCCGAAGGACGTTGATCGCGAGTTCGTCACGCTTTTCCAAATGTTCGACGAAAACCAGAGCTGGTATCTCCACCGCAACATCGCGCAGTTCGCGCCGGCCGTGACGCGCGCCGAACGAGACGAGGAGATTCCCATCGACGAGAACGGCGACTACTCGCTCACTGGCATGGGCTTCGCCGATTCGAACTTCAAGTTCGCGATCAACGGCTTTCTCTACGGAAACGGCCCCAAGATGGTAATGAGGCGCGGCGAGCACGCCCGTTGGTACCTCATCGACATGGGCAACGGCATCAACTTCCATACGCCGCATTGGCACGGCAATACGGTTCTCGTGAATGATCAGCGTACCGACGTCATCGCGCTCTCTCCGGCACAAATGGTGACGGCCGACATGGTTCCCGATAATCCCGGCATCTGGCTCTTCCACTGCCACGTCGCGGATCATATGCGCGCCGGCATGAGCGCCCTGTATCAGGTGCTTCCGTAAGGGCCTGGAGCGCGACAGCGGGAGAAGAGTTATAAAAGAAATGATACGTAAGGCCCTGGACCTGACAGTGCGCGAGGCTACGAAGAGTGACGCGGTAGCGTGCGGACAGATTTGCTACGATGCCTTCACCGCGATTGCGAACACGCACAATTTCCCGCCCGACTTTCCTGGCGTAGAGGCAGCGACCGGACTGCTTTCGATGATGTTCTCAAACGACGACTTCTACAAGGTCGTGGCCGAGCGAGACGGCTCGATCATGGGCAGCAATGTGCTCGACGAGCGCAATCCGATCTCGGGTGTAGGGCCGATCACCGTCGATCCGCGCGTGCAGAACCGGGAGGTGGGTCGGCGGCTGATGCTAGCAGTAATGGAGCGTTCCGAATCGCGCGGCTTCCCAGGAATTCGCCTGCTCCAAGCTGGATACCACTGCCGCTCGCTCGCGCTCTATTCGAAGCTCGGCTTTGAGGTTCGCGAGCACATCTCGTGCATGCAGGGTCCAGCGATCGGAACGAACGTCCCGGGCTGCGACGTCCGGCCTGCTACTGAAGCAGATATCGCAGCCTGTAACGATCTCTGCGTGCGCGTCCATGGCCACCATCGCGGCGGCGAATTGCGTGACGCGATCCGTCAAGGTCACGGGACTGTCGTAGAGCGCAACGGGCGCGTCACCGGCTACACTACGCAGATCGCATTTTTCGGTCACGCCGTTGCAGAGACCAACGACGATTTGAAGGCCCTGATCGCCGCCGCAGCGTCGTTCGAAGGCCCCGGTTTTCTCGTGCCCTCTCGCAACGCAGACCTAATGCGATGGTGCTTTGCCAGCGGACTCCGCATGACGCAGCCGTTCACATTAATGACCATTGGGCTCTACAACGAGCCGACCGACACGTATCTGCCATCGATTCTTTATTGATGCTAAGGCCGACGAAAGCGAGGACGACGTAAGTCAAGATCACGCAGAGCTAGATAAGATCATCAACGATCACTTTAACTTTGAGGTGACGGATGACGTTGAGGGAGTCATGAACAGCCTGGCTTCGGACATCGAGCATGAGGTCGTCCCGTCACCCACCGGCGTTTCCAGAGACAAAGAGTAAGATCCGTTATTACTACGAGATGCTCTTCGCCAACGTCCAGGGCGAAAGCGTGACGCCCCTGCGACGTTGCTACGGTGATTCGTTTTGTTGTAGACGAAACGATGTGGCACGGGCGCTTTAAGGACGGCCGCCCGTTTCTGTGTGACGGCAAGGGCGGCCCCGTAAGCTTTCGGTGCCTCGTTCAATTTTCGCCCCGCGAGGCGAAGCCGCCATCGAGGCACTCTACCAGGACCTAGCTGCAAACAATCCGAGCACCTTCCGAATCTCAATACCGACGCTCTTAGTCAACGGAGTTTCCGACGCGATGGTGTCGTCAGAGAGCACGCTGCTGTTGCGGGATCGCTTATTGCGAAACGGCACGCCGGTGTCTTTTAAAGCGTATCTGAGCGCAACCCACGGCTCGGTCTTGGCGGCTTCCGCAAACGATGTCGCGTCATGGATAGCGCAACGCTTCGCTACACAAGCGCGAGACTGAAGGCGAGCCTATATCACGTATGTACAGGAGCTGGGCTTGCGCGGGAGATACTCTGCGCAGTTTCGTGCCGTCGCTGATCGAGGCCGGTCTGCGCCTCTGCCGCGAGCGCGGGATCCGGTGACGGCACGGGTGGAGTATCCGCCTGCATTCGAGGTCGTCGATTGAAACGCAAAGACCCACTAAGCTTGTCGCCCCTTGTTCAAGGACGCCTCAGGAATCTCAAGTAGAACGCCACGAACACCAAGACGATTGCAATATTCACCGTCAGCCGTTCCCAGAGTCGGTTTCTGAAGAACATGAAATCTACACCGACTATGACGGCTACCATCGCCAGCACGTAAAGCACGATAGCTACCTGTCTGCCCATATCAGCCGGTGTTCCCCAATATAGGCCCCTTCGGATTATTCCGGCCGTACACGCTCCAGCAGCCATTACTGACACCGTGCCTTCCGACGGGATCCTCGAACACTGGGTACAAGTTCGACGTCACTAAACGTATCATCAACAGCAAGCCGCCTCGAGGCTACGGCACAACTTTGAATTCGTCTCGTTCCATGCGTCGATCGCCGCCGTCGTTGGGCTCCGGCGCTGATCGCCGCCGCCCCGACGTTTAGGGAATGTGCGACGGCCCGTGAGCAATGATTTTGGCGATTTGGGTCTTCGAGAGAATCCCGACGTAGAAAAAGACGTTCGCCGCGTCTCCCGCAAACGCCTGATCGAAGTTCGGATTGCGCCCGATCGCGACGTTCTTCGTAACGCTGGCGGAGTCGAAATTGGCTTGTCCCTTCAGAATGGTCGTGCGCGAGCCGTTGTTCACGTAGAACGCATATGTCCCCGGGAGCGTCGACTGGTCATAAGTGATCGCTGAAAAGACCCACTTGCCGGTATGCACCGGCACCGTTCCGACGACCTTGCCGCCGACGAACGCCGACCAGTGAGCGCCGGTTTTCGCATCCCGATTATCGATGTCGAGCGTGCGGTCGAAGTCGCCGTCGTCGTTGGAAACGATGCCGTACGGCGGAGTTGAAATTGACGTCGCCTTGAACCAGCCGCCCATGCTCAGTTGCGGTATCTTCTTTAGGCTGATATCCAGCGGCGCCCTGACGATCGCTTTGCCGCTACCGCCGAATTCGATGGCCTTGCCGCGAAATGGCGCGCCGTTCACGTATTGCGCTTTGCCGGTGTCCTTCGCGGTATAGCCATGACCGCTTGAATCGTTAAGCGTCCCATTGAAGCGATACAGCGCGAGCAGGCCTTTCGGATAAGGTTTCGGAGCCGGCAGTTGCGCCATACGTGCCGCCGGCGACACGATAGAGGTTGACGGATTCACTACAGACCCTCCACCACATGCCGAAACCAGCAGCGTTCCGAAACCGATGATGGCAGCATGGCGAATCGTTACCACGAGCAAACCTCCCAACTTGCGGTCGTACATGGACGGCTCGCGCGTCGCGCTTCCGCCGTCCGTCGTTAGCTAACATCCACGAGGCCCGCGCTTTCGGGCGGAGCCGTACGGAAACCTACGCGTCGGAGTCGACTCGCACGTTGGACGCCGCGCACCGAAGTTTTCCCAACTTCTCGCGCACGGCTTTCGTCTTCGGATGGTCGGCGCCGAGCACTTTTTCGCGGATCGCCAATGCTCGGACGTAGAGTGGCTGTGCGTTGCCGGGGAACCCCTGAGCTTCGTACAACGTCGCCCGATCGCTCAGGGAGGTCGCAACATCCGGGTGTTCCGGCCCGAGAGCCTCCTCCCGGACTGCCAGCGCGCGCGTATACAACGCCTCCGCTTCATCGTATCGTCCTTGGTCACGGTACAGATTCGCGAGGTTGTCTAGGCTGATCGCAACGTAGGGATGGTTCGCGCCAAGCGCCTTCTCTCGAATCGTCAGCGTGCGCAGGCTTAGCGGCTCCGCCTCTTCGTAACGCCCTTGCTTATGGTACAGGTTCGAAACGCTTTCGAGGGCCATCGCAACAAAGTGATGATCCGGCCCAAGCGCCTTTTCCCAAATCGCCCGCGCGCGCGTGCACAGCGGCTCTGCCTCTTCAAAGCGTTGTTGGTCAAGGTAAGCCGAGGCGAGGTTGTTGAGGCTGAATGCAACGTCGGGATGATCAGGGCCGAGCGCCTTCTCGCGAATCGCCAGCGCGCGCGTTAACGCTGCCGTCCCTTCTTCATAACGTCCTTGCTCATAGCATACGTCCCCAATGTTGTTGAGACTGAATGCAACGTCCGGATGGTCGGGACCGAGCGCCTTTTCCCTAATCCCAAGCGCACGCCTGTGCAACTGCTCTGCGTCTTCGTAACGCCCTTGTTCATTGTACACGTTGGCGAGATTATTTAGGCCCCATGCAACATCGGGATGATCCGGGCCGAGCGCCTTCTCCCGAATCGCCAGGGCGCGCGTGTACAGCGCCTTCGCTTCTTCATAACGCCCTTGGTCAGTGCACAGATTACCGAGGCTGTTCAGGCTAGTTGCGACGGAGGGATGATCCGGGCCAAGCGACTTCTCTCGAATCGCCAGCGCGCGCACATGCAGCGGCTCCGCTTCTTCGTAGCGCCCTTGCTCCTTGTACACGCTTCCAAGATTATTCAGAGTAGCTGCGACGTCGGGATGATCCGGGCCGAGTGCCTTCTCGCGAATCGCCACCGCGCGAGCAAGCACGGTCTCCGCGGCACTGTACTCACCGCGTGTAGCTACGTAGAGACCGCATCGACGGGCGAGCTGCCCCGCCGGCAAGAACGCCGTCTCGCTGGGCAGGGCGTCCAGTGCCGCGCGCACGTGCGGGAGGAGTCTCGCGCACTGTGGCCACGTGGCGAAATCTCCCTCGGGAAACGCCGCATCGGCAACTTCAACGGCGCACTCGCGCCACGCGAGAGCGGCATCGCCTTCAAGATCTCGTCCTGCAAGTTGCACGATCCGGTGCATGCTATAGGTCCGCGAGCTCTCTCCAAAGGTAAGCAGCGAGAGGCGGTCGAGCGCCCCAAGCGCTTCGTCGAGCCGCAAGCCATCAGCAAAGACCGAACGCAGATCGAGCACGTCGGTTTCGGACAGCGCGGGCCTCAGGTCCGCGGCATACGTTTCAAGCGGCTGATGGAAGAGCTCCTCCGGGATCGCGTCGGGCGCAAATGATGTCGCGAAGCAAAGTACCGCTGCCGCGCCGGCGGCGTGCTGCTCTGCTTGCGCGATCGCGGTGCTGAAGGTTGCAAAGACTGAACGCGGGTATTCGGCGTCGCGCGGAGCCTTGTGCAGATGCTCGTTGATGCGCTCTAAGTACCGTTTCGGGCTCACCATTCGCAGACTGCGCAGCGCGGCCGCCGCGTGTGACAGCGCCAAGGGAAGCGCACCGAGTACTTGCACGATCGCGTACGCATCTGTTTCGCTTAAATCTTTTCGTCCGCTGGCGCGCTGCAGATACCGGACTGAGGTCTCGAGGGACCAGGGGTGCAAGGGAATCGCGGTCACATCGGCGCCCCACGCAGCGTCACGCGACGTCGCCAACGCTAAAGTCCCGGCGCGTGGCAACCACGTCCGCATGAGCCCTTTGTCTTCAAGATTATCGAAAACCAATAGCACCGGCTTGTCGAAGCCGCCCAGCACCGAGTTGACCACCCGCTGGGCGGCGACGCGCCGATCGGCCAGCTGATCGAGGCCCTGCACGAACATCGTACCCAAACGCAGCAGTCCGTCGACGATGCCGTCTTCGGTCTCTGCGTTGAGCCACCACACGACCGAGTGTTGCTCGCGGTTACGCCAGCCGTATTCGCGCGCGATGGACGACTTGCCGACCCCGCCTAAGCCGTGTACCACCGCGATCGCGCCGTCTTTCTTCAGCGCCGCCTGCACCGCCGCGAGTTCCTCATCGCGTCCGCTGAAGCTCGGAACGGGGTGAAACTCCGCCGCATCGATGATGGAAAGATTGCTGGGCAGCGTTCCGAGCGAACGCAGCGGTGGAAACTCCGCCGGCAATGCCGGCGCCAGCAACTGGTACAGCCGCTGTGGCTCGGCGAAGTCTTTAAGATGATAGGCGCCCAGTTCGCGCAGCGTTACATCAGCCGGCAATGCGCCGTCGACGAGCGCAGCCGTCTCGGCGGTCATCAGAAGCTGGCCGCCGTGGCCGATCGCCAGCAGGCGCGCAACCTTATTAACCGCCGGTCCGAAGTAGTCGCCGCCGCGCATCTCTGCGCTACCGGTATGAATTGAGGCGCGCACGCGCAACCCGTCAACAGCGGAAAAATCTTCGGCGTTTAGCGCCTTTTGCGCCGCCAGCATTGCAGCGACGGCATCCTGAGGTGCCGCGAAAGCACTGCAAAAAGCGTCGCCGACCGTTTTGAAGACATGGCCACCGCGTTCCGCAATGGCCGCCTGCAAGATCGCATCGTGACGTTGCACGGCGTCTTGCATCGCGACGCGGTGGCGCTCCCATCGCGCCGTACTGCCTTCGATATCCGTGAAGGCAAACGTGACTTCGCCTGCCATCCCCTTGCTGATTCGGCGTCGCCCCGTCTAACATTTTCTAACGAAGAGGTCGGGAGCAGGGACTCGCCGGAACCCCGAACAGTGGTTCGACTCCCGCTGAAGATGGCAATTCGTTTAGTCAGGCGATCAGTTTGCAGGAGCAGTTAATCACGCGGGGCGCTCTGGATTTCAAGTAGCCGCTTAGGGCGCGGAACCGTGCCCCTGGGAACAATGATTTTTCTCACAGATTTTCTTACGAAATAAGACCCGTTAAGACGCGATAAGCATCGATTGTTCGGCTTCGCGTGCTCAAATGATACTTGCGGGGACTTATCAGGTTAGCTGCAAACATTTTAAGACCGCCGCATTCAGCCACTCTGCCACCTCTCCAAGTCCCCGCAAATCCTTATGGCTATTGAGATTTTTACGAAACACGTCGGCCGCCGTCAGTAGGTCGCCGTATCGTGAGCCGACAATAGGTCGCCATGACCCCACTGGACCTCCGAAAGCACCCGCCGCGCGGTCCGCGCGAGATGATGCTCGGCTTTTATCTCTTACCGCGTACCGTCGACAAACTTCGCGCGGAGCTTCCCGGGGGAAACCTTGGGAAATACCTCAATCACGATACAGGCTTCAGTGCCTATGTCGTTAGGCGCCTGGGTCTCGACATGAACGAATTCCGTAGAGTGGTTGCCACCGCTCCTAACGAGGGGATGGTGGTCGATTGGTTGGCTGCTCGAGTCGATACCACCGTTGCAGCCGGGCTCAACGCCAAGCTCGAAGCGTTTGTCTTAGAACGCATGTCATCCGATGATCAAGTGCTAGTGCGCCAACGCCACCCCGTTATGGAGGTTCGCTCCGACCTTTCGAAAATTCTCGACATTCTCGATGCCGAAGACGAACACGCATTCGCGTAGCGTGCGCTCGTGGCGTGTGCTCTTGGCACAATGCGGCAGGCACGTTCGGGACGGAAGCAGCTGTGGATGCGGCACGGTTTTTGCCCTGAGGCCATAACGCAGCAGCGAGCAATCTTGAGACGCTCGCCAAGCGCGTAAACCAAATCCGCGACGACGGCCCTCCTGCTCGACTCCTGAGGTGCGCTGGTTCTCACGCGCGTCCGTAACTCGCAGCGCGTCGAAAACGCTCTGCGGCGTTAAGGTTTCTTGCATCGAGTCGCGCTGCCAAACCCCGCTCGACGACGCAGTGCTCCTTGCTCCGTAAACGGATCAGCGGGCTTGGATGATTCGATGCCCGAACCACGGGGACGGCAGCGACGTTCCGAGATCGGCCGGGTTGGCTATCACGGCGCTTGGCGCCGGACCCTTGTCGCTCGTGGACTTATCGACAGGTTCGCCCGGAGCTGGCCGCAACACTCAGGGCCCGGTGTGCGGCCGCTTGACGACGTTCTGCCACAGCTGCTCGAGATTCTCGAGCCCGCCGAAGACCGAAGCCCAGATAGTCGCATCGCACACAGCGAGTTGACCGTGGAACACGCCGGGCTTGGCTTGAAGAATCGCATTGAAGCGATCGTGGCCGGCGGCGACAAACGGATGCGGAGGCGCTCTGAGATCAATTTTTTGCTGCGCTACTACGTCATATTTTTCCGCGCCTTCGTTGACCGGCTCGAAATGCGGAAGATGTAAGTGCAGATTCAACGTCGTAACGCCGGCGAGGACACCGAATCGGTCGGAATTCTCGGCGATCTCAATCGGGGATGGAGATCCGTCGGGCTCGTGCGCCGGCCGAAGACCGAAGCGACTGCGAACCGGGGCGCCGAGCCCGGTCAAAAGGGAAAGACCGAAACTTCCAAAGCGCTGTTGCGGCGGAATCGCATGGTCACCGTGATGCAGCAGTTCGGCCTCCTGCCGCTTTATCGCATCTTCGGGCGCAAGGCCGTCGACGTTCCCGATGTCATGGTGCGGACAGACAAACACGCTGTGATCTGGGTTCGCTAAGAACGCCTTCACGGCAGCGATTTCCTGCGGTTTGGCGGTCTGCCGGGCGCGCCACCCATCGAGGCTGATGACGATGAGCGTATCGATGCTCGAAAGGAAGGTCTCGTCGAGCAGCGTCTGCGTCGCCGCAACGCGCTCGACGATTCTCAGCGGGTTTCCCGTCCATGCTTGCGTCCTCTCAGCGAACACGCGGTAATTTGCGAGCACCCGATATTCAATCGTACCTTCGATGCCTTGGTCTATCGCGGGACCGGCCAGGTGTTCGGATCTCGGCCAGTTCACACGTCGGATCTCAAAGATCGTAGCCCATCGATTATCCAATATGCCAAGTTGTGCGTTGGCTTCGTCCGGCCGATTCCAGGCAAAATACAGCGCGACATTACGGTCAGACATGCTGGCCTCCGATCTGGTTGAGTCTGCGAGCGGACGTTACCGACCGCATTTGAGCGTCAAGTAATCCACGGCCATTGGTGGTCCAGGCCCGCGAACCCAACGTTTCTTGTCCGATAGCCGGAGTAACCGAACATGTTGCGATGAGAAGGGCATGGCAGCCGCCATTACATTGCGCCTTGTGTCATCGGCTCGGCATGAACTTGGAAGCAGGATTGAGCGGCTTCAGACCGACCTGATCTGCAGGAAGAAATGGCGCGCCGAAATACGGGAAACGATCGAGCACGAGATCTGCCGGCGGGACGACCCCGTCGGTCAAAGGTGTGTTCGTCATCAGCGTGAGCATGACGCCCGTGACGTCATCCGTTAACGCACGGCCATTGAATTCAAGAAAATCGAACGCGGCCGGCGTTCCCAGGCGATACGGCAGAACAACCGGCACAAAGCGCTCGATCAACTGCTTGCCGTATTCCTGAGCGACCGTCGAAGAGCCGGCCAATTGCGTCATTTTTTCTACAACGTTCGCAAATAGGGGCGCCCAGCGCGTGAGATCGTCACTTGGATGCGACCGATTGAAATCTTCGCGCACCTGTGGGTCAACCATGTACATGTGCGTGATCAAGGGTAGCCCCCAACGTGCAACCTGCACTTCTGGCGCGTGTCCATAAAGCGAAATCGTCCCCCAAATACGGATGAGTCCGTCGCCGATCCATGCAGTTGGTAGTTCCAGTACGATGGCAGTGATATTCCGCTTCAGCGTCAGCTGTTGGGGATTGACGAATGCCTGCGGTATGAATGTGCCCTTGTTAAAAAAAGCGGCGATGAACGACAGCAGCGCGGGGTTGGCGGAAAACATATCTGGCGCAAGTCCCGCAAAGGCCTTGACACCATTTTGTGCGCTAACGACCTGTCCGGTCGTCCCCGACGCAATGAGGTCACCTCCTACTCCTTGAAGCGCGTCCGCTCCGACGGCGCGTCGAACCTCAAAGGACTGTACGTGTTCCTGGATATCGCCGGCCGCATGAGTGGGGTCCCCGAAACGAACCTTATAGGTAAGCTCTTCACGCGCGTCACCGTTGAGATCGAACCGAAACGCATAAACGCCCTCGCTACGGAAGGTGGCCGGAGCAGAAATTCCTGCGTCAGCGTTGACCGTCATCGCCATAACCGTGTGACCCGGTGATCCGGGAAACATATAAATGTCGCAAAGATTCAAGCGCGGATCTTCCTGGCCGGTTGGGGAGTCGAAATGATGAGACATTGAGGTCGCCTTTCGTTAACAGCTAGACGAGCGAACCCGATGATGTGAAATACGGAAAAATATTAGAGATCGCAAAGTGCGTCGAACGCGGCGGTGCCGCCGGCGAACCGGTTAAGATCGTAGCTGCCACGCGACTGACGTCCTCTGCCGGGTGGCGAACGCGGTTTGCTTTTGTTCGAACAGGCTTGCCCGATCCATCCGCAGCCCAGCATCCCACACCATCAACCAAAGGTGAAATCTAACGCCTCGACGCCTGGCTCGAGAAACTCGATTTCGAAGAGCCGGTCGACGATAGGCTTACGTTGCCGGATGAGTTGATATGTGTCCTGGCGCGAAACAGTGCCGTAGCCGTTCGTGTCGACGTCGCCGCCGCGATCGGCGCCCGGAGGCTTCCCGTCGACAAGCACGCGAAAGCGCGGAGTGGTTCCCGGCTTCACCGGCCCCATGACGAGATTGACGTCGCGAGCGTGAAACCGATACGCGACGCGCCCATCCGTCTGGCTAACAACCGCAGCTTCCCTGCCGACGCTCCAGTCGCCGGTGAGCGTCCACTCATTGAGTCGTAGCCGATCCGGCGCCGCGTCGACGCGCCGCTCGCCACGCTCTGAGCCTATATACGTTTCCGGCGACCGCACATCGCCCCAATCGGCGGCCACCTCAAGGCCGTGCGGATCGACCGAAACCGGGTTGCGATCGATGCCCCGCGCTCCCGCCTCGGCGAGCAGTTCTTGAATCGTGCGTTCCGTCTCTTGGTAGCCGCCTTCGCCAAAATGATGCGCGCGAACGTGCCCCTTCGCATCGATTAGGTAGAGCGCGGGCCAATATTCGTTGTCAAAAGCACGCCAGATCACATAGTCGCTATCGACCGCGACGGGATAATCGACGTCCATCTCCTTGGTGGCCCGCCGGACGTTGGCGAGATCTTTTTCAAAGCTGAATTCCGGCGTGTGCACGCTGACCACGACGAGGCCGTTTTGCTTATATTTCTGCGACCATGCACGGACATACGGAAGCGTACGCCGCCAATTGACGCACGTGTACGTCCAAAAATCGACGAGTACCACCTTGCCGCGCAGCTCTGCCAACGTCAACGGTTTGGAGTTGAGCCATTCGACTGCGCCGGCTAACGAAGGCGCACTTTGGTTTACCATGCTCGCTTCCTTAGCGCATGCAGCGCTTACGGCTAGTACCGAAATCCGTGTGAGCCATAGAAGTGCCCTCTTCATCCGAAACATGCGGCTCCAGGCGCTAGACCGTATTGCTCTGAATTTTTCATTTGTTGCGGCGCCTATTAAGAGAAGGCGGCGTGCAGGCGTTGCGCGCCGCCAGTCCACTCTAACTAGCGCAGTGATCGGAAGCCCACGCGCACCTCTTCTGAAAGGAGTTGCGGTTGTTCCCACGCCGCAAAGTGTCCACCTTTGTCGAGCCTGTTGAAATGGATCAGTTTGGGATACGCCTGCTCCGCCCAGCTCCGTGGGGCTGGGTAGAGTTCGTCAGGGAAGACGCTCACGGCGACTGGGATGGAGACTCCTTTCACGTTGAAATACCCGAATTTGCCCCAATTCTCCCAATAGAGGCGGGCGCCAGAAAGCGCCGTGTTCGTCAACCAGGTGATTGTGATGTTGTCGAGGATGTCATCGCGCGCGAGCCCTTCGGATTCTCCTTCAAAAACGCGCGAAATCAGCTCGTAGCTGCGCGCGTCGTGATCGAGAAAATAAGCCGCCAGGCCGACAGGTGAATCCGCGATGCCGTATAGTGTCTGCGGTCGCAGCCCCATCTGGTACCCGTAGGCGATGCCTTTTTGATACACGAACTGCAAACGCTCGTAAGCGTCCTTCTCATCGGCCGAGAGACCCGATGGTGCCGACGCCCCGGAAGCGGCCGCCTTGTCAATATCGACGGGAAAGATGCCGGGCATGTTGGTGTGAATCCCGAGCAACTCCGGAGCCGCCTGCACGCCCATTTGTTCGGTGATGAGTGCGCCCCAGTCGCCGCCCTGCGCGACGAATTTCGCGTACCCGAGGCGCCTCATTAGCACAACCCAGGCGCGCGCGATGTGGGCTACATCCCACCCCGGCGTAGTCGGTTTGCCCGAGTATCCGTAGCCCGGAATCGATGGAATCACAAGATCGAACGCATCGGATGCGCTGCCGCCATGCGCCGTGGGATTCGTCAGCGGATCGATGATCTTCATCTGTTCGATGATGGATCCGGGCCATCCGTGCGTAACGATCAGCGGCAATGCATTGTCGTGCTTTGACCGGACGTGAATGAAATGGATGTCCAACCCGTCGATCTCCGTGATGAACTGCGGCAGGGCGTTCAGCTTTGCCTCGATCTTGCGCCAGTCATACTCTGTCGCCCAATAGCGCGCGAGCGCCTGGGTCGTCGCGAGCTGTACTCCTTGGGTTGCGTCTGTAACCGTTTCTCGCTCAGGCCACTTCGTTGCGCTGATGCGCCGACGCAGCTCGACGAGTTCCTCCTCCGGAACACTCTGCTTAGGAAACGTGCGGATGACAGTAGTTCCCTTGTCCGTTAATTCTTGCACTTGCGTCATATCAGTCCTCGCAAAACGTGTGTGTTGCAATCTCTCACACATGCACCGGAACGTCTGAATGGATCGCTGCAAAGGTCAAGGCCGCCGTACGAGAAGGTAGGCGAACCAAAGTGGACCTTTAGGCTTGTTGTTGCCTCCTTCACAGGTGTGGGGCTGCTAGCTTACCACTACAGGGTATCTTGAACACCATACAAGCGCTAGCTAGATTCTGGCCTGCAACAGCACAATTCTAACGTCGAACAAAGCATCCCAATCGCGTCCGTGCGGAATCTTCGCCCCAGCGCAAATCCGCTGCAACTAGAGAGGGCGAGGCCTATCCCCGAAATAGTCCGCGCCCGAGCGGATTTTCTAACATTTTCTAACGGAGCGGTCGGGAAGGGTCGGAAATGGACGGGACTCACCGGAACCCCCGAGCATTGGTTCGACTCCCGCTTGGTCTACCAGCTCGTTTAGTTAGGCGATCCGTTTGCACAAACAGTTAATGCCCGTGGCCACTCTAAGACTTCAAATGGTTTCATAGAGACGTGAAACGGCGCGCGTGAGCAAATCCCATTTTGCTCACCATTTTGCTCACAGAATAAATCCAGCCTGGTGCTGTTAAGGCGCGGCCGTTCGACTTCCATGCACCTCGCGGCACTTGGCGACTCTTATCGAGATGAGCGGTGTGCATTTCAACACCGCCGCATTCAACCGCTCTGCCACCTTTCTAAAGTTCTCGCAAGCATCGCTAAGTTACAAGAATCATTCGTGGGGCGAGTTATGAGGGCTTAACGATCAAAGTTATCCTACCAAAAGCGTTTATTTCCAGAGCTAGAATCAGCAGTTCTGAAGTGACCCCCTCGGGAGTTGGACACCGGATAAGCGGAAAAGGTGTCCGATGAGGGAGTAACCGCCCCCGCCACAACTTGAACCGGAAAAGTTCGAGCGGTGACCGCGCAAACGGGGCAATAATTCCATGGATCAGGTCGCAAACGGACGGTTAGATCTCGTAGTTCACTCTAATGGCTCGCTTTTGTGCTAATCGCGGCTCCGACCGGCTCGGAGACGTTCATCGTGTAGTTGGTCGGCGTTCCACCGGCTGGATACTGCCAGCGATTGGCTGAACCTTTGTCATAGCCGCAAAAATCGTAATCGCCACCCGCAAGGTACTTTTTACCGTACGCAGCAATCACGCCTTGAATGAGGTCGCAGATTGCAGAGCCGTTGGAATTCTTGTAGCTCGTTGCCTGACCGATAACGCCGCTTCCCGAAACCAAGTAGCTGCACGCGGCATACTTACCGCCGCACCGCTGGTCGAACAGGACCCAAGTGTTCTCTTTCTGATCCCATTGTACGGCGCCCGGCACGTTAATTTTTCCGCCAGTTAGCGTGATCGTGCTGCAGCTCGAGGTGCCGCAATCGGAGAGAATGTACCCTCCCCTCGCATCATCCCCATCCACCCAGAGATCACCCTTGGCGTCGTAGTCGGCAAAGTAATAGTAGTACTGGTTGGGGTTGGTGAGGACAGTCGGCGTTGACGACGCACTGCTGTAAATCAAAACCTGGCCGGGACCTTCGCTTAAGCCAACATAATCCGTGATGGCAAGGTCCCCGTTGAGCGGGTTGACCGCGCATCCAAGCGGGTAGCCGTACTTGTCGGTATCATAGGTGTTGAGCAACTTCCCAGTGCGCGAGTACTCGAACAAATCGGCCTCTGACGTGTTCGCGACGTAGATGTTGCCGTGTGTGTCGGAACATTCACCTTGCGGGTCAGCAAAGCCGGTCAGCTTGCCCTTCAGCTTCATATCCGGCATTGTGAACATGTAGACGTCGCCCGTGCCTATGTCCGACACGAAGAGAAGTCGCGGCGCTCTCTGCGCATCCGGCGAGACCCACGACTTGTGATGATCGGGATGTAGGTTGCCAGTCCACTTCACGCCAGCGAACATGTCACTCGCATGACGAGTATCGCGTGTCAGAAAATTCACGTCATGTGAGGACGTGCCGGCGTTTGCTCCGGAACTCAGCGTCGGCCCCGCCCACTGTGATCCGCCGCTGCTGTCACATCCGGCGACAAATGCGGCGGCCGCCACTACGGGTATGGCGCCCGGACTTAAGAGTCTCATTCCAAATGGCTCCTTGTTGGTTGCCTGCTTGACTGACCATGAGTTTTTCGCAACAAGCGCATATGTGAATGCTGCAACTAGCTAGGGCTTACCTGGCTAAGCCCTAATTTTCAAGGCTTGCGTTTGGGACCCATTCTCTATGACAAGCGCTCGCGACGGCCGGCTTGAGGGCGAAGCTGGCGAGACCGGCTCGACGCTTAAGCTCCTGAATCTGCTTTCGCGCGCGAGCGCGAGATCGCGACGCTTACTGCGAGCAGACGCTCGAACATGAAGTGACGGCGCTACTTGTCACTCTGAGCTCGTCTCCCTATGCGGGCTTGGTCGACGTCGGCGGCACGCTTTACGGCGTGACGTCAACGGGCCTCGCACAGCGAGGGTCTCGTCTTCAGCGTGAGCTCGACCGGCAAGGAGCGCACGGTGTACGCCTTCCCGCAAGGCGCCGCGAACGGTAACTACCCCGTCGCAAGCTTGATCGACGTAAAATGGTACGACGGTGTACGGCGGCGCAAACGCGGCTGGGACTGCCTTCAGCTTGAGCACGAATGGCACAGAGCGCGTTCTCCACTCGTTCGGCAGCGGAACTGACGGCTCGAATCCCTATGCGAGCTTGATCGAGGTGAAGGGTACGCTCTACGATACGACAGCATCCGGCGGCAACAAGGGCAATGGGACGGTCTTCAGTCTGAGCACGACGGGCAAGGAGCACCTGCTGCACAGTTTCGGCGGCGGCGCGGACGGGTCTAAGCCCCGCGCAGGGTTGGTCGACGTAAACGGCACGCTCTACGGTACGACAGTAGACGGCGGCAAAAAGGGCTACGGAACGGTCTTCGCGTTGACTCCGTAGCGGCTAGAAGCTCAGGTCGCGACGGCTTGACGCCGCCGAGTTCATCAGGCAAACCTTGACCACACTCGACTCACGTCAGAGCTAGCAGTAGAATGGCGCAACGTCGTTAGGCCGATCGGGACCGGTTTTATCCAGGTCGGCGTAAAACGTAAGTTAAGCCGAAAATGCGAGAGAGTTTGGCATGAAAATTCACTACCTAGAGATTGTCGCTTCGGATGTAGATGCTGTATGTGCGGCCTATGAGGCTGCACACGGCATCAAGTTTGGATCAGCTGATCCGCTTCTTGGAGGTGCGCGGACAGCTCCGCTGCCGGATGGGGGCAGCATTGGCGTGCGTGGTCCCTTGCGCGAAACAGAGCAGCCCGTCGTTCGACCGTATTGGCTCGTTGACGACATCGAAGCAGCGTTGGATGCGGCATCAAAGCGAGGCGCTTTGGTTGCCCACCCCCCGCGGGAGATTCCAAGAAAGGGCACGTTCGCGATTTATATCCAGGGAGATGTGGATCACGGGCTGTGGCAACTATGATTTTCTGGCCTGACAAATCGCCGCGGCCGACCGCCTTCGGCGGCGTAACGCTGGTCGAATTCACTAAGTCAAACCTTGAGCACACTCGACTCACGGTCAGAGCTGGCGAGTTGGTTTGGAGCTTAAGGAGTCGCGATCGTCGCTCGCGCTTCGAGTGCCTGTTTGGCTAGCGCCGCGAGCGCTTCGATGTGCGCGCGCGTGAGCTCGTCGACCGGCGCGTGCAGTGCGGCGGCGCAGTAGCGGGTCAAATCTTGCAGTTGCAGCCGCGCCAGCGCTTGGGCATCGGTCGGCGTGCCTTTGTCCGGCGCGATCCACATCTGCGACAAGCGCTTTGCGAAGCGCATCTGCGCGTTGCGTCGCACGACGCCGGCACGGGCGATGCTGCCGTTTGCGATGTCGCCGAAAATGCTCTCGCGGGTCCAATCGAAGAGATCCGCAAGGCTCATGGTCGTTCCCCGCGCGTACTTCAGCGACAGATCGTCGATGCGCTGCAGCGTCAATGGTGCGAAGAGCTCGTCGAGTACGAGGTCTTGCGTTTGGCCGGCAATCTCGACGATCGGAACATCGTGCCGCGGACCAGGATCGTAGGCCCACGTTCCGTTGGCAAACGAACTGACTTCGCTGTATGTCAAGCGGTTGAGAACGTTAGGACTGAAGCGCCAAGACGCATCCGCGAATAAGAACGTCCTTAGGAGCTGCCATGCCGCGTACTCGTCGCTGCGCGAAACGGGCTGAAGCGGCGGCTGGCTGTGCGGGTCGCCGGCCGCAGCACGTGAGAGATACTCGCCGCCGATGTAGTGGGCCGGCATGGCAACGTCACGCACGTAGAGGCGAAGGGGAGCGTTAAACGCGCGACGTGCCTCGTCATACGCTTCACCTTCTTTGGGGAAACGTTGGTCCACTGCATTCATGATTTCGTGCATCATGACGAGCTGCGTCCGATCCCACGTCAGCGGGCGATCGCTAAGCACGTCTTGCTCGACGCGGGGGTCGATCGCGTGACCGGTTTCGAAATCGACGTCTTCGTCCGAGGCAAAGCGATAGAGAGGATTGGACCACTGCGAGGCCAGCTGGTTGAGCGTAGGTACCTCCGCCTGAGGTGTCGACGCGTTGGGAATGTATTCGTAACCCCACTTTATCGCATGGTAATCGTACGGCCAGAGCGTGAGCTGCTCGTAATCGCCTTGCGGCGTTCGCCCGGGCCAGAGATTGACCGGATTGTACGCCATCACGCTAGTTGCAACGCCGTACTTCTGGGTGAAAGCGCGACTTTGCAAGTCCTTGCTCGAATAGGCTAAATACGCGATGAAGTTGTGCTGCAGTCCCAAATCGTGTCCGGATTCGTGTAGGATGATGGCTCGAATATCGTCCAACCTGAACTGCCGCTCGAGCGCTTCAGAATCGGGCAAGCTGCGGGCGGGGGCGACGACGTACCTATACCTGTTGCCTGCGAGTCCCACTACCGAATCCACGTTGATCCCCGCGTTGATCTCTTCGCCGGTACGCGGATCGGTGACGATTAGTGCTTCGGCTCCGTACTGCGGCGATGAGGCGTCGACCCAACGCACCATGTTGTGCCGTATGTCATCGCTATCGAAGCTGGAGTCGGCGGGTTGGTCCTGTACCTGAATCGCGTCGAGAATTCCGACGCGTCTAAAAGCCTTATTCCACTCCAGCAATGCTTGCCGAACAACCTCACGGTATTCGAGTGGAATGTCGTCGCTGAGCGTGAAGATCAACGAATTTTTCGCAACCGCCGGCTGACCTGGCGTTGCCGGCATAAAGTTCCAGCGGCTGATGTAGTAGACGTTGCGCGTGGGATTGCTGTCGCTTTGAAAATTCAGCAGCGGCTGCTCGAAGTAGCCGATGCGAGGATCGGCAATGCGGGGCATGTAGCCGCCTTTCGGCGCCGCGATCACGTTGTATGTCATCTTGACTTCGATGCTCCGGGCATCGGGTGCATTGTCGATCGTGTCGGGTGAATCCGTCACCCACGTCTGGCTCACGCGCAGAATCGTGTTCCGCGGAAAGGCCTTGGAGTCGGTAAAGAACGATCGATCGGAGTCGAGCTTATAGCCATGACCTGGGTTCGAAGCCACGGCGTCGAACTGTGCTTTGAGATTGGCGAGATCGCCGAGAAATGCGTCGGCTTCAATCACGACGGACGTCGGTGATTCGGCCACAATTGGCGCGACCGCAATTACCGAGCTCGGAAGCGAGAGCTTTGCGCCGACCAATTGCGGCGAATTGGCGTCGGCCATCGCATAGGTGTTCGGCCATCGAAGGATTACCGTGTTATCGACTCGGTCGAAGTGGAGGATGCGAGCCGGCGCGACATACGGCTCTCCGGGTGCGGGTCCAAAGCCTCCGAGGCCGGTCGCGGGCACGGAGGTCTGGACGAAGTCCTCGCCGAGCTGTGCTTTTGCAATCGAGAGATAGACTTTCCCGTTCTTGCGAACGACGGAAATGAGGCCGGGCAACACCTGCGCGTCCTTGGCGAAGACGTCGTAAGGCTGCGGCGAAGCCGTGGCACCAGCCTTCTTGTCATCCTGTTGTGCTCGCGCAGGAGGCGAAAAAACAACGATCGCAAGAGCGAAGGCGACGAGGCTAGAGCGAAGAAGACGCGAGATACTCACCGTGATACTCCAATCTTTCGATGTGTTTGCCATGCAGAGGTTACTTAATATACGTCCCTCGCGCCTTCTCCGCTGACGATCGCGGTTGGGCACTCGATCCTGGCGTGCACTCGAATGACAATTAAGGGAGAGGCCCAAATTATGCGTTCTGATATCGTGCCCGGAGGCATTTTTCCCGACTACGAACTGCCCGATCACACGGCCACGGTCCGCAAGCTCAGCGAGCTACAGGGCGATGATCCGCTGATCCTTACGCTCGCGCGCGGCCACTATTGCCCAAAAGAGCATCAGCAGCATCTGGAACTCGCTGCGTTCTACCCGAAGATCGCGGTAGCTTACACCCAGATCGTCACGATTGCCACCGACGATCACCATACACTTCAGGAATTCCGTGCTTCAGTCGGAGCCGTGTGGACATTCCTTTCGGACACCGACCGACTCATTCAGAAGGATCTCGACATCCAGGAGTACACCGACCCCGAACACAATCCGATGATCCCGCATACGCTCGTGCTCAAGCCAGGCCTCGTAGTTTACAGCATCTATAACGGCTACTGGTTCTGGGGGCGTCCATCGGTCATCGATCTTTGGCACGATCTGCGCGTAGCGACGAGTGAAATTCGCCCAGACTGGGATCTAAGTACCCCTGGACTCCGCGAGGCATGGAATGCGGGCGACTTGTCGCGCTTTCACGGCTGGAATAAGCTTGGCGCCGCGCAGGGGCCCTCTGCAGGGCCAGTGGCTCCCACGAAATTGGAGCAGGTCTTGTGAGGCCTTTCTGGATCGCGGTTACAACGGCCGCGCTCGCGGGCTGCGCGCTTGGCTCGCAAGATTCTCTGCCCTATATGCAAAGCGGCAACGCATTGCGTGTGCTCAACGCAACCGGCGCCGGCAAAATCACGCACATTGTCTACATCGTTCAAGAGAACCGCAGCTTCAACAATCTGTTCTACGGCTACCCCGGCGCGTACACCGTCACCGAGGGTAAGAACTCTAAAGGAAAAATGATCACACTACAGCCGTCCAAGCTCGGCGCGTATTATGATATCGATCACTCCGTGGCGGCGATGATCGAGGCATGCAACGGTACGGGCACACTGCCCGGTACGGACTGCCAGATGAACGGATTCGACCAAGAGTGGACCACCGCCAGCTTTAAGAACGCGCAGTACGTGTACGTGCCGCATAAGCAATCGAAGCCCTACTTCGACATGGCGCACGAAGGTGCACTTGCCGACCGCATGTTCCAGTCGCAGCTCGACGAGAGCTTCGTCGCGCATCAATATATCATCGCCGCGCAGGCAGCCTGGAGTGCCGATTTACCCGGCGGCTACTGGGGTTGCCAGAATAACGAGCAAGCTGAAGTCCCAATGATCACCGATGAGCGCGTCGTCACAGGCTATCAGAAGGCGTGCTTCGACTACAAAACGCTGGGCGACGAGCTCGATAAGGCGAAGCTTTCCTGGCGCTTCTATGCAAGTCGATACGGTAGCGTTTCCAGCGGCACCGGCGGAACCTGGTCCAGTTATCAAGCCATCAAGCATATCTACGAGGGCCCTGACTGGAAGAAAGACGTCATCTCGCCGAACTGGAAGTTCATAACCGACGTACGCCACGGAAAACTCGCGAACTTTACGTGGATCACGCCCGTCTGCGATGACTCGGACCATACCAACTGTCCAGATGACTACGGACCTTCTTGGGTTTCTGCCCTCGTCAATACGGTGGGCGAAAGCAAGTTCTGGAAATCGACGGCAATCTTCATTCAGTGGGACGATTGGGGTGGACTCTACGACCCGGCGGCGCCGGCGTATAAGGATCGCGACAGCTTAGGCTTCCGCGTTCCGCTGATCATGCTATCGCCGTACGTCATCCACGGCCATGTATCGCACGTTCCGTACGAAACGGCCAGCGTGCTACGCTTCGCGGAAGATTTGTATGGCCTCAGTCAGATGGCGCCGGCCGACAAACGCGCGACTTCTCCAGCGGCCGACTGCTTCGACTTTTCGCAGAAGGCTGCCAAGTTCGTTCCGATCAAAGCGCCTCTCCCGCCCAAGTTCTTCATGCACCAGTTCCGTGACGATTATCTTATTCCCGATAGTGAATGACCAAGCTTTTTTCGCGGGAGACGGCGTGATATAGGTCACCTCAGTCCCCGCATTCGATCACGCTTAAGCTACCCAGCCCATTAGATTTGATTTGAAGTCAAATCGTAAAAACACCCTGATTATCAAGGATTATCAAAAGGGTGCTCGTTTAGCTTCCTGCTAAGTTTGTGTTCGTGCACGGCAACGCTTGCGGTGCCATGCAATTAAATCCATTTCTTAAGGAGTGACAATGTGAAACGAGTTTGCTTTCGGCAAGGCGCGATCGCGCTCACGCTCCTCGTTGCATTCGCTTGCCAGGAAACATGGGCACTGGCGGCGACCACGGGTGGGCTCAGCGGAACCGTCCTTGATGCCGACACCGCGGCTCCCGTTGCGGGCGCCCAAGTGACCGCCGTCAGTCCGTCGCAAACGGCAACGGTCACAACTGACGCAGGGGGGCATTTTATATTCTTGGATTTAGGGCCTGACACGTATACGGTGACGGCCTCCAAAGGAGGCTATCAATCGACGAGCGTTCCAGGCCAAGTGGTCTTTGCCGACACCGTGCAGACGGTCTCGGTTCGCTTGCCGAAAGCACTTCGGACGATCGCGCACGTCACGTCCGCGGCCGGCAGCGCGCTCGTCAAATCCGGTACGACCGCCGATATCTATTCTGTCAATTCGACGACGCAAGCCACGGTCGCGGCCCTTGGCGGCGGCGGCAGCTTGAACCAGGCGTATTCGGCCATCGCCACGATGCCGGGCGCATACGTCGTTCCAAACCAAACCGGTTACTTCGAAACCGTGAACATCCGTGGCGGCGACTACGATCAGGTCGGCTACGAGTTCGATGGCGTTCCGGTACTGCGTTCATTCGATAACTACGGCTCCAGCTCGGCGAACTCGCTGGGCAACGCCGAGGTTCAGGTCTACACCGGCGCGACGCCGGCGAACTCGGAAAGCGCCGGTCTTTCGGGCTTTATCAACCAGGTCATCAAGACGGGCACTTATCCGGGATACGCTACCGGCTCGCTGGGCATCGGCACGCCGATTTTCTATCACCGGGCCGCCGTCGAGGTCGGCGGTTCAACGCCCGATCGGCTCTTCTCATACTACGTTGGGATCGGCGGCCAGAATCAAGCCCTCGACTTCATCAACGACAATAACGGATCGGAGTACCAAAACTTCTTCGGTCCTGGCATCGGGATCATTCCCAACGGTTCGTATGCCAAACTCTGCCTCCTCGGCAGCGTTGCCTGCTTCCCCGGAGGCTTTCAAGTCGCGCAAGGGCCGATTCAGTACTCAGCTTTTTCGACCATATATGCCCGTGACGCGGTGATGAATTTCCACATTGGAATTCCCCACCACAACGACGCGGGGCGCGACGACATTCAGATCCTCTACGACAACGAATCACTACAGAACCAGCTCTATCAGTCAGCGAACGATTTCGCGTCGCCTCAGTGCACCGGCCCGGCCGGCGTGAGCGGCTTGGCGTGCGCCACCTACTTGTACGGTCCGCAGGTTTTCCCGAACTCGCTCCAGTGGTCGTGTCCGACTTCAATCGGCGGCACGTTCAGCGGCGCGGGGCTCAACTCGATCCATCATTGCGTGACCAACTACGGATATCCCAACGCGGTAAATCCGGGAACGTTCAGTAATCCGAACACGGTCCCGCCGGGTGACCGTGCCGATACCTACAACCAAACGGTCATCGGAAAGCTGCAGTACACGAAGAACTTCGGCTCGACGGCGTTTCTGCGCGTCTACGGCTATACGTTCTACAGCGCGTGGAGTCTGGCGAACACGTACGCCGACGTCGATTGTGTCTGGTCGTGCAGTGGGGCTCCGGACTACGAGCTTAACACGCACACCCGAGGCGTCAGCGCGAACTTCCAGGATCAAATCAACGCGCAGAACCTGGTGAGCGTCCAAGGAAGTTACACGACCGCCACGGTTACGCGCATGAACAATCACTTTTACGAGGTGCCGGGCGAGGCGGCGGCCGTGATCGTCAATCCCAAGGATCCGTATAGCGGCTACTGCTACGGCGGTGGTGCGCTCGGCTCGGGAGGAACGCTTCCGGTCGTAAACTGCGCGGGCACGTTCGGCTCCGCAACGACGTACGGAGCGCAGACCTTCCCAACGATCATGGCAGGCGCGGTTCCGGCGCTGCCGGCTTCGCTCGCATGCCCGGTTCCCGGCAAGCCGCAGTTCGGAACCGGCTGCGCATACATGGTCGCAGAGAACGGCGCCAACGCCGAAATCACGCCCGGCCTCGTCCCCAACTTCTACGGGTGGTCGATAACCGACCAATACCGTCCGACTGATAAATGGCTATTGAACCTCGGTGTCCGCTTGGACACGTTCAACTTCGCCGGCGGCAACCAACTGGTTCCACCGGTGGGTGGAGGCGGTCCGGAGGCACGCGCCTTCTGGTGGGCGGCGTTCAACCTCGACAACTGCCAGAACACCAAGACCGGCGCCGTCTTCCCCAACCCAGCCCCCGGTAAGCTCTGTCCGGCCGGCTCGATTTCAACGTACCTGCAGAACCAGACGAACCAGAACTTCACCTTCAACATCTACCAGCCGCGTCTAGCGGGCACGTATACGGCCGATCCGAACAACGTCATCCGCTTCTCGGCCGGGCGCTATACGGAAGCCGGAAATACGGCCTTCGAGCAGTACGGAACGTGGCAGGAAGATTCGGCCGACTTCATCGGCCCGACGTTCTTGCAATATGGCCGCAACACGCCCGGCTATCCCGTCCAGCCGCAAACCTCGATCAACTACGACCTCTCGTGGGAGCACCACCTCAAAGGTACCGACTGGTCGTGGAAGGTGACGCCGTTCTTGCGCCAGACGCAAGATCAGATTCAGGAGTTCTTCCTCAATGCCAAGGAGGGTTTCGTTTCGGGGCTCAACGCCGGGGATCAGCGCAGCGAAGGCGTCGAGCTGCAGGTGCAGAAGGGCGACTTCTCGCGCAACGGCCTCTCGGGCCTGCTCTCATTTGCATACACCTACGCGTATATCAAGTACGGTCCGGTAAACCCATATGGCGGAACCGTGCTCACGGGCGTCAACACGCAGATTCAGCAGTACAACGCGTACACTAAAACCTGCGTGCTTCACCCAACCAATCCGAACTGCGGCACCACGTCGAACGGCGTGGCTGCCAACGCATGCTATACGTCGGGGGGAACGCCGGCGGCGCCGGTTGCCATCCACGGAACGACGATCACATGCCCCGGAGGGGATGTCGTTAATCCGTATTGGTTCGGAGCGGTCCAGCCGCTCATCAACACCTCACAGCCATTCTGGCCGTACGACGTCTTCCCGGGCTCGACGTCGTTCTTCGGTGCTTACGGTTCGTACAACGCGCCGTACGTCGCGTCGATGGTGCTCAACTATAAGCACGATAAGTTCGCGATCACGCCGTCGTTCCAGTTCCAAGGCGGCGAACGGTACGGTTATCCGCTCTCTTCGGTAGGAATCGATCCGGCCGCGGGCGGGTGTACACCGCTTACCGGCTATCCCGGACAGCGGGCGAACTCGACCTCGTGCGCCAGCGTCATTAACATCCCCAATCCGTACACGGGGATCTTCGACGGTCTCAACGCGTACGCACAACCCAACGAGTTCATGATGAACTTGCAACTCAGCTACGACGTAAGTCCCAGGATTTCACTCGTCGGCACGCTCGCGAACATCGTGAACTACTGCTTCGGAGGCAGCGCGGCGCCGTGGACCTTCAACGATGGAAACATCTGCCAATACGGACCGCCGATGATTCTCGGCGGCTTCGACCCGGTGGCGCCGTATACGACGCCGGGCTCGACTGCCAATCCGCCTGGGCATCCGGGGTCAATCGTTTCGCCAGGGCTCAAGTACCCGTACGGTCCGGCTCCCGGCCCGTTCTTGGCCTCGGCGGCGAACTTTTCGTACAAGACGCCGCTGGAGTTCTACCTGACGGCAAACATCAAGTTGTAGCAACGCTACGAATCCCAGAGGGGCCGCCTCGGTTCAAAACCTGAAGCGAGGCGCCCCTCGCATCGCGATTGAAGGACGTGCACGAACTTTGCCGGCAACGTCCGCGGATCTACGTGGGATCTAACGGTAGACGAATCAGATCGGGCCGTCGAGAAGCGGCTAGAATCCGACCGCGCGAAGCAGCGCTTTGAAGCGACCGGACTTTGCGATCGGTGCAAACCAGCCGGCTGTTCTGAGTAACGGCATGCTTGCCTCTCTCTTGCCTACGCCGTTCTCGAGGTGATCCAGCGCCACGTCGTACAATCCGAGACCGACCGCGACGACGGCGAGATTCCACTGGACAACGAATTCCGTGCGTTCCATCTCGAGTAACGAACGGTAGATGAGCCTCGCTCGTTCGACGTCGCCGCTATCGGCATAGGCGCGGCCCAGGAGCGGCAGCCGCACTGCAATGTCTTCGACCCGGTTCTCCGGAAGCAGCTGGAGATCCAAGATCGCATCGCTCGGCCGCCCATTGAGAATAAGCGCTTGCGCCCGATAGCGTCGCGCGAGCGCAAATTCGGGTCCCGTCTCGATCAAGTTCGAAAGGTGCGCAATGGCACGATCGAAACGTCCAAGATTCATCAAGACTCGGCCAAAGAGCATTTGCAGGCACGGCGCTGATGGTTCGATGAGCAGCGCATTCTGCATCTCGGCCATCGCTCGATCGTCGTCTCTGACGCACTGATGGAACCAGATCGAGTTGGTGAACACGGCGGGGCACTCTGGGTCCAGTCGGACCGCAGTATCGATCTCGCGCTTTGCCTCGCGCCAGTTCCATTCGCTGAACAGCATGATGTTGGATTGTACGGCGTGGGCCGCCGCGGAATTAGGCGCGAGCTGAAGCGCGCGAATGATAGCCTCCTTCGCTTTCGGAAACGTCACGGAGGGCGGCGCGTAGAAGAGCTCGGCAAGGAAGGCCTGCGCGCGCGCCAACCCGATCAAAGCGGGCACGTAGTCTTGTTCGATGCTCAAGGCGGTATTAAAGTAGTCTACCGCAGCACGTAATGCGCTCGCGTTTCGTTGCTCTGCGAGGTAGCAGGCTCGGCTGTAACAATTGAAAACGTTGAGATCCGCTTCCAAGACGTCGCCATTCGTGCCGGCGGCTACCTCCCTGGTGGACTCGGTTTCGGACGGCACGACTACGCTGATGGGTGCGGTAAGGCGGAAGCCCCTGTTGTGGGAGGTCATGACATAAAGCCGGTCGCGAGCGCGCTCGCCGAGAACTCGCCGCAGCATGTAGATGTGCTGCGAAAGATTGCCATCGCTCGACGCGCCCTCAGGCCAGATCAAGGCTGAGAGCGCCTCCCGGCCGACGACGTTTCCGTTCGCCTGAATCAATGCCAACAACAAGGTGAAGAGTCGCTCCGGAAGCGGGATGGCCTCTGAACCATATGTCAAGCGGCGCCGTATCGGATCCAGCTGGAACGGGCCAAACGAGTAAAGCCATTCAGGCGACGCCCTGCGCGGCTGAAAGATCCCCTTATCGAAGGTTACTTCTGCCGGTGATTCCATCTAGGCATTCGAACAGTTCTAGCGGCCTGCCTGTGACAAATGCCTATCAGAAGCTCCGGAGTCTTCAAAAAGTAACAAATAATAAGCTGGCAAGAATCGCGTTTGGGTTTGATATTTCTTGAACTATTGAGAATCGTTGATGGAAAAGCGGACCGTGTCCCCGCTCGAAAGAAACGAGCCCGCCGGAGCGAGCTCGTTTGCAGAATCAAACCGCGTTCCTCGCTTTAGCTGCCGCTCGGAGGCGGAACGTGGGCTGGTGGCCTAAGCGTGCGCCGTGTTTGGTTGTACGTGGGAAAGCGCACCGCGCTTGAGCCCGCCGGATGCGCCACGACGCGATAGTCGAAATACACGGACGAACGTCCGTGCTCGTTCTCGCGCACGACAAATCCATTTTCGTACTTTTGCGCGATGTACAGGCCGCGCGTATCCCCGTCGGGCGTAAGAAAGACTTGATATCCCTGACTCATATCGAGCGTACTTGCGAAGTCCGGCTGCAAGTGGACGACGCCGACGCCGGCAGTCATCCGGGCAGTACCCGTATCTTCAACGGTCGCTCGGGGTGCGAGCGGCACGCTGGCTCTCACCTGGCCGGCACGCCCCCGAATGGCCATCGTAAATCCTCCATCGGCTTGAACGAATCCCTCAAAGACGCCGTCGCCGGCAGCATCGACGCTAAAATCTCCCGCGCTCGAGCCGCAACAGCCAAACGTTTCGAGTGGCATGCCGTAGACGCTGCTGACCTGGGACGTGATGCCGGTTCCGCAAACGGAAGTACATGTGTTGTACGCTGCGACGGCCGCGCCTTCATTGTTAGCTACACCGTAAACGCCGACGTAGCCCGTCCCCTCTATGCCCGTGCCGCCTGATCCGGTACCTTTGCCAAGCACGCCAATGCCGTCAAACCCGGATCCCGCGCCGTTAACTCCGGCACTATTCTTACCTTTGGCGGTGCCCCGAATGCCGCCGCCGGAGCCGGTGTTAGATTCCGTCAGGCAGGCACTACTCGAACTGCAACTCGCGTCGTGTTGAATTTGGCCGGGCGAGCTCGAACCGAAGACGACGCCTGCGCTTGAAAGTGCCAGGCTCGTTCCCAACAGGACGACGCCCGCGGCCGAAATGATCGCGCTCTTGGAAGTCAGTCGCATATGCTTCTCCTTTTGTTGCCTAAAAAGGGTCTAAGGTGACGAGCATACGCGCGATGCGCCAGCGGTGCAACCTGGGCGATTCCACGACTGATCGGGGCAAGGACGCCCGGGCCGTTCCGGACCTGGAACACGCGCGTCGTGAGCGCAGGGCTGGGCTATAGCGCGCCCGTAGGGACCGCTCGGTAAGCAGCGACCTCGTCGGACATGATCTTCTCGGTCATGACGAAACGGCCGGATGCGCCAGCGGTTATGACCCACTTTTCGTGCGCTTTGGCGGCATGTGCGTTGAAGCCGCCATTCGGAATTGCGTTCAGCTCATTGTAGCGATAGAGATTATAAACCCCGCCGGCCTTCATTCCAAAGACGGTGACCGTCAGTACGAGCGGTTCGGGTCGCGGACGCCGGCTCGAACCTTCTGCTATCTGTGGAAGCTCGTAGTTCACATTGGTTGTCACGCGCACAGGAATCGTCTCGTGATCCTGATCGATCACTCCCGTGATGGCAACTCCGAAATCGCGTGCCTTGCGTGCAAGTGAGTAGATCGGACCGTTCGGCGCGTTCGCCTCGCGCCGCGTCTTTGTAAACTCTTCAAATCGATAACTATAGAAGTATTGGGCGTGGCGCAGCGAGCCCCACTCGCCATTATCACTGAACAAAATCCGGTCGTTTGGTAAGTAGGTGCCCTTCTCTTCGAGCTTGTCCGAATGAATGCCGATGACCGGCACGATGTGATCGTATTGAGGGGAGCCGGCCCGGGGATTGCGCTTGTGGTAAAAACGGAACTCGTTCATGTAAACCCCGATGACGACCGGCTGCCCGAGCACGACGTGCTCCTTCACCCACACGAGAAATCGATCTGCATTCTTTTTTGAAGGATCGTCCCACGCAATTCCGGCGAGATGCATATGTGCGGCAGCGCGCATGTCGTTGACGCCCAGTAGGAGCTGGCTGCGAGCCTCATTTTGCGGCGCGTTGCTCGCTGCGGCGCGAGCGTCATACTGAGATAGATATTGGCCATAATAGAGACCGGCGCTGATCATCGAGACTTCGCCGCAGTAGCCGTAGTTGTGGTTCCACTGATATCGAGGAGGTATATTGTTGCGTTTCCACTGCTTGCCCTCATTACGTGCGGTCACCGCATTCGGTACGGCCCGCATCGCCGGCGACGGGCCGCTAATGGACGTTACGCTTCCGCCACAACCTACCATTGCAAGCAGAAACATTGTGCGTGCGACGAGTTTTCCCACCATCATCTACAGTTTCTTCCGGTGCACACTTTCTTCTGTGTGCCCCTTGCTCGTAGCGGGACGCCCTCCCTGCAGGCTTCGCGCAGCCTCTTGGGCACGAAAACCATCCCCGTGAGAAAAGCGTCTTCTCTTCGTATCGCCTACTTCTCACATTGATGGTCGTACGACTTTGACAGTTACGTTTTCGTGCAGCTGTCTCGGCCGCCGATGACCGCTCCTTTTCCGTTCGTGAAGCTGTAGCTTAACGGAGAGCACCACTGCAGCCGAGAACCTCTTCATCTAAAAGGAGATTTTCGTGACGAACGAGGGACTTCCAACCTACGAGCGATTAAGAGCCGCGCTGGGAGAGGCTCAGCAATCGCAAAACGGTGGCCTCGGCTTCCATATGTGGGGGACCGTCGTCGACCGCAACGGCACGGTCGCAGCAATTGCATATACGGGGAAACACCTCGGGGACCAGTGGCCCGGGAGCCGTATCATCTCGGCACAGAAGGCCAATGCGGCGAACGCGTTGAGTCTTAAAACGCTGGCGCTTTCTACCGCGAATCTCTACTCCGCGGTGCAGCCAGGTGGAACGCTGTTTGGCCTTGAGGAGACAAATCCGATTAACCCCGAAGCGGTGTACGGCGGTGACCCGGAAGAGTACGGCACGTCGCGAGATTATTTGATCGGCCGCCCGCCAGGGGGTATCAACGTCTTCGGCGGTGGAGTCGCGCTCTACACAGCCGACGGTAAGATTGTCGGCGGCCTCGGCGTTTCAGGCGACTACTCGTGCGCCGACCACAACATTGCTTGGAAGGTGCGTCACCTGCTCGAACTCGACTACGTGCCGAGCGGCGTCGATCCGGTTGTCATTCCCGGAAAACCAAATGACGACAACATCGTGTACGACATCGATCCCAAGACCGGGAGAAGCGCAAGCGGATGGGGGCACCCCGAATGTCCCGGAGCGACAAAAGAAATTAGCTTAGTATTGCCCGCACAATACCCAATCCGAGCTAAGGCCGCCGCGGGTTCGGTGCCGCAGCGATAGAGTAGCTCGGGGAATTGCCAATGTCGCAGGTTTCTCAGTAACCTAAGAATATCTCGATCGCGGACCAATAGGGAAATCTGCGGCTGCGCACCTCCTTCGCATAGTCACGGCGGGCTTCGCTTAATGAGCGACGCTTCGTTCGTGCTGTGCCTCTGGTAACGCCATTTTGGCGCGACACTACGCTCCCCAATTCGCGGTATTGACAATGCTCACGGTGAGGTGCAGACTTACTCCCCCTTAACTGCTTCAGGCGCGTAAGCGCTCGAGAAATCGGTCGCGTCTCATAGCGTTGATTACATGTCCGCTTCGAGCCATTCGTCCTTCAGCTCGATGCGCCGTTGCCTGTCGGTCTACTTGAGGATGATGCGCTCCGTGAACGTCACCGTGCCGGTATCGTAAGGCTTGTCATCAAGCGTCAGCTTCAGAGTCCCACTACCACCCGACTCGCCAAGACCGTGAATCACTTCTGTGATTTGACCTATCTCAAGAATTTTTACGCTCACGGTTTTCTCGTACTTTGGAACGCCGTCTGCGAAGGCATCATAATTCAGGCCTTTCATGATCGGCTTTCCGCTGATGGTGGTCGCCAGCGTTGCGCAGCCTTTTTCCTTTGGCGACTTCAGTGCGAACGTACCGATATAATAGTACCAAGGCGCGTGCTTCGGGGTGGGCGTCGGCTTGGGTGAGGGCGACGCTGCGACCTCGACCTTGAGCCAGTCGCTGTGCGAGGAGTTCGAAGTGAAAGTACTTCCTTTCACATCGCCAGCCGCGCCAAACATAACGTATGTTCCGGGAACCTTCGAATCTGGTGCGGTGCACTTGAGCTTCGCCTTGTCCGGGGATAGAGAAGTCGGGGTTTCGGAATTTTGAGATGCAAGAGAGGGTGGAGTATAACCCGCGCCGCCGCGACACGCAGCTAGGAGTGCAGCCAGCAGCACGGCACCAAACGAGGCTCGTTCGAACGATAGTTGCACGTGGGTTCGCCTCCTAATATTATGTAATTCCGCGATTGTCCGGACCTAAGGAAAATCGCAACCACGGCATTCGGTGGACCTCCTAGCGTCACCTATAGCAGTCCTTCGGGTCGCAAATCGTATCTTTGGTGTGCGCCGAGCGGTTGACGACCTTTTGCCGGTGCGCCAGCTTCGTCTATAGGAAACTTCAATCGGAGACTGAATTTCAATCACTTGATCCACGGTCACGGGTCATTAGTATAACGAAAAGCGGTGCTACCTGAACTTCTTAAAGACGATCTGGGGTAACGCGCAGGAACGCGTGCCGATTTGGATCATGCGTCAAGCAGGGCGCTATTTGCCCGAGTACCGGCGGATCAAAGAGCGTTCCTCGTTTGTCGAAATGACCCGGGATCCGGCGATTGCCGCGGAAGTCACCCTCCAGCCATTGCGCAGATATCCGCTCGATGCGGCCATTATATTTAGCGACATCATGACTCCGTTGGAATCCCTCGGTATCGAAATCGACTTTAAGCCAGGACCCTTCGTTGCCCATCCTTTGCGCTCGCGCCATTCAATCGAAACTTTGGAATTGCGGGAGCCGGTCGCTCCATTCGTGGGCGAAGCAATACGATTGGTTAAGGCCGAACTCGCCTCCGATGTAGCGCTTATCGGGTTTGCCGGCGCCCCACTCACGCTCGCGGCTTATCTAATCGAGGGGTCGGGCTCAAAAGAATACGAGCATTTTCGGCAGTTCATGCGCGTGGACCCCAAATCGACGCACATCTTGCTCGAAAGACTCACCGAACTATGCATTGCATATCTTCTTATGCAGATCGAATGCGGTGCTCAAGCAATTCGAATTGTTCGATACCGGTGCCGGATTACACGACCTGAATGCCTATGTCGAGTTCAGCCTTCCCTACAACAAGCGAATCTTGAGTGCTTTGGAAGGAGCGGGGGCGGCGAGAATTTATTTTGCGCTCGGTGCTTCCCACTTGATCGATGCTATTGCGGAGCTGCCGGCTGAGGCGATCAGCGTAGATTGGCGAACCGACTTGCATAGCGCGCGGCGCAAGTTTGGGCTGCGGGTATTGCAAGGCAACCTGGACCCCGCGGTACTTTTTGCGGATCGAGAAACGATTGCGCAGGAGACGCGCCGAGTTCTCGAAAGCGGCGCCGGAGGTCCGCACATCTTCAACCTCGGACACGGCATATGGCCGGCGACCCCGTTGGAGGCGGTTGCGCATTTGGTCGACACCGTGCATAACTGGCGGCAATCGTGAAAAAGGCCATATCGCGGATGCACGACGATGCCGCCAATCTCGTCAGTCTGCTGCAGGGACGCATTTGCGACGCCGCTTTGCGTCTGGAACCCGCGCGCGCGTTTCGCGCCGACGATTGGGAAAACGCCGCCCAAACAGATCCTTTGCGCGGCTGCGGTTCAACGCGGATTCTCACGGAAGGCAACGTTTTTGAGAAGGCGGGCGTGAATACTTCGATTGTGACGGGAGCGAAGCTGCCTCCCAGTGTCGTCGCGCAGCGACCGGAGCTAGCCGAACACGGATTCTTTGCCGCGGGAGTTAGCGCGGTGCTTCACCCGAGGAACCCGCACGCACCGGCGGCGCATTGCAACTTCCGTTACTTCGAGACCCGTGATCGAGCCGGTTCCTCAGGAGCTTGGTGGTTCGGAGGTGGTGCTGACTTAACGCCGTTCTATCCGGTATTGGAAGACGTTCGGCATTTTCACGGCATTCTACGCGCCGCCTGCGACAAACACGATCTCCGATATTATCCGGCTTTCAAGGCTTGGTGCGATCGCTACTTTTATATAAGGCATCGCGACGAAACGCGCGGGGTGGGCGGCATATTCTACGATTATCTCGATTCGGGCGGATATGGCGAGCACGACGATCGCACCCAACATCCCCGTCCGCGCAGCTTCCAAGAGATCCTTGCGTTCATGCACGATGCCGGCACCGCTTTCATCGACGCCTACTTTCCGCTAGTCGAGCGCCACGCATGCGAGGCCTTCGGCAAACGCGAGCGCTCGTTCCAGCTCCTGCGTCGCGGGCGTTACGTCGAGTTCAACCTACTCTACGACCGGGGAACTCATTTCGGCCTTCAAAGCGGCGGTCGCACGGAGTCTATCCTCATGTCGTTGCCCCCAAAAGTGCGTTGGGCTTACGACGAGCATCCGGAGCCCGCGAGCCGTGAAGCCGAACTGGCCGCCTATCTGCAGCCCCGCGATTGGTTTGCGAAAGATCCGTTTGCGCAATGATCGCACCAGCGATACTTCTCGTCAACCTTGGATCTCCGGCCTCGCCGACGCCTTCGGACTTGCGTCCGTATCTCGACCAGTTCCTGATGGATCCGTATGTAATCGATCTACCGCTGCCCCTGCGCGCGCTCGTCGTCAAAGGGTTCATTTTGCCGACGCGGCCGGCAAAGTCCGCCGCGGCCTACGCCAGTATCTGGACGGAGGATGGATCGCCGCTCGTCGTCATTTCGGAGCGGACTCGGCGAGCGCTCGAGGAGCACATGCAAGTTCCCGTTGGACTTGCGATGCGCTATGGCGAGCCTTCTATCGCTCGCGGAATCGACGCGCTGGTCGCGCGTGCGGGGCGCGCTCGCGAAATCATCGTTGTTCCCTTGTACCCGCAGTACGCCATGGCATCGACAAAAACGGTGGAGGTTGCGGTTGAGTCGGCGTTGCGGTCGCGGGGCATCCAGCATCGCTTCGTGCAGCCGTTTTTCAATGACCGAGGATACCTCGATGCGATGGAGGCCACGATTTGCCGAGCAATGCCGCCTGAGGCGCAATATCTCTTGTTCAGCTACCACGGCATACCCGCACGTCATCTCCGAAAGGTCGATCCGACTCACCGGCACTGTTTGGGTAGCCCTGACTGTTGCACTACTGCCTCTCCGGCACACGCAACCTGTTACCGGCATCAGGCGCTGGCTACGACGCAGCAACTTGCACAGCGATTAGGCCTGGCGAGCGGCGCTTACGAGACGGCATTTCAGTCGCGCTTGGGGAGCGGTTGGCTTCAGCCCTTCACCGACGTCGTTTTGACGGAACTCCCGAAGCGCGGGATCACTCGGCTCGCCGTGGTGTGTCCATCGTTTATAGCCGACTGCCTGGAAACGCTCGAGGAGATCGCGATCCGCGGACGCGAGTCATTCCTTGAGGCGGGAGGTCAAGAGTTCACGTACGTGCCTTGCCTCAACGACGATCCACTCTGGATCAATGCGCTGGCAGCGCTCTGCCGTTCCACGGTCGACGCCGCGCGGTGAAAGTCGCCGTCGTCGGCGCGGGAATCGCGGGGCTTTGCGCTGCTCTACGACTGAGCCGACGACACGACGTTACTGTAGTCGAGCGCGAAGCCTCGGCTGGAGGAAAAATTCGGTCGCAGCGCTTTGGCGAGTTTGTTTTTGATTGGGGACCGAACGGCTTTCTGTCAAACTCCGCGGACGTCGCTGCGGTGGTTCGTGAAGCCGGGCTTGAAAACGAGCGAGTCGAGGCTAGTCCGGCGGCCACCAAACGTTACGTCTATTGGGAGGGCAAGCTTCACGCGCTGCCCATTCGAGCGAGCCAAGCGCTATCGATGTCGCTTCTGTCGGCGCGCGGCAAACTGCGTGCGCTTGGAGAGCCTTTTGTTCGAGCGCCGCAAGAAGACGTTCGCGTAGATGAAGACGTCGAGAAATTTTTCACGCGCCGCTTTGGTCTGGAGGTCGCCGAACGCATCGCTGCCCCAGCATTGCTCGGCATCAGCGGCGGTGACGCCAAACGAACGAGCTTGGCTGCGCTTTTCCCAAGTCTACCCCAACTCGAGCGAAAATACGGCTCGTTGATACGCGCGGTAGCCGCCCTTCGCCGCAAGCCTGGCCGCCTCGTTAGTTTCGGCGCGGCGGGTCTGCAGAGATTAACCGACTCGCTCGCGCAAATTCTGGGCGATCGCCTCCGGCTTCTCTGCGATGTTCATCTGATCGAGAAAACGGCGCAAGGCTGGCGAGTTCACTATCAGACCGGGCATCAAGACGCCGACTGTCTCGTCCTTAGCGTGCCGGCATACGGCGCCGCGGAGCTGCTCAAAGGCTGCGACCCAACGCTGAGCGAGCTTTTGCTGAGCATCGAGTACGCCCCAATGCGCGTCGTCGGAATCGCGTTTGACGAACTCGACGTGCCAAGGCCCCTCGACGGATTCGGCTTCTTAGCCGCACGCGGACAAGGTATCCGAATCTTAGGCGCGATCTATACATCAGCAATTTTTCCCGAGCAAGCTCCCAAGAAGACCGCGTATTTGCGAGTCTTTCTTGGCGGCGCAACCGACCCTGACGTGCTCGCGCTCGATCATACGAGCGCTCGCGCGATCGTGCGCCGCGACCTCGTCGCCACACTCGGCATTCGCGCCGCCCCGATAATGTATCACGAGGCACTCTGGCCCCGCGCCATTCCTCAATATGTGGTCGGTCACCGCAGCATCGTCAGCTCGATCGAAGAAAGAGCGTCATCGCATCGCGGTTTGGCGCTTACCGGGAACGCCTATCGTGGAATCGGCTTGGCCGATACGGTGCGCGACGCACACGCGGTCGCCGATCGGCTGGGGTGAATATGCACGCGAACCCTTACCTTACGCAGTTTCCGGTGATTTAACTCCTAATACTTGCGGCTCGCTGGGCGTTCCTCGCGCCGCTTGGAAGTCATTGCCGAGGCGGCGAGCGGCGGTCTAGTGCGGTGCGTCAGTCGTCAGGAAGCCCGACAGATATTTGATGCAGAAAATATTGCTTGCCGAATGGGGCCGGAATCGGCTTGAATTTGTGAGGAGGTTTATCGAATTGGAAGCAATCAGAGAGATTGTCGGACCGAACGTCCGTTGTCTTCATTGATCCAAGACCGAACGTCTCTTCGGTGAACTTTAAGATGGAACCGAATTCGTGCGGCACAGTTGAAATGTACTCGCGTTTGGCGTACGGGGAAATAACCAACAATGGAACGCGGAAGCCGAGTTCATACGAGTTGTATTGTTTGGGGGCCACGTGATCGTACCATCCGCCCCAATCGTCCCAGGTAACGAAGATCGCTGTGCTGTTCCAATATTTGCTCTCTCCAATCGCGTTGACCACCGAAGCGACCCACGATGGGCCAGAGCCATTATTATGGAGCGCGTGGTCAGATGAAGCCGAAGATGGCGTAATCCAGGTGACGTTCGCGAGGTATCCGTTACCGATATCAGTGAGGAACTGCGACGACCGCGTGATTACATTTGCGTCGTATTCCCTTTTCTTCTTCCACAGGGCTTCAATCGCGTCCAAGCCATTCCATAAGCCCGCCCCCGTAACGTTTTGATAATAGTGCCATGAGAGGCCAGCCGTATCGATGAGATCGGTTAAGGCCAATCGGCTAAAGCATGGGAAGGCACCTTCGTTTTCCTTGCCGTTCGGATCGATGAGTCTAACTATCGTACCTTTCGGTGAGTTACAGCCACCGGTTGCGACACCTTTAGACGTAAAAGCATTCTCGGCGGCGCGAAATATCGAACCGCTAACGATGGTCGACGTTCCGCTCACAAGATACTGATGTGCCGGAAAGCTCGGGCCTTGGTTGCTCTGGAACATTGCGGCGCCAAACGTATATCGTTCCGCCAAGTCGTAGTACGGCCGCACCTCATTCCGTGGAACGTAGGCGTAGGCGGCAACCGATTGCGACGGGCATTGCGAGGTTTTGTCCTTACACTTTTCTCCCACAAAGTTCCAGTCATCGACCTTGCCGTTAGCATAGTCTGTCAGGTAAGCGGAATGGTCGTGGTCCATATCGTAAGGACCGGTTAACAATACGGGTTGCAGCGGTACCGATTGTCCCTTGGAATTTTTCCCATAGGAAACAGTATTTGCGCCCGGCAAGAAATGGAACAGGTTATCAACCGACCTGTTCTCTTGTATGACGATCACGACGTGCTGAATTGGTGAAACCGAATGGCCGAAAAGCCGTACCGCTGTCGCTGCCGTGGGTTGCCGATAAATTGCGGGCACTTGGCTGCCGTTACAGCCGCTCAGGGCCAAAAAGACGACGACAGTGGCTCTCTTCAAACGATGGGCCTTTATTCGGCTATACTCGCAATGACCACGACCAGCAGTTGGCTAAGCTGCCCAGTTAGCTAAGCTGCCAATGTGCTTTCAGGTGTGTTTACTTCAAACGGGGGCGCTATCCCTGTACGAGCAGCCGGCAAGGTAAGCAGTTCGGCAGCCACAGGGTCACACAAATTGCCTTCATCTATGCGCCTTCGAGAGGTTCGGTACCGACATCCCCTCGTAAATCAGACCTTCAGCACCTTTCGAATGAGGGCGGCATTGAGGCCGTCGAGATTCGCGACGACGCGCGAGGCGAGCGATAGCGTCTTGGCGTCCGGTGGAAACTCGCGATTCGGGATCGCGATCACCGCGAGCTGCGCAGCGTGCGCAGAGCGGATGCCGTTAGCTGAGTCTTCAACGGCGGCGGTGTTCGAAGGATCCGCATCGAGCAGTTCGAGCGCGCGCAGGTAAACGTCGGGCGCCGGCTTCCCGCGCGGAACTTCGTCGGCCGAAACAACGACGGCAAAAAGATCGTTCCACCCGGTGACTGCGAGGACGGTTTTTTCGACCGCGAGCGGCGCAGACGACGCCAGGCCGAGCCGAAATTCCTTTGCGAGCCGGTCGAGCGCTGCATCGGCGCCGGGAAGAACGGGGGGATTTTCGAGCCGCCGGACGACCTCCTCGACAACGCGCTTGGCAATCGTGGAAGGTGCTAGCGCCACACCTAGCTCATCGTGAACATACTGCGCCCACTCGTCGGTTCGCATGCCGATCATTGTGATCGGTGCATCGGATTTCCAATGGCCGCCGTTTGCGACCACGAACTCGTGCCGCACGTCGCGCCAGATCTGCTCGCTTTCGATCAGCGTTCCGTCAAGATCGAACATGACACACGCCGAGCCCATGGAGGCCTATCTATCGCCTACCCGAGCTCCACCTTTCATTCCGGCGCTTCGTAGCCCGCGATTCGGTGCCTATATGATAGGTACCAGACAGTACTAGCGCGCTTCAAGATTTAATATGGGTTTTAGCGGCCTTTGGCCGCTGGGGAGTGTGCTATTGTTCAACCGCCTTATTGATCGCGGCGCTATTTGTCTTGCTGGCCTCCAGCCACCACGTCGTGCCAATCCAGATGGATTGTAGCTCCTGTGGCCACAGGAATCCCAGCGAAGCATCCCGCTGCGCAAGATGCGGTTTGCCCATGGCGTCGAGCCATTCTAATTCTGCGCCACAGGGTACTTCCAGCAACGGGAAGCTTTTTAAGGGATTTGCTTGGTGCGGTGCAAGTGTGTCACTGTTAGTGCTGGCCATGTCGCTTTATAATAACGTTGGCTACGTCTCGTTCCGTAATGATTCGATGGCGCCGATAACCGTCGAGCTCGGCGCCGGTGAAGCCATCTTGACCCTACAGCCAAACGAAAAACGTCCAACGTTCTTTTGGTTATACCATAGCCATGAGCGCCACGTCTCCACATTGCTTTCTTATCCAAACGGGTACCATTACAAGCGCCATTTTTCATTGCTGATCGGGCCGGGGCATTCGGAGCTGTTCCCGGTCAGTGACGCGCCGGCGCCGCAACTCTTTCTTCAAAATCGATCATCGGGCCGGCCGTACTTCCGGGTCCTTGAATTTCCGTCCGGCATAGTGACTGACGATTCGGTGGCGAAGGCGAACCGCTCAGGGCTTGCTACGGAGTACGTGGCTGATTCGGTTGTTCAGCTGGAATATCAGGAGGCCTATACCGTAACAGCAGAATCAACCTATTCAGCGACGGAACACTATGTGGCGCGAGGAACATTTACGCCCGAACCGGGATTCTCGTATAAAATGCTTACCTGCGGAAAAACAGGCAAGTACGGTCAGAATTGCGGGCCCTTCAAAATCAAAAACCGAGGCGGAGGATGGTACGACTCACGGGTGAGCAGGGCACCCTAATGACGCTGCGCGTTCGCCGATGCCGAGCGATGGTCGGGCGGGGTGATACGGTGTCACGATTAGTTTCGAGCGTCTGAATAGTACCGCCTTCGGATTCACCCGTCGCGGCGACCCGTTGAGCCCGCCCCTGCGCGAGTTTCCTTAGCCGTTAGTAGGTCTGTCCCTGAAGCGCGAACGAGAGACGGCCTCCTGCGGAGCCGTATGCAATATCGACACGAATGTAATTGCGGAAGATAATACCGACTCCAGAGTCGGCGTGCCATTGGAACGTCGGCGGCGCAAACGCTTGCGTTCCGCCCCGCACCCGGCTCGACGCAGTCTCTGTGAAGAACGCGAACTTGAAGATTTGCGGTAGCGCGTCGTTGAGTCGGAACTCCGCGGTCGCCTGTTGTGCGTCTGTGCCGCAGAACGCCTTAGGGTAGGCGCGCACATAGGCACACACCAAGAAGCTATCCGGTATGACGCCTCCGGTGCGCGATTCTGCGCCGTGGAGCACGAGCGTCGACTTGCCGACCGCAACATACTGCGCGATATCCGCGAGGTAGGATTGATACTCGCTCGTCGAACCGAACCAGCCCAGAGCGTCAAATGCTTCGAGCCGGTACTGAGTATGGCAATAGGGTGGATACCATTGCGACGACGGAACGGGACAGGCGTGCGAATAGCCCGCCTCGAGGACCGTAACATGCGCCGGCGATTTGCTGGTTTGAAAGACGTACGGGGAAATGATGCCCGTCGATTGCGCCGTGGTCGACCGAGTCTCGCGAACGCCGACTTCGAACTGAATCCCGTTCGTTGAGCTGCGGAGGAAAGCGGCTTCGGCTCCAGTGTTCCAGCTGTAGATGTTGATTGCAAGCGGTTGACTCGCTCGGAACACCCCGCGCCCACCGAACGTATTGAGGATGAGATCCGACTCGGTGCCCTTGACCGGATTGACCGCGATCGGTGACGTGTACAGGACTCGAACGAGGTTCGCGCGTCGGCTTAGTTGGCTGTAGGTTGAAAACGTAGAACCGCGGCTGTCGACCGGCGCCGACGTGACGATGTAGCCGATGCCTTGAATCGGAGCCGTCAAGGGTTGGTCCGCATAGAAGGGATGGTCTGTGGGCTTTAGCCATTTCGCCATGACGATCCAGTGGAGTGTGGCCGTTTTCGTGACGCTCCCTCGTCTGATGACGAGCCTCGGGATGAATCCAGGTAGCCTGCGGAGGTTTGCGAAATCGCGATTGACGCCGGATTGATCGAGCAGTGAGCCCTTGCGAAGCGAAAGATAACGTCGAACCACGCTCGGGGACGTCTGACCATAGGTCTCGATGGTGACGCCTTCAATCGTGCGCCGGCGATTGCGGCCGAGACCTTTGGTGGCACGACGGGAGCATTCGCCAGGGCCGGCAACGGCAGAGACAGGCATCCCATCACCAGCAAGAGGAGGGCCGTGCTTGGCGCCGCCGTGCGTCGAACCTTCATTGAGAAAAGGCGCATTTCAAAGCCCGTGACCCAATACGGCGCCGGCCAGTTTCTCAAAACTGAAACCCAGTGAAGCGCTGGCGAGCGTACGACAAGTGATCGAGGTGCTCGCGCGTCCCGGATCTCAATGCGCGTACTCGTTTAGCCGGGAATAGATGCCTACTCGCATACCAACCGTCATGTCGGGGATAGACCCAGCTATTCGGCCACCCTCCCAATTTAACGGCGGCGGCGTAGACGGCATCGGCAAACCGCACCACCGTATCTTGGGGATTCTTGCTGGCGCGCGCGACATCCCAAGGGAGCACGATGAGCCCAGCCTCGGCGTTGTACGCGGCCTCCTTGACGCCGAAATCGGCGCTCTCAATTCCGGGTGGAGACGGCGAAATGTAGGCGTACAAACCGGCTGCACGCGACTGCGAGTCGCCCAAGCTAAATCCGACGGCGACCACTTCGCCGTTCATGCCGTTTTGTTGAAATATCGGCCGGTCGGCGGGGGGCACCAGCGATCGGCCGTTATATCTCGGAGCGTAGAGATCGAACCCGCCCCACATGATCCCGACAGGCGGGCGAGGGCCGATGTAGGCGGACTGCCAGAGGCTCAACGCGCTTGCAACGCTAGAAAAAGCCGTCCACATTCGGCGTGCCGAGGCCGCATCATAGGGACGATCGACGGTGTCCGAGTCGAAATGTAGTGCTCCAGCGATTTCCGTTTCCATTGTGGTTCGAGGGGCCGGGATACGCTAGTTCCGCAACCTCGTCGACGAACTTCCTGTAAAAGTCCGCTACGGTGCCGGGCGCGAGCTGGAGCGTCGCTCTGCCCGTCGACGCAGTAACGACGACTTGAGAGTCAAGGATTGCGTATTCGATATCGAACAATACATCGTCCGACCTCAGCGTTCGCGTCGCGATGCCCCGCGGCGTAACCAGCAGGGCGACGTCACTCCAATACGCTTCAAAAGGCTGATCGAGCGTATACTTTCCAGCGATCTGGCTGAGTCGATGAAGGTGATCGGCCGTCGGCGCCATCTCGTCGTACGGGAGGGATGGCCAAGAATCGGTAGCACTAGAATCAATATTCAACGTCGCTCTCCGGCGCGAGGAGTGAGCCGGTTCCATTCGCTCCGGCAAATGGCGTCTCCGCCGAACGGCGGCATTTGGTAGCGCTAGAGAGAACCGAGGTGCCCAACGGTGCAGCTTCTCGAACTCGGCTTGGATACATTTGGCGACGTCACCGCCGATGCGGGCGGCCGGTTGTTACCGCACGCGCAGGTAATACGGAACGTCGTTGAAGAGGGAGTTCTTGCAGATCGGCTAGGGGTGGACTTTATCGGCGTCGGCGAACATCACCGCGGCGATTTTGCTATCTCGTCACCAGAAGTCGTACTTGCCGGAATTGCGGGGCGCACGGGCCGCATTCGCGTCGGCTCTGCCGTCACGGTGCTCAGTTCGGACGACCCGGTTCGCGTTTTCCAACGGTTCGCCACGCTCGACGCCATCTCGCAAGGACGAGCAGAGGTAATTCTCGGTCGCGGTTCGTTTACCGAGTCGTTTCCCTTGTTTGGATACGATCTCAGTCAGTACGAGGAGCTGTTTGCGGAGAAGCTCGATCTTTTCGCAGCCCTGCTTACGCAGGAGCCCGTGACCTGGCATGGCAGGACACGAGCCGCCCTGACGACACAACGCGTCTTTCCAACGATCGAGTCCGGGTCACTAAAGACTTGGATCGGCGTGGGAGGAAGTCCTGAGTCGGTCGTCCGTGCGGCCCGCTATGGTATGCCGATGATGCTGGCTATTATCGGCGGCGATCCGAAGCGGTTCAAGCCGTACGTCGAACTCTATCATCGTACGCTCGCCCAGCTCGGTAAACCCTCGCTGCCGATTGGCGTACACTCGCCGGGCCACATTGCGCAAACCGACGCCCAGGCGAAAGACGAACTCTGGCCCGCGTTTAAGATCATGCGCGATCGGATCGGAGCCGAGCGAGGTTGGCCGCCGATCAGCCGCGCCGAGTTCGACCAGGAAGCTGATCGAGGCTCCTTATATTGCGGTTCGCCTGAAACGGTCGCGCGAAGGATCGCCGCAACCGCAAAGATCCTCGGCATCGCCCGTTTCGACCTAAAATACAGCGCCGGTCCCTTGTCGCATGAGAAGCTCATGCACAGCATCGAGCTCTACGCCAGTAAAGCTATTCCACTCGTTCGCGAGATACTCGACTGACGCCGGAAACTTCCCACTGCAAATAGACGAGACCGCGCAGGTCGAGCCAAGCGCGGCCTGGACCTTTCACGAGCCGAACCAGCGGATGCTCACAGGCGGCGCAACGAATGACTATCCCCGGCTCGAATGCGTAGAGATGCCCTTGCGCGAGCGCACCGATCACACCGCACGCCGCACACTGACCGGCCGCGCCGGTAATATCCATGGCAAACACGTTGCACAGCTCGCCTGCGGCGGCATTTCCGTCAAGATAGGAACGACTAGTCATGATGTCCCTTCACTAGGTCCGAAGCGCTCGGTTTTTATCCGGGATGAATCGTAGCCGGCCTCCCCGAGAAAACCGGCTACGGCTTCCACGAACGGGGTGGGCCCACACACGAAACAGGCTGGGTTTTGCTTCGCGGGCAACACGTTTTCGCCAATCAACGCGGCGTCGATACGCTGGGCTGCTCGCGGCCAGTCAGGCGGCGTCGTGCGCGGTATAAACGTAAGGATACGGCTAGACCGTCATCCTCGGCCGCACGTTGCTGTAGCTCCGCCGAGTATATCGTCGCTTCCGGCGTGCGCACCGAATAGATCAAGCGAAATGGCGGACGGAGATCCGTTTGCGCACGCGTGCGGATCATCGCCATCAGCGGGACGATTCCCGATCCGCCGGCAACGAGCTGCACCGGCTCGAGCGACACAGGACGCCAGACGAACCAGCCGCCGAGCGGTCCACGAATCTCCAACGGATCGCCTGGCGAGAGCGTGTGAACGAGATATGGAGAGACCTCGCCGTCGAGCAATCTGTTCGACCGTTAGCTCGAGCCGATCACCTTGAGCCGCGTTTGCAATTGAATACGAACGTACGGCGCTGTAACCATCGGGCGCCTCAGTCGCACGTCGACGTGTTGCCCGGCGTCGTGACCGGGCCAATCGGGCACGCGCGAGAACCAATGTTCGCGCGGTCGCGCTCTCGTCGCGCCGTTCGATCACGTTTCGCGACAACCACGCTACTCGCCCCAGTAACGCTGTTCCCGCCACGGGTCGCCGTAATTGTTGTAGCCGAGGCTCTCCCAAAAGCCGGGCATCGTCTTTGAGCATGAGCGTGATGCCATTGACCCACTTGGCGCTCTTCCATAAGTACAGGTGCGGAACGAGCAGTCGTGCCGGTCCACCGTGCTCGGGTGCGAGTTCTTTGCCGTCGTAGCGAAACGCAATCCACGCCTTACCGCCGCGCAAATCCGCCAACGGCAGATTGGTCGTATAGCCGCCGTACGAATGCGCCATCGCAAAGCCCGCGGACGTTTGTACGCCCTCCAGCAACGTGTCGACCGAGACACCTTCCCACATCGTGTTCAGCTTCGACCAACGCGTGACGCAGTGAATGTCGGTCGTAATCGGCACGATGGGCAGAGCACTGAACTCCGTCCAATTCCACTTGCGCACCTCGCCAGTTTCCGTGGTGAGCGCAAACTCCCACTTCTCGCGCTGCACGCGCGGGGTCGGGCCCGCCGAAAGCACCGGAAAATCTTCGGTGAGATATTGCCCCGGCGGAAGTCCAGCGTTGCCGGTGCGGCGCCGGCCGACGAATCCCGGCGAGACGACCTTCTCGTCACTCATGGTGGACTACACTGGCTCTGCCATTGCTTGATCTGTATCGTTCATCGACGTGGCCCTCCGGCCGACGATTTTCGCGCTGCAGGTAAGTTCACCCCCGGCACAACGGGAGCTAAGCTCTTAGCGCGACCGACGCCTACAACGCCAGTGGCGAGTTCACTATCTGAAAAAGTTAATCAGCTTAGTCCTTCGGCGATAGCGTCGACCGAGTTGCAACTAGTTTAGGGGATCGCGTAAGCTTTGCGTCCGGCCAGGCGCGGCCGTGGCCGATTGCGTATGCTGGAACGTTAGGCTCGCTCTTGTGGGGCGCCTTTGCCGCGCGATTCGGGAGCGCCGAGGCCTTTACGTGCGCCGGTATTTTGTTCATCGCCGTAGGCATCGCCACGCGATGCGTTCCATTACCTTGGAGGTCAGGTTGAGCGTCATCGGGCGCAATGCGGGCTTGATGAACGTCGGCGCATGCGGTAGCATAAAGGCCTCACAAAAGCTTGGTAGGAGGAAGGCAATGAGAGAAATCGCCGCGGACATCAGTCAAGCTCACAAGCTCTGGGGCTGGTACGTCACTCTCGGGATCGTCCTGATTCTGTCGGAATTTACGCCATCTGGGCTGAAACGGCCGCGACGTTGGCATCGGTGGTCGTGCTTGGAGTCGTTTTACTTATCGCCGGGGTTGCGCAAATCATCAGCGCCTTTGCCGCGCGCGGTGCCGGCCACGTGATCCTGCTTTTGTTAGTCGGTGTGCTCGATATTATCGTTGGGTTGATGCTGTTGGGGCATCCCGTGATCGGGGCGCTGACCATCACCTTGCTGCTCGCCGCGCTCTTTGTGTTCGGCGGAATCTTCCGCTTCGTCTCCGCGCTTTGGTTGCAATTGCCGCACTACGGGTGGATGGCGTTCAGCGGCATCATCAGCTTTATCTTAGGGATCTTGCTGTGGGTGCAATGGCCCTATTCTGCGTTTTGGTTCATCGGGTTCGTCGTCGGATTGAACTTCATCTTCGCGGGCATCGCGTGGTCGATGATGGGCTGGAGACTAAGAGCCGCTTAAAGAGCCGCGCGAGCGGTCGCCTTCGACCTCGTCTTGCGGTCGGAACTAGGAACGCTTGGGGAATGGCGCTATTCGCCGTCGAGTACAATGCGCCAAAAGCCGAAAAACGGAGCCCAGACGTAACGAATAGCCAGGGCTGAAAATGAGCGTTTGCAGCTGACGCCGCAACCCGGTCGTTCTACGCTTTCAGGTTGAGTACGAGAACGTCGTAGCGGTGCAGCCCAGGCAGCGGATCGATATCTGATTCTGGCCGGATTGTAGATCGAAAGTAATGACCTCTGCAGCGCGACCCGCTGGGATGGCGCGAGGTTGCGGGATGCGCAGCTTTGCCGGGTCGCTCCAGATCGCAATACCAAAATGCAACTGTTTCGGTGCCTGGAAAACGAGGTAGAGCATTCCTCGAGACACCTTCGCGTTGGTGAGCGTGGGAATTCCGAGGCCGGCAGCGATACGAGCGGTACATTGTAGAAAGACCGCGGATCGTCGGCATACGGAAACAGCCGGGTCGGAAGCGTATGTCCGGCCAGGAACGACATGCCTATCTGCGTGTCGTGGTAATCGATGGTGGCCGGATAAAGCGTTTGGCCGTTCAGGATGGGGGACGGAACGGCCACGCCGCCGGGAATGTACGGAAACGCGACGGCGCGTGGCGCCGCCGAGAACGTCATCGCATCGGGCGCGACCTGGGCGAGCGTTTCGACCTTCATATGGTCGACGATCGCTTGATCGTAGAGCGCGTTGAGAATCGACGAATCGCTGGAAGTGTTTCCGCCGCTTTCCTGCTGCGACATCATTACGATCGGCTGCGTCTCGCCGGCGGCGGCATAGGCGTCTGCGATCTCGCGAATGTATGTTTCCGCTCCGGCAGTCGAAAAGCCGGCTCGATCGTGAAGGTCGTCCGGATCGGTCGAGAAGTATGCTTCTTGGCCGCTGATGTAAGCGCGAGTGAGGTCGCGCGCGGTCCACTCGAGCGCAAGTAACGAGCACTTTCCGTTCGTATCGGGGCGTTTGTACGAACTGGGATCAGCGCAATAGCTGCCCCACGGAGCACCGTAATCCCACGTTCCGTCGGTGCCGTGGCTGTTCCAGGTAATGCCCCAGAAAGCATGTTCGCCCAACGCCAGCAGACCTGCGATGTTGCGTTCGTGTCCGGCCCCTTCGGCGCTCACCGTCGGCACATACCAGGGCAACGTACGCCGAATCGTCCTGACGAGGTTGATCTTATCTTCGGACTCGACATCATCGCCTTGGGAGCGGTGATACGAATCGTAGAGATTCTCGTTCATGAATAGGTACATGGAGGTACCGATCATCCACGATATCGGCACGTTATGGCGGGCTGCCGCGGCCGCAATGCTCTGCATGCCCCCAGCCGAGTAATTTTGTTGCAGGGACGTGCCGACGAAACGGGTCTGAGTTGCTCCTCGTGGGATGGACCAGGCTGGGCGCGGTGGCGACATGCTGGAAGACAAGGCAGTGCCTGCGCACCTCCAATGACGAATGTCGATCGGCGAGAACGAGCCGGCGGGCACAGTGTACCACAGCAATCCGTCGTAGGAGACGGCGCACCGTGAAGTGCTCCGGTCAAAGACTGTGGCACGGGGCGCCGTTTCGCCGGGAGCGTGGGGGATCGGGGTCTCCATCCCGCCGCCCGTACACGCCGTAATCAGGACGAGCGTCATGTAGGGCGCCGTGCGTCGCCACATGTTTTCGTCCTTCGCGATTTTACTTCGAACATCCCACGTTCCACGAACGTCAATCTATTGGCTCAGCTCAGCGCAACGCCGAAGCAACAGGCTCTTCGCAAAAAAAGGCACTCCCATATGGGAACGCCTTTTGCTAGAATGTTCCGACGGCGCCTAGGATTTACGATCCTTGGGCTGGCTGTAGGCTGAAATCGTACAGTTGCGTTTGATCCGCGTAGACGGAGTAGCCGTCGAGTGATTGCGTTTCGTAGCCGCTCTTGACTGCCGTCACCGTGTAGTTGTCGGGCTGCAGCGCAAACGCGATGAAGTGGCCGCGCGCGTCGGTCGTTACGGTTGTGCTCTGTGAGGGCGAACTGATTTCCAAACGCACGCCCGCAATAGGCGCCCCTGTCTTTGCGTCGGTGACGATGCCGGCGATTCCGCCGCTCGTTCCGGCGAATGCTGGGGCGGCCTGACTCGCGAAAGCGAGCAGCAGTCCGAGTGCGGCTAGCGGGCGGATTAACGAAGATAGACTCATGATGGTGCGTTCCTCTCGGTATTCAACAAACGTTGTACTCTCGGTAGCCGTCAAGCCCGGCGGTTGTTTCGCGGGTAAGAAAAAAAATTGGCCGAGCTAGCGGACCCTAGGTCGAAAAGGGTAGATCGTTCGTTACCACGCAACGTCGCTGCTTCAGACCATCGCCGGCGGCGTTCGGCCGTTTTCGCGGCACCACGCGCTGCCCAGGCGTCGCTGACGAGTCTGAGAAATGCTGCCTCGCAGTTCGCGGGCCGGCGCTTCAAAGCTCGACTTTTCCTATCGCACACGCGTTGATTAAGGAGAAGGTTCATGAGAAGTTTTCGTTCGCTCCGGTCTGCCCTGGGCGCATGGGCGACCGTCGCCATCGTCGCCGGGTGTTCTGCTGGAACGCAGCAGAGTGCCAGCGTCCCGTACGCGGCCCCCCTATCCACGGCGAAAGGCCTCGCTGGAGTTCCCTTGGCTAGGACGGGTGAACGCAGCGCCGCAACGCCCGGAGGGCTGTACGTTGCGCAGTTCGGAGTCGCCTCCGTTCCCGAATTTGGGCTGCCCGACACGAGCAATCACGGCCCGAGATGCTCCGATACCGTACCGCCTGGAGGTATAAACGGCATCGCAGTAAACGCGCACCGAACCTTGTACGTTCCCTACGAGTTTAGCGGAAGTTTCATCGCGACCTTCGCGCCAAATTGCGGAGCGGCGGGAACCACGCTCGCGGATCCCAACGGCGAAGCGGGAGACGTCGCCTTCAACAACTCGAACAATACCGTCTATGCTTCCGATGAGGATACCGGAGGTATTGACGTCTACGTTGGCGGGGCAACTTCACCCACGCGCTCGCTTAGCAACAACCAACATCCCGGCAACGGTCTCGGAGTCGCCGTCGATAGCCACGGCAACGTTTTTAATTCGGGCCCAACCATCGTTGAATCCCCAACGGTGCGAACAAGGGCAGCAAGGCTCTCCACCTTACGGGCCTTAGCAGCCCACAAGGCCTCGCTTTTGATGTTAAGAACAACTTAATCGTTACAAACGGCAACAATATCAAGATTTACGCTCCGCCCTACAATGGCGCACCGACGCGGACGATCAAGCTAGGGGAGACCTGCCTGTACAGCGCGTTAGACGCGTCGAACACGAATTTGTACGTCAGCGACCTAACGAAGAATTCCGTTGATGTCTATGCGTACGCCTCTGGGAAATTCAAGTACAGGATAACGTCCGGCTTTTCTCAGAGCGGGACGGTTTCAGGAGTCGCGGTCGACCCGCCATCGAAAACTTAGGCTAAACCAGATCCTGCTGCGAATACGACGACGCTAGGGTCGTCGTAAAAATCAGCCGGTGTGAAGCGAGCCGTGGCGCCGTCTCTGGCGGAGCACCGTCACGGCAGCGACCGGCGTCGAGAGCGCGGCGACGAGCTCGGCGCGGCTCTTGACGTTGAACGTCGCAAAGAGATGCGAGAGCTGATTGCGGACGGTGTGCGGGCTGCGGCCAAGAGCACTCGCTATCTCGGAGTTGCGCCTTCCGGCGCGAGCGAGCTCGAGCACTTGCCGTTGCGCTGGGGGAACCCGACCGAGGCGAAGCCGCGGCGTTCGACCCTCGGCGACGCGACGCGCGATCCAGCTGCGCGGCCACGGATCGATTTTTTGGATGGCGCGCTGCATCCAGCGCTGGTCCTTGGTCGCTTCGTAGAGAGCAGTCGCGCAGAGTGCGGCGCGCCACGCGTAGTTGAAGCCTTCGAAGATCGTAAACGCCTCGGTGAGCGAAGTCTTGGCCTCCCCCGGGTCGCCGAGACGCAACCAGGTGACGCCCTGCGAATAGGCTTCGAATCCTTTGACGCGGGGGTCCGTTCCGTACGAAAGAATCGGCATTACTGATTTCGCCAGCGTCCGGAACCGTGCGAGATACTGTTCCGCCACTGACAGGATCGCCGTACGCAAAGAGTTCGGCAAGCACGAGCAGCGCCGCGCGTTCTTCGCCGGCCACATTCCAGGAAAGCCGCTGCGCGATCTCATGCGCTTCGTGGAGTGTCGGTGGCAAAGGCCATCTCGCCGGTGTTCTTTGCGAGCAGCGCCGATCAAGAAAACAGAGAACGCTCCAGTACTCGGATGGCGCAAGTCGAGCCGCCTTCCTGAAGCCCGAGAAGGCCGCAAGCTCATTTCCTTCGAGCTCGTCAATTGCTGCGAGCAATCGTGTGACGTGAAAACGCTCGAGCCGCAAACTAGCAGTCCACGCGAGTGACTGGTAGCCGGTTCGAACCCGCTGGGCGGCCGCGTCAAGCGGCAGTTCTCGGCAAAGAACTGCGAGCGTATAAAGAGCGTTACCTCTAAGGAAATTGTCCGGCATCTCGGCGCCGTCCAGCTCGTCAAGAGACTTTTGCAGCTCCTCGACCTGACGAGTAGCCTCCCCACGACGCAGTGCAATCCAGGAGAGCAAGATTCGCGCGCGCGCCCGGTTGTTGTGATCCGTCGAGAGGAGCTCGGCGGTTGCAGCCTCTTGCGCTTCCGTATAATCTTGCCGTATCCACGCGATCAAGCCTTTATAGTCAATGGCCTCGTAGTACCATGGGTCGTCGGGCGTTAATTCGCTGAGGGCGCGCTCGATGAGTCGGTTTCCGGCGGCATAATCGCGAGTTAACGCATAGGCTGCGCCGAGCAAGATGTCACGCGGGAGGCGCGTTTCCGCCGATACCCAGGAGACGTCCGAAAGGAAGCCGATGGCGTCGAGGTATCGCTGCTCGCGCAAGGCGACACGCGCTGCCGCGATAACCGCGTCGGCGCTCTCTCGCGACGCAACGAGGTCGCGACAGTGATCGAGGTCAGCAGCCGCAAACGATCGCTCAAACTCTTCGTTATTGAAGCCCGACCAACTAAGTGTGGCTGTTTTCAACGCTCCCCCTGCGTAATAAATAGAAAATAAAAAAAGCTGGTGGTCTAATTAGCGACGAATCGCCAAGCTAAGTACTGTCATAAGTACCACCAACTCGTGATGGTACCTTTATTCCTCGTCCCCTCGGTTTTCCTGCCCTCGCTCGCTTGGGCCGCGGTCTCTTCTAAAGTGTCCACGAATGAACTGGGCCGCCGCCGACTACGTCGTCGCGATGCACTGGGCCGCCGCCGACCACGTCGTCGCGATGCACTGGGCCGCCGCCGACCACGTCGTCGCGATGAACTGGGCCGCCGCCGACCACATCGTCGCGATGCACTGGGCCGCCGCCGACTACATCGTCGCGATGCACTGGGCCGCCGCCGACTACATCGTCGCGATGCACTGGGCCGCCGCCGACTACATCGTCGCGATGCACCGGGCCGCCGCCGACCACGTCCATATGGTGCGCCAAGCGTTGAGATGTGTTGGGGAGCATAGAGCCGCCGGTAATACCGCCGCCTGCACACCCGCCGAGCAACGCGCCGGCTAAAACAGCGGCAAGGAGAGGAATCGTCATACGCATTTTTCTTTGTTTGTCTTTCCGCCCGAGAGCGAGGAAATGCTAAGTTAGGAAATGCTTAAAATGATAGTATGTTTATACTACCAAGCCTTCATCAAGGATAGGGGTCGCTTGAGAAACCAAGCAAGCCTCTACTAACCGGACCTACGGCGCCTGACTCAAGCTCATCTCATTCTTCTCTCTACGAGACAAGGATTACCCTTTAATTGGCACGGGAAAATATAATCGCGCGATGATGACGCTTGAATATGGGTCTCCCCCATTCGAAGTCATGGGGCGAATATTGATCGGCACCTTCGCGCATCGTCTGAACCGCCGCCCAAGCCGATTCTGGCACGCGCTGAGCTCGCTCCCAAGTGAATTGCCAGCCAAAGAATAAGCGGGTGCCCCAGTTCGCAAGGCGCGACCGGTTTATACTTCCTTATCGTTGGCTCTCACGCACCGCTCATGCGTTCGGTCGTCTCGCCGTCGCAAACGGATGATTTATAACTGCGGGCCCAGCGCCATCGAAGCCTATCGATCAAGCGGCAACGGCAACGTTGCTCCAGCCTTTACGATCTCAGGGTCGCATACGCGGTTGCAGTCTGGAAACCGCATCGCCGTCGACAGCTCGAGCGCGCTTTATGTCGCCAATCGCAAAAACGTCCTGATCTTCGCAGCGGGCGCGCACGGTAATGTGGCTCCCGCGGCGCTACTGTCCGGGAAAAAGACAGCATCCCCGAGACCGGCTGGGGGCCACAGCGATTGCCGTCGACGCCAGGGGTGAAATCTTCGTAGCGGTCGATAGCGACGAGAACGTAGCCGCGATTCTCGTGTTTGCGAAAGGTTCCAATGGTAACGTAGCACCCATTCGCACGATTCGGGGCGCGAGCGCCGATCTAGGATACTTCCCGAAATGAGCTTCAGACAGTAATATCGCCGCAGTCGCCTTAAGTGCTGTAGCTCCTGCCGCCGCTGCAGCGAAAGATAGGGGTCCAGCCGATCCGGACGACGTTATCGTCACGCACCCGAGCGTGTTCCTCCAAGGGCATTTAATATGCTCATTTCGATGGGCAGCGGAAGACCACTATAGTGTCGGGCATGGCCCATGAAAAAACTTTAAAGTCCGTCGCATCCACCGCGCGCCCGTGGGCCGGGTGGTAGACCAGGGAATCCCGCTAGGTGACTGCAATCGCTTTGCTCCAGGACTCGCCAGATCGGACAAAATGAAGAAGCTGATTATATTTGACCTCGACGGTACGCTCGTGCCGAGCAAAGGCACTATCGATACTGAGATGGGGACGCTCTTAACCGCTCTGCTCGCGGTAGTCAAGGTCGCGATTATATCGGGCGGCGGTTGGGACCAGTTTGAAACGCAGGTTCTCGGCAGGCTTCCGCAGGGCGCACACATCGGCAACTTGTCCATCCTACCGACTTCGGGAACGATATTCTATCAATATAAGGATGGCTGGCATAAACTCTATTCCGAGGACTTGAGCGACGCACAGAAGCAGAAAATCATCAGCGCGATGAACGCAGCTGTAGCTTCATCTGGATTTGCGGCGACGAAAACCTGGGGCGAAACGATCGAAGATCGCGGGAGCCAGATCACCTACTCAGCGCTGGGACAGCAAGCTCCGCTCGACGAGAAGAGCAAATGGGATCCCGATTTTGCGAAGCGGCAGAAGATTAAAGCGCTCCTCGACGTTACGCTTCCCGACTTTTCCGTCCGGTTGGGCGGGACGACGTCGATCGACGTCACGCTTCCAGGGATCGATAAGGCTTACGGCATTCGGAAACTGCGGGATACCCTTGGTATCACGATCGCGGAAATGATTTATGTAGGCGATGCATTGTTCCCAGGCGGAAATGATTTCCCCGCGCGCGGTACCGGCGTGGTATGCATTCAGGTTCGAGACCCGAACGAGACGAAGCGCGTTATCGAGGCAATCACGGCTTGCCTCTCGTAGGACCTTACGGCGTTTCGTCGATCGAGTCCACCCGATCGGGATAGAAAGCCAGGTACTCCTTGATCTCGGCGACCGGGCCGTACGGCGCCTCGTACGTCCACACCGCGTTCTTGCCGCGACTGCCGGCGGCAGTGATGCTGTAGTAGGCGGCGTCGCCCTTGTACGGGCAGTAGCTTTGGTTGTCACTTCGCTCCAGCATAGACATATCTACGTCATCGCGCGGTACGTACTGAACGGGCGCGTAGTCACTCTCGCGCAACGTCAAGGCGCACGTCGTGTCGGCTACAACGCGCCCGGCGGCGGTGACTCGAACGCGCGAGCGGTTGCGCTCGACGGTAATGGGATGGTCGGAATTTGGGTTTTAACGGTTTTCATGCGCCCATTAGACCGTCGTAAAACCCGCTTGAGTTGCGTGCAGGTAATAACGCCGGGCACCGATGGGTCCCGCGCCAAAACGACGAAGCAGGGGTTCCGATTGCCGGGTATACAAAGAAGTGGATGACGCCGTAAGGAGAGCACCGATGAAATCACGCTTATGTCATGCATACTTCCTCACGTTTACGTGCCTCGTCGCAGCCTGTTCCGGAGGAACGAATTTGCCGGGGGCGATCGGCAATGGCTAATCGCCGCCGGCACTCGTGGCGCGGCCGCATTCACCATACGGAGCACTACGTTAAGAACGACAAAACCGTGCCGCTGACCATGGTGTACAAAGGCAACGGCTGCAAGGGCGGCGATCAGTCGCCCGAGCTCGAGTGGAGAGGCACCCCGAAAGGTACGAAGAGCTTTGCCGTGCTGATGCTCGACACGACCGCGATCTTCTGGCATTGGGGCACGTACAACATCCAACCGAGCGCTACGAGCCTTCCGGAAGACGCAGGCAGACCGTCGAGCAAATACGGTGACGAAGTCCTTAACGACTGGGCCATTTACTACGGCAACGCCAATCGCGGCTACGGCGGTCCGTGCCCGCCGCCCGGCAGAATACATCGCTACGTCATCACGCTGTATGCCCTTAATGCGAAGTTGAGTTTGCCGCGCTCGTCTCACGTCGAGAATCTCGACCTCGCGATCCGTGGACATATCTTAGGAAGCACGAGAATTACCGGCCTTTACAAAACGTAAGGGAACGGCTCGTCGGCCGCCTGCTGCGCGTGCGGCCTCAGCTCGTCCGGGCTGGCGAATCCCGCCCAGGACTAGTGTTCCATCACGAACATCTCCCTGGGAACGGTGATCTGCCCGCGTAGGATGCATCGACCGTTTCGGCGCCTTCCTGGATGTTCAACGCCGCCGCGCGCATCTCGCTGTCCAATGGTCTAGCAGGGCCTGCGACCGAATCGTAGCGCATTTATGTCTGAGTTCCAAAAACTCTGGGCAGGACAGACCGTAAGTTTGCTTGGGACGGCGCTTACGAACTTCGCGCTCCCGACGCTGGCGGTATTGGTTCTCCATGCAACTGCGCCGGAAGTCGGAACCATCGCCGCTCTGCAAACGCTGCCTTTTCCAGTCCTGGGAATGTTCGTTGGGGTGATCGCCGATCGCTATTCGCGCCGACGCATTATGATCGCGGCAGATTGGGTGCGCTTTCTGGTGCTCGCTTCTGTTCCAATAGCCGCGCTTCTCGGAATCTTGAAGCTCCCACAACTCTACGCAGTCGCGCTCCTCGGCGGCACGGCGTCGGCGTTCTTCGGAATAACGTATCAGTCGTATCTCCCGGTACTTTTTCGGCGGAACAGCTGACAGGCGCAAACGCGAAGTCAAAATTTCGAACTCCGCGTCGCAGATGGCCGGCAGTGCGATCGCCGAAGCATTCGTTCAGTGGATGGCGCAGCCGGTGCAATTGCGATCGACGCAGTGTCGTACCTCGTCTCGGTTGCGAGCCTCGGCCTGATCCGAACGAGAGAACCGAAGCACGATGGACCGCCGCTCTCCTTCGAAAAGGACTTCGCGAGGTCGGTGAAGGGTTAAGTCTCGTTTCCACGCTTCCGACCTCCGCTGGATAGCCACAGCTACAGCTACTTCTAATTTAGGTGCGTCCATGATAGATGCGGTCATTCTCATCTACGCGTATCGCATTCTTCACCTAAAGCCGGGGCTACTTGGCCTCGCGTTTGGGCTCGCGGAGCTCGGGTTCGTCGGCGCACTCTTCTCCACGAAACTGCGCAAACGGTTCGGATTGCGACCGTCGCTGATTGTCGCACTTCTCGGCGCTGCTGTGGGTGCTGCGTCGTTCCTGCTCGGGCAGATCGGGTTGCCATATCTCGCGGTGTTTGTTGGCTCTGCAATAATTACGATCGCAACGCCGATCTACAATATCAGCCAAGTTAGTTATCGACAGGCGCTGACTAACGTGAACATGCAAGGACGCGTTAATGCGACGATGCGAACCTTCGTCTGGGCTACATTGCCGCTCGGAGCTCTCGCAGGCGGATACTTAGGCGGTATTGCGGGTGTTCCGGCAACGATCGCGGTGGGCGCCACGATCTGTGCCCTCGCGGCGCTCTGGCTCGTTCCGTTTCGCGAACGCTCTGACTCGCTTGGATGAATGTTGCTCGGCTCAGCGCGACGCGTGCTAACGGGACCGAGGATTATCCGGGTCGAATTACAGTTACGAGG
>CAVRDR010000012.1:0-16348 GCA_963719905.1 Vulcanimicrobiota bacterium
TAAACCAGCCAGAGCAAATGCGCGTTGACGCCGATCCCCGCCACGATCAGCCCGATACTAAAGAAGACGGCGGCAACGAACATGGCCATGCGCGGGCCGACCCGTTCTACCCACTTTCCGCCAAACGCTGCCGAGAGGCCGAGGGCGAGAATCGCCAAGCTGAAGATCCACCCGAGCTCGGGGACGGTCCAATCGACACCGGGCGTTGGCGCGGTAACGCCGATTGCTTGTGACATCGGCTTGGTAAAGACGCTAAAGGCGTACGCCTCGCCGATGCAAAGGTGGATGCACAACGCCGCCGGGGGTACCAGCCAGCGATTGAAGCCGGGGTACGCTATCGAGCGCGAGCGATCGAAGAATTGCATGGCACGGAATGCTACATGCCGGCTTCCGGTTCCCTTTTTGGGGCGACTGGCGGCGCCCCCAGGCGTACGACCGTCTAGGCCGAAACACACCAGTCCCGCCACATGATCACCGCCGAGTTACTAGCCAAAATTCCGCTCTTCGCGTCGGCGCACGACGGCGACCTCGACCGGATCGTGGCGCGCAGCGCCGACATACGCGTGAGCGCCGGAGATTGGGTCGTGCTCGAGGGCGAAGCCGCCGCCTTCCACGTCGTCCTTGAGGGCCGCTGCGAAATCGTCAAAGTCATTGGGGGCGCGGAGCACGTCGTGGACGTCGTCGAGCCGGGAGGCTTCTTCGGCGAGGTACCGCTGCTGCTTGGATCGGGTTTTCTGGCGTCGATTCGCGCGACGGAGCCGTCGCGCTTAATGCGGCTCGACGCGATAGACTTTCACGAATTGGTCTCGCGATGTGCGGAAGTGAACCGACAGGTTTTGGCCTCGATGGCGCGCCGCATCACCGGGTTGCAAGAGGCTTCAATCGCGACGCCGGTCGCGAACGTGATCGTGATCGGCAATCGCTTGGATTTCCAATGTTACGACCTGCGAGATTTCCTCGCGCGCAATCACGTCGGATTTCGCTGGGTCGACCCCGACGATGCCGACGCCGTCGATTATGCCGATGTGCCCGAGGAGATTGTGCGCGGCGGCCGCTACCCAGTGGTCGTCTATTCGGATGGATCGCACCAAGTTACGCCGTCGTTCACCGAGCTCGCGCAACGCTTGGGGCTGCAAACCGCACCGAACGAAACGACGTACGACGTCGCAATCGTCGGCGCCGGGCCGGCCGGCTTAGCCGCCGCGCTCTATGGCGCTTCCGAGGGCTTACGCACGGTGCTCGTCGAGTGCCGCGCTCCCGGCGGCCAAGCCGGAACATCGTCGCGCATAGAAAACTACCTCGGTTTTCCGGCCGGCGTCTCGGGCGACGATCTCAGCTCGCGTGCCTTTCATCAGGCGCGCCGATTCGGCGCGGAAATTATCGTCACGCGGCAAGCCAGCAAGATCGAGCCTCGCGAACCGCCGGCCACGACGCATGCGATCGTGTTGGATTGCGGCGATCGCATCGAAACCAAGGCGATCGTTTTGTCCAACGGTGTAACGTGGCGCCGGCTTTCGGTTCCCGGAATCGAGGCATTGCTTGGACGCGGCGTCTATTACGGCGCCGCGCGCACCGAGGCGCTAGGCGCGCGCGGCAAGGACGTGTTTATCGTCGGCGGCGGCAACTCGGCGGGACAGGCCGCGATGCTCTTTTCCGGCTATGCGCGTAGCGTCACCATCCTCGTGCGCGGCGAGAAACTGGCCGCAAGCATGTCGCAATATCTCATCGACGAGTTGAACCGAAAAGAAAACGTTCGCATCGAGCTGCAATGCGAGGTTGTCGATGTCATCGGAACCGGCCACCTCGAAGCGATCCAAGTGAAATATGGCAATGGCGATCAAAAAACGCTTCCCGCCGACGGGCTGTTCGTCTTTATTGGCGCCGAGGCGGAGACCGCATGGCTGCCGAGCGCATTGATACGCGACAAGCAGGGTTTCATCTGCACCGGCCGCGACGTTGTCGACCTGCAGCCTGCCAACGGCAAACGCCCGCGCGATCCGTATCTGCTCGAAACGAGCATTCCCGGCATCTTCGCAGCCGGCGACGTTCGACATGGATCCATGAAGCGCGTCGCATCGAGCGTTGGCGAAGGCAGCATGGCAATCGCCTTGGTCCACCAGTACATTAGCGAGCTGCCGGTCAGCGTCGCGGAGCAACCATTGACAGTGTGAGCAGTGCCCGCTAGGGTTGTGAAGGCATCCGAGGCGCCATCGTCTATCGGTTAGGACATCGCCCTTTCAAGGCGGAAAGACGGGTTCGATTCCCGTTGGCGCTACCAGAAACAGCCTATATTTGCAGGCTTTGCGGCCGGAGATATTACGGTGCAGCCGCCGCAGTGCGGGCGCTTCGCGTCGCGATGTGTACGGCTTGCGCTTCGGTCATCGCACCGCCGTCGCGCGTTAACGCCGCGATCTCCTTATCGGTGAGCCGTTCGCGAAGCGCTTCCATCAGCAGGCCGTGCGTGTAACGCTCGGTATGTTCGCGCCAGAATTCCTGGGCGAAGACGCCGTCGACGTAGCCGAGCAGCTTCGCGGCAGCGCTTGGATGGCTGTGCGAGAGCATCGCCGCTAGGTGCTGGATCGCGATCGCTACGGTGCCCGCGTCGCCTGCCTCGCGAGCGTCGAAAACGGAGGCGCGCGCCGCCGCGCGAGCCTCCTCCTCGCGACGCAATGCTATCAGATAGACCGCCAGATTCGCTCTAGCGTTCGCGCGAAGCCGCACGTCCTTACGCGTGGCCTTGCTCGCGAGTAGCTCTTCGAGGCGCCGGACCGCGCTTTCGACTTCGCCGAGCACGAACTCGGTCTCCGCGAGATTAATCGAGCTGACGATGATGGTTCGCTCCTCGCCGTCTTGCCGGGCCATCGCGAGTACCTCGAGCTTCATCGTTCGCGCCTCTTCGAGTCGTCCGATCATTTCGTAGCCGACCGCAATAAATACGAGCGTTCTCATGACGCTCCGCCGATCGCCGTATTCTCGGCTCAGCTCGAGCGAGCGTTGCAAATCGCGTTCGGCTTGTGCAAAATTGCCAAGACGAAGGTATCCGCCGCCGCGCCAGCGCAGCGCCCGCCCGATTCCGGCGAAATCGCCCAGTTCTTCGTAGAGCGCCAGCAGGCGCGACGAAGCCTCGAACCCCTGGGCCGCCAGCAGCATATCACCGCGCATCGCTGCGACGGTCTCCCAGGCCATCGCCTGCAGCGGCTTCGACAGCGGCGTCGGGCCATTGAGGGCGCGTTCGGCGCGCCGTGCGGAGTCGGCGGCCATGCCACGCGACAGGAGAAACTCGCGCATCGCTGAGAGCAGACGCACGCCGAGCGCGACGTCAGCGCCCTCGTCGATCGCCCACTCGAGCGCGCGCCGCAAGTTATCGTAATCCGCCTCGATCACGTCGGTCCAGCCCGGCGTGCGCATGTTCACCGATTCGACGAGCTTGAGATAGTATTGCGCGTGCCGTTCGTTAAGGGCGTTGACACCATCGCCAAGTCTTTCGAGGGCGTAAGCGCGCATTGTCTCGAGCAATCGAAAGCGCCGCATTTTTCCGTGCCGCTCGCTGGTGAGGAGGGATTTGTCGACGAGCGACCCGAGGATGTTGAGAACGCGATTCTTCGCGATGCCGTCGCCGGAGCAAACGGCTAGCGCCGCCTCGACCGAAAACTCGGCCGGAAAGACGGAGAGGCGTGCAAAATACGCCTGCTCTTCTTCGGAGAGAAGATCGTAGCTCCAATTCACGAGGGCGTGCATCGTTTGATGGCGCGTGACCCGGCCGCCGCCGCTGAGCACCGCAAAGCGCTCGGACAGGAGCTCTTCGATCTGAGACAAGCTGATCAATTTCACGCGCGCCGCTGCCAGCTCGATCGCCAGGGCTATTCCATCGAGGCGACAACAGATGCGCTCGACGATCGGCACCTCGTCCCCAAGCGAGAATGACGCGTCGGCGCGCGTTGCGGTCTCGATGAAGAGTTCGACGGAGGCTTCCAGGTTCAACGATGCGAGGCGGTACGTTCGTTCGCCGGCGACCTCCAGCGGCTGGCGGCTCGTCGCGAGTATGCGCACATCGGCGCACCCGGACGAGATTTTCGCAACGGCGGCAGACACCGCGATGACGACCTGCTCGCAGTTGTCGAGGATTATCAGCATTTTCTTTCGCGCTAGCGCATCGGCGACGGCATCGAGCAATGTCGCTTCGGGGCGCTCGCGCACGCCGAACGCGTGGGCGAGCGCGGAGGGCACCTCGCTCGGATCGCGCACCGCGGCAAGGTCGACGAACCATACGCCGTCGTCGAACTCGTCGCGCGCCGCATAACCCGCTTCAATCGCGAGTCGCGTCTTTCCGACACCCCCGGTGCCGGTCAGCGTGACCGCCGGCGAAGCAGCGACGAGGCCCTCGATCTCCGAAAGCTCGCGTGCGCGGCCGAAGAGCGGCGAGAGCAAATGCGGTAAATTGTGCTTCTTGAGCGCTCGGGCTGCGGAAGCGCGCGGGCGGGACGGCCGCGTTGACGCGGCCTCGATCGCTTGACGTTGCTGCGGATCGAGCTGCAGCGCTCCCAAAAGGAGCGCGAGCGTCTCCCGCTGCGGCGCCTTGTTGATTCCGCGTTCGAGCGCGCTGATTCCGTCGGCGCTCATCGCCGCGCGTTCGGCGAGCGCATCTTGCGAGAGCCCCGCCGCCAGACGAAACTCCCGCAACAGCGCACCAAACGACGAACGATCTGCGGCGTTTCGCATCTCGGCTACTTATACGACTAAATTCATACGGATATCGGTTCCAGCGCCCCATCGGATTGCGGCATGCTCTCTGTGGGTCGTCAGAGGCCCGCAACTCAACCTTCCGAAAGGAGAAAAGCCCATGCTTGTTAATCGAAAATACCCCCCATCGCCGCTGGAGCCCGATCGCTCACTCTTTCCGGGATGGGGCCCGCGCCTGCCGTGATTGGTGCGCGAGAGAGAACTCACCAGCCGCGGAGCTGGGCGGCGGCTGCTGCAACGTACGCGCTCGTAAGTTGCAGCGCTGCCGCCGCGGTCGCCCACTCCGGGCCGGAATCGTTTCTTCGCATGAACGCGGTCTGGCTGCTGCTTTGGGCCGCGACCACGGCGGTGGCGTTGGCCTGCTCGGGACAGTGGTACGTGCACCGCCGATTCAATCAGCTGGATTTCGTACGGCACAACGAGGTCGGCGGCTTCATCGTCTCGATCGTCGGAGCGCTCTACGGCGTCCTGCTGGGTTTTATGACGGTCATCGCGTGGCAGCACTTCGCGGATTCAGGCAGCTCGTCGCGCAGGAGTCGGCCGCATCGACCGACGCCTGGCACACGTCGGTCGGACTGCCGGCCGAAGAGCGCTCGCGCGTACGCCACGATATGCTCCTCTATGCCAACGCTATGCTGCAGAGTGAGTGGCCTGCGATGCGAAGCCGCGGATTCGACAAAGGCGCGGATCTGATCGTCATGGACGCCATCGGGGCAGCCGGCAACTTTAATCCCCGCAACCTCAAGGAAGCAAACGCACAGAGTGCGACGTTACAGCAGCTCGGCGCGCTACACGACTATCGTCAGCGCCGGCTTTCCGGCAACCGCTCGGGGATGGCGCCGTTCGAGTGGCTCGTCTTGGCGATCGGCGCCGCGTGCATCGTGGGGTTCTGCTGGCTCTTCGGGCTTGAAAACGAACAGGTGCATCTCATGATGACCTCGGCGGTGACCATCATCATGACCACGACCCTGGTCCTACTGTTCGAGCTGCAATGCCCTTTCCAAAGCGATCTCCGCATTCCACCGGATGACTGGAACGGCGTCGTCAGTCATATCGAATTCATGCAGCATGGCTCTCTAGGAGAAATGCGCATGTAAGCGCATAGCCCAGCTCATCGTGACGCGAGTGAAGCGCCCTCGTCTTCTTGAGCCGATCACTCCTTTACCGATCCGCGCAAGCGTTCGCGATCGGACGGGCATTCGTTCCAGGAGGTATACCACATCGGCCTTGCGGGATTGACGTCCTGATGGCACCTTTCGCTTGGGGATGCCGATGGTATTGCTCGCCTGGTGGCGTCAATCACCGGCATAACGTACGCTCGACGAGTTTTTAGCGGATACAGCCCCTGAAACTTTTCTCAGGTCTATCGATTTCGACGGAAGCTGTCGTAGATTTCGATTAGGCGATTTACTTCCAAATTAGCATCAGTGTACGCAAGCCGCGCTGATTCGAACTCAGCTGAATCCACATCGCGCACTGCAAACCAAGCTTCCCACGTATGCTCTTGCGCCTCGCGTGCAGCTTGGATAGCGTCGAGCACTGCTTGTGTCGACTTAAATCCGTTCTTGCTTTCGTGCATTGCGATTTCAAACGTGCCTTCGCCCTGGTGTTGGACCATTTTAGAACCTCCTGCTTTGGGAAGCGCTGATGCACTTCCGATGCAAAGTCGAGACTCCTGGACTGTTTAAGGACGCATTAATGATTCTTCCGACCAGGCGCCAGCGTCGCTGTTGAGGCTCAAGCGCAGGGGGGAATCCGGCCCCATTTCAGCCACACAGCGGCGGTCGTCGCTGCGCGACGCTTCGCGGTCCTCTTTTATGAGGGAGAAGACAACTGAGAGGGACTCGAAACGCAAAAACCCGTACAGGAAAGGACTATCCGGTATTCGACGGGAACGGCCGGGACTCCGATTTGCGGGTTCGATTCCCGTTGGGCGCTATAAAAACTCATATCTTATAAGCGTTTCTCATGCAATTCCGTTTAACGGACTCTTGCCGAAGCATCCAAGCCTCAGCCCGGGGGCCACGGTTGCGCTTTGACGTCGGTTGTAGATGATGCCGAGATCACTTTGCCGGAATTGGACTTATGCATCGCAACCGCGCGGTCGGGGTTGCACGTCATACGTGTTGCTAGTGAGGATGATGAGAAATGGCGAAGATATTGTTACAAACGACCATTCCGTTCGCGGAGGACGACTGGAACGTCTCGCGCTTTTCCCTCTTGCGCGAAGCTCTCGAAGCTGACGGTCATGAGGTAGTTGCGCGAAATGAAGAGATGGATGCAAACCGCAACGATCATCTGATCATGCGACTGCCTGACTCGGACTTCGATCAGCTGTGGTTGATGGCCGTCGACACCGGCGACGGCCTTACTCAAGCAGAAAGCGGTGCGATCATTGAGTTCCGCAAGAGGGGCGGAGGCGTTTTGACCGCGCGCGACCACCAGGATCTTGGGCTTTGTCTCTGTCATCTTGGCTCGCTCGGCCAGTTCAATCATTTTCACACGTACAACCTCGAGCCGGGTCGCGCCGACAACGACGACCAGGATAATCCAAACATTTCCTATCCCAACTACCACTCCGGTGCGAACGGTAACTATCAGAGGATCTCAGCGGTCGCGCCGGTACATCCTATCCTTAAGAGCGCGAAAGCAGACGCGGGAACGATCGAGTATTTTCCCGCCCATCCGCACGAGGGGGCGGTTGGCGTGCCCGAAGGTACCGCGTTTGCCCGTGTCGTTGCGACGGGCACGAGCACGGTGAGCGGGCGGCAGTTCAATCTCGCCGTTGCGGTCGAAGGTGAACCGTTCGAGGGCGGAGTCTTGGGGCGCGCGGTCGCGGTTTCGACGTTCCACCACCTGGCCGATCTCAACTGGGACACGGATCGAGGCGCCCCAAGTTTTGTCACCGACAAACCCGGTAACGAGATAAAACGCGATCCGGCCCGGCTCGAGATCTTTAAAGACTACGTCCGCAATATAGCCCGCTGGTTGGGCGTGCGTCGGGGATCCTAACTACGGTTCACCGGCTTTTCTTGACCTGCCCAAACCATTTTGGCTAGTGGGACGCGTGCTGAGATATATCGGGCTTGGCTTTCCTTAAAAATGAGGGTGATGGAGAACGAGTCCAAAGCTCATAACAGAGCGCTAACTGTTCACTTGGAAACGGCGCGTGCCGGTTATCCACAGCTTGCACTTTATACGGCCGAGCGGCGAGTCTTACGCGACGCGTCATCGTCTTCTTTATGTTGATGTTGTTGCGCCTTCGCGTTTCTCGATCGGTCGACCGCCGGCGATTCTACGCGAAATCCCTCGCGTTCTAGGATCGCGTTTTCAATCTGCGCTTTGCTGGCCACTAACTTTATTCTGCCCTTTCTCTCGTTGGCAGGTCATTAGTGCGTCGCATAACCAGCTGAGATTCAAGTCTTCCGTGGGGCGATTCGGCACTTGAGCAAGCCGATACTCGGTCCCGCTCAAGGCGATCGGCTCAGTCGGCGTCCAACCAGCGGGCAGCGGCTTCCGCCGAGTCTTCCGGGCGCGTATTGAACGCGATGGCAGCGTTGGGCGCAGCCTTGCGGACAGCGTTGATTACCGTCTCGAACAACAGCAGGCTTCTCGGAGGGAGCCTAAGACCAGCCCCGATCACCACGCAGTCGTAGGCAGCACTGGCCAACTGCTTCTCGACCACAGGACCAGCCGTGTCGTCCGGCGCGATCAAGCAAAGATCGCCCTGCCACCCGTGCTCAGCTATTTTCGACGCAGCGATTGCAATGCCGGCGTTGATCTTCTCAGCATTGAAGCCCGGCGGTATGGCGGGGTCGGTATAGTCTACCGTCTCCGGCGTCTGGCCAACGAACAATACTCGTTTCATGCAATCCTTTCCTAAGCGTGCACGCGCGCCGGGCCACGATGTGGCGAGAGTCAGATTTAGGACCGCTTCGGCACGCGCGCGAGCCAAAACTCCGTGCCGTTAAGTGTGATACGGTCTCGGCGTCGGCTGATTTGAGGCGAGAACATTGCGCCGTCGTCTTGATAGTAGAGCAAAATCCAAGCGATGAGCTGTGCGCGATCGTTGGGCGTGAGATGCTTGATCGCAACCTTTACAGCAGTAACGTCCCGCGTTAGATCGTCTGGACGCTCGAATTGCGGCGGCCTCGCCATAGGCTGAACGACCGCTAGAAATCCCCGCCGGATGCGGGGCGCTATGGCTGCTTTTCCATAGGACGGGCACCGCTGATCGGCGATCTAGCTACCGAGCAGTGGGGTTCTGGGATTGCGGGTTGGAAGCTACCATGGGGTCTCCAGCGCCAAGGCGGCTCGTCGATTCAAGGGCGCATCGGAGAAAGCATGGATGCTCAAGGCGCTTAAGGGGGTCCAGGAGCATGCGTTTATCGGTAATTGCTTCAGCACGTTTTCCCGCTGCGATCGTCGCGCTGCTTTCCGGATGTATGAGCAGCTCGCAAGGTGAGCAGACGGTGCCGAACGGGCCCGCAATCGCGCACGAGACCGGTGGCGCACAACTTCGGGACAACTCGCTCCGTCGCTTATCCGTAACATATCGTCTGATCCATAACTTCGGGCGGTCCGGAGATGGCTATTACCCGCAGGCAGCGCTGCTGTTCGTCAGTGGCTCGTTCTACGGAACCACGAGAAGCGGCAGTGGCGCTAACGGACCGGGAACGGTTTTCAAGATCACTTCTGGCAAAGAGACCCTACTTCATAACTTTGATTCCATGGATGGTGCTAATCCGACGGCAAAACTGACCAACATTAATGGGACGCTCTACGGGACAACGCCCAATGGGGGTGCAAATGGCTACGGCACTGTTTTTAGCATCACACGAAGCGGCCATTTGACCATAGTTTACAACTTTGCGGGTTACCCGACGGACGGCGCGGGCCCAGTCGGTGAGCTAACCAATGTCAACGGCACGCTATTCGGAGAGACTAATGAAGGAGGCACATACGACGACGGTACGGTTTTTAGCGTCACGACAACGGGCCATGAGACTATGGTTCATAGTTTCGCAGATGGATCGGATGGCTGTTGTCCGGTGGTAGGCGGCCTAATCAACATCAATGGGATGCTCTACGGTACGACCACCGAGGGTGGCGGCGCGGGCTCCTGCGGCAACGGCTGCGGCACCGTCTTCGAGGCTACCACGTCAGGTCAGGAGAATGTGCTTCACAGTTTTTCTGGCTCCCCAGATGACGGTGCGGGGCCAGTAGGTTTAATCAACGTCAACGGCACGATTTACGGAACGACCGGTGGCGGTGGCGTGAATCCGTGCGAATGCGGGACCGTATTCTCGATCGATGCTTCGGGCAACGAGCACGTTCTTCACAGTTTCGCCGGCTCTCCTGACGGTGAATTTCCACAGGCCAAACTGTTGAACGTTAGCGGTGCGCTGTACGGGACCACCATTCTTGGAGGTGCGTACTCGAAGGGGAGCGTCTTTACCATCACGACATCCGGTCAGGAGGCCGTACTGTACAGTTTTAGGGGTCGTGGTAAGGGCCACCACGATGGTGCGTATCCACTGAGCGGGCTGATCGACATCAAAGGCACGCTCTTCGGGACGACGATGAACGGTGGTGCTTATACCCAGTGCCACCGAAACTCTGGCGGATGCGGGACCGTCTTTTCGATTTCACCCTGACGAGCCTTGAGCTTCGCCAACTATGCTGGGGCGAAAAACGTCCGCGCCTTCATGGAGACCCAGGAATTCTTCGTTCTGCCGGTCAGTCAGGTCTTGCCGTTCCCCGTGACGCAGCCCTACCCCACCGAAATCGCCGGCGTGAAGATGGAGGACTACATGGCGTGGATGAAATCGGCGTACTATATTTCGGCGATTGGAAATCCCGCGATCTCCGTCCTGGCGGCCTTTTCGACGAGCGGCCTCCCGATCGGCATGCAGATCGTCGGCCGTCACCACGACGAGCTCGGCGTACTTCAGCTCGCATACGCATTACAAGCCACGAAAATCGGAAATCGTCACCCGGCCGTCGCGCTACGTTGAGGCGGTGGCTGACGCTATCGCTCGCGTTCGCCACGGCCTGCACGCGGGTAGGCGGCGCGCACGGCTGGGGAACACCGCACGAGATGACGATCGTGCGCGCGAACGACCCCACCTCGCTGAATCCGCTCTTCGTGTTCCTCCAATCGGACATCGACGTGACGCAGCTTTACGCAGAGCCACTCGTTGGCTTGAGCCCGCACAACACGCTGGTTCCCCTGCTCGCGGCGCGCGTTCCGACGGTGGAGAACGGCGACGTTTCCCGCGACGGCCGGCGCGTGACCTATCATCTGCGCCGAAATGCCCGCTTCGCGGACGGGGTGCCGCTGACGTCCAAGGACGTTGCGTTCACGTACCGCGCGATCCTCGACCCGCGAAATCCGGTCGTCGAAGAGCAACCGTATCGCCTGATCGAACGACTCGACACGCCGGATCCGTACACCGTCGTTCTGCACCTGCGCCGGCCGTGGGCCGGGGCGGTATCGGCTCTCTTTGGGGTGACGGATTACATCTATGGAATTCTGCCGGCGCATGCGTTTGCGAGCACCGACCTCACGCGCGCCGCTTGGAACGAGCATCCGTTCGGGAGCGGGCCGTTTCGCGTCGTGCGTTGGGGGCGCGGTGAGAACATCGTCTTCGGGCCCAATCCCTACGCATGGCGCAAGCCGCATCTTCGCCGCCTCGTCCTCAAGATCGTCCCTGATCGTAATACCGAGCTCTTGCTGTTGCGCACGCGCGCGGTCGACGTTGTCGATTATCTGACGGACGTCCTGGCCGTGCAGGCGCGTTCGCTCCCGAGCACGTCGCTCGTACGCACGCAGAAGAATCGCATCGCGTATCTTGCATTTCAAACCCAGCGCTATCCCACCAACGACCTTCGCGTCCGACGCGCGCTTCTTGAAGCGATCGATAGAACGCAAATCGCTCGGAACGTCTACTACGGGCTGTGGACGGTCGCAACGACGGAGATACCCGCGGTCATGTGGGCACACGACCCGTCGATCGAGCCGTTGCCGTACGATCCGGCGCGGGCGGCGCGCGATCTCGATGCGGCCGGCTGGCGGCGCTCCGGCGACTACCTCGTCAAGTCGGGGCGCCGGTTGGCGATCGATGTGACGTACGGCACGTATGACGAAGAAAGCCGGAACTTAGCGACCCTCGTCCAGGAAGACCTGGCCAGAGTCGGGGTCGAGGCGACCGTCCGCGGTTATCCCTCGACCGTGTACTACGCCACGCCGGGCGGCGTGTATTACGGCGGTCGTTTCAACCTCGCGTGGAGTGGATATTACGGCGGCAGCGATCCCGAACAGAGCGAGTTTTGGACATGCGATCGCGTTGCGCCGGCCGGTCCGAACGCACAGCGCTGGTGCGATTCCCAATACGACCGGCTCTTCGCGGAACAGTCGCGGCTCTTGAACCGAGCAGTGCGGCGCTCCGCCTTTAATGCCACGCAACGCCTCGTCACGAACGCCACCATCTTCGTTCCGCTTGTCTACCGCGGCGACTTCTCCGCTACTAACCCTGCCGTACGCGGCTGGGACCCCAACATGCTCTTCGAGTTCTCAAACAGCGACGAATGGGACGTCGTCCCATGACTTCAAGGAGACGTTGATCACGATGCGTAGAGTTATCGTAATCGCATTGCTGAGTCGCAGTTTTTTGCGGTGGCAACGTAATCTGGAACGATACTCATTGGCGTGGGCGTGCAAATAGCCCTGAGCAAGAGACGTTAGAAGCATGGTGTTGGGAATTAGACCGTTTAGTTGCAAGACAGATTATGAGCGCATGATTGACTATTTCCTCAAGGCTGATGAGGCATTTCTTCTTGGCACGGGCGTAGACCCGCGAAAAATTCCCAGCAAGGAAGGTTGGCTTGAGCGGCTACTACCGGACCTGGAACGCGAGGACACTGAAAAGCAAACCTATTACTTGGGGTGGTTTTATGACGGCGTTTCGATAGGACACTCGAATGTCAACAAGATCAAGTATGGTGAGGAAGCCTACATACACCTCCATATTTGGATACCGGAATTTCGTAAAAGTGGTCTCGGCGTAGAATTCCTTAGAGAATCGTCAAATGCGTTCATTCGAAAATTTGCACTAAAGAATCTGTACTGCGAGCCATATGCCGAAAATCCAGCTCCCAGCCGGCTTCTATCGAAACTCGGCTTTCGTTTCGTCAAACGTTACCGTACCGTTCCCGGTATCATCAACTTTGAACAGGACGTGAACCGCTACGTTATCGAGCATGAGATTCCGGAGCCCGGCGATATAGATATGCGCGCTCTGGGGGCCCGCACTGGTAACGGAGGTACGGCGGTGTCTAGAACGGGTGACTAGCGAATAGATCGACAAGAAGGTTGGAAAGCTAGTGCGCGGCGGCGATGGCAGCCTTGAGTTTCGCCTCGGCGCTCGCAGCGTCGGCGCTGAGCTTTTCAAAGACCGCGTACTCCGCAGCGGTCGGGCGAACGTAGCCCATATCGACCTCGGCGTTGAGGTACGCAATGAAGCTGCGCAATCTGGATTCGTAGAGCAGCGCGCCCTCGTCGGCCTGGCGGTGCACGATGTCGACGACGGCACCGATCGCGGCATCGAGCTGCTCCGAAACCGCGCCGGCTCCAACTTTCGCACGCGCCGCAATCGCCGCGTTGACCGTGCGATCAAGCTCATCTTGCAGCGCGTGGATTCTCAAACCGAGATCGCGCCTAGCCGCCAAATCCTGCGCCGTTGCGGTACTGCGCGGATCGAGCGCGAGCTCGAGCGGCTGCGATATATGCGCGCCGCCGTACTCGAGCGTGACCGTGTAATTTCCGGGCACGATCTGCGGACCAAGCAGCGAGTCGTCGAGCCCGCCGCCGGATCCCGACGGTTCGAAGCCCGTGATTTCGGTTGCATCAGGATAACGCAGATCCCATTGGAAGACGTTCATTCCGGGAGTGATGCCGGTAAGACGCGCGTACGCGCGTGCCAGGTCCTCCGTGGGGTGATAGCGCTCGCTCGGCGCTTCGGGCTTCGCCCGACTCTTCATATGAAGCGCGAAATAACGCACGACGTTGCCCGCGCTATCTTTGAACGTGAGCGAAACCGGGGTGTTTCCGCTCGTACGATCGTGGAACGTAGAAGATCACCGTCGCACCGAACGGCGGATTTTCACCGTTGCCCGAAGCATTCGCGGGCGCCGCCGAACGCCGGCGTTCCGTACGCGTGCGTGAGCCACGCGCGTTCGGGCGCATAGAGCAACGCGCCGTTCGCATTGGCGGGCGGCGGCTTTGTGAGCTGCTCGAGCAACGTGAGATTGTCGAGCACCCACATCGAACGGCCGTGTGTGGCGATGACGACCTTGCCTTCGCGTGTGTCGATCGCGACGTCGCGTACCTGAACGTTTGGCAGATTGAGCGTCAGCGGTTGCCAGTCCGAAGCGCCGTTGAAGCTCACGAATACAGTGCTCTTTGTCGTGAGAAAGAAGAGGTTTGGCGCATCGGGATCCTGGCGGACCGTGTAGAGGTACTGGTCGGAGGGAAGGCCGTCGCTTAGCGAGGTCCACGTTTTGCCGAAGTCCGTCGTCTTATAGATGTACGGATGGAAGTCGTCATATTGATAGCGCGAAGCCGTTACGTACGCCGTAGCCTTGTCGATGTGCGACGGCTCGATTGAGGTGATCTCCGCCCACTGCGGCAGCGCCGGCGGCGTAATCGCGCTCCATGTCGTCCCATGATCGGTAGTCAGATGGAGGAGGCCGTCGACCGATCCTGCCCACAGTTCGTTGCCGTCGAGCGGTGAGACGGCAAGCGCAGAAACATACGGATAAACCTCGGCACTCGATGCATCGTTATCTATCGGTCCGCCGCTCGCGGCTTCGCTCGTTTGTTTCGTCGCGCGTCAGATCGGGGCTGATCTTCCTCCACGTCTGACCGTAGTCTGTACTGCTGAGTACATACTGCGCACCGAGGAGCAGCTCTCTCCGATTGATCGGCGAGAAGAGAATTGGGTGCGTCCAGGCGAGACGGTACTCGAGCTCGCCGGAGCTCGCGCCTTCACGGTAAAGCGGATACGGACTGACGCTGTTGTACTCGTCCGTGATGGCGTCGTGCCTCATCATGATGCTGAAATAACCACTGCCGTAGTCGACGTTCGTATTTCCGGGCTGCGGCGCAATGAACGTGCTCTCACCGAGCGCGGTGCGCTTCCAATCGCTGGTGAGGATCGTGCCGCTCGATGACGCGCTCGGCCCTTCGAACGAGCCTTCGTCCTGCTGCGCGCCGTAGATATTGAATGGAAATGCTTCGTCGAGCGCGACATGGTAGAACTGCGCGGTTAGCTGGTTGTGCTCGCTGCTCCACGTTTCTCCCCGATCGGTGGAGACGGTCGCTCCGCCATCATTGCCCTCGAGAATAATCCGCGGGTTGTGCGGATCGATCCAGACGATGTGATTGTCCCCGTGCGGCGGACGCAGGACACCGAAGCTCTTGCCGCCATCGTGCGAAACGAAGAAGCGTGCGTTGGGCACGTAGATCCTGTTAGGGTCGGTCGGATCTGCGTAGATTGCCATATAATAGAAGGCGCGTTGTCGCATCTCCATGCTGTCATTGACGAGCTTCCAGTGGGCGCCCCCGTCCTCCGAGCGGAAGATGCCGCCATTTTTTGCCTGTACGATTGCATAGACGATTTTCGGGTCGCTCGCTGCCACACTCACGCCGATGCGCCCGAGCACGCCGTTCGCAAAACCGGGATTGGCAGAAATCTTCGTCCAGTGCCCCCCGCCATCGGTCGTCTTGTAGAGCCGCTGCCGGGACCGCCGGAGTTGAGCGAATACGGCGTGCGGTAGGCCTGCCACATCGCGGCATAGAGCGTCTTGGGATGCGATGGATCCATGACGAGATCGCACGCACCGGTCGCGTCGTCGACGTAGAGTACTTTGCTCCAGTGCGAACCGCCGTCGATCGATTTGAAGATCCCACGTTCGGCGTTCTTCGCGTAAACGTGGCCCATCGACGCTGCATAGACGACGTTGGCGTCGTGCGGATCGACGACGATTTTTGCGACCGTATGCGTGTCCTTCAGTCCCGCGTAGTGCCAGGTCTTGCCCGCGTCGGTCGTTTTGTAGACGCCGTCGCCGGTGACGAACGTGTTGCGGATGTCGGCTTCGCCGGTGCCGATGTAGATCGTCTTCGGATTCGAAGGGCGCGACAGCCAGAGCGCCGATGCTATTGGAAGCGTTGAGTTGGCCGTCACTAATGTTCGTCCACGTGAGACCATAGTTCGTAGAACGCCACACGCCGCCGTCGACCCCGCCGAAATAGAATGTAAATGGAGTTCCGGGCACGGCATCGACGGCCACGGAGCGGCCGCCGATTCCCGGACCGACGTTACGCCAGTGCAGCGCAGTTATGATGGTTTGTGCGGTCGGCGCTGAGATTTGCGCGCCGGCCGGAACAGCGACGATCGCTAACAATGCGGCGATCAGCGCGAAGCTCCTTGGCTCCAACCAAGCGTCTTCCGACCTGCTGCGGCTGATTCAAGCGTTCGCTCTGTATTTCCATGTGGACTAATTGCGATATCTCGCGGCGAAACTCCGGCGGACGGGTTGGGCGTAT
>CAVRDR010000013.1:0-320540 GCA_963719905.1 Vulcanimicrobiota bacterium
TTCACATACGTTTAGCGAGTCCATCTACGCCGTTACCGTAAACGGCACGCCGTGCAGTGAGGCGCTGCTCAACGCGGCGCTCGCAGGAACTCACGGAGTTCCCGTGGTTCTGATCACGGGCGATCGCACGGTGGTGGAAGAAACGACACGCGCGATGCCCTGGGCTGTCGGCGTGGCGGTCAAAGACGCGCTTGGCTTTTCGGCGGTGAACTCGCTCACGCCCAAGGCCGCGTGCGAAGCGATCCGTGCGGGCGCTCGCGAAGCGATGGGCCGTATCGAGCGCGCGCGGCCGTTTCTCTTCGATCCTCCCTGCGAGCTGACGATCGAGACCGCAGCCGTCGAGCACGCCGACTTCATCGAACTCATGCCCGGCTTTGCGCGCATCGGCGGCCGCGCAGTGCGCTTTACGTCCCCAGATTATCCCAGCCTGCTCGAAGCGTTCATCGCAGCGACGCGCATCGCCGCCGCCGCGAATAGTATCGCATGAGGTTGTATATCTCGAGCGATATGGAAGGCGTAGCGGGGGTTTGCGCGTGGGAGCAAGTCGATGCTCGAACCCCCCACCGCGATTTTGCGACGTATCGTCGATACTACACCCAAGAGGTGGCCAGCGCGATCGAAGGCGCACGCGCCGCCGGCGCGACCGACGTGCTCGTTAACGACTCACATGGACCGATGCGAAACCTTCTCTTCGATGAGCTCCCGAGCGACATTCGCGTGATCTTCGGAAACCGCAAGCCGTATTCGATGGTACAGGATGCCGATGGCGGGTTCCAAGGAGCGTTTTTCGTCGGTTATCATGGTGGCGCCGGCGAAGCGGACGCCGTGCTCTGCCATACCTACACGCCCTCGGTGATCTACGAGGTCCGCATCAACGAGTTGCGCTGCAGCGAAGCGACGATCAACGCGGGTCTGCTGGGATATTACGGCGTTGCGCTCTTGCTCGTGACCGGCGATCGCACGACCGTAGAGGGCGTTCAAGCTCAAATTCCGTGGGTGCGGGGCGTCGTCGTCAAAGAATCGATCGGCAGTTTTGCCGCAGATTCGATGACGCCGGCGGCAGCGCGGCGCGCAATTCGTAGCGGCGCCGAGGAGGCCGTCCGCTACGCGGATGGGGCAAAGCCGTTCCGCTTCGAGCCACCGCTTATGCTTGAAGTGCAGCTCGTCACTGCTGCGCAGGCGCATCTCGTTGCGACCATTCCCGGTTTCCAACGCTCGGGTTCTCGCAGCGTCCGATTCGTGCACGACGACTATCGGGTCGTCTTCAAAGCCTTCGTCGCGACTTGGCGGCTCGGCGCAATGGCGTAACGTGCTAGGGCGGTTGACTGTCTCCCTAGGCAGGGGAGCTTTGCTTTTGCCCTAAGTGGCCGCTACTCGGCTGCTTTGCTGGTTTTTCGTCTGAGGAGGAAGAATGAAGGTCTCTCGGTTGGCCGTCGTAACGTTGGCGGCGCTAATGTTCTTTAGCTACCCGGCGTTTCGACGGCAACGAATACGAGCGGCGTGACGGCAGCGATTAATCACGCGGTTGCAGAGTTCAACCAAGGCAACATGAAGGGGTGGGTTGCGGCGTGCGCCTCGTCGGCAGCCATCATCGATGATTTTCCGCCTCACACCTGGCAAGGCCCGAACGCATGCGGCGATTGGGCGAGCGCGTTCACGGCCAACATGAAGCAAAATGGAATCACCGGCGGAATGGTGACGCTTGGAACAGCGTGGCACGTCACCGTCACCGGCGAGCACGCATACGCGGTTTATCCCGCGACTTACACGTACAAACAGCATGGTAAGTCAATGAAGGACTCCGGCACCTTCGCATTAGTGCTGCAGAAAACCTCAGGTGGTTGGCTGATCGCCGCCTGGTCGTGGGCAGCGCACTAGTTTCCGCCGCTCGTGATGTCTCGGGCTACGAGGCCTTAGCCGGGGCTCCCAGCGCAATGGCGATTTCGACGACGTCGTCTTCATTGAGCGATAGCCGGCGCATCGCCGTTTCGTAGAGCTCCATCGTCTCTTCGCTCCGGCTCGACGCCGCGCGTTCTTCCCGCAGCCGCTTCACCTCGTCGGTGACGCGATGCGCTAACTCGGAAGTCGGCTCTATTCCGGCGCGAATGAGCCGCTCGCGTTGGCGCCTTAGCGTGTCTTCGACGAGCGCAGCCCCGGTGTGTTTGCCGAAAACCCAGCTCGTGCGGCCTCCGACAAGCTCGGCCGGAACGGCTTCATACATGCGGCGATCGATCAGCATCGCCTGCGTGTGGATGCCCGACTCGTGAGCGAAGACTTTCGAGCCGACGATCGGCTCGTGCTGCTGCAGCGGAATGCCGCTCATGCGCTCCATGAAGCGCGCCAGCTCGCGTACTTTGCCGTACTGGAAGCCGGGTAGCTCGACACCGTAGAGCACGCGCAGCGCGACGAGGAATTCATGCAGCTTTACATTGCCTGCCCGCTCGCCGTAGCCATTGGCGGTCACTGAGACAACCTTGAATCCGCACGATACCGCGGTGATCGCGTTGATGGTGCCAAGCCCGTAGTCGTTGTGTAAATGCGCAACGATCGGCAGCCCCTCGGGCAAGGCCTCTACGATACGCGAGCAGTACCAACGCGTCGCTTCCGGCGTCAACGTGCCCACGGTATCGGGCCACGCCGGACGCGTCCCGCCTGCGTCCAGGCCGGCTTTGAAATATTCGATGAAGTATTCGACGTCGCCACGGCTACCGTCTTCGGCGCCGAACTCGACTCGCTCGATGCCGCACTCACGCGCGTGACGAATCGCATCGCACTGCAGCCGGATGTTCGCCGCACGGTAGAACGCCAGCGGTAACTCGAGCCAGTCCCGCTCCTCGCGCCCTTCATAGCGCAATAAGGTCTTTCCGATTTTGTACTTCAGGTGGAGATCGCTGCCGCTAGTGAAGATGAAGAACGTCACCTCGCGCGGCTCCACGCCGACGTCGCGCAGCGTCTTTCACCGTGACGTCAATGTCGCTTCGGTTGCTGCGGCACATGACGACGATCTCAGCGTCCCCAAGCTCACCGCGGCGCTTCGCCTCCATCACGAGCTGCAGCGTGCGTCGGTCGCTCTCCGACGCGGCGGGAAAGCCGACGCTCATGATGTGCACCCCGACGGCGGCGAGCGCTTTGGCAATCTCCAGCTTCTGGGCGGGGGTGTAGCAGACGCCGGGCATTTGCTCGCCGTCGCGCAGCGTCTCATCGTAGATGCGAATTTGCGCAGGGTCTGGGAAGTTAACGCCGCCCGTGAATTCCTTCGGATCTCGGATGAGGCGCTCGATCGGTTCGCGGAGCATCTTCCAGCGTTCTACGGGCGCAGTACTATCTCTTCGTTCGTGTCGTGTTGCGGCTCACCGAAGCGCAGCTCCGCGGTATCGCGCGGAAAGAGCAGTTCGAGCGTCCAGTCGAAGGCGACGCGTAATTTTCCGGTCGAGTCCCGGCAAGCGCAGCAAATAGTACGTGCGCCAAAAAAACCACGCAATGAAGCCGGTGATGACGTGATTGCCCGGTAATTGTGCCACGCCTTTTCGGCCGCCCAACGCTGCCATCATGCCGAGCGTCTGATACGAGAACGGCTTCGCCGGCAGGCCTCGCAGGACCGCAACGATGTTGTCGGCCAGTCGCGGCCCTTCGCGAATCGCGTGTTGCGCCGTCATCGGATAGACTCCACCCTCCCCATCGGGAATTGCAGCGCAATCGCCGAGGGCCCACACGCCGCGTGCGCCCGGAACGCTCATATCCCTCGCGGTTTCGATCGCGCCGCGCTTCGTTTTTGGCAACACCGTCTCTTTTTCGATCGTCGGCGACGGTTTGACGCCGGCACTCCAAACGATGGTTTCGCTCTCGATCCGCCGCCCGCTCTGCAGCGTTAGCCCGCGTTCGTCAGCGCCGGCAACGCCGTCGCCGGTGAGAACTTCAATGCCGCGCCGCTCGAGAATCCGGCGCGCGTATTCACCCATTTTCGCCGGCAGGCCCGCGAGAAGCGTGGGTCCCGCTTCAACGAGCATCACTCGCACGCGGTGGGTTTGCAAGCACGCGTAAAATCGCGCAACGCTGCGAAACAGCTCGCGTATTTCCCCCGCTGCTTCGACGCCCGTAAAGCCGCCGCCGACGACGGCGAGCGTCAGTAACCGATCGCGTCGAGCATCGTCGTCGATCGTATCCGCGAGTTCGAGCAACCACACCAAACGATTGCGCAGCGCGTCGGCATCGTCGAGAGTCTTGAGGGCCCACGTGTGCTCGGCGACGCCGGGCAACCCAAAATCGGACGTCGACGAGCCGAGCGCGAGGACGACGTGATCGTATGACTGCTCGACGTTTTTTCGCGTCAGAACGTGATGATATCTCAGCACCCGCCGGCGTACGTCGATTTCATCGACGTCGGCCAAAACGAAGCGGCTGCGCCGTAGTTGGGCGCGGATCGGCGTCACGACGTGCCGCACTTCAAGCTCACCCGAGGTCACCTCAGGCAGCATCGGCGTAAAGAGCGTGTAGTTCTCCCGGCTTAAGAGGACGATCTCCGCTTCGCCGGGGCGAAGGCGCTGCTCGAGCCGCCGGGCGACCGCAATTCCCGCGAAACCTCCGCCGACGATCACGATGACCGGCACGCATTGCGGTTGAAGAGGGTTGCGTGCAATACCTTCCGCCCTCGTCCGATCCGCAGCCCGAGTCGCCCAAACAGGTGCAGCGGCGCCGTAGCGGCATCGGCGCCGTGCTCGCGGCGATCGTGGCGTTTTTGGTCAAGTTCAAGTTTCTCTTTCTCGTCGGCGCCAAGCTATTTGCAATAAGCTGGAGCTTCTTGCTCTCACTTTGGATTTACGTCGTGATTTTCGGCTGGAAGCTGGCCGTCGTCGTGATGATGCTCTTGCTGGCACACGAGCTGGGACACTATTTCGCCTTTCGCGCCTACGGCTTGCCGGCGCGTTTGCCGGCGTTTGTCCCGCTGCTCGGTGCTTTTACCGCCGGCGCTCCGCCCGAAGATCTCGAGCAAGACGCCTACATTGCGCTGGCCGGTCCGCTCGTAGGGCTCGGACTCGCCGCCGTCTGCTACGTTATCGGCGATGCGACGCAAGACCGCTTCTGGTTTGCATGCGCCGACCTCTCGGCCTTTTTGAACCTTTTCAACATGATACCAATGCCGCCGTTCGACGGCGGCCGAATCATCGGAGCGCTCTGGCCGCCGCTATGGATCGTCGGGTTTGTCCTCTTCATCGCCTTTGCAATCTTGATGCACATCCCGATCCTCTTCGTCGTCATCATTGGAGCGCTCGGGCTTCCGGCAATGATCGCGGCATGGAGGGGTCACGTCGACCCGCGCGCGCAGCATATGACGTTGGGCGCGCGCGTACGAGTCAGCCTCTGGTATCTCGCAACGCTTCTGGGACTCTTCTTCGTGATGGCACAGTCGCACTTGATTGGGACGCAGCAGGCCGCCGGACGCATTGGGTGGTGACGCGCCGGTGGCTGCTGGCAATCGCCTGCGCATCAATCGCCGTCGCGTTGCTTGCCGTGCGACCGCGCCCAACGCCCGGTCCACTCTTGCGCGACTTCGAGGCTTATTGGGCCGCGGGCTCGGCCTGGAACGCACACGCCGATCCATACGGCGGTGCAATTTGGAACGAAGAGCGCACGGTTGCGGGTGTCGATGGGCGCCGGGACGAGGTTTTGCCGTTCGTCGGGCCGCCGGCAACGCTGCTCGCGTGGACGCTCTTTGCGCGATTGCCCTACGCTACCGCCGCGGTCGCTATGGTCGGCGCTCCTCGCATTCTCGCTTTTGCTGCTGTCCGCGAGCGCGGTTCGCGGCAGCGGCGGGGCGATGGCGCCTTTTCCTATGCTGGCGGTTCTTGCGCTGGCGGTCGCTTGCGGTCCCGTCACGAGCGATCTCGCCCTCGGACAAATAGCGCTCCTCGCACTGGCCGCAGCGACGCTCGTCGTCCTCGTCGCTGCACGTTCGCTTCCATTTTCCGTTGCGGCGGCATGCCTCGCCTTCGCTCAGCCTAATGTATCGCTCGGCCTCGCTTCGCAACTTGGCCGCAATCGCGCAACGCTCGCGATAGCGCTGGGCGCGGGCGGCACCTATGCGCTCGGGGCGCTCGCCGCCGGCTGGGCGTGGCCACTCGAATATGCGCGCATTCTTGGTGCGCATGGCGCGGCGGAACGCTTTGCTGCGATTCAATTCAGTCCGGCTTCGATCGCGTTTGGCTTCGGCGCGACGCCGCTTGGCGCGCGCTTTGCCGGGGTCGTAGCGACACTGCTCGCGATTGCGGCCGCGATCGCGATCGCATCGCGAGTCCGCGACGGTTTTGCTCGCTTCGCGGCGTTTTCTGCGCTTGCGCCTTTTGCAGCGGGTTTCTTCCACGAGCACGATCTGGTCGTGGCATTCGTCGCCGCTTCATGGTGCGCGTTGCGAACCCGCGCGACGGTACGCATCATCGCGCTCGCTGGAACGTTGCTGGTCTGCGTTGACTGGCTCGGGCTCGCGCAACGCCCGACGGGAATTACGCAAAGCGCATTGCTCGCGCTTGCTGCGCTGTCTGCCTTTACTGCTGCCGGCAGAGAGCCGGAACTTCGCGGACCTGCTGGTGGTGGGATCTGCGTTCGCCGCGCTCTTCGCCGTCGCCGCGTGGCTTGCCATTCAGAATCCCGCGCCGATTTGGCCGGACGCGCTTGGAGCCTTTCATGCTCCGGCCCGCGCGCCGATTGCGGCGCTGTGGGCGGCCGAGCTACGGGCAAGCGGATTGCTTGCGGCAATCCCCGCGTGGGCGCTGCTACGCTCGCTATCGCTGCTGGGGTGCGCGCTGCTTAGCTACGCTATATATCGACATTCATCATGTTGTCGAACGGCGTAACCGCGTTTGGATGGAAGTTTTTTAAATCACTGTTGTAGCGCGTAGATGTCTTCAGCGATCGTGGTCACGATCGAAGGAACATCCGTGGTGAATTCATGCTGCACGACGAGTACGTCGCCGTTGCGTTGCTCCTGTCCGTAGTGTCCGTACAAGGCCATCATTGCCGATTGCGCGCGAGCGTTACACCAACGGAGATCGTTCTGCCCGTTCGGCGGAAACGCTCGGCAGTCGTAGATCGGCGAATAGTCGCCGATTGCGTCGTTCACCCAAGAGAAGATGATCACGTCCCACTTGTTGGAATAGACGATGCCGCCTTGGGGCAGCGGCGCGAACATGAGCGCGGGAGGATAGTGCCTCACGCTGATGTCGACGCCGATTTGCTTCCACCACGAGCGGATAAGCTCTATCCGCTCGTCGGTGTCCGGCGTTCCAGCCCCGGTCGCAAAATCGAGCGAGAGCCGCAGCCCGTTTTTCGCACGAATTCCGTCGCGACCGCGAAGCCAGCCGTCGCGATCGAGTAGTGCGTTGGCGCGAGCGATGTCGAAGGGCGTTAGCGGGATGGAGGTCACTGCATAAGGCGCCGTGGGAGGTGTCGAGACTTGCGAAAGAATGCCGACGCCGCGACCGATCTTATCCCTAAGGGTCCGACGGTCGGTTGCGAGCTCCAACGCCTCGCGAATGATGGGGTCGTGCAAAGCCGGGCGCTGCGTGTTGAAGTCGAGATGACCATACGAATAGCCGGGCTGGCGCACGAGCGAGAATCCCGGGAGGCCTTGTATGCGCGAAAAAAAAGCCGCAGGGACATAGTTCCACATATCGACTTCATGCGCTTGCAGCTGGGACAAGAGCGTGTTTCTGTCGGGAATTATCTTGTAGATTACTTTTTGCAGCTTTGGAGGCCCGCGCCAGTAGAGAGAATTGGCCACCATGATAACGTCCTGAGCACGGTCCCATCGTAGATACTTGAACGGCCCGATCCCGACGGGGAGCGCGTTATACGGAACGTTGTTGATGTTTGCGTACTTCGCGAGCAGATGCTTCGGCAAGACGCACGGGTTGGCGCCCGCACTCGAAAAGAACGTTTCAATGAACGGAGAGTATGGTTTTTTCAAGTGATAGACAACGGTAAATTTGTCGGGCTCGTCGATCGTCGTGATCTGATCCCACCCTTGGCGTCCAATCACGTTCGTGGCTGGATTGAGCACGACGCGGGTCGAGAAGACGACGTCGTCGGCATCGAACGGGGCGCCGTCGGACCAGCGCACGCCTTTGCGCAGATGGTACGTAATCGTCAGTCCGTCTTTGCTGACGCCGCCATTCTCTTGCGTCGGCACCTGCGTTGCGAGCTCCGGATACGGGCGATTGTGCTCGTCCCACTTGACGAGCCATGCCATGGTCATCTGCGAAAGATAGCCGACGTCGGTGATCTGGCCAAAATACGGATTGAGCGTGTTGACGTCTTGCGCGTCCGCGAACCTTAGGACGTGTGGCTGCGTCCACCCATTGACGCGGCCGCCGGCTCCCGCGACGGAACCTGTCTTCGTGCACGAACATAGAGCCGCCACTGCGCATGCAATCGCGATCGAGTGAAGCCGTATCTTCATGTCGTCGAGCTCCTCAAATCGAATAGTTCCAGGGATCCCAGAACGCCGAGATGACCGGCGAGGGATCGAAGCCTTTCAAATCGGTGTTGTAGACGTATGGGACGCGCTGGAAGTAGAGAATGATCGTCGGCAGATCGAGCGCGAGCTGCTGCTGAACGATTACGTAGTCGCTTTTCCGGCGCACCTGATCGATCGTCTTAAGGGCATCGTTCATCGAGCTGGTTGCGAGTCGATTGTCCCAGAACATCGCGTTCTGCCCGTGCGGCGCGAAGTTATCGCCGGAATAGATCGGACTGTCGTCGGGATCGGCGGCGCCGACCCACGCAAAGAGGGCGACGTCGTAGTGACCGCCCTGCAACGTGCCGTTTGTGGAGTTGTCGAAGAACTCGTTGGTCGGATAGTTCTTGACGTCGGCTTGAACGCCGACTTCTCGCCACTGCCGCTGCAAGACCGTCTCGTTCGCTTTTCCGTTATTCGATTCTGTCTGAGTGCTTATCGTAAACTCGAGACGCTGACCGTCCTTGACCCTAATCCCGCCGGGTCCCATTTTCCAACCGTCGGCATCCAAGAGAGCTTCGGCTTTTGCCGGATCGTACGGATAGTGGACGACGTCGTCGGTGTAGGCCCACGAATAGTGCGGCTGCTGGTCGGTATTGGCCGGAATCGCCGATCCATGAAGCACCTTCGCGATAATTTCGTCCTTGTTGGTTGCATATGCGAGAGCGCGGCGGACCTGGACGTCGCTGACGATCGGATGTCGGAGGTTGAAGTCGACGTGCGACCACACGAAAGCGTCGACACGAACTGCCCGAACGCCGTTGCGCGGATTGGCCGCAAGCGCAGCGTACTCCGGCCATTTCAAACCAGTGCCTTGCCCGAGCATGTCCAGTTCGTGCGTCTGGAGCTGCGTCACCGCAGTGTTCTCGTCGGGAAGAATTTTATAGATTACTTCTTTCAGCTTCGGCGGCCCCAGGTAGAAATTCGGATTGGCGACCATCCGAACGTCTTGACCGCGGTTCCAGGCCACGATCTTGAACGGTCCGCTGCCGACCGGCAACGAGTTGTAAGCAGCGGTGTTGAACGAGCCTTTGTCGTCGTTGTACTTTGCCAGGAGATGCTCTGGAAGAATCGGAGCATTGCCGTTTTCACTCCACAACTGCTGCAGAAACGGCGCGTAGAGCTTTTTCATATGAATGACCGCGAGGTACGGATCGCTGCAATCGATGCTTCCGATGTTCTTATAGCCATCCGTCGTTACCACGTTGTTGTGCGGGTTCATGACGACTTGCCAGGTAAATTTCGAGATCCTCGCAAGTAAGCGGAGGACCGTCTTGCCACTTGATGTTGCGACGGAGCTTGTACTTCAGCGTTAATCCGTCTTTGCTCACGTCGCCGTTGGCGACCGTTGGAATCTCGCGCACCGCATCGGGAACCGGATGCCCGTTGGCATCGTAGCGAATCGTCCAAGAAAAGGCGAACATCGCAATGTCGAGCGTGGGCGTAGCCGAGTTGAGCAGAACGTTGAGCGATTTCGGGTCGGAGGCCTCGGAAAAGCGAAAGACGCCTGGCTGGGTCCACGGATGCCGGGCGCCGCCGGGCGCGTTCCCGCCCGCAACCTTCGTGCAGCCGGCCGCCGCACTTGCGACCGCTAGCGCGATCGCAATGGTTGATGACCTCAGGTTCACGCAGACGCTCCTTCCTCGGCTTCTTCGGCGCGCATCGAATCGGGGTCGATGCCGTGACCGGCACAAAAGTCGCGGTACGCCGCGGGTGCGATCTCGGACGGCTTGATCTCGCTGCGGCCGCCCCAAAAAACGTTCGTATAATCAAAGTCAATACCGGCCTCGCGCAGATGCGCGTCTATCGCCGCCTTATGCGCGAGCACGACCGGCTTCTCCATCCCATGCGCGACGGCCATGACGTTGACGTTGTGGAACTCTGGTCCGCCCTCCCGCCAGTAAGCGTGCGTGACGACGTAGTGTCGACCGATTTCGCAGCCGGCCTCGATCTCTCGTCCAGGCGCAACGGCCCAGTGAAAGAGCGCGTTGTAACGCGTCGCACGCTCGTTTCCGGCAGTCGGCTTCACGTGTTCGAGGAAAGTCGAGAACCGTCCGACGACGCCCCGATCGTGGAGTGAGCGAGCGATGGAAACGAACGTTGCGACGTCGAGGCCGGCTTCCCCAGCTCGGCCATCCCAAAGAGCGCGCACTATTTCGTCGGGCGCGAACTCCCGTTTCAGCGCAATCAACGCGCGCCACTCGAGGTCCGATAATTTGACGAGCGAAGTTTCGAGCGGCTGCGCGGACTGCTCCGCCCGAGCTCCGGGTTCGAGGCCACGGCGTCGAACGTGCCCGACGCCCAAAGTAAAAAGCCTTTTCGCCGGCATGAGCCGGAAGCGCTCGGCGCCGACTTGGCGGCGCAACCATTCGGCATGCTTGCGCAGCGCGAAACCCTGCGGCACTTTTAGCGTCGTCCACAGACGGTAACTGCTGCCCGGTGAAATCGCGTCCGTGCTACGGATCACCACGTGACCCGAAAACGGATCGTCGCGAAACATGTACTCGAAGGCTGGCTCGAGTTTATCCGGGGCAATTTCCCACGCGCACAGCGCTCCGCTTGCCAAGCTCGTGGAGAGCAGCGTTTGCCGTACGCGACGAATGGTGCCGGCGCGAAGCATCGCGACGATGCGCTCGATCACCGTCTCCACCGGAGTGCCGCTTCGGACCGCGATCTCACCGAAAGGATCGGCTTGAAATCCCACCAAGCGATCTTCCGAAATTGCCAGGATCGCGGCGTTAATGGGGTCCGAAATCGTCGCTGGAGACTGGTGAGCGTTGCGAATCATCGTTCGCCGGGAATTTGTCGGACTTGGGCCTTTTGCGCCCTAAATTTGGACGTCGCTGATACCCGTCGCGTACAAGTAGTTCTGTTCTGCGGTTTGCACCCCGTAGAGTGCGGTGATATAGGCTGCCTGGGCGGTGGTCAGGTTTGCCTCGGCCGTCACGACGTTGAGGATGGTCGTCGCGCCGACTTTATATTGAGCCTGCGTCGCGCTCAGCGAGACTTGGGCCGAGGTGAGCTCGGACTGTGCCTGAACTAAAGACGAGCGAGCCGAAATCAACGTCGCCAAAGCCGACCGGACGTCGGACTCCACCGTGAGCTTCGTCGAGTTGAGCGTCGCGATCGCCTGGTCCACCTGTGCCGCGGCATTGGCAATGTTATAGTTCGTCAGGCCTTGGTCGTAGATCGGCACCGTCAGGTTGAGCCCGACCGTCTTGTCGTTGGAATAACTCTGCGGCCCCGGACAGAGGGCTGCCGATATCTTCGGCGCCAAGTTCGCCGTACCGTAACAATCGATGAATTGGCGGCTGACGCTATCGCTCGCGCCCGCCGATAGGATCGGGAATCTAGCCAGCTTGAAGTAGCGCAGATTTTGCTGCGCCGAGAGTACATTATATGCCGCCGAAATATAATCGGGGCGCATAATCAGCGCCCGTTTCAACGAAACCGCGTACGTCGGGTTGGGAGCGGCGGGCTGTCCCATGACCTGTTGCGGCACGACTTGGGCATCCGCGTCGAGCCCGAGCGTCGTCGCAAAAGTCGCTTGGGCGCCAATTGCCGTCCCTTGGGCCGTCACAAGATTTCCGCGTGCTTGCGCCGTTTGGAACTGAGCCGCGGCGATGTCGGAACGGGCGGCCGCGCCGTTGCGAATCTGCGCCGCAACGGACGACTCATTGACCTCGAACTCGCGTACCAGCTGCGCGTCCGCCGTGACGGTCGCGTTATCTTCGAGAACGGCAAAGTATGCATTCGCAACGTTGAGCGCGAGAGTCTGGAGCTGGCGCAGCAGCGTCGCGCGCCCTGCAATGTCGGCCTCTTTTGCCGAGCGAATGTTGGCAATGGTGCGGCCGCCATCATAGATCAATTGCGTGATAGAAATCGTTGCGGATTCGTTCGTGACCGATGCCCGCGACGGCGGAGCGGGAGTCGCTAGTCCGGCGATTGCCGCCGGACTCGGGCTACTTGTCGGGCCGCCCGTGCTTCCGGTGCTCGTCGTTCCGTTGCTGTATTGGTTTCCAATCTGTGCGTTGCCGCTTACCCCCGGGTAGAGCGCCTGAACCGCAGACGTATACCTCGCGTGAATCGCCGCCCATTGGGCGTTTTGCAGGGCAAACGTCGGCGAGAGTGCGACGCCGATTCGAATCGCATCGGCCAGCGATATGGATTGCGGGACTCCTTTCTTGGGCGTAAGGTTCGCCACGTCGGGCGCAGGCGTACCGTAGGCGGGATAGGGGAGCGGCGTACCGCTGATGGTCGGTTGGGGAAGCGGAGACGGCATCTGAATCCCTGGAACCCCCGGTATTTGACCTTGATCCGGCTCCGGAGTCGGGAGCGTCTGCGCAATGGCAACGCCGCTGGCAAGAGTGCCTAACGCGAGCGATACGAAGAGCGCTCGCGCGCGAAGCATTCCTCGGCCCATATCAGTGCACCGAGCCGTTGGTCGAAGAGGTCGAACTCGAGCCGTTTACCGCAACTTCGCTGCCGTCTTTGAGCGCATCGGGACGCGTCGTGACGACCGTTGTGCCGGGTTGGATTCGAGGACTAATGACTTGCGCTAAGGTGTCGGTCTGAACGCCGACGCGCACCGGTATTGCCTGGGCTTTGTTATTGACAACCACATAGACGATATTGCCGTTGGGCGACTGCGCCACCGCACTGCGGGGGACGACGATCGCGTCGTCTGCTCGCGACTTGGTAACGGTCACCGTCACCAGCATGCCGCCTCGCAGGGCATAGCCGGGATTCTGCAGCTCGAGCCGGGCTAGATACGAGAGGGTCCCCGAGGTCGGCACCAGGTTCACCGTCTCCACCGGACCGTTGAACGTGCGACCCGGCAGCGACGTCGACTTGAACGTCACCGAAATGCCCGGATGCACGTACCGCAGATCTTCATCCGGCACATTGACGTTTACCCAAACCCTATCGACTCGCGCAACTTGGAGTACGGGCTGGGAAGGCGAACCGTACGCTCCCGGATCGACCAGCCGGTTCGCCACGACCGCGTCATAAGGAGAATAGAGGAACGTCTGTGAGAGCTGCGTGCTGAGCAATTGAGCTTGGGCTGCGGCGGCTACGGCCTGTGACTGCTGAGCCTTCACGTTCTGCAGGCTGACGACGTTGTTGCGCAAGCCGACTACTGAGTTGTTATACGTCTGCTCTGCTTGAACGTAGTTTGCTTGCGACTGCTGCAGAGTGGTCTCCGAGACGTAGCCTTGCTTATAAAGCTGTTTATTCTGATCGTAAACGAGTTTTGCGTTCTCGAGTGAAGCTTTCGCGGTTTGGACCGCCGCGTCGTTGGTTTGGACCTGTACCGGGTATCCTACGACCGAACCTTGAGCCGCCGCCGAATACTGCGCCTCTTGTGCCCGCGCCTGAGCCAGCTGCGCCTCCAGCGTCCGCGGATCGATCGTAGCCAGCAACTCTCCCTTACGCACCAAATCGCCGATGTTCACATTGATCTTCGTGATCATGCCGCTCTGTTGAAAGGCGAGCGTCGACTGATCGAGCGGCGCAATCTGTCCATCCAGGGTCAGATAAGTGGCGAGGTTCTGTCGCGTAGCAGCCGCGGCGTCCACGGTCAGCGGCGGCGCCGCCGGCGGCGGCTTCTTACCGCACGCAGCCAGAAGCGGCAGCGCTACCATCGCGGCAAGCGCCAACGGCCTCGCTCTTAAAGAAACGGCAGAGGGTGTCATCCTGAGCATCTCTCTCCTAGAATCAGTCCTTTATTAGTTCTCAAGTCTCATATACGGCGCCCAACCGCCTTTGATTCAAAGGACCCGCCGTGGGAGCCTACAGCTAGACAGAACCTCGGCATGAAGTAATCGGCTGCGGGGCGTATCTCCCGGGGGCATGACCGTGAAGCTCGACATCGGCCGCTCGTACAGCCTTCAGAGCCGCGTCGAGGAGTGGATGACAGCCGAAAAGGCCGGTAACAAGGGCGTCGACGTGCTCTCCACCTCGATGCTCGTTCAACTCGTCGAGAGCGCGGCGATCCATTGCGTCGAGCCGATCTTGCGAACCGGTCAGATCACTCTGGGAACGCAGATCGATCTGGAGCATAAGAAGCTGGTTCCAGTCGGCTTCATCGTGCGCACCGAAGTCGAGGTCGTGATGCTCGACGGGCCACGCATTAGCTTCGCCGTCCAAGTCTTCGACGAACAAGAAGCGGTCGCGGAGGGGACCCACGAGCGGTACATCATCGAGAAGGCCAAGTTCCTGGCGAAATTGCGCGAAAAGCTGGCCTGAGTAGCCTGCCACTGCAGGGGAGGCAATCGCCCGTCCCCGAAAAGGTCGCGAAAGGTTACTCAACGGACCGGGCCGCAGGGTCCGGCCGATTAGGCCTAAGCTCAATTAACAGCAGGAGGACACATTGAAGCGACTGAGCACTGGAATCCTCGCCGGCCTAATGATGGTTGGTCTTGGATTCAACGCGGTCGCAGCCCAGCCTGGAGCGTCGCATGGCAACATTGGAACCAACGCGGTCGCTCAGGACCAGGGTGCGATGGCTGTTCCGCCGGCGAATTTCGGATCCCCGCCGTCGGGTCAGTATCCAATTCTCTTCAATGACCACCACGTCTATGCCAAGCCCGATATTCTGAAGCAGGCTCGCGTTCTTGCCGCGCTGGTGCGCGGGGGAACGCTCTTGATCCCGCTTCGCTCCATGTTCGAACAAATGGGCGCAACTGTGTCGTACGACGCAGGCAGCAAGACCGTGACGGTCAGCAAAGCCGGCGCCGAGGTCAAAGTGACTGTCGGAAAGCCGGAGGTCATCATCAACGGCGAGTCACGTCCGCTGGACGTACCGCCGATCATCTATCAGGGCACCGTGCTCGTACCGGTTCGCGTGATTTCGGAGGGCATGGGAGCATACGTCCAGTGGGTGCCGGATCGCCGCATCGTCGTGGTTCGTTATATTCCGCCGACCCCGCCACCGACGCCGGCTCCGCCGCCACCACCGCCGCCCCCGCCGCCGGCAGCAACGCCGGTGCCTACGGCGCCCCCCTACTACGACTTTTACGTCGCGGGCGACTACATCATCTCGCCAAAGGTCTACAACGAGTTCGTTCCCGGGACCACCGGCAGCAACAACACCGGCGGCTTCTCGTATCGGCTTCATGGCGCAATCGAAATCCCGGTCATGAGCCTACCGTTCATGGTCGAAGTCGACTACAGGCAGTACAACTGGCAGCACAATTGCGGTGGCGCGGATTGCTTCGTCACGACAATTGGCGGGCTAGGACAAAGTTCGGTTCCGGCCTTCACCGGGCGTGACTACGACTTCGATGCACGCCTCGGAATTCGGCTTCTCAAGCCACGCATCTACCTCGTGGGTGGATACATGTGGCGCGGCAATAACTACGGATATCCGAAGGAAACCGGCGCCGGCGTTGGACTTGAAAAACTGCCGGATCTCGATCACGTCTTCTCGTGGTATGGGAGCGCCCTCTACTACTTCGGCGTCAACGGCAACTACGCAAGCGTACCGGGGGCCTGCGGGATCGCTCCGGTAAGTGCAGCGACCGCCGGATGCACGTTCAACGTCTCGTACGACATCCTCAAGTACGACATCGGCGTGAGCTACACGTTCCCGGGATTCCCACTCTTCATCGAGGCGGGATTCTTGGGCGACCGGGGTTATAATAACAACGCAGCTCCGATCGGATTCTCCGAAAGCGGCCCGTACGCGGGTATCGGTCTGAAGATCTAAGCTTCGGACGGCGCATAACTCGAAAGCCCCCGTGCTACGCGGGGGCTTTCATTTTTGATTCGCTTTAGAGCTTCGTCGGCATCGCACCGGGCGACGCCAACGAGCCCGGAACGGGACCGTCGACCGGTCCAGGCGCGAGTGACGGTTGCACGCACGGCGGCGCCATCACGTCCACCGCGGGTTTTCCCGGCGCCGGTGACGGCGTCGGCGAATCGGCCGGGGTTGCTGCCGGCATCACACCGGGCGGAAGCGGCGTCGGGCAAAGCTGAGCGAGCGTAAACCAGTGCTCCGTAAAACCGTGGGCGAGACTCGCCTTCATCACCTTGCCGAAATAGGTGTTCCCGTATTTTGTCACGAGGATTTGGATGAACTCCCAGGTCATTTGTTGTTCGGCCTGCGTGTAAACTTTTCGTAGCACCTGGATGCCCAGGAAATACGAGCGCGGCAACTGCGGATCGCCGGGATACTTGGCGGCCCAGCGCCGCAATGCTTCGGTGGCGAAGTCGAGTTTAGCGATGAGTCTGGGATCGGTCGTATAGGCCCCCGCGCTTATCGATCCGTCTTTGTAAGTGTTGTCAATGCCGAGGTAGCTCATCTTCAGACGCCCGAAATACTCGTCGCCGGGGGCGGAGCTGTTGAACTGTTCGCATTGAACGTGGGCCCATTTACTCTTCGTCGCACCGCAGAGATCTTTCGTCTTCGATGGCGTCGGCGCCGGGGAAGGTGCGGTTGCTGCCTGCGACCGCGGCGCCGCTGTAAATAAAACGGCGCTTGCAATGAAAATCGCGAGCGCGAACGCTGGTATCGAACGTGTCACGTTTGGTAACATCTCCTTTGGGTCCGCTCGATCTCGGTAGAACCCTTTGGGGAGTATTTCTTTCCCCCATAGAGGCTCGCGGCCTTCTCGCCCACGAACCAGTCGCCAGCATGATTAGTTCGATCCGCGTGGCAGCGCTGCAACTTCGGGCGCACGATCGTAACGAGTTTCCGGTCGCGCTCGAGCGCATTATCGACGCGGTGCACAAAGCGGCGGCCACGGCCGACCTCGTCGTGATGCCCGAAGCGACGTTGCCGGCATACGTGCTTGGTGCGTTGCCCGTTGAGCAATCGGCGATCGCGGCGGCGTTGAGCCGACTGCGCGACATCGCACTCCAGACGCGAACGGTGATCGTCGTGGGCGCCGCTTCTTCGAGCGATGCCGGTGTCCGCAATACAGGCGTCGTCATCGACGCGGATGGCTCATTCGCCGGGCATGCCGACAAGCTTTTTCTCTGGCACTTCGACCATCGCTGGTTTGTCCCGGGCGAACGGATTGCACCGATACCGACGGCAATCGGGACGTTAGGCGTGCTCGTCTGCGCCGATGGACGCCTTCCGACTATCGCGCGCACGCTCGTGGACCGCGGCGCATCGGTACTCGTCATGCCGACCGCGTGGGTGACGAGCGGACGCAATCCGCAGGCGCTGGAAAACGTGCAAGCGGATCTCCTCGCTTCGGTGCGCGCTTATGAGAACCGCGTACCCTTCGTCGCGGCAAACAAGTGCGGCAGCGAGCTCGGCATGGTCGCGTACTGCGGAAAGAGTCAGATCGTCGACGCCGGCGGAGAGATCGTCGCGATCGCCGGCGAACGCGAGCCGGAAATCTTGCGGGCATCGATCTCGCTCGGCTCCGGGGCCGCACGAAAGCGTCTTCCTCAGCCGGCCGCGCGGGTTGCCGTCACCAGCCGCGTTATACGGCTCGCGATTTCGATCGATCCGCTTCCGAATGACGTCGACGACCGCCTGGAACTCCTCGGCGACGCGCATGCACTCTCGCCGCACGATCGGCAGCGCGCGGCTCTTCTCGATTCTGCTCTGCCGGTCGCGTGGGTGAACGACGATCTCGTTCTCGACCCGGCGGGATTGGTCGCCTATCGCCGTGCCGGTTACGCTTTGATCTGTTGGAGCACGGACCTCGGCTCGCCTTGGTCGGAGCGGCTCGCTCGAGCGCGCGCGCTCGAGCTGCGACTCTACATCGTGGTCTTCGATTCGTCGTTAGATCGCGCATTTGCGGTCGATCCCGACGGCACGATCGTCGCCGGTACGTTCGACGGGTACCGGCTCGCGAGCTTTTCCCTCGATGCCCGCAAGACGGCAGAGACCGCCGTTGCGCCGGGAAGCGACGTCGGCGAAGGCCTCGAGCGGATCGCCGCCATCATCGAAAAGACGCAGCCACACACGTGAACCGAATCGCCCTCACGCGCGGGGTCGACCTCCGCAGCGGCAACAAGCTCGTTTCCTTGGCGGCGGCGATCATCGCGGTGCTTGCGGCCCTCGGCACGCTCTTTTCGCACCATCGCTCGATCGCTGCGCTCTCGGCAAAGAATCAAGCGATTCTCACGCAAGCGCGCGCGAGCGATACCTATAACGCGTACGAAGCGAAGCAGACCCGCTATAACATTTACTCTGCACTGATTGCGAGCGATCTGGTACGGAGCCCTCAAAATCGCGCGCGCCTCGAATCGGTCGCCGACAACGAGCGCTCGTCGTCGCCGGCGGTCTTGAAGAAAGCCCAAGGTCTCGAAAATCAGGCCGCTCGCGACGACGGGCGCTCCGAAGCGTTCCTGAAATCGTACGAGATCTTGCAGTTCGCTACAACCATGTTTGAAATCTCGATCGTGCTCGTCTCGATTTCAGCACTTGCCGGCGCCCGGCTCTTCCTTCCGCTCGGCTGCGGCCTCAGCAGCATAGGTCTCGTACTATTTGTGGTCGGCCTGCTTCAGGCTCGCTAACGCCCGGTGACCTCGCTTCGCGCCATCGCCGTTTTGTTGACGGCATCGGTCTTTCTCTTCGCCGGCGTTTCACGAACGCCACACGCGCATCTCGCAACGGGAAGGATCGCGCTGACGCCATGGCCCTACCTGCCGGGAAGCATCATTCCGCTGCGCGTCGACGGCTTTGCGGCGCCGTATCAAGCTTTGGTGCTTGGAGCTGGCCGACTATTGCCCGGCGGTCTTTACGAAATTCCGCAAGAAACGGCGTCCGGCAAGGCTTTGCTCGTGGCCGGAAATGCCGCCGGTCTTGCCACCGCCACCGTGCACATCGGCATGCCTCCTTCGATCGATCGTTCGCTTCTCATCGTTGCCTCCTACGACGACGGCCTCGTCTTTCACGATGCGCGGAAGTTTTCTGTGCTTGGCGTGCTGGCAACCGGCGGAACGCCCAGCGACGTTGCAATCGACGCGTCGGGAAGAATCGCCGCCGCGGATACGCAGGGCGCGGCTTTGACGCTGGCGACGCTTTCCCCCTGGAAGGTCGATCACGTCGAGGGTGTCGTCTTAGGCGATGAAGTCGCGATCGATCGAACCAGCGGCGCCGTTTTCGTTACGGATCGCGATGCGAACGGAGCCGGAGCGCTGACGCGAGTGAGCGCCGAGGGTACCATCGCGCGAGTTGCAACCGGGGCGACGGCGGAGGGTCTGGTCATCGATGAGCATCGTCACCTCGTCTACGTAGCCAATGTCAACGACGGCACCGTTACCGCAGTCGACGCACGGTCGATGCGCATCGTCCGCCGGTTTCGTGCCGTCAGCCGGATTTTCTCGCTCGCTCTGTCGCCCGATGGAACCCGCCTCTACGGCATCTCGAATCAAAGCGCCGGCTCACCATTTGCCGCACCGGGGTCCGCTGTTGTCCTCGCCCTGCTTGGGACACCCCGCATTATCGCGCGAAGCAGCGATCTCGGTTTTCCGATCGGCGCCGCGCTCGACCCCAAGGCACAGACGCTTTTTGTCACCGACGAGGGCTTTGGCGAAATCGACGTGCTCGATTCTCGGACGCTTCGCGCGAAAAGGCCGCCGCTGCACACGTGCGCGACGCCGTGGCAACCATCGCTCGATTCCGCGAGCGAACGTCTTTACGTGCCGTGCGCCGGCGCCAATGCGATCGATGCGTTCGACGCGCGCACGCTGCGCCGCGTTCGCGGCGCGCCGTTTGCGACGGGAAGTTACCCGCTGGCCGTTGCGATATGGCGCCCGAGCGAGCGAGTACCGCGCGGGAAGCGCCGAATGCGAAGCGAAGTGCAAGGCGCGTCGAAATGAAACCCGTCGTTTTCGGCCTTCTCATTCTTTTCTTTGCAGCGGCGACGTCGGCGCGCGCCGACCAACTGCCCGCGCGTATAGAACCAAGCGCACCATTTCCGAGAATCATCGAGGAAGCGCCGACGGTTGAGAGCGTCGCACCAGGCGTGGAATATGCCAACTACCAGCTCGAGACGACTGCCGGACCGCTGGCCGTGCACGTCGTGTCCGTGGAGCCCAACCGCGGCGACGTGCGGACGGGCTCAGTCGTGGCCGACGATGCGCTCGTGTCTCGCGGCGAAACGGTTGGCTCGATGGCGCGGCGTACGCGTGCGGTCGCCGGAATTAACGGCGATTACTTCGATATCGGCAATACGAACCGGCCGATCAACATGGTGGTGCGCAACGGCGCGCTCCTCCAGCTCCCATACAAGCGTTACGTTCTTGCGATCACGCGCGACGGGGTTCCGCATATCGCCGAGTTCACGTTCTCCGGGCAGCTTGTCATCGATCAACGTACGTTGCCACTTGACGGCCTCGATGAAATGCCGCAGGGGGGTGCCGGAATCTCGCTGCTGACGCCGCTTTACGGACACGTGCCGCCACACGACGATGTGACGCTGGTAGCGCTCGCGCCCATCGAAGGCATTCCGCCGCTAACCCGTTATCGCGTGACCGGCGTTGCCGACAATCTCACTCTTCAACCGCCGGGCTATTACGTTGCGATCGGGTTGAGCGATTATGGCGTCGTGGGCGTTCCGAACGTCAACGACACCGTGACGGCCAGTGGGGACCTCGCGCCGTTCCCGCTCGGCTCGATAACCGCCGCGATTGGGGGCGGTGCGCTCATCTTGCACGCCGGAGAATGGTACGACGACCGCGACGCACCGTACCGCGAAGAGAATTCCAAACGCATGCCGTGCTCTGGCGCAGCGATCGCATCCGATGGCCGGCTCTTTCTCGTCGAGGTCGACGGGCGCCAACCTGAGTTGAGCGTCGGTGTGACGCGGAGAGAATTTTCGGCTCTCATGCGATCGCTGGGCGCAACGGAAGGCCTACTGCTCGACGGCGGCGGCTCGTCGACGATGGTCGTGCGCCGCCTGGGCGACAGCGTCGCCGATATGGTGAACTCGCCGTCGGACGGCAAGGAGCGCCCCGTCGCCGACGGCATCTTCGTCTACAGCAGTGCCCCGTCCGGACCCCCCGTCCGCATCGTCGCTCGGCCGAGCATTATTCGCTCGATAACCGGTGCCGAAGTAGCAATGCGCATCGCGTCGGTCGACGCAGCGTATCAGGTTGCCGCAACTCGCCAACCGGTGAGCGCGCTCGTTTTACCCTCGCGGCTAGGCGTCTTTCGCAACAATGAATTCGTCGCGATGCATTCGGGCACCGGTCGTTTGGTACTGCGTGGCGGCGGCCTCACGGGCAATGTACCGATCCAGGTCGATGCGACGCCGGCGCGCACCAAAATAATGCCGGCGCGGCCGAACGTTGATTCCAATGCGACGATCGCCTTGACGGCACGTGCCTACGATTCACATGGATACATGCTCGCGCTCCCGCCGCTCTTGCGCTGGAGCGCCACGGCCGGCTCGATCGATCGGGTGGGGCGGTTCCGCGCCGGCTCGCATGACGCCGACGTCGCCCTTCGAATCGGCATGACGGTGGCAACCGCGCGGGTGACGGTTGGATCGCACGATGTGGCTCTGCCTTTTGACCAACGCGCGCATTTCGTCACGGCCCGTCGCGGTGGCCGAGGCGGCGTTTTCAAGGACGCAAGCTGTCAAGGTTGCGTTCGCCTGACGTTCGCTTTCGGAAATGGCGAACGGGCCGCTTATGCGGCCAGCGACATCCCGCTGCCTCCCGACACGATCGGTCTCGCGTTCGACCTGCAAGACGACGGTAGCGACGCCCGCGTCCGAGTTGCCGTGCGAAATGAAATCAATGAAGACGTCTTGCTGGAAGCGACGCAGCTGGGGGAACCGGGTTGGCGCAGCGTCACCGTGCGTTTTCCAATCGATACCCGGGCGGCACGCCTGACGGCGATTTACGTCCTGCCCCCCAAGGGCATCGAACTCTCGGAGGGCAGCATCGTTTTGAGAAACGTTCGCGCGATCGTCGCCGGCCACTAGCGGAGGAGCTTGGCGGACTTGGGCCTTGTTCGGATTCGGGGCGATTTTTGTTCGAAGACGAGGCGCGAAGAGGGAGCGAAGCCGTAGCTTCGTGACCGATGAGCAACGAAGTATTCGGGCAGAAAGGCGCGCCGAAGGCGAAAAAGTGCCTAAGTCCGACAAGCTCCTAGGAGCAAACCAATCATTCCGCCCAGCACGAGCGCCGTTCCGAACGCGGTAGCCAGCGCGTTGGGCGCGGCTACGACTTCAACTGCCGGATAACTCTCTACGGTCGCGCGCAACGAGAGTCCGCCCACACGAACCGCTCTCCCTCCAGCGCTCAATGCTATTGCGTTTGAGAGCGGTCGTTCGTTCTCATCGTCGACCGCGAAAAGAACTGCGGCCTCGGCGATTTTAGCGCCCCCATGCAGCAGCATTGCGGCCTGCCCCGGAGTAAACATCACCACTTTGACGATGCGCCGGGCGGCTGGAACGCTGAACGAGTCGTACGGCAGGTCCATTCCCGCGATCGTCTGCCGGTGCTCCATCAAGAGTACCGGCGAGAGAAAGGCCGAGCCGGCCGGCTGCGTGATCGTTAGACGGCTCCCTCGGATATCGCGAGCCTCCACATAGACGACGCTTCTCGGTATCGTACGCAGAATGAAATTTCCGGCGTCGCTTCGACTTCTCTCAACTCCATCGGCGCGTGTAGTGCGCGTTCGAGCGTGACCGAGCCGCTCGCGGGGGCGTCGGTCGAGGCCAATGGAAAGGTGAGCACACCCAGCGCTTCTACGGAAATCCGCTGCCCAGGCGCGCCGATAAACGTTTGGTTGTCGGGCGCGAAGAGCCCGCTGGCCACACCGGCTAATCCGGCGATTCCGGCACCGGCAGCGATTGCGAGTATAGCAAACCGCTCGCGCACGCCGGGCGCTCGAAGAAACTGCCGCCGGGCGGCAACGATCGCGACGACGACGAGCGCACCAAGCACGACGTTGTACCACCCGGCGTGGTAGACCGGTTGGCCCGCAAGCGCGATTTCCACAATGACCGCGGCAGCAACGGTCAGCGCCGCCGTGCAAAATACGTTCAATGCATCAGCACCAACGGCCTTACCGCCGATTCCATCTGAACGAAGGTTAACGCTCCGTCGAATGCGCGAACGATGACTCCGCGTCGATCGAGAATGACGGTGGTCGGGAGCCCCAGCGCGGCGTAGGTGCGTCCATATCGCTGCGCTGAGTCGATCCAGATCGGAAAGCGAATCCCCAGCGAGTCGGCAAACGCTGCAGCGCGCTGGGGCGATTCTCCTTCGTTCACTCCGACAATTGCGATTCCACCGCGCTCATATGCATGCGCCAGCCGTTGCAAATCCGGCATTTCCGCTCGACACGGCGGGCACCACGACGCCCACAAATTCATCAGCACGATTCGCCCGCGATATCCATCGAGCGAGACCGGAGAACCGCGATCGTCACGTAATGGGAAAACCGGCGCCGCTTCGCCGACCAAACTTGCGGGGCCACCGGACCGCGCCGCCGGTGCGACGAAGAACGGCTCAAGAACGAGGAACGCGATTCCCAACGCGAGCGCGCCGATGGACCACAGGAGATAACGGAACATTCATCACCCTACGGCCTCCTAGGTCCCTCTCCTCCGGCAAACGAATCGGCGTCGGCGTGCCCGCCTTGATTCTCGACGGACGAGCCCTCGCCGCCGATCTGCGCACCGAGCTTGTCGCGCGCACCGGTTTATTACGCGAAGCCGGCGTTCATCCTAAACTCGTCGTAGTATATGTCGGCGAAAATGAATCGAGCCTCGCCTACGTGCGCAATCTCGAACGAACCGGTGAGCGAGTAGGCGTCAGCGTCGTCGCCGACCACCTTTCCGAAAAAGCGACGGCGGCCGAGGTCCGTTCCCGACTTAAAGATCTTCAAGCGGACTCAAGCGTCCACGGCGTCATGCTTGGTCAACCGTTGCCGGCGCATCTCTCAATTCGAGAAATTGCCGACGCGATTCCGCCGCACAAAGATGCCGATGGCACGCATCCGACAAATCAAGGGCACTTAGCATTCGGCAGCGGAACCGAGTACGTGCCGGCGACTCCGGCCGCCGTCATGCTGCTGCTGGAGCGGAGCCCGCATTGGCCGTTGCGCGGCCGCCGCGCGGTAATGGTGGGGCGATCGGTCGTCGTCGGTGCGCCCGTCGCCATGCTCATGCTGGCGCAAGATGCAACGGTTACGATCCTTCACAAAGAATCGGCTGGTTTGCAGCCATACCTCAAAATGGCGGACATCGTCGTCGTAGCGGCCGGCGTACCTGGATTGATACGCGGCAGCGACTTGATGCCGGGTGCAACGGTTATCGACGTCGGAACGACGCTCGTGCACGGCGTGCTGCGCGGAGACGTTGATTTCGAAAGCGCAGTTTCCGTGGCGGGCGCCATCACGCCGGTTCCCGGGGGCGTCGGTCCAGTTACAAATGTCGCTCTTCTGCGAAACGTCGTGAAGTCGGCGGAGCGCGCAGGTTGCTCGTCGCGCGACGCATAAGCGAGTTTTGTGGTAACGGAGAAACTTTTGCATGATCTGGATGCGCTCCATCCGCCGCCGCATCCACTTCTTATCGAGTTAGAGCGACGCGCCGACGACGGCGTACCAACGGTCTCGCGCGTGACGGGGCGCTTTCTCTCTGCGATCGTTACGGCGATGCAAGCAACTCGCATTCTCGAAGTCGGCACGGAGTGCGGCTACTCGACGCTTTGGATGGCGCTCGCTCAGCCCGCCGTGGGAAGGATTTGGACCATCGAGCCGGACGTACGGCGCACCGACGTCGCTCGGTCCTACTTTGGCCGCGCCGGCGAAGACGACTCGATCGAGGTTTTCAACACACCGGCGCTCGAGCTGCTCGAAAACTTTCCGCACCGCAATCTCGACATCGTATTCGCGAACGCTGACGCATCCGAATATCTGCTCTACCTCGAGCAGATCGTTCCTATGCTCAAGCTTTCGGGGTTGGCGATCTTCAACGATTGCCTAACAACGCCGGCGTTTGCGCGGCGGTTTCTGACTCATCCCGCTCTCGACGCCACCATTCTGCCGTTCGGGCTTGGTATCGGCGCACGGCAACAATAACGAGCGTTCGTGTCTAACGCAGCGGCCTTTCGCCGTGCGATGCGTCGCGTCCCCACCGGCGTCACGGTTGTCACCACGCTCAAAGAGGGCGAACCGCGTGGCATCACCGTCAACGCCTTTGCCAGCGTCTCACTCGAGCCGCCGTCGCTTTTGATTTGCGTGAATCGCGAGGCTCGCAGCTATCTCTTCATTTCGAGCTCGCGCATCTTCTGCGTCAACGTACTCGCGGGCGATCAGCGCTCTCTCGCCGAGCATTTCTCGGGAAAGGTACGCGACCGCCAGTTTGCGGAGATCGGCTATGCCGTCGATGCCACCGGAGCACCGGTCTTGAAGGGCACGATCGCCCACTTCGACTGCGAGCTCGCCCAGGAATATCACTTCGGCTCGCACTCCATTCTGCTCGGGCACGTACTATCGTGCGGCGCGCGGCCTGGCTCACCGCTCGGGTACTTCAATGGCGGATTTCACGACTTCGGGATCCATGTGGACTAGGTTACTCGATTGATACGACAGACGTTCTCCGTCGGTCAGCTGGCCTGCAATTGCACCATCATTGCGAACGAGGCGAACGGCGACGCGATCGTCGTCGACGGCGGCGACGGCATTGACGACGTGATCGCTCGGCTAAGCAGCAACGGCTGGCGTGCCAAGTTCCTGGTTCACACCCACGCCCATATCGACCACATCGGCGACCTTGGGCGTCTGCGCGAACTCGCCGGCGGCGCGGCGTTGCTGCACCCCGCAGATCTGCCGCTCTACAAGACGCTCGCGCTGCAAGCGCGTTGGATCGGAATCGCCGACGCACCCCCGGTCGTCGCGCTCGACGGCGACCTGCACGACGGCGACGTGCTCGAGCTCGGAGACGTTCGCTGCCGCGTGCTGCACACGCCGGGCCATACTCCCGGCAGCGTCTCCTTCGAAATTACCGATCACGAAAGCGTCGCGCTGCTTACGGGCGACACACTTTTCGCCGGTGCGATCGGGCGCTGGGATTTAGGCGGTACGTCGATGGACGACATCGTACATTCGATTCGTACGAAGCTGATGGATCACGACGACGACACGCCGGTTCTGCCGGGGCACGGCCCTTTCACGACGATCGGGATCGAACGAAACTCCAATCCCTACCTTATCGATGTTTGAATCCGCCGCGCGCAAGCGACGGCTCTTCGTCGGAATCGATCTAAATCCGCAAGCCCGAGCTGCTTGCGCGCGCATCTTGGAAGAACTGCGCAAGACCGGGTTTGCCGCAAGATACGAGGAGGCGGAAAAGCTGCACGTGACGCTCGCATTCTTAGGCTTTGTCCAGCCCTCGCGCTACGACGAGATCGTCGCGACGGTGGTTGCGGCTGCCGCGCGATCGAAAGCGTTCTCTTTTTTGCTCGACAAACTCGCCGCCTTCCCTCACGAACGAAGACCGCGAGTCGTCTATATCGGCGCCCGCGAACAAGGCGCACCGTTCCGAATGCTCGCAGCGGAGCTTAGAAACGGGTATGTTGCACTGGGCTTTGAGTTCCGAACCGACCCCGTCGCGCATGTAACGATCGCCAAAGTCAAAGAAGCAAAGGGTCCGTTGCCCTTGATCGAACTTGCACCCATTCCGCTCGAGGTTCGAGCGCTGGTACTCTTTGAATCGTTGCCGAATCCGGCGCACGGGACCTCGCGCTACGAAAGGCTCCTGACCGCGCCCTGCAGGGGGTAGTTAGTGCAGCTTGATCAGCAGTTTGCCGGCGTCGGCACCGTCAGACGACGGCGCCGGAGTAACGGATTGCGCTGGAGCTGGCGCCGCGTCAGCCGCCCTTGGCATCGCTCCGTAGTCAGGCACTGCGCCGGCAGCGACCTTGCCGCGATAATCGGTAAGCGCTACCTGCAGGGCCTCAAGCGCGCGTTCGGGGTAATCTTTTTTCTTTTCCGGGTAACCGTCGAGTTCTCGTTCGATGTCGACCGCCGTGATGGCGGCGGCTTCGTCGACGGTCTTACCCTTGGCCAGGTTCACGACGAGGCTGCACGTCGCCGTCCCGAATCCGCATCCGGTGGTGAAGTACGAGATCTCCTCAATCACTGCACCCGGTCCGACTTTCAAGAAGAAGTTGTACATGTCACCGCAAGAATCGCTGAAGTACTCACCGCTCGCGGTGGCATTCTCCATCGTGCGAAAGCCGTTGCGCTCTTCGACTAAGCGCTGAAATTTCGGAAAATCCATATTACCCCACCGTCTCTGCTGGATGAAGCTCGAAGCGACACTCTTTACCGCCTCTCGCAAGCGACTCCGTTTGCGTGTGCTCGCCGCCGATGGTCTCGTCGATCATGTGATGAATGACGCGGCAGACCTCGGGATGTTCCTTCGCCGTACTCGAATAGGGGCAGGTATGCTCGTGCAGTGCGAACCCACCGTCGATCAAGCTGTACTCGGCGACGACGCCGCTCTTGCGCAGAATTTCGGTAAGCTGAGCAACCTTCTGCTCCGGTTCGCTCGCATTGACCGATAGGCGCGCGCGGTCGATCGTTCGCCGCGAGAGACCGTCGAAGACCTGCTCGACCGCCTGCGTGCCGAACTGGCTGCGCACCTCGCGCAGCACGGCCGTCAGCATTTTATCGTAGGCTTGCGGAAAGAGCTTGTCGGCATCGACCGTAAGCGAAAACTCGTAGGTTGGTTTGGTTGGTCCACGTCGCACCGAAGTCTCGGCAACCAGACCGTCGCGCTCGAGCACCATCAGCTGCTGGCGGACGGCATTAGGCGAAAGCCCGAACGAACGCGCCAAATCGGTCGCCGAAGCCGAGCCTCGACGGCGCAGCTCACTAACGATCTTCCCGCGGGTACTCTGAAAGAACCGATCAGCGTGCATCTACGGCGTTATCCTAGCATGAAGGCGCCGAGATAGTAAAGTTTTTCCTTGACTTTCTAAGAGAGCCTCGGCTACCATAAAATCGCATGTCCGAACAAGGTCTTCGCATCTCCAACCTGCATTGCCGGGTTGCCGGCGCCGAAATCTTAAAGGGAATAGACCTTACCGTTGAACCGGGCCGGGTTGCTGCGCTCATGGGTCCTAACGGGAGTGGGAAGTCGACGCTCGCGTTCTCACTGACCGGTCACCCCCTCTACGAAGTGAGCGGAAGCGTCGAGTTAGACGGCGAGGACTTGCTCGCTCTGTCGCCCGATAAGCGCGGCCGAGCCGGCCTCTTCCTCTCCTTTCAATACCCTGCTGCGATCCCGGGAGTGAAGGTCGCGAACTTCTTGCACGCCGCACGCCAGGCCGAGCGGCCAGGCGATCTGCCGCCCGCGAAATTCCGCGCGCTTCTGCTCGAAAAGATGGCGCAGCTCGGAATCGATCCGTCCTTTATGGGCCGCTATCTTAACGACGGCTTCTCTGGCGGCGAAAAGAAGAGGCTCGAGATGCTCCAACTCGCCGTGCTCGCTCCCAAATACGCCATCATGGACGAGACCGACTCGGGTCTCGATATCGATGCGCTCAAGGATGTCGGCGATTCGATCGCCGCCCTACGAGCCAGCGACGAAGGACGCAACACCGGATTTCTCATCATCACGCATTATCCGCGTATCTTGCAATATGTCACGCCCGATGTGGTTCACATCATGATCGACGGACGAATCGTGAAGACCGGCGGACATGACCTCGCGCATCGCGTCGAGCGCGAAGGCTACGATAAAATCCGCGAGGAGAACGGCGCGGTTGTTTAGTGCCCCCCGTACCACAACCCCAGAGCTTGCGCGCAGCGGAGTCGAAGTGCCTGTACTGAGCGAAGCCGATGTGCCTGTACTGAGGGGGGAGATTTACGAGCGGCTTAGCTCCTTCGACCTTGCGCTGCTACCGATCGAAGCCCGAATACGCGCTCTCGACGGCTTCTTCTCGCTACCGAGCAAGCGCGAAAAACCGGGCCGCTTTTGGCGGATCGACTTCGAGTCGATTCTCCCCGACCCCAATGCTATCGAGCCGGCCGTTGAGGTGCCGGTTGAGAACCGAGATCGCGCCGTCATTGCATGCAACCTTGCGACGGCGGCGCGCGAGCATCCTCAACTTCTCGCTCGGGCCTTCGGCACGACGGGAATCGCGGCGAGCAAGTTTGGGGCTCTCGCGAAGGCGTTTGCCGGTCGCGGGGTCTTTGTTTACGTGCCCGCCGACCACGCCTGCGACGAACCGATCGTCATCCGTTATCACGCCGAGTCCGGCGCCGCAATCTTCCCCTGGAGCGTTGTGCTCGCCGAGCGCGGGGCCCGCGTTACCGTTATCGAACGCCTGACCGGCGACGAAGGGGCTTTCATCTGTGGCGCGGCGGAGGTTGTCGGTGCAGAGCACGCGGATGTTACGTATGCAGTGCTGCAGGAGGCCGCACAGAGCGCTCGCGTCATATCGACCCGGTCGGCGCGTCCAGGCCGCGACGGACAAATCCTGTGGAGCGTTGCGGAACTTGGCGGCGGTCTCGCCGCCGGCGACGTTAGCATTTCCATCGCAGAGCCCGGAGCGAAGGGCCAGGTCGCGGCGATCTTCTTTCCGCGCGCATCGCAACACGTCGACCTCGTTAGCACCGTCGAGCATCTGGCCGGGAAGGCGACTTCGGAAACTCTTGTCAAGTCCGCGGCGATTGATCGTGGTCAGGCGCGCTTCCTCGGGAACATTCGCATCGCGCCTCACGCGCAAGGGAGCGACGCGCGCCTGCGCGACGACGCGCTTCTCCTCTCACCGAAGGCTCACATCGATTCGGTACCGGCGCTGGAAATCGGTGCAAACGACGTCAAGGCCTATCATGGCGCCACGGTCGGCGCGATTGACGCTGAGCAAATTTTCTACATGGAGAGCCGCGGCATCGAACCCAGCGCGGCGGAGCGCATGATTGCGCTCGGTTTCTTCGAGCCCGCGGTCGAGTGGTTTCCCTCGTCGAGTCTTCGCGGCGAAATCCGGGCTGCCTTAGCGGCGAAGCTCTCATGACGCAGACGCTGCGTACGTACTCCTCCGTCCCTCGGCAAGACCAGGATGACAAAGCAAAGACCGAGCGGATTATTTCGGATTTTCCGATCCTTGCGCGTCCGACGTCGCGGGGGAAGCGGCTCGTGTACCTCGACTCGGCAGCAACCTCTCAGAAGCCGCGCGTCGTCATCGATGCTTTGGTCGATTACTACGAACAGTATAATGCGAACATTCACCGCGGCGTCTACGAGATCGCCGCACGCGCAACTGCCGAGTTCGAACAGGCTCGCGTCAAGCTCGCGGGCTTCATCGGAGCGGGGGTTTCGGAGGTGGTGTGGGTGCGCAACACGACCGAAGCGATCAACCTCGTAGCGTATTCCTGGGGCAATGCGAATGTAGGAGCCGGAGATGTAATTCTACTCACCGAGCTGGAGCACCATTCCGATCTTGTGCCCTGGCAGCTCCTAGCAAAACGAAGCGGTGCGGTGCTGCGCTTCATCCCGGTGGACGATCGCGGCCTTTACGTTCTCGACGACCTCGACGAACTGCTGGTCGGCTGCAAGCTCGTCGCATTGGCTCACGTCAGCAATACGCTCGGAACGATTCTGCCGCTCGATAAAATCATACCGCGCGCCCACGCGGCCGGCGCGATCGTCCTCGTCGACGGCGCGCAAGGAGCGCCGCATTTGCCGCTCAACGTCAAAGCGCTGGATGCCGACTTTTACACGTTCAGCGGTCACAAGATGCTCGGACCAACGGGTATTGGAGTACTCTACGGCAAGCGTGCCCTGCTCGAAGCGATGCCGCCCTTTTTCTCCGGAGGCGATATGATCCGCAAGGTCGAGTACGCGGAGACGACTTTCGCCGATCCGCCGCGGAAGTTCGAGGCTGGAACCAGCAATATCGCCGACGCCATTGCTTTCGGCGTCGCGACCGAATATCTCGAAAACGTTGGAATGAGCTGGGTGCGCAGACACGAGCAACTGCTGACCGCCTACGCACTGGAACGTCTTGCGGCGCTCGAGCCGCGCGGCTTGGCGATCTATGGACCGCGCGACGCTGCGCTTGTTTCGGGAGTGATCTCCTTCAACTTAGCCGACGTTCACGCGCACGATCTCGCCTCGATTTTGGATACCGAGGGTATTTGCGTACGCGCCGGTCACCATTGCACGATGCCGCTGATGGAAAAGATGGGATGGTCGGCTACGGCGCGAGCCTCCTTCTACATTTATAACACCGAAGCCGACGTCGACGTGCTCTGCGATGGAATCGAAAAAGCGGCTCGCATCTTCGGGCTTTGAAGTCATCTCGTGGACGACTTCTATCGCGACTACATCCTCGATCATTATCGCCACCCGCGCAACTTCGGCAGACTCGAGCGGTACGACGTCGAAGCGGAAGATCTCAACCCCCTCTGCGGCGATCAAATTCGCATGGAGCTGAAGCTCGAGGACGGCGTGGTCAGCGACGTACGGTTCTCGGGCAAAGGCTGTGCGATTAGCCAGGCTTCGGCATCTATGCTCACCGAAAGGGTCAAGGGAATGAAACTCTCCGACGTTGCGAAGCTCGCCAAAGACGTCGTGCTCGAGGACATCGGCATCGGAATAAGCCCAACGCGCATGAAGTGCGCGATGCTGGGCTTGCGCGTTCTCAAAAGCGCCGCCGTCGGAGAGCTGGCCGCCTGGCCGGACGAGGAGTGAGGCATCAGGGTGAGTCCACGCCCTGGCAAGCTCTTGCCGCTGAGCCCGAATTCCGTTCGCTGCTGCGGTCGCGTCGCCGGTTCGTAATTCCCGCAACCGTTTTTTTCATCGCCTATTATCTCGCGCTGCCGATTTCGGTAGGCTGGTTTCCCAAGACGATGAGCCGGCCGGTGTTAGGTCCATTGACGGTGGCGTATTGTTTTGCGCTTTCGCAGTTTGCGATGGCGTGGGCTCTTCTGGCGCTGTACCTATGGCGCTCCCGCAGCTTTGACATCCGCGCTGCCAAAATCCGCCGTCGAGAGACACGCGAGGTTCTAGAGCAAAAACGTTGAGCTCGCAGCCATCGCTGGTGATGTTCGCGATCTTTGTGGGCATCACGCTCGTCGTCACCTACTGGGCGTCCGGCCAGAGCGGAACGAGCCGCGGTTTCTATACCGCCCATCGGCGTATCGGCGGCCTGCAGAATGGCTGGGCGATCGCGGGCGATTACGTTTCGGCCGCCTCGTTTCTCGGCATTACCGGCCTCGTCGCGTTTTACGGTTTCGACGGCTTCATGTATTCGGTGGGTTGGCTCGTAGCCTATCTTGCCGTCCTTCTTCTCGTTGCCGAGCCACTGCGAAATATCGGCAAATACACCATCGCCGACCTTGTCTCGTTTCGCCTGCGAGGTCGTGGGGTTCGCGCAATTGCGGCTCTCTCCACGCTGGCAATTACCCTATTTTATTTGATCGCGCAGATGGTCGGGGTGAATGCGATCGTTAATCTGCTGCTTCCAAGGTTCGAAGGCGTCATCGCGATCGTCGTGGTCGGCGTGCTAATGCTCGTCTACGTGGTTTTCGGCGGCATGCTTGCGACGACGTGGGTGCAAATCATCAAGGCCGGCCTCTTGCTCTTGACCGCGCTTGTGCTCTCGGTTCTCGTGATGAAACACTTCAACTTCTCGATGGGGAATTTCTTTGGTGCGGCGGCCGCCGTCCCCGTCGCCGGAGGCGCGTCGAACTTACTGCGGCCGGGGTTGCTTTTCCACGGCACGCTCGGGGCCTTGAACTTGGTGTCGCTTGGGCTCGCGCTCGTTCTCGGTACGGCCGGCCTCCCACACATCCTGATGCGATTTTTCACGGTGCCATCGGCAAAGGCAGCGCGCACATCGGTCGCCTGGGCGATGGTGTTGATCGGCATTTTCTACCTCACGACGTCCTTCATGGGACTCGGAGCCGCGACGATCGTCGGCAAGGAACACATCGGCAGACGAATGTACGCCGGCCAGGCGATCCGCTACATCGCTCATAATCCAGAACGCGAAACGGCACTGAACGCGCAACTCGCGCACAACGGCTACATCGTGCCGGAATCCGACAGCAACCTCGCCGCACCTCTCCTGGCAGAACAAGTCGGAGGCTCGCTGTTGACGGCATTCGTGGCGGCCGTCGCTTTTGCCACGATTTTAGCGGTCGTCGCCGGTCTCACGATTACGGCTTCTTCGGCATTCGCCTACGACGTCTGGTTTAGCCTCGTCCGCAACGGCCGCGGCGATGAGACCGAACACGTTTTCGTGGCGCGCGCTACCGCATTAGTCGTCGGCGCGCTTGCGATCGCGCTTTCAATTGCACTGCGAGGGTTCAACGTAGCGTTCCTCGTGGGACTAGCCTTTGCGGTGGCTGCCAGCGCAAACGTGCCCGTGATCCTGCTCGCGCTCTCCTGGCGGCGCTTTGCGCGCTTTGGAGCGATTACCGGAATGCTCGCCGGTTTGATCTCCTCGCTCGCCTTGATTGCCGTCAGTCCGCTTCTGATGGGAAGCCATGCGATTTTCCCGCTCGAGAATCCAGGCATCGTTTCCATTCCGGTGGGCTTGGCCGGCGCGATCCTTGGGACGCTGCTCGCCCGAGATCGTGAATCAGAGGCGATGTTCGACCAGTTGCAAGTGCGCGCCACTACCGGCATCGGCGCCGAAGTATAAAGCGGCCTGATTTAGATGCAGCTCGAGGATGCCACGGGCCGAAGTTTACTTTGGGCCCCACTTTGTGGGGTGCGAAGTGCGAAGCACGGAGCATTAGAACTCATGGGTCGCCCAGTGCGCGGAGCGCACTGGGCGAATTAACGAGGCCCGGGGCGACAACGAGATCCGCTAAATCATGTCGCTTTATTGGGGCTTGATTGCGTAGTGGTCGGTAATTTGTAAACCGAGCGGACCGTTTTCGACGGTAAACGTGACATAGTACTCGCCGCTTGTGGTTTGAACGTCGGCCGTCACGCGGTATTGTTGCGCGCCGATGTTTGCCGAACGAATTGATTCGATATGCGCGTCGGGATTCATGAAAGTCTCGCTCGGAACCCCGTGTGCGAGATACGCAGCGGCGGTCGCGCGGTCGCCGTGCGAGAGCGCCTGAAGATACGAGCGAACGACTGCGGACGCGCGTCCTTGCGCGCTACCCAACGGAGAAACCGTAACCGAGGCTACGGGGGGCGTTGGAGTCGACTTGCTGATGGGCGAAGCGCTCTGCGCAACGCCAAGAACGGTCGAGGTCTTCGTCGGAGTCGGCGTTTTCGTCGGAGTTGGAGTTTTCATCGGAGTTGATGTCGTCGGAGCCGGCGTGAGAATCTTCGCCGGAGTCTTTGCGGGTGTCGGCCTCGCCTTCGGTGTCTTCGACGGAAGCGGCTTTGCGTGGGCGGATGGCGTGGACGCCGGGGCAACCGTGGGCGAAGCAGTAATGATCGGAACCGGGGTCGGAGTTGGGGAAGGCAGCGCGGCGACCGCCGTGGATGCCGGGCTCGGAGTACGTGGGGCAGCCGAAGAAGTGTGCGAACACGCCGCCAAGCAGCAATCCGGCCAAGATGACTACGAGGACGAGTGGGAAGAGCGGAATTCCGCCCCCGCCGTCGTCCGATTGCCGCCGGCGGCGCGGTTCTCTCATCCTTCGACCAAGCCTGTCCGCAGCAAAGTCGAAGGGCTCAGGACAGGGTCCGCGTCAGTCGTTCCGCCAGTGCATCGCGAAGTACCGCGGGGAGCGCTGCGATCAGATCCGGGCGTTGCTCGACGAAAATCGTTGTCGCTTCCTTGAGGAGGTCGGGATTGCCGCGTGCGTACGTAAGCAGCGCGCTGATACTTTCGGTTTCTCGCCTCGCGATGGCGTCGATCGTCGTGCCGGCGCCCTCCGCGGCATCTTCCGACGACTCACCACGGTCGCGAAACGCCGTGAAAAGCGCTTCCACGAATGCCGGAACGACGTCAGAAGGCATGGTTATGAGCTCGCGTTGATACAAAGCGGCGAGATCGGCCTCGTCCATCTTCGCGAGAAGCTTCTCGACTGCACCAGCCAGCATGTCGGGCGGCACGTTGCCGAAGGACATTGGCGGACTCATTTATCTCCTGCGGCAGGCAGCTCCTCGATACAGCAGAAAATGGTGATGATGATCCGCGTGAAGGTACCGCTCGACCTCCACGCCGTCGCACTCGGCGGCTCGGGTGCCTTCGCGCTGGCGACACCGATGCGTGTTGCCGACCTCCTGGAGTTTGCCGTACGCGAAGCAATCGGTGCGCGAGCGCCGCACGACAAGTTCTCGCGCAGCGTCTACCGTACGCTTGCCGGCCTCGCCGGAGGGGACTTCATCGTCGAAGTCAACGGGCGCAGTTTCGGCGACGCTAACGCCATCGTCGTCTGCGAAGGGACGGCCGACATTCGCTTCTTCCTCGCACAGCGCCGGCGCACTGCCGTTCACGGATTTAAACGTCGCTAAACGCTGCGCTCGCTTGCCGGAAATGATAGTGTAGAAGTAAACTCTCGTCAGAAACGGAGCACACCATCAAATTTGGCGTCGTGCTGGTTGCCGCGCTCTTGTCGGCGACTCTACCTGCTTTTGCGGACGTACAATACGATACCTCGGGCGAAGACGCTTATCGAATCGTCTCGGCTGGGACCGCTTCAAAGGTGTCGTACGCGGGCACCGAGCTGTTATCTACGCGTCGAGAGGGCAAAGATTGGCGGTTTGAAGCGCACGCCCGGTACACGCGCAGCGGTCCCGATGGAAAGAGCCACAACGAGGCTCTTTTCGTTCAAATCCTTCTTCCAAACGGCATTTTCGAAGACCGCCTGGATAACGATCCCGATTTCTTGACGATCCTCAACCAACCGTTCGCGGTGCGGCTCGACGTAGCCACGCTCCGAGACCTCCGCGCGCTGCACAGTCGCGTCCCCTTCTCGGCCACTTCTCCCTTAGGATCGGAAACCGTCCTTCATGGATTTCTTCGGCCGCTGCCCGGCGGTCCGATCAATGGAACGCAGACCGCGGGCGTGCGTTTCGAAGCCGAGGGCGCGATGACCGGACCGCTGCCGGGCTATGCCGAGATGCTGGTTTCGGGAACCATGCGGATGGACGGAACCGCGTATTATACGCTGGACGACGCGATGCTTTTCGCGCTGAGCATTACCTTGACCATCGACGCACGGCTCGCCCAGGGCCGGACCGTCTCAGTCCCGGTACGCATCGTCTACCGCCGCTCGATTAGGGCGACGGCTAAAACGCGCCTACCAGCTCCACCTGCAACGGATGGCGAAACGGATGCTCCCGCAACTCCGTAAGCGGCGTGAAGGCAAGATGATTTTGATGACAGTCGATCAACATCTCAATGCCGCGTTTGACGCAACCGGTCTTCTCAACGTACTTCGCCAACTTCTTCTTAAAGTATCCTTGAGGATCTCGTAACACTTTTGCGTAGTACGGATCCTCGGTGAGACCGGCAGGGTCGACTCCCTCCTTAGGGACGAGCCATACGAACCATGGATCCTCGCTCTGGCGGTATCCGATGAGGGCGAGCGGAAGCGCTCGTGCAGAGTTGATGTCCGGCAAAAAGCTGCACATTGTGTATGCATCCAACGAAATTTCCGTCGGTTCGATGGTTTGCTGCATAGACAGCACCTTTCATTCGATCAATGAGAAAATAAAAAACCGCTTTCTCGTTACGAGCGAAGCGGTTTTACGCTGTGTCCAGGCCGGCGCCCAAAGCGAAGCGGCATGGCGATGCTTTTAGAAATGCCCCCGGAAACCCCTCCCCTTCGACTCGGCGTTCACGCCGCCACGGACTGCGGATTTACCTCCAGCAATGCCCAAGGGCGGAGGCGAATCGCGTCATCCTCCAGGGCGGCCAGTTAGGCCCTTATCCTCGAGCGCGAGCGCAAAGGAGCAGGCCATCCTGAGCGAAGTCGAAGGACCAGGGGCGAGGGCCGTCAGGAGTTTTTTGGCGCGAGCGTGAAACCACCGCCCTAGCAGTGGTGGTCCGGGGCACTGTATGAGCGCGCTCGCACCACTCCTTACGGGAGTATACGTGCCATCAGCGACGACGCCCGGGCGGCCCGCGGCGACGCGACCCTCGGCCGATTCCACACCCAGCGTTGGCAATTTTGAGCGCATCGTCGACGATTATCAGCGCCGGCTCTATGGGTTCGCGCTTCGCATGACGGGAAACCGTGAAGATGCCGAAGAGATCGTTCAGGACGCCTTCGTTCGCGCGTACCGCGCGCTCGGCAAAATGTCGCTCGAACAGCGTTCCGAACTGAGGCTTCAGCCTTGGCTCTACACCATTACGCTCAACGTGACTCGTAATCGTTTGCGAAGCAAGCGCCCGTCAAACGTGGCGCTCGACGCGCTTGCCGATCCAGACGCGATCCTGCGCGAATCAAACGAAGGGCCTCCGCAGCCCGAGGCAATCGTCGAACAGAATACGGAGATCGCGCTCGTCGAACGGGCGCTCTTACAGCTGCCGATGCACCTTCGCGCCGCAGCGACACTTCGGTTCATCGAGGGTCGCAGCCATCCTGAAATCGCCGAGATTCTCAATCAGCCGATCGGCACGGTTAAGTCCCACGTCCATCGGGCCGTGCGCATTCTACGGCGCATCCTGGGTCCGCAAATCGGACGATTTGCGCCGGAAGGAGTCCCCGTTCATGCGTTGTCGTGACGTCGAGGCGCTCTGGGACGAGCTTCGCGGCGAGTGTCTCGCCTCGCTCAAGGAGACCGTTCACAGCCACCTGCAAGCCTGCCCATCCTGTCAGGCGATGTACGAGCAGTACGAAGGCGTTGCGTACTGCCTGTCGAGCCTGCCACGCCCGGAACCATCGTGCGATCTGGCAAAGAAGGTTGTGCATCACATTGCCGCCCTCAAGGGTAAGATTTATCCGCCGATCGTGCTCTCTGCGGTGAGTACGCCGGTTGGACGGCTTTACGTCGGTTTCAAATCGGATCGAATTGCTTACGTCAGCCTTGATACGGGTGAGCCCCCCGAAGAGGTCGCCCAGCGAGTGGAGCGCCGGCTACATCGCCGCGTCGTGAGCGGCGAAGCGCCGCCCTGGCTCGTGCGTGCGCTCGACCGTTTCTTCAGCACCTGGATGGTGGACGACGCGCTCGTCGATATCAGCGACCTCACCCCGTTCGAACAAGCGGTGCTTCGCGCGGCCGCGCGCATTCCGCCCGGCGAGGTACGTTCCTACGCCTGGGTCGCAACGCAGATTGGTCGGCCTAAAGCCGCGCGAGCCGTGGGTCGCGTCATGGCGCGTAATCCTCTTCCGTTTCTCTTTCCGTGCCATCGCGTCGTCGATTCATCCGGAGATCTGCACGACTATTACTACGGTCTCGAGATGAAAGCTCGCCTTCTGAAAATGGAGGGCTACCGGGGCTAGACGCCAACCTAGCGAACGTGGCGACTTCGGTGTGCGCGTCTAGATGAGCGATCCGCGGATCGCGGCCATTCCCGACGTTCACGGCCACGCGAAAGGCGAACATCGCCCGTATACCGAGGAGCGACCCATCGCGTACTCTGCGCGCATGCTCTTTCTATGGTTCTATCACGCCTGCCGGCGCGGAGTCCCCGCGCTTCTTGATGGTCGCCGACCACGCCAACTATTTAACCTTCGAAGATCCCGGCGCGGTCAATACGGTTCGCCGAGCACTGAAATTGGCCGAAGCGGGGGATCTGCTCGGCGCCGCCGAGACGGCGGGCGTGGATATCACGCATGCGGCGATCGTTTCGGAAGGGTTGCGCCGGGGGATGCGCTTCTCCATCGGCGCGGAGATCGATAACGACCCGCGCGCTCGTCCGGACGCTCAAAATATCATCGACGCGATGCGGCCCGACGGAATTATCCGATCGGTGCACTTCGTACCCATTACCCACCCCGAGAAGGGAGCCGATTGGCTCTGGCCGTTCGACAACGAGGAGTTCAGCGAGCTGCACGAAGTCGTGGGCAGCGAGAAACTGTGGGAGCTCTACATGGCCAAACTGCTCGACGATCTCGAGAAGCTGCCGGGCAATGTCGTCGGACACTTCTACGCGCCCACGACATTTGGCCGATGGCCGGCCAATAAGAAGCTCGAAGAGCACGAAGACCGGATGCTCGACGTCGCTCACCGTCGCGGCATGGCCGTCGAGATAAACACGCGCTTCCTCTACCGCGACCATCCCGAGGATCGCAAGAAAAAATATCTCGAAGCCAATGCCAGGCTCGTGCGCAAGGCCAAGGCTCGAGGCGTCGGCATCGCCGTTGGCTCCGACGCTCACAGCCCCAAGGACCAGGGGAACGCTTTTGGCTTGATCCTCAAGCTGCTCGACGAGGCGCGAGTAAACGAGGTCGTCTTTCCGGTGGCGGGACGATTGGCTCGCGTGGCCCTGCGTGCAACGCGCGAACATCTGGAAGCGCAGGCCCAAGCGCTCCGTCAACCGAGCGCGCCGGGGAGCAGCATAACCGGTTACAGTCGTGCGGAGCTCGGACTCCCGGAAGCAGCCGAACTGCCCTCTTCGCGCCGGACGCGCGCGAACTCGCGACGCCGGACCAAAAAAACGTGTCGGCGATTCCGCGCGCCCAATGAAGCGACCAGCCGTCTCCACGCCGCCCAGCGCGAGTACGTCGCGTCGCTCCCCGGAATCTTCGACTTCTGCAAACAAAGCCAAGATTGCACGACTCGTCAAACCCGCCGCTTTACCGAAACAGAAAAAAACAAGCAAGAAGGCCGTTTCAAAGCCCGCCACAGGCACGGCAAGAAAGTCGTCGCCGGCGGCGGTTCGGCCAGCGAAGAAAGCGGCCCGCAAAACCGCCTCGCGCAAACCGGCGCCGGCAAAAACGGCCGCTCGCAAATCCGCCGCCAGGAAATCTCCGGTTAGGAAATCGCCCTCCCGGGCACCCGGGACGAAGAAAGCTGCGGCAAAAAAGCCGGCCTCGCGCAAGGGACCAAAGCCTAAGCACCTAGCCGGGTACGCAAAGAAGAGCGTCAAAAAGAAAAAGACCACGGCCAAGCGCCGTTAGCACCGATTCATAGAGGACGAAGCAGTGGCGGATATTGAGCGCCTACGGAATATCGCTTTCGTCGGTCCGCATCACGCGGGCAAGACGACGCTTGTCGAGGCGATCCTAGCGCATACCGGAGCGATCGGACGACGGGGTTCCATCTCCGACGGCACGACGGTAACCGACCACGAGCCGGAGGATGCGGCGCATTTGCAATCGACCACGGTGGGGCTTGCGCACACGGCAGCAGACGGAGTCGAGATCACCGTCGTGGACACCCCTGGCTTCATTGACTTCTTCGAAGAGACGAAGCAAGCACTGGCAGGCGTTGACGCTGCGGTCGTCGTGGTGGAGGCGGATCCGGGGCGCATTGTTCAAACGCAGGCCATCGTCGACCATCTCGAAGCAACGCACATGCCGCACATCTTCGTCGTCAACAAGATGGACCGGCCCGGCGCCGATTTTTCGCAAACGCTGGCTGCGCTGCAAAACGCATACGGCCGGCACGTCGTTGCCGAACAGTTGCCGCTAGGGAGCGCCGAACGATTTGAAGGCTATGTCGACCTCGCGCAAATGACGGCATATCGCTTTACCGGCGAGTCAGGGAGTGGAACCTTCGGCGAAAAGCAAGATGCGATTCCCGACGACGCTGGCGGAAACTGCGCGCGGCCTTCACGTGGAGCTGCTCGAAGCCATGGCCGACTTCGACGATCGTTTGATGGAGGAATTGCTCGAAGGCGTTGAACCGCCGCTCGAGGAGATCGAGCGCGACCTTTGCGACGAGTGCGCTCACGACCAAGTCGTTCCGGTTTTGGTTGCGGCCGGAGGATCTGGCGCAGGCGTAGCCGCGCTCGTACGAGCCATCGAAAAGTGGTTTCCATCGCCCGCGCAGGCTCCGCACCTCGATGCCGAGGGACGCCCGATCCCGCCCGACCCTGCCGCGCCGGTCGTCGCGCGCATCATAAAAACTTCGATACATCCGCAAAGCGGCAAACTCTCGATCGCGCGAGTGCTGTCGGGAACGATCAAGGCCGACGCAACGCTAACCAACGCCACCAAGCGTGACGAGAAGGTTCGGCTTGGCGGACTCTACCGGCTGCAGGGCAAGAAACAGGAGCCAATTCCGGAGGCGGGTCCTGGCGCGATCGTCGCGCTCGGCCGGCTCGAGTCGGTCGCAACCGGTGATACCCTCACGTCGAACGGTCACAAAGTGCTCTTGCCGCGGGTGCCGGTTGCGGAGCCCGTCTTCGCGGCGGCCATCAAGCCAAAAGAACGCATCGACGAGGCAAAAATTTCACAGATGTTGACGCGCATCGTCGACGAGGACCCGGCACTGCGAGTCGAGCGTGCCGAAGTGACGCACGAGCTCCTGCTGCTCGGCAGCGGCGAGCAGCACGTATCCATGGCGGTCGAACGGTTGGCGCGCAAGTACAAAGTCGAGGCCGAAACGGCGGCCCCGACAATTCCGTATCAAGAGACCATCACCGGGGGCACCGAAATCCATTCACGCTACAAACACCAGACGGGCGGTCACGGCCAGTTCGGCGACGTGTGGCTACGCTTCGAACCGCGCGAGCGCGGCGCGGGCGTTACCTTCGAAGAGAAGATCGTCGGCGGCGTCGTTCCACGGCAATTCATTCCGGCCGTCGAGAAGGGCGTGCGCGAAGCGCTCGCGCGCGGCGCCAGTGGCTATCCGGTGACGGATCTGCACGTAACGCTCTTCGATGGACAGTATCACGACGTCGATTCGAGCGAGCAGTCCTTCAAGACCGCCGCCGGGATGGGGGTGCGCGAAGCTCTTCCAAAGTGCAATCCGGTCGTACTCGAACCGATCGCGTATGTGCGGGTGACGGTTCCTACCAGCTACACCTCTACGGTCATCCAGCAGCTCACCGGTAAGCGCGGTCAAATTCTCGGCATGAATCCGGCCGACCGGACCGGCTTCGACGTCGTCGAGGCGTACGTGCCCGCGGTCGAGCTCTCGCGCTATATCACCGAGCTTCGCACCGGCACGCAGGGCCTCGGTACCTACAGTTGGCGCCACGAGCGCTACGACCCGGTTCCCGGAGGTCGCGTCGCGCCGAAGGCTGCGGTGTAGTCTGGCAAAACTTCTCGGCGGGGAAAGCCTAAAGCGGTCCGCGATCGTGCTCTTAGCCACGGTGTTATGCTCGTGCACGAAAGTCTCCAACGGGACGGTCGGAGCGCGGCATTCGTGGACGCAAGCGAACTTTTTGCGCGTCGCGATTCCAACCGATTTCAAGAACCTCAACCCGTTGCTGAATTCGAACACGGCAGACGTTTTCGTCGATCGGTTGATGTTCGAGCCGCTCATCACCGCGGATCCCAAAGGTAGCCCACTGCCGATGCTGGCGGCGCAGGTGCCGACGCTCACCAACGGCGGAATCAGTCCCGACGGTCTGACTATCACGTATCAGCTGCGGCGCGATGCGAAATGGACCGATGGCGTTCCGGTCACGTCGCACGACGTCGAATGGTCGTGGCAAGCGATCATGAATCCCAACAACAACGTCGTCTCGCGACACGGCTACGACGATGTCGCGAGCATCGATACGCCGAATACGAGTAGGGTCGTCGTCCATTTGAAGCGCCGGTTCGCTCCTTTCGTCGATACGTTCTTTGCCGAAAGCGATCAGCCGTATATGATTGCGCCCGCGCACGTCCTGGCAGGCTATCCGAACATCAATCAGATTTCTTTTAATAGCCGGCCGACCGTCAGCGACGGTCCATTCAAATTCGTTACCTGGGCGCGAGGCGACCATGTCTCGCTCGTAAGGAACGCAGCGTTTTTCCTCGGCAAGCCCGGCCTCGACCGAATCGAGATCCGAATCGTTCCCGATGAGGATACCTCCATCACGCTGTTGAGAACGCATGCCATCGATTACATGTTTCAGGCGTCGATCGAAAACTACGAGGCCCTGCGCTCGCTCCACGATCTTCGAATAGTATGGGTGAACGTAAACGGCTACTCTTACGTCCAGCTCAACGTCGCCCGGCCCTACTTGGCCGATCCGCGCGTTCGGCGTGCCATTGCCTATGCCGTCGACAAGAGGGAACTCGTCCGAACGCTCACCTACGGGACGCAGACGGTAGCGACGGCGGACATCCCGGATTGGATGTGGGCATTCAATCCAAACGTTCGTAACTATCCTCACGACCCCGCGCTGGCGCGGCAGGAGCTGCGGGAAGCCGGGTGGGCGCCCGGGACCGATGGAATCATGCGCAAGGCCGGGGAGCCGCTGCAACTGGTGATGGTCACGAACAATTCCAGCGCCACCCGCCGGCGCGAGGCGCTCGAGATTCAGGCGATGCTGCGTCAGGCCGGAATCGACTCGGAGATCAAATATTATCCAGCCGACGTACTCTTTGCTCCCGCCGGCATGGGCGGAATTTTGCAGCTCGGTAAGTTCGACGTCTCGGTCAGCGGATGGTACGCGGGCATCGACCCCGACGACAGCACGCAATACACATGCGAGAACTTTCCGCCGAGCGGTTATAACTACTCACGATACTGCAACCCCCAGATGCAAGCCGCTCAAACGATTGCCTTGACGCACTACGACCGCGCCTCGCGTACCGCTGCGTACGACAAAATCCAAGAGCTTTTTATGCAGGACAATCCAGCGCTCTTCATTTACTGGCTGCGCCAGATGGAGCCGATCAGCGTAGATTTTCGAGGTTTCGATCCAAACCCGGTCGCCGAATCGTGGAACGCGTGGCAATGGCGGATCTAGGACTTCCCGAACTCGCGTGGCTTCGCAAGATCATCGTCGAACGCGCGCTGACCCGCGGGGATTATCTTCTGTCCGGCGGCGCGCGCAGCGACTACTACATCGATAAGTTCAGCCTCTTCTCCGATCCGCTCGTTCTGCGTAAGATCGCTCGCTTTTTTACGCCCATCATCTCGGAACTGCGACCGGACCTCGTCGCGGGAACCGAGCTTGGCGGCGTCGTCATCGCGACGGCGGTCTCGCAGCTGTCCAACATACCGATGATCGCCGTGCGCAAAAAGCCAAAAGCCTACGGAGCCTTTGCAAACGACTACGTCGAGGGTCCATTTGCGGCCGGGCAGCATGCGCTACTGCTCGAAGACGTCGTGACAAACGGCCGCGAGCTGCTGGAGGCGGCCGCGCGCCTTCGGGAGCTTGGGCTAAAAGTCACGCCCTATGCCGTCATCAGCCGTGGACTCGCGCCGGTGAATGCATTGATTCAGTTCTCGCTTCCGCTCAGCGACCCCAGGACCGAAAACTGAGCGCCGTCGTCTGCGGCGCTCACCAGCCCGGCAAAACGGCTCTTTGCCGCTTCGACGAGCGCTTCGACTGAGTACCCCGCGGGATAGTGCGTCAGCACGAGGCGCTCCACGCCGGCACGATCGGCCATCTCACCGGCTTCTGCGGCGGAAGAGTGACCGCGTTCCCCTTGCTCGGTGCCAAGCCCGAGCGCCGCTTCGCAAAGAAAGAGCGAGCTGGTCCGAGCGTGCTCGACGACGGCCTCGCTCGGCGCCGTGTCGGCCGAGTACGTGATGCTTGCCCCGTCGCATTGGGCTCGGATTGCGAAGCCTTTGACGTAATGACGCGTGCGGCGAAAACTCAAGCACAGATCCTTTACCTGCAGCGTTTGAGCGGGATCGTACTCACCGATTGCAAAGACGGCGTCGAAAAAATCGGCCGGCGCGTCGGTCGCAACGGCTCTCCGAAGCGCCTCGAGCGCACCGCGGCCGCCGGGGGGTAGCCAAAGCGGCAGCCGTTGCGCCCGCGAAACGTCACCGTATTTCAATCCGTAGCGCAGCGGTACCAAATCGAAGAAGTGATCGGCGTGCATGTGAGAGATCACGATCGCGTCCAGGCGTGCGTACCCCGTAAAAAGTTGCAACTTTCCCAACGAACCGCTTCCCACATCCATCAGCACCGCCGCATTGCCGGTCTCTATCAGATACGAACTCGACGCGCCGCCCGGACGCGGCATGGCCGGGCTAGATCCGACGATACGTAGAGTCAGGGCAGTGATGCCAGCACCTCTTCCGCGTGCTCGTCGACGTTCACTTTCGGCCAAACTTTGAGGATCCGTCCATCTTCGCCGATGAGAAACGTCGAACGCGCATTAACCCCGAGGGCGTTATAGAGTTTCGAATCCGTATCGGCAAGTAGAGGGAACGGAATGGAAAACTTCTGCTTGAAACGCTGGTGGGATTCCACGGAGTCGCGACTGACGCCGACCACTCGCGCCTTTTTCTCCTTGAACCGCTCGTAGACGTCTCGAAATTGTGAGGCTTCGCTCGTGCAGCCGGGCGTGTCATCCTTGGGATAAAAATAAAGAACTAACGGACCGCCGAGCAGATCGGTCGTCGTCACGGAAGTGCCTTGATCGTCGAGCAACGTTACTGCCGGCAATCGATCGCCTTCGCCTAGCATTCTTTCGACCTTTCTAGAAAACTGTTCTGGTGCATGGACCCCATCCATTGGCCGAACGCCTCATCGAACGCCTGCACGGAGTCGCCGCTTGCCCCATCCTCGACTTCGCCACAGGAAGCGGGCGTAACGCCGAAGCCCTGCGCCGAGCAGGCTTCGTCGTCGTAGCGGTTCCCGACGACGCGGCGGCTTGCGAAGTCCCGCTTCCGAACGGTCAGCAACGATTTGCCGGCGCGCTTTCCACGCATGGATTCCTTCATGGAACGCCTTCGGCCGTCGAGGCGCGAGTTCGTGCGATTGCGCGCTGCCTCGCGAGCGGCGGATTGCTCTATGCGACCTTCGGATCGACGCACGACACGCGCTTTGGCCAGGGCAAGCGGATCGACGATTCGACTTTTGCGCCGACGCAAGGGGATGAGCGCGGCGTCGCGCACGCCTACTTCGATCGCGAACGATTGCTGTCGATCCTCGATCGCTACTTCATCGTCGAATCGCTCAGCGAGGAGTGCGTCGACGATGTCGCGGGAACGTGGGCCCATCGCGAGCGCCCGCTCGATGGCGCCGCGCATTGGTTCGCAATCGCGCGCAAGCGATGAACCGGTATCTCTACGCCCTACTCGTGCTATCGCTGTGTTGCGCCGCCTGCTCGCCCGTAGGGAGCCGGCATACGTCGGGCTCGACTCTGACCTTCAGCGGCCTCGCGGGCGAACCGGACTCCTTGAATCCCTTGCTCTCCAACGAATCCGACGAGCTCAACTTCAGCCATCTCTACATGTCGTACTTAATCGAGAACGACAATCGCGGAAACGAAATCCCCGAAATCGCTTTGCAGGTCCCGACGCTTGAAAACGGTGGCATCTCGAGCGATCAGCGGACGGTAACCTATCATCTACGGCACGGACTTCGCTGGCAAGACGGCCTTCCATTGACGGCGAGCGACGTCGTCTTTTCGTATCGCGCGGTCGTCGATTCACACACTAATGTGGCGACGCGTGTGGGGTACGAAGAAGTCGAGACGATCCGCGCGCCCGACGAGCGTACCATCGTGATCCGGTTGCGCCGGCGATTTTCGCCTTTCGTTCAGTATTTCTTCGGCCCCCAGGGTGTCGGCGCGATCATGCCGGCGCACCTGCTGCAAGGGCGCGCCGACCTCAACCACCTTGGGTACAACGAACTTCCGGTGGGGTCGGGACCTTATCGAGTGACGCAATGGCGACACGGCGACAGCGTTACGTTGGCCGCCAATCCATTCTATTGGCGCGGAAAGCCACGGATCAATCGTCTCGTCTACCGAATCATCCCCGATCCCAACACGCGACTCGAACAGTTGCGAACCGGCGAGGTCGACGCCTATTTCGACGTGGACCCTACGCTTTTACCGCAGGCGCAATCGATCCCGGCGACGCGCCTCGTGCTGACCCCAGTCAACGACGTGCACGTTCTACGCTTTAACCTTCGCGATCCGACGCTGCGCGAGCTCTCCGTTCGCCAAGCTATTGCGATGGCGATCGACCGTCGGACGCTGGTCGCGGCCGCGACGCACGGTAGCGGGATCATCATCGATGCCGACCAGCCGAGCAATGGCTGGGCCTACGACCCCGCAACTCCCGCGCTTCGCTACGATCCCGTCGCCGCGAAACGGCTGCTGGCAGGCCGGTCGCTCGATCTGACACTCGCGATCGCTCCGCAGATCATCAACGGCTCGTCGCTGGTCGCTGCCATTCTCCAAGAAGATCTGCGGCGGATCGGCGTTCGCACGACCATCAAGCAATATCCAAGCAGCATGTTCTACGGCCCGGCGGCGCAGGGAGGCATCTTGGCCGGCGGACGCTATCAATTGGCTTACGACGCGTGGTGGGTCCTCGGCAGCGATCCCGACGATTCGTGGCAATTCGCGTGCAATCAGATGCCACCCGCCGGTCTCAACTATTCGTTTTGGTGTAATCCCGGCGCGGACGCAGCCATACGCGACGCGCTCTCCACGGTCGATCGGATGCGCCGCGAGGCCGATTTCGCCATCGTCCAACGCGCGATCGCTCGCGATCTTCCCATCCGGACGCTCTGGCAAGTCCGAGTCCCGAACGCCTATAGAACGTACGTGCACGGCATTGCGCCGGCTCCGGGGGGCTCCACTTTTTGGAACGCCTGGAGCTGGCGCGTCGACCGCTAGCGCGTTTGCGTCGAAATCAGGTCGCGCATCGGGCTCGATGCGTCGGCGTAAAGGCGCTTCTCCATTCGCCCGGCCAAAAAGGCCTGGCGGCCGGCGACGACCGCGTGGCGCATCGCGTCGGCCATGAGAACGGGATCGCGTGCGCGCGCGATTCCCGTATTCATCAAGAGCGCGTCGACGCCAAGCTCCATCGCAATTGCCGCATCCGAGGCCGTGCCGACCCCTGCGTCGACGATCACCGGAACTGCCGACCGTTCTTTGATGATGCGGATCGAATAGGGATTGCAGACGCCCAATCCGCTGCCGATCGGCGCGGCAAGCGGCATGACCGCCGCGCACCCAACTTCTTCGAGCTGTTTGCACGCGACCGGATCGTCGCCGATATACGGCAGCACGGTGAAGCCGTCTTTCACCAACTGCTCCGCCGCGACCAGCGTCTGCCGGGAGTCGGGGTGCAGCGTCTGCGCGTCGCCGATCACTTCGAGTTTCACGAGATCGGTCTCGAGCAGCTCGCGGGCGAGCTGTGCGGTGAGCACCGCTTCTTTCGCCGAGTAACATCCTGCGGTGTTGGGAAGAATCGTATAGCGATCGCGATCGATGTAATCGAGCAGCGTCTTCCCTTCCGCGTTGTCCAAGTTGATGCGTCGAATAGCGACCGTAACCATTGCGGCGCCGCTGGCTGCGTGAGCGGCGCGCATCACCTCGATCGAGGGATACTTTCCAGTTCCGACGATCAATCGCGAGTCGAACTGATACGTGCCGATTCTGAAGGTATCGCTTGTCATGACGGCCCGTCTAGCCTCCCGCAACCGCTTCAATGATCTCGAGGCGGTCGCCGTCGCGTACGAGCTGCCTATCGTACTCGGCTCGGCGCACCACGCGATCGTTGCGCGCCACGGCGACACCGCCTCGCGCGGACCCAAGCAGCTCGAGCAGCGAGCCGATGGTGAGCTCGTGGGGTAAATCGGCGGGTCGGCCGTTAATCGTAGCCTTCACGCGTGAGTTATTCGCTCAGCGGGGACTTCTTCCGTGCCGAAGCGAGCGATCAGAAAAGGCGCGAGAGGCGCGACGGTCTCTTTTTCGATCGCGTCGGCGATCAATCGCGCGGTCGCCGGGGCGAGCAGGATGCCGTTGCGATAATGACCGCTTGCCAGAAAGTATCCTTCGATTGGGGTGGGTCCCAGCAAGGGCAATCCGTCAGGAGTTCCCGGCCGTATCCCGGCCCAGCTTTCAGTTATCGAAAAGCCGGCAAGCGCCGGCGCGGCCGCCAACGCAGCGTGAAGGAGTTCGTGGACGCCTTGCGCCGTAACTCGTTCGTCGAATCCGACTGATTCGACGGTCGCGCCGATGAGCAGCCGCCCGTCAGCGCGCGGCACGAGATAAGCGCCCGGAACCCAGGTAGGCCGCTGTACGAACCCGACCGGAACCGCCAGGGCGATCATCTGTCCTTTCACGGGTTCGATCGGAGGGACACAGGAGTGCGGGAGGCCCGCAAGCTGCGCAGCCCAGGCGCCGCACGCATTGACCACGGCGCGCGCGCCGGTAAATCCTCTATCGGTCCGCACGCCAAGTACGCGACGCGTATCGCATTGCACGGCGATTACGGCGCTCCGCTCCCAATGCACGCCTCGTCCTTCACATGCGGCGGCCAGGGCCCGTCCCAGGCGCCGATTGTCGACGTATCCTTCAGCCTTCTTCAACAGGCCGCCGAGCAGCGCGCCGCCCAACCACGGCTCCGCGGCAAGCGCGCTCCGGCGATCGAGCATCGCGCAATCGATACCGCGCGCTTGGAGCACGCGTGCATGCTCTTGCAGCGCTTCCAGACCACCCGACTCAAAAGCGGCATAGAGAACGCCGGAAAGCCGGAGCTGAGGATCGACGCCGCTCGCATCGCGGACGCGGCGTACGAACGCGGGGTACTCTTGAAGCGATGCCGCGCAGAGTGCGAGCAAGGCTTCATGTGTAATGCGCTCGGTATACGGCGCGAGCATCCCCGCACCGGCCCAGGACGCCGCGTGACCGGCCTCGCCCCGATCGTAAAGCCGCACGCCAATTCTACGTTCCGCGAGCTCAAAGGCGATCGCCAGCCCAATCAATCCTGCGCCGACGACGATGACGTCGCCATCAGAACGGTTCACCTACATACCGAGATAGACTGGGCCTTCACCGCCCTGCGGCGGCACCCACGTGATTATTTGATATGGGTCGGCGATGTCGCACGTCTTGCAGTGAACGCAGTTTGTGAAGTTGATCTGAAGGCGCCCCTGAAACTTTCCGTCGACCGGCTCGAACATCGGCTCGTAGACCGCAGCCGGACAAAAGTTCCGGCACGGATTTCCGTACTCGACGGTGCAGCGGTCGCGGCAAATATCCGTATCCGAAACGATCAAATGGGACGGCTGGTTCTCTTCGTGCATCGTGCCGCTGCTGTACACGTCGGTCAGTTTATCGAACGTCAGAACGTTGTCGATTCTCGCGCGCGGCGTTTGCGGCGGATTCCAGCCCATCTTCGCCATCCGGGCGTATCCCGGTTCGCCCGCCAGCTTGTCGATGAATCCAAAGCCGGCACCGCCGGTCATCGTCGCAAGCCCGGCATTGAGCAATCCCGGCAGCAAGCCGTTGCGGAAGCCTTGGTGGAAGTTGCGCGACGTTCGCAGCTCGGCATATGCCCACGACTCCGTGAAGCGCCGCTCGAACGATGACAACGTTGCACTGTCGTAGCGCTCGATCTGGAGCGCTTCCCAGATGGTCTCGGCAGCAAGCATGCCGGATTTCATGCCGAGGTGAATGCCTTTGAGGCGCATGCCGTTCAAGAAGCCGGCGGAATCTCCAACGATCAAAAGTCCGTCGGAGTACGAGCGGGGCATTGCAAAGAGTCCGCCTTCGGGAATTGCCTTTGCGCCGTACCGAATCAGCGTTCCGCCGTCGAGCATGCCCGCGATCGTCGGATGCTGTTTCATTCGCTGAAGCTCGTTGTGGGGATCGGTCGTTGGATTTCGGTAATCCAGCCCGGTGACGAAACCGATGTCGAGAATGTTGGCCGCCATGCCATAGATGAATCCGCCGCCGAAGGTCTCCGGCGCGAGCGGATACCCCAGCGTGTGAATGACGGCCCCCGCCTTGAAACGATCGTCCGGAAGCTGCCAGAGCTCTTTGACGCCGGCGGCGTAGACTTGCGGCTGGCGTCCCTCGTCAAGATTCAGACGCGACACGGCCTGCTTTGCAAGGCTTCCGCGCGGTCCTTCACCGAGCACGACGATTTTCGCCATGATATCCGCGCCCGGTTCGTAATTCGACTTGGGTTGACCGTTATGGTCGAGGCCCTTATCGCCGGTACGCACGCCGATGATGCGATTCTCGTGCCAAAGCAACTCCTGACCGGGAAAGGCCGGAAAAACTTGCGCGGTGTGCTCCTCGGCGACGTCGCCCAGCCATTTACAGAGCTTCTGTAACGATGTGACGTACTTGCCGTGATTCTTGAGCGGCGGCGGCGTGAACGGCGCTTTGATTTTGCTGCGCGAGGTTAGAAACCACAGCTCGTCGGTGGTGACGGGCGACTCGACCGGCGCGCTTTCCCGCCAATCCGGCAAAAGCTCGTCGAGTGCGCGCGGGTCCATGACCGCTCCGGAGAGCCCGTGGTTTCCTACTTCTCCGCCCTTCTCGATCACGAGGATCTCGAGCGCACGGCCGGCCGCTTGCGCAAGTTGACCGAGTCGGATCGCGCCGGCAAGACTCGCGGGGCCGGCCCCGACGAAGAGAACGTCGACTTCCAGTCGATCGCGTTGCGGCATCGCGGGCTAGTGGCCCGTAACGGATGGATTGATATCGCTGTTTCGAGCGCCGGTGCCGTGAACGCAAGGCGCGACGAACGACAATACCCGCAACGGTATGGGAGTGAGGAGCAACGAAGCGGGCGCGGCACCGCCGCCAAAACCCGCCGGGCCGGGCGCCGCTTGGCAAATGTCTGCGTCACTCATCGCTCGCATAGCGCTGGCGCTATTGTCGCTCTTCATTCCTTGCCCTTTGCCAAGCGGCATCCCGGCATCGATATCAATCCCTCCGTTACGGGCCACTAGTTAAACGGGATGGAAGCGGAATCCTCAACCCGTTTCCAAAGCGCGGCGGTCGCCGCGAGCACGGCCGCGCGGTGCATCCCAAGACGCTTCTCCCACGAATCCGCCGACGGCGTTTCAAACGTCAACGCGTGGCGAGTACCTCCGCGCGCAAACGCCAGCGAATAGGAAAGGCCGCCCAGCAGCGCCGCCTCGGCAAAAGGATCGGCACTAACGCGCCCGCGTTCGCGCACGCAGTGCGCGTCGTCGAGCGGTCCGGCCAAACGTAACGTCGTATCGAGGGGATCGATTTGAAATCCTTCCGCGTCGAGTGCCGCGATCACGCAACGCCCGATAGCGCCTGCGCCGTATTCGTAGCAATAGAAGCCGGCAGCGTCGGAGTCTTCGTGCAGATCGAGCGAAAGCGCAAAGGCTTGCCCGCGATTTGCGTCGAGCACCGTGCGTGCTTCCGGCGACGTGCCCAGTCCATCAAAGGTGCGATTGACGTCGAAGCCGTCAGCGCTTACGCGCGTTCGAGATTCGAATCCGGTGGGATTTGTGCACGGCCAGATGCGATAGCTGAAGCGCGAATCGAATGCGCGTTCCTCGAGCAGGCCGAGCAATGCCCAGGGGCCGGCCGGCTCGTCACCATGAACGCCGGCAGCGATCGAAACCGCCGGCCCACGCGGATTGCCGAGTTCGACACAGAGCAGCTTGCGGTCAGCCATGGGGCAAGCGATTTCATCCACGCGCAGCGCATTGCCGGCGCGCAACCTCATGCATCGCTCCCGGAGCTCCCGGTAGGTTCCACCCGTTGGATACACGGAACCTAAGACCCATGAAGCTTTCATTGCGTCGCAGCTTCGCCAGCGACAACAACGCGCCGGTGGCGCCGGAGATCATGCAGGCCATCGTCGATGCGAACGCCGGCGATGCAATCGGCTATGGTGAGGATGCCTGGACACAGCGCGCAATCGAGCGCTTTAAGGAGCAGTTCGGCGAGCAAACCCAGGTGTTTCTTACGTTCAACGGCACGGGGGCCAACGTCGCCGCGTTGAGTTCGGTGCTGCGTCCCTGGGAAGCGGTCGTCGCCGCTGCAAGCGCGCACCTTCAAACCGACGAATGCGGCGCGCTCGAACGCTTCAGCGGATCGAAAGTGATTCCGATTCCGACCAACGACGGAAAGCTTCGGCCGGTCGATGTCGAGACGCACCTGCACGCCGGCCAAGACGTCCATTTCCCTCAGGTCCGCGCCGTTTCGATCTCGCAAGCCACCGAGTTCGGGGACGTCTATGAAATCGAGGAGCTGCGCGAGCTCTGCAACTTCGCTCACGAGCGCGGCTTGATCGTCCACGTCGACGGAGCGCGCCTCGCCAACGCTGCCGTCGCGCTCGGTGCGACGTTGCGGGAGACGACGGTTGAAGCCGGCGTCGACGTGTTGAGCTTCGGCGGTACGAAAAATGGATTGATGCTGGGCGAAGCGATGTGCTTCTTCAAACCCAACGTCGACGCCGGGGCGGCGCCGTTCGTTCAAAAGCAATCGATGCAGCTCGGCTCGAAAATGCGCTATCTCGGTGCGCAGCTCGATGCGCTGTTGACCGACGAGCGCTGGTCACGCTATGCCGCCCACGCCAACGCGATGGCGACGCGCTTGTACGATCGCGTGCGAGCGATTCCCGGAATACGCGTAACGCGCCCCGTCCGATGCAACTCCGTCTTCGTAACGCTCGATCGCACCGTAATGGAAAAAATTCGGCGGCAGTACTTCTTCTATCTTTTCGACGAGGCGCTCCCGGAGGTTCGCTGGATGACGCACTGGGCCACGACCGCGCAAGACGTCGACGAATTTGCCGACTATGTAGAGCGCGCCGTTTAGCCGATCAGTTGGCTGAACTTATCGAGGTCGATATTTCCGCCGGAGACGATCGCGACGATCGGGCCATCCCCGGCCTTGCCGGTCAGCGCCGCCGCGAGCGGCAACGCGCCGGCCCCCTCCGTGATGATGCGAATCTTTTCGGCCATTAGGCGCATCGCGTTTCGTACTTCATCGAGGGTGACGACGATAACGCCATCGAGAACCGGCTTCATCCGTTCCCACATCCGGGGGAAGACGCTCTGCCCACCCGCGCCGTCGACGAACGAGGCCGTCCAGCCGTTAAAAACCTGAGGCGCGCCGGCGGCGAACGACGCGGCCGCAGGTGCCGCGGTCGAAGGTTCGGCTCCCCACACTTTGATTTCCGGCTTGAACGCGCGTACGGCACTCCCGACGCCCGTGATGAGGCCGCCGCCTCCGATCGCCGCGATGACCGCGACCGCATCGGGCGCGTCCTCGAGTATCTCTAAGCCCATGGTCGCGTGTCCGGCGATAAAGTTATCGTCGTCGAACGGGTGAATGAACGTTCCCTCGACGCCCGGATAGGCACGATCCTCCAGTGCCTTCCAGCAGACGTCGTACGGTGCCAGGACGAGGCGAGCCCCCAGTGCGCGCATGCGTTCGAGTTTTGATTCAGGCGCCGTTTCGATCGCCACCACGGTGCAGGGCACGCCCGCGCGGCGGGCCGCATAGGCCACTCCTTGCCCTGCGTTCCCCGCGCTGATGGTCCAGACGCCGCGGGAGCGCTGGGTCGGCGCTAGCGCAGCGACTGCATTGGCCGCGCCACGCAACTTGTAGGCATTGATGGGCTGCAGATTCTCGAGCTTAAGGCGTATGTCGGGACGGCCGGGCCCCAGCTCCAATCGAACGAGCGGAGTTCGCACGATCGTTCCGGCGATGCGCCCACGCGCAACCTCTATGGATTGGAGTTCGATCGGGCGCACCGGAGGGAGCTGCATTGACTACGCCGTCCAATCGAGCATTGCGTTCCATTCAGGTTTGGGGAAGTGCTGTTTCGATTTGATCGCTTCGACGTATTTGCGTTTCCCGGCGCGATTGCCCTTGCCCAGCATCAGGCCGCCGACCAAACGATCCTCCCAGAAGAAAAGCGCGCGATACCACTTCTTCTCGCGATCGACTTTGCGTGCGATTTCGAGGTCTTGGCGTAAATCCGTTCCGAGGCCGAATTGGGTGATGGTCTGTCCTTTGAAGAGGAGCGACGAATACTCGGGCACATCGTGATACTTCTCGCTGCCACCCATCATGTTGAGCGCGACCACTTTGCCGTGTGCTCCGGCGTTGTTCCAGGTTCCCATGCGGTAGCGGATTTCGAGAATTGGGTCGTAAAAGTCGGCGACGTCGCCCGCCGCGTAGATGCCTCTGACATTCGTCTCCAAGTGGTCGTCACAGAGAATTCCGTTCTTGCTCGTCTGAATGCCTGAGCCGTTGCAAAGCTCGGTGTTCATCGCTAATCCGAAACCGTAGGCATAGCACTCCGCGGCGATCTCCTCGCCTTTGCTCGTACGAACTTTCGCAATTGCACCGTTAGAGCGCACGAACTCTTCGACTTCCTCGCCGTAGTGCATGTGTACGCCGTCGGCCGCCGCCGCCTCGTGGAGCAGCTCGCCGGCCTCCTCGTCGATGATCCGGTGCAAGCCGCGCGGCCCCCGCATGAGCCAATGCGTCTCGAGACCACGCGACGCGAAAGCTTCGGCCAGCTCGTAGGCAATGAACGATCCGCCAATCGCCACAGCCGCGCGGCTCCGATCGATCTGTTCGGAAATCGCGCGCGTGTCGTCGAGGTATTGAAAGGGAAACAGGTTCGCGGCGCCGTCCGAGCCGGGCTTGCCGGTCGGATTGGGACGTCCGCCTGTCGCGATCAACAGCGCATCGTACGGATAAGATTTTCCATCGGCCTCGACGACACGCTCCTCTGGAACGATGCGCTCGACGCGCGTGCGCAAGTGCAACGCGATCCGATGTTCCTCGTGCCAGGCGAGGTTCCGAATCATAACCTTCTCTTCGGGGATCTGCCTTCGCAGCATCGGCGGCAGCGAGATGCGGTTGTAGAGCGTATAGGGTTCGTCGCCGAAGAGCGTGATCTCGCAGGCCGGGTCGTGCTTGCGCAGCTGCTCGGCCGCGGTTGTTCCCGCGAAGCCGTTGCCAACGATGACGTAGCGGCGAACGTCGTTGCCCGCCACGCTATCCACGAAGACCCAGCGCCACCATCATTTCGAAGCCCACTTCCAACGCCCGCTCGTCGATGTCGAACCGAGCGCTGTGGTGCGGCTCGTGGCCTGCCGTCGGCCCCCTCGCTCCGACGAGGAAGTACGAACCGGGCCGTTCCTGCTGCATGAACGCCATGTCTTCCGACCACGTCACGATCTCGTGCGGATCGACGACGTTCTCCGCGCCGACGATCCGCCGCGCGATCTCGCGGACGACCGCGTTTGCGGCCGGATCGTTGATCGTCGGCGGATAGACCCACTGATAATCGAACGTATATTTGAGGCGCATCGCGGTGCAGAGTCCGCTCAGCAGACGCTCGATGCGCTCGGGCAGCTCTTTACGGACGGCATCGTCAAACGCGCGTACGCTTCCCTGCAGTTGGGCGCGCTCGGGGATAACGTTGAACGTAGTGCCCGCGTGCAGCGAGCCGACGGTGACGACCACCGGTTGCGGCGCTGCAACTTCGCGGCTTGCAATGGTTTGGAGCAGCGTTATAAGTTCGGCCGCTCCCACGATCGGATCGACCGCTTTCTCGGGCATCGCGCCGTGGCCGCCGCGGCCGATCAGCTCGATGTCGAAACGATCGGACGACGCAAAGAAAGCGCCGTCGCGCACTCCGATCTTACCGGCGTCGAGCCCGCTGTAGAGATGGAGCGCGAAGGTGCGGTCGACGTGCGGGTTTTCGAGTGCCCCGTCCGCGATCATCTGCTTGTTGCCGGAGTAGCCTTCTTCACCCGGTTGAAAACAGAAGACAAGCACGCCCGGGACCTCTTCCCTGCGGCGGTAGAGCTCGCGCGCGGCAGCCAAGAGCATCGCCATGTGTCCGTCGTGGCCGCACGCGTGCATGATGCCGGCTTTCGCCGAGCGATACGGCGCGTCGTTGAGCTCTTCGATCGGAAGCGCGTCCATATCGGCGCGCAGCAGCGTTGCGGGCCCATTCCTGCCGCCTCTCAGCGTCGCGAGTACGCCCGTCTTTCCAACGGCGGTACGAATTTCGTCGAATCCAAAGGCGCGCAGCTCGCGCTCGATGAAGGCCGCCGTCTCACGTTCCTCCATTGAGAGCTCCGGCTGCGCGTGAAAGTGACGGCGATATCGAACGAGCTCGTCGTTGCGAACCATGGCTTGCTGTTGGTCGGGCGCCGCTTCCCTACCTCCGGCCGCAGGATTTGGCTCGGTCAGCGAGCGACTACGCGTCGGTGGCCACTTCTAAGCCCACATTGGTAGCCTTCGATCGCCACGGCTTGACCGACGAAGAGCTTATCGCGATCTTCCGGACAATGCTGATGCAGCGCACGCTCGAAAATCGCGGTTTTCAGCTCAACCGTCAAGGAAAGATTCCGTTCGCGTCGGCGAGTGAAGGGCACGAAGCGGTCCAGGCCGGCGCCGCGATGGCCTTCGAGCGCGGCAAGGACATTCTCGTCCCGTACTACCGCGATCTTGGACTCGCGCTTGGGATTGGTGTGACGCCGTACGAAGTGCTACTCTCTCTCTTCGCGCGAGCGGCCGACCACTCGGCGGGGCGGCAGTTTCCGCATCACTATGCCAGCCGCCGACTCGGTTTGCATACGATAAGCTCGGTGATTGCCGCACAACTTCCGCACGCCGTCGGAGCGGCCTATGCGTTGCAGTATCGCGATGAACGCGGACGCGCCGTTTTAACGACCTTCGGCGACGGGGCCACGAGCGAAGGCGAGTGGCACGAATCGGTGAATTTCGCGGCAGTTCACGCGCTGCCGATCGTTTTTCTCTGTGAGAACAACGAGTGGGCGATTTCGACGCCGCTCTCCAAACAAATGGGCCAGCCCGACGTCTACAAACGCGCGCCCGGTTATGGACTACCGGGCGTGGGAGTAGACGGTATGGATCCGATTGCATGTTATACCGTCGTCGGTGAGGCTCTGGACCGAGCGCGCTCCGGCGGCGGACCCACCTTGGTCGAAGCGAAGTGCTACCGCTTCTTGTCGCATACCACCGACGACGACGACCGCACGTACCGATCCCGCGAGGAGGTTGAGACGCGCCGCAAAGACGACCCCGTTCCTCGTTTCGAGCGCCTCCTGGTCGAACATTCGATTCTGACCTCGGCAGACGTGGAAGCATTGAAGCGCGCCGTTCTCGAAGAAACGAACGATGCCACAGACCGGGCCGAAGCAATGGCCTATCCGGCGGCTCACGACCTCTACGAGCGGGTCTATGCGGAGCGTTCGGACCCTTGGATTTAACCAACCAGATGGAGCCAACCATGGCTAGCACCGATATCGCGACGGGCAGGCTCGAGCGCCATGGGCTCAGCGACGAGCAGCTGCGCGCGATTTTCCGAAACATGCTGCTGCAGCGCCAGCTCGACAACCGAGGCTTTCAGCTCAATCGGCAGGGGAAGGTCCCTTTTGCACTCGGCAGCGAGGGACACGAAGCGCTCCAAGCAGGCGCAGCCATGGCGTTCAATCGCGGCTCCGACATCCTCGCGCCGTACTATCGCGATCTCGGTCTCTGTTTGGGGATAGGGCTCTCACCCTACGAGATCATGCTCTCGATCTTTGCGCGCGCCGCCGACCACAACGGCGGACGCCAATTCCCAAATCACTACTCTTCGAAAGCCGCGGGGTTGATGTCGTTCTCGTCGATTTTGGCGGCGCATCTTCCCCACGCGGTCGGCGCCGCCTATGCCATTAAGTATCGCGGCGAAACCGGCCGCGCCGTGCTCGCAACGTGCGGCGACGGGACGACGAGCGAGGGCGAGTGGCACGAGTCGATGAATTTCGCCGCGATTCATAAGCTGCCGTTCGTGATGCTGGTCGAGAACAACGAGTGGGCGATCTCGACGCCGCTCGACAAGCAGATGGCCGAACCGCAAATCTGGAAGCGCGCTGCCGGTTACGGCATGCCGGGCCGGCGTTTCAACGGCTTCGAGCCGATCGAAACGTACGCTGCCGTTAAGGAAGCGATGGATCGCGCTCGCGGCGGCGGCGGACCGACGCTCGTCGAGGGCACGTGTTATCGCTATTTAGCGCACTCGACCGACGACAACGACATGACGTATCGGACGCGAGAAGTGGTCGCAGAGCGGCGCAAATTGGACCCGGTGCCCGCGTTCGAAGCCGTGCTGCTCGAGCACTCGATCGTCAACGCGCAAGACGTCGCGGAGGTGCGCAAGGCCGTCTTGCAGGAGACCAACGAAGCAACCGACGCAGCCGAAGCGCAGCCCTATCCGAAAGCCTCCGACCTCTACACGCACGTCTACGAAGGAGCCTGGCAGCCGTGGCAGTCGTAAGCGCGAACTCGACCGTAATGAACAACGTCGAAGCTGTCCGCGCGACGCTCTACGAAGCGTTGAAGGCAGACGACCGTACGTTGATCATCGGTGAAGACGTCGGCGCACGCGGAAATGTCTTTTTGATCACAAAAGATTTCGTCAGCGAGTTCGGCGAGAGACGCATTATCGACTCGCCGATTGCCGAAGCCTCGATCGTCGGCATTGCGATCGGCATGGCGATGGAGGGCCTTCGTCCAATCGCGGAAATTCAGTTCGCCGATTTCATCTACCCCTCGTTCAACCAAATTGTCGGCGAGGCGGCAAAGACCCGCTATCGCTCGAACGGCGAGTATACTTGCCCGATGGTCATTCGAACGCCGTACGGCGGCGGCGTTCGCGGCGCGCTCTCCCATTCGGTGTCGGTAGAGGCTCTGTTTTATCACGTGCCGGGGTTGAAGGTGGTCGCGCCTTCCTTTCCCGCCGACGTCAAAGGTCTGCTCAATGCGGCAATCGACGATCCCGATCCGGTCCTGTTTTTGGAGCACAAAAAAACCTATCGGCTCATCAAGGGCGAAGTGCCGAACGGCCACTACACCGTGCCGATCGGAAAGGCGAACGTGTTAAAAGACGGGACGCAGCTCAGCGTCGTCTCGTATGGGCTCTACGTCCATTGGGCGCTCGAAGCCGCCCAGACGCTCGAGGCCGAGGGGTTTTCGGTCGAAGTGATCGACCTGCGCTCGATCCGGCCGATGGATAAGAGCACGATTCTGAGCAGCGTCGAGAAGACGCGCAAGCTTCTCGTGATTCACGAAGATAATAAGTTCGGCGGCATCGGCGCGGAGATCAGCGCGATGATTGCCGAAGAAGCGCTCTTTCACCTCGACGCGCCGGTTCGACGTCTCTGCGGCCCCGACGTTCCGGCAATGGGATACGCGATGCCGCTCGAGGAAGCATTCATGTCCTCACCGGCGGAGATGGCCGAAACGATGCGGGAGATGGTCAAGTTCTAATGGCTACGACGATTACGATGCCGCAACTGGGCGAAACGGTAACCGAAGGTACGGTCGCGCAGTGGTTGAAAACCGTCGGCGACAGCGTCGACAAGTACGAAGATTTCGTCGAAGTCTCCACCGATAAGGTCAACGCCGGCGTTCCGTCGCCGGTTACCGGAACGATTCGCGAATTGCTCGTCAAAGAAGGTGAAACGGTTGCAACCGGAACGCCGATCGCCGTCATCGACGAAGCCGGCGCTGCCAAAGCGGTTGCGCAAGCCGCGCCGGTCGCTGCGCGCGCCGAACCCGCGCAGGCGCCGTCGCCAAACGGTGCCAAGCCGAGTACGATCGACGGGGATGAAGGCGAGAGCGCAGCGCGCGGGGCGTCGCCGGCCGTACGGCGTCTGGCTCGCGAGCATCACGTCGACGTTCGCTCGGTTAGAGGCAGCGGCGCGAACGGCCGCGTGACAGCCGAGGATATTCTCGCCGCGGCGCGCTCGACGGTTTCGCCCCACGTCGCGACCCCATCTCTCGTAGCGCCGCCTCCGGCAGCACCCCCGGCGGTGGTCCCCGGAGCTACGAGAACGTCCACGTACGCGCAGCCGATTCCGGGCACGTTCGTTCCGCTCTCGCAGGCGCGGCGCATCATCGCTGAACGCATGGTGGAAAGCCGTCATACGGCACCGCATGCTTGGTCTATGGTTGAAATCGACGTCACCGACGTTTGGCAATGGCGCGTGCGAGAAAAAGACCGGTTCGAGCGCGAGATGGGATATAAGCTGACGTTGCTGCCGTTTTTTATTCGCGCGGTCGTTCAAGCTCTTGCCGCGTTTCCGTTGATGAACGCGAAGTTTTCTCCCGCATCGGAATCGAGCCAACCCGGCATCCACGTGAACAACGAGGTGAACGTCGGCATCGCGATCGGCTTGCCGGCGAACCTCGTCGTTCCCGTCATCAAGCAGGCCGATAAGCTTTCGATCAAAGGAATCGCGATCGCGGCCGGCGAGCTGATCGACCGAGCTCGCAAAGGAAAGCTTGGCGTCGACGATCTTGCCCGCGGAACTTTCACCGTCAATAATAACGGCGCAAACGGCTCTTGGGCGTCGGCGCCGATCATCAATGCTGGCCAAGCCGGAATTGTGACGATGGAGACCGTCGTGAAGACTTTGGTCGTGCGCGAGGACGACTCGATCGCGATCCGGCGTATGATGAACTCATGCCTTTCGCTCGACCATCGGGTCGTCGACGGTTACGTCGCCAGCGGCTTCCTCGCCGATCTGAAGCGGCGTTTGGAAGCGATGGGTCCGCAGGGAGAGTTTTAAGTCCAAATTCGCAAGCATTTCCGCTTCGAGGCCGCGCACACGCTGCCGTTCCATCCCGGGAAATGTGCGCGGCTGCATGGGCATTCCTACCGGCTCGAGGTGGCGGTACGTGGCCCGATACGCAGCCGAGGGCCGGCACGAGGCATGATCGAGGATTTCGAGCGAATCGAGCGGATGGTGAGCGATCGCGTGCTGGAGGTTGTCGACCATCAGAATCTCAACGAGTTTATCGAGAACCCGACGGTCGAAAACATCGTGCTTTGGATCTGGGAAAAGCTCGACGGCGCATTGCTGCGACTTGACGAACTCGTCCTCTGGGAAACGCCAACCGCCTGCGCCGTTCTTCGCCGCCAAGATATCGCCCGCCACGCGTCGCCCTGATCCTCGACTCGTCGCTTCAGAGGTGCGAAGGAAGTTACTATGCCACCCCGAGCGAAGTCGTGTCACCCTGAGCGAATCGAAGGGTAACGCGTGTTGCAGTTGAGCGAGATTTTCTACAGCATCCAAGGCGAAGGGTTATGGACCGGCACGCCGGCGGTCTTCGTGCGGCTGGCGGGCTGCAATCTGGCGTGCGATTTCTGCGACACGGATTACTCGACGAAAGCCTTTGCCGGCATTGACGAGATCGTGGAAAAAGTTCGCGGAGCCGGAGACGATTGCCCAATGGTCGTGCTGACCGGCGGTGAGCCGCTCGCGCAAGCCGAGACACCGGCTTTGATCGAGGCTTTACGACGCGACGGACGCCGCGTGCACGTGGAATCCAATGGAACGATCTTCACCGATTTACCCGACGACGTTTGGCTATGCGTTTCGCCCAAAGAGCGCGTCGATCCACGCATGGCGTTGCGCGCAAACGAAGCGAAGCTTATTGTGGACACGCGCGTGCCGGAGGAGCATCTGTCGCTCTTTGCCGAGAAGCCGACCATCTTGCTGCAGCCGGAAGGGAACAAACCGGCAAACGTAGCGATTGCCCTCGGCTATGCCAAGGCACATCCGCAGCGCTTTCGCCTTTCTCTGCAAACCCATAAGCTTATCGGCGTTCCATGATCTTACTTGCGAGCGCCGTTGATGCAGAGCTAGATTTTTGGCAGTCGCATCCGGGCGTCAGGCGACTGGTGACGGGCATCGGTCTCGTGGAGGCATCGTGCGCGCTCGCCGAAGCGCTCGCGCAGCGCTCATACCGGCTGGTCGTCAATGCCGGCATCGCCGGGACGTTTGATGGCGCTGCGCATATCGGCGACGGCGTCGTCGTTGCCGACGAGTCGATTGAGCTCGCGCTCGAGAGCGGAGCCCCGCTCGCGCTGCCTCTAGGAATCAAGCTCGTGGATAGAGCGAGCTCCGACGCGGCACTCGTCGCTCGGCTTCGCGACCTAGGCTTTCCGGCGCTTCGCGGCATCACCGTCTCGCGCGTCACCGCGACCGAAGCGACGGCTCGCCGCCTCATACGCGAGTTCGGCGCGCAAGTCGAGTCGATGGAGGGCTTTGCTGCATTGCGCGCCGCGCAACGCGCTGCCGTGCCCGCGATCGAGGTACGCGGGATTTCAAATCGCTGCGGGGACCGCGAGCGAAGCGGCTGGGACTTCGCCGCAGGAGTCGCCGGCCTGCGTCGCGTCCTCGACGCGTTATTCGAGCTGTGCGGCCTGGCTACCGAAAACGCGCGATGAACACCTATACGTTGGCGTACTCGCCATGCCCGAACGACACCTACATCTTCGCCGCGCTGACGAACGGCCTGCTCGCCGATGCACCCTCGGTGCGGGTCCACCTCGCAGACATCGAGGAGCTCAACAACGCAGCGGCACGCTCTGAGTTCGAGTTGATCAAGGTGAGTTACGGCGCGATTCCGTTCTTGATGGACCGGTACCGCATCTTGCCGGCCGGCGGCGCGATCGGACGCGGCTGCGGCCCGCTGCTGGTAGCGATGCCGGGCGTATCTCCGCCCCTCTTTGCCGACTTCGCGAGCAAACGCATCGCGATTCCGGGAGAACGCACAACCGCATACATGCTACTGCGGCTCGCGCTCGGCTCGCGCCCCAAGCACGTGCAGATGCGCTTCGATCGCATCATTCCCGCGGTCGCGAGCGGCGAAGCCGACGCCGGACTGGTCATCCACGAGTCGCGCTTCACCTACCGCGATGCGGGACTCATTTCCATCGTCGATCTGGGCGAATGGTGGGAGAACATGACGCTGCTCCCAACTCCGCTCGGAGCAATTCTCGTGCGGAATGACGTCGGCGAGGAGGAGACTCAGGCGATCAATTCCGCGATCCGGCAAAGCCTAGCCTTCGCACGGAAGAACGAAGCCGAGATTATGCCGTACGTCCGCGATCACGCTGTTGAAATGAACGACGCGGTGATGCGAGCGCACATCGAGCTCTACGTCAACGAGTTCACCGACGACGTGGGCGAAAGCGGTCGCGCCGCAGTCCACGCTCTGTTCTCGCGCGCTCACGATGCCGGAATCTTGCACAAGGAGACGGAGCCACGCTTCGCCGCCGTTTCCTAGCCGGCAGTGCGGCACTCGCGGTCGCAAGCCGCGCACGAACCTCGGCAGAACCGCTCCCGCCGGCGCGGATCGAGCTCGGCGACGAGGTATTCTTGCGCACGGCCCGGCGCGATCTCGGCGGCCGAACGGTCGGCGTCATTGCAAATCAAAGCGGTGTCACGTCCCGCTTGGAATCGATCGTCGATGCGATCCGGCGCCACGGCGAGATTCACATCAAGGCTATCTATGCGCCCGAGCACGGTTTTCGCGGCGATCGCGGCGCCGGCGCATCGGTCGCCTCGTACGTCGATCCGCGTGCGCAACTGCCCGTCTACAGCCTTTACGGCGCGTCGCGCCATCCGAGCGCCGAGATGCTGCAAGGCGTCGACGTTCTGCTCTTCGACATACAGGACGTCGGCTCGCGGGCCTACACGTACATCTCAACGATGGCCTATGCGATGCAGAGCGCCCGTGCGTACGAAAAAGAGTTCTGGGTGCTGGACCGCCCCAATCCGATCGGTGGCTCGATCGTCGAGGGGCCGGTCCTCGAACCCGCCTTCGAATCGTTCATCGGGCTCTATCCTATTCCGATCCGCCACGGGATGACGGTCGGCGAGCTCGCAATGCTTTTTAACGAACGCTTCGGCATCGGCGCGAAGTTACACGTCGTACGAATGAACGGTTGGCGCCGTTCGATGATCTGGCCCGATACCGGTTTGCAGTGGGTGCCGACCTCGCCGAACATTCCCACCTGGCAAACGACGGTCGTTTACGTCGGCACGGGTCTGCTCGATAGCGCGGGGATCAATAACGGCAGCGGGTTTACTCTCCCCTTCTTCCTCGCAGGCACGGCCGGTATCGACGGGACGAAGCTCGCGGCGCGCTTGAACTCGCGCGATCTTCCGGGCGTATGGTTTCGTCCGGCGGCGTGGTCGCCTCTGACCGGTTTTTGGGAAGGCCACGAGCTGACCGGCGTAGAGTTAGTGGTCTTCGATCCACGGCGCTTCTTCGCCGTCCGCACGGCCGTCGAAATCGCGGTTGCCGTCCGCGATCTCTTTCCAAGCGCCGTCAGCATCAAGAGCATTTCGGGTCTCGATCGCGACTGGGGAACCGACTCGTTTCGGCGAGCGCTACTGGCCGGCAAAACGGCCGAAGCGATTTTGGGTCAATGGGCAGCCGGCGTCGCCGATTTCGAATCGATGCGCCGCCGGTATCTACTCTATGAGTAGAGCCGCTTATAATTTGCCCGCATGGTGCAAGACCTCAAAAACCTGGTCCATGAGGTCGCCGATCTTGCTTTCGTTTGAGTCGGGTTGGCTGTTGAGGCCGACGGCTGCGACGGTTCGCGTCTTGGGAAGGTAGAAGTATACAACACGGTAGCCGAGCGTTGTGCCTTGGTAATACCAAAACGTGCCGATGTTTGGTTTGGTCGCCCGCCCAACTCCGAGTCCGAACCCGAGCGGATCCTCTTGAGACGTCGTTGCGATCGGCTTTCCGCTCTTTATGGAAACGATGGTGGTGAGCTCTTTGCGCTGTTTCTCTGCGAGCAGCGGGCCTTCGTAGAGGTCACGCGACCAGCGCGTCACATCGTCCATCTGCGAAACGATTCCGCCGGCCGCCTGCATCCATGAGACGCTATCATTCTTCACGTCGCGCCCCAATAGCGGTTTCAACACGGCATTGTCTGCGTCGTGGTTGTAGAAGTAGCCCGAAACCATGCGGTCGATAATGGAAGCTGGATAGCGGTTCTGCTCGTAGTAGGTGTTCTTTAGGCCCGTTTGATCGAATAAACCGCGCACGACCTCGCTGTAACTTTGACCGCTCGCTTTCTCGATGATCATCTGGGCCAGGATGTAGTTCGTGTTCGAGTAGGTCCAACCGCTCACGGGTTTCGGTTTCCCGCCACGAGAATAGACCGATGCGACCAGCTCCTGCGGCGTAAAGTTGTGGTTTGGATTCTGCGCCATTATTTTGCCGATCGAATCTTGATTGTCATAGCCGGGGATCGGGCTGGTCATGTCGAGCAACTGGTGAATCGTGACCGTCTTCCATGCGGGGTATTGCGGAAGCCACTTTCCGAGCGTGTCCGCAATAGAGAGTTTTCCGGCGGCCTCGAGATGAAGGATTGCCACCGACGTGAAGGCTTTCGTATTGCTGCCGATCTCGAAGAGGTCGGCCGGCGTCGCTTTCTGCCCCGCGTTGGGATACTTCGTCGTTCCGGCCGCCAAATTGATGTTCGAACTCTCGTCTTTGAGGTTGATGCTCAGCGAAAGCGCCGAGATATGCTCGGGCTTCGATCGCACGACCAAATAGCGATCGAGTACTCGTTGAAGCGCCGCGGTCAGCTTCGCGTCGTCGGAACTTGCCGCAGCGACCGGCGAAGTCATTAGCACGAGCGCAAAACCGGTCGCTGCGATCCGCTCGAACATGCCGCACTCTCCCTTTACGATAGGCGTTGCTAAAGACGGTTTGGATGGATCGGCCTCTTTGTCTTGCAAGCGAGTTTGCCCGCGTTGATCGCGGTACGAAACCGAGATGCCGCTCGAGTTCTACCTAACCGCGACCTTTCAGGATTCGATCGCTCGCGCCGGGAGGTGCGCGTTGCCGAAAAGCGCGGCTAAGCTATCGACGTCGTCGCGTGCCATGGCGTCGGCGGCTACTTCGAGCTGTGCGGCAAGCCGGCGAAGTTCTGGCCCGATGTTCGCGGCGTTTGCGCTCAGAGTGTCGCGCCACATGGCAAAGCTCATTGCAGAAATCCGCAGCAGCTCGCGCGCTACGGGGCCGCAGACCCGCTTGGCGGCGCCTTTGTCGGCACGAAGCAAGCTCGCGTAACAGCAGGCGACGATCTGCGGCACGTGAGAGCTAATTGCGACCGCGCGATCGTGCTCTTCGGCCGACATTGCGATGGCTACGCCACCCATCGAGCCGATGAACGCCCGCGCTCGCGCGTCTAGCTTTTCATCACCGCTCGGCACGTACGCCCACGCGCAGCCCGCAAAAAGCTCGGCGCTCGCAGCGGCAACGCCGCTGAGTTCGGTGCCGGCCATCGGATGCGTCGCGACGAAGTTCTGCAATCCCTTGGCAGCGCTCACTACCGGAGCTTTAACGGAGGCTACGTCCATAATCAGGGCCGGCATCGGCTTGCATGCGCCTGCCAAGCGCTCCAACTCGAGCAGCGTCGGCTCGAGATGCGCGGCAATGACGTATTCATCGGCGGTGCGTATGAGTTCTTCGGTCGTGGCGGTCGCATCGATTGCGCCGAAGTTGCGCGCATTTTCTAGCGCCGCCGGATCGCTGTCCGCGCCGACGACGTAGGCGCCGTTACGGCGCGCGCGAAGCCCAATCGAGCCCCCGATCGCTCCAACGCCGAGAATTCCCAAGGTGTTCTTGCTCAAGACGTCGCTCGCATCAAGTCGGGACGCAAGACGGTTGCCCCGTCGAGGTACACGTGCTCGATCTCCGCCGGTCCCCGCGTGGTATTCACATGCATCAGCACGCGAATGCATCGCCCCAACGCGCCAGGGACGTCGATTTCGCACGCGTGAAGCATTGGCACCCAGACCCAACCCATTTCGCGCGCCGCAAGCGCGGGAAAACCCGCGTGAAGGTCGGGCGTAACGGTAAAGAGGACCGAGGCGATGTCGTCGAGCTCGATCTGGTTGCGGCGCGTCATCTCGGTCAAAAGCCGTTTTGTGGCGCGCGCGATCGAGGCGTCATCGTCGCCGTCGGCGGTGATCGCACCGCGAATTCCGCGAAAGAACATCGCCTCGAACCAACCACAGCCCTCGGTCGTTGTCAAGACCCGTCTTGCAGCGAGAGGCCCTTCAAATGGCGAAAGCTCGGAATGCATGCTGCGAGAGAGGCTCGTCAACGCGCTTGGGAGCGACTCGGTAAAAACCACGCCTGAAGACCTCGCCGTCTATTCCTTCGATGCGTACACCGACGGCGGAATGCCGTCGGCAGTCGTTCTGCCGACCTCGACTCGCGACGTCAGCGCGATCGTGAAAATCGCTCGCGATTGCGGCGAGCCGATCGTAGCGCGGGGCGCGGGCACGGGACTCTGCGGCGGCGCCGTCCCGCTAACAGGCGGCGTGATTCTCTCGTTTGCGCGAATGAATCGGTTGCTCGAGTTCGACGAGCGCGGCCGCCGCGCGCGCGTGCAGCCTGGACTGATAAATCTCGATCTTTCTCGCCACGTCGCATCGAGCGGACTCTTCTATGCTCCCGACCCGTCCTCGCAGCAGATTTCGACGATCGGCGGAAACATCGCAACGAATGCCGGCGGCGCGCACTGTCTTTCCTACGGTACGACCGTCAATCACGTGCTTGGGCTTGAAATCGTCGACGCTCGCGGCGAGGTTTTTCAAACGAACATCGACGATCTGGGATACGACCTCACCGCAGCCTTGGTCGGCAGCGAAGGGACGCTCGGGATCGTGACCTCGGCGTGGCTGCGCCTTCTGGTACTTCCCGAATCGGTTCGCGTCTCGCTTGCCGTGTTCGACGACTTGGATTCGGCATCGGCGGCCGTTTCGGCCATCATCGCCGCCGGAATACTGCCGACGGCACTCGAGATGATGGATTCCGTGATCACGCATGCCGTCGAAGCGGCCTTTCATGCCGGTTATCCCACCGAGGCCGCCGCCGTTCTCCTGGTTGAAAATGCCGGCTTCGAAGTGGATGTCGAAGCATCTGAAGCGGCTACTCACTCGATTATCATGCAGCATGGGGCGCGTTCGTGCCAAAACGCGCACACTAAAGCCGAGCGTGACGCGCTCTGGGCGGGCCGCAAGGGCGCTGCCGGCGCGACCGGGCGCATCGCGCCGAACTACTATACGCAAGACGTTTGCGTGCCGCGCAGCAAACTTCCTCAGGCGATACGGGCGGTCGAAGCCGCCTCGCGTGCAAATGGAATTACAGTGGGAAACGTCGTCCACGCCGGCGACGGTAATCTCCATCCGCTGTTGATGTACGACAAGCGCGATCGCAAGCAGGTCGCCGCGGTCGTCGAAACCGGCAATGAGATCTTACAATCCGCGATCGACCTCGGCGGCACCATCAGCGGGGAACACGGCATCGGGTGGGAGAAGCGCGAGGCCATGACGCGCGTCTATTCGACCGCCGACCTAGCGGTGATGGGGCGGGTGCGCGATGTCTTCGACCCCGCACGGGTGCTCAATCCGGAAAAGATTTTCCCAAGCGGCGCGCGCTGCCCTGAGGTCGTGCCGCCGTGAGAGCGACGCAAGAGCGCACAACGCCAAAAACCACCAAAGGCGTCAGCAAAATAGTCGCGCAGTGCGATCGTAGCGGTGAAAAGATTCAGATCGTGGGCGGAGCAACGCTGGCGGGAATGGGCTTCCCGCCCGAACGCCTTGACGTCACGCTTGCCACGACCGCTCTGACGGGCGTCGTGGCAAATGAGCGCGCCGATCTCGTGTTCGCGATGCAAGCCGGGACGCCGATTCAGAGCATCACCGCGCTTTTGGCGGGTCAAGGACAGTTCGTCCCGTTCGACGCTCCGCTACCGCAGTATGCAACGCTCGGGGGCACGCTCGCGGCCGGCTGGCTTGGCCCCCGCCGACACCTATACGGTCGCATTCGCGATTATCTGCTCGGCTCGACGATTGTTCTCGCCGACGGAACCATCGCCCGCGCCGGCGGCATGGTCGTCAAGAACGTGGCCGGTTACGATATGAGCCGGCTCTACGTCGGATCGTTCGGCACTCTGGGCGTTCTAACGCGAGCAAACCTTAAAAGCATTCCGTCCCCGCAATACGCTCGGCTCTTCCTCGCTTCGCTGCCGGAGCACACGCGCGAGCGCGCCTGCGCGCAGCTCGCCGCTTTGCGCATCGCGCCGGCAGCGGCTTTTTGCATCGACGGATTTCACCATGCAATCGATGGCGACGAAGGGGTCGAGGGCCGGATTCTGGCGTTGTTGGAAGGCAGCGAAGCGCAGCTCGAGCGCGCCACGCTCGAGCTGCGCTCGGCATTGGGCCGGGCGGGAGTGCCTGAGACCCGCATTGTGGAAGCCGGCGCGCGTGAGGCATTCCAGCGGGTCGTCGATGCATACGTTGCGTGCTTGGGTGAGCGCTCGGTGACCTATCGCCTTAATTCCGTCGCGCAAGAGACGGACGGCTGCGCGTTAAGCTTACAGCATCTCGCGCGGCGCTTCGAGCTGTGCAGCGAGACGATCGCCGACGTGATGAACGGCGACGTCGTGCTGCGCGTAAGCGATTTCGATCCGCATGCTTTCGGCGCCAAAATCGAATTCTTCGACGAAGCGCTGCACGAGGTTCAGCCGCGCGCGCAAGTCATAGCGAGCGAACATCCCCGGCGCTCTTACTTGCGCGTGTGGGGTGCGCCACCCGCTGCGATCGACCGGATGCGCGCCCTCAAGCAGCGCTTCGATCCAAACCGCACGTTGAACCCCGGCTGCTTCGTGGACGGAATTTAACGGTTCATGCGGTTTCATGGACGGACCCAGCGATGAATGATGCAAAGAGGCTCGCTTCCGCGCTCAACGCACTGGTAAACTCGCCGCAATTCTCAAACAGTAAAGCCCGCGCTACTGCGCGTCAGGAATCCGCCGTGAACTGGCCGGCCACGAAACTGCACAACGCCGACTTTAACCCCGAAGTCGACGGATTTGAATCGTTCGTCATGAACGATGGAAGCACGTGCATGTGGATGTCCGGGCAATTTCGCTACGTCGCGCAGGCGCGACGAAGCTAGGCTCGGAGTTGAGTCGAACGTGAAAATTCTTATTCTCGGAGCTTCGGGCTTTGTCGGCAGGCATCTCGCCGTCGCACTTCGGGCGCGCGGCGACGAGGTCGAAACCGCGTCGATGCGCGATCCTTCCGCCGCGGCGGACCTAGCGGTGACGTGCGACGCGATCGTGAATCTCGCCGGCGAGCCATTAGGACAGCGTTGGAACGCAGAAGTCAAGCGCCGCGTCGAAGAGAGCCGCGTCGACGCACCGCGCCGTTTCCTGCAGGCGTTGGCAGAGCGCTCGCCCCGAAGTAAGACGTACGTCAGCGCATCGGCAATCGGCTATTACGGCACCAGCGAAACCGAGACGTTCGTCGAGGAGAGCCCGCCCGGGAACGACTTCCTCGCTCGCGTTTGCTTCGAATGGGAGCGAGAGGCGCTGCGCGCCTCCGAGCTTGGCATGCGCGTCGCGCTCGTGCGCTCCGGTATTGCGCTCGGGACAGATGGCGGTGCGCTTGAGAAAATTCTGCCGCTGTTCCGCGCCGGCGCCGGCGGTATCATTGGAAGCGGACGGCAGTGGATTTCCTGGATCCACATCGCCGACTTGGTTGGAATCTACGAGATCGCTCTCGACAGCGTCGAAGGACCGCTCAATGCCTGCGCGCCGAATCCCGTAACCAACGCGACATTTACAAAGGAAATCGCGGCTTCGGTAAAGCGGCCGGCTCGACTTGCCGTGCCCACCTTTGCGCTGCGGGCGATGCTCGGCGAAGGCGCCGAGATGCTCTTGCGCGGTCAACGCGTGCTACCCCAGCGGACGCAGCGGATCGGCTATCGATTTGCGTTTGCCGAGCTCACAGACGCGCTAGCGAATCTACTTTAAACTCTTTGGCCTCGAGATACTTTTCGACGTCCATCGCCGCGCGGCATCCGGCGCCGGCCGCCGTGACGGCTTGCCGATACCGATGGTCGTTGACGTCGCCTGCCACGAACACCCCCTCCACATTCGTCAAGCGTTCCATCGGGCGAGACAACGTAACCGAGCTCGTCGAGATCGAGCTGCCCCGCGAAAACGCCGGTATTGGGGATATGCCCGATCGCGACGAAGAGCGCCGCGGTTTCCACGTCGCTGCTGCTGCCGTCGAGCATGTTGCGAAGCCGCAGGCCCGTCACGTGCGTTTCGCCTAGGACTTCTTCGACTACGGAGTTCCAAATAAAATCAATCTTCGGATGGGCCCGCGCACGGTCGGACATGATCTTGCTCGCACGCAGCCGATCGCGCCGATGGACAATCGTCACGCGACTGCCGAACCGCGTGAGAAAGAGGGCTTCTTCCAGCGCGGAATCACCGCCGCCAACGACGACAATTCGCTTGTCGGTAAAAAAGGCACCGTCGCAGGTAGCACAGCTCGAGACACCGCGTCCCCGCAACCGTTCTTCGCCTGGGATGTCGAGCCAACGCGCGCTCGCACCGGTTGCCACGATCACCGTTGAGGCTTCGTACTGCGCATCGTCCGTCCGTACGACGAGCGGGCGCTTCGTGAAGTCCACCGAACTCACATCGACGTTTTCGAGCCGCGCACCGAAACGCTCGGCCTGCTCGCGGAAGCGAATCATCAGCTCGGGACCGAGTATGCCTTCGGGAAATCCCGGATAGTTTTCCACATCGGTGGTGAGCATGAGCTGGCCGCCGTAGAGACCGCCGGCTAGCACGAGCGGCCGCAGGTTCCCACGAGCGGCATAGATCGCTGCGGTGAGACCGGCGGGCCCCGATCCGATAATGACGACACGTTCCACGTCGGCTCTCTTCGACTCCGCCCGTCCCATCCCGGCTGCAGTCACAGGCAGAGCTGCGTCGAACTCGGCCGCATGCCAAAATCGCAGTTGCCCCTGGAGGACACGTTTGGCGATATCGTGCGCAAGGCGATGCGTGGCGCCGGCATCGACACCGCGCAACTGGCCGCCGCGAGCGGCGTTGCGGCGCCGTCAATTGCCAAATGGATAAAGGACGAAGGTCGCCCAAACGACGACGAGGCTCGTGCCCTCGCTTCGGTTTTGCATCTCGACGGTGCAAAACTCGCCGATAGCGCCGCCCAGCGGTGGGAGCCTCCCGTTATAGAACGTTCCGACGTGCGCCGCCACCCGCAAGACCCGCATCCGAGCAACGGTTACGTCTTTTTTCTCGAGAAGGGACGACGCGCCGCGCTCGTCGATCCGGCCGGCATTCCCCAGAACCTGCTGCGCATCGTGCGCGACGGCGACTACCATCTGCAGTACATCCTCATCACTCACAAGCATCCCGATCACTGCGACGCGACCGCCGACGTTGCGAAGGCTTTTCCCGACGCAAAGATCGTGATGCACGCGCTCGACGTGCACGCCATCGGATCGCTCGCGAGCAACGCCCTCGCGGTGCGCGACGGCGAAACGCTCCCCTTCGGCGACGGATCGACGATTCGCATGCTGCACACGCCCGGGCACACCGACGGATCGTCGTGCTTTCTCTTCCAAGACGCGCTCTTCTCGGGCGATACGCTCTTTGCCGCAAGCGTCGGCGGCGCGTACGGCGACGCAAGCACCTACGACGACATCCTCAACAGCGTTCGCAGCAAGCTCTTCACTTTGCCCGACGAGACGGTCGTCATGCCCGGCCACGGGCCGCCGACCGTCATCAAGCTGGAAAAAGAGCACAATCCTTTTTTCCCCGCACACTAATCCCTTAGCGGTGTAATCATCCTGCCGGTACGTGCCGGCTTTGGGCGATGGATGAGAATCGATGCCGGTCGCGAGGGCGCGACGATGCGCCCTCGCGACCGCTAACGTTGTTATCTCTCCAAGACGCGCAGATCGTTGTGATTGTCGTCGTTGAAGTACAGCTTCGTGTCTGCGTCGCTCGTGCCCGTGGCGACCATTCCGAAGATCGAGCCGGCGGCGCCTCTATCAACGTTGCGAACGTCGAGAATCTTGCCGTATGGCGTCATTTCGACCATGATGTTCCGGCCGTTACGATTACCGGTGTTGCCGATCACGAGATGCCCATTGGGCAAGAGCGCCGAGCTGATCGGACCATCAAGCGGAGTACCCGCGAAAACCAAGCGCGCCCGGACCGCCGATGGACCTTTGAACGTTTTGCCCCCGGGCTCGACGGTGATTCCGCCGGCCTGAATGCTCGTCACGTCGCGAAAAGCGACCACCGTATTATTCGTGCCGTCGACAACGTAGAGCGTGTCGACGCGCGGATCGTATGCGAGTCCCGACGGCCCAAAGATGCTGCCGGGCTGCCCGTGATTGACCGCAAACCCGCGGGCGATCACATCGTAGGTGAACGTTGATCCGAGATTAATCCGCACGATCGTTCCATCACCCGCGTTGCTTTCGTAGAACACCGGACTTCCCGACGTGGGCTGCGCAAAGACTTGACCAAATGGACGATCGAACGGTTTGCCTTTGATGTTCACCTCCAGCGCACCGCTGGACGACAGAACCGAATCGTCGTTGGCAGAGAAGTCTGCAGCCCAAATGTCGTCAGCGGGCCCGAGCGCGAGCGCGTCGCAGCCGCGCAGCGTCCTGCTCGCGGAGACCAAACGCGGCTTCGAACCCGGAGTCGGATGCAGCGCCACGATCGTAAAGCCGGTACCTTGGACGTTGCTCCTCGCATTGAAGTTGCAGACCGCTAGGTCGCCTTTAACGAAATCGCCCGCCGTCGAGGGTGCAACGGTAAGGCCGTAGGGATTAAGCTGGCCGAACTTCGGATCGACCGTCGACCCTACGACGACTTCCTTGGTGAGAAGCTTCAGTATGGAAACACTACTATCAGGCCGCGCCATTTGGACCGGCTGTGAACCAGGCCCGGCAGCCTGCATGGGAAGCATGCCGCCGGAGCCGTGAGCGCAACCCCCGGCAGCCAAAAGGGCGATCGCCACAAGACCAATCCGCGCCCGCATCCGCACGCGTAATCTCGACATCATACCTCCAAAAGTTAAGCTCGCAGTTTCGGTAAAGCCTAGACTCGGGAGGTGAAGAAACTCTGAAGGAGGCACAGCCGGCCGCGATGGCCACTTAATGTTGCGTGAAGACCGACGCCGCAATCGGCTGATTTAGCGTATAGTTGCCGTACACAATTTTGCGTTTCCGCTGTAGCTTGGAAACTTTGCTACGACCGCAGCGCTGCGAGGCAGATGATAGAGCGTTATTCCGTGACGACGCTCGAAACTCACCGAAAGCGTTGCGCCGTTGGTATACGTGAAGTTGATCGCTTCGATCCCATACGTCGTCGCACTTATCCACATCGTCATGCTCTTGATTCGGCCTTGGCGTTTCGGGGTGCCCGTCAAAACATAGGCGTTATGGCGCCCGTGTGGTTGCATCACGGGCGTCGCAATCGTGTAGTCGCGAAGCCAGGTCTGCGGCGTTCCAATCGTGGAGAGCGTGTTGCCGAGACCGCGCGCAAGGCTCGGCGGGTTGTCGAGGTGGAGGGCCTGTCGGTCGGGCGCCTGATAGTACTGCGTGCCCGTCATCTTGAAAGGCACCGAGATAATGAAGGCTCTGACGCTGCCGCTAATCGCGACGGGCACTTGGTATGAGACAAGGCTATGCCACCGCTCCTGGCTTCTTTGCAGAATCATCGCCGCGTCAGGGGTGGCGGCGGGCTGCGGGGTGGCTACGGCGGTCTGGGCTAGGGCCAGGGCGAGACTCGAGACCCGCATCATGGAATCTATCCCCGATAGGCTGCGGGAACCATAACCGTGGTTCCGTCGTCGTCGGCGATCGTAGCGCCGCTCTGCTTCGGCGCGTTATCAGATTCGCGAATGAGTTCGAATTGCACGACGGTCTGGCCCGAGCGTGGCAGGTCGACATCGATGCGCTGCGGAGAGCACAGACGCGTCGTGCAGAATGCCGCCAGCCATCCCGAAGCGACGCGGAGCGCGCGCAAGTGGACTGAAGCGTTCGGCCTCCCGCTCACCTCGAGTCGGTACTTTGCGGCTGCAGCGGTTGTTACTTGAAAATCGGAGCCGGTCCATGGCTGGATCGTTAAGCGCGTTGAGGATTGTGCGAGCGCGAGCAAGCTTACGAGAAGAATCGTCACGTACGCAGTTTATATCCGATCGCAGTCATGCGCAAGACCGTCCCAAGCGCGATCGCGGCGAGCAGCGCGATCATCGCGATCGAGAACATGGGCGCTAGATAGCTCTCCCCAGTGTAGCTGCGACGAAACGCATCGATCGTGTAGAAAATCGGATTGAAAAGCTCTAAATTGCGCAGTGCCGGCGGCAGCATGGTCGCCGAGGTAAAGACGCCGCCGACGAAAGTGAGCGGCGTGATGATGAACGTCGTAAGGATCGCGATGTGATCGAACTTGTCGGCGATCAGTCCGAAGATGAGCCCAAGCGCCGAGAACAATACCGACACCATGGTGATGACGCAAAAATATAGCAGCCAGTCGCGCGGCGCGATGTGCACCAGCACCGCGCCTAGGCCGGTGATGAGACCTGCGATCAGCAGTGCGCGAGCCAAACTTCCCAGAACGTAGCCCGCAACGATCTCGAACGCCGACATAGGCGCTATCAGCAGCTCTTGAATTGAGTTCATGAAACGACCCTGAAAGAGCGAGCTCGAACACTCGCCATAGGAAGCGTCGATGACTTGGAGCATGATCAGACCCGGTATCAGAAACTGCGCGTAGCTGACGCCCTGTTCGCTCGGGATTCGGCTGCCTAGTGCGAGGCCGAAGACGAAAACGTAGAGCAGCGTGGTGATGATCGGCGGCCAGATCACCTGATTGATGATCTTTAGGGTTCGGATCATCTCGCGCTTGATCAGCGTCCACAGGCCAAATGGATTAATTTCGCATCAGCTCCAGAAAAACGTCTTGTAGAGAGGCGCCTTCGGCGACGAGCTCGTCGGTCGGTTTCTCGGCGATGATACGGCCATTACGAATGATGCCGATGCGCTTGCACAGCTGTTCCGCCTCCTCGAGATAGTGCGTCGTCAAAAAGATCGTGAGGCCATCGTCGTTGAGCGCCTGCAACCACTGCCACAGTTCCAGCCGCAGCTCGACGTCGACGCCGGCAGTCGGTTCGTCCAAAATCAGCAGACTCGGCTGGTGAATCAAAGCGCGTGCCAGCGAGAGCCTACGCTTCTGACCTCCCGAGATTTTCGTGTACTCGAGGTGAGCATGCGACGTGAGTCCGAAACGCTCGAGCAGCATATCGGCACGCTCGGCCACGGCTTTGCCGTGCAGTCCGTAATATCCGGCTGAAAAGATCAGAACGTCCCGAAGCGACAGGTAGCGATCGAAGTTGTACTCTTGAGGAGAAAGGCCGATGAAGCCGCGAGCCTGGCGCCATTGTCGCTCGTTGTCGTAGCCGAAGATGCGAATCGTCCCGGCGCTCTTTCGGGCCAATCCCACGATCGCATTGATCGTCGTCGTCTTTCCGGCACCGTTGGGTCCGAGAAAGCCGTAGAACTCCCCGACCGCGACGCGCAACGAGATTCCGTCGACCGCCTTAAAGGCGCCGTATTGCTTCACGAGGCGATCGACCTCTACGGCCGGCGCGCCGAAACCTACGGAATTAAATTCTTTAGTCCTTTGTACCGATGGCGGCGGAGAGTAGCGATGAGTTCTGCACTCTCCGGAATCCCGCAATCGGCCAATTGGGTTGCGACCCGCTTTGTGTCAAAGGGAACGCGGCGATGCTTTACTTCCCAGCCGCTGCCGCGCTCGGTAAAAATAGCGTAGCCGGCGCGTGGATCGCCATCCTTGGGCAATCCGGCCGATGCGACGTTCGCGAGCAGCGTCCCCCGCCACAGACGGACGTATGGGAGATGCAGGTGCCCAAAGGCGATCGCCGTCGCGCGCTCGTCGCCAATGAGACGCTGCAGAAGAGCCTCGTCGGCGTCTGGCCAGATGTGCTCGTCGTCGCTTTTGGGGTTGGCGTGGACGATCAGGAGCTGATTGTCGTCTTCGCCGATGCGCAGAGCAAAAGGCAGCTCTTTGAGCCACGAAAGCCAGCGTTCACCGACTTCGCGTCGCGTCCAGGCAATCTGCGCAACCTCGGCCGGTTCGAACTTTTCGCCGGAGGAGACGTCGGAGAGATAGCGATCGGTGTTGCCGCGAATGCATGCAGCGCCGATCTCTTCCAAACGTTGCAGCACTTTTTTCGGCTTCGGTCCGTCCAAGCAGAGATCGCCTGCGATCGCGACCCCATCGGCGCCCCCTTGCGATTCGAGATCGGCCAAGCACGCATCGAGCCCCAAAAGATTGCCGTGTATATCGGAAAGGACGGCAATTCGCATACGCGGCTTTACTCGCGCCGCAGGGCGAGTGTCAGCATCGACGGCGTCAGACCCAGCTTGGTAAATTCATAAAGGTCGATCGCCTCGACGGTGATTCCCGCGCGCCGCATCGCCCAAAGTGCGGTGCGGTAGCGAAGGTCGGCCAGCACGTGACCGTCGTCCAAAGCCAGAACGCCGGCAGCCTGCGATTCGCCGAGCTCGAGCGCAATCGTACGAAACCCAGCGAAGGCCTTGATATCGACTTTATCGGCTCCGAGCACGATGGTGTCCTTCGACACGGCGCCGGTAACCGAGCGCAACGACGGCACACCGTCGGCGAGCTTCACTTCGACGACGCGATAACCGTGAGCGCGTGCTAACTTCGCGAAACCGCTGCGGCCCATCTGATTGCCGCGCGAGCCGATTCCGACGAAGGCGGTACTCCCCGCAAGCAGGACGTCGTTGCCGTCGAGCAACGCCGGCGCGACGATGTGCCCAGCGACCGGCACGTCTATCGCCGCGAACTCAGCCTCAAGGCGGTCGACTTCGGCGCGGCGAGAGAGTGAGGTGAGCCGCATCAGCGCGGCTCCGTCTTCAAAGGCGACGGCTGCATCGCCGACGCTCGTTTCATAGGGATCGGCGCCACGCGGCTCCACGACCGTGACTGCCACGCCGAAGTACTCGAGCGTTGTGCGCAGCACGTTGTGTTGCTCGAGAGCACGTTCGTACACCGCGCCGGGTTCCCCAATCAGCGGTGCCGCGGTCTCAATGCTCGGCGAAGGGCGCACCAACAGGGCCGCGCGTAGGCGGCCGGTCGGCGTTGCCACCAGACGCGGCCCGAAACTGACGTTATGATGCGTGGTCATCGCGCTTGATACGGTTGGGGCGAGGCCGCCTCCGTGAAGAAGTCGGCCAAGTCGGAAGCGAGTAGATCGTCGAGGGTCAGTGGCGGAAGCCCAAAAATCTCTTCCTCGGTCTTCAGGACGCTCGCCTCGCTGAGGTGATTCTCCCCGACGTAGCCACGCCTCGCCAACGGTGAAACGACCAGCCCAAAGGTGCGCAGGAAATTGATGTGGTCGTTTGATTTCTGCGAACCGTCGGGCACGATGAAGATTGCCGTTGAGCTCCAGTGCGGGGTATGGGAAATGTAATCAACGATCGAGCCCAGCGCACGGTCGGCGTCGCTTGCGCCGGTCTCGCCGCTTTCGGCAGGCAGCCGGACGTACGTGAAGTTGGGCATGGCGTCGACCTGCACGTACCGCTGCATATCGCTAACCAACTCCTTCGCACGCTCGGCGTCGGTCATCATAACCGGGCTCGCGTAGTTCAAATCGACGTTTCCGCTCAGCGCGGCTAATGCGGGCACGTTGAGATGATAGCCAAGCTCGTCGTACCCTGAGAGGTGCAACAGGCCGCCATAATCGCGGAACGAAAGCCGCGCGCGCGCCAGCGCATTAAAGAAGTATCCTGCGCGGCCATAATCTTCCGGATCGTCGCCGCGATCGTCCATCGGCGAGCGAGCCGAGCCTGCCGCTGCGAGCAGTTGCTGGTAAAGCGTCGCATCGCCGGCCGTCGCAAATTGCTTCGCCACGTCGGCATCTTCGTCCGAAGCGTAAAAGTTGTCCGCCAGCGCGTAAGAGCGCGCCAGCGCGTGCAGATTCGGCGTTACGCTCTCGGGGTAGACGGTCAGGCCGGAGTCGCCGTTGCCGTGCGGATTCCCGGAATCGTCCTTCAAATCGCCGAAGGTCGCGTCGTAGCTCTCCCCCCCGATCGCAATATAAACGACGTGGTTGATCGCTACGCTGCGTTTGTTCGAGCGCAAGGGAGGGATGACCGGATTGAATCGGGCGACGAAAGGCGTACGCGTGTAGCGCAACGCGTCGAGAGTCGCTCTCACAAGATAGGTTCGCTTGAGATCGATGCGCTGCAGGATGCCCCAGCCGTTGACGCCTTTACTATTCAGCACGTAGAGATAGCGCCCGTCGGGCGAAAGCGCGAGCGCCGTCGGATACCATGCAGTGGGAATCAGCCCATACCGATAGCGTGTCGGACGCTTCGCGTCGAGCACGGCGACGGCGTTGAGGCCGGCAAGCGAAACGTAGAGCCTTTTGCCGTCGGAGCTGAGCGCTTCCGCGCTCGGCTCGGCCCCGTACGGCGCGCCGCGATAGAGGCGCAGGTCGAGCCCGCGCACGACGCGAGGTTCACCCACAAGAGTGACGACCGCGACGCGATCGACGTTTGCGAGAGCGACGTACGCAACTTCTCCGTTGCGGCTCAAAACCGTCGCACCCGGCGCTGCCCCGCCGACAATCTTCGTCCCGTCGGGCGCTGAGTCCATGCTCACGGTAGCGGGATCGCCGAGTTCGGCGCCACCCGAAGATTCGAAGACGGTGAGCGATGACGATTTCGCCGGATCCAAAGCCGGCGGTGCAAACTGCGGGCTTTGCGCCGGTGGTTCGACCGCTGTGTAATTTGAAAGCCCGGTGCCGGCGGCGAGGATATCACGATTACCCGCTGCGACGTAAAGCGGGAAATCGCCGACCGGAAGCGAGCGCACCACCGTCCGTGAGGCGAGATCGATCGCAACGACGGTGTTGCCAAGGTTGTCAGCTACGTATGCGGTGCGATCGTTCGGCGCAATCGCGATCTGCGCGGGAAAGGGGTGCCTGCCTGAGGCGGACGGCAATGCGATCGACTGCGCGAATGTCAATTGCCCGCTGCCGTCGAGATCGAAGACTCGCACCGCACCGGCTGCGGCGTCCGACGCCAGCGCGATCGTACGCAACGGATCGTTTGGATCGCGAGCGACCGCGATGCCCACGAAGAAGGATGCCAACGGATCGCGATACTCGCTGGCGACTCGCATGGTTTTCGTGTCGATGACGGAGAGCCACGAGTTGGGCGCCGCGCCGTGGTTGGAAACGATGGCATAGCGACCGTCGGGCGATAGCGCCAAGCCTAGCGGACTCGAGCCCACGAAGAGATTCGCGCCCGCAGGTGCGGCGATTCTGCCGTTGGGAAGAACGGCGTTCGCCGGGCGGATCAGATCGGCGCCCGTTGGTCGCTTGCCGGCGGGAGCCGAATAGACGATGAGAGGAGCCGGTCGACTCCCCGCACCCAATAAAACGGCGGCTAATATCGCCGCTGCCATAGGTCTAGACGACACGGGAGGTATGGCATTACCATGCAGGCCGCGGGTACCCTGCCGACGGGGCGGAACGTTGCCCCATGACCGCCGATGCGCGTATACTTGCCGTCACGACGGCGGTGCCCCCCTTCGTGCTTGGCCAAAGTGAAGTGATGCGGCGTATCGATCTCGCGCTTGGTCCGCGCTCGCGTGAAATCGTGCGTCTGCTTCCCATGTTCGGCAATACCGGCATCGAGCGTCGCTATTCGTGCGTGCCGATCGAATGGTACGAGGAGCTGCACGAGTGGCCGGAGCGCAATCAAGTCTATCTCAACTCGGCGTTGGATCTGCTCGAGCGCGCGACACGCGCCGTGCTCGCGCGAGCGCAGCGGGATCCGCGAGAGATTGACGCCGTCGTTGCGGTTTCCACCACGGGCATTGCAACACCGAGTTTGGATGCGCTGCTGATGGAACGAATGAACCTGAGGCGAACGGTGCAGCGGCTGCCTATCTTCGGCTTGGGTTGCGCAGGGGGCGCAATCGGGCTCGCGCGGGCCGCGGCAATCGCCCGCTCTGCTCCGCGCGCGCTCGTGCTCTTCCTGGTCGTAGAGCTCTGCGCGCTGAGCTTCCGTCGAGACGACTTCTCGAAGAGCAACATCGTTGCGACCGCGCTCTTCGGTGACGGCGCCGCCGCCGCGCTGATCTCGTGCTCGGGCGAGGGCGCGAGGATCGTCGCCGGCGGAGAGTTTACTTGGCCCGATTCCCTCGACGTGATGGGCTGGGAGGTGACCCGGGAAGGGCTTAAGGCAGTCTTCTCGCGCGACATCCCAGAGCTCGTCACGACGAAGCTTCACGACGTTGCGGTGGACTTTCTCGCGGAACACGCGTTGACGCTGCGTGACATCGACCGCTTCATATGCCACCCCGGCGGCGCCAAGGTACTCGACGCGTTAGAGCGTGCTTTCGAGCTGGAATCCGGAGCGCTCCAGTCGGCACGTGATGTGTTGCGCGAGTACGGAAATATGTCGGCCGCAACCGTCATGTTCGTATTGGAGCGAACTATCGGCAATTCGCCGCCCTGGAAGCGCGCGCTCGTAAGCGCGCTGGGTCCAGGTTTCACCGCGGGCTTTACGCTGCTCGAAGGATGAGTATCCTCTGGATCGTACTCGGCCTGGTCGCGCTGCAGCGCCTCTTGGAACTGCTCTACTCTGCGCGTAACACGCGCCGATTGCTCGCCGGCGGCGGCGTCGAATCGGGAGCGGTGCAATATCCTTTTTTCATTCTGCTGCATGGGGCGTGGTTGGCGAGCATGGCAATCTTCATTCCCGCAGCAACGATCCCAAACTGGAATCTGATCGCGCTCTACGCGCTCCTACAGCCGTTTCGAATTTGGACCATCGCATCGCTTGGCCCACAGTGGACGACACGTCTCATTACGCTTGCGGGGGCGCAACGCGTGAGGCGTGGCCCGTACCGTTTCTTCCGGCACCCCAATTACATCATCGTATGTGCGGAGATCGCGATACTTCCGCTAGCTTTCGGAGCCCGCGAAATTGCGATTCTTTTTTCGTTCCTCAACGCAGCACTGCTTTCGTGGCGGATCCGCCTCGAAGAACGCGCGCTGTTCGAGGCGGCTGCAAGCAAGGGAAAAGCTCGCGGAGCCTTGTGAGGCTCACACGTTTGCGCCCAAGCCCTCTACTTCATTAATCGCCGGCGTTCTGCGGGCGACGCCCTCTTCGGTTGCCGCGTTGGCCACCGCTTTAGCGACCGCATCGACCACGCGCGTATCGAAGACGCTGGGAATGACGTACTCGGGGCTGAGCTCGTCTTCGGTAACGATTTGGGCGATTGCGAAGGCCGCCGCGAGCTTCATCCCTTCAGTGATCCGTCGTGCGCGAACGTCGAGCGCTCCTCGAAATATGCCTGGAAAGGCGAGAAGGTTGTTGACCTGGTTGGGAAAATCGGAACGTCCGGTTGCGATGACCGCTGCGACGGGTGCCGCGACGTCTGGCATGATCTCGGGAGTGGGATTTGCCATCGCGAAAACGATCGGGTCGCGTCCCATGCGCGCGATGTCCTCCGGCTGCAAGATGCCTGGCGCGGAAACGCCGATGAAGACGTCGACTCCCTCAAGCACGTCACGCAACGAACCGCGCCGGTTCTCGCGATTGCAATGCTCCGCCAACCAGCGCCAATGCGGGTTTTCGTAACGGTCGGTGCGATTCAGCGCTCCGGCGCGATCGACGGGGATGACGTCGCGGACTCCGGCACCGAGCAGCATCTTGATCGTTGCCGTTCCGGCTGCGCCGCTGCCGGAAACCACCACCCGAAGGTCGGCCAGCTGTTTGCCGACCACGCGCGCGGCGTTGACCAACGCGGCCATGATCACGACAGCGGTGCCGTGCTGGTCGTCGTGCATGACGGGAATATCGAGCGCTTCAATGAGACGCTCTTCGATCTCGAAGCAGCGCGGAGCGCTGATGTCTTCGAGGTTGATTCCCCCGAAGACCGGAGCGATGCGAACGACCGTTTCGACGATCTCGTCCACGTCTTTGGTGTCGAGGCAGATCGGGAAGGCGTCGATGTCGGCGAACTGTTTGAAGAGCATTGCCTTCCCTTCCATCACGGGCAGGGAACCGAGCGGTCCGATGTCGCCCAAACCGAGCACCGCGGTCCCGTCGGTGACGACTGCGACCGCGTTTCGCTTGACGGTAAGCTGAAAGGCCTTTGCGGGATCGGCGGCGATCGCCATCGAGACGCGCGCGACCCCCGGCGTATAGACCGTTGAAAGATCTTGCCGGCTCTTGATCGCGATCTTCGAATCGACGCGAATCTTGCCGCCGATATGAGCGAGGAAGGTGGAGTCGGAGGCGAAAATGATCCGCGCGCCCTCGATCGCTTCAACGGCGCGGCGCACCTCGTTGGCAGCGGCGTCCGAGGGAACGCTGATGGTGACGTCGCGCACGACGCGCGCCTTGGCAACCGAGTGCATATCGACGGCGCCGATCGTTCCCCCTGCGTCGCCAATGACGTTAGCCAGGAATCCAAAGGCGCCGGGCTCGTTAGGCATATCGATCCGTAGAACCATTGTCAGGCTGATTGCCGGCTGCGATATCATGTCAAGCTCTAATTTCCGCTGACGGTCATCTCGGCAACGCGGAACGACGGCGAAACGACGGCGGCGTCGAAACGAAGATCGTTTGCGATGGCATCGATGCCCGCCAGCATGTTGGTGTACTGTCCTGCAATCGTAAACTCATCGATCGGATAGGCGAGTTCGCCTCCTTCGATGAAAAAACCGCGTGCTCCGCGACTGTAGGTGCCCGAAGCGTGCTCGGTTGCAAAGCCAATCGTATCCATCACGAGCACTCCCACGGGCGTGGCGGCGATGAGTTCGGAAAGGGACGCGGAGCCGGGCTCCAAGTAGAAGTTGGTGGGCCCAACTCCCCCGCCGGTGGCGTTACCGGTGCTCGTGGCGCCGAGTTTGCGCGCGTAGTACGTATCGTAGAGGAACGTGCGAAGCACGCCCCGGTCGAAGACGGCGGTCCGACGAGTCGGCACGCCTTCTCCATCGAAGGGTGAGCTGCCCAGGCCACCCGGTACTCGCCCGTCATCTAAGACGGTGACGAGCTCGCTGGCTATTCGGTGGCCGATCTGTCCGCTCAACCAAGAGTTCCCAATAGCGACGTTGGCCGCCGAGCCGGCGGCGAAGAGGTCGTCAAGCAGCGAGGCGGCCACGTCGCGTTCGAAGATGACCGGCACGCGCATCGTCGGAGGCTTGCGCGCGCCGAAGAGATCGACGGCTCGGCGCACCGCGGTAGCGGCTACGGAACCGGGTGCCTCGAGATCGGCAAGGCGACGCGCCGCCGAGCCGTATTGTGCGATGCGCTTGACGTCTCCGTCGAGCGCCACCGGTCCGGTCGAACGGCCGACCCTCGTCCAGCTATACCCGGCTGCGAAGCCGTTCGAGTTGGCAATCGCCGTCACTCCGACGGCATCGGTATAGTGTGAACCGCTGGAATTTACGACGCGCGTATCCGCCGCACGGATCAGACGCTCGAGATGTAAAGCCTCTTCCAACTTTTCGGCGCTCTCGCGGTCCGCAATTCGAGCATCGGAGAGTTCGAGCTGTGCTCCTTCGGCCACACACTCATCGGGAAGACCAGCGTACTCATCGGGTGCCACCAGCTCGGCGTGCGCGACCGCACGCGCGACGGCCGCACGCAGTCCGTCGGCCGAAAGATCGGAGGTCGAAAGCGTTGCCTTGCGCCCGTCGCAGAAAACCCGCAAGAAGAGGCTTTTGCCGGTTGAGCCCTCGAGTCGCGCGAGAACGTTTTCGCGCGCTTCGGCGTGAAATCGGCGCGCGATCGAAACGGAGGCTTCCGCGCTTTGCGCGCCGGAAGCCTTTGCCAACGTAAGCGCGCCGGACGCAAGCTCGATAGCGGCCGATTCATCCATGTTGCGTTCCACCGACGGTAATGGAAGAAATTTTTACCGTCGGCATTCCCACGCCAACGGGTACGTACTGACCGCCCTTGCCGCACGTGTAATGGCGCCTCGCTAATCGGCCATCGTTACCGACCGCGACCACCTTCAGCATGGCCTCCGGGCCGTTGCCGATGATCGTAGCGTTTCGAACCGGCGTCGTAATCTTGCCGTTCTCGACTAAATAGCCTTCGCCGACCATAAATACGAAATCGCCTTTCGCAATCTCCACTTGGCCGCCCGCGAACGACTTCGCATAAATGCCGCGGCGCGTCGACGCGACGATGTCGTCCACGCTCGCGTCACCGCTTGGCATATACGTGTTGCACATGCGCGGCTGTGGAGCAAAACGAAACGATTGCCGTCGCCCGCTCCCCGTCGGATCGACGCCCATCAATCGGGCGTTGAGCCGATCTTGCATGTAACCAAGCAACACGCCGTTTTCGACTAAGACCTTATGCTGGCCCGGAACGCCTTCATCGTCCACGTTAAGGCTGCCCCGTTCTTCCTCAAGATTTCCGTCGTCGTAAATCGTTACCAACTCGCTTGCGACGCGTTCGCCGACTCGTCCGCTGTAGAGCGACGTGCCGCGGCGGTTGAAATCGCTTTCGAGGCCGTGTCCCACGGCTTCGTGGAGCAAGACGCCGCCGCCGCCCGCGCCAACGATCATTTCCATCTCTCCGGCGGGAGCGGGGAGCGCGCCGACGTTGACCGTCGCAATGCGCGCGGCTTCCGAGGCGAGAAGCTCCGGCGTTTCCCGGTCGAAGTATGCAATCGAGGTTCGTCCGCCGTCGGCGACGTAACCGGAGCCGCGCTCTTTCTTTTCACTCGCAACGACCTGCACTCCGAGCGTAACGAGCGGTCGGCAATCGTGCACGAGCCGACCTTCACTCGTCGCTATCCAAACCTCTTGAACCTCATCGCTGACATGGGCATTGACGGCGACGACCCGCGGATCGTAACGCCGCGCGGCGACATCGGCGCTCTCCAGCATGTGCACGTATCGCGCAGCATCGAAAACTGGCGAAGGCTCGCAATCGTAAAAGGATGGGGACGCACGCAAGGAGAGGTCGACCGATCCCGCTTCTCCGTTGGCCGCCGTACTCGCAATCAACGAGGCCGCATCCGCAGCTTCGGTCAGCGCAGCCTCGCTCAAGTCATCGGAGCAGGCGTAGCCGGCCGACTCTCCCACGACGACCCGAACGCCAACGCCCATAATGACGCCATAAGACGCGTCGTGAATCCGGCCGTCTTGCAGCCGGTACGACAGCGTCCGGCGTCGCTCGTAAAACACATCGGCGAACGCCCCGCCGTGCCTGAGCGCCCGACCGACAAGCCGAGAAAGCAGCGCTTCGTCCAGCGCCCCTGCTATTTCGTTCCTCAAAATGTTGCCAAACGATTGACGCTGCGGACGATGGCGGCGTCCGGATCCCCGGGCGAATCGTTGAGGAGAAAAGCAAACGATACCCGTCCGTGATAGCGCGTCGTAACGTACCCCGCCAGGGCCGAAACATTGGAAAGGTGCCCGCTTTTGGCACGGACGCGCCCAAGCGCCGTAGTAAAATCGTAATACTCGAGCGTGCCCTGGCGACCCCCCAGCGGTAAGAGCAGATACAGCGACGGCTCGTCATAGGCGAGCAAACGTGCGAGGGTGATTGCCGCGACTCGGTTATCGGGGGAGAGCCCGCTACCGTCAAATAGTCGAAGACCGGGTGTCGGTATACCGTTGCGCTCGAGAAATACGCGTTCGGCGTCTATTCCGCCGCCGTCGTCTGGAGCCCCAGTCGCCTCGCCGCCTACCGTGCGGAGCAATTGCTCCGCATAGTGGTTGTCCGAAACGAAAAGCATGTGGCTTTCGAGCGTTTTCAACGGAGCGGAGCGATGGTCCCAGAGAACGACGCTCTCGAGCGGCGCGGCGCCCAGGAGCGGCGCCGTCGTAAGCGCGACTCCACGCGATGCGAGCATTCCATTGACGCGCGCCGCCACGTACCGCGCGACGTCTTGCATCGGCGTCCAAACCATTTCTTGTGCGCCGCCGATCTGTTGACGCGATTCAATCGTATCACCATCAACGGAAATTGCGCTGGTCGGAGCGGCGTAATCCTGGCCGTCGTCGTTTCGTTCCCAGTGCCGATTGAGTGCCGGTCCACTCAGGGTCGTATCGTCAACCACCAGGCCACCGTCGACACGGCGCAATCCAGAGCGAGCAAGGACGCCGACGCCGTTACGCAGATCGTCGGACTGTAACGACGGATCGCCCGACCCGATCAGCCAAAGATCGCTGCCCAGGGTACCGTCAGCGGCTATGCCGTCACGACCCGAAAAGAGAGTGTGGTAGCGATAGGCCGGACCAAGCGCATCGAGCGCCGTGGCCGCTACGATCAATTTCTGAACCGAGGCTGGTGCGACCGCGCGGTCCGCGCGATCGTCGTAAATCATGCGACCATCAGCAGCGATTACCGCAAAGCTCCACGCACTCGCCCCCGCAATCGCCGGCCCAAAAGCACCTTGCAACTCTCCTCTCAACCGCTCGCGATCGTCATTACTCCACGAGAGCATGGGCGCTGGAGCAAAGCTACGTTCTGCCGAGAGGTTTCTCGATTTTTCGGCAACACAGGACGTGTTTTTCAAAGCTTGCTCTCCGAAAAATCGAGATGAGCGACCGCAGGACACGATGTCCGCAGGAAGCGACCTCGAGGCGGAATGTAACTTTGCGAACAGCGCAATCGCAACTATAGTGAAGAGCAAGACGACCGCAAGCGCACGTCTCTTACGTGCGCGCGAGCGCCTCGACCTTCTCCTGAAGCTTACGCTGCTGTTCGCGTAGTTCATCTATGTCGTCTCGAAGCATTTTGACCTGCGTGGGAACCTTCGACTCCCTTCGAATGCGGATTGCGGCTTCAATAGCGTCCCGGCGCAGGCGTCCGTCGGAGGCTTGTTCCCCGAGCCGCTCGAGCGCCGGAAGGAACCGTACGTCGCCGACCGACTCGGCGGCTAGAATCGCCGCGACCGCCACAGAATACGTTTCGTCGTCGAGGCGCCACTCGAGGGCGTCCAGCGCTCGCGCCCGCTCGTTCTCCACAAGCTCCGCGATGCGGCCCAGCGCGGTTACTGCCGCCCGACGTACGCCCTCGCTTTGTTCGGGGCCGCTCGCATCGAGTACGAGCGGCATCGCTCGCGCGTCCGCCAATTCCGCCAAACCAGCGATCGCGCCGGATTCGACCGTTCCATTCCAGGTGCGTGCCTTAGAGGCCGCAACGAGCACGTCGAATGCTCGGGAATCGCGCGTCTTTCCTAGCGCGGTCAGCGCGCAACCACGGACGAAGTAGGAAGCGTGGCCTTGCGCCGCCGCAACGAGCGCGGCCGCCACGCCGGGATCTCGGAAGTTCCCGAGCGCTTCAGCGGCGGCCCTGGCAACCTTCGGATGTGGGTGCGAAAGCGCGCCGATCAAAATGCTGCTTGCCCACGGAGCGCGCGTCGCGCCGAGCGCGCGGGCTGCCTCAGCGAGCACGCCCCAAAACGGCTCGCGATCGAACGCCGTCTCGAGCGCACTGCGTGACGCAGCGTTCCCATCCTTAGCGAGCTCCCGGGCGGCCCGAATACGGGCAACGACGTCCGGGTCGCCGCGCAACGCCGCCGCGGCAAGATCCGTACCGATAGCATACGCGACGTCGGCGAGCAGAAATGAGCCCGGATCGAACCGCACCAGCAGCGGCTCGAAGTCGAGCGGCACGGCGATCGTCTCGTGCGCGCGCTCGACATGCGCCCGGATTCGTCGTTCGCCCGGTACCGGGCCGTTTCGTTCCACCGCTGGAATCGCGTCGGCGGCCGGCGCAAAACCCAGCTCGACGTCGAACTCGTAAGCGGGGTGCTTCGCGTCGGTGGCCTGGGTTTGGTCGATCGTGACCGTAGCGACTTTACGCGCGGCGTCCCATGCCATGCGTACTTCGATTTTCGGATGACCCTCAGCAAAGACCCACCGGTTGAAAAAGCCTCGCAAGTTCCGCCCCGTCGCGCTCTCGATCGCGCGAACGAAGTCGATCGTTTCGACCGAACGCTGCGCGTTATCGCGCACGTAGCGCGAAACCGATCGCCAAAAGCGCGCCTCGCCAAGCTCGCCGCGCAGCATGTGCAGAACGGCAGCCCCTTTTTGATAAAGGTGGCGATCGAAAATTTCGATCGGCGCAATATAGGTGTTGCAGACGATGGGTCGGCGGTAGCGGTCCGCATCTTCTTTCAAGTACATCGAAAGGCACTCGAAGATGTCGTAGAGGTATTCGTCGTACCCGAGGTCGGCTTCGCGCCACACGGCTTCCATGAAGGTCGCAAATCCTTCGTTGAGCCATGCGTGCGACCAATCGCGGCACGTCAGCAGATCGCCGAACCATTGGTGGGCGAGCTCGTGCGAAACGAGCGGATCGCTCGAAAAATCAAGGTGCGCGGTTACGTCGTGCAGCGTTCGGTCGGTTTGCGTCGTAGCCGACGTGTTTTCCATGCCGCCGAAGATAAAGTCCGACACGGCAATCTGTGAGTACCGAGCGTACGGATACGCCAGTCCCAATGCGCTCTTCGAACGTCTCGATCATTTGCGGAGTTTTGTTGAAGGAGCGTTCGCCGTCACTCTCTCGTCCCGGCAACACGTAATAGAAGACCGGAACCCCGTTTTTCCCGGCCCTTCCCTGCGCGACCTCGACGAATGGACCGACCACCAACGTCATCAGGTAGGTGCTGTGCGGAACGTCTTGCCGGTATCGGAAAGTCGTTCGCTCCGCTTCGTCCCTGCGCTCTACGAGCTCGCCGTTACCCAGCGCGAAGGTACCTTTTGGAACGACGATCGTCGTCGACGATGACTGCTTCTCGTGCGGATAATCGAGGCAAGGAAACCAATAGCGAGCGTATTCATCCTGGCTCTGCGTCCACGCTTGCGCCACCTTTTCGGGATGCGTGGAGGATGGCTTGACAAAAAAGAGACCATGGCGCGGCTTCGAAACACGATATCGTATCGCAAAGGCTGCCCGCTCGCCGGCCGCGATTGGAGGCTCGAATTCAATTTCCAGCTTGCCGTCGCGACGCGTAAAGCGCACGTCGCTTGCCGCCTGGCCCTCCGCTGCCGCCCGTTGGACCCCGGAGATTGCGAGATCGACGGCATCGAGCGTCAAGCGCGACACCGGTTCGTCGAGCGCTTTGACGGTCATCGTGCAGATTCCATCGAGCGATTCCGTCGCGATATCCGGCGTTAGATGAAGGTCTATGTGTTCGACCGCGACGATTTTATCGGGTCCGTATTGAGGGTGCGCGCCGGGCAGCGCAAAGGGCTGATGTTCGTTAGTCTCGTCGCCCATCGGTGTCAGCCGAGCTTACGAGCCCGTCTTGCGGCAGTCCTGTACCGCGGTCACTCGCCGGCGGTTTGCAAGCCTCCGGTCACTTCGATTACCGCTCCGGTAATGAAATCGCGCTCGGGCGCAACCAAAAATCGTACCGCGTCGGCAACGTCCTCGTAGCTGCCCGTACGCCCACGGGGATTGCGCGCCGGACGTTCCAAGGCGCCCGCGCGATCGAGCGATTTATTCCGAATGTCGCCTGGCGCAACGATGTTGACGGTAATGCCGTTGGAAGCCTCTTCAACGGCCAGGCATCGTGCAAACGCGACCAGTGCGCTCTTCGCCGCTTGGTAGAGCGAGAAGCCGCGAAAGGGACGCGTCTCGCTCGAGCCCAGCATGCCGAAGAAAACTATCCGCCCGAAACCAGCCTCCCGCATCGGCGGCAAGATCGCGCGCGCGGTCAGAACCGCGCTGCGCAGATTCCCGTCGATCGCTTCAGCATACTCATCGAGCGTCGTGCTGCAGAATCGCTTCACGACCAGAGGGCCTACCGCGTGCACGAGCGTGTCGAAGGGGCCATGCCTTCGTATCGCCCGGTCGAGTGCGCTTTCGATAGACGCGGGCTCTTCCAAAAAATCGATCTGCTCGGCCGCGGCAGCGGCGCCCGCCGCTTTGATTGCTTCCATTGTCGCGTCGGGCGGCGTCGAGCGATACGTGATTGCGATGCACGCGAACCCGTCGCGCGCCAGTGAGGGAGCGATCCCGGCCGCAAGGCCGGCGCCCGCTCCCGTCACCAATGCACGGCGATTTGTCGGACCGCTTATTGGCTTATCCGCGTACGAAGCTCCAAGAGAGATCGAACGGAACGCCCTGAACGGTCGTGCCATAGACACGTACTCGGTGAGGCCCGCTCCCGAGCGGCCACGACAAAGCGATGACGAAGGTTTGGCCGTTCTGACGCAAGCCGGACGTCACGTCGCGTCCGTCGACCTTCACGCGGAACTGCGCTAACCGCACCGGCCGGTCAAACTGAAAGCGAATCTTCGGATAGGCGTTGTAAATCGTTCCCGTCGGCGACACGGTGACGAACTGCAGGTTCGGTCTCGGCGCGGGCCGCGGCGGCGGTGGGGCCGGCCGCGGTGGAGGCCCACCGGCGCGGCCGCTTATGGTAACGGTGCTCGTCGAATCGTTCCAGTTGACCGCCGCTCCGAGCGCCTGCGATATGAAGCGCAACGGCACGAACGTCGTGGCGCCTACAATAAACGGCGCCACATCCATCGTCTCGGGCTGTCCGCTGACGGTCGCCTGCGTCGAACCGATCGTAAGCGAGATCGTGCGCCCGCTGCCGGTAGCGTTGATCTGCCCGTTGCTGTAGACGACGCTCGCGCCGAGTTGCTCGAAGACGCCGCGAAGGGGCACGAAGACTCGACCTGCCCTTACGATCGGCGGCTGCGTGAAGCTCATCGTTTGCCCGTTAACGATAACGGTAACCGACTGCGCGGCTGCAACGAGAGGGAGCGCGGAGATCGCGACAGCCAAAAAAATACGTAAGACGTTCTTCATGCGCGCTCTCTACCCGCGCTTGCTTTCTCTCAAACGACGCCGACTTCGCTGGGCCTCGTCATCTCCGCAACGACCGCCCGCTGGTCGGCGCGCCGCTCCAAGAAGCCGATCCACGTTTCGTAGACCATGGGTACGAGAAAGAGCGTCAAGATCAGCGAGCTCAATAAGCCGCCGATGATGACGGTTCCCATCGCTTGGCGCCACTCCCCGCCTTCGGCGAACCCGAGCGCCAGGGGCAACATGCCGAAGACCATCGCGCAGGTCGTCATGAGAATTGGCCTGAACCGCGTTGCGGCCGCCTGCAGCACCGCCTCATGCACGCGCAAACCGCGCCGGCAAAGCGTGTTCGAGTAATCGACGAGCAAGATTCCGTTCTTCGCTACCAAGCCAAAGAGCATGACGATACCGATCATCGAGATGATGTTGAGCGATTGACCCGCATTCGGCTCGACGAGGTGCATGAACGAGAGCCCAACGAGCGCACCGATAATCGCCAGCGGCACGCATAGCATCACGATCAACGGTTCGAGGAAGGATCCGTACAAGATCACCATCAGCATGTACACGAGCATGAACGAGGTAAGCAGCGCGATGCCCATGTTGGCCATCGTCTCGTTCATATACTGGGTGTCGCCTTGCGCGGTGGGCTGGACGCCCGGCGGGAGAAAGCCCGGCGCATGCAGTTTCTTCTCTAGCGGCCCCGTCACGGCGCCGAGAGAGTAGCCGGGCAGAGTGGAGCCGTAGACATCGACGACGCGCTGACGGTTGAGTCGCTTCAGCTGCAGCGGAGCTTTCGTCCATTGCATGGTTGCAACGTCCGCGATCGGCACAAGCGTCCCATCCTGCGCCCGCACGCGAACGTCCTGGAGTTCGTCGACCGTCTTACGATCGGCGAGTGGGAATTGAACGCGAACGTCAACCAGACTGTTTTCCGCTCGTACCCGGGTGGCAACCGCGCCGTCTATGGCGAGTCGCGCCGCATTCGCGGCGTCGGCGGGCGAAATCCCCAGAACCTCGGCCCTCTGCGGATCGATGTTGACATTCAGCCTCGGCGCGGCCGCCTCGTTGCTCGTCTCAACGTTGACGCTGCCGGGCGTGTTGCGCAAGAACTGCGCGATTTTGTCAGCCGCGGGACCGATCTCGTCTTGGGGCCCCGCGATCGAATAGAAGATCGAGGCTCCGGAACCGCCGCCGTTGTCGCCGGCGACTTCAAAGACGCCGCCAGGCACCAAATACCCGAGCTTACGAATTTCTATCGATGAGCTTGTACGTGTCGTGGCGTCGCTCGGGCAACGTCTGTGCGTTGAGACGGGCGTAGTTATCGCCGATCGCCGAGCTCCACCCCTCCGGCTTGCGTCCAACCGTCGTGCTAACCGACTTAATGCCGTCGATCTTCATGATCGCATCTTCGAGGGCGTTAACGTATTTCGCGGTCGTCTGCAGCGGCGTTCCAGGCGGATACGTAACCGTCATGTTGATTTCGCCGGTCTGGACTTGGGGGACGAAATCGAAGTCGATCGGGCCAAGCAGCGGCAGCAGAATCGCAAGCACGATAGGAAGGGCAAACGTCGCCAGCGTTAGACGGCGGCTGCGTCCCGTCGCGTAGAACCAGCGAAGGAAGACGCGTGGAACGTTTTTGAACACGTCGCCCGTACCGCGAAAGAGGAGCGCACGCCGCGAGCGTCCGTTGGGCGAGCCCGACCAGCGGTAGCCGACCTTGTGCTCCGGAATCTTGCGACGCAGCATGTAGCCGATGCCGTGCCAAACCGCCGCCAAGATTACGATGATCACGTCGAGCCCTACCGTGGTCGTTCCGGCACCCATCGCCAGAGTGAGCGCGTTGAGCACGAGCACCGTGCACGCGAAGACGACGAACAGACCGTGCTCGAGCGCATAGGGCAGCGCCTTTGCCCGATACCAGTTGAGGATGCGATCGTACCGTTGCACGAAAAAGTTCAAGAGCAGCACGGCAGCGATCATGATTGGTATGATCTCGCGCAGTTCCGGCAACGGCCATGGGATAAAGAACGCAACGATCGCTCCGCCGCAGAGCGCCAGATTTACCTTGAGCGTGCCAAGCGCCTCCATCCAAGCGGGCCGATTGTGCGAACGTTTCAGAACGCTCCATTTGGCCGCCAGCAGCGGCGTGAGCGTGAACGAGACGAGCAGCGAAAAGAGCGTCGCGATGACGATCACCGCGCCGAACTCCCGCAGGTAGGCGCCGACGATGCCCGGCAGAAAAGCGATCGGCAAGAATACGACGACGTCGACCATCGTGATCGCAACGGCCGCGCCGCCGATCTCGGTGCGGCCGTTGATGGCGGCGTCGACCGGCTCTTCGCCGAGATCCCGGTGGCGCGTGATGTTTTCGAGCACGACGATCGAGTCGTCTACGAGGATGCCAATGATCAGCGAGAGTCCCATCAGCGACATCGTGTCGAGATGGAACCCGAAGATCTTCATGAGGATGAACGTCGAAAGAATCGAGGTGGGAATAGCGATCATGATCACGATCGAGTTGCGCCAGGCGTGCAGGAAAAGCAGCATGACGGCCATCGTCAGCACGATGCCCTCGATGAGCGACTGCCAGACGCCGTTGAGCGATTTCTGCGTATAGTCGGCTGGCGCGTCAATCTCGCTGAAGGTCACTTCCGGATACTGCGCCGCAATTTCCTTGAGCTTCTCGCGCGTAACCTTCGTCGTGGTGATCTCGTCGGCGTTGATGTTGCGGCCAAGTTCGACGTAGATTCTCGGCACGCCGTTGTAGTGGGAGATCGAGGTCGGTTCGACGTGACTATCGTAAGCATAGGCGACGTCGCCGATCTTCATATTCTTGTTCGAGCTGCCCGGCACCGTGAGCGGAATCCCGAGCAGGTCTTGAGCCGTGTTGATCTCTGCATGGACCGAAACGCTCGTCTCTTGCGTCCGTTGGCGAAGGATGCCGCCCGGAAGATTAGCGTTGTTCGCTGCGACCGCGGCGAAAACGTCGCCGAGCGTCGCGTTTGCGCCGAGCATGCGCTCGGGAATCGGCTCGACGTGGAACTCGCGGTCGCTGGCGCCGTAGATGTCGACTTCCTGTATGTTTGGGATCCCTTTGAAGAGCGGCTCGAGCCGGTTGTTAACGAAATCGGCGAGCTGCGTCGGGGAGAGCGTCTTCGAACTGACGGCAAAGTCGATCAACGGCTGTGAAGCGCCGTTCTTATAGACACTCGGCGGATTAAGATCGAGCGGCAAGTAGACGCGCGCGGTGTCAACCGCGCTCTGAACGTTGATCGCGGCGATGTCGAGATTCGTTCCGAGCTTGAACTGCGCTAGGATCGTCGCCACGCCTTCTTGGGCCGTCGAGCTAAGCTGATCGAGGTTGTCAATGCCGTCGAGCTGGTCTTCGATCGGCTTGACGACCAGACGCTCCATCTCTTGAGGCGAGGCGCCGGGATAGGCCGAGTAGACGACGACGATCGGAAAGTCGGTTCCCGGAGGATTAGCGCTGCGCCCGATCTTCGCGAAAGCCACGATTCCGAAAATAGCCAGCGCGATGAAGACCATCGCGGTGATCACCGGGCGGCTAATTGCGAAGCGGGTCAACCACACGATAGAACAGACCTCATTGCTGTTTTGCTTTACGCCGCATGCCGACCGACTGTTTCAGCTCGACGGAGGAACTTCTCACGAAACAAGCTATTCAGCGAACGCTCGCTTAACCTTGCCCCGAAAGCGCCCTGTTACCTTGCGCAACCGCGGACCCTGCGGAGCTGTCGTGCTCGCAGCTTTCCATGCGCAAGACTGGACTCGAACCAGCACGAGATTGCATTTCCCCAGCTGCTCGCGCAGCCGGGGACCCCTTGGCTTTAAAACCGCTCCGCGCTGCGCGCTACGCTGCGGGAGCAATCTCGTGCTCGCAGCTTTCCATGCGCAAGACTGGACTCGAACCAGCACGAGATTGCATTTCCCCAGCTGCTCGCGCAGCCGGGGACCCCTTAGCTTTAAAACCGCTCCGCGCTGCGCGCTACGCTGCGGGAGCAATCTCGTGCTCGCAGCTTTCCATGCGCAAGACTGGACTCGAACCAGCACGAGATTGCTCCCGCTAGCCCCTCAAGCTAGTGCGTCTACCAATTCCGCCACTTGCGCAGATAACGCCGATTGCTCGACGACGGCTTCGGGGAGCCTCGGCGTATCGACCTTCCGAGATCAGAACTTCGCACCGCCCGAAACGAGGGTGCCCGGGTTTGCTGTGGTCAAGCACGAGGGGCTGTCGGGCGCGGTGATGGCACCGATCCTATCCGCGGTCACGACCACTTACCGCATGTTGGGATCGAGGGCGTCGCGCAAACCATCGCCGATGTAGTTGATGGCCAGCACGGTCACGAGGATGCACAAGCCAGGGAAGACTGCCGCCCACCACGCGATCGAGAGATTGCTCTGAGCGTTTGCCAGCATGTTGCCCCATGACGCGGTCGGCGGCTGAATGCCAAGCCCGAGAAAAGAAAGCCCCGACTCGAGAATGATGACGTTCGCTACGTCGAGGGTTCCTTGCACGACGATCGGAGCGATCGCGTTGGGAAGCAGATGACGAAAGATAATGCGGGCGTCGTTATTGCCGACTGCCCGCGCCGCTTCGGCGAACTCGCGCTCGCGCAAGCTAAGGAAGGACGCTCTCACTAAACGGGCGACGGCCATCCACGAGAGCGCACCGATAATGAGGACAATCGATCCAAAATTGAGCGCGGCTTTGGACGAGCTCGCGGCGACGATCGCCGTAAGGACGAGCAAGAGCGGCAGCAACGGGATCGACAGGAAGACGTCGGTAAGGCGCATCAACGCGTAATCGACCCATCCCCCATAGTATCCGGCGATCGCCCCGAGCGTCGTGCCGATCAGAAGCTCCATGAGCACAGCGGTGAGCCCGACGGCGAGCGAGATACGAGCCCCGAAGAGTAGGCGCGAAAGAAGGTCCCGGCCGACCTCATCGGTTCCCAGCGAATGTCCACCGCATTGCGCGGCATCTTGAAAGCAAGGCGGTAGCGGCGTCCCCTGCCAGTGTACGTTATCAATGGCATTGGGATCGAAGGGCGCAAGCTGTTTGGCAAAGAGTGCCCCCAGCACCATTAATCCCAATACGACTAGCCCGGCGACGGCAAGTTTGTGGCGGCGCAGTCGCCTCCAAAAGGTAACCTTAGAAAGAGGAACCTCTTCGTCGACGAGAGCCCCGCGGCCTAAGGGAAGTGAGGGTGCGGCCATTCGCAGCGACCCTCAGTCGTACTTCACGCGCGGATCGAGCCACGCGTACACGACGTCGGCGAGCAGGTTCGAAAAGACCACAAGGAAAGCGATCAAGAGGAGATAGCCCATTAACAATGCGAGGTCGCTTTGAGTAAGCGCGTTGTAAAAGAGCCGTCCCATACCGGGCCACGCGAATATCGTCTCGGTAAAGATCGCACCACCGATTATCCCCGGAAGCGAGAGCGCGATGACCGTGACGACCGGAATGAGCGCGTTTTTCAAACCGTGCTTGAATAAGATCGTTCGAAAGGAAAGCCCCTTAGCGGCCGCCGTGCGCATGTAGTCGGTTCCCAGCACCTCGAGCAACGACGAGCGCATGAAACGGCTGAAAGAGGCGATTCCGAGCAGCGAAAGGACGGTTGCCGGCAGGATGAGATGCTCGAGCCGGTCGCCCAAATCGAAGGTATCGCTGCTCGAGATCCCGGCGGACGGAAGCTGAATTTGGTAACCGAAGGGCAGCGGCACGCCGTGAACCGAGAACGCGAGCTGCATCATGAGCGCGAACCAGAAAACCGGCATCGATTGTCCGAAAAACGCACCCGTCGTGATGACGTAATCAAAAACTGAATAGCGGTAAACCGCCGAAATGAGTCCCGCGGCAATGCCGATCGCGATCGAGATCACGAGCGACGCCCCCATCAGTTCCAAAGTCGCGGGGAAGCGTTCGACGAGCGCCTGAAAGACGGGCTCGGAGTTGCTCGTCGAGTACCCCATGTCGCCGACGAGGACGTGTCCGAGCCACTTCAGATACTGAATTGGGACGGGTTGATCCATGCCGAGGTTGTGTTTGAGCCGAGCGATGTCGGCCGCGGTAATATGTGGATTCTGAAGGTACGGCGCGAGCGGACCTCCCGGCATGTTGTACAGGATGCCGTAGAGGATGACCGAGATAGCTAGCAGCAGCGGAATCGACTGTAGCGTCCGGCGCACGACGTATGTGAACAAGTCGCGCCGTTATTGGACGTTAATCGGCCTCTCCCCCCGCTTTCGGCGCGGGCAAACCGAGCATCTTGCGAGCCTGGGTTGGCGTCGCAACCGGCCGCCCGGCTTCGGCAGCTATGCGCGCGACCCGTGCAACCAGCTCCTCGTTTCGGGCGAGGCGACCCCGGCTGTAGTAGAGATTGTCTTCGAGACCCACGCGCACATGGCCGCCCATAGCGATCGCGGCCATAGCCATTGGGAGTTGCTGGCGACCAATTCCCGCGACCGACCACGTGCAGCCGTCGGGAAGCGCATCGACGAGGTCGGCGAGGTTCTGTACGGTCGCTTCGAGCGCGCCGGGAACACCGAGCACGAGGTCGACGTGCTGCGGAAAGGAGAGCAATCGCTCGCGCGCGAGCCGCCGCGCATTGCCGATGTGCCCCTTGTCGAAAATCTCGAGTTCCGGACGTACTCCCCACTCGTTCATCCTTTTCAAGATGCCGCGCATGATCGGGAAGCTATTCTCGAAGATGTCGTCGCCGAAGTTCACGCTCCCGCAGGTCAGCGTCGCCATCTCGGGTCGAAGCTCGAGTACGCTCGAACGTTCCTGCGGCGTCATTCCAATTGCGCCGCCGGTTGAAAATTGCACGATGAGGTCGCTCTGTGCGCGAATCGCCTCGTAGGCCTCCTGGAACCGTTGGATGCTGTGGGTGTTGGTGCCGTCGTCGTTGCGGCAGTGCACGTGCAGTATCGACGCCCCGGCCTCGCGTACGGCTCGCGCCGTTTCGCCGAGGAGTTGCGGCGTGTACGGCAGATAGGGCGTTTGGTCGGGGCGCACCTCCGCTCCGACCGGCGCGCAGGTGATGATCAGCGGATCCATGCGATGCGCTCTTTTCGCAGTACCTCGGTTGTGTTCATTGCGTGAGCGCACGATAGGCATCGTCGAGGAACTCTTGATCGATGCCGAGCAACGCCGTCAATGCAATGGCGTCGGCGCGCGGCGGTTCGTCGCCGACGACTTCGGCGATCGTGTAATCCATTGCATCGGCCAAGGCCGCGAGCGCTTTCCCGACGTCCTGCGTCGGTGGCTGGGTAGGAACACCGCGCAGCCCGCGCACGGCGAAATGACGAGCGCCGGCGGCGCCGGCGATTCCGGCGAGATGCGTGGCGAGCATTCCGCACGCGCCCATCTTACGCAAGCGCGCGAGCAAGGCCACCATGAGCGCTCTGCCTTCATGCGGAGTCGTGGTTCGGGCGAACTCGTCGCCCAAAATCAACAGACGCGGGGAGGCGCGTAATAAGATCGCCTTCAGCTCCAACACCTCGCGAGCGAATGACGAGAGGAGGCCGCCGATCTGCGCCTCGCGCCCCATTCCGAGCCACGCGATTTGGTCGAAGAGGGCGCTGCATGCACTCTTCGCCGGAACCGGCAGCCCAAATGCCGCGCAGAGAGCGATGAATCCGCAGGTCTGAAGCGAGACGCTCTTACCACCCATGTTCGGCCCGGTCAGCACCGCCACGTCGTGCAGTTCGAGGTCCAGCGGTACGAAGGCGCGGCCCGCAGCCGCGAGCTCTCCCTCGAGCGGAAGGAAGCGCGCTCGCTCAAACGCGAGCACCGTTTGCGTTGTCACGGTGGCCGGCGTGCAGCGGTGTATTTGAGCGAAACGCGCGGCGGCTAAAAGTACGTCGAGCTCGCCGAGCGCACGGGCGGCGCGAGCAAGGCCCGATGCATGCTCGCGCACGATGCGAGAAAGGCGGGAACGCAGGTGCTGCTCGGCAGCGGCGACCTCGTCGGCGGCGGCATCTCGGCGCGCAAGAGCCTCGAGCAGCGACGCCCCGTATTCGAGCGCGCAAAGCAGATAGGTAGGCGCTTCCCGCACGACCCGAATGCCTTCCGGGAGAGGGCTGCGCATATCGGCGCGCATGACGATGAACTCGTCGCCCGCGATCTCGTCACGTTCGAGCGCGCGTGCCGCGCGCTCCCTCTCGCGTCCGCGCGCGGCGTCGAGCTCCGCTTGCTCGCGCGCGAGACGATAACGCGCCGTCGCGAGTTCGGCATCGAACTCATCGGCGAGATAAAATCCCTCCTCTTTGAGGGCCCCGATCGCCAATGCGCCGTCGACCGCGCGCACCGCATCATTGGCAACGCGAGGCCGAAAGTTCAGTGCGCAAATCAATTCGTCGATTCGGTCGATCAGCCCGCAAAAGCGGCGCAACTCCAGAAAACTTGGATCGTCGAGAACGTCTCCCATCGAGGCCCGCGCGATTGCGCCGGATGCATCGGGTAAATTGCCGAGCGCACCGCGCACCGCCTTGAAGTCCGCTGCGTGTAAGCCGTCTGCAACGCTCGCGATCTCTTTGGCGCGCTTTTCGGCCTGCGCTTCCTCTCCGGCCACGAATGGGCGCAGATCCGAAAAATGGCGCTCGCCATAAGGCGATATGGGAGCGACGGCCTTTTTCAACCATTCAAATCCGAGTACGTTGGCGCTCGCCGAATCGAGGAGCTCCGATGCTTTCATGCGGCGCGCGTGCCGGCGTAGACGTCGAAGACCCCCAAACCGGTCGCTTTTGCGACGGCAGTTGCAAAGGCTCGCGGTTCGAAGCTGCGTTCGGGCCCAATCGACGCGATCGTCGCGGCGATGACGCGCAATGGGCGGCGGCAGCGAACCTGCAGTTGGCCCAGAGCGCGCAATCCGGCCTTCCCGCTCAGAGCAATCTGCGTCGGATCGCGGACGACGATCTGACGCTTTTCTCGCTGCGCGATGAACTGCGCAGCTTGCGATGCCGTGAGAGCACCTTGCAGTTCGATTGCCGGCGCCTGCGCATCGAGGCGCGGAACGCTCAGACGAGCAACGAGTGCCGCAGCTTCGTCGACGGCTTCTTCGATCGTCTTTGCCGCAGCGGCGCCGCACGCGACGACTACCGCGCCGTCCGAACCCGCGAGCGATGCGACGCGGTCGACGGCGCCGTCCACGATCACCGTTTCGGCGAACGAGCCAAGTTCGTCGACGACTTCGCGAACGCCCGATGCCGTCGGTGGTCCAACCAGCTCGTAGAACGCGCTCGCCGCTGCGCGTGCATAGAGCAGCGCGCCGGCTGGACTTTGCAATCGAGAAAGCTTGAGGATTTCGACGGCGGGAGTTTGCGGAAGCGAGCCGCGCGCGCTGACGAAAACCGTTTGCGGCTGTAACCACAGGCGCGGCTTTGGTCGATTCTCGCCGGATCGCGCCGGATCGCCCTCTCGTCCGATCGAAGCAAGCCCGATTCGGCGTCCCGCCGCACTCGCGGCATCATAAATGGCTCGCAACGCCGTCGTCTTACCGACGTCCCTGCCGATGCCAACGACGAAGATCGAGCGTGCATTCACAGCGCGCGCAAGCTCGAGGAGTTCCGATCCTACTCGCACGCTAAGGAACCTCTGGAGAAGTCGCTGCACCGATCGCGGCCAGCAGTTTCCCCGCAGATCGAGGCGCGCCCGAGGGAGCATAGTGGAGCCCTACGTGACTGAGGGCGCAACAAAGAGATGCGGCGAAACCGCCGCCCGAAGGGTTTGGTCGGAAAGCCGGCTCAAACGATCGGTACATGGACTTCTTCAGAGGTTCCTGACACTTCAGCTATCCGATACGCAGCGCCTTGAGCGTGGCGAAGACGATACCGGTGAGCGACAGCAACAGACCGCCGATAAAGGCGGCGTTGCGCTCCGCAAATCGTCCGAGCCATCGTCCGAGCGCCAAGCCGCACAAAGTTGACGCGATCGATATACTCGCGATGATGATCAATGAGATCGGCATTGGAACGCCGATGTAAAGAATCGAGAAGCCGATGCCGAGCGAATCGAGGCTAATCGCAATCGACGCCAGCATGAGTCCGCGGCCGTGAGCGAGATCGAGCCTCGACGTGACGCTCAGGTTGGTGCGGCTTTCGCGCATCATATAGGCACCCAAGCCGACGAGGGCGGCAAAGCCAAAGTATCCCGCGGCCTGCCCAATGAGCCGGCCCGCAACCAGACCAATGCCCGCTCCGAGGAGATTCATGCCGACCTCCGCGCACGCAAAGGCTATGCCGATGCGAACTTTGTTCCGAGCCGGGATTCCGCGAACGCCGACCCCGACGCTTACCGCAAAGACGTCGAGCGCGAGCGCAATCGCGATCAGGAGGACCTTGAAAAATACCGCGCTCACTAGCACGCTTTGCGCGACGACCTGGTGAAGCTTCCTGCATGATGCGCCCGTGGCCGGGTCTGATCTTTTTCTTTGCCACCTTCGTGTTGCTCTCGGCGCTGATTGCGCCGGTCGCCGCCCTCGTCGCCGCGATGCCCCCCGGGGAAGCCGTGAGGACCTTCGCCCGAATAGGCGGCGACGCGTTGCGCGTTTCGTTCCTCGCCTCTGCCGGCGCGACGCTCGTTGCGACGTTGCTCGGCGTGCCTGCGGGATACTTCCTCTCTCGCCTGCCACCGAGGCTGCGTGCAAGCGCGATCTTCTTGCTGGCCTTGCCGCTCGCATTCCCGCCGGTGGCATCGGGAATAATGCTCGTCTATGCGCTCGGCACGAACTCCGCGGTAGGCGCATGGCTCTTTGCGCGCGGGCTTACCGTACCGGATTCGCTGCTCGGCGTCGGCGTTGCCGAATTCTTCGTCTCCGGCTCGTTTGTCGCTATCGCGGCGACGGCGGCATTTGGGGGGCTCGATCCTATCTATGGAGATTCGGCGCGAACGCTGGGCGCGAGCGAATGGCGAATCTTCACTCGCGTCGCTCTACCCGCGGCCGCAGGAAGCATCGGGGCCGGAGTCGCGTTTGCGTGGCTTCGCGCGGTCGGAGAATATGGGGCGACCAGCATTCTTGCGTTTCATCCAACCTCATTGCCGGTCGCGCTCTACGTAGCGCTCTCCGCTTCGGGGGTGCGCGAAGCGCTCGCCCTTTGCTACGGCTTTGTCGTTTTGGTTGCCATCGTTCTTGCTGCGGCGTGGGTTCTGCGCCGAGGCGTCGTACAATAGAGCCGTGCTCCAGAAGAACTTTTACTTCCTGGCCCGTCGTTTCGTCGCCGGCGAGGGGATCGATTCCGCGATTCGCGCCGTCCGCGCGTTAAACGGTCAAGGGATGTCGGCAACCCTCGACTTTCTAGGGGAAGACGTGCTCGAGCGAGATGCGGCACTGCGCCAACGCGAGGTCTACATCGAGATGCTCGACGCTATTGCGACAAGCGGAGTGGATTCGAACGTATCGGTCAAGCTCACCGCAATGGGTTTGCTGGTCGACGAAGGGCTTGCCTTCGAAAACCTTATGGCGATCGTCGAGCACGCAGAGCGCAATGCGGACCCTTTCGTTCGCATCGATATGGAAGGCTCCGACGTGCTCGAGGCGACGCTGCGCCTTTTTGCGCGCGCCTTCGCGCAGCGCAAAAACGTCGGGCCGGTTTTGCAAGCCTACCTCAAGCGCACGTCCGCCGACGTCGAGCGCGCTATCGAACTCGGCGCGCGGGTTCGGCTCTGCAAAGGCGCCTATAACGAACCGGCCGAGATCGCTTACGAGCGCATGGCCGAGATTCGTGAAAACTATCTCGATTTAGTCCGCGAGCTGTTAGAGCGCGGAAACTATCCAGGAATTGCAACGCACGACCATCGGCTGATTGCAGCCGTCAAGCAGTTCGTGGCCGAGCGCCGGATCGGCAACGATCGCTTCGAATTTCAGATGCTCTACGGTTGTCGCCCACGGGTCCAGCGCGAAACCGTCGCGCAGGGATATCGTTTACGGATCTACGTCCCGTTTGGAACGCATTGGGCAGGCTATTTTTACCGCCGCGTGCTCGAGCGCCGAGAGAACGCACTCTTCGCGCTTTCTTCCATCTTTTCGCGCTAGCCGATGTCACCCTGAGCTTGTCGAAGGGCGAAGGATGCGAGCAGTTGTCCAGCGCGTCGCACGGGCGCGCGTCAGCGTAGCGCAGCGATCGATCGCAGAGATCGGTCCGGGACTGCTGGCGCTGTTGAGCGTCGGCGCCGACGACAACGACGGCGACGCGCGTGCAATGGCCGAGAAGGTTGCGGGGCTGCGAATCTTTCCCGACGATCGTGGACTCATGAACCGCTCGCTGCTCGACACCGGAGGGGAGTTGTTGCTCGTTTCGCAGTTCACATTGCACGGCGATGCGCGACGGGGACGCCGTCCCTCGTTCGTCGGCGCAGCCAAGGAGCCACAGGCGCGGGAGCTCTACGAGATGACGGGCCAGGCCCTCGAGGTTCGCGGGGTGCCGGTTGCCTATGGCGAGTTCGGCGCCCAAATGGACGTCGAGCTCGTCAACCGCGGTCCGGTAACGATTCTTCTCGATACCAAGCATGCTTTCTGACGGTTGCTTGAGCGTGCGGAACGAATCTTTCTCATGAGGCCCCAACCTTGCGCAAGAACTTTGAGGCTGGTCGCTGCGTTGTAGTAGGTGGAGCAAGCCTTCCGCCTCTTGGCGGAGTTACAACACAGGTGGAAAGAATCATGATTACGGAACAGAACAGGCGTGGTGGCGGCATGTCCGTCCGGGAAGCCGGCCAAAAAGGCGGCGAAACCGTTAAGCATAAATACGGCGCCGAGTTCTACGAGCAGATCGGTCGCAAGGGTGGATTGGCGACGAAACTAGCCCACGGCCACGAGTTTTACGAGCAGATCGGCAAAAAGGGCGGAAAAAAGGGCGGCGAAGCGACGCGCGATCGTTATGGCCCCAACTTCTACGAACGAATCGGTCAAAAGGGTGGACAGAAAGTTAAGCAACTCATCGAAGAGGGGAAGCGCGCAGCCGACCGCAAACAGCGGGCGAGTTAAACCGTCCCGGTTCGGGCCGAGCCTGGCCCTGTTCGTCTTCGCATTCGTAGCAATTTCCATTGGAACGGCGGGGGCTTATCCCATGCCCCCGACGCCCATGCCGAAAGCGACTCCCAGCCCGACGGCGCCCCCTCCCGGAAACGTCTTGCCTTTTGACTCGACGTTGCTCTTCGTGCTCGATGACCCAATCTCGTCGAAGGCCTCCAAGGCCGGACAGCTCGTGCGTGCGCACCTCAGGAGTGCAATTGTAATTGGGAGCCGCACCGTTGCTGCGGCAGGGACTGCGGCAACGATTCGAATCGTCGACTCGTCGTCGGCCGACATTGCCGATACGTATGGCTTCGTGGATATCTTCTTCGAGCCGCTCGCGTTGCCGGACGGGCGGGTGTTGCCGCTGCGCACTCCAGTCGCTCGGCTCACGCCAAACGTCTCAGCGGGACACGAATCGACCGTCGGCGCTGAAGACACCGTCGGCGATATATTCGTGCCGTACTATCCGCTCTATCAAATCTTGCGCAAGGGAAAGAACTTCGTGCTCGGGGCAGGGTCGGTGATTCCCGCCAACATCGAAGCGACGCTCACCACGCAGCCCAATGGCACGATCGCGATCGTCACACCGCCGCCCCTGCAGGCGAGCGGCGAGACTCCCAATGCTACGTTTCCCGTGATGCCGTTGGCGACGCCATTCGGTCCGGGCGCGACGCCGCGCTCGCGCCCGACGCCTCGCCCCTCTCCTTCACCTTCACCGTCACCGACATCGTCGCCGCGCATCTAAATTCGCCAAGCTCGTAGGGCGCGATGCTTTGGAGCTGGGTTCCTCGAAGAGCGTGCTTTAGAAAGTGAGGTAATCGTGCTCATCCGAATGACGTACGCCCTATCGATTTTTGCACTGGCCGCCATCCCGGCATTCGCCGCTACGCCTGCGCCTAAAGCGACGCTTTCACCGGTGCCGCAAGGGACGGAGGTCGCGTTCGTCGAGGCAATCCAGAAGGATCTCACGGCGCGCTTCCCGACCGCGCAAGACGCGGAGAAAGCCGGCTATTTTCGATACGGCAACGAGGACGAAGACGGCGCGATTAGCTACACCAATCTTCATTGGCAGAGCGGTAATCCGCAGCAGCCCAGCCAGCTTTGGTACGACGTGCACGGTAATCTGCTCGGTGCGGATTTCTCGGTTTTGCAGAGCGGATCGCCCGCGCCGCCATCTATTTGGGGCGTCCACTATCAACGCTGGATTTCGTTTCGCGAACACGTCCATTACATTCTAGTCGGACCAAACGGTACGGAAATCTACGGCGCCACCAGCGACAAGAAATTCGTTGCGGCGGGTGGCAATGTCGATGACCCGCAAGCCGCAACGCTCGTCAAGATGGGAATCGCGAAGAGCACTGCCGAGGTCAAGCGCGTCTTCCTGTTCCCGTCGATTTGGGACCTCATCGTCTGGATCAAGCCAAACCCAAACGGCGCCTTCGCCGACAAAAATCCGCTCGTCATTCCGTCCGCTAATGCGGAGAAGGACGACATGTAGGAGGCCCTTCCGGCTGAACGTTATTTAGGAACGCAGTACGTTTGGGCGGCGTTCAAGGCGACGTCGGCCGCCTTGTCTTCGTGTGTGGAGATAACGTCGCGCTGGCCGTTGAAGCGGAGATAGCTTTTGATGTTGCGGGCGTCGGCCGGGGCGGCCATATCTTGCGGATCGAAGCCGCCGAGCGTCGGATGGAATCTGTTGGGATTTGTCTGCAGCATCGACTGGTATAAGCTTTGAACGTCGATCGAGAGCTGACGCTGGTGGTCGTACGCCGTTTGCAGCTCTTGGGCTGCCTCGTGAATTTCGCGCGACGGCTTGAGGGTCACTCGTCAGGCGGGAGCCGTCACGCAGCTCGTTGATCTCACGCTGGATCGCTGCGAGTGACTCCGTCAACTCCGTCTCTTGGCGCCCCAAGGCATCGCGAATGTGCAGGAATTGCTGGACGTAATTCGGTGCGTTGAACATCGTGTTGAAATCGTCAAGCTGAACGCTGACGCCATCCAGAGTGCGGTCGTTGGCCAGCATGGGAACGAGCGCGTCGTTGAAGTGCTCGGCGAGCGACTTGCAGTAGGGTGAGGAGATGACCGTGATAATCGTTTTGGGCTCCCGCGGTGCCGGCGAAGGAGCGGGAACGATCACGGCCAGGATGATGGTCAGCAATTTTAACACGAACATCGGTTTCGCGCCTTATTCGTTCGTCCAATAATCCTTCAGGGCCTTGCCCCGCGAAGGGTGCCGCAGCTTGCGCAATGCCTTAGCCTCGATCTGCCGAATGCGTTCGCGCGTCACGCCGAACTCCTGACCAACCTCTTCAAGCGTTCGCTGGTGACCGTCCTCCAAGCCGAAGCGAAGGACGAGGACCTTGCGCTCGCGCTCGGTGAGGTTTTGAAGAACGTCCTGCATCTTCTCCTTGAGAAGCATCACGGAGGCAGCCTCGGCCGGCGCTACGGCTTCCTGGTCTTCGATGAAGTCGCCGAGGTGAGAGTCTTCTTCTTCGCCTATCGGCGTTTCGAGCGAGATCGGCTCTTGCGAAATCTTCATGACCTCGCGCACCTTTTCGGGCGTCAGCGCCATCGCCTCGGCGATCTCTTCAACCAACGGCTCGCGTCCCAGCTCTTGCAAGAGCTGACGAGAGACTTTGATCAATCGGTTGATCGTTTCGACCATGTGGACGGGAATGCGAATGGTGCGCGCTTGATCGGCAAGCGCCCGCGTGATTGCCTGACGAATCCACCACGTTGCATACGTTGAGAACTTGTATCCCTTGCGATAGTCGAATTTTTCGACGGCGCGAATTAAACCAAGGTTCCCTTCCTGAATTAGATCGAGAAAGAGCATGCCGCGTCCGACGTACTTCTTTGCAATTGAAACAACAAGCCGCAAGTTGGCTTCGGTGAGCTGACGTTTCGCTTCTTCGCCGTTGTCGACAATGCCCAAATCGGCGGAGCCGTCGCGGCGCGACTCGAGTTCCCCCGCCTCGATCCGCATCGCTAAAGACTTCTCCTGCTCCATCGAGAGCAGCGGGACGCGTCCGATCTCCTTGAGATACATGCGGACGGGATCGTCGAGCGAAAGACTGTCGGGGACCGTCTCCTCGACCTCTTCCTCGCGCTCCGCGCCGGGCTTTTCGTCCTTCTGTTCGTCGGCGAGCTCGATGCCGGCTGCGGCGAGTTCTTCGAAAAACTCCTCGAGCTGCTCCGGACTGATCTCTTCGAGAACTTCGAAGGCGACGCTGATCTCTTCATAGGTCAGCGAGCCCTGGCTTTTGCCTCGCGTGATAAGCTTCTTCTTGAGCTCTTCGAGCGTGGCCGGCGGCAGCTCGGTAGCGGTGCCGCCTCCCTTTTTACGTGCCATTCTCTTCGCTTTCACCTCCTTTCTTTTTCGTCCTTATCGTTTGAGCTTCGCGACGAGAGCCTCGAACTCTCCGCGTAGCTCCTGCGATACCGCTTTACCGCTCGTGAGCCGATCGTCGATGAGATCCGAAAGCTCTCGATATCGCTGCCGCTCGTTCTCGAGCTCCAATCGCTCGACGACCCGATCCAAATGCGCGCGCCGCTCCTGCGAGTCGCCGTAGCGAACGGCGGAGCTGCGGTCGCGCCGCCCGATCTCGGCGAGAAGATCGAGCGTCCCCTGATCTTCCGCAAAGAGCCCGAATACGTCGGCCGTCGTCGTTAACGTGCCGGCCGCCTCGACAATTCGCTCGTACACTCGGCGGTAGACCTCATTTCGGAAGCGCGATGCGCCGATGCGCCCGCCGTACTCGCCGCCGAGCGCGGGCTCTTCAAGCAAAATGCTCAAAACCTCGCGTTCGAATGAGAGCGGCTCGACCGACGTAGAAGCGTGGCGGCTTTGCGCGAACGGCGCTGTACTCTGCGGAACGAAGTTTGCGCTGTCGGCGAAAAACCGGCTATTTCGAAGGTCGTCAACGTTCACCTGCAACCGCCCCGCAACATACACGCGCCACCGGTCCCACTCCTCGCGCGGCGCCAACGTGCGGATCAGTGCTTCGGCCTTCGGTGCGGCGCGCGCCGGGGAGTCGAATCCGGCGCGAAGCCGTTCGACCTCCGTGTCAATCCTAAATTGCAACGCGGGTTTTGCCGCTTCGAGGAGACCGCGAAACTGCTCCGCGCCGTGGAGGCGAACGAAACTATCCGGGTCATCATCGGGAGGGAGGAGCACGATTCGCACCGACGATCCAGTGTGCTCGATCTCCTTAGACGCGACCTCGATAGCTTTGGTTGCAGCCGCGCTCCCAGCTGCGTCACCATCGAAGCACAGGAAGACGTAATCCGCATATTTGCGGAGTTCAGCCGCTTGCTCGGCGGTAAACGACGTACCGAGCGCTGCTACGGCATTTTCGAATCCGCCTTGATGAAGGGCGATGCAATCGAAGTAGCCTTCCACGACGATGAGCGTGCGGTCGCTCTGCGCCGCGCGGCGCGCCAAATTCAGCGCGAAGAGATGGTGGCCTTTCGTGTAGACCGGCGTGGTCGTCGTGTTGAGATACTTCGGCTCGCCTTCGCCGACGGCGCGTCCGCCGAAAGCGATTACTTCTCCCGTTGTGGAGTAGGTCGGCACCATCAGCCGGTTGCGGTAAAAATCGTAATAGCCGTGCTGTCCGCTCTTTACGAGGCCGGCTCTCCCGGCTAGGGCGAGATCTACCTGGTTACGCTCGAGTTCGGAGACGAGGCCATTCCACGAATCAGGAGCATATCCCAGGCAAAATCGCTCGACCGTAGCCGCGGAGAAGCCGCGCTGACGGTAATAGGCTCGAGCGCCGGCGCCTCGGTCGTGCGCGAGCATCCGCATAAAATAGGCGGCCGCGACGCGATTCGCTTCGTACATCGCTTCTCGTTCGCTGCGCGCGCGCATCGCCCGCGGATTTTCGGGTTCGAGCTCGACGCCGGCCTTGCTCGCAAGGGTCCGCACCGCGTCGACGAACCCGACGCTCTCGGATTTCTGCACGAAGGTGATCACGTCTCCGCCCGCACCGCAGCCGAAGCACTTGAAGAAGCCGCGATCCGGATGAACGTGAAACGATGGCGTCTTCTCGGCGTGAAACGGGCAAAGGCCCACAAGATCGTTGCCTCGCTTTTTAAGCGGCACGTGTGCGCCGATGAAGGCCGCGATGTCGACACGAGCTCGAATTTCCCGAAGGACGTCTTGATCGTATTTCACGATGACCGATCTAGGACTTTCGTCACCGTGTGAGAAGTTTCCGTTGCGACGAGTGAAGCGCATCTTCGACCCCGTTCATCATTTCATCGAGTTATCCACACCGGAGGCACAGCTCCTCGATCTGCCGGTGATGCAACGGCTGCGCCGCCTACGGCAGCTGGGGTTGGCATACGTCGCATTTCCCTCGGCAGAGCACTCGCGCTTCACGCACGCACTCGGTGCGCTTGCGATGGGGACCCGAGCGTTCGATGTAGTATTTTCCGGCGGCCAAGCCTTTTTCGGCGATTCCGAAGGCGCTTCGTATCAACGCCGGCTGCTCCGAGCGGCGTTGCTGCTTCACGACGTCGGGCACGGCCCGTTTAGCCATTCCTGCGAGAGCGTGCTCGGGGTTGCGCACGAACGGCGGACCGCCGATTTGATCGCGCTCCCGGAGGTTGCGCACGGCATCGCCAAGCTCGAAGTCGATGCCGACGACGTCTTGGGTTTGATCGTAGGCGATTCTCAGAGCCGCTACCCCGCACTGCGCGAGCTGGTGAGCGGACCGAATCTCGACGCCGACCGAATGGATTATTTGCTGCGAGACGCCTACTTTACGGGCGTTGCGACCGGGCGCTACGACGCGGACCAGTTGATCGCCTCACTGCGAATCTTCGAGCGCGATGGGCGCCTCGTGGTCGGCATCGATCGGCGGGGCGTTGTCGCGCTCGAGTCCTTCGTCATGGCTCGGTATATGATGTTCGCCTCGGTTTACTTCCATCACACGACGCGGATGTTCGAGCGCGTGCTGCACGACGTGCTCCGCGATCTGTGGCCCAATCCGCGCGCGCTCGATTCCGTCGATGAGTTCCTGCGCTGGGACGACTTTCGGGTGCTCAACTCGCTCGACGAAGAACGAAGCGAAGCGGCTCGCGCGCTTCGCAACCGCATCCGAATCTATGCGCTGGCTGCAGAGTTCAACGCGGAGCGAGACCTGCATGCTTTCGAAGCCTGCTATGCTGCCCTGCGCGAGAGGTTCGGGGAGGCGAATGTTTGGGCCGACACGCAAGCACAGCTCTTGCATCGGCTGCCGTTTGGCCTGGGGGCCGAAGCGACCGTCTGGGTCGACGGGCCCGGGGGTGCCGTCGACGCGCGTGAAGTCTCCGATCTCATCGCGAAACTCAGCGGCAAGGCCTATTGGCGTAAACTTTTCGTTCGCCGTCCCTCGCCAAGCTTAGGACCCGCTGACGTCAACGTGGCGCAAGCGCGCCGGCTCTGCTCCGAAATCATCGCGGCGCATCGTCCGCGAATCTCTTCTACGCCCGCGCTACGTTAACGTGCCGATTGCCGATTGGGCCGCGGAGAGACGCGCGATTGGAACTCGATACGGCGAACAGGAAACGTAGTCGAGTCCCAGCCGGTCGCAGAACGCGACGCTGCTCGGCTCGCCGCCGTGCTCGCCGCATATCCCGATCTTTAAGCCCTCGCGCGCCCCGCGTCCCAGTCGGACCGCCTGCTGCATCAGCTCGCCGACGCCGCGCCGATCGAGAACCTGAAACGGATCGTCCTTCAGGATTCGCTTCGCCAAATAGACCGGAATGAACGAAGCTTCGGCGTCGTCCCGGCTGTAACCGTAAGTCGTCTGGGTCAGGTCGTTGGTGCCGAACGAGAAGAACTCGGCATGCGCGGCAATCTCATCGGCGACGACGCAGGCTCGCGGCAGCTCGATCATCGTTCCGATCCGGTACGTGAGCTCGACGCCGCGTTCGGCCAGCACCTTGTCGGCAACGCGTTTGGCGGCCTCCCGCGTCACTTGCATCTCCTCCTTCGTGCCCACGCCCGGAATCATGACGTCGGGTCGAGCGTCGACGCCCTCAAGTCGCAGATCGCAGGACGCTTCGAAGATCGCGCGCACTTGCATCTCGTAAATCTCCGGAAAGACGATCCCAAGACGGCAGACTCGCAGCCCAAGCATCGGATTTTGCTCGTGGAGCTGCTGCACGCGGCGCAGCATCGCTTCTTTGGCGCGATATTCCGGTGCGTCGGTACCCTTGGTGAGCCGCAACTCAGTCGTTTCGACCAGCAGTTGCTCGAGCGACGGCAGAAACTCATGCAATGGCGGGTCGAGCAGCCGAATCGTAACCGGAAGCCCCTCCATCGCGCTGAAGAATTCCGCGAAAGTCGTCGCGCTGAAAGGGCAGGAGGTGCTCCAGCGCTCGCGCGCGTTCTTCGGCCGTGACGGCGAGGATCATTTGATGGACGACCGGAAGGCGCTCGGGCTGCATGAACATGTGCTCAGTGCGGCAGAGTCCGATGCCTTGCGCGCCGAGCTCGCGCGACTTGGCGGCATCGTCGGGGGTATCGGCATTGGCCCAAATCTCCATCCGCCGCAACTCATCGGCCCACGACAGGAACGTCGCCAGCCATTCCGGCAGCTTTGACGGCGGCCGTATCAAGGCAAGCTCGCCGACCGCGACGTTACCGGTCGTACCGTCGATCGTAATCCAATCGCCTTCGTGCAGCTCACTTCCGTCGAGTCTCGCCGACTTGTTCCGACGGTCGATCACGAGCGCGTCGCAGCCGGCAACGCAGGGTTTGCCCATGCCGCGCGCGACGACGGCTGCGTGCGACGTGGCGCCGCCTTTGGCGGTAAGAATGCCTTCAGCCGCGATCATGCCGTGGACGTCGTCGGGATTCGTTTCGGTGCGGACGAGTATGGTCTTGCGCCCGTTCTCTTTCCACGCCACTGCGTCTTCGGCCGAGAAAACGATTTGGCCGGCTGCAGCTCCCGGCGAAGCATTGAGGCCCTTACAGGTGATCTCGAGCGATTGGCTCGGATCGATCCGCGCGTGAAAGAGCTGATCGAGTGATTGTGCGTTGACCATTCCAACGGCTCGCCGTTTGTCGATCAGCCCCTCGTTAACGAGATCGAGCGCTATTTTGACCGCCGCCTCGGCGCTGCGCTTCGCGCTGCGCGTTTGTAACATGAAAAGCTTTCCGCGCTCGACCGTAAACTCGAGATCCTGAACGTCGCGATAGTGCCGCTCGAGCCGCGCGGCAATCTCCGCAAACTGCTCGTATACCTTAGGCTGCCGGCGCGCAAGATCGGCGATCTTCTCGGGGGTCCGAATGCCGGCGACGACGTCCTCCCCTTGCGCGTTGCTCAGATACTCACCGAAGAGCGTCCGCTCGCCGGTGTTGGGATCGCGCGTGAATGCAACCCCGGTTCCGGAGTCGTCACCCATGTTGCCGAATACCATCTCCATCACGTTGACGGCGGTGCCCCAATCGTCGGGTATCTTGTTGAATCGGCGATAATCGACGGCACGCTTTGACTTCCAGGAATCGAAGACCGCCTCGATGGCACCTCGGAGCTGCTCGAACACGTCCTGGGGAAACTCCCGTCCAGCGCGCTCGCGAACGATCGCTTTGAAGCGATCGACGAGCACCCTCCACGAAGCGGCGTCGATTTCCGCGTCGGTCGAGACGCCAAGCGACTTCTTCGTGGCGTCGATCTGCTCTTCGAAATGTTCTTTCCCGATTCCGAGGACGACGCTTGAGAACATCATCACGAATCGGCGATAGGCATCCCAGGCGAAACGCTCGTTGTCGGTTAGCTTCGCGAGGCTTGCGACGGTGCGGTCGTTCAGGCCGAGGTTCAGGATGGTGTCCATCATGCCCGGCATGGAGACTCGCGCGCCGCTTCGGACCGAAACGAGCAGCGGATTTTCGGTCGCGCCGAAGCCCTTGCCGGTGCGCGACTCGAGCTCGCGCATCGCGCAATCAATCTGACTCTGCAAGCCCTCGGGGAAGGTTCCTCCGGATTCGTAGAAACGCAGGCACGCCTCAGTGGTGATCGTAAAGCCCGAAGGCACCGGCAAACCGGCGGCGGTCATCTCCGCGAGGCCGGCACCCTTGCCGCCGAGGATGTTGCGCATCGAGTTTGGATCGGACGCTACGCGTAGTCTTTCGCCTTCTTCAAAAAAGTAGACGTACTTCGTGCCAGTCGTCACCGTTATCGCTCCAACTTCTTGCGCACGTATTCGGCCAAGCCATCGCCGTTGATGCGCTCTTGCAGCATCGTATCACGCGCCCGTACGGTCACGGTGCCGTCGTCGGGAGTTTCGTAATCCACGGTTATGCAAAACGGCGTTCCGATCTCGTCCTGGCGACGGTAGAGCTGCCCGATATTGCCCTCGTCATACTGCGTGCGAAAGGTAGGACGCAGCGCCGCTTCGATTGCGCGCGCCCGCTCGACGAGCTCCGGTTTGTTGCGAGCCAGCGAAAAAACCGCGGCCTGCACCGGCGCGAGTACGGGATGAAAGCGCAAAACGATGCGCTCCGTCGCCTTGCCGTTGGGATCGACGCCGTGCTCCCGCTCGTAGGCGTCGATCATGAACGTCAGCACGGTGCGATCGATCCCCGCCGAGCTCTCGATCAAGAGCGGCGTGTAATGCGTTTTCGTAGCCTCATCGAAAAATTGCAGGTCTTTGCCGGAGAGCCGCGCGTGCGCGTCGAGATCGTACGTTCCGCGATGGGCGATTGATTCGAGCTCGCCCCAACCCCACGGAAAGAGATACTCTACGTCGATGCCGGCTTTGGCATAATGCGGGCGTTCCGACTCTTTGAGCTCGTAAAAGCGCAGGCGGTCGGAATCGATCCCGTACTGCGCGTACCAGGCCCTGCGCCGTTCCACCCATTGCGTAAAGGCCGCCATGTCGTTGCCGTCATCCGGCACGAAATATTCGAGTTCCGCCTGTTCGAACTCGCGTAATCGGAACGTGAAATTTCCCGGCGTGATCTCGTTTCGAAACGACTTGCCGATCTGGGCCACGCCGAACGGCGGCCGCTTGCGTGCGGTTTGGTAGATGTTCTTGAAGTTGACGAAGATGCCCTGAGCGGTCTCAGGGCGCAGATAAACCTGCGCCGACGTATCTTCCATCGGTCCCACCGACGTGCGCATCATCAAATTGAAGTTGCGGGGCTCGGTGAACGAGTCTTTGGTGCCGCAGTCCGGGCATTGCGCGCGGTCGGTCAGCTGATCTAACCGGAAACGATGCTTGCAGACCTTGCAGTCGACCATCACGTCGTGAAAAGCGTCGACGTGACCCGAGGCCTTCCAAACCATTGGATGCATGATAATGGACGAATCGAACGCCACGACGTCGTCGCGCAGCTCGACCGTATCGCGCCACCAGGCATCCTTGACGTTGCGTTTGAGCGTCGCGCCAAGCGGCCCGTAATCCCAGAAGCCGTTAAGGCCGCCGTAGATCTCGCTGGATTGAAAGATAAATCCCCGGCGCTTCGCCAGCCCGGTAATCTCCTCCATGCTGACGCGTTGTGCCGAGGCTGCCGTTTCCATTGAAGCGCTACATTTATCGGCTGCCGCCGAAACCCCCGCCCTGCGCTATGCCGGCGTTGTGCAGCTTTTCGGTTGCGTTTCGGCTTGGAGCTGACCACAGGCTGCGGCGATGTCGCGTCCCATGTTCTGACGCACGGTGACCGGTACGCCGGCCGCATCGAGGATCGCGGCGAACTCCCAGATGCGCGAGTCCGGCGTTGCGACAAACGGCGCGTCGGGAGTCGGATTGTACGGAATCAAATTGACGTGGTAGAGCCGGCCGCGCATGAGCTCGGCAAGCGCCGAGGCGCAGGCAGAGTCATCGTTGATCCCGGCGAGCATCACGTATTCAAAAAAGACCTTGCGGTGAGTTTTGCGCACGTAACGCTCGCAGGCCGCCATCAGGACGGGCAGCGGGAAACGCCGATTGATCGGCATGAGTTGCGAACGAAGCTCGTCGGTCGGCGCGTGGAGCGAGATTGCGAGGTTTACTTGGAGATGCTCGTCGGCAAAGCGATCGATCTTATCGACAATGCCGACGGTCGAGATCGTGATGTGGCGGTGGCCAAGGCCAAAACCCTGCGGATCGTTCAGAAGCGCGACGGCGTCCGTAACGGCGTCGTAATTGTGAAATGGCTCGCCCATCCCCATGAAGACCACGTTGGTGATCCGCTTTTTATCCGTCGCAAGGGAACGCGCGAAGAACAAGGCCTGGTCGAAGATCTCGCCGGCGGAAAGGTTGCGGTTGAATCCGCCTTGTCCGGTAGCGCAGAACGCGCACGCGAAAGCACACCCCGCCTGAGACGAGATGCACACCGTCGTGCGATCGCCGTGATGCTCCATCAGCACCGCTTCCACTTCTTTACCGTCGTGCAGCCGAAAGAGCCCCTTTGTGGTCTGGCCGTCCTGCGATCGCTGCAGCGCCATCGGCTCGATCGAGGAAAGAAGGATGCCGCGCTCCACCAGCGCCGAGCGCAACTCCTTCGGCAGCGTCGTGACGTCATTGACGTTTCCGAGCAGCTCTTTCGAGGCCGCGTGGTAGAGCTGCCTCAGGCGATAAGGTTTGAGATCGTAATGGCGCACGAACTCATCGGCGTTAGGAAAGCCGCGCGCGCCCGACGACGTCGCGCAACCACGTATCAAGGGGTTTCAAAGAGGCTCACTTGCCGTATCTCGACCTGCTGCACGGTCGGTATCGGCGGCTCATCGAGCTTCGCACGCACGGCTTTGAGATCGGACCAAACCATCCGCTTGACCCCCTCGATCTCTCCGCCGGTCTGGCGCAGAATGTAGGCCGGATGGAACGTCGCCATGATTGGGATTTCGCGCGGCCCCACATACCATTGGCCACGCATACGCGTGATCTGAAAGTCGCGTCCTAGGAACGATTTCGCCGCCGGCGATCCAAGAGCGAGAATCACCTCGGGCGCGACGATTGCGATCTGCTCGTCCAAGAACGAGCGGCAGTTCTCCATTTCCTGCGGATCGGGAGCGCGGTTCCGCGGTCCGTTCGGACCGGGCACCGTCGGCCGGCATTTAACCGTGTTACAAATGTAGACCTCGCTGCGCGGCAGGCCAATGGCCGCGAGCATTCGATCGAGCAGCTGGCCGGCTCGACCTACAAAAGGACGCCCAAGCTGATCTTCGGTTTCGCCCGGACCCTCGCCGACGACCATCAGCCGCGCGCAGGGATCGCCCTCTCCATAGACGTTGTTACGCCGTTCGTAGCCGATCGCGCACCTTCGGCAAGCGGCGGCTGCAACTGAGGCCTGCGAGAGGCGTTCGCGCCGCTCCAGCGGTTCCGGCTCATTCACTTACCCGCGCACCGTCCTGATCACCGAGACGGCACGCCCAAACGCGAGCACCTGACACGAGCCGTCGCTGTCCTCCGAGACAAAAAACTGCAGGCCGATAACGGCATTTGCTCCCATTGCATCGGCGCGGCGGCGCAGCGCTTCAAGGGCCTCGTTGCGAAGCTGCTCGGCATCGCTCAGGAACTCCATGCTGGCCAGGCCGATCAGCATACCGAGACTGCGAAAGGTAGAGCGCAACCGATTGCGTGGCCGCGTCGCCCTACCGGAAACGTGCCCGAAGCTCCTTACCGTCGCGTAACCCGTCGAGCTGGTCGAACGTGACGATGTCGTCGCGAGCAATCACGGCGGCGGGCAGGCGACCCGGAAATGGCGGTCCGAATGAACGGGCATGCCGAACGTTTCAGCGTCGGTGCTGATCATCCGCCTCGATGCGATCGGCGATGCGCTCGCGCTGACGCCGTTGCTCGCGGCTATGCACCGCAGTGCGGTCCCGGTTGACGTGGTGTTGCAGCGAAGTAACGCGGGCGCCTTTGCCTCGCGCGCCGCGCGACGAATCGTGACTACGGACTTACAGCTACGATCGAGCGCGCCATCGAATCTCGCCGCCATCGAGCGGCTCGGCCGCGAATTGCAGCGCGCAGAATATTCGCACGTCTTGGTCGCCACCGAGGACCCGGCCGGCTACCGTCTCGCGCGCGCCGTCGGCGCTCCGGTTCGCATTGGCTTCGCGGATGCGCGCGGCAAGCCGTTCAAGGCGCTCTGGGCGCGACGCCTTCTCACCGCCGTTGTCTTTCGCAGTGCGGGTTTGGATCGGCGCGGTCCCCACGAGTGCGAGGTGCTCTTTCGCCTCGGCGCGCCCTTCGTCGGCAATGAGCAACCAACCCGCGATCTCGCTGAATTGCGTCCTCTCGTGATCGAGAGCGAGCCGGCGCCCGACGAACGCGTCGCCGTTCAGATAACCGACAAATGGGAACGGCTTGGCATCGAGTTCGGGGACGTGGTCGACATGATTCACCGGCTCTCGACGATCGCGACGCTGCACTTGCTCTCAGCTAAACGTGAGGCTCTCTATGCGGAACGAATCGCAGCTGCCGCCAGACACGCCGTCAGTTATTACGACGAGTTGGAACCGTGGAAGGCGGCGATCGGCGCAGCCGCCGCCATCGTTACTCCCGATTCTGGTGCGATGCATGTCGCCGGCATGATCGGCACGCCGGTCGTTGGAATCTTTCCCCGCTCGCGGGATTATGTTTTGCAGGTTGCGCGCTGGACGCCGTGGGCGGCGCCGCACCGCATCATCCCCGCCGGCGAAGACTGGCCCTCGCGCGCTAGCGATGCACTCGTCCATTTGCTTGAGAGTGAGAACTCTCATTAGCGGCAATGACTCGCGCGATAGAGCTCAATTCCGCCTGTCTTGGCAACGGAAACGAAGCGATGCGCGCGCACTTGGCGCGAAAGCGATTCTCCATATTCTTGCAAACGCGCGGAGTCCGGAAAGCTCGAATCAATCAACGCGAAGCAAGCCTCAGTCGCCTGGTCGGGAAGTTCCGGCAAGAGGCGAGCGTACGGATTTGCGAGTGCCAAATGGGTGTACGCTTCCTCCTGGGTCGCGATGCTCGCTTCGGAAGGCAACGTTTGCAAGAATCGGTCGAGCGCGGCATCGCGCGATTGCGGCCAGCGCAGATTCAGTCCCGGATGGAGTGGATCGGCAACCGCAAACTCGAGAACGCACAACGCAAGGCATGCGAACAATGCCCCGCGCGCTTGCCGCCGTGCTAATGCACGCACGGCGAAGGCCAAACGCTGCCAAGACATAACCGATCCAAGCTCCCGCATAATGCGTCCCAAGCGTGAACGTCGTCGGCATGCGCGAAAGCAGCACTTCGCACAGCGGCGCCACCGCTAGCCACATCACGGACGAGCGAAACGGCAAGAAGAGCAGCGGCGCAAAGATCAGGAGCACGAACCCCAACCGCGCCGCTATCCCCGCCGGAATCGCGCGTGCGTCCGCCGCATTCCACGCATAAAACCGCCCGGGTGTCCACGACGCGACCGCGGCAGCCGCCGCGTGCGGGCGGATGTACGCGAAGAAGGCGGCCAGTACGAGCACGCTTGTCGCGGCGACTGCCGCTGCGAGCAGGCCCCGCTTCGTGCCGCGGAAACGCCATGCGCCAAGCGTGCCGCCGATGGCGAGAAAGACTGCCTGATCTTCCTTTATCGATAGCGTGATTAAGGCAGCTACGAACGCCCAAACTAACATCCCCGCGTCGAAGGCGTAGAGAGTCCACGCGACCGCTGCCGGCGCAAACCCGTTCTCGTGAAAGTCACCAAAGACCAATCCGGCCAAAGGCGGATAGAGCAACGCGACGAGTGCCGCGAGCCTGGCTCTCCCGGCGTCGTTTCGAACGCGTACGAGTGCGTAGATCGGCGGCGCGACGAGCGCTCCGGCGATTGCCTGCAGCGCAATCAGCGTGAGCGGCGACCGGATCACCGCGACGGCGATCCCAGCCGCATAGAGAATCGGCGAAAAGTGAAAGGCCCAGTGGCTGCCTTCGATAGGATTGCAAAAGCAGCCGAACGCGCTCGCTACAGTCTGCGAGAAAATGCCGAAGTCGACCAGATTGCGATGCGCCTCATACTTTATCGAGCCCAGCCAGGTAAAGAGCGCCGCGTAAACGAGGCACCCTAACCAAAGGGCTCTATCTCGCACGCGTCACGCGCGCAGCTTTATGTAGTTTGTTGAACCGCGTGCACCCGAATCGGACGGTCGAAACCCTTAACCGAGATTTCGCCCAAATCGCGAAACATCAAACCCTTTCCGATGCACAGCTCGGCGACGACGTTTGAAACCAGTGTTTGTTCGGGTTCGGCGTGCGAGCAAAGGCGTGCGGCTAACTGCACCGCCGATCCGAAGAGGTCGCTATTGCTCTCCACGGGTTCTCCCGCGGCAGCGCCGATGCGAACCATGACCGGCGAGTCGCCGCTTCGTGCCGGATGCTCCGCGAGCACTCTTTGAATTCGGGCCGCACATCGAACCGCAGCCGCCGGCGATGAGAATGCCGCCATGATGCCGTCTCCCGTGTGCTTGATTTCGCGCCCCGCGCTTGCGGCCACGGCCTCGCGGACGGTTGCATCGTGAACTCCGAGCAGCGCCATAACCGCCTCATCTCCGAGACGCTGCGTCATCGCAGTTGAGTCCACGATGTCGGTAAAAAGGATCGTTCGAATTCCGGAATCGCGCACGTCGGCGGTCGTTCCCGGTAGGATCGCCGCACCTCCGGCGTCCACCTCGCAACCGCCCAGGAAGCTTTCCGCCACTTCCGGAGCGACCTCGATGATTTTCTGTGCCATAAGACCGTGCGCCTCGCGGTGCACGGTCGTCGCGGCTTCGGCGTTCGGCGCGGTGCACAGGCAGAAAATCTTGCCCTGCGCTTCGTTAAGCCAATACTTATGATACTCGACTCCGTGTTTTGCTTGAATGGCGACATCGGCCAGATGCGCCGCTGCGACCGCCTGCGCGGTCGCTCCCGGTGCTTCGTGAATATCCATATACATCGGCATGTCTTATACTCTCTCCACGGATATCTCGGGAGGCTGGCGCAGCGTCTGGTAGACGACGCAATAGCGTTCGGTGAGGCGCATCAGCGTTTCGAGTCGATCTTCCGGCGAATCGGTCTCTAGCTCGAAGCGCAGGCGTATTCGCGAAAAACCGACCGGCACGTCTTTGGCAACGCCCAACGTGCCGCGAAAGTCGAGATCGCCCTCCGCACGTACCACTCCGCCCCGAAGCTCAATACCGAGTGCCGTCGCTACGGCGGCAAGGGTAACGCCCGCACAAGCGACCAGAGCTTCGAGCAGCATGTCGCCCGAACAAAGACTCGACCCGTCGCCGCCGGTCGCGGGGTGCAGGCCTGCGGCAACGAGTGCCTTTCCGGTCTGTACCTTGCAGGTTACGTTCTCGCCGAGGCGGCCTTCGGCTTTCAACGTTACGACCGCCGCTCCGGGCGTTTCTTTATACCGTTCTTTGAGGGGTGCTTGAATCGCGCGAAGCTCTTCCGATTTCATTCGATGTCCCCCGAGATGCCGCGACCGATTCGGCAGCGTTTAGCACGTTTCCCTTACCAACCGACGAAGAGTCCGCGCTATGCGGATGATAGCGCGCTCCGTTGCTGCAGGTACGGCCAAATGAACGTATCGATCCCGCCATCGAGCACTTCCGAAACATTGCCGGTTTCGACCCCCGTGCGATGATCCTTCACGAGCTGATATGGCTGCAAAACGTACGAGCGAATCTGCGATCCCCATTCGTTCGCTTGACGCTCGCCGCGCAAATCGGCCAGTTTCGTTTTACGCTCTTCCGCGGCCAGGGCGACGAGCTTGGCGCGTAAGACGCTGAGCGCGACTTCGCGGTTTTGGGCCTGGGAACGCTCCTGTTGCGATGCGACCACGATGCCGCTAGGCACGTGGACGATGCGTACGGCCGACTCGGTCTTATTGACATACTGGCCGCCCGCACCCCCAGACTTGAACGTTTCTATTCTCAGATCGTCGGGCTTGATCTCAACGTTGAGGCCCTCGCCGGCCTCGACTTCGGGAATCACGTCGACCGCCGCAAAAGACGTATGACGGCGGTGCGCCGCGTCGAAGGGCGAGAGCCGGACCAAACGGTGAACGCCGCGTTCGCTCTCCAACAGACCATACGCGTTGCGGCCTCGCACAAAGAAGGTGATCGACTTCAAACCGGCTTCTTCGGCCGGCGATTCATCGACGATCTGCGTCGCAAATCCCTTCGATTCAGCCCAACGTAGGTACATGCGCGCCAGCATTGCCGTCCAATCGGCAGCATCCACGCCGCCCGCACCGGCAAAGACGCTGATGATTGCACCGCGAGCGTCGAACTCGCCGCTAAAGCTCGCGGCCATCTCGAGCGCTTCGATCGACTTGGTAGCTGCGCCGATGTTTCCGTCCGCTTCGCGCTCTGCCGCGGCATCGTCCTCGAAGAGCGCCAGCAGCTCGCGCGCCTCATTGAGAGCGTGGGCGACGCCTTCGAGTGCCTCGGTCTGCTCGCTCAGCTCTGCGAGCTCCTTCATCACGCCCTGGGCCGAATCCGGATCGTCCCAAAATGCTTGCGAGCGTGACCGTTCCTCGAGCTCGGCTATCCGTCTCCGTTTGCCGCCGTCGTCAAAGGCGCTCCTTGAGTGCCTGCAGGCGCTCCTCTAGACGGGCAAGGTGAGTTAGCTGCGTATCGCTCATGCCGGTAACCGGTTTTTCTCCAATGCGGAGCTCCCCTTGTCGGCGCGGGCGGTCGTCGTGATCGAAGCGCAGCTTTTACGACGGAGGTTCACAATGTACGTTCAGCCGTTCGACGGCTCGCTCAGCCCAAATGCGCTCGCGTCGCCCGCCGCAAACGCGGAGGCCGAGAACGGCGTTTTCCAAGGCAATCCGGCAGCCGCAATGGGCGACAACATCTCGCGCTTCGCACCGCCTTGGTCAAGCGAAGGTAGCGGTGACGCATCCGCTGCGTATGGCGGCTACGCAAGCGCGGGCTCACTGCAGGGAGTATTTGGTCCTCTCATGGGCGTCTTGCAACAACTGATGCAAATGTTGCAGTCGCTGATGGGCTACGGCTGCAACGGCGGCTGCCCTCCGAACAGCGACGAGCGCTATTTCCAAAATGCTACCGGCTCAAGCGATGGCGATCCGCATTTGTCTTTTAATGGAGCGAGATGGAATAATATGGGGTCGCAACCCGACCTTCTCGACTCGAACTCGTTTCCGGGTGGCTTTCGAATCTCCACGCAGGTTACGCCGCCGTCGGCTAAGGGCGTCACTTGGAACCAATCGGCGACGGTCTCGCTGAACAACGGTGCGACGCGAATCAGCATGAACGATAACGGCGAGGCGTCGATCACGAACTACGGGCAATCCGTCTCGATCGCGCCCGGCCAGACGCTGCAGCTCGGAGACGGCGAATCGGTCACATGCGAGGAAAACGGATCGCTGCGCGTTACCGCTCAGAATGGTTCCGGCGGCCGAATCGAATCAACGCTGACGGCGCGGGGCAAGGGTGTCAATGTTGACGTGACGGCGCACGACGTCGATCTTGGGGGCGCCTTAGTGAACGGATACGAGCAGCAAACGGGCTCCACGCCCGTTCACGGTCGAATCTCGGGGTCCGTTCCGCCCCCTATCTCGGCCCCTGGACCAACTCCCATTCCGGTTCCATCCCCGTTTCCACAACCGATCGACGGTGGAGTTCAGCCTCTCTACAAACGCACTCTTACTACCTACGTTGCTTAAGGGTGCCTTGGTTAAGCGCACGCAACCTTGGGGAAGATGCGGCTGGAGGTATCAAGCATGGCTGATGAACCTAGAGTGGTAGAAGTCCAGAGCAGCTCGGCCGGGCCCATCGCGTGGGTCATCGGCGTCGCGATCGTCGTTGCGGCCATCTTGGTCGTGCTTTTCTATTGGCATCCCTGGAGCACGACGTCGACAACCAACTCCACGACGGTTACGCAGCCCGCAGGAGGCGGGTCGCAAAGCAACTCGACTTCCACCTCGAAAACGCAGCCGCACTAGCGCGGCGCCTGGATCTGCACGGAATTGGTTGGCGTCGTACTTTTTGCGACCCAGCTAGCCGCAACAAGCGCGCCGGCCGATCGTTATTTTGGACGGCTCAAGGTGAGCGCGCTGCGAATACGCTATGAAACGATGCAGCTTAAGAAGCGATATGAAACCCACGAGTTACTTCCCGATCAAACTCTGCATCTGCTGCTGCTCAACCAAGACGCATTCGAGCAGTGGGCTGCGCTCTATCCAAAAGATCCGTGGCTCGCATCCACCGGTTATTCGATGGCGCAGCTCTTCGAAGAGCTGCCCGGTGGGACGGCGCGCGACCACGCCGTAGGGCTTTTCGTTTATCTGAAATCCCATTTTCCCAATACGTCATACGCTCGACAGAGCCGCGATCAACTTCATCGCGGAGTTCCGATTAAGCCCGAGCCGGCCTGGGCGAGCGCCCAGCGCGCGGCGACTCCGGTTCCGTCGCAATCAATCGGGCCATCAGCAACTCCTGCGCCTGCGGCCGCCCCGTCGGCAACTCCCGCAGCGGCGCCCGAGCCGTCGGCAACTCCTGCGACGGCGCAACACTAAAGGAAGTTCTCTCTCCGAGAACTGCCGGTTGGTCCCACGCAAGCATAGCGCCGGAAAAGGACGCAGCAGCCGCACGGTGTCGCGGCGTTGGCGTCGACGGGTGCGGTCCGGACCAGCCTTAACCTCGGTGTAATACGCCGAGGAGGTGCCGTTTGAGCGCCGAGCCAACGACTCGCTTGTGTTCGGGCTGCGCTTTGGCATGAACGTGTCGCGTCGTCTTTTTCTGGTGGCCGTGGTTGCACTTGGTTTGGTTGCTTGCACTCATAGCGATTACATGCCGAACGTTATTCAGCTAAACCCGCATGGAACCGCCGCGAACCCCGCGGATCAATCGATCGCATCCTCGTTCACATTAACGGCCGTCGAAGATGGGTACACGGGTCAGTTCACGGCCCAGACTACGGTCGGAAAGTGCTGGGTCGTCCAGTCTCCCATTACAACGAGCGGCGCCTGGGTCGTCGTTCCCCAAGGTGCTACGTGCGGCAGCGATCGCGATACCGAGCAAATCCAAGTCAAAGACACTAACGGCCATTCGGCCGTCACGTACATTCACTCGACGTAGAGACGAACGTTCACCGGGCGAGCTGTTGCATGATGTCAATCATGCAGGTCTGCGGAGCTTCCGAGTGGTACAAATGAGGTAGTAGACGCCGGAGTGCTTACCCGGACGGCCTGCTATGGAATTCGGCAAGCCCCAACTCGTAAAACCAACCGAACGCTCATCGGCAATACTTCGCCGTGAAACGCGAATTAATCGTCTTCTAGAGGTAATGGATTGCAAAGCTCCTTGACCACCCCATTCTCCTCGCCTATAAAATGTTTACTCGTGGCTATCCGCGCGGGGGAATAGGATGAGTGGCACGCGGTTTTGGGCCTCTGGGATGATCGTGGCTTTAGCCGGATGCACGCAAGGCACAACGATTGCTCCTTCGTTCCCACCCACCGTTGCGACGCCAACGGCCGTTGGGGCCCTTCGGAATGCCGTCGGATCCCTTAATCGGGCCTCTTCTCGGATCCATCACATCGTCATCATCGTCCAAGAGAACCGCAGCACGAATAACCTCTTTAATGGTCTGCCGGGCGCCGACACGGTGCGTGTCGCAGAAAACTCTCAAGGCAAGCAGATCACGTTGATGTCGCAATTGCTCACCGCTCCTTACGACATCAGCCACTCGCACCGCGCTTTCACAACGGAATACGCCGCCGGGAAACTCGACGGTTTCAGTCAAGTCGAATCGCATTGCAATCAAAGAGCGACGTGTCCGCCTGAGGATAAGCGTGCTTATGCCTACGTACCCGAGTCCGAAGTCGAGCCGTATTTCGCCATGGCAAAGCGTTGGACGTTCGCAAGCCAAATGTTTCAAAGTAACCAGGGCCCCAGTTTTCCGGCGCATCTGTACCTTTTGAACGGCACGTCTTCAATTGAGATCGGTTCGGAATTGCGGGCGGCAGAAAACCCCGTCACACCGAACGGAAAGTTCACCGGAGGATGCGATTCGCCGAGCGGGTCGCTCGTGGCGCTTATCGACTCAAAAGGGCAAGAGAACCGAACGGCCTATCCTTGCTTCTATCGGATTTCTATTGTTCAACTCCTCGAGCATCAATCGCTGAGCTGGCGTTACTATCAGGTGCATCTCGGGCCGGGCTTGTGGCACACCCCAGCTGCGATTGGGCCCGTATACCACAGCGCGGAGTTCTCAACCGACGTCGTATCACCGCCCTCGCAGATTTACGGTGACGTAGATTCCGGAAAGCTAGCAAACGTCGTTTGGGTAACACCGACGGCCGCCGCATCCGACCATTCGGGCATTACCGACGGGTCTGGTCCGTCGTGGGTCGCATCGGTCGTCAACAAGATCGGCCAAAGCCGGTACTGGAAGGACACGGCGATCTTCGTAACTTGGGATGATTGGGGAGGATGGTACGACCCGATCGTGCCGACGCAATACAATTCGTACGAGCTGGGCCTTCGCGTACCGCTTATCGTCATTTCTCCCTATGCTAAAGAGCACTATATATCCACCAAACAACACGAATTTGGTAGCATCCTAAAGTTCATCGAGAAAACGTTCGGCTTGGGGTCTCTGGGGGCGACGGACCTTCGAGCCGACGATCTTTCAGACTGCTTCAATTTTTCAAAGAAACCGCATAAGTTTAGCGTGGTTCCGGCACGGTTGCAGGCCGATTACTTTTTGAAGCAACCCATCTCCAACGACGACCCCGACGACGACCGCTAGTTCGCGGACGGGCGCGTAGCCGTGCGATGAGTGCGCGCTTTGCGATTCGACGGGCGTCGAGCGACGATCTCGAAGCGATTCGCCGCATTTACAACGAGGGCATAGAGGATCGCGTCGCGACCTTGGACGTCGAGCCTAAGTCAGGTGAAGAGATTGCGCAGTGGTGGGCGCAGCATGAAGGACGCTATGCCGTTCTGGTTGCGACCCAATCGGAGAGAGTCGTCGGCTGGGCGTCGCTCAATCCGTTCTCGCATCGCTGCGCGCATTCGGGCATTGCCGACCTGTCCGTCTACGTCGCTCGCCTGCACCGCGGAAGAGGCGTTGGCTATTGCCTGCTGCCCAAGCTGGAAGAGGAAGCCGTGAAACGCGGTTTTCACAAAATTGTGCTGCATGCGCTCGATAGCAACGAGCCCGGCAAGCGGCTGTATCGCAAGGCCGGGTTTGTTGAAGTCGGCGTCTTCAAGCAGCACGGTTTGATTGACGGAGCCTACGTGGATGTCATTGCCATGGAACGCCTGCTGCAATAACCGGCTGAGGCGTTAGCCGCTGCCCTCAGGCGCACCCGTTTTGAAGAAGGCGAAGGGTTGGTTGCGATTGAGAGAAAACCACTCTGCGACTTCGATGCTACGCGCTCAGGAGGTTGTCATGCTGGCTTCTCGCACCCGATTTACCGTTTCGATTTTTGCAGGCAGTCTGGGTTTAATTTCATGCGGTGGCGGAGGCGGCACGTCGCCGATCGCACCGTTGCCGCTCGCAATACATTCGGCACAGCAACCGAAGATCACGGCCGCTTATTGCAAAGCGCACCCGCTCTCTGACTTTAAGGCTCTACCGGCTCGCGCAGCGTCGCTCGAAAACGTCGCGATGTCCGGTTGCGGCATCGGCAGCACTTCGTTCAAGTCCCCAGCGCTCTCGCAGCGTGCTCACGTGCAAGTCCTCAACGTTCCCGGAGCCATTACCGCGAGCGCGTGCAATTCCTACGAACTGTTCAACAATTGCGGTACGCTGAGTTATGCGATCAACTCGCCGGGCACCATCGTCGGATACTACCTTAATTCCAATGCCGTGCTCAGCGCGTTCGCTCGCTTTCCAGGCGGAAGCTATACGCGCTTTCAAGCACCTGGAGCTGGGGTTGGGTCGAATCTCCAACAGGGCACCGTTCCATTTGAGATTACCAACGGCGGTGTAATCGCCGGCGAATATCTAGATGCGCAGTACGTTTTTCACGGTTTCGTGCGCTACAACGACGGTTCGTATTTAACGTACGAAGCCCCCTGGGCCAGCCGAATCCCCAACGACGCCGCTAACCAAGGCACATATACCTCAACCATCAACTCTGGCGGCGATACGGCGGGACTTTACTTCGACGCGCAAGGCGTAAGTCGTGGATTCATTCGCCATAGCAACGGCTCGTTCGTTAAGGTCATCCCGAGCGGTTCGGCGACGAGCTCGGTGTGTGAAGGAGATTGTCTCAATAACGGTGGAGCCGCGGCTGGAAATTACTCGGGTCCGGGCGGAATCGCGCGCGGGTTTATCCGAAGTGCGGCCGGATCCATCACGACGGTCGCAAAGCCTGGTTCGGTGGCCACAACTCTCAACGGCATCAACAACGACAATATCGTGGTTGGCGATTACGTTGATTCGCACAATCTGACGTGGTCTTTCATCTTGGGCGCGAACAAGAAGAGGATCGCGTTCCAAGACCCCAAGTCCGGTCAGAGCTCCGGCGCCGGAACGGCGGCATTGGCAATCAATGATGCCGGCGACGTTACGGGCATCTACGCCGACGCGGGCGGCGCTATCCATGGTTTTTGGCGGTCGAAAACCGGCCAATTTTCAGAGTTCGACCCGAAGGGCTCGGTGGAAACGATACCGTTTGACATCAACGCCAACGGAACGGTCACCGGGTACTGGTACGATGCGCAAGGACGTTCCCACGGTCTGATCTGGACGCCCGCACTGGCGGTTCGTACGCTTTCGGAGAAGCGCTCTCAGTAACCGGTTGCCCCACTGGGCGCGGTCCTTCGCAGAGCGCGGTGCGTCCAGGAACCGGTTGCCGCAATTACGCCACCGCCCCCGAAGGCCGCTCAAGAAGTGCTGCTTATTTTAACACTTGAAGCAGGCGAGCCCTAGCTGGCTGTAGCACTGACTTATCACCCGGCCGAGCCGGAAAACCTCGTGGCCCATCAAGCAGACAATCAAGAAGGAGCCATTTTGAAATGCTAATCTCAAGGCGAGGCTCGTACGCCTTATGCGTACTGGCGGCCGTCGCATTATTTGCCGGCTGTAATAGCAACGGCGGATCGCAAGTGTCAGGACTCACGCCCAGTTCGGAAATGAACTCTGCTAACTCAAATAGCACCAATCTTCGCTCGCGCTCCCACCGTGATCCGAGTGACACGTTCGTCGGCGTGAAGTGGACCGGCAACGTTCACCACGATCGCCGCAAGTCGTGGATCTCGCCGGACGTGCAGAAAGCCCCGCGACTTCTCTTCGTGTCGGATGACGGTACCGATGACGTCGATATCTTCACTATGCCGGATATGAAACTGAAGGGCACGATCACCGATTTTAACCAACCGCAAGGCGAATGCTCCGACAAGCACGGCAACATCTACGTCGCGGATACGCAAGCCACTCAGGTGGAAGAGTTCTCGCGTACCGGGAAGTTACTCAGCGCCTACGCCGATAGTTACGGCTATCCGGTTGGGTGCGCCGTCAACCCGGTCAACGGCAATCTTGCCGTCGCAAACTTCGTCGGCTTTAAGGGTCACGGTCAAGTTTTGATCTTCACAAGTCCCTCGTCGACTCCGACGATGCTAACCAACCCCAAACAGTACTTCTATTCCTTCCTCGGCTACGACATACACGGTGACCTTTGGGTTGATGGGAGAGATGACACGAAAAAATACATTCTTTCCGACTGCAGCGGCGCGTTCGCCTGCGAGACCGTTAGTCTCAGTGGCGGGACAATCTACTTCCCCGGCGCCGTACAATGGGATCAGAAGGAGTATAGTTGGGTCCTGTTCGACCAGCGTTGCGGCAATACGAATGCCGCGTGCAGCTATTGGGTCTCCGGAAGCGGCATCCTTGGTCAAGCAACCAACTACCAAAACTACGACGGCGGTCCGCTCTGCGACATGATTCAGGGCGTGGTTGCGGCCTACGGCAAACAGTACACAGCCGGCTCCGATTACGAGAACGCGAGCTGCGATGCCGGCAACAGTTCCGTGAATCGCTGGCAGTATCCAGCCGGCGGCGAGCCGACTGACTATATAACGATGCCAGTGGCCAAAAGCTTCCAGCCTGCCGGAGCGGCGATCAGCCCGCAGATCCCGCTATAGTCAGCGCAATGATTGGGCGTTCCTTGCCTCGTATTTGACCAGCGTTGCGCCAAAGTGACGTGCGCGTCCGATAGGCGTCATGCCGACAGAACGCATGACGCCTATCGAGCGAACGTTTTCCGGAAACGCAACGGCCACGATTCGCGAGATATTCAGTCGCGAAAATCCATGAGTTAGCATTGCCCTTGCTGCTTCGGAAGCATAGCCTCGTCCCCAATGGGGAGAATCCAGGATATATGCGACCTCGATCTCCGGTGTTTGCTCGAGGAGACCGAGGCCGCAATGTCCGATGATCGTTCCGAGGCTCTTGACGACGACGGGATAGAAGCCATACCCGTGCTCGATATCCAGCTCGCGCATCCGCGCAATCGCACGGGCCGTCCGATCGGGACTCCAGGCACCCCCCGGAATAAACTGCATGACCTCAGGTTTGAGGTAAATGTCCGCTACGGCAGCAGCGTCTTCGTCCTCCCACTTACGAAGTAGCAGACGTTCAGTCTCAACGACCGGGCAGCTCATTGTGTTTTCTTTGGCTGGTTTCTCTCATACCCCCTTAAAGCCAACGTGGCGCAGGTGCGTTCCGGTTCATTAATAACCCCGAACCACGCGTGCTAATAAGAAGGCGCGACGCTCGTCGTTTCAGCCTAGCAAGGCTTGAGGCCGCCCTCTGGGCGAACGGTCGCGCTTTGCGTGCCCGGAACGTAGCACTTGTGCCAGCAGTCGAACGTTCCGGTCTGCCCGGAGCACTCTGCTGATCCGAACGATGCTACCGGACGTTTAAGGGGTATGAGGCTTGATTTCACACCGGCGCTTGTCGCGATCGCTCTGGTATTCGTTGTCGCGGCGTCGATTCAATTTTTGCGCGATCTGCCGGGTGGTGAACGTGGTTTGCTTTTGTTCGAAAAAGCTTGCCCGATCCACAACGGTGCCCAGCATTCCACACCATCAGCCAAAGGTGAAATCTAACGCCTCGACTCCCGGCTTGAGAAACTCGATTTCGAAGAGCCTGTCGACGATTGGCTTACGCTGCCGAATGAGTTGATACGTGTCCTGGCGTGAAACGGCGCCGTAGCCGTTCGCGTCGACGTCGCCGCCGTGGTTTGTGCCCGGAGCCTTTCCGTCAATGAGCACGCGAAAGCGCAGAGTGCTTCCCGGCTTTATCGGTCCCATGACGAGATTGACGTCGCGAGCGTGAAAGCGGTACGCGATGCGCCCGCCGGCCTGTTTGAGAACCGCGGCTTCCTTGTCCACGCTCCAGTCGCCGATGAGCGTCCACTCATTGAGTCGTAGCCGATCCGGCGCAGCGTCGACGCGTTGCTGGCCGCGTTCGGAGCCAATATACGTTTCCGCCGACCGCACGTCGTCCCAATCGGCGGCAACCTCAAGGCCATGCGGATCGACCGAAACCAGGTTGCGATCGATTCGCGCCCCTGCCTCGCCGAGGATTTCTTGAATCGTTCGTTCCGTCTTTTGGTAGTTGCCCTCACCAAAATGATGCGCGCGAACGTTCCCCTTCGCATCTATTAGGTAGAGCGCAGGCCAATATTCGTTGTCAAAAGAGCGCCAGATCACGTAGTTGCTATCGACCGCGACCGGATAATCGACGTCCATCTCCTTGGTGGCGCGTCGGACGTTGGCGAGGTCTTTTTCAAAGCTGAATTCCGGCGTGTGCACGCCGATCACAACGAGGCCGTCTTGTTTGTATCTCTGCGCCCACGCACGGACATACGGAAGCGTGCGCCGCCAATTGACGCACGTGTACGTCCAAAAATCGACGAGTACGACTTTGCCGTGCAGCTCGGTCAACGTCAACGGTTTCGAGTTGAGCCATTCGACTGCACCGGCGACCGAAGGCGCGCTTTGGTGTACCATGTTTGCCTCCTTAGCGCATGCAATGCTTACGGCTAATGCCAAAATCCCCGTGAGCCATAGAAGTGCCCTCTTCATCCGAAACATCATGGACGCGATCTTATCAAAGATCGCCCTTACCGCTCTTAGCTAGCAACCCCCAACCCGACCGTGCTCAGCCCTTGGTCTTCGTTTTTGCCCGTCCAGCACCGAGCGTCTCGCCACCCGTCGTTGGGCGACCCCGTTTTGAAAGGCTCCCAACACGGCGATCGTCATGGCTTGGCAGAACGCGGTGTGGTGCATCAAGGCGGACATTTCTACGTACGCATACAATGCGGCGGTAACCACTCGATTCTTGGAGGTCACCCTTAGAAGTACATGCTGACATGGACGGAGCGTCCGCAAGGCTCGCCCATGGAGTACGAGAATGCGCAGAAGCGGATCCTCGAGGTCTTCACGCGGTGGAAGGCACCGGGCAACTTCAAGATTGAGTTGTTCGTGATTCGCGTGGGTGACTGGGGATGATGCGGTACGAGTCGAGATCGAAGCGATTGCCTTCCGAGACGGGATCAGATGACGGCACTGTACCCTCACATCAACGGTGATGGGCGTGTTTCCTCGCGCATGACGAGCACTGATTAATCGGAATTGGGGTTGTCAATGAGCGTTCAAATCGAGCAAAAGAGCTACGAGATGCCCCCTCGCGACGGGTTCACCATCACACTTTTTATCACCGTCGCCGACATCAATCGATCGGCTGATTTCTATGAAAAGGTCTTTGGCGGCCGCGTTCTGAGCAGAGGCGACAGCAAGGGTGCGTCCGGGCACATTCAGATCGCGAATACGTGGCTCATTGTAAACGTCGGGGGCGGGCCCACCCCGGACAAGCCGACGGTAACTTTGAGCGTCCCCGCCGACCCGGATAAAATCAACAGCTTTATGAATATTCGCGTTGCGGATATTCAAGCGTGCTATAAGTTATGGAAAAGTCGAGGTGCGGAGTTCATCACAGAGCCGATCCCTAAGTACGGCGAGATTCGCTGCTACCTCCGCGATCCTGACGGATATATCATCGAGGTCGGGCAGAGTACCGAACTCACGTAAAAGCTGCCGCTCGCCCATAGCACTGGCACGGGCCTGCGCCGCGATTTAATGCCGGGAAGAATCTGCGTAGTCGTGGCGTTGCGGACCCTCAGTCGCGGGCATAGCTCTCGCTTGTCGCATTGCGGGTGGAGCGTCCATTCGCGGAAGATAAACGACGCGTCAGATCAGGCACGACTTCGTGCATCGCGGGCGTCGACTCGTAAGGCGAGCTTCATTGCATGGCCGGCTAAGCTGCGCCATCAAAGCCGCTAAGCCGGATGTGATCGAGCCTCCGGCCACGCATCCGACAAGGGCACCGTTGCCGCACACCTTGGATACATGCCATGTGGAAATCGCCTGCGAAAGCCTTTACAAAGCATCGCCAGGTACTCGAAATGCTCCCACATCCGGTGGCCGACCTCGGCACGGCAGCTTGCGATGAACGGCGCGAGTGTGTCCTAGCACATCACGACCGGATAATAGAACAAGTCACAGGCGAGGTCGCGATCGACCATGCGGTGCTTCACGAGCGGTGCCACGGCCGAGTCGAGGTAGTTGCCAATGCTGAGGAACACTTGCCCCTCAGTCGAATCTCGATTGAGCACCTTAACGCGAAACGCCGGATCCTCGAGCTTCTGCGGCACCTCGTACCGAATGAAGTGAAGAGCTTCCTGAAATTCCCGAGCCTCCATGTTGTGGCGTATCTCGGTGAACACCACAATTTGGTTGCTGTTGCGCATGTGCCGCAGCTGAATCAGAGCGACCACGGCCGTCGCGCCGATCACGGCAAACGTCGCCAGAGATGCAATCGCACCTACCCACTCGCGGTCACTTGCGCCCGTCGTTCTAACGCACGCCGACGGTGCCCTTTCGTGCGAGTGACCGACTAAGGTGCTCGTTGCCGTGCCGCTACACTACGCAACCGCAATGGCTCGCGAAGCGCAATGCCGCGCATCGCCGCGAAGCAGCGTGGATCCGAACGTGTGCAGCCCCAAATCCTCGCCACCCTTCCGGCCGCGCGGTGGGGCGGCGCAACTCAGCGGCTACGCCATCAAAAGCGCACGCGCTACGGGGTCAACGCGAAAACGGTTCCAAAGCCGTATTTTCCCCCGCTCTCGGTCGTGCCGTATAGCTTTCCTTTCACATCGACCAAGCCCGCGACGGGCTCGTCGCCATCGTTGCTGATGCTCCCGAAGCTATACAGCAGTTGCTCCGGTCCGGAGCACTGCGATCCGGAGGTACTCACGCTGAAGACCGTCCCATCGCCATACGCGCCGCCCTCAGAGGTAGTACCATCGAGCGCGCCGTTCAGGTCGATTAAGCCCGAGTAGGGGCCCTTGCCATCGTTGCTGTTGCTGCACCCGTTCGGAGGACGCGACGCTTGTTAGCGGTTCAAAATAGCATTAAGCCGCAATTCTCGGAATCCATCTTTTCCGGGGGTCCGCGCCACCGCGCCGATCGGCTGCTCGTTGTCGCTACATACTCAGCTTTGATTTTGAACCGTCGTGTTGGAGCTAGGGCTTTCAAGACGAGGCCTCCTCCACCGTGTTCGCGCAGATGCGGCGCTTCAGACAAGCGTCACGCATCGAAGCAACTCGGCCGCGTGCTGATGTGCTTCCGAAAGCTTGGCTCCGCGATTTTGCGTGGCTCTTTTCTCGAGTGAAAAGTGAAGCGCAGCGCCAGGCCACCTTCACCAGTTCGAACCACGGCCTCGGGACTCTGGGTCAAATCTCAGCGAATGGCCACGCTCCGAGTCGACCGACAAATGGTCCTCGGCGTGAAATGGCTCCGGAATGTCCTGCCGCCATGGCACGTGAGAAACCGCAATGCGTGAAAAGGCCTGATTCTACGGGCTTTTTGGCCGCGAGCGAGATCGGCGAGATTGTAGCTAGGGGCCCGGAATTGGGCCCTTGACCCTATCCCGCTACGCTGCTGCTCCGTGGCATTTTTTAAACTTGCGTCCGCTTCCGCACGGGCAAAGTTCGTTGCGACCGACCTTCGGCTGATCGCGATGAATCGGCTTTGTCGGTTCTTCATCCTCTTTATTGGTGTGCAGTTGTTGCGGACGGCGGCCCACGCCGGGCATCGGGCCGAGAAGTTGCTCGACTTGCTGTGGCGCAAGCGCGTTGCCGCCCGGCGCCGACCGGCTGCGGAATGAGTTGACCCGAGGGAATGGGCTCGAACTGTGGAGCACCTGCGGGCATAAGTTCGGGAGTCGGCGGACCGTGCTCGATGACGACGCGGAAGACGCCTTTGATTGCCTCGTCGGCGATGTTGTTCTTGAGCGACTCGAAAATCTCGAACGCTTCTTTTTCATACTCCACGCGTGGATCTTTTTGCCCGTAGCCTCGTAGGCCGATGCCGGTCTTGAGGTGATCCATCACGTAGAGGTGGTCGACCCACTGGCGGTCGATGATTGGCAGCAAGAGATAGCGCTGCTCTACGACGCGCAGAATTTCCGGCGTCACTTCACTCTCTTTTGCTTCGTACGCTTCGCGCGCTCGCTCGCGCAGCATACGCCTGATCTCTTCCCGGTCCTTGCCGGCTAAATCGTTGACCGTAAAACTTTGCGCGACCGGAAATATCAGCTCGAGCGCCTTGAGCATCTCGTCGAGATCCCACTCGCTGGGGTGGGCATTCTCGGGAGCGTTCTCCTGAACGGCTTCGTCGACTTTCGCTTCCAGCGTCTGCACCATGAACGTCCGCGAGTCAAAGTTTCCTTCGAGAATCGCCCGACGATCGGCATAGATGATGCTGCGCTGCTTGTTCATCACGTCGTCGTACTCGAGGACGTGCTTGCGAATCTCGTAATTGTGGTTCTCGACCTTACCCTGCGCGCGCTGGATGGATTTGGTAACCAGTCCCGACTCAATCGGCTGTTCGTCGGTAAATCCGACTCGCTCCATGATCGAGGTCATACGCTCACCCCCGAAGAGCCGCATCACTTCATCTTCCAACGAAACGTAAAACCGCGAAGAGCCCGGGTCGCCTTGGCGGCCGGAACGCCCGCGTAGCTGGTTGTCGATGCGGCGCGCTTCGTGGCGCTCGGTGCCGATGATGTGTAGTCCGCCGTTGCGCGCGACGCCCTCGCCAAGCTTGATGTCGGTGCCGCGGCCTGCCATGTTGGTGGCAATCGTTACCTGGCCCTCTTGGCCGGCATCCTTGATGATCTCGGCTTCCTGTTCGTGATATTTGGCATTGAGCACGTTACACTCGACGCCCTTACGCCGCAGCATCGTCGCCAGCAGCTCGCTCTTTTCTATCGAGCGCGTGCCGACGAGAACGGGTCTTCCCTTCTTGTGCTCCGTGATGATCTCGTCGACGACCGCGTCGAACTTGGCCTTCTCCGACTTGTACACGATGTCGGAGTTATCTTTACGAACCATCGGCATGTTCGTCGGAACGACGACCACGTCCAAACCGTAGATGTCGCGGAACTCACGCTCTTCCGTCTTCGCGGTTCCGGTCATTCCGGCAAGGTGCTCGTAGAGCCGGAACAGATTTTGAAAGGTGATCGTGGCGAGGGTCTGGTCCTCCCCACGAACCTTGATGCCTTCTTTCGCCTCGATCGCTTGATGGATGCCGTCGGAGTAGCGGCGGCCGTACATCAATCGCCCGGTGAACTCGTCGACGATGATTACTTCGCCGTCTTTGACAATGTACTGCTGGTCGCGGTGAAAGAGGTTCCACGCCTTGAGGGCGGCGTTGAGCTGGTGCGTCAGCTCGATGTTGCGCTGCTCGTAAAGATTCTGGATGCCGAGCATCTTCTCAACACGTGCCACGCCGGCTTCGGCGATCGGAACTGCGTGCGCCTTCTCGTCGACGGTGTAATCCTCACCTTTGCGCAACCGCGGAATGATTTGCGCGAACTTTTCGTAGAGCTCGCCCGACTCTTGAGACGGCCCGCTGATGATCAGCGGCGTGCGAGCCTCGTCGATCAGAATCGAGTCGACTTCATCGACGAGCGCAAAGTAAAGCTCGCGCTGAACGAGGTCTTCCACCTGCCACGCCATATTGTCGCGCAAGTAGTCGAAGCCAACCTCGTTGTTCGTCACGTAAGTGACGTCGCTATTGTACGCCGCGCGGCGTTGCACGGAATCGAGGCCGTGCTGAATGACGCCGACGCTCAACCCCAAAAACTGGTAGACCGGCGCCATCCAGTCGGCGTCACGGCGAGCCAGATAATCGTTGACCGTGACGACGTGAACGCCGCGTCCCTCGAGCGCGCGGGCATAGACCGGCAGCGTCGCGACCAGCGTCTTGCCTTCGCCGGTCTTCATCTCAGCGATGCGTCCTTCGTAGAGCACCTGACCGCCCATGATCTGCACGTCGAAGTGACGCATCCCGATCGTGCGCGTCGAGGCTTCTCGCACTACTGCGAAGATCTCCGGGAGCATCGCGTCGAGCGATTCGCCCTGCTCGAGCCGGCCTTTAAACTCCGCCGTTTTTGCCTGCAAGTCCGCGTCCGAGAGCGCGGAGAACGGCGTGGCAAATTCGTTTACGGCTTTTGCGGTGCGGCGCAGGCGAGCGACGTCGCGCTCGTTACCGTCAATGATGCTTTTGAGAAACGACATGGACGCTTACGGAACGAGGCCGATCCCCGTTACCGCTCCCGGCGACGTGTAATTGTTCGGCGCGGCGTTACCGTTAGCGCCGGCGGCAAAAATGTAAATCACGCCCGCACCGGTCGTTGTGGAGTCGGCAACGTAAATGAGGCCGTCTGAATTGACCTTGACATCGGTAGGCGCGTTGAGCTTCGTCTTGCATCCATGGATTTTGCGAATCGGCTTGGTGTAGGGAATCTTCTTGTTGTACGGCGGGAAGACGAGAATCGCCGGACCTAGGGTCGAGTTGCAGCCGGCGTTCGGCTTCCCTTGATCGGCGATGTAGATATTACCCATCGGATCGAGCGCGACACCTAAGGGCGTGATGACGCCATTCTTCGCGGTGATCGTGAAGCGAGGGAAAACATTGATGGGCGTCGGCGTCGGCGATGGTGTAGCCGAAGGCGATGGACTCGTGCTTGCAGTGGGCGTAGGTGAGGGCGTCGGTGTCGGCGTGGGTGTAGGAGTCGGCTTGGGCGTAGGCGAGGGCGTCGGCAGCAAGAACTGCGCCACCGAGCGGCCTTGAATATTCGTAACGTAGATGTGCCCCTGCTTGTCTACGGTGACCCCACCCGGTAACTTTAGGCCGGCTTTCGGTCCTCCAATCGATTGATATGGAGACGTGGCGCCCGCAATGAACAAGAATATTCGGCTTGGGTAAGTCTCCTGCGGGTCGTTGTCGGCGATCACCATGATTCGAGGCACCGGGCTGGCTGAGCTCGACGGTAACGGGGTGGGGCCTTTCGGAGTAAAGGCAATGCCGCGCGGTCGTCCAGGCAGCGTGTTCGAGTTAAGCGGTATGACGTCGCCTGTGGCCAGTGCCTGGAATTCTAGGACCGTAGCCCGGTTCGTGCTCGGATTGTAATTGGTCACCCACAGGTTCTGCCCGCCATCGAAGGCCAGATATTGAGGCCCGTTGAGGCTCGTGCTGCTACCGCCGATTTCGAAGGTAGGTCCGCCGCCGGTCTTCGTGCCGTTGGTGTAGATGCTAATCGCGTTCTGATTGCTGTTCGTTGCATACAGCGTCTTCGATGGGAAGTTCGGACCCACGTTGACGCCGCTGGTCTGTCCCAGACTGCTGCACGCGACAATCGCCGCGGTCATGCTCAGCGCGAGGAAGCCTAGCGCGCGCAAAGGACCCCTCTCTTTTCTAAGCTTGTCATCCTGAGCTCCATCGAAGGCAGGCACTGCGATGCGATTCCCTTAGGCGCCCGAGTTTCCTGGCCCACCGCACGATGAGCAAGGAACCAGATGATGGCTACCAGCAAGAAAAACGCCACGAGTGAGATCACCACCCGGCGCGTTCGGCGGCGTACGTAGGCTGGGCGGCTCGATTCGGTATCGATAATTTGGCGTGGCAAACTTTAACCACTCTCTAAACCGCGACGTAAGGGATGATTGATCGCGTCGCTGCGTACCAATTTGAGCATCGCCCCGACCGTCACGAATCGGTACCCAGCCCGCTTGAACCGCTCGACCACGAGCTGCAAGGCTTCAATTGTCGCAAGCTTCCCGCTATGCAACAGAACGATCTCCGGCGCGGTTGCGTGGGCGAGCAAGTGGCGCTCAAGCTCCGCTACCGGTACGGTTCGCCAGTCGCCGCTGTCGTCGGTCCAGAGGACGACGGAGTAGCCGAGCTGTTGCGCGATTTGAAGCGTGCGTTCGGTGTAGCGGCCGTGCGGCGGACGCATCAGCGTTCGTGCGCCCGGATCGTGCGTAAGTGCCCAAAGCGTTGCGCCTCCTTCGAGGATCTCTTTGCGCACTTCGTCGGCGCTCTCTTGGTCGAGATTTGGATGCGTATACGTGTGATCGGCGATCTCGTTGCCGTCGGCTTCGATACGGCGCGTGAGGTCAGGCCATTGCTCGGCGTCTTTACCGATGAGAAAGAAGGTCGCAGGAACGTGCAAATCGCGAAGTACGTCGAGGAGCAGTGGCGTAAAAACGGGATAAGGTCCGTCGTCGAATGTCAAGGCAATGAGCCGTGGGCGCTTCGAGCGGTCGCCCGTCGAAAGATCGTGGGTCAGCCGGTAGAGCCGAGCCATCGGCGCGCCCGAAAATTCGAGATAGACGTTCGCGGCGGGAGTGACGATCGCCGGTGTGAGGTTACTTTTGTGAATGAACACGCGCCAGCCGCCGTAAATCAAGACGGCCGCGAGCAATACCGCAGCGATGGCCCTCACCGACGGCGACACTGCAGCCTACGAATGATCCTGCAACACCGGTGCAGAGCGCTTCGCGAGATCGCTTCCCACGATCACCGTGACGTCGCTGGCCCCCGTCGCGCTTGCCTCGGGTGAAGCGCTCGCCGTCGAATCGGGGACGACGGCAGCATTGCGTAGCGAGAGCGGCAACGCTTCACGCACCCTCGCGCCAGCAAACGTTACGCTCGAATGCTCGTGAATCTCGGTCGAGGCATAGTCCGAGCGCTGTGCGTCACCTATATCACCGATAGTGAACCCCGCGTGCCGCAGCATCGCTGCGACGCGGCCGGCGGCTCCCGTGATGCCGGTGCCATTCTCCACGTCAACACGCAGCGTGCCCGGCGGGATCGCGGCTAATGCGAGCGCATCGGGCGACGGCAAAGGGGTGGGGTGCGCGACGAGCATCGTCGCGACCAAATGCGCGCGCGCCGAACTGTCCGGAACCAGCGCATCGCCGTAGCTGGGCAGATTAATGTCGCCCGTATAGGGAACCTGGTTGCTCACGATCGCCGAGTTGGTTATTCCTTGATAGTAGTCGGCGATCGATAGGAGCTCCGAGTCGGTGAAGTCGGTCTGCACGTACTTTTGAAAGACGCCCAACAGAGTACCGAGATGCACCAGAGTGTTGAATCGATCGCCCTTGAGCTTATCGACAAGCGCGCGCAGTACTTGCTGCTGGCGTTTGATGCGGCATGGATCGCTGCACCAGTCGTGCCGAAAGCGCATGTATGCCACGGCCTGCTCGCCGCTGAGATGCTGCATGCCCTCCTTCAAGTGAATGTGCAGATGACCCCAGGTGTCATCATAGTCGAGCGTGTCGCCGGTACAGTCCGTGTTGAACTGTAGACAGTTGGACGACTTCACGTTGATGTTGACGCCGCCGATCGCGGTAATGAACTGCTTGGTCGCATCGATGCGCAGTACCACGTAGCGGTCGAATCCCGGAATGCCTAACCATTGCGCGATGACGCTCTTGGCTTCTTTAACTCCTCCGTCCGATTGTGCCTGATTGATCTTGCCCTGGGCGCCGTTGGGTAGCGTCGCAATCATATCGCGCGGTACCGAGAGCTGGTAGATGCGTTTGTTGCTGAAGTCCAGATTGACCGCCCAAATTACGTCGCTGCGCGAATTCGTCGAATATTCTTCGTCGCTCGCGGTATAGTCGTAATCGAGGCCCTCGACGAGCACCACTAAGTTGGGCTTGCCGAAGACTTGTTGCGGCGTCGGTACGAAGATCTCAGTGATCGCCGTGACGGGATTGCGGTGCTCGACGATCACGTACCCCGCCATTGCCGAACCGGCGGCCAGCACGATGAGCCCCAGGATTATTGCGATTCGCGTCATTCTATGGCTCGACCAAAGAAATCGAATGGAGTCACGGCTTCCAGCCGGACGTCGGCGAACTCGCCGATGCGCGCTTCGCCCGTGAAATAGATGCCGCCATCGACATCCGGCGCTTCACCTTGCGAGCGTCCGAACCATGCTCGCGGCACACCGAGCCGCCGCCGCAGCGGGTCGCGCTCGCGTAGCGCGCGCGACTCTTCCACGAGCACGCGCACGGTCGTGCCGCAACGCTTGGTACGCGCGCGCTGCGACGCAAGCCGCTGCGCTTCGCGCAAGCGAATCAAGCGCTCGCGCCGCCGCCGAGTGCCGGCCCGATCTGGAAGTTCGGCGGCCGGTGTTCCCTCCTCAGCACTGTATTCAAAGAATCCGACCCGATCGAGCTGCGCGCGACCGATCCATTCCTCCAGATAGTCAACGTGCTCGTCGCGCTCGCCCGGAAACCCGACGATGAAGGTCGAGCGCATGGTGATGTCCGGAACACGCGCACGGAATTGTTGGATGAGCTCGAGATAGCGCTCTCCATTGCTCGGCCGGCGCATCGCGCGCAGCACTTCCGGATGCGCATGCTGCAACGGCATGTCCATGTACTTGCAGACCTTTGGCAGGGACGCAATCGCGTCGATGAGCTCGCCGTCCACCGTTGCCGGGTAGAGGTAGAGCAGGCGAATCCATTCTAAGCCCTCGATTTCGTGTAGCTGTCCCAGCAGTCGCGCGAGACCGCCCCGGCGCACCCCCCGATCGCGGCCCCACATCGACGTGTCTTGCGCGATCAATATCAGTTCCTTAGCGCCGCATCGAACGAGTGCGCGCGCTTCGGCACAGACTGATTCGACGGTTCGGCTGCGAAATGGGCCGCGAAGCGCCGGAATGATGCAAAACGTGCACGGATGATCGCAACCTTCGGCGATCTTGAGGTAGGCGGTGGAGCGGGGAGTCGTGACGAGCCGCGGCAAGAAGTCGTGCTCGGGCTCCTGCTCGCGATCGAGCCGCACCGGTCTGCGTCCCGCTTCGACGTCGTCGAGCAGTTCTGCGATGCCGGCATATGCGCCCGTCCCAATGACGCCGTCGATCTCCGGGATAAGCGCCTGCAGCTGCTCCCCATATCGCTGCGCGAGACATCCCGCCACGATCAATTGCTGTCCGCGCCGTTTTTGGGCGGCGTGCTCGAGGATGACGTGCGTCGACTCTTCTTTCGCGGGATCGATGAAAGCGCAGGTATTGATCACGACCGTATCCGCTGCGGCCGGCTGCGTCTCCAGGCGCCACCCCGCGGCACCAAGTTTGGCGATCATGACCTCGGTATCAACCAAATTCTTCGCGCAGCCAAGACTGACGAATGCGACGCTTCGCACGGCGGCTGCCTTAGCGGTAGTTGACGAACTGCAGCGGCAGCTCGAACTCCATCGAGCGAAGCGCAGTGATGGCTTTCTGCAAATCGTCCTTGCTCTTTCCCGAGACCCTGATTTGATCGTCCTGATATTGCGCCGTCACTTTAAGCCGCAAGGTCTTGATGTGGGCCAACAGCGACCTGCCTTGCTCCTTAGGAATCCCGCTCCGTATCGTAACCACTTGTCGCACCGTGCCGCTCGCGGCCGGCTCGAGCGTACCGAACTCGAATGCTTTGATGTCGATACCGCGCCGAACGGCCTTGCCCTGAAAAACGTCGACGACGTTGCGCATCTTCAGCTCGTCGTCGGAGACGAGCGTGATCTTCTTGTCGCCGTCGTATTCGATGCTGGTTTTGCTATGCTTGAAATCGAAGCGGTTCTCTATCTCTTTGCGCGTCTGATTGAGCGCGTTGTCGAGTTCTTGCCGGTCGACGCGCGATACGACGTCGAACGAGGATTCGCTGGCCACGGATGCCTACGTTGCTCCTCTCAAAGGGTGAAGACGTGCTCGACGACGTCGCCCGACTTACCAAGCTTTCCGACGTCTTTGCCGTCGACGTAGATCTCGACGCCGCCGGCGTTGCCGAGGCGCACCACCGCGTTCTTCCCGTGGAACGTCTTGGACGTTCCGGCGGGAAACGTACCCTCCATGCTAACATTGCCGTCAACCGTTACCCTGAGCCACGAGGGGGCGGAGAGCACGAGAGCCAGCGTGTTGGGGCCGGCCAAGGCCGCCTCGCGTTTCGGGCTTGGCGGCGGAATCACCGGAGCGGCCACCGTCGATGAGGGAGCGGCGCTAGCCCTAGCCGTGCTCGACGCAAACTGAATCCCGCGCATGGTGAGCTCGTTGTAGACGACAAAAGCGATGAGCAGCACGGCAACCGCCGCGGCGATCCAAACCAAGAGGCGAGCCGCGCCTCGCCGCTTGCACGTCGCGCCTGGTCGACTTGCGCTCTTCACCGGGAGGTGGAGGCGGCGTCGGCTGCGTTCGGTTGAATGCCGCGACGGCTTCTTCCGGGTCGATGCCTAGGAAGCGTGCGTACGTACGAAGGAAGCCGCGGACATAGACCGGCACACCGATTGCCTTCCAATTCTCGTCTTCGATTGCCGCCAGATAGAGCGCCCGGATTTTGATTTGCTCGGCAACGTCGGAAAGAGAAAGACCGCGGGCCTCGCGTGCCCTACGAAACCTCTCACCCAGTGCGTCCTGGGCTCCTGCCATTAGGGCTTTGAGTTAGCCCCGTCCTAATGTTATCCTGTTCCACGTCACATGGGTAAAGAACGCGTTATCGCGGCAATGAGCGGCGGCGTCGACTCGGCGGTTGCCGCCGGTCTCTTGATGGAAAAGGGTTACGACGTCGTCGGTATTACGATGAAAATGTATACCCCGTCAAGACCCGCACACGCTAAGAGCTGTTGCGGCATCGACGATTTCGACGATGCTCGCGCTAGCGCGGCTTCCCTCGGCATCCCGCACTACGTTCTCGACTTCGAAGAAGTCTTTCGGCGCAGCGTCGTCGAGCGGTTCGTCAATGAGTACGCCGCGGGCCGAACGCCCAATCCGTGCGTTGCGTGCAACAATTTTGTGAAACTAGGGACGCTCGCGCAATACGCCGACCGGCTCGGCGCGCGCTACGTCGCAACGGGCCATTACGCGCGCCTCGAACGCCGTGAGGACGGCCCGCATCTCTTCCGCAACGAGCATGCAAAGGACCAAGCGTACGCGCTGGCGCAGCTGACGCCGGCGCAGCTCGCGCGCCTCTTGCTTCCGCTCGGCGAGCTTGACAAGGCGACGACGCGCGCGCACGCGCGCCGCTTGCGGCTTCCCGTTCACGATAAATCCGAGTCACAGGACATCTGTTTCGTTGAAGGCGGCGACTATCGCGCCGTGCTATCACGTTTGAATCCGCAGATCCACGCACGCGGCCCGGTGGTCGCGACGGGCGGCGAACGCATCGGCGAGCACGGTGGTATTGCGTCGTACACCATCGGTCAGCGAGCGCGCCTCCCCGCGAGCAACGACGGCGCGCGGTACGTTACCCGAATCGACGCGGAAACGAATACGCTCGTCGTGGGTCGCGAAGAGGAGCTGCTCAGCGACCAGCTCGACGCCGACGATCTCAATCTCATACGGCCCGAGCGTTTCCGTGGCGGCGAAACCGCGGTTCGAGCGATGGTCCGCTATCGAGCCGCTCCCTCAGAGGCTTTGGCGACGGTGCGCGACGACGGTTCGCTGCGACTGCGCTTTTCTAAGGCGCAACGCGCCGTCACCCCCGGTCAGTTAGTTGCGCTGCTCGATCCAGTCTGCGAAGAAGTGCTCGGCGCCGCGACCATCACTGCGTCGTTCTAGCTGCTAACCCGCGGTTGCGAGGGCGGCGTCGTCGCGTAAGTTCCAGTACGTGTCGCGGACGACCGGTTTGAAGCCCGCACCGGTGATGATGTTTTCGATATCGCGGCGCGTCGCTTCGTTCGTACTTCCGGCGTCGTGCACGACGCGCTCCTCGATGATCGTACCGCCCATGTCGTCGCAGCCATAGAAGAGCGCGAGTTGTCCCATCTTCAGGCCAGGCGTCAGCCACGAAGCTTGTAGGTGCGGGAAGTTGTCGAGGTAGAGTCGCGAGATCGCCAACACTCGCAAGTACTCTAACCCGGTCGCTTCTCTGCCGCGCAATGGCGTTTTGAACGGAACGTAATACCAAGGTATGAAGGCGGTAAACCCGGCGGTTTCGTCTTGAAGCTCACGCAGCACGTGTAAGTGCTCGATGCGTTCCGCAGCCGTTTCGATCGAACCAAACATCATCGTTGCAGTGGTCGGCATTCCGAGCGATTGGGCTTCGCGCATCACGCCGAGCCACTCGTGAGGCTTTACTTTGCGCGCCGAGATACGCTTACGCACGCGTTCGACGAGGATCTCTGCACCGGCGCCGGGGAGCGATTTCATGCCCGCCTCTTTCAGGCGGCGAAGCACGTCGTGTGTTGTGGTTTGCTCGACGTGCGCCAAGCCGACGATCTCCGACACCGAGAGCGAATGGAGGTCGGCTTGCGGATACTCGCGCCGCACGCGGCGGAAAAGCGTTTCGAACCACTCGACGCCGAGTTCCGGGTTGACGCCGCCCTGGATCATGATCTGGGTCGCGCCCTGGTCCACCGCATGCTTGACGCGTTCGAGCACGCGGTCGTGCGACATGGTGTAGCCTTCTTTATGGTGCTCGGGCCGGAAGAACGCGCAGAAAGTACAATGCACGTTGCAGATATTTGTGTAGTTGATCGTCGTATCGATGACGTACGTGACGACGTCCTGCTGGTGCATCTGCATGCGACGCGCGTGCGCGGCCGCGCCGAGCTCGTGGATGTCGGCTTCGTTGTAAAGCCGCACGCCCTCGTCGAATTCGAGCCGGCCGCCGGAGGCGGCGCGATCGAGTAGGCTAGCTAGCGATCGCACCAACGACCTCGGTAAATGCAGGAAGCGCGCCAATCGCTCCGATTTCGACTAACTCGCGGCAAAAGGCCGCGAGTCCGCTACGTGCGGCAACGTGGAGCGTGAAGTTGAGCTTGCCGTAATAGCGCTCGTAAAAGCCGTGAGGCCGCGGTATCGCGCGCTGCGCGAGCGCGACGACTTCATCGGTGTGCGAGCGCGACCAGGTATAGGCATCGGTGAGCGCGTGCATGCAGGCATGCACGCCGGCTGGATCGCGTGCGTAGACGTCGCGGCGGGCGGACCATACCGCGAAAACGGTCTGCCGGCCTGTCCACTCGTGCCAAAGTTTTCCCAGATCGTAGACGACTGCGGCCGGAAAACGCTCGAGCGCATCGATCGCCGAATCGCCGATCAGCAGCGTTGCGTCGCCTCGCAGCGCGCGTTCTAAAGGAAGAGCTTCGTCAACGTATCTGGGCCGAACGCGATATCGGCGCTCGAGGATGACGCGCAGTAAGTAGCGACCGCTTGCGGACTCCTGCGTTACGAAAATGGGCGTCGCATCGAGCATCGCCGGTGCCACCGGGGAGACGAGCACGACGGAAACGACTTCGTCGCGCGCGCCGATGCAAAGATCCGGCAAAAGCACGAGATCCTGCGCGTTCGCTGCCCACGTGAAAGCGCTGATGGGACTCATGTCGAGCTCGCCGCTCAGCAACATGGCGTTCAAGGATGCGGGCGTATCGGCGCGCAGCGAGCCTGGATACTCGAGCGCGCCGAAATCGAATGCCGCGTAGATCGGCAAGTCGTTGGTGTACTTGATCCGGCCACACCGCAAGGTCATCCTTCGACTCCGCTCAGGATGACACAACTCCACTCAGCATGACACACCAGGGTCAAGGCGACACCTCCGGTCACGGTGACACCGTGGCGGGCGCGGGTGAATGGCTTTTGTCAGCCAGAGCCCCTCGACTTGGCTCGGGATAAACTCCGTCGAAGGGCGACAAAAGCGGTTCCGGAGTCCAGTCCCAAAGGAATTCCTCGTACGTCGAATTACGGCGTACCGGCATGTAGCCGGCCTCTTCGATCAAACGGCGGAACTCGCGATCGTCCACGTATTGACCGGAGCTCGTTCCAGCCGAATGATAGATCATCTCCTCGTCGGTGGAGCCATGGGTGCCGTCCATATCGTCGGCGCCAAACTGCAATGCGACTTGGCAGACCTTCAGGCCCTGAATCATCCAGTACGCCTTAACGTGATCGAAGTTTTGCAGCATGAGACGGGCCACGGCGAAGGTGCGAATGTCGTCTAGCCCGGTCGTCCAGCCGCAGTACGACAGCTCGTTGCCGTCGGGATGGAAGGCCAGTGGAATGAAAGCGTTGTATCCCGGCGAGCGCTCTTGCGATTCGCGCAAGCGAATGAGGTGGTCGACGCGATCCTCGATCGATTCGATATGTCCGTAGAGCATCGTCGCGTTGCTCGCAATGCCTTGTCGGTGCAATTCCTCATGAATCGCCAGCCAGTTATCGGTCGAAACCTTATTCGGGCAGATCTTAGCGCGCGTCGCATCGGCGAAGATCTCTGCCGCGCCGCCGTTGACGTTATCGAGGCCGGCTTCCTTTAATGCGGCGATGATTGCGGGAAACGCCAGCCGGTGACGCTTTGCCATGTACTCGATTTCGGCGGCGGTAAAAAGTGAGAGCTGCACGTGGGGCAGAGCCGTCTTGAAGCGGCGCATCAACGGCAGCCAGTAGTCGAGTGAGAGCTGACGCGGGTCGTGACCGCCGACTATATGGATCTGATTGAAGTTCGTCCCGGTCTCGATGGCCTTGGCGAAGACCTGGTCGGGCGTCATGCGAAAGATGCGCTCGGGTTCCTTAAACTCGTCGGCCGCGAACGAGCAGAACGTACATCCGGCAAAGCAGACGTTGGTCGAGTTGATGTAACGATTGAGAACGTAAAAGACTTTCTTGCCGCTTTTCCGTTCCTTGGCCCGCCGGGCAAGCCGCCCGAGACCGTGGAGGTCGGCGGTGCGATACAGCGCGAGTCCGTCCTGCATGGAGAGCGGCACGCCATTATCGAGCTTGCGCTCAACTTCTAGCAGCATGGGGTCGGCGAAGGTCATACGGCCCTATTCTCCTTGGGGTAATCCGGCCCCGCAACGCGACCGAAGACGACCATAACTAATGCTACCGTCGCACAGACAACCGCCGCGGCGAGCAGTGCGCCTCCGATCAAATCGGTCAGGTAATGCGCGCCGAGTGCCAGGCGTGCCCAGCAGATGGCGAGCGCGAAGATTGCAAGCAAGGTGGCTGCAACCGCACGAATCCTCCTGGGAAGCTCGGAGAAGTAGAACAGCGCTCCCCAAAGACCATAAAATCCAGCCGCGATCGCCGCATGCGAGCTCGGATACGAAAACGTCGTTTCGTGCTTAACCACCCAATCGCCGGGTCGCAGCCGCGCAAAATAATGCTGGAAGAAGTCGGCGCCGCGCCAGCAGAGCAAGAGCGTGAAAACGCTCATCGCGATTCGGACGCGCCAGGCCGGCAGAAGCGCCGCAGTAATTAATGAGCGCGATGCAAACTGGAATCAAGACCTGAGCATAACAGGTCCAGGTCAGCCACCATGCGACAAGCGTCGAATGATTCAACAGCGACCGTTCCCAGTCGAGGAACACCGACGGCTCGCCGTGTGATGTCATCAGGTTTCCCAGCAATGCGAAGAGACCGAAGGACGCGAACGCACCACCCGCCCACGCCGCCGGAGCGTGCTCTCGGGTCATTGCTATTCGCCGCTTGCAAAAAGGTCTTGTTGCGCGGTTTGGCCCTTGCCCAGCCGCGGGGCCATGAGTTCCAGCTCGGGCAAACCGACGAGAATTTTTCGTGGCTTCGTCCCCTCGTGCTGTCCGACGACTTTGAACTCTTCGAGCTGCCGCATCAAGCGCACCGCCCGGGGATGGCCGATCGAAAACTGGGATTGCAGCGCCGCCGTTGAGGCGTAGTTGGTTTCGATGATGAACCTCGCAGCCTGGTAACAAAGCGGGTCGGTGTCGCGTTGCGCGAGGTCTTCGTCGCCGACTGGAACGACTTCGACATCCAACAAATTGTCGGGACGCGATTGACGGGCCCAGAACTCGACGAGCCGGTTTACCTCGGATGCGGTAATAAGCGCGCCCTGCGCACGAATCGGTTTCGGTGCGTCGATCGGCAGATAGAGCATATCGCCGCGGCCGAGTAGCCGCTCTGCTCCGTTCATGTCGAGAATGACGCGAGAGTCGGCCTGAGAGCTAACCGCAAAGGCGATGCGCGACGGCACGTTTGCTTTGATGAGACCCGTGATGACGTCGACCGACGGACGCTGCGTCGCGACGAGAAGATGAATGCCGGTCGCGCGGCCGAGCTGAGCGAGGCGCATTATCGTCGTCTCGACTTTCGCTGGGGCGACGAGCATGAGGTCGGCCAGCTCGTCGATTACGATTACGACGTACGGCAGACGCTCGTCGGCATATTTGGCGTTGTACTCTTCGATCTTACGAACGGAGGCTTTAGCGAAGCGCTCGTAGCGCGACTCCATCTCTTTGGTCATCTCGAAGAGCGCGCCGGCTGCTAGCCGCGGGTCGGCGATTACGTCTTTGATGAGGTGAGGTATTCCATTGAAGACGGCGAGCTCGACGCGCTTAGGATCGATCATCAACATTTGCAGCTGGTCGGGCGTCGCACTAACCAAAAGGGAAGCTATGATCATGTTCAGACAAACGGATTTCCCAGCGCCCGTCGCACCCGCGACCAAAAGGTGCGGCATCTTGCAAAGGTCGCCGATCACGGGACGCCCGGTGATGTCCTTTCCGAGCGCCATCCAGAGCGGTGGCACTTGGCCACGATTTGGAACCGCATCGAGAATCTCGCGGATCGTGACGACGGCGACGGTGAGATTGGGAATCTCGATGCCGACCGCGGATTTTCCGGGAATCGGTGCCTCGATGCGTACGCTCGTCGCGGCCAAGGCAAGGGCTAAATCATCGGCGAGCGATGCGATCCGTGAGATTTTGACGCCGCGCTCGGGTTTGAGCTCGTAGCGCGTAATCGACGGTCCACGCTCGATGTGCGAAACCTTTGCCCCGACGCCGAAGCTCGCGAGCGTATCTTCGAGAACGTGCGCTCGATTGGAATCGTCGATCGTTTGGGTCGGCGGCGCGTCAAAGAGCGAGAGATCGGGAAGACGGTAGGCTGTGCTCCCGACCGGCCTAACGGAGGCGTGACTCGCCGGCGCTTTTTGGCTCGGCGCTACGACTTCGGTTGCGACAACACGCCCTTCGGGCTGCTCAACGAGTGGATCGTCTTCGACCGGAACTGAAACGACCGGCTGCAGCGGCATCGCGAACGCCTCGCGCAGCGATTCGTGACCGCGCCTCAAGGTTACACCGAACGATGGAAGCTCCGGGATTGCCGGTGGACGCAGGCCTCCCAAAAAAACGATCCCGCGCCCGATGAGTTGTTTCGCACTGGCCTCCGTGAGCCAAAGCGTCAGCGAAAGAAGGGCGACGCTGAGCACGATCCATGCTCCGACATTGCCGACGAGCGCGTGGAGCGCCCACCAGATATCGGAACCGGCTGCGCCGCCGCGCTTCGGTCCGCCCGAACCGAACATTGCGTCGAGAATTAAGAAATACGCCAAAGCACTGGTACCGAGTCCGGCAATCATGCGAGGCACGTTGACTTCGAGAAAAACGATTGCACCCAGTAGTGCAGCGAGCACCGGGAAAAATGGTGCCGCACCTCCAAAGAGTTGGCGCAGCACGGCGGCGGTCCAGCTGCCGACGCTGCCGCCATGGTGCGGAAATCCTAGGGCGAGACCGCAGAGAACGGCGAATGCGACGGCGACAATCCCGACGATCTCGAGGTTGAGCCGGTTCCTCGCAAATGCTCGCCGGCGGGTGCGTGCCATCGAAACTATCTCTTCTTCGTCACAGCGGGAGTTCATTTTGACGACGCCGACGCTGGTCGTCCTCGAGGGCGATCAAACCGGACAAGAGTTGCTAGTCGAAGCATTGCGCGTACTCGATCCATCCGTGACTGGATTGCAGCTCCAACTCGAACGTTACGATCTTTCGCTTCCAAACCGGCGCGCAACCGATAACCTCGTGGTGTTTGATGCCGCAGACGCGTTGAAGCGACACCACGTCGGGCTCAAAGCCGCGACCGTCACCCCGGAAGGCCAAGGCGACGTTGGTTCGCCCAACCGAATCCTTCGCGATGCGATCGGGGCGAGCGTCATCGTGCGAACCGGTCGCAGACTCCCGCGCGTTCGCCCCGTCGGCGGAATTCACGCGCCGATTTCAGTCGTTCGAATGGCCGTCGGCGACGCATACGGTGCGAAGGAATGGCGCAGCGGCGAAGGGATCGACGAGATCGCGCAACGCACCGAAACGATCGAGCGGCGCATCTGCCGCTACGTTGCCGAGTACGCGTTCGTACACGCCGAGAAGGTTGGTGCGACCGTTTTCGGTGGCCCGAAGTATACCGTCAGTCCGGTCTACGAAGGCATGCTCAAAGAGGAGATGGACGCTGCCGCGCGGCGCCATCCGGGCGTTGTCTACGATCCGCAGCTAATCGATGCGACCTACGCGCTGCTGCTCTCTGCCGCGGGCGATGGGCCGCTGGTAATTCCGGCACTCAATCGGGACGGCGATTGCCTCTCCGATTTAGTGATGCAGCTTTTCGGCTCGATTGCCGGCGCTGAGTCGGTCGTTTTGGCATTCTCTCCTACAAAGCAGCCTGAGGACTTGACGCCCTCAATCGTTATGGCCGAGGCGCCGCACGGCACCGCGCCACGCTTAGAGGGCAAGAACGTTGCGAATCCATTGGCAATGATCTTGGCGGCCGCTGCAGCGCTCTCTTACATGCCCGATCCCCGCGCGGTCCGCGTATCGCAGGCCCTCTACGGCGCCGCGATTGCGGCCGTCGGTGAGGGCGTCGCGACCGCCGATTTGGGGGGCCACGCGACGACGACCGAGTTCACCGACGCCGTAATCGCTCGCATCGCTCCACCCTAAGCATTCGGCTTCGGTGGCTAGACTTCCATTACTACTGGAATGACGATGGGACGGCGTTTGGTGCGCGCGTAAACTCCGCTGGCCAAAGCGCTGCGAATGTGCTCCTTCACGGCGTCAACGTCGCGAATCGCATCGACTGAGATTCCTTCTATCGTAGCCCGCAGCTCGCCGCGTAACTCGTCAAGCACGCCGCCGGCTTCCGGAAGATAGAAGACGCCTCTCGAAATCAGATCCGGGCCGGCGATGACGCGGGCCTCTTCGCTATCGATCGCAACGACGACCATGATGATGCCGTCGTTAGAAAGGGCCTTACGGTCGCGCAGGACGGCTTGGCCTATGTCGCCGATTCCCGATCCGTCAACGAAGACGTTCCCGCCATACGTTTTTCCGACCTTATCGCCATACTCGTGCGTGAACTCCAGCACGTCGCCGTCTTCTACGACGAAGACGTTTCCAGCCTCGATTCCCGTGCGCACGGCGAGCTGCTTGTGCGCATCGAGCATGCGATATTCGCCGTGGACGGGGATTAAAAATTCCGGCCTCACGAGGTTGAGCATCAGCAAAAGCTCTTCTTGCGACGCGTGACCCGAGACGTGGGAGCGCCCGTCGGTTCCGTGGATCACGATGGCCCCCAGCTTGACGAGGTTGTTGATCGTCTTGTGGACGCTCTTTTCGTTGCCCGGGATCGGCGTGGCGCTAATGACGACCGTGTCGCCCGGCACGATCTTGAACTGCTGATGATCGCGTACGGACATGCGCGAAAGGCCGCTCATCGGCTCCCCCTGCGATCCCGTCGTCATGACGACGATCTGCTCGGGAGGGTACGCGTCGACGTCCTCGATCCGGACGACCGTCTCCCCGGGAATCCGTAGATACCCCAGCTCGCCGGCAAAGTGGACGACGTTGCGCATCGAGCGTCCGAGGAATGCAATCTTTCGATTGAATCGTACGGCGTGATCGACCGTTTGCTGGATGCGCGGCACGTTCGAAGCAAAGGACGCGACGACGATGCGTCCTTTCGCGTGCGAAAAGATCGAGGTGAAGGCCTCGCCGACCATACGTTCGGAGAGCGTATGGCCGGGACGCTCCGCATTGGTAGAGTCAGAGAGCATGCAGAGCACGCTCTCATCGCCGATGCGGGCGATTCTGGCAAAATCCGCGGGCTTTCCGTCGATCGGCGTTTGATCGAACTTGAAATCACCGGTGTGGAAAATGGTCCCGACTGGTGTGCGCAGCGCGAGCGAACATGCGCCGGAGACCGAATGATTGACGTGGATGAATTCGGCTTCGATCGAACCGTACCGCGCGCGGTTTCCGGGTTGGACCTGAGTAAAGGTCGCCTCGTTGAGATGCTGCTCGCGCGACTTCGCTTTGATGAGGGCGATCGTCAGCGGCGTACCGACGATCGGTGTTTGTGTAAACTCTTTGGCAAAGTACGGAATGCCGCCGATGTGGTCTTCGTGGCCGTGGGTTACCAGCAGCGCCCGTAGCTTGTCGGCGCGCTCGCGAACGTACGTAAAATCGTTGATGACGATGTCGACTCCATACATCTCGTCGTCGGGAAACATCAACCCGCAGTCGACGACGACGAGATCCTCGTTCGTCTCTATGACGGTCATATTGCGCCCAATCTCGCCACAGCCACCCAGTGGAACGATCCGGAGGTAGGGTACCGACGGCGGCGTCGGGACGGTCAGGGTATCGATGCTCACGAGCGGTCCTTTTGCCCCTGCGCCTTGCTCCCCCGCGCCATAGCCGTGAATTGCGCAGCGGAGGTTCCGTTGATGATGATCTTTGCGTTCATATCGGTTCTGCTCGCCGCAGCTCCGGCGTGTACACACGCCGCCGACCGAAGTGGTCCGACCGCGACCCCGTCTTCAGCGACGCTTTCGCCCGACGAGCTCTTCTCTCGCCGGGCGCTTCGACAAGCGCGTCTTCTCATACAGATGCGGATGCTACAGCTGCGCGACGAGCGTTTGGAGTGCGTGCGGGCGGCGCTTCGGCGCCGGCTGCCCGATGCGTTGTGGCCTGAGGAGCCGACGCCGTCGCGCGAGGCCGCCGACGCAGCCGCCGTCGCGGCGCGCTGCGCGGACCGGCTAAAGTTTTAGCTTGCTTGGTCGCTTATCTTGACACCAACTGCGACTTTTTGGCGTCACCGGGGTAGATGGTTGGAAGAAAACCTCTTACTAATGGAATGAGTCTGAAATGGTAAAAAGTCGCATCCTGCCCACGCTAATAATCGGGCTCGTGGGCGCCGTTGTCGGCAGTTTCCTCATGATGCTCTATGCGAGCAGTCACTTTGGGGGCGCCACGGGACCCGATCGCACGCCGCCGGCGGTGGCGGCCGTCCCCTTGAGCGGGGTGAGCGACCAAGACCGCATCGTCAGCGCGGTTAAGCGGACGAAGTCGTCGGTGGTCGCGATTACGGAACAGGTAAACGGACAGGAAGTCATTCCCGCCGATCCCTTCTTTCAACAATTCTTCGGGGGCGGTCAGGGTCCGAATATCGTCCAACCTTACAAGGGCGAAGCATCCGGCTCGGGCTTCGTGATCGACGGTCGGGGTGACGTCGTGACGAACGCGCATGTGCTGCAACCGCCTTCCGGTGGAAAAATCACAAAGCTTACGGTCGTTTTTGCCAACGGCGACCGCGTCCCAGCCCACGTCGTCGCGTACAATATCGCGGCCGATGTGGGGATTCTACGCGTTGACAATTATTCGAAGCTGCCGCCGCCGCTCCAACTCGGTGACTCCAGTAAGCTCGAGCAGGGGCAATGGGCTATCGCCATCGGCGAACCGCTCCAGCTTCAACAGACGGTAACCGTGGGCGTCGTCTCGGCCTTCAACCGCTCCGAGCCGATTCCGGTCGAAAACGGCTCCGAGATCGACTTCAAGGGCTTGCTTCAAACTTCGGCGCCCATTAATCCCGGAAACTCCGGCGGCCCTCTCATCGACATAGACGGACAAGTGATCGGCATGAATCAATCGACCGTCAAGTCCGCCTACGCTCAAGGCATCGGCTTCGCCATCCCCTCGAATACCGTTCGCAACGTCGTCGCGTCGCTTCAAAAGAATCCGGGGGCGCATCAGGGCACCGACACCGGCTTCCTTGGAATCTACATGGCCAACCTAAGTGCGGGCGTGAAGAACCAGATCGGTTACAACGGCAGCGGCGGCGTTGCGGTGCAGCAGGTCTTCTCAGGCTCGCCTGCCGACCAGGCGGGCATCCAGCCGGGTGACGTCATACTGCAAGCCGACGGCAAAGATTACAACAGCATCAAAGCGCTCCACGACTACATCGCATCGAAGCGGCCGGGTGATACGATTCGGTTGAACGTGTGGTCGCAAGGGGTAAAGAAGTTCGTCGCGATCAAGCTTGGCGAAACGCCGGCCGAACAACCGCTCTCCGTCGAGCAGCAGCAATCGCCCGAGGAGCAGCAGCCGTAGCCGGCCATCCTTTAGACGAATCCGCTGTCGCGGCCATCTACAGGATGACGCGTAGAGCAGGAGGGCCCTGCAACCGCGAGCCCTCCGATCGTGTCTAAATTTGCGAAACCACTTTTACCGCACATCGGGTATGATAGTGCGGATCCCAATCCGACTTGCCGTAAGCGGCAAGGCGCAGCCGAAACCAGTCGCTTGAGCTTTCACCTCGGCCATAAGCGATCTTCGGCGTAGCTGGTCCAGAGCAGTCGGATAATTTATAGAACGAGGTAAAGTTTCATGGCTAAAACGGTCGGCATCGACCTAGGCACGACCAACTCGGTCGTCGCCGTAATGGAGGGCTCGCAGCCCGTCGTCATTCCAAACGCTGAAGGCTCGCGCACGACGCCTTCGGTTGTGGCGTTTACGAAAACCGGCGAACGTCTCGTCGGGCAGCTTGCGAAGCGGCAAGCGATTACCAATCCGGATCGCACGATTAGCTCGATCAAGCGCCACATGGGCGAAAGCGACTACAGAATCAAGATCGACGGGAAGGATTACACGCCGCAAGAGATTTCAGCGATGATCTTGCAGAAGCTCGTCAACGACGCGAGCAACTATCTCGGCGAGCGCGTGACCAAAGCCGTCATTACGGTGCCCGCATATTTCAACGATTCGCAGCGTCAGGCGACGAAGGACGCCGGCAAGATCGCCGGGCTCGACGTCTTACGCATCATCAACGAGCCGACGGCGGCCGCGCTTGCGTACGGTCTCGAAAAGAAGGGCAACGAGACGATTCTGGTCTGGGACTTGGGAGGCGGAACGTATGACGTTTCGATTCTCGAAGTGGGCGACGGCGTCTTCGAAGTCAAGGCGACCAACGGCGACACGCATCTCGGCGGCGACGATTACGACCATCGCGTGGTGGAGTGGCTCGTCGATCAGTTCCGGCGCGATCAAGGCATCGATCTGAGCAAAGACAAGCAGGCATTGCAGCGTCTCACCGAAGCGGCCGAAAAGGCCAAGATCGAGCTTTCGTCAGTCGTTCAAACCAGCATCAACCTGCCGTTCATCACGGCCGATCAAGAAGGCCCCAAGCATCTCGACTACACGCTAACTCGCGCGAAGTTCGAGGAACTGACCAGCGATCTGACCGACCGCTGCGTGGGCCCGTTCCGAAACGCGATCTCCGACGCCAAACTCGACGTTTCAAAAATCGACGAAGTCATCATGGTCGGCGGGGCAACGCGCATGCCGGTGATTCAAGAGCTCGTGCGCAAGCTGACCGGCAAGGAGCCGAATCTCACCGTTAATCCCGACGAAGTCGTCGCGGTCGGTGCGGCGATCCAGGCCGGCGTCCTTTCGGGTGAAGTGCGCGACGTGGTCTTGCTCGACGTCACGCCGCTCTCTTTAGGACTGGAAACGCTCGGCGGCGTCATGACGAGGCTGATCGATCGAAATACCACCATTCCGACGAAGAAGTCGCAGATCTTCACGACCGCGGAAGACGGCCAAACGTCGGTCGATATCCACGTGCTCCAAGGCGAGCGCCAGATGGCCGCCGATAATAAAACGTTGGGACGCTTTAGGCTGGAAGGCATTCCGGCTGCGCCACGCGGTGTGCCGCAAATCGAAGTGACGTTTAACATCGACGCCAACGGTATCGTCAACGTCAGCGCGAAGGATCTCGGCACGGGTAAAGAGCAGGCGATCACGATTACTGCTTCGACCAATCTCAACAAGGATGAGGTCGACCGCATGGTCCGCGACGCCGAGCTCCAATCGGAAGCCGACAAAGCCAAGCGCGAAGAGGCCGAAGTCCGCAATAACGCTTCGAGTTTGATCTACTCGACCGAGAAGTCGCTCAAGGAAGTCGGCGACAAACTCGATACGGGCGCGCGCGACGAGGTCGAACGAGCGCTCAGCGAGCTCAAGCGCGTAACGGAAAACGGCACGGTCGCCGAAATCAAACCGGCGATTGACTCGCTGCAGCAGGCGAGCTATAAGATGGCCGAACTTCTCTACAAGGCCGCAGGGCCGCAAGCCGAGCAGCCGCCATCCGGCGACGGTTCGACGGCCGGCACCGGAAACGGCGCGGCTGCCGGCAGCGGTGGGGAAGACGTCATCGACGCCGAGTTCAAAGAAGCGAAGTAGCCTCTCTAGCCGTCATGTCGGACGATCCATCGGTCTTGAAGACCGAGGCCGGCGAGGCCACGATAGAAGAAGCCGCGGCGACGCTCTCGCTCGAGGAGCAGCTCGCCGCGGCCAACGCCCGCGCCGACGAAAACTACGGCAAATTTTTGCTCGCCGTCGCGGATTTCGACAACTACAGGAAGCGAATCCAGCGCGACATCGATTCCATGGTTTCGTCGCGCCGTCGCATGCTGCTGGAGCGTTTGCTTCCGGTGCTCGATAATCTTCAGCGCGCCCTGCAATCCAACGCCGGAGTAGAGAAGCTCCGCGGTGGGCTCGAGCAGACACTACGCGGGTTCGAAGCCGTCTTGGCGAGCGAAGGGGTGAAGCCCATCGAAGTTCGTGGCGAGCCGTTCGATCCTCGCGTCGCCGAAGCCGTGGGAACGTCGCCCTCCGACGGCGTCGCCGAGGATACCGTCGTCGACGTTACCGAGAAAGGCTACACGCTCGGCGACGACTTACTGCGCCCTGCAAAGGTGATCGTCGCTAAGCATTCCCACGAATGAACTTCAAGGACTATTATGCCATCTTGGGCGTTGCGAAGGACGCAGCCCAGAAAGACATCAAGTCCGCCTATCGCAAGCTCGCGCGCAAATGGCATCCTGACGCAAATCCCAAGAACACAAAAGAGGCCGAGGAGAAGTTCAAAGAGATCTCCGAGGCTTACGAAGTTTTAGGCGACCCGGAGAAACGTAAGAAGTACGACGTCCTCGGTCCGAATTGGCAGCAAGCCGCGCAGCAAGCCGAACAGCAGCGCCGCTATCATACGAACGTCAACGGGCAAGAGTTCGAGTTCGATCTCGGCAACGCCGGCGGCCCGAGCGGATTCTCGGATTTCTTCGACATGTTTTTCTCGGACGTGGGACGCGGCCAGACTGCGCAAGGCCCAGGACGCGCGCGGCGCGGACAAGACCTCGAGACGACCATCGAGCTCGGATTGCGCGACGTCTATGCCGGCGGAACGAAATCGATTTCGCTGCAAATCGAGGACGTCTGCCCACGATGCCACGGCAGCGGCACCGATCGGGGGTCGCCTCTGTCCGCAATGTCATGGCACCGGGCGGATTCTCGTGAATAAGCGGTTCGAAGTTACGATTCCCAAAGGCATCGGAGAGGGCCAGCGCATTCGGCTCGCCGGTCAGGGAGGAGCCGGAATCAACGGCGGACCTAACGGCGATCTGCATCTCATCGTCAGGCTCGAAGATGATCCGACGTATAAGCGTAAGGGCGACGATCTCTACGTCGACCTGCCGGTAAGCGTCTACGATCTCGTCCTGGGCGGCGAAGTGAACGTTCCCACCCTAAGCGGTGAAGTCGCAATGACGATTCCCGCCGGCACTCAGAACAACCGCCTGCTCCGCCTCTCCGGGCGCGGGATGCCTCACGTCAAAGCGAAGGGCAACGGCGACGAATACGTTCGCTTGATCGGCCAGCTCCCGCAAAAACTATCCGATCAAGAGAAGAAATTGTACAAGGAGCTTGCCGCACTAAGGAATGGACAAAACACCTAACCGCGGCAACTCCCCACCTCGTCGAGCGGTTTACCGAAGGGCCAGCACCTCACCATATTAGGAGAAACCTGTGATTAAAGAGATTGCGTTTACGGCGTACCCGGCCAAAGACGTCGCCGGCTTGCGCAAGTGGTACGAAGATAAACTCGGACTGAAGTTTAGCGGACCGTTTGAAGAACAGGGCGTAGAAAAGTACAACGAGGCCAAAATCGGCGACGGATACTTTAGCGTGATGACTCACGAGTGGATCGAACGGGATCCCGGCAGCGCTTCGGGAGTCGTCTTCGAGGTCGATAACATCGATAATACGATCGCCGATCTGCGCGGTAAAGGCATCGAGATCGACGATCCATACTCGACGCCCGTCTGCAAGATCGCCTCGTTCGACGACCCCGAGGGTAACAAAGTCTCCCTCCATCAAGTCACGGTTCCGCATTAAAGAACCTTGAATCCTTAGTTAGATGATGGCCGGGCACGGGCTGATGTGGTCGAACATCTATCAGCCCGATAAACCGAGAGTGAATAGGCGCGTCGATTGGAAGCGAATGGGCGCGCTCTTCGCCCCGTATTGGCGCGAGCAGGCAACGGTGCTTGCCTGCATCGTCGCAGTCTCGGCTCTGGGACTCGTGCCCGGCTTCATCATCGCGCACATCATCGACGCCGTTATACCACGCCATAATCTGGGTGCGCTCGCGATCGACGTCGGCGTCATTCTATGTTCGGCGCTTGTTGCGGCGGGAATCGGCGTATTACAAGGATACCTCAACTCCGTTGTCGGCGAAGGCATCATGCGCGACATTCGCACCAGCCTGGTCGCGCATCTCCATCGCATGCCTCTGCACTTCTTCACCGGCACGAAGACCGGTGAGATCATGAATCGCGTGAGCAACGACGTCGACAATGTCGACAACGTGGTAACCGGCACGCTCACTTCCATCGTGACGAATTTCGTTTTGATCGCAACGACCGCGATCGCAATGTTCGTTTGGAATTGGCGGCTGGCGCTGATCTCCGTGGCGATCGTTCCGTTGATGGTCTTTCCACTGGGCCCCGTCGGGCGCCGAATGTATCAAATCCGAAAAAAAACGCGCGAGAAGCGCGACGAGATCGAATCGATCACCCAAGAGACTCTATCGATCTCGGGCATTACGCTCATCAAGTCTTTCGCTCGCGAAGCCTACGAGCGCTCGCGGTTCTATCAAGTCGGAACCCGGCTTATGCAGTTGGAAATCGATCTCGCAATGGTTGGCCGATGGTTCCTGGCTTCGGTTACGGCGATGGTGGTCGTCGGACCGGCACTGGTTTGGTTCGGCGGCGGATGGCTGGCGATCGCGGCCGGTCTGCAAGTTGGCGTGATCGTCGCGTTCGTTTCGTTCATACAGGGCCGGCTCTATGGCCCCGCTGCGTCGCTTGCAGGCATTCAAGTGCAAGTCGTCAGCGCACTTGCGGTCTTCGAGCGTATCTTCGAGTATCTCGACATGACGCCGGAGCGATACGATCCGCCGGGAGCGATCGCGCTCACCGAGGTGGCGGGCGATATCGCGTTCGAAAAGGTCGTCTTCTCCTACGAGGGTTCGCGCGATGTGCTCGACGGCATCTCTTTCCACGTCCGGCCCGGCGAAGTCGCGGCCTTCGTCGGCCCCTCAGGCGCGGGCAAGACCACGATTACCCAGCTCGTGCCGCGGTTTTACGATCCGCAGAGCGGCCATGTCCTCGTCGACGGCCACGACTTGCGCAGCGTCACGCTCGATTCGTTGCGTCGCCACATTGGAATCGTCACGCAAGAAACCTACCTTTTCCACGACACCGTCGCCAACAATCTTCGCTATGGCAAGCCCGATGCAACCGACTCCGAACTCGAAGCCGCGGCTCGCGCCGCCAACATCGCGGAGTTCATAGCAGCGTTGCCTGACGGCTATGAAACCGTCGTCGGCGAGCGCGGGCACAAGCTTTCCGGCGGCGAGCGCCAGCGCTTGGCGATCGCGCGCGTGCTCCTCAAAGATCCGCGCATTCTCATTCTCGACGAGGCAACGAGCTCGCTCGACTACGAAAACGAAGCCGCCATTCAAAGGGCCTTAGAAGTCGTGATGCGCGGGCGCACGAGCCTCGTGATCGCGCACCGGCTCTCGACGATTTTGGCCGCCGACGTCATCTTCGTCATCGACGACGGTCGCATCGTCGAATCGGGCCGCCACGCAACATTGCTGGCGCGTGGCGGCCTTTATTCACGGCTCTATCGGACGCAGTTCCGAGATCTTTCCGCGTAACGGCTTCGACTTCGCTCCGGACGTCTATTTGGCGTATTCGATGCCGAGGTTGACCTGTTGAATCGCTTGCCTTACTAAGTTGATCGCGTTGGCACGGTAGCCGCCCTTATTAGCCGTCGCCGCCTCGAGTTCGTTAAGGGCGGAGTTCAAATAGCCACGGGCATTGACCATGTGCGGTTGAGCGGCCAGTGTCGCACCCGCGCCGAGCGCCGCGAAAAAGAGCGCGAAGACCAAAGCAAGAGCGGTAAAGCGCAGCTTGGAAATTTGCATTGGGGAAATACCTCCACTTAAGAAAAGTGCGTTGATTTTTTATTTTTCTGAATCCGGCGGTGACTCTTCCTTCGTCTCCATGACCATCGGGGCAATCGGGACGTGGAGCGTGGGCTCGGTCGCTGCTTGGACCTCCTCGATCGTGACGCCCGGGGCGAGCTCGCGAAGAATCAAACCGTCGGCGCCCACGTCGATGGTAGCCAAATCCGTAATGATCCGCTGGACGACGCGCTTTCCAGTCAGCGGGAGCGAGCAATGGCGCAGGATTTTATGGGCGTTTCCCTTTGCCACGTGCTCCATCATGACGATCACGCGCTTGGCGCCGTGCACTAAGTCCATGGCGCCGCCCATACCCTTCACCATTTTGCCCGGAATCATCCAAATTGGCCAGATCTCCGCGTTCGGAAACCTGCATCGCCCCCAGCACGGCGAGGTCGATGTGGCCGCCGCGAATCATGCCGAACGAAAGCGCCGAATCGAAAAACGACGCGCCGGGAAGCACGGTGACGGTCTCCTTACCCGCATTGATCAGATCGGCGTCTTCCTCGCCTTCATATGGATAGGGACCCATTCCCAAAATGCCATTCTCGCTTTGCAACGTGACGGTAATGTCGGGTGGAACGTAATTCGGAATCAGGGTCGGCAGACCGATGCCGAGATTGACGTACTGCCCGTCGCGCAGCTCCTGCGCGACGCGTGCCGCGAGCTGCGTTCGAGTTAATGCCATGTCACTGCGCCTTTGTATCCCGAGCTTGCTCGAAGAGTTGTCTGATGGCGTGTCGTGACCCGCTCGATTCGCTTGCCCTGCGGTCCCACATGAACGATCCGCTGCACGAAGACGCCCGGTAAATGCACGTGCTCCGGATCGATCGCGCCGGGTTCGACGAGCTCCTCAACTTCGGCGATCGTAAGCTTTCCGGCCATGGCGCAGAGCGGATTGAAGTTCCGCGTCGCTTTGTGAAAAAGCAGGTTTCCCGAGCGGTCGCCGACCGAAGCGCGAACCAGCGCGTAGTCGCAGACGATGCCGGCCTCGAGAACGTACTCGCGCCCGTCAAAAATACGCGTATCCTTTTTTGGTGACGCGATTGCGACGCTGCCGTCCGGGTTGTACCGCCAGGGCAATCCGCCATCGGCCACCAAAGTGCCGTCACCCGCAGGGGTGTAAAAGGCCGGAATCCCACACCCGCCCGCCCGCAGCCGTTCGGCGAGGGTGCCCTGCGGCACCAGCTCGACTTCGAGCTCTCCGCTGAGGTACTGTCGCTCGAACTCGCGGTTCTCACCGACGTACGACCCGGTCGTCCGCCGAATCCGCCGGTTGTCGAGCAAAACGCCCAATCCCCAACCGTCCACTCCACAGTTGTTCGAAACGGTAACGAGCTCGGAAGCACCTTGTTCGAGCAATGCCTCGATAAGATTGTGTGGAATCCCGCTAAGCCCAAAGCCTCCCACCGCAATGGAGGCGCCGCTTGGGATATCGGCGACCGCCTCGGCGCAGGAGGCAAAGACCTTCTCCATGGCGCCATAATGCGCCGACGGAACGAACGCTGCCTCTGTGGAAAGTGAGCACTATGACAACGGCAGTGCCCCCAATTGTAGCCAGCGACGAAGAGGCGATGATCCTCGCGATGGTGCGCGAGCTGGTCGCGGAAAAGGTCGCGCCTCGCGCCGCGGAAATCGATGCCACCGGCGAATTCCCATGGGACGTCAAGGAGCTGTTCGCCCAAAACGATCTGCTCGGCATTCCCATTCCGGCTGAGTACGGCGGGCTCGGAGGCACGTTCCTCACCTATGTGAAGGTCGTCGAAGAGATCGCCAGGGCATGCGCCTCGAGCGCCTTGATCGTTGCCGTGCAGGAACTCGGCATGTTGCCGATCGTGATCGGCGGCAGCGACGAACAGAAACGGCGTTTCTTGCCGCGGATCGCGTCGGGCGAGCACCTCGTAGCCTATGCGTTGACCGAAGTGTCGAGCGGATCCGACGCGCTCGGATCGATGCGCACGCGCGCCGAAAAGCGCGGCGACGTCTACGTTCTCAACGGCCAAAAGATTTGGATCACCAACGGCAGCGTCGCCGACGTCGTTTGCGTCTTTGCGGTCACGGATCCGGCGGCCGGCTCGCGCGGCGTCACGGCCTTCGTCGTTGAAAAGGGTACGCCCGGTTTTTCGGTTGGCAACGTCGAGAAAAAGATGGGGATTCGCGGCTCGCCTACCGTCGAGCTCGTCTTCGCGGACTGCGAGGTGCCGGCAGCCAATCGCCTCGGCGAAGAGGGCGAAGGCTTTAAAATCGCGATGAAGGTGCTGGACAAATCGAGGCCGGGAATTGCTGCGCAGGCGCTTGGGATTGCCGCCGGCGCGCTCGATTACGCGACCGGCTACGCGAAGGAACGCATTGCTTTCGGCAAACCAATCGGCCAGCATCAAGGCGTTGGGTTTATGCTTGCCGATATGAAGACGGAGGTCGAATCGGCGCGCCTTTTACTCTACGAGGCGGCTCGGCGCTGTGACGCAGGTACGCCCGACGTTACGCTCTGGGCGGCCATGGCAAAGCTGAAATGCGGCGACGTTGCGATGTCGGTCACGACCGATGCCGTACAAGTTCTTGGCGGCTTTGGATATTCGGCCGATTATCCGGTCGAACGCATGATGCGCGACGCAAAAATCACGCAAATCTACGAGGGCACGCAGCAAATTCAGCGGCTCGTGATCTCGCGCTCTCTCGTCGGCCGAGCCCCGAGCACAAAGCAGCAGTAAGTGCAAAAGCTGCGGCCCGTGTGCGCTCTTTTGATCCTGGGCTTTTTTGGATGCGCGCAAGCGCCGGACTCCGGTAACGCCTCGCTAGGACTCGCGCCCGCCGTGCTGCGCCCGGTAGAGCAGTCGGTGGGGAATGGGACCATCGAGCACGTCATCATCATCGTGCAAGAAAATCGCACGCCCGACAATCTTTTCAACGGATTGCCCGGAGCAGACACGGTACGATATGGCAAGAGCTCGAAAGGGAAGTTCATCACGTTGCAGCCGATTCCACTCACCGCGCCGTACGACATATCGCACAGACATAACGCCTTCGAGATCGAGTACGCCTTGGGCAATCTCACCGGCTTCAACCTTGTAAAGTCGCACTGCAACGATCGACGCAAATGCCCGGTCAAGGGCCTACGCGCTTACGGGTTCGTCCCGCACGAAGAGGTCGAACCATATTTTGCTCTGGCCAAGCAGTATGCGTTTGCCGATCGTATGTTCGAGACGAACCAAGGGCCGAGTTTCCCGGCTCACCAGTACATCTTGAGCGGCACGTCCACCATCGCCAATGGTTCCGGATTGCGCGCGGCAGAAAACCCGCGCGCGCCATCTGGAAAGTTCACTGGAGGTTGCGACTCGCCTCCGGGATCACTGGTGACGTTGATCGATCTCTATGGGAACGAGAATCGGCGGATGTTTCCGTGCTTCAAGCGACTCGCTCTTACAGACTTGATCGAAGCGAAATCTTTGACATGGCATTACTACCAGGCGCATCCTAAGGCCGGCCTCTGGAACGCGCCCGATGCAATCCTTCCGATACGCAGGAGCGCCTACTTTAAGACAGACGTCGTGGCGCCCTCATCGCAGATCTTCGTCGATATTGCGTTACGGAGCTTGGCAAATGTCGTGTGGGTCACCCCCACCACGGAGGCTTCCGATCACGCAGGACAAAACGATGGCTCCGGTCCAGCGTGGGTTGCATCGATCGTCAATGCGATCGGCGAAAGTCCTTATTGGGACCACACCGCAATCTTCGTCGTCTGGGACGATTGGGGAGGCTGGTACGACCATGTGGAGCCGCCCCTCTATAACTCCTACGAGCTTGGCTTTAGGGTACCGCTTATCGCCATAGGGCCTTATGCCAAGAAAGGCTACGTTTCCCACCACCAGCACGAGTTCGGCAGCATCTTGAGGTTCGTAGAGAATGCGTTTGGCCTTGGTTCGCTCGGCACGACCGACCTACGCGCCGACGATCTTTCCGATTGTTTCAACTTCTCGCGGCCGGCGCGAACGTTTGTGCCGATTCCGACAGGCCACGGTCCAAATTACTTTCTGCGACAACCGATCTCGTTACGAGACCCCGACGACGACTTCTAGAGCGGACCGCGTTGCGATCGATCTAGACCCTCGAGGGAAGCGCGCCGTCCCATAGGGGACGCCGTCCTTTTGATGATTCGCGGCGTGGGGCAGAGCGCGTTGACCGGACAGCGGTAGCAGAGCGGCGTCGGGGCTTTGCAGACTTGACGGCCATGCATGATCAGCCAGTGCGTGGCATCGCCCCATTTCTTGGGCGGCACCAATGCGGTGAGATCTTCTTCTACCTGGCGCGGCGTCGTACCGGTCGTGAGCCCGAGGCGATGCGCGACGCGAAAAACGTGCGTATCGACCGCTAGCGCTTCGGCGTTGAAGGCAGCCGCCATGACGACGCTGGCCGTTTTGCGTCCGACACCCGCAAGCGATTCCAAATCGTCGCGTTCGTGCGGCACGCGCCCACCGAAACGCTCGACGACGTCGCGCGCGCACGCGATGATGTTCTTCGCCTTCATCCTAAAAAAGCCACACGACTTGATGATTTTTTCGACGTCGGATTGACGCGCAAGCGCAAGCTTTTCCGCCGTAGGATATTTAGCGAAAAGCGCCGGCGTGGTCATATTGACCCGCGCGTCGGTGCACTGCGCCGAGAGGATCACCGCAACGAGCAGCTGGAACTCGCTATCGTAGTTAAGTGCCGTCACGGCGTGCGGGTACAGGCTCTCCAGAATGGCGAGCTCCTCGAGTGCAGTTCGACGCGGTATCTTCTTTTTAGGGAACGGGATGCGTGGCACGCCGGCGCTATTCTCTCAGGGCCACATAGGTCCCGTCGTGGATCACCAGACCGTCGCGCTCCAACGCGTCGACGAGTTTGCCCACTTCCTCCAGGCTGCGTTCGGGGATCGCCGTACTCACCCCGTGATGAAGATCGATTAACGAGATGCGCTGCCCCGACGGCAGGTCGCGAAGCCGATCGACGATTCGCCCGCGCGCGTACCGTGTCGTGCGCCGAAATGGGATGCTGCTTTGCGGCGAGCGCCGCTTCGTCGCGAAGGCGCGCACTCGTTCGAGCGCCGCGGCATCGATCGGCGCCGCAACGCAGTCGGCGCGCAGCGGGCAAAGGAGGCATTTCGGCGCGCGAGCGGTGCAGATCGTCGCCCCGAGGTCCATGAGGGCCGAACTCCAATCATGCGCGCGGCCTTTTGGAACGAGCCCGCGGGCGCGATCTCCAACTTCGCGGGCCGAGACCCCATGCGCATCTTCGAGACCGTTGAAGAACCGATTGACGATTCGGCGCACGTTGGTGTCGACCGGCGCGTCGTCGATGTTGAACCCGAAGGCCCGAATTGCTGACGCAGTATAGGGACCGATCCCCGGCAGCGAGCGAAGAACTTCGAGCTGCGATGGTAGCACGCCGCCATGCCGCTCGAGGACGGTTTCGGCGAGGCGGTGCAAGCGCACGGCGCGTGAGTTGTAGCCAAGTCCCTTCCACTCGCGCAGGACGTCGGCGCGCGAGGCGCACGCAAGAGACGAAAAATCCGCAAAACGCGTGACGAACGATTCGAATCTCGGGACGACCCGATCGACTTGCGTCTGAACGAGCATGAATTCGCTGACGACGGTGCGATAGGGGTTTCGTGCGATACGCCATGGCAGCGCACCGCGGCCGTGAAAACGGTACCAGCGTAACAGCCGGCGTTGGATTGGGCTCACGACCGCAACATCGAGATGGCCTGACCGATGCGCCGAATGCCTTCGGGGATTTCCCGGCGCGTGACCGCAGTGAGGGCGAGGCGAAAATAATGATCGCCACCCGAGTTGGCAAAAAAGGCTTCGCCAAAGAGAAACGATGCGCCCAGGCGCTCGGACGCATCGAGCAGGGCGCGCGCCCGAAGCTCGCGCGGCGTCGAAGTCCATAGGTAGAACCCGCCGGATGCTCGGCTCGCCTTGAGTCCCGACGGCCATTGCTGGGCAATTGCGTCGTCGGCGATGGCGCGCCGCTCGAGCAGTTCCTTGCGCAGCTGCTCGACGTGCGTATCGTAGCCGCGCTCGAGGTAGTCGGCGATCGCGGCCTGTACGTAGAGACTCGTGGCCATATCGTAGGCCTGCTTACGCAGCAGAAGCCGCTCGAGGATCATCCGCGGCGCGGCCAGCCACCCCACCCGCAAGCTCGGCGCGATCGTCTTTGAAAAGGTCGAGATATACACCGTGTAATCGGGCGCGAGCGCGACGAGCGGAGCTCCCGCTGGCGCGAGCGGACCGTATGGATCGTCTTCAACGATTGGAACGCCTGCGCGTCGCGCGATGGTAGCCAACCGCTCCCGCCGGTCGGCATTCATGGTAACGTTCGTGGGATTGTGGAGCGAGGGCATCGTGTAGATGAAACGCGGACGGCGCGTGCGCAATACCGCCTCAACGTGGTCAACGCGCATGCCTTCGTCGTCGACCGGTACCGAAATCGCGCGCAGCCCATTTATTTGAAAGACTTGGAGCGCGCCTGGATACGAAGGCGATTCTACGATGATCTCGTCACCCGGCTCGGCTAAACTCTGTGCGACGATCGCGATTCCTTGCGTCGATCCGGTCAAGACGATGATGCTCGCGGGCGTAATCGTGTCGGCACCGCGTGCCTTCATCCGCGCGGCGATCGCCGCCCGTAACGGCTCGTATCCTTCCGAATCGCCATAGGAGAGCACGAAGCGCGGATCGCTCCCGACGCGGCCAAACGATTTCGCGAGTGCGCTAAGCGGTGAAGGCTCGTCGGGGGCGACGCCTTGGACGAACGATATGCGCCCGGGTTCGGGCTTGGCGGCAAGCTCGCCAAGGACGTTGGGAAACTCGCCGACGCGCCATGGCGGGAGAGTCACCCACCACGGAACGCCGGCTGCCCGCTCGGGCTGACCGCCGCGAAGCTGCGCCACGACTCGCGAGCCGGATCCTACACGCTGCTCGATCAACCCATCCCCCACGAGCTCTCGGTAGGCATGAACGATCGTGCTTCGGTTAACCGCCAGGCGCTCGGCCATGGTTCGCTCGGGCGGGAGCCGTGTCGATTCCGGCAAGGTCCCCGCCAGTATCGCTTCGCGGAGATGCTCGTAGATCTGACGGTAGAGCGGGACGATCGATTCGCGATCGAGTTCCGGTAGCAGGCCGGCCCATCCAATTGGAGACACCGGATGACTCCATTTCGCTCAAGTCCTGGGGAACGCTCTTGCTTCAGCGAAACGTAACGCATGAGCACTCCAACAGAACACCAGGTGGACGTGGCGGTCATCGGGGCCGGTCCCGGCGGCTATCACGTCGCGATCAGGCTGGCACAGCTCGGCAAGAAGGTCATTTGCGTCGACCGCGACGAGGTCGGCGGCGTGTGCCTCAATTGGGGCTGCATCCCTACTAAAGCACTGCTGCACGTCGGCGAAGTGATTCGTCACATCGAACGGGCCGCCACGATTGGGCTGCGCGTGCCCAAGGCCGAAGTCGAGCGCGAGAGCGTAGCAAAGTTTAAAACCGACGTCGTGAACGCAAACGTCAACGGCGTAAAGACGCTCTTCAAGGCCAACGGCGTGGAGTTTCTGCGCGGCGAAGCCTCCTTCCAGTCGCCCACCGAGATCGAAGTCAAACGCGAAGACGGGCAAAGCGAGCGGATTGCGGCACGCAACGTCGTCATCGCTACGGGATCCGCTCCGGTTGACGTGAAGGCCTGGTCGCGCGACGGCAAAACGATTATCAACTCCGACGACGCCGTCAAGCTCGAGCGCATCCCTAAACGACTGCTGGTCGTCGGCGGCGGCGTTATCGGTTTGGAGTTTGCGACTGTCTACGGACGCATGGGCACCCAAGTCTTAGTCGTCGAGATGATGCCGCAGATTCTGACCGGAACCGACCTCGAGATCGGGAAGACGCTCGGCCGTATCTTAAAAAAACAAGGCATCGAGATCATGCTCAACACAAAGGTCGTGGCAATCGAGAAAGGCGCAGATAATGCGCGCGCGACGCTCAATGGCGAGGGCACCGGCGCGAAGGACGAAACGCGCGAGTTCGACACGGTTCTCGTCGCGGTCGGTCGTCGTCCCGTCACCGATAACCTTGGTCTCAAAGCGGCCGGTCTGGCCGTCGACGAGCGCGGCTTCATCGAAGTCGATCGCCAGCAACGCACGAACGTTGCGAATATCTTCGCAATCGGCGACGTCACCGGCCCGCCGTTGCTCGCACATCGTGCGATGAAACAAGGTGTCGTTGCGGCGGAAGTGATTAACGGCGATCGGTCGGCGGCATTCGATCCGGTGGCCGTTCCAAACTGCATTTATACCGATCCCGAAGTGGCCACGGTTGGGCTCTCTGAGGAGGAGGCAAAGGCCGGCGGCCATGAGGTGCGCGTCGGCAAGTTTCCTTTGGCTGCGAGTGGTCGGGCCCGCACCATGAACGAGGCGGAAGGGCTGATCAAACTGGTCGCTGACGCGCGCAGCGACCTGCTGCTCGGCATGCATATCGTCGCGCCGCAAGCCGAATCGCTCATCGGCGAAGGCGTGATCGCCTTAGAGATGGGCGCAACGCTCGAGGACGTCGGCCTTTCGGTTCACCCGCATCCAACGCTTACCGAAGGAATCATGGACGCCGCCGAAGCCGCGCACGGCAAAGCAATTCACATCATCAATCCAAAGCCAAAGGCTCCCGTCAATGCGTGATTTTAGCAGGAAATTGACTCACACGTTATTCAGATGAGGCAAGCAAATTTGCTCGATCTTGGAGTTCGCCCATATCGCGAGATTTGGGAGCTTCAGCATCGCCTCCATGAGAGGGTGCGCGAGGGGCGCGAGCGCGATACGTGGATCGTGGTGGAGCACACGCCGGTGGTCACGCTCGGACGACAAGCCAAGCCTGAAAACGTCTTCTTCTCAGCCGAGGAGCTTGCGCACCAAGGCATCGATCTTGTGGAGGTCGAGCGCGGCGGAGACGTCACGTATCATGGGCCCGGGCAGTTGGTCGTTTACCCAATCCTAAAGCTCGAGCGTTTCCGCGAGGTCGTGCCGCTGGTACGCTCGCTCGAGGCCGCGGTCATCAACACCTGCGCGCGCTTCGGCGTGCCAGGAGAGCGGTGGAGCGGCCATGCCGGGGTCTGGATAGACTGCAACCAAATCTGCGCGATCGGCCTTGCCATTATGCGAATGGTTTCGCTGCACGGTATTGCGCTCAATGTCTCGACCGAGCTCGATTACGATCGTTGGATCGTCCCGTGCGGCCTGCCGCAGCGAGGTATTACCTCGCTCTCTGCCCAGAGCCGGCGAATCGTCGGAATCGAGGATGCGAAGCGCGTGCTTATCGAAGAGCTCGCACGCACGTTCGACATTGAATTCGCTCACGGGCTCGTCGAGGCGTAGATGGCGATCGAGATTGACTTGATTGCCGGGTCATCCTTCGAGGGAGTTTATCCCGAGCGAAGTCGAGGGGCTCGGCTTATCACAAAGCCGGGATGGTTGCGCGTCTCGCTGCCCAGCGGCGAAGAGTACGAGCGCGTCAAGGCAAAAGTCAACGGCCTCGCCCTGCATACCGTCTGCAAAGAAGCGGCCTGCCCAAATGTCGCCGAATGCTGGGGAGCCGGCACCGCGACGATCATGATATTGGGCGATACCTGCACGCGCGGCTGCCGTTTTTGCAACGTTAAGACCGGCAATCCACGCGGCAAGGTTGATTGGCTGGAACCCCTGCGAGTCTCCGAGGCTGTCCGTGATTTGGGTTGGAAATATCTCGTCGTGACGGCCGTCGATCGGGACGACCTGACCGACGGAGGCGCGCTGATCTTCGCTAATACCGTCCGCGCGATCCACGAGCGCGCTCCGGGGACGCGCGTCGAAATTCTCAGCGGGGACTACCGCGGCGACCTTCGGGCGCTCGACATCGTCGTGGACGCAAAGCCCGACGTCTTCGCGCATAACTTAGAGACCGTCCGGCGTCTCACGCCGAGGGTGCGCGATAAGCGCGCGAGCTACGAGCAGTCCCTTGCGGTCCTCGCACACGTCAAACGACGCGCACCTCACCGATTCACGAAAACCTCGCTGATGCTCGGGTTGGGCGAAACCCAAGTCGAGATCGAGGAGACCATGGACGACGCGCGTGCCATGGGCGTCGACATCTTTACGATTGGCCAGTACTTGCAGCCGAGCAAGAAGCATTTGCCCGTCGTCGAGTTCGTCGAGCCCGCCCAATTCGAGTGGTTGGGCGAGCTGGGCAAACGGAAGGGCTTTCATCAGGTCGTCTCGAGCCCGCTCTCGCGCAGCTCCTACCACGCGGAGCAGGCCTTCTAGGATTCCTTCGCCGCCGGTGAGATGGGCGCAACCCGGGCCGACGGGTTTTAGGTTGAGACAGCTAACGTGACGAAGGTCTTTCTCACCCGGCCGGTTCTGGCGGCGGTCTGCTCCTTGGTCATCCTGATCGGTGGGCTCGTCGTGCTGCCGACGCTGCCGCTCGCGCAATATCCGCAGATCGCGCCGCCGGTCGTCACCATCACCGCTAGTTACGTCGGTGCGTCGCCGCAGGCCGTCGAAGCGCAGGTTACTACCCCGCTCGAGCAGGCGGTCAATACGGTCCAAGGCCTGCGCTACATCAGTTCCCAGAGCACGCAAGGCACTTCGACGATCACGTGCACGTTTACGCTGGAAACGAATCTCGACATCGCCGCAGCAGACGTGCAAAACTTCGTGCAGTCGGCAGTCGGTCAGCTTCCCGCTACGGTGCAGCAAGTGGGTGTGCAGGTCACTAAGAATTCGGGCTCCTTCGTCATGGGCGTTGCGCTAACGTCCGACACCGGCCGGTACAATACGCTTTTCTTGAGCAACTACGCTCAGCTCAACATCGTCAACGATCTCTCGCGTGTATCGGGCGTCTCACAAGTCGTCGTTTTTGGCCAACGCCAGTACGCGATGCGAATTTGGGTGAATCCGCACTTGCTCGCTCAGCAAGGCCTCGACGCCGGCGACGTCGTTACGGCGCTCCAGGAGCAGAATGCCGAGGTTGCCAGCGGAAGCATCGGCTCCGCGCCGGAATCGAAGAATCAGCCGTACACGTATACCGTCAACGCGCTAACGCAGCTTTCGTCGCCGACGGAGTTCGCCAATATCATCCTGCGCGCGAATCCCAACGGCGGCTACACTCGCCTTGGCGACGTGGCGCGCGTAGAACTGGGTGCCGAGAATTACAACAGCGCCTTGCGCTTTAACGGCAATTCCCAAGTCGTGGGGCTGGGAGTCCAGCAATATCCCACCGCAAACGCGCTGCAGGTTTCCAAAGGCGTTATCGCCGAGCTGAACGTGCTTGCCAAACAGTTTCCGCAGGGTATCCACTACACGGTCGCCTTTGACACGACCGATTTCGTCGCCGAATCCGTGCGCGAAGTCGTAATCACGCTGCTGCTTTCCATTTTACTCGTCGTTCTCGTCATCTACGTCTTTCTGCAAAACCCGCGCTCGACGATGATACCGGCCGTGACTATTCCCGTATCGCTGATCGGAGCTTTCTTCGTCATGAAGATCTTCGGCTTTACGATCAACACGATCACTCTCTTCGGTTTGACGCTGGCGACCGGACTGGTCGTGGACGACGCGATCGTCGTGATCGAGAACATCGCGCGCCATATCGAGATGAACAAAGGACGTCAGAGCGGGATCGCGAGCGCCGCGCAGGCGATGCGCGAGATCCAAAGCGCGGTCGTGGCCTCATCCTTGGTATTGCTGGCCGTCTTCATTCCGGTCGCTTTCTTTCCGGGCACGACCGGCCAGCTTTACAAGCAGTTCGCTTTGACGATCGCCGCTGCGATCTCCATCTCGCTCTTCCAAGCGCTCACGTTGGCGCCGGTAATGTCGGCACGCCTGCTGACCGGCGAAACGGAATCACAGTTCATTTTCTTTCGTTGGTTCAACGCAGGCCTGAGGCGGTTCCGTCACTGGTACGCATCGGAACTGCCGCGTTTGTTTCGCTATCGCTGGCTCGTTATCGGCGTGTTCGGACTCGCGCTGCTTGCCACGCTCTTCATGTTCGTGAAGACGCCGACGTCATTCATTCCCAGTGAAGACCAGGGCTACTTCATCGTTCTGGTTCAAGCGCCCGAAGGTACGTCGCTGTCCGGTGAGACGGCGATCTCCGAAAAAGCGGAGGCGGTCATTCGTAACCAGCCACAGGTGAAGTACATGTTCAATGTCGGAGGCTTCAGCTTCGCAGGGAGCGCCCCGAACCGCGGCCTGATTTTCGTATTGCTGAAGCCTTGGAGCCAGCGGAAAGGTGCCGGCGACGCGATCGACGCCGTTATTAACCGCGTCAACTACGGCTTCTTTTCGCACGATACCACAAGCGCAGATCTTTGCCGTCAATCCTCCGGCCATCAACGGCGTGTCGAGCTTCGGCGGCTTCCAGTTCGAGCTAGAGGATCGCACCAACCTCGGGCTGCCGGTGCTTACGAAAACGGCGTTTGGGATCATGGGAGCGGCCGCAAAGAATCCGAGCTTGATGAACGTCTTCACCCAGTTTCGCATCAACTCGCCGCAGGTCGAAATTAACATCGATCGGAGCAAGGCCAAAGCGATCGGCATCTCGCTCAACGACATCTTCGATACGCTCGAGGTTGACCTGGCCTCGCTCTACGTCAACAACTTCACCTATCTCAATCGCTCTTGGCAGGTTGACGTTCAAGCCGACGAGCCTTTCCGCAATCGCGTCTCCTCGCTGCAAGGGCTCTTCGTGAGTTCGGGCTCGGCGGCGAGCACCATCCCGACCGGAACGAATCCATTTGCCACGCCGCCGCCGGGCGCGGCAACGACCGCCACGAATGCAACCGGGACGGTGATGACGCCCTTGAGCGCACTGGTGCAGATGAAGCAGGTTCTCGCGGCGCCGGTGATCACGCACTACAATCTCTACCGAAACATCGAGCTCAACGGACAGAACGCTCCCGGATACGGCTCGGGCCAGGCAATACAGGCGATGGATCAAATCGCGCAACAGGTCATGCCCGCCGGCATGAGCTATGAGTGGTCGGGGCTGCAACTCGACGAGATTGCCGCCGGCAGCTTGAGTACGTTGATTTTCGTGCTCGGTCTCGTCTTCGTTTTCTTGGTCCTATCTGCACAGTACGAGAGCTTCATTGATCCGCTGATCGTTCTGCTGGCAGTCCCGGCGGCGCTCTTCGGTGCGCTCGGATTCATGAACTTCCGTCACCTGCCGATCCCGGGGCTTTTCGATCCGAACCTCGCCCAGGATGCGTACGCGCAAGTGGGATACGTCATGCTCATCGGCTTGGCGAGCAAGAGTGCGATTCTGATTGTCGAGTTCGCGAATCAACAGTTACGCGAAGGCTCGACCGTCGTACAAGCAGCAATGCGCGGCGCCCAGACGCGACTCCGTCCGATTTTGATGACCTCAATCGCTTTCGTCATCGCGGTGATTCCTCTGGTTTTTGCAACGGGGGCTGGAAGCTCGGCGCGTCATTCGCTCGGCACGGTCGTCTTCGGCGGCATGCTCGTCTCGACGTTCTTAAATCTCGCGATCACGCCGGTACTCTACGTCATCGTCAAATCGCTCGAACTGCGCGGTGGTCGGCTTTCCCGCGACGGCAAAGCGCAGGGCGAGGTGGCCCCGCAAGAGCCGATCCCAACGCAAGTCGGCGTTTGAATCGCTGCGGCCTGCGTGCTGCACCTTCGCTCAAAAGGATTTACTATTATTTAGCGCAACTGTTTAAGTAGCGTGATGAAATTAATAACCGTTGTTATCAGCATTGCCGCTGCTGCCGCAGCGGCGTTTTCGATCGGCGTTTGCGCGCTACCCGTTTGGGCGGATGATGGTACCGGCGACGTTTTTCAAAAAACGATTGTTCCGAGCGCGAACGACTCGATCAAAAGCATAATGAGTCAGCCGAAGCCCCAAAAGCAAGGCTCCCCGGTCGCTCAAGCGCCCCCAGTAAGCCAACCACGCGTAGGTCGCACGGTCGAGCTGCCCGGCGACAGATTCACCTACATGGTGGATTTCTCGGTGGCAACCCCATTCGGCAACATCGGATCCTATGGAAAACAACAAGGCTGGTTGCGGGGCGGCATGGACGCTTTGCTCGGTTATAAGCTTAACTGGTCGACGAAGGTCGTCGCGAGCATCTTTCAGCTTCAGCACTGGCCCTACGGCTTCAACACGGGCACCGCACCGGTTTATCTTGCCGGGTTCGTCAATCCGGTCGGCTGCGCCGACTTGAGCGGTGGAAACGCCTGCGGTCCGGGCACCGGTCGTAATATCAACGTAGGCTCAGTCGATACGTTCGGCGTCTTCATGCTTCAGAAGATGTTCGTGATCAATTCCGACAAACTGCCGGGTCCAGTGCCGATCGTTATCTCGCCGACCTACGTCGCTCGCGGCGGCGTTATCGGGTTTGCACCCGGCAATAACGACGTCGTGCCGTTCACGTACAATCTTCCCGACGGACCGGTCGAAAATATTCCCGTGCGCACCGCCCAATACTACGCTCTCGCTATAACGATGCCGTTTTTGAAGACACCCAAGATGTTCGGCACGTTCACCGTCGCGCCACAATGGCTGGTGCATACTGCCGGAGCCAATGTCGGCAACTCCATGCAGCTGCCCCAAGTACTTTATCTCGAGTACACGCCGCTGCACGGGACCACGTTTTTTTTCGAACCACAGAGCGCGCGCGATTATCTGCCGACCGACCCCTATCCCGAGCACCTCATCGCATATTTTCTCGGGATCTCGCAACGGATAACCAAGTACACGTTCGTCCAAGCGGTTCTCAACAGCGGGGGTCCCACGAACGAAGGTCCGGATGGCGTGACTGCGATCAAATGTTTAACGGTCCAGCAGGCGATCAACAACCAGTGTGGGCTGGCAATCGGCGGCCTGAGAGCGACGCAGCTTCAGCTTGAGTTCGGCGTCGGATCGCCCAACTTGTTTCCGTTGTAATCAGGGGTAGAGCATGGAACTTTCGCAGGTTAAGAAAGCTACTGCGGCCGTCGCGCTCGCAGCGCTCGCAGCGTGCGGCGGAAACGGCGCAGGTACCGGCTCCGCGCCGGTTCTTCCCGCGCATGACGCGCGCGCCGCGCAGCAAGGTATCCTGACGCGCATCGTCGGTGTCGGCGACAGTTTGACGGCCGGCTATCAGTCGGACGGTTTTTTGGGCCAGACCGGGCTTGCGAATCCGCTTAACCCTGGAGTACAAGTTCCGCCGAATCAGGAGAACGGCTGGTGGGCGCTGCTCGACGAACAGGCGTCAAGTTCGACCCTCGCGGACGCGATTAACCGGATGTACGACCCTGCAAAGAGCCCGCTGCCGTTGATAAAGGGCCCGGGCCTTGACAATCAGATCGTCCCCGCGGGACCGAGTGCGTTTTTTCCGTTCGGTCAGTTCAAGGGCAGCGACCCCTGCACGTTCGATCACGGTTTCAATCAAGCCGGCTTTCTTCTGCAAGGGTCTGCCCGCGTGCGCATGGACCCCAGCTCGCCGAACATCAGAGATCTCGGCGTGCCCGGATCGACGCTCCACGAAGCCAACGTGCTCCACCAACCGCAAACTTCCACGTGCAGTCCTCTGCCGGGGATACCTGGATTGCTGAGCGACGTGGTCACGGAAGAGAGCGGCACGTTTTGGCCGGTGCTCCGCACCTTCACGAAGCTCGATGGGCATCTCACCGAAGTGAACGCGGCCGCCTCGCTCCATCCGACGCTGGCGACGGTTTGGCTGGGCGCCAACGATGTCCTCAAGTACATGGGCAGCGGCGGTCGCTTTGTCGGCGGCGACCGGACCGCCGGACAAGCGCAGAGCGACCTTCGCGCGGCGATATCGACGTTACAGCGCGCCGGCGCTCGCGTCGTCGTCGCAAACCTTCCGAATATTCTCGAAACTGGTTACTTTCAGCGGGTCACGCATCCGAAGAGCCCGCACGATTGCGAGCTCCGAAGCTATGCGTACTGTCTGCTTCAGTTGGATGGTCTCGAAACGTTCGTTCCCAGCATCGCCCGCAAGTACCATCTGGACACGCCGAACGGCTGCTCGGCGACATCCCTGACAACGCCCTGCGGCTATCTAACGCTGCCTGGAACCATCGAGTTTATTCAATACTACAACGCGACCGGAGAGCCGCCAAACTTGGATTGCGCAACGCCGTCTCCAACTTGCAAACCGGTAAACGGCAGTGGTCTCGGCTCGAACTACATCACGCCGGAGTTTGCCGCAAAGGTTCAAGCGCTCAATAACGCGGTCAATCAAGGTATCGACGATGCCGTGAGCTCTTCGCACGTGCCGCTCGTCGACATTCATGCTATCTTCCACGGCTTGGCCAGCGGGACGCCATCGAATCCATATTTCGCGCAAGCGGCTGCGATCAATCCGCCGAAATGCTGCGCGCTCGGCTACCTTTACGGCATACTGAGCTTCGACGGAATTCACCCGTCGAACACCGGTTACGCGCTGATCGCTTACAGTTTTATCGAAGCCATCAACAAGGCATACGGCACGCACATTCCCGAGGTAGACGTACGCGCCGTCTACGACGGCTCGCGGTGCAAGAATCCAAAGTACTGCTATCCCGATCCATACGCGCCGCCCAACGATATCCCGTAGCCAACTACGGAACGCAAGACTTACGCGTAGATGCCGCGGAGTTTCGAGGCCTTCACGACTCGATCGATGGCGAGCGTATAGGCCGCCGTTCGCAGGGTCGCTCTACGCGAGTTGGCGATCGAACGTATCTCGTGAAGGTTCGAGAGCAGGAAGTCTTCGAGGCGCTCGTTGACCTCGGATTCCTTCCAAAAAAAGCCCATTCGGTCTTGCGCCCATTCGAAGTATGAAACCGTCACGCCGCCGGCATTCGCCATGATGTCCGGAATCACGATGATCCCACGCTCGCGCAAGATGCGATCGGCTTCCGGCGTCGTTGGGCCATTCGCGCCTTCGACGATCAGCTTGGCCTGGACTTTGGATGCCGTTTCGGGTGTGAAGACTTTTTCGAGTGCCGCCGGAACTAAAACGTCGCACTGACTCGACAACAACTCGGCGTTGGTGATCTTCTCGCCACCTTTGAAGCCTTCGAGCGTTCCAAACTTGGCGGCGTGTTCCATGGCCGAGTTGACGAAAATGCCGTCGGCATTGTAATAGGCGCCGGTCACGTCGGAGATGCCCACGATCTTGCACCCGCGCTCCTCGAAAAGCTTGGCCGCATGCATCCCTACGTTGCCGAATCCCTGGATCGCGATCGTGGCCTTGTCTGGACGCAGATTCATCACCGCCATCTCGTCGAGCGCGCAGATCGTGACGCCTCGACCGGTCGCCTCGACGCGCCCGCGCGATCCACCGATCTCCAGAGGCTTACCGGTCACGACGCCAGGAATGTTCTGCCGAACGTGCATGGAGTAGGTATCCATGAACCACGCCATGACCTGCGGGGTCGTGTTGACGTCGGGCGCCGGGACGTCTTTGTCGGGGCCGACGACTTCGACGAGTTCGGCGGCATAGCGCCGCGTGATGCGCTCGAGCTCGTTTGACGATAGGGTCGTCGGATCGCAGGTGACGCCGCCTTTACCGCCGCCGAAGGGCAAATCCACGACCGCGCACTTCCACGTCATCCAAAACGCAAGCGCCGTGACCTCATCGAGTGTCACGCGCGGATGGAAGCGAATGCCGCCCTTTGCCGGACCTCGAGCAAAGTTGTATTGCACCCGGTAGCCGGTGTAGACCTCGAACTCGCCCGAGTCACGTTGAAACGGAATCGAAAAGATGATTTGCCGCGACGGGTGGGTGAGGATCCGCCGCATCCCGGCGTCGAGTTCGAGCAGGTCGGCGGCCTCGTTGAAATACGCGATCGCGTCGCCAAAAACGGAGACGTCGCGAACCGAGGTCTCGCGCAGAGCAGTCGTCATGAGCTAGACTTGCCCGTGCCGCCGCGCAGACCCTAGGAGCTCGTCAGACTTGGCCGACAAGCTCCCCGATCACACGTTGAACCGAAAATTCACAACGTCGCCCTCTTGCATCACATACTCGCGACCCTCGCTTCGCACTCGGCCGGCCGCTCGCAGAGCCTCCGTTGTTACGTACTCGACGTAGTCGTCGTACGAGACGACCTCCGCGCGGATAAAGCCTCGCTCGAGATCGCTGTGAATAGTCCCGGCCGCCTTGGGCGCTTTCGTTCCCTTTGGAATCGGCCAAGCACGGGCTTCCTTCTCGCCGGCCGTTAAGAACGTCATAAGGCCCAGCAGATCGTAGGCCGCGGCCGAGAGGTCGTCCAGACCGCTGCGCTCGAGCCCCAGCTCGGCACGAAACTCGGCCGCTTCCCCCTCGGGGAGAGCACTCAACTCGGCCTCGAGTTTGCCACTGAGAACGATCGTTCTTCCTCCTTCGGCTCGCGCGATCTCCTCGACGGTGCGTATCTGATCGCCGGTCCGCGCGACCTGCGTTTCATCGACGTTGGCGACGTAGAGCATGGGTTTGGAGGTGAGGAGAAAGGAATCGGCGGCAACTTGGGCCTCCACCGTTCCAGCCCCAAAGCTGCGGGCTGGGCGCGCCTCCTCAAGTGCGTCGCTGAGCCGCTGCGCCGCTTGCAGATACGGACCGATGGCGGGTTGAGCTCGGAGCTCACGTTCGAGCTTCGCAATGCGCTTGCGCATCGTGGCGAGGTCGGCGAGTGCCAGTTCGATCGCCACGATTTCGCAGTCGCGCTGCGGATCCGGTCGCCCTTCGACGTGCGTCACGTCGTCGCTCTCGAAGCAGCGCACGACCATTGCGATCGCATCGACCTCGCGAATGTGGCTTAGGAAAGCATTGCCAAGCCCCTCGCCGGTGCTTGCGCCGCGCGCCAAGCCGGCAATGTCGACAAAGCGAACGGTCGCCGGGACGATGCGGCGCGCTGCAACCAGCCGTTGCAGCACCGGCAACCGAGGGTCGGGGACGGCAACCTCGCCGACGTTTGGCTCGATCGTCGCGAAAGGATAATTCGCGGCGAGCGCTTGGGCCGAGCGCGTGAGTGCGTTGAAGATTGTCGTCTTCCCGACGTTCGGCAGGCCGACGATTCCGCATGAAAGTGGCACGGTCGAGCGAGGCGGTTCGGCCGCTCGTTCCGGGCGCCCTTGCACCGCGAGGCGAGCCGAAGCAGGCGGCAAGAAAATTCGCCTGGCATGTCGGATACGTGCGTATGCGCCAAATGAAGGTCGACAAGCTCGGTATCGACCTCCTAACCCACGACCCGGTTGTCATCCTCAAGGACATGGACGGCTCGCACTACCTGCCCATCCTCATCGGCCCCTTCGAAGCGACGGCGATCGCATTGGCACTAGAAGGTGCACCGGTACCGCGGCCGCTCTCACACGACCTCATGCGCAACATCTTAGATACGCTCAATGCCAATCTCGAGCAAGTGGTGATTCACGACATCAAAGACTCCACATTCTTCGCCAAGCTGGTCGTTCGCACTAACGGCGAACTGCAAGAGGTCGACGCGCGTCCCTCGGACGGCATCGCGCTTGCGTTGCGCGTTCCGGCGCCGATCTTCGTTTCCGACAAGATCGTCCTCGAAGAAGCCACAGCGGAAAAGAAGCCCATCAATGACACCGAGATGGCGCGTTTCAAGAAATTTCTGGACGACCTCAAGCCGTCAGATTTTAATCGCTGAGCGCCGTCGGCGCTCTGCCGCCGTCGGCGACCAGGATTATGAGAATGACGTCTAGAGGTTAAGCGGACATGGCAGAGCTTAGTGCCGAGGTCGGCGTCTTCGGCGGGTCGGGATTCTATTCACTCATTGAGGACGCGCGCGAGGAATGGGTCGAGACGCCGTACGGCACACCAAGCGACAAGATCGCGCTCGGAGAGATTGCCGGGCGACGTGTTGCCTTTCTTCCTCGCCACGGCAAGGACCATCGTTTTCCGCCGCAGTCTATCAACTATCGCGCGAATCTCTGGGCGATGAAGCGGCTTGGCGTAAAGTGGATTATCGGTCCGACCGCCGCGGGCTCCCTCGCAAGGGGCGTACAGCCGGGATCGATGGTCGTCGCCGACCAGATCGTCGACCGGACCAGCGGTCGCAAGGACACGTTTTATGATGGTCCGATAACGACGCACGTTAGCTTCGCCGACGCCTACTGCCCGACGCTTCGGCCGATCGCGATCGAGGTGCTAAAATCGCTCGGCATCGAGACCCACGAGCGCGGCACCGTCGTCGTGATACAAGGCCCCCGCTTCTCGACGCGCGCTGAATCCAAGTGGTTTCAGAGTCAGGGCTGGGAGGTCATCAACATGACCCAATATCCCGAGGCTTATCTAGCTCGCGAGCTCGAAATGTGTTACGCCAACATCTCGCTCATCACCGATTACGACGTCGGTCTCGAAGGCATGCCGCCCGTCTCCCATCACGAGGTCATCGCGGTGTTCAATCGCAATAACGAGCGCATCAGGGATGCGATCGGCAAAATCGTCAAAAACATTCCGGTCGATGCAGATTGCTCGTGCCGACACGCGCTCGAGGGGGCTCGTTTTTAGTTAAATGCGCCGCCAGCCGCGCGTCGACTTCGGCATGTACGCGCAGGCCGTGCCGCAGTTGGCGCGCCATCCGTCGATCTTCGTGATGCCGCTTCTCGCTGCCGTGGTCGATCTGCTAATTCAGCAGATATCGCCCTTCTTCACCAACGCGGTCGGGGGCGCTGGCAGCTTCCTATTCGGAATCATCGTTAATCTCGTTTATGGATTTTGCTTCGGCGTTGCGGTTATCGCCGCTAATAACGTCTGGCGGGGACGCCGCGCCGGCTTCGACGAGGCCTGGGAAGAAGGGCGGCTAAAGGCCGGCGGCATTTTAATCGCGACGATCGGCTTCTACTTCCTGATCTATGTGGCTCAGTACGCGGGACAGTTGATCGGCAGCACGATCTTGCAGCTCGTCTTGGAGGTCGTCGTTGCATTTTTCCTCATCTACACGATTCCGGCGGCCGCGATCGGCGGCATGCCGGGGAATCTCGCGATCGGCGCGTCGTTTCGCGCGGTTCGCGAAAATCTGCTCGGCGCGGGAATTCTCGCCATCGTCTTCGTGGTGCTTTGGATCTGGCTGCCCTACTTCGTCGTCGCCCAGGTTGGAGCAAACCTTGGAGTAGTCGGGTACGAGTTGGTGTTAGCCGCGATCAAAGCAATCGTACTGGCCTATTTGGCCTTCCCGTTCGCGAAGCAATACGACGACGTCGCGTTTAGGGGCTACTGGTAAGCGCCATTCGGACGAACTCGCCGACCAGCGTTGGACTCACGTTCGTCCGAGCAAGTCGTTGAGCATCGTCGAGTTTTGCCAAGCAGTAGCAAGGCTGCCCGTCGGTCGAGCGGCTTCAGCTTTTGTAGCCGGTCGGCCTGGTCGAGCGAAATGAGGGCTGGGCCGTCGCTACCGCTAGCCACGATCCAATCGCGAACCAGCGTCTTAATCGTCTCTAGACCGTCGTCGAGCGTTTCACGCGTCGCCCACGAATCTAACGGCGTCGTGCCGGCGACGCTTTCAAAGAACCAGCGAGCGACGTGCGCACGCAACGACTCCTCTTCGCCTTCCAGTGTTGCGAGCGCACGGCTTACGCTTCCGCCGCTAAGCGACGCGGCCAATTCCGCGTCTTTGCGCCCGTAATTCATTGCGCCGAGGACTTGCCGAACTTGCGATTTGGAGAGCGGTGAGAATCGCACTTCGATGGTGCGCGAGCGAATCGTCGGCAGCAACCGGCCCGGCGTCGCCGTCGTGAGGATCATGACGACGCCGCGCGGCGGCTCCTCTAAAAACTTCAAGAGAGCATTCGCGGCCGCGGGCGTCGCAAAGTCAATGTCGCCCAGCAGCAGCACGCGCATACCACCGCTGTAGGACTGCATCGAAAGCTGGCGTACCAGATCGCGCGCCGATAACTCGTCGCCTTCGTAGAAGCCCAGCGGCGCATCGCGATCGCCGATCTTGAGTACTCCCTCGTGCTCGAGAAAATCGGGATGGTGAGCGCTCTCGCCGCGGAATAGCTTGCACGAAGAGCACGTTCCATCGTAGCCGACGACGCCTTCCTTCGGCGCGAGGCAAAGCAGCGATTGCGCTAACCTGCGGGCGAACGTCTTTTTACCGACGCCGCCAGGTCCGGTAAAAAGATAAGCATGTGCGAGCGTCTGCGGCGTCAGGGCGAAGAAGTACTGCTTCGGTCCTTCGGCGCCGATGACGTCGAAGTGAAGCTTGCTCACGGCGTCGACGCTTTCAACCGTGCGTGCACTTCACGCAGCGCCTCCTCCAACACGCGTTGCGGCGGAAGCGTCGCATCAAGAACGCGATGACGCGGCGAATCCTTAGCAAGTGCTAAAAAACCTTGGCGGACGCGCTCGTGAAAGCCGTCGTGCTCGCTTTCGATGCGATCGAGGCTTTTCGAACGCTGGCGTAGACGTGCCCGGGCAATACCGACCGGTGCGTCGAGCACCAGGACGAGGTCTGCCTCTAGCCCGCCGGTTGCGATCATGCAGACCCTGCGCAGCGACTCAATGTCTAAACCACGGCCGTGTCCCTGATATGCCAGCGTCGAGTCTGTAAAACGGTCGCAAAGTACGGTGCTCCCACGTACCAATGCCGGACGAATTACTTCAGACACATGCTGAGCGCGGGCAGCGTTAACCAAAAAGCTCTCCGTCAGCGCATCGATCACAAGTGCATAGTCCAAGAAGATTCTGCGAATCGCGTCGCCTGCCGGCGTTCCGCCCGGCTCGCGCGTCACGGTTATGTCGTGACCCTCCGCTCGCAAGCGGTCCGCAAGCCCGGCAAGCAGCGTGCTCTTGCCACTTCCCTCGACGCCCTCGACTACGACGAACATGAACAGATGAGCGAAGCCGCTGCTTCACCCGCTTAAAGCGTCGGACGTCTTAAAAATTCGAACGCGGCGGTTCGGTTCGAGGCCGGTGCTCCGGGACTGCAGACGATAACGCTCGGCGAGCTGGTGCTGCATGCGGCGAATGTAGGACGTTTGCGGGGAAAGCTCGATCGCCTGATTCGTCAGCAGAACTTGGTAAATCGCCTCTTCCGTTTCTCGCAGCGCCAACTCCTCGTTGTCAACCGAGCCTAGGTTGAACACGTCGCGCAAAGCCGCCTGGATTTGTGTCGTGGTATTGGTCTTGATAGAGTAGATCGGCACGTTATCGGCGGCGATCTGCTTGAGTTTAGGCTGCTCCTTTCGTTCGAGGGTCTTGAGTGTAAGCACCACGTCGGCGTCGTCCCAATTACGAGCGATCGAGGCATTGACGCGCAGGTTGGCGATGGCCCGTTCGATCTTGTTCCGAGAAACGCCGTAAGCAAATATCGAAAGCGGCCGCTCGTGCTCGTCCGTTTCGCGATCGTGCTCGTAAGCTTCGGGTAGCCGCGGCATCGATTCCATGTCGGCCTCTTGCACCACGGTTACCTCGCCGCTGGGCTCTCGCTGACGAATCTCAGGTTGCGGTTGGTAACCACGCAGCAACGCATCAATGACTTCGGCGACGTTCTTGTGGATCGCTAAGCGGTCGCGGTCGTGAATCTCAATTACGACATCGAAGGTTGGCGGCGCTTTGCGCTCGAGCACGGTCTTGCGGGTTCCCCGCCGGCGGGCTTCTTCGTCAGAAAGAGTCACGGCGCTTACCCCACCGACGAGATCCGAAAGCGTCGGATTCATCAAGAGGTTTTCAAGCGTCTGGCCGTGAGCCGTTCCAATGAGCGTCACGCCACGTTCGGCAATCGTCCGAGCGGCGGAGGCCTCGGCTTCGGTACCAATCTCGTCGATAACGATCACTTCCGGCATATGGTTTTCAACCGCTTCGATCATGACCGCGTGCTGAAGCGCGGGATCGGCGACCTGCATGCGACGCGCCAGACCGATTCCCGGATGAGGGATATCACTGTCCCCCGCGATTTCATTCGACGTATCGACGATTACCACGCGCTTGCGCTCCTCTGAGAGAACGCGTGCGCACTCACGGAGCATCGTAGTCTTGCCGACACCGGGGCGTCCCAGCAGACAAATCGACTTTCCACTGCGCAGCACGTCGAGAAGGATGTCGATCGTTCCATAGACGGCTCTTCCAACGCGGCAGGTCAAGCCAACGATTTTCCCCGTGCGATTACGAATGGCGCTGATGCGATGCAGCGTCTGCTCGATGCCGGCGCGATTGTCGGCACCGAATGGGGAGACGCGGGAGCAGACGTGCGCGATGTCTTCGTGACTTACCGGCGCCTCGGTGAGGTACGAAAAATCGTGCTCGAAACGGGCCTCAGGTGGGCGGCCCAGGTCGAGCACCACTTCGATGATCTCTTCGATATTATTGAGGCGGACGAGCGCTTGTCGTATTGCCAGTGGGAAGATGTCGAGGAGTTGAGAGAACTCCCAACTTGGGGAAACCGAATGAACTCTGACCGCCAATACTGATCCTGCCTTCCGTGCCGATTCCCCCCAAGGCACGCGTTTTTGATTTTCCGGCCCGTGCATTCACTCCTTCACCACGCGTATCACGCGCAACTCGCCGTCGTACGGTCCCTGAATGCGCACGCCTGCCTTCAACTCCAGCCGCAGATAGTCGATGATTTCTGTGGTGATCTCTTCGCCGGGCGCGATCAGGGGGATGCCCGGCGGATACGGCGTCAGCGTCTCGGCGCAGATGCGTCCCGCAGACTCGCGAAACTTTACGACCTCGGTGGAAGCCAGAAACGCTTCGCGCGGAAGCATTCGCATCGGCGGAACGGGGGGCAAACGAAAGTTGCCGCGCCTCAGCCGCCGTTCGAGAATTCCCGACGGCGCAAACATATCGAGCTTTCGATCGTCCAGCGCCATTTCGCGGAAAGCGGCAACGAGGCGGTCGGCCGCGGCGGCGGTGGTTCCGATCGTAATGAGCGCCACGATGTTGAACAAATCGGCCAACTCTACTTGAATGTTGTGTCTACGGCGCAGAATTTCGGAGGCCTCGTATCCCGTATAGCCGAGGCCTGTTACCGTGACGGTGATCTTCGTTGGGTCGAGCGCGAAGACACCTTTGCGCCCGCGCAGCTCTTCGCCGAAACAGTACAGGCCGCTAATGTCGTTGAGGCGGGCGCGCGTGCGCGCTGCCAGCTCAATCGTCCGCGACAGCAATCTTTCGCCGTCGGTCGCCATTTGCTTGCGCGCGACGTCGAGCGACGCTACCATCGGCAGATTTGGCGAGGTCGATAGAAACATCTTGAGCACCGAAGCGAGCCGATCGAGACGGACGCGCTCGCCCTTTTGGTGGAGCATCGCGCATTGCGAAAACGCGGAGAGCATCTTATGCGTCGAGTTGACGCAAAGATCGGCACCGGCTTGAGTTGCCGATATCGGCAACGCGGGATGAAAATGAAAGTGAGGGCCCCACGCCTCGTCGACTAACAAGAGCTTTCCGGCTGCGTGCGCGATACGCTCGATCGCTTCGAGGTCGGCCGCAACACCGTAGTACGTCGGCGAAACCAGATAGATTGCCGCAAGGTCCGGATGCTGCTCGAGCGTTCGCGCTACGGTTTGGGGCGTCACGCAATGGTCCATCCGCAACTCTTCGTCCACTTCGGGCTGCATGTAGATGGGCTCGGCGCCGCTCATGATCAGGCCGCCGAGCATGGATTTGTGCGAATTGCGCGGGACGGCGACCTTCTCCCCCGGATTCAACGCCGTCATCATCATGCATTGGTTGCCGCTCGTGGACCCATTGATGAGAAAGTAGCTGTTATCGGCGCCCCAGGCTTGAGCGGCGAGTTCCTGCGCTTCCTTAATAGATTCGGTCGGCTGAAGCAGATCGTCGATCCCAGGCATCGGCGTAAGATCGATTGCGCAGATGTTGTCGCCTACGAACTCGCGAAAAGCGAGATCCATCCCAACGCCCTGCACGTGTCCGGGCGTATGGAACGGCAGGACGCCGGAGTCGACGTACTCGAGAAGCGCCTGAAAGTAGGGCGTTCGATGCTGGTCCAATGCAAACGCCAGAATGCAAAAATCTCTCGAGCTTTCCCTGCCGCGCTCCGGCTTACAGACTCGGATGGACGCCGGGACGATATGCAGCGGCTAAAATTGCTACGATGGAACGCGGCGTCAGCACTTCGATCTCGCCGCGCACCGGACGTACTCTCCGGCGGGTATAACCGGAGTCAGACCACGCGTGCAATCCTCCGCCCCAGAGGAGCCACGCCTGCCCGTCCAGCGTAACGTACGCGCCGTCGGGCAGGTTCGCAAGATCGTCGCGATACGTTCGCTTCTTCTTCCCGTCTAGCCGATCGGCGTGAAGCCGCAGGTCGATCGCGTCGGCACTCGCGGGCGCACCATGGCACGCTTCCCACAACGAACGGAATCGCCGATACTCTTCGTGGCGGCATTCGGCGCAGGGCCGGTGTCCAGCACTGAGCGACGCCGCTTCGTCGAGGAAAAAGAGCTCGGTATAACGGTTGGGCTGCATCACGTTCCGGCGGCGGCCGCGAAATGTCAGGCAGCACGCGATCCACCTGCGGACTGCAAACGGACGCACGATCCGGCGAGCGTGGTCGTGGAGAACGCCGCGATTGCCCATCATGAGGCCTCGGCCCGGCGATGCGACGATTTCACCGAACGGCGTGACTCGGTTCTGCAGCGGCATTGGGCGAGAGCGAGTGTTACGCGCCCGTGGCGGCGCGGAGCGAAAAAGCAATCGCTTCGATGGCGCTACGCCTCGATGCGTTCGTCGATTGAAACGTTGTAAAGGAAGAGGAACTTGCCCCATTCGTCAGGGAGCGTGTTGCGCTTTACCTGAATCCAGGGGATGTATTTCGGCTGACGCGGCTTGCGCACCAGCGACATATTCGCTTCCTGCGGAATGCGATTGTTCTTGCGATTATTGCAGCGCATGCAAGCGCAGACGAGATTCTCCCAGGTGGACGCCCCGCCGCGGCTCTTCGGTCTGACGTGATCGACGGTCATCAAGCGCTCGCCGCGGGTCCCGCAGTATTGGCAAGTATGATCGTCACGTATCAAAACGTTCTTCTTCGTCAACGCGACTTTTTGCTTTGGCCGGCGAATGTAGTAGAGCATGCGAATTATCGACGGCATGCGCATTTCGAAGGTCGGCGACGCAAGCATGCGTTCGCGCCCGTGCAGCATCTCCGCCTTGCCCGCGAAGATCAGCTTGACGGCACGCTGAAAACTCGTGACGTTGAGCGCCTCGTACGTCGAGTTGAGCACCAACACTTCGCTCATAATAGCTCGGCACTCCGCGCCTCGCTTGGCGCTCCGCTCCGCTTTCGGCACTTGCTGCGCAGCGCCGAAATCTGCGCTGCGCGCCCCCACGCCGACTTCGCGGCGTGGGCCCCCATAACTCCGTCGCTATTAAAGCGAGGCAATTCTAGGTGCCTCGCTTCCGAACAAACGTCAGTCGCGTCTCGGTCAGCATTTGTGTTATCGCTAACCGTTGTTCGGGCCGCAACCTTTCTTTGACTCGCTCGAACGCGGCGGTTGCTACGTCGATGGCAATTTCCGCCGACGAGTGATCGGGCTTGCGACTCTCCTCCTCGGTGAGATAGGCGTGCGCCGCCAACGCCAGCGTTGCGATCACCTCGCTGAGCAAGGGCTCGACGGGCGGAATCTGCCCCTGAAATCCTCCTTCAAAATTTGGGGAGGCGTCCCGAGTAGTCATCTCCGTGGCAGGACTTACGCCGCGGTAGGTGCCTTCCCTTGCAGCCGCTCCGCACGGCGCGCCTCGATCATCCCAAGGAAGTACCGGTGCACGCGCGGGTCGCCGCAAAGCTCGGGGTGGAAGGAGGTTGCGAGCACGTTTCTCTCGCGCACCATGACGCCATGACCATCTCGCTCGGCAAGCAACTCAACCGCCGGTCCGCAACGCTCGATCCACGGCGCGCGAATGAAGATCGCAGGAAACGGCCGTCCACCGAGAGCTTCGATCTGCAGATCGACCTCTGCCGATTCGTTTTGGCGTCCGAAAGCATTTCGCCGCACCGTGATGTCTATCAAGCCGAGCGTTGGTTGGTCGAGGTCGGCGACCTCACGCGCGGCGACGATCATGCCCATGCAGGTTCCCCAGAGTGGCATTCCCGCGCGCACGCGCTCGACGATCGGATCGTCGAGTTGAGCGCGCTCGAGCAACTTCATGACGGTCGTCGACTCGCCACCGGGGATGACCAGAGCATCGGCGTGGGCAAGATCGGCTACGCTCCTCACCGCAATGCCATGCGCACCGGCTCTTTCGAGCGCCGCAACATGCTCGACGACATCGCCCTGCAGCGCGAGGACCCCCACCTTTGTCATGCCGGTTAATTGCCGCGCGGCGCGAGGAGCTGCGCTTCATCTAACAAGCGAATGTCCAGGCCCGGCATCGCCTCGGATATCCCAAGCGATCTGCAGGCTTCAAGCACGACGCTTGGGTCGTTGAAGTGCGTCGTCGCATCGACGATCGCACGCGCGAACCGCTTGGGGTCTTTCGACTTGAAGATGCCGCTGCCCACGAATATACCTTCCGCTCCAAGTTGCATCATCAGCGCGGCGTCGGCAGGCGTCGCGACGCCGCCCGCGCAGAACAAAACCACCGGAAGCTTGCCATTCTTAGCGACTTCCGCAACGAGCTCTAACGGCGCGCCGAGATCGCGTGCACGAGCGACGAGCTCTTCGGTCGGCGCGACGCTCAGCTCTCGAATTGCGTCGCCGATGGCGCGCATGTGCCGTACGGCCTCCACGATGTTGCCGCTTCCAGCCTCGCCCTTGCTGCGAATCATCGCGGCGCCTTCTGCGATTCGGCGCAGCGCTTCGCCCAAGTCGCGCGCTCCACAAACAAAGGGCGTTGTGAAGGCGTGCTTGTCGACATGGTACTTATCGTCTGCAGGGGTCAGTACTTCCGATTCGTCGATGTAGTCGACCCCAAGCTGGGCAAGTACCTGTGCCTCGGCAAAGTGCCCGATGCGCACCTTTGCCATTACCGGAATCGTCACAGCATCCATGATCCCGCGGATCAAATCTATTGCGCTCATCCGCGCGACGCCACCCGCGGCGCGGATGTCTGCGGGAATGCGCTCGAGCGCCATCACCGCGACGGCGCCGGCCTCCTGCGCCACTGCGGCATGTTCGGGAGTGACGACGTCCATGATTACGCCGCCCTTGAGCATCTGGGCGAGCCCGCGTTTTACTGCTGCGGTTCCGGTATTTTGCATGTCTCTATCATATCAGGCAGTCCCAACGGCAGCATTGGCCAGGCGGTCAACCGGGACTCGAACTTGCGTCCGGAGACGGCTCTTCGGTCGGCGATGGCGGAAACTCCGAGTTTTCAACCGCGGGCGTGGCTGACGGCCTTGCCGTAGGGAAAGGCCGCTGACGCCAGACCGGCACGTTGGGATTTGGCGTCGGCGTCGGGAGCGGCGTCGGCTTTGGCTTTGGCGTGGGCGCCAGTGTCGGCAGCGGGACCGGCGGAATGCGCGGATCGGGGAAATGGGGATCGCCCGCCGCCGAGAGCGCTTGCGATCGTTTCCAGTCAGGCCCGTATGGCTGCGGCGTTGCGTTCGGTGCCGGGCTGACGGCCTCGGGTATCACCGATTGCAGCGTCTGCTCGGTTGCTTGACTGATGACCCGGTTTCCCATCCGCTCGCCCAGCGCCACCGCGACCAGAAGCACCACCGCGCCGGCTGCCAAAACGAGGGTTGGAAATCGCGTCGAGGGGTGCATGCCGCCGAGCGATTATACCCGCGCCAGCGGCCGGACGACGTCGAGCTTGGCTGCGCGCGCCCTGCGGTCACTTGGCTTGCCGATCAAATGCACTTCGCGCAACTCGCCCGGCGCCATATCGACGCGAGCGGTATGGCCGCGAAATTCCAACAGTACGTTGCGCGCTCGATCGAGCTGATTTCCGACGAAGATGCGCACCGCCCCGGCGTCGTCTTCAAATGCGATGGCACCGACTTCGACCGGCGACGTCGCGACCTCATCGCTCACGTCGCGTCCGGCGTGGATGCAAGTAAATGGCTCTTCCGCCGAAAGTTCGGCCATATCGCCGTAAATCGTGTTGTTGCGCAAATCGACAACGTACGTGCAGCGGCGCCCTCCCCAATGTACCCGCGCCGCGGCGACCCATTGCCAGCCCTTCGGGCGCAGTGGCGCTAAGTGCGGCCGCCCGCTGGTACGGTAGCCATTCAAACCGCCAACGGTCTCGGCAACGGCCCATAAGTACTTCGCGCCCGTCCAGGGCGAGAGATAGATTCCACGATTGCTCAACGAGCCGCCATCGAACCACTCGGCAAATTCGCCCGGCACCGTGTTGCGCGGAGATCCTCCTTCCATTGCGGCGTACGAAATGTTGAGAAAGTGCACCGCTTCATCCGTCATGCCGTTGAGCGCCAGCGCAACCGAACACCAAAGCGTTAGATCCGGCCAAATGCCTCCGAGCAAGCCGAATCCGTACGAAGGAAAATACCAAGCGTCGGCGGTCGAGATCGTGCGAAGCCCGACGGGCGTTACAAAATCGGCTTCTTGCAACCTTGCGAGGATTGCGCGCCGCTGCGTTTGATCGGCGATGCCGAAAAGCACCGGGAAGATCTCATCAGCGGTGAAGTTGTCTTGGTAGTTTCCTTCTTGATCGTAGTTGAGGACGAACGCGCCCGTATCGTCGTTGTACAAGTAATCCATCATCGCCTCGCGCATGCGTCGCGATTCCGCTTCATAGCGCTCCCAGTGGTCGTTGTCTCCGACGACCGCGCAAAGCATCGCCGCAGCCTGGAGCGCGTAAACGGCTTCGGCGTTGATCTCCGTCACGGCGCCGTCGAGAGTGTAATACGGTATGATATTGCGCCACGAAGAAATGCCGTACATGTCGACGCCCTTGGCGCGACAGCTGATCAGACCGCGATCGTCACGCTGCGTAAGCATGTAGTCCGTGAGTTTGATCACGAGGGCGATGTGCTCGCGTACCCAAACGTCGTCGAGTGTCGCGTTGTAATGATGCAGCATCGCGATGACGTGCAACGGCGTGTCGTCGTTAATGTTCAGGTCATAGTCGGTCTTATACCCGCTGACGCCGCGAACGTATTCGATCATCAGGCCGCTATCCTCGACCGCGCGGTTGAATACTTCGAGTGCGTTGCGGCTAAACTCGGGCAAAAAATAATCGAATCCGTGGACGAGCCACGACGTATCGCGCGATACTAGAATATCCGATGGCGGTGAGTTCGTCGCCCCCCAGCCTTGGGGATATTCCTTGACGATGCGCAGCATGTTCGCCTTCGCCCATACCACGCCGCGGCTGATCTCGGGCGAAGGCACGAGAAAGCGCGCGTCGGCAAGGCGGTCGGTAAAATATCCCTGCGTGTGATGCAGCGCTTGGCGGTCGCCAAGCAGCGCTTCGAGGACCGGCCGGCTGCGATCGGCCCCGTCTTTGTGGTAGACGACCGCCAAACGCAACGACTCGCGTGCGCCCGCAGCGACGGCGATGCGGTACTCGAAAGCGCCGAAAATCCTTCGGCTGACGAGTTCAGCCTGCTGAGGTGTTACATCGTCGAGCGTTTGCGCCGGCGCAGCGCTCGCGAGAGTGCCTCGGCGCATCGACTTGAGCAGGACTTGTTCGCGTAACGAAAGCTCGACGGCCACCGGCCTTCGCGAACCGCCCCACCATCGCTCGCCGCCCGTTTCGAGATTCTTGGAGCAGATAAAGCGAGCGTCGTTCCAGGCGCGGACCTCGTGCTCCGGTTCGCCATAGAAGCGCTGCCCCACCAACATCGCCCACGGGAAAACGCTAAGCTCCAACTCCGTCGCACCGGGGTTGTAGAGCGTAACGTCGACCACGAAGGAAACGGCGCGATCGAATGCCGAGCCGTGCGGAACGTAGAAGGCCTCGGTTACGTGGACTCGGTGGTCGAGCGTAAACTCCGAGATTTGTGCGTACGGCAGAAAGGTGAGATCGCGCTCGATCTGATGTGGAAAGAAGGTGCGGTCGCCGAGGCGATAGGCAATGTGGTGCGTTCCAAAAATGATTTGGTCGGTGTCTGCATCCCACAATCCGCGGACACCGCCCTTTGCCGTCGACTGCGCGTATGTTTTAAAGTTTCCAAGCAGAAGCCCGTACGGCGTCTCCGATTCGTGAAGGACGTAGGCGCAAAACTCATTGCGCTGCGCGTCATAACTCAAGCCCATTCTCTTGACTCCTACTGCGGCGCCGAGCGCACAGGCGCCTCCTCACGCGACGGCAAACGGATGGTCGGGATGCTGACCCTGCGGGCTCCGGCAAAAATCAATCTGACGCTCGAGGTGCTGGGCCTGCGCGACGACGGATTCCACAGCATACGCAGTGTGATGGTGCCGCTCGAGCTGGCGGACGAACTGACGATCGAGCCAAGCACTCAGTTCAGCTTCTCGTGCGATCGCGCCGAACTTGTAAACGACAGCAATCTCGCCGTGGCGGCAATGCGCGCCCTCGGAACGCTTCCGGCGATTCGAATGGAGTTGCGCAAGGCAATCCCGGTGCAAGCCGGTTTGGGAGGCGGATCGAGCGATGCGGCGGCCGTGCTGAGGGCGGCGATGACGGGCACGTTCGGACCTGTAGTTGCGCGCGATTGGTTGCGCATTGCACGAGCGCTGGGATCGGACGTTCCGTTTTTTTTGGCGGGAACGGCGGCGCTCGTCGAGGGAACGGGCGAACGCATCACGCCCGCGGGAGCGATACCCCGCTGGCACGCGCTGATCGTAAAGCCACCGGCAGCGATTTCGACGGCCGCTGCATACGGTGAGCTAGATCGCACGCAAAGGCCGCGGCGGCCGCGTAAGGGATCCGTTTCGATTCTGTTGTTGGAGGCGCTCCAGCGCGCCGATTTCGCCTCCGTGGAAAAACTGATGCAGAACGACTTTGCGGATCTCATTGCGTCGCAGACGCCCGCGATTGCCGCGGCCTTCGCCGCACTGCGAGCGGGGGGTGCGACGAATGCCCTCTTGGCCGGCTCGGGCGCGTGCGTGTTTACGCTTGCGCCCGAACGCTCGAAAATCGAAAGCATCGTCGAGCGGCTCGACTTGCCGGAAAACTACGAGCGTTTCACGAGCGCGTTTGCCGCGACGCCCCAATGGCGCGCTTGATGAAGATCGATGCGGTCGTGCTGGCAGGCGGCCCGCAGGACGACGTGACGCTCTTACAGCCGGGCGCTCCGAACAAAGCGTTCGTCGAAATCGGGGACGTCACGCTTGTCGGGCGCGTGCTCGGCGCTCTGCGCGGCTGCGCAAGCGTGGGACGGATCGTTGTGGTTGCGCCTCCGAGGATGAAAGCCCATCGCGATTTGGCCATCGCCGACGAGTTGCGGCCTGACGGCGTACGCATCATCGAAAGCTTACGCAACGGTCTTGCCGGCTTTCACGAGGACGTCGACGTTCTGATAGTCGCGTCCGACCTGCCGGTACTGACGAAGCCCGCGGTAGAAGACTTCATTTCGGGTGTCAAGGCGCTGGACGCCGACGTTGTGTACGGATGCGTCGAAAGGCAAGTTCACCTGCAACGTTTCCCGGAAATCCCGCATACCTGGGCACGAATGCGTGACGGCACCTTCTGTGGAGGCGGCATCGTTGCAATAAAACCGCGATCGTTACCGATGTTGGAGCGTTTTATCGAGCGCCTCGGCGCCGCGCGCAAGCAGCCTTTCAAACTGGCATCGCTCTTTGGGTGGGATCTTCTGGCACGGTTTGCCGTAGGCCGGCTCACCATCGCGCAGGCCGAAGCGCGCGCCGCGAAACTCCTTCACGCACCCGTTCGGGCGCTCGTCTCACCTTATCCTGAGACGGCCGTCAACGTCGACCGTCCCAGCGACGTCGCGCTCGCGCGTCGGCTCGTCAGCCGGGCGAGCGCCAGCGTTTGAAGAGTTCGTTTGCAATCCCGAATTGATCGAGCGCCTTCCCGACCGTGTGCGCGATGATGTCATCGACGCTCTGCGGATTAGCATACATGGCGGGAATTGGGGGCAAAATCACGGCGCCGATCTCGGCGAGCCGTGCAAGCGTGCGCAGATGACCGAGGTGCAGCGGCGTCTCGCGAACCACGAGAACGAGCCGCCGCTTCTCCTTAAGGCAGACGTCGGCGGCGCGAACGAGCAGATTAGAGTTCATCGAGTACGCGATACCGCTCGCACTCTTCATCGAACAAGGGATCACCAGCATGCCGTCGGTTAGGAACGAGCCGCTCGAGATCGCCGCCGCAAGATCGTCGTCCTGGTGCGCGACGTCGGCGAGGCTTTCAAAGTCATCGGCGGACATGTCGGTTTCCAGCTGGATCGTCCGCCGCGCAGCCGACGTCAGCACGAGATGCGTTTCAATGCCGCCGATCGCGCGCAACGCTTGTAACACCATGTATCCGTAGAGACTGCCGCTCGCCCCGGTGATGCCGATGATGATGCGCCGCATCGGAAAGCGGTTATACGTTGGCTGCAGGGGCGCCTGGTGGAAGCTTTAACTCCTAGGCAAGGTGCCCGAATCCGCACGATTCCGTTCGTTTGTCGACGATGCCATCCGCTGGTATCGCACCAGATCCGAAGCCTCCCTTGCGCGCCTGATCCGTTCGTCATGCTCTGGAGTCTCACACGATATTGGTGCCGCGTATGCCACGCTTGGCGTTAGAACGGGCGCGCTTTTGGATGCTATCGACCGCGGGCGACTCGCATTGCCTCCCGTCGACCGCGATAGCGTGCTACGTTTTGCGCGGGCTGCACGCAGGATTCGAGCGTTTCCGCCCGAGTTGGAAGGGCAAGCGTTGCGGGAGGCAATCGCCGATGCATTCGAGATCTCGTCGGTCTCTCATCGGCCATCAGATGAACGACGCGAGCGAAGTAGCGACGTTACGGCCCAGTTCGAGCTCGCCGAGCCGCCCGCGCCCGAAGACCCGGATGGCGTAGCGGCTTGGCAGAAGCACTTCAGCGCTTCGGCGCTCAACACGTACGCCGAGTGCCGGCGAAAGTGGTTCTTCAGGTACGCGTGCGCAGCGGTCGAAGACCCCGGCTCGGCGGCCTCGGCTTACGGGAGTGCCTTCCATCTGGCGCTCGAGGACTTTCACGCCGAGTTTCCTCGACCCAAGAGTACCGAAGGCGCCGCGATGCGCCGGCGGATCCGCGAGTGCGTCACGTGGGCATTCGAGCGCAATCGCGATGGGTTCGGCACTTCCGTCGAGTTCGAGCTGCAGGTGCGACGCGCCCAGCGCACCGCGCAACGGTACGTGGATTGGCTGCTCGCACAGGAGAGGGAAGCTCCATTCGAAGTTGTGGGCCGCGAGGTTGCCGCAGAGCTGGATTTGGATGGACGGGCTTTCGTCGGGTACATCGATCGTCTCGATCGCGACGAGCGCTCCGGCGACACGAGCGTCGTCGACTACAAGACCGGAAGCATAGCAACGAGCGTGGCGGAGTACGGCGAGCAAGTCCGCCGCTTTCGAGACTTCCAGCTTCCATTTTACTACTGGGCGCGGACGGCGGCCGGGGATCGCGTGACGCGGTTAGTCTTAATCCCGCTCAAGGACGCCCTGCTCGACGTGCGTCCCATCGTTCTCCACGTCGGCAAGAGCATCGCCCTCGACGACCTTGAAAGATCGCGCGCGCGCATGATCGGCCTGAGCACCGAGCTCGCATCGGGCGAGATTCGTCGGTTTAGCCCCACTGAAAATGCCGCGGCTTGCGCGTACTGTGCCTACGCAACGGCATGCGGTTGTAAGCCACCCGCCCAGACTCAACGCTTCGGAAGTTGATTCTCCTCGAACTGACCACCGAACAGCGCAGCGCCGTCGAGGCGCCGTACGACGAGTGCTTGGCGATTCTAGGCGCGGCCGGCACCGGCAAGAGCACCGCGTTGGCACAACGCATTGCGCGCGCCAGCCGGCTTCATCCAGACGCCGATCCGCTTCTGGTCGGATCGGAACGCAGCGTTGGCGAGTATGCCGCCGCTCTGCTGCGCTCACGCGGCATCGATATCACGCTAGTCGACGACGTCGACGCCGAGCTGATTTTCGAGCAAGCCTGCGCGCCGCTCTTTGCGCTCGAGTGGGAGGAGTTCGCCCAGAGCCAGCTCGATCCCGAAGTACCCGCATTGGGCACGCCCGAGCGCTTTCTGCGATCCGCCTTCCGTCTGATTCGCCGCTTGCGCGATGCCGACGTTGAGCCGGCGGTGCTGCTTTCGCGATCGCTCGCGGGCGCAACCGAGTTTTACGCCAATCCGCCGAACTTTGCCGATCCAGGTCTGCTCACTGCAACGAAAAATACCTATCACGATTCGCTAGCGGCGACACCGGAGGAGTTGCTGCGGCAGCGGCGCCGCGAGATCGATCTTGCGAAGATTCTGGCGAAACTCTACGAACGCTACCTCGAGCTCGTAGGCGCGAGTGGCCGGATGACCGAGCGCGATGCCGTGATCGCGGCCACTCAATTGATCCGAAAAGATGCAGAGCTCGCCGCGAGGCTGCGCGATCGTCATCGGTTTGCTTTCGTCGACGACGCACAGGAGCTGACCAACGCGCAGCTTGCTCTTTTACGCGCCATCTTCGGCGAACGATTGGTCGGAGTGACGCTCTGCGGCGACCCGGCGTCTGCGCTTTCGGGCCTTCGCAAGACCGAACCCGAAGCGACGTTTGCACTCGCGAGTTCGAAAATCGAGCTGCACGAACGGCGCCGCTCGCCGCGCCGAGAGTTTGCGCGAGTTTCCACTCCCCGCGACGAAGCCGCTTCGATTGCGGAGCGCGTCGATGCGTGGCTGCGCCAAGGCTCCCGTGCCGAAAAAATCGCGGTGATTTTCCGCTCGGTTAGGAACGTCTCGGCATACGAAGCCGCGCTGCTCGATCGCAACATTCCGGCGATTGTCGCCGGCGATTTCAACGCCTTCGCCGACCGGCGCGCGTTGGACGCGGTTGCGCTCTTATGGAACGTCTACGATCCGTTCCGCCACGATTGGCTCCTGCGAACGCTGGCGAATCCTGCACTCGGGCTCTCCGACGCGTCGCTCGCGATACTTTGCGGGGAACCGCCCGACCCGCAACGGCCGCTATTTGCGTTCGACGAGGAGCCCGCGCCTACGGCGCGCGCGAGTCGATGGAACCCGAAGCGAGATCTGCGGCTCGGCTGGAACGTCATTCGAGGGGAGCGTGACGCTGCCCTGAGCGAAGATGCGGCCGCCCGAATCCAAGGCTTTCGGGCTCTGCGCGAACGCTGGCTTGAGAGTATGGACGAAGTGCCGTTCGAAACTTTCGCGCGAATGGTATGGCATGAAGGTCTCGCGCGCGAAGGCGATCCCGGTTCGGCCCGCGCCCGCGCTCAGCAGGTGGCCTTGCGACGCCTGGCCGATCGGTGCAATCAGTTCCTCGCACAACAGGCCGACGCCACGCTCGCGGACGTCTTGGAGTACGCAGAGCGGCGGATGGAGAGCGATCTGGAGACGTGCGACCCTTCGACCCCAGTGCAAGGATTCGTGCAGGTTTGCAGCGTCGAGGCGGCGCGCGGGCGAGAGTTCGACCATGTGATCGTAGCCAACGCTCAGCCCGGTGCTTTCCCACGCTGGTACTCGCCGGATGCCTTTCTCTTCAGCCCTCGCTTAGGCATGATACCGAAGGACAATGTGGGAGACGCGCAGTCGTCGCGCACGGCTAAGTTCAGTTGGTACATGTTTCGCTTCAAGGCGCCGCAGCACTACTACGAGCGCGAACGCCGCGCGTTTGATTATGCGTTAGCCCGAGCTCGCGAGAGCGTGCTGATCACGGCATCGGGAACCTCTACGCGCGGCAAGACGGCACCCGAGTTCCTCGAAGAGCTACGCCATTCATAGCAGTGCGATTGCGCGAAATTTCGCCGGATGCCTACACGCGCGAGGTTTTGCCGCTGACGGCACCACTTTGGGCCGGCCGTCGCACATTCGACGAATACGTAACGCAGACGCTCGAGATGACGCGCGGGCAGAATGGCCGTCGGCACTACCGCACGATTGGGCTCTACGACGGAACCACTCGCGTCGCTTCGTTCAAGCGGTACGAACGTTCCCTTCACGACGGCGCGCGCCGGCTGCGCGCCGTCGGATACGGGGCAGTCTTTACGCCGGTCGAATATCGCGGCCGCGGCTACGCGACCTTAATGCTTGCCATGGCGCTCGACGAAGCTCGCCGGGAGCGGCGGGAGCTCGCATTTCTGTTTTCCGATATTCGTCCGCAATTCTACGCCGCTTTGGGTTTTTGCGAACTTCCGTCGCGCCGGTTCTTGCTCCGCGCCGACGCGCTTCCGGCGACGCGCCTGCCGGTCGCCCGGCTTTCCGACGGCGACTGGGACGGCGTGCGGCATGTGTTTGAGCTCGCCGAGCGTCCGCGCCGCGCGGCGTTTCTCCGAAATTCCACGACGTGGGACTGGATTCGTACGCGAATGCGCCAGAGCTCCGAAAAGCCGGCGGCACTCGAAACGAATCTCGTGCTGCGCCGCGGCCGCGCTATTGCTGCATACGTGTTGGGAGCCCGCGATCCACGGCGCGACCTCTACGTTCTCGAGGAGTTCGCTTTTGCCGATGATGCCGCGGCTGCGAGAATCCCCGCACTCCTTCGGGCCGCGGCCGGCGATCTACGGCGCATCGGCGGTTGGCTACCGCCTAACGACGCGCGATATTTGCTGCCGAGGGTCGCAGTTCGCAAGCGCAGCCACGCGATTTTTATGATGACCGCGCTGCGTCCCGAGGCGGAGCCGCTCGTTAGCGCGATCTCTGCCGGCTCTTCGGGAGATTTCTGCTGGTCGACCGATCACATTTGAATATTTCGGGAACGATGTTGGCATGCCAAAACATCATCGGTACTCCCAAAAAGAACACCGGCAAGTCGAACACGTGAAAGAGAGTGAAGAGGCGCGCGGCGTTTCGCCAAGCGAGGCCGAGGCCATCGGGTACGCTACCGTCAACAAGCAAAATCCCGAAAAGCATCGATATACCGCCAAGGAAAAGCGCCAGGCCGAGCACATCATGGAATCGGAAGAGGCTCGGGGAAAGTCCAAGACGCAGGCAAAAAGCATCGCGTACGCGACGGTCAACAAACGCGGTTCGCAAGACTAGCGGGACGGCGCCTTCGACGGATACAAAGGCGGGTCGCTTTAGTTAAATAAGCTCGTTTGCAGCGAGTCACCCTCGATAAGCGAGGCGACGCGGGTTCCGAGCAAACGCACCGGTGCGCCTTCCAAGGCGGCGCGACGCAGGCAATGTACTGCGGCGCGAAAGATTCGACGGCCATCCCGCGTTGGTTCAGCGAGATGCGTCTGGCGACCCAGAACCGTGAAATCCGATCGCTTGATCTTTATGCCAACCGTTTGCGCAACGGTGCGCGCGCGCTCGAGCGTTTCGGCCAGCTCGCGCGCTTGTGCGCGTAACACGTCGATCAGACGGCTTTCGTCGCACACGTCGTATTCGAACGTTTCTTCGGTAGAGATCGACTTCGTCTCGCGCGCGGTCTCGACCGGACGGCGATCGATGCCGCGCGCCAGATCGCTCACCTCCCGCCACCACGACCCGAATAGCCCGCGCAGCCGCGCTTCGTCGAGAGCCGCAAGCTCGCCGACCGTCGTGATGCCGAAGACGCTCAAGCGCGTCTGCATTTTCGGGCCTACACCCCACAGGCGCGCCACCGGCAAAGGCTCTAGGAACGGGCCTTCTTCGCCGGGAGCGATCGCCAATAAACCGTCGGGCTTACAGGTGTCGGAAGCAATCTTTGCTATCATTTTTCCGGTCGCGACGCCGGCACTCACCGTTAGGCCGGTCGTATCGAAGATTTCACCCCGCAGCGTCGCGGCGAGCGCGCGCGCCTCTTCGAGCGTCGTCTCGCCGAGAGCAACAAAGGCTTCGTCGAGCGAGAGACTTTCGACCGGCTGACCTCGCTTGCCTAAGATGGCGAAGATCTCGCGCGAAACGGCTTTGTATTTCTGCATGTCTGGTGCGACGACGAGCAGATCGGGGCACGCCATGCGAGCCTTGTAGAGCGGCATCGCGGAACGCACTCCGTACGGCCTTGCCTCATATGAGGCGGTGAGGACGACCGCGCGCCGGCTGCTTCCGGCGATCGCGACGGGCTTGCCGCGAAGATGCGGATCGTCACGGACCGCGACGCTGGCATAAAACGCATCGACGTCGAAGTGGGCGACGAAAGTGTGCTTCGTCGGACTCATCCGCCGAAAGATTCAGGATGACCGTCGTTCACGCTGGCGCCGGCGTTGCGCTTTGGCTTGATTGCCGCACGTCGCCATGCTGCACCACGCGCGTGAGGCATTTTTGGTGTGATCGTAGTACGCGAAGCGGCACGTACTCTTGCGGCACGCGCGCAGACGCGACCACGTTCCTTTGAGAAGCGATTCGTAGACGGTCGCCAGCAGCGATGCGATCGGACCTTCCGCTTCGTGGCTCACCGGCCGAAGCTCGAGGCCGCGGTCGGGGTCGATGCTGAGCCCAAGACGGGCCCGAGCCAGGAACGGGCTCAGAGCTTCCCACGCGGAATGGCTGTCGCCTTCGCCGTTGTTGGCAAAGAGCAGGTCTCGGAGCGCGTTGCGGAAGGCACGAAGGAGTTCGAGGTGCGCTTGGTCCACCGGCGGCGGCAACCCGTGGCTCAGGCACCAGTTTGCGGCCCGCTCGACTGAGTCGAGCTGGTCGGGGCCGTCGGGCAGTTCGACCGTATTTTCGAAGCGGCGGACTAGCTCAAGTTCACCGGGCGCCGCGTCGGAGACCGGGCTCACCGAGCCGGCCTAATCACCGGTTTTATCACCGGCAAAAGCTGTTGACAAGTTACCGTCACCACTATATGATGGTTGAAGGTTACCACACCCGTCAAGAGGTTTCAAATGTTCCGCGACCCTGTCCGCACCGCTCCGCTCGTTTCCGACATCACCGACATCGATCTGAAGCTGAGAATTAACCGAGCCGATTCCGCGCTCTTTCTCGAGTCGAACTTTCGCCTGCCGCACCTGCGCGTCTCATAGCGCCTGACGCGCCCCTCGCGCAATAGCCAGGATGGTCTGCATGTTTCGCAGGTCGTCGGCGTCGCTGCCCGGCGTTTCGAGAATCGCCGTCTTCTCCCGCAACTCGGGATGAGCAAGGAGGGCCCGAAAGCCTTCGAAGCCGATCCGCCCCTCGCCGATATGCCAGTGGCGATCCCGGCTGCCGCCGAGCTCCACTTGCGTGTCATTGAAGTGAAACATCAAGATTCGTTCGAGGCCGATCTCCCGTTGCGCCGCTTCCACGAACCGATCGACGCCTTCTTTGGAGTCGATTGCATAGCCGGAAGCCCACGCGTGGGCGGTATCGAGGCAGATTCCTAGCTGCGGATGGGCGAGGCTCCGAGCGAATGCGCCTAGCTCTTCAAGCGTGCCGCCGGCAAGATTACCGGCTCCCGCCGAGTTTTCGAGCACTAAGAAGACACCCGGGGCGATGCTTCGCAAGCGCGCTTTCGAGCGCGTCGCAAACCGCGCTAAATGCCTGAGATCGCTCGCGCGTACCGTACGAACCGAGATGAGTGTTGACGAAACGCATCCCTCCGCGCGCAGCAACGGCGAGATCGTTTTTCAGCAGCCGAAGGGAGCCTTCGGCGATCTTCGGATCCGCGCTCGCAAGGTTGATGAGATACGCGGTATGGATCGCGCATGGATCGAGTCCAGCTTCTCGGCGAAGACGTGCAAAAGCGTCGAGCGCCGCACCGTCGATGGCGCTGGTGCGATAGCTGCGCGGATTCGTCGAAAATACTTGGAGGGCGGCGCACCCGGCATTCTTCGCATGCTCTACCGCCTTCACGTAGCCGCCCGCGACGTGCACGTGCAGCCCAATTCGCATCCTACGAAAACCTCCGCCTTACGAAACCTCCGCGCTTCCCAAATCGAACTCCAGCGGCTGGCCGGGTTCGAGCTCGAGCTCCGGGAGATCGTCGAGCGAGCGCAGGCCAAAGGACTCCAGAAAAGATGTCGTCGTCTTATACTGCATCGGACGCCCAACGACGTCTTTTCGTCCGGCCTCAGCGATGAGCCCCCGGTCAAGCAGCGTGCTCACGACGCTATCGGAGTTAACGCCTCGAATCGCTTCGATCTCACTGCGGGTGACGGGCTGCAAGTGAGCGACGATGGCGAGCGCTTCCAGGGCCGGCGTCGAAAGCGTCGTCTTCGGCGGCAAGAGATATGCCTCGACGACGTCGCGCGCGAGCGGCGACGTGGCGAAGCGATAACCACCGGCGACTTCGCGCAAGACGACACCGCGGTCGGCGTACTCGGCTTCGATCTGTTGCAGTACCGCCGCAATCTCCCGCTCTTGGGCGCGAAGCAGCTTAGCGAGCTGATGGATCGAGAGAGCCTCGCTTGCGACGAAGAGCAATGCTTCGACCGGGCGCTGCAGCCGGAGAATTGCCTCCTCGAGTGCGGCCGCCTCGTCGGCAGCGGAGATCTCCTCGGTTCGCGCGTTCATGCGGCTTTCGGTGGGAAGAGTCGAATGTCGTCGAACGCCTCGGGCTGTTCGAAGGAGAGCCGGTGGCGACGAATGAGCTCTAAGATCGCCAGAAACGTGACGATGATGATTTCGCGCGTCATGCCGAGCTCGGTGCACAGTTCGGAAAAAAGGGCCTCACCCCGCTCTTTGATCCGGCGCATGATGTAATCCATCGACGCCAGCAGCGAGACCCGCTCGCGCGCGATCGAACGCTTTTCTGGATGCGCTTGCGCAAGCATCGTCACGAAGGCGCGCTTGAGCTTTTCGGGATCGATATCGTACCGTTGAACGATCTCGCCCGCTGGATCGCCCGGTTCCCGATAAAAGAACGAGCTCGCTTCCATCTGATGGTCGCGCAGCTCTTCGCCCAATTCGCGATACTTCGAATATGCGATCAAACGGCGGCGCAGCCGCTCCTCGATCGCTTCGGGGGTCTCGCTTTCCTCCTCGACGAGCTCCTGTGGAATCGGCGGCAAGAGCGCCCTCGACTTTAAAAAGAGGAGCGTCGCCGCGATGAGGAGGTACTCGGCCGCGATCTCGACGTCGCGCGCCTGCAAGGCACGAACGTATTCCAGATACTGCTCGGCGACGCTTGCGAGAGGAACCGTTGCTATATCGAGCTGCCGATCTTTGATCAGGCCGAGCAAAAGATCGAGGGGCCCGTCGAAGGCATCGAGCCGTACGTGGAAGGCGGTCAGGACGATACGGGCTCGGCAATCCGAGCGACGACTTCTGGTTCGCCGAGCGCGTCGGGATGCTCCGCAAGAAATTCGAGCGCCAGATCGACGAGTCGTTTTTCGTTAACGTATTTAAGCGTCTTACGCGCCTGCGTCAAATCGAACCAGGCCGCGTCGTCAACTTCGTGATCGTGGCTTGCCGGATCTCCGGAAAGATACCGCATGAGAAAAAACGTAACGGACTTGCGGTGTTTCGCTTTCCCAACGTAAAACCAGTACGCGATCTCGCTGAGCCGGGTGACGATCTCGCCCCAGCAGCCCGTCTCTTCCCGCACTTCGCGCAACGCGGCTTGTTCGGTAGATTCGCGGACTTCGACATGCCCTTTGGGCAGCGTCCAGACGCGCGGCGGGTCGCCGCGCCCGATGAGAACGGCCTCGTAGACCGAGTCGCGGCGCCGCACGAGCAGGCCGCCCGCCGACACCTCGTACTTGATGCGCATGACGCTCCGCGTTGGACGGGTAAGGGGGCTGTTTTGGAGCCCCCCGATTACCTACATTATAGCGTCCGGGCCCAAGAAGGGTTGCATGAACGGTCGCCTTTTTTGGCTAGCTTGCCTGCTTCATAACTCTAGTAAGCGCCTACTATAAAATGGGATGCTCGATTTCGCCTGATGCCGTTTCCATTGTGAATCCTCCGAGTGCTTTTTGGGCGCTACGTCGGACCGGATCCCTGAGGCGTTGTGTCCGCCAAATCTCGGACGCCACAAGCTCGGCCATGCCGCGCAACTCGGGAACAGCCGTGGCCTCGAAGCGCGAGCCGCGCACCGGCGGTCCCACAATCCACAATCCGGGGACCGGATTTCCCATAGCGTCGATTGCCGCCAGATCCCAGGTCGCCCGAAGACCGAGCCCCGTAGCTTCGGGGGAGATAGAGCCCTGCGCAAGCATTGCGGCGAGCAGGGGGTCTCTCTTCATGGCAGAGACGCGACCCACGCCGGAGCAGTTCACGATCCAGTCGGGGCGCAGCTCTACGGTTTGCGCGCCGTTCAGCGCGATCGTCGCCTTGCCGCGTTCCATGCGCAACAGCCTTCCTGCATAGCTGTGCAGTCGCCCGGATTGCCGATACGCCTGGCGAACCGCGTCGACTTGCTGCGGCGCGCGGTGACGGCGACGGTCCCAATGACCGCGCAGGTGCCGTTCGAAACGGCGTTGCTCGACTTGCGGCAGACGTCTCCAGATCGCTTCGCCCTCGGGACGAAGGACGTCGACGACCGCGCGCCAATCGAATCCGCGCTGCGCCGCATCGTATACGTGACGACGAAAACTCCGCAAGAGCGCGCGCGCGTTTCGGGTGTCAAGCACCGGGATTACATCGTAGGGCGCTACGTCGGCATGCACTTCCGGAACGCGGTCATGGCGGGAGAGAACGTGCACCGGGCCGCGGTGGCCGCACTCCTTTAGCGCTACGAGTACGTCGAGGGCCGTAAGACCAGAACCAATCACCAAGACCTCGCCGCCAACGATGCGATAGTCGAATCGCCACGGGTCGGCGACGTAGCCCGGATGGAGGCGTATCTCGGGTGGAAGAAACTCTTCATTCGGCAGCGGATTGCCGGTTGCTAATACGACGGCTCGCGCGGCGAAGAGAGAGCCGGAAGACGTTTCGATAACGAAACCGTTCGGATCGCGCGCGCCGTACCATGGCAACGCGATCGCTGACGCGCGCGAACCGGGGACGCTCAAAAGCGTGTCGTGCGTTTTCACCGATGTACTGGCCGTAGAGCCGGCGCGAGACAAAATCCTTGGGACCGCCGCGCGAGCCCAGCCAGCGAACGAAGTGATAGGGATCGTCGGAGTAGAGGCTCATGAGGTGCGCGCGCGTATTGAGCAGGTGCTCGCGATGGCGAGTGCCGTATGCGGCACCCTGCCCAAGCTCGCCCGGCTCGAAAAGCGCCAGGGAAGAGTCCGGCGCGAGGCGCGCCAAGTTCGCTGCAACCGCGCAGCCGCTAAAGCCTCCGCCGACAATTGCGACGTCGAGTTCGATCATCGCAGCGCCGGTTCAGAGTAGACCGAAAGAATCTCGTCGTACGTTCCCAAAGCGGTTTCGCAGCGCCGCGCGGACTCGTCATAGATCAGAAATTTGCGCAAGGGGCCTGAGTAGAGATGGAGTGAAACCGCCGGCCCCCCACCCGTTGCGGTTACCCGATGCAGGTCAAAGCGGCCGGACCGAAGGTCCATTCCGCCGGCATCGAGCGTGCGCGAGCCCCGATGCTCGGTGTGCGCGTATCCGGGAACGTCGCCAGGATCTAGCCGTACGTAGTCGTCGACCTCAAGCTGTCCGTCGAGAACGAGCATCCAGCAATGCTGATCGCCATGGTCGTGGATGGCCGAGGCGACGCCGGGTGCCCAATTAAGCAAGAGAACCTCGAACCGAGCCTCGCGATAGACGCAAGTTCGCGTGTACGCTCCGGGACGCGAAACTAAACCGGGGAGGCACTCCCCCATCGTCCATGCAGGCAGCCAGGAGGGCGCCCACCTCTGAGCTGCTTCGCTCTAACGGGCTACGAACACGAAGATCTCCAATGAGCTGCCGAAACATGGGCAGCCTTAAGAAAAAAGATGACAGAAGTTAATCACTTTGGTCATTTTCTGGCGGAGGAGCTTCGCTCCTCCTTGCTTATGCTCTCCAGCGAAGGTCTGGCTGGCGAGCCGCACGCGTCTCGTCGACACGCCCGACGGCCGTCGTAACCGGAGCCTCAAAGAGTGCCTGTGGGTTATCTTGCGCGCTGCGGACGATTTCTCGCAGCACTTCTACGAAACCGTCGAGAGTTTCTTTCGACTCGGTCTCGGTCGGCTCGATCATCAAGCACTCCGGCACGAGCAGCGGAAAATAGATCGTCGGCGCCATGTATCCCTGGTCGAGCAGTGCCTTTGCCAGGTCCAGAGCGCGGACGCCGTGTTCTTTCTTGAGCCGTTGCGCCGAAGCAACGAACTCGTGGCGGCAGTTCTCCGGGTACGGCGTTTCGAGAAACTCCGCTACTTTTACGCGCAGATAGTTAGCGTTTAAAACGGCAAGCTGAGAAACTCGTTTCAACCCTTCTTCGCCGTTGGCGTAGAGATATGCCAGCGCGCGCACCGCGTGCGCGAAGTTCGACCAGAAGGAACGCATGGGGCCGATCGACTTCGGACGATCGAAGTCGAGAGTGAAGGCGGCGCCGTCGCGTACAACGACGGGCGTCGGTAGATACGCGACGAGGTGCGCAGCCACGCCAAGCGGTCCATGTCCCGCGCCGCCCCCGCCGTGCGGAATCGTAAACGTCTTGTGCGTGTTGAGATGCATCAGATCGAAGCCCATGTCGCCCGGACGAGCGTAGCCCATGATGGCGTTGGCATTGGCGCCATCGTAATACATCAGTCCGCCGGCGTCGTGCACGGCTGCCGCAATCTCGGCGATTTGGTCTTCAAAGAGTCCGAGCGTGTTCGGATTGGTCATCATGCAAACAGCGGTATCCGCACCAAGTACCTTGCGGATCTCCGCGACGTTCACGCGGCCCCGCTCGTTGCTCGGCAGTGAAATCACGGTAAAACCGCACATCGCAGCCGATGCCGGATTCGTGCCGTGCGCGGTATCCGGCACGATCACTTTGTCACGCCCTCTCTCGCCTCGCTCCTTGAAATATTTCTTGGCAATCAAAAGCGCCCCAAGCTCGGCGTGCGCACCGGCCGAAGGGTTGAGCGAAAATTCCGCCATGCCGAAAAGCGAGCTTAGCGATCGTTCGAGCTCGTACATCACACGCAGCGCACCTTGGGCCAGCTCGTCGGGCGTGTATGGATGGAGTTCGGCAAACTCGCGCCGCGCCGCGAGCGCATCGTTGACCCGCGGATTGTACTTCATCGTACACGAACCGAGCGGATAGAATCCCAAATCGATGCCGAACGTTCGTTGCGAAAGCCGCGTGTAGTGGCGAATCACGTCGAGCTCGCTGTTGTCGGGCAACGGTAGGTCATCGCGCACCAGCGTTTTCGGCAGAAATGTTTCGAGCGGCTTGCCTTTCTCGAGATAACGGTTCGCGCGCCCGGGTTGACCCAGCTCAAAGATCAGCGGGACGCCCGCAGCTTTGCCGCTCGAGGCCCCAGCGGCTCTGCCGCTGGGGTAGTCAGACGGCTGCAGGGACACGCAGAACCTCCTCAAGTGCGCGAGCGAGAGCGTTAATGTCGCCGGTCGTCGTCAGCTCGGTTGCGGTCATCAGAATGCAGGAACGCAGTTCCGGATAGAATCGGCCGAGATCGAGGCCGCCCAGAATGTTGCGTTGCTGCAGAGACGCCAACACCTCGGCGGCCGGCCGGCCGACGTCGGCAACGAACTCATTGAAGAACGGGGCGGCGTGCTTTAGACGGATTCCGTCGACGTTTGCTACGGCGCTTGCAAGCTCGCGCGAGCGCGCCAGGTTGAGCGCGGCAGCGTCGCGCAGCCCCGTCTTACCCATGAGCGCGAGATAGATGGTGGCGATCAGCGCGCAGTGCGCCTGATTCGTACAGATATTCGAGGTAGCGCGTTCGCGACGAATGTGCTGTTCGCGGGCTTGAAGCGTCAAGACGTACGCAGTACGCCCTGCGTTGTCGACGGTTTTTCCAACCAAACGCCCCGGAATTCGCCTCATGTGTTCCTGCGTCGAGGCAATGAAACCGGCGTAAGGTCCGCCATACGCAACTGCGACGCCGAAACTCTGTGCTTCGCCGGCGACAATCTGCGCGCCCCACGATGCGGGAGGCGCTAGAGCTGCCAACGATAGTGCTTCCGCAACGACCGCAATCGGAACCGTGCCGCTCGCCTTAAGGTCAGCTAAAGCTTCTGGCGACGGCGTATCGACGTTGCCGAAAAAGTTCGGCGATTGCACCGCAACGGCTGCATACTCTTTGCTCGCTACGCACGTTTGAGCGCCAAGTAATCGGTCGTGCCTTCATCCGTGAAGGGAACCTCGTCGACCGCGACGTCGAGCCCATCGCAATAGGTGCGCAGGACGGCGCGATAGTTTGGATGGACTGCGCGCGAGACGAGCACCTTCCGTCGCCCGGTTGCGCCCAGCGCCATGATCGCCGCCTCGGCCAACGCCGTGGCGCCATCGTAGACCGAAGCGTTGGCGAGCTCCATACCGGTGAGCAGACATACGTAGGTCTGCCACTCGTAAATCGCCTGGAGGTAACCCTGCGAAACTTCGGCTTGGTACGGCGTATAGGCCGTAAGAAACTCTCCGCGCATCGCCAACGCCGCGATGGCCGGTGGAACGTAATGGCGATACGCGCCCGCGCCGAGAAACGAGCGATAGTCGATGCCGGCATTCTCTTTTGCGAATTGGTCGAAACGGCGCTGAATCAGATATTCGGGCAGCGCCGGAACGACGTCGAGCTTCGCTTTAAGTGCGATGGTCTCCGGGACGCGCAAGAGCTCGTCGAGGGATTCGACCCCGATCACTTGGAGCATTTCGTCGACGTCACGTTGGGTGTGCGGCGCGTACATACTACATTGAGTTGGTGATCACGCAAACGGGTTCCTCGGCGCTGCAACCGAGCGTCAAGGCGGCGTGCTGGTTTGCTAAATTGGGCGAAGTACGAGCACGGCCGATGCGTTCTGCCGAATTGCGGCGCGAGTAAACGGAAGCGGCTCTAACCTGCCGCCGACCCACTCGCGCGTGAGATCGGTGTAATGGTCGGATCCCGGTTCGCCTGACTCGCCGCTCGGAATCGCAATTCCTCCGCGATTCCAGTCACCGACATCCCATACTGCGCGAAAACCCTGTGCGAATCCGGGCTCCTGCAAATGAATCGTGTACTCATCTCCCGCTCCGGGAAGCCAAGCGCCGTTGAGAAATGCAAAGTTCATCGGCGCTAGCGGATGCTCGATACGCACCCGGCCGGCGTCTCGCCACACGCGACGTTCGTCGAAAGCAAATGGCAATGTTTCCCCGAGATTCCGCTCGAGCTCGGGAGCTCTCGCTTCGGCGCCCGCCCGTAATTCGATCAGGCCGGCGTTAAGCGCGGGTGCATCGTTAAAGAGAGCCACGCGAAGCGCATGCTCGAGCGCGGCGGCCCGGGAATCGGATTCGTAGCGGCCGTCCCATCGGCGGATGATGGCGAATGCTTGGGCGCTAGATTCATGCTGGGGAAGCGTGCGCGCAAGCCGTGCCAGGTCGCGGGCGATTTCGAGATCGATCGGGGAGAACGTGTCGAGCTGCATCCGCGCAAAATACGAGGCATCGTACCACCGACGCAACCGCAGCAATTCCGCGATGCGATAAGCGCGATACGGCGGCTCGAATTGCGCAGACAATCGGTAGCGGTACGCAGAGCCATACGCCTTGTTGTTCGCAGAGATAAGGATCGCATCGCGAGACGCATTTTTTCCGGGAAGCTCTCGGAAGGCGAGGGGGGCGAAGGTCCGGCGCAAGTCGCGCGCGCGGTGCACGTAACGCCCCCATGCCGGATCGTTGGGAATTAGACCGGCAACGTGGTAGGCGACCTCGCCGCTACGATCGGCCAGAATAAAGTTCTGCGGTGAGCCGGGGTAGTTTTCGAGGATCCGCAACGCCTCGCTCACGCCGCGTGCCCGATCGAGCGAAAGCACCGTTCCAATCGTCGAGCGGGCCTGCGCATAAATCGGCCAACGCACCAGGGCAATCCTCGACTGGTCTTCTTCGTCAGGAACGGAGAATTCGCGCGAGGTGCGGTAGCATCGCACCATCACGTCGTGCGAAAAGCGCACGTGAAACTGCTCCGTAACCCATGACCCCGGGTTGAGATGGCCCGCTTCGAACACGCTAGTCGTGGCCATCTGCGCGTTGGTCGATGCCCACGCGAGCTGCTCGTTGTGGCCGAGCACGACGCCGGGAATTCCGGGAATCGTCGCACCGGCGGCGTGCAGTTGCGGTGACGCAATATCGATGACGTACCATATGCCCGGGATCGTCAAGTCGAGATGCGGATCGTTTGCAACGAGCGCGTCCCCATCGGCGGTCCGCTGGGCGCCTGCGGCCCACGCGTTGCTCCCGATCGCGTGGCGTTGCCACGACAGGGCAACCGACGCGTCGGCACAATCGCTCGTTCGCACCGGCGGCCGCCGCGCATCGCGTGTGCCGTCGATCGCGACATCGTACCAGGCGTCCGAAAGAGGAAAAAGCGTGTCGAAGCATCGCGGCCCGCGTTGCCGCCAGACCGCGTCGCGCGCGAATACGTCATGCCATGAATCGGCCAGCTCGAGCGACGCAACGACGGAGACCGCGAGCGAGTCCTTCGGCGTCCAGGCCGCCGGCTGGTACAGAAGCATGCGGAACTCGACAGGGAGCGGCTGCGCACCAGCGGCCGCATTCACGCCTTCGCTGAACGCAAGGATCGTCTCGCGTTCGCGCCGACTGAGCGCGTGGAGTTGGCGCTCGACGATGCCACGAATGTCGACCGCTCGCAGCGCCTCGTCGAGCGCCAGCGCTTTTACCCCGAAGACCTCGGCGAGCCGGCCGTAGGCGTAGCGGCGAGTCAAATCTAGTTGGAACAGCCGATCCGAACCCTCTACGTAACCCTCCGCAAAGTAGAGATCGTGATCGTTGCGAGCACTGATATGCGGTATACCGCGCCGGTCTCGCACGATCGTCACGGGAGCGTACAGCCCAGACGCCGCGAAGCTCCCGCGCGTCGCCGCGGCTCGATGCCGCCCGATTTCGACATTTGCGGCATACACGCCGGCGATGGCAATGAAGCAGCTCGCAAGCGCGAGCCCATGGCGCTTCAACGCGGCGGCGATCGCACCAAGCACAGGCGGATCGGCGCTTTGGATCATCCGAGGATCGGGTCGCTCGAAGAAGCCCACGTCTACGTTATTTCAGCGCTTGCTGCGGACGCCGCGTGACGCCCCTGCCGCGTGGCTGAGAAGTTGCTTCACGGCTTTTTCGCTTAACGATAGGATGCAATACTTGGCGCCCAACGATCCCTTTTTGGGAAGCCGCAGCGTCAAGAGGGCCTCATCTCGTGTCGGCGAAGGCGCGGCAGACACCAGCTTTGCTAGCCACTCGCGTGTCGCGACTCGATATTCCTCAGCAATCCTTGGACGCTCCAAAAGCACCTGCGCAGACCTGGAAGGTCTTAAGGAGATACCCCAATGTCGGAAAATAACAAAGCCGTAGTCCGCCGTTTGCTCGACGAACTCTGGAGTAAAGGCAATCTGTCGGTTGCAGACGAGTGCTTGGCGGCTGCCTACACGCATCATGACCCTGCGACGCCCGATTTTGGGCCGGGACCCGAGGGTGAAAAGAAAAGGGCAACTCTGTACCGCACCGCCTTCCCAGATCTTCGATTCACGATCGAAGACCTGATTGCCGAGGGAGAAACCGTCGTCGTCCGTTGGTCGTCTAGCGGCACCAACAAAGGAAATCTCGGCACAATCCCGCCGACTGGAAAGCAAGCCGACGTCTCGGGCGTGAGCATCGCCCGTTTCGCCGGCGGCAAGATGGTCGAAGGCTGGGTCAACTGGGATACTTATGGCTTGCTCAAGCAACTTGGCTTGGTCTCGGAGGCGGCCGCCGCAGCGCGCTAGCTGGCCGATAGAATTGTTGGAGTCCGCAAGGCTTCAATCGCTTGCGATCTTTTCATAGTCGCCCGGCGAGAGCAGGCTCTCGGCTTCGTCGGGCTTTGAAAGACGAATCTTGAGCAGCCAGCCCGCGCCATAAGGCTCGCGGTTGACCGCGGCCGGATCGCTCTCGAGCCCATCGTTGACCTCGACGACTTCGCCCGACATCGGCGTGAAGAGATCGGAAACGGCCTTGACCGATTCGATCACGCCGACGTTCGAGAACTGCTCGATCTTGGTGCCCACCTTGGGCAGCTCGACGTAGACGATATCGCCAAGCGCGTTTTGCGCGTAATCCGTTATTCCGATCGTTGCCGATTCGCCGTCAAGCTTTACCCATTCGTGTTCCTTGCTAAAGAGCAAGTCCTCGGGCTTGGTCATGTCTCTCCTTTTCGATTACTTTGGTCGTTTGTAAAACGGCATGGAAGTGACGGTGGCTTGGTGATTTTTTCCTCGAATCTCGACCTCGAGACGCGTTCCCACCGCTGCGACCTCGCGCGCGATCAAAGCAGTCGCGACGTTTTTGTTATGGAACGACGGCGCGATCGATCCGCTGCGAATCGATCCTACGATGGTCCCGTCGAACCATACCGGATAACCTTCGCGAGCCGGTACGCGGCCTTCCATGACCAGGCCGACGATACGCGAATAGCTGTCGAGCTCGAGCTGATCCGTGAGGGCTTCCTTTCCGACGAACTCGGGCTTTTCGAGCTTGAGCGCCCACTTTAGGCCGGCTTGGACGGGCGTAATGGTTTCGCTCAGCTCGTGTCCGTAGAGCGGCATGCCCGCTTCGAGCCGCAATACGTCGCGGGCTCCAAGTCCGCAGGGTTCGAGTCCTTCAACCTGGTGGTCGCGCAGCAGCGCGCCCCATATCGGCGGGGCATCGTCGCCGTCGACAAAAAGCTCGAAACCATCCTCGCCGGTGTATCCCGTCCGCGCAATGACCGCCGGAACTTCGTTTACGTGACCTTCGGCGCAGAAATAATAACGCAGCGAAGCCAGATCGACGTCCACGTGCGGCTGGAGCATCTCGACGGAGCGCGGCCCTTGAATCGCAATGAGCGCGCGCCGTCCGTGGCGGTTCTCGAGCGCGACGCCGAACGCCGGAAGATGCTCGTTGAGGAGCTTCCACATCTTGTCGGCGTTCGCGGCATTGACGACGAGCAGCCATCCCTTCTCTAGACGATAAAAAATCGTATCGTCGTGCGCGCCGCCCCCCTCGTTACAAAAAATGTTGTAGCGCGCCTGCAGCGGCTTCATCGTGCCGACCGCGTTGATCGTAAGCGTGTCGGCCCACCGGGCAACCATCTCGCCGGTGAGCCAGAACTGTCCCATGTGCGAGAGATCGAAGAGACCGGCCCGATGACGCACGGCCTCGTGTTCCTTGAGGATGCCGGCGTACTGCACCGGCATCTCGAAATCGGCAAACGGTACCACGCGCGCGCCCGCGCGAACGTGCTCGTCGTAAAGCGCCGTGCGCTTCATCCTTCGACAAGCTCAGGATGACGAACGACAAGCTCAAGATGACAAGTCACTTTTTTCGGGGCTTCTCCTCAGGATACGTGTTGAGAAAGTCGAGCGTCGCATGCGCAATTATTTTCTCACCGCTGCGGACGTAGACTTCTCCGTAAACGATGCGGCGACCGGCCCGTAAAACTTTCGCTTCCGCAACGAGATCGTGCGGGGGACCGGCCGGCGCGAGAAAGTTGCACTGCAGCGCCACGGTCGTCGTCTCTTGATCGCGCCCGTATATCGAGGCGAGGGCTACGTAAAAGACCGTGTCACAGAGGCTGACGATCGCGCCCCCATGAACGGCACCGGTCCCATTGGTTATCTCGGGACGATAGGGCATGCGCATCACGGCCCTGCCGTGTTCGACCGTCTCCAACTTCAAGTCGAGAAGCAAGACGAAGTTGCTTCGCTCCTTCTCCCAGGCGCGCGGCGCGCGCGAATAATCGATCGACATGCTACTCTCCTTCGTCGCCTTTCCGTTCGTTTAAAAAGTATCCCCGCCGGCGGCCAGCATTCGGCGAAGGTAGAGCGGCAGCGCGAAGAGCCGGCGGTGCGTGAGCGAGTCGTAAAAAAAGCTTTCGCCGTGCAGCCGCGCGCAGTAGGCGTCGATCCGTTCCGCGGAGAGGCCAGCGAGGTCGACGCGATCGCTGCACGCGAGAAAGGCCCATTCCGTGTCAAAGGCGGGCACGTGCGTCGTGAACGTAACGACGTGCGTGTAGTGCCGCCGCAGCGTGCGAGCCATCTTGCAATGGAGTGCCGCGTTATGGACTGAGGCCGTGCTGGCCTGAAGCACGTAGATGCCGCCTTCGACAAGGCGCGACTTGATGAGCTTAAAGACGGCGTCGTTGAAAAGCGGATTACTCGGCGAATCTTCCAGCGGCTCGGTGAGATCTGAGATAATGACGCCGTAACGGTCGGCGCTTGCGCGCATGAAGTCCAACGCGTCGCCGACGATCACGCGTCCGCGTGGATTCTCGAAGGCGCCGCTAGACCACTCCGGCAAATATGTCTTAGCGAGTTCGACGACGAGCGCGTCGATGTCCACCATCGTGCAGCGAGAGACGTCGGGGCAGCGCAGCACCTCGCGCAGCGTCGCACCCTCACCCCCGCCGAGGATCAGCACTTCGCTCCGTTCGGAAGCCCCCGCCAGTGCGGGATGCACGAGCGCCTCGTGATAGATTCTTTCGTCGACCTGCGCGCTCTGGGTATCGCCGTCGAGTACCAGCATCTTGCCGAAGACGGGCGAGCGAAGCACGGCGATTTGTTGAAAATCGGAACGGCCCGAATAGTACACCTCGTCGATAGCGTGGTGATGCTGTTCGTTTGGAGTGAACTCCTCGACGTACCAGTGCCATGTTTGCGTCTTCGGCATGTGGGGCGTAGATTGGCGGAGCAAAACGAGAACCCCGCCGTGCGGCGGGGCTCCATCATTTTCGAGAACGCGGGGACGCTCTAAAAGCAGTTCACCGCGAAATAGACCGGCGTCTGATCACTCTTCGGCGGCAGTTCGAACCCGTTGGGTGCCGTGTAGAGGCTGATCGTCACGGTCTTTCCTTTGACCGGGAAGGTACTCGGAAGCGGATTCCAAGACACCTTGCCGCCCTGTCCGTGTGCAAGGAGCGCGGCGGAGCAGCTCTTTCCCGGGAAGCCCTTTGCGTCTTCGATCACGTATTGGATGATTGCCTTCCCTCTGACCGTGATCGGCTTAATGGTCTGATTGCTTTGATTGTTTGCGGAAGCGTAGGCGATTGTTTTTCCCTTACCCTTGTACACCGGGAAGGTCTTGCCCCCGTACTTATCGATATCGCCGCCTTTGTCTACTGCGTCGGCGATTACGATTGTTGCCTGACCTTTCACGGTGTTTTTGCCGATCGAACCCTTAACGGTGATGTTGGCGTACTTTCCCAAGCTGAAAGTACCGCCGCCGGGCTTCAAGGTGAATCCGTCGCACGCGCCCTTGAATATCCATTGGTACTGAGGCGGATTTTTTGGACAAGTCTTGGTCTTGGTCTTGCCGAGCGGCAGCATTCCGTCGTCGTCGCCCGCCGGAAGCATCGCATTCGTCGGAGCCATCGCTGTCGGCGAAGACGGAACGATGCCGTGGCTAGCGCAGGCCGCCAATGCAAGCGCCGCAACCGTTCCAACGGCGGATGTCCGAATCATAGATAAACGCATCGAATTTATAAACCTCATTCGAGAGAGCAGATCGTATTGAGGATGCAAACATTGGACGGCAAGCGTAACAAGCCTGCCGAATTCACGCAAACAAAAGCTGATAATTGCTTATGATGGGAGTTAAATTACGATTATGCGCTAAGTACGCGCACGTCGTGATTTCGCGTGAGCACGTGCGTGAACTCGCCGTCACTCTTTTCGATGCCGCGTTTGAACTCCGTAGAGAGAACGCTGGCCGCGCGCAATGCGTTCGCCGCGTACTCGCAAGCGAGCCAGGGGTCGGTATGGTCGCCGCACGTGTAAAAATCCATCGCCGCATAGCCCTTCTCAGGCCAGGTGTGAATCGATATATGCGATTCGGCTAAAATGACGGTTCCGGAAACTCCCTGCGGCTCAAAGCGATGAAAGGCGCTTTCCAAAATGGTAGCGCGAGCGGCGGTGGCTGCTGCGATCATCATAGCCGCAATGCCGTTGATATCCGAAAGCAAGGAGGGGCGACAGCCCGAAAGCTCGCACACGATGTGCCTGCCGAGTGCCTTCAATTGTTCAGGTCTCCTTGACCCTTGAGGAATCCCACCTCCGGACTTCGTCGGCTGGCGGCTGCGATGCAGACACGTCCCCGACCTATCGGCGAGCTCTGCCGGCGCTTTTGAGCGGTGCGCGGGCGACTGGCCGCGATGGCGCGTAGGGGCGCGCCTCCCAAACCGTGGCCCCCCTTCGATTTCGCTCAGGTGACAGGGCCCTTGGTTCCTTCTCAAGCTCCTCTTTTCGAAGGACCGGCGCCAATCATACCCCCTCACCCCCCGGCTGTAAAGTCCTCTCAAAAGCCTCGGTCGGCAAGGGATAGTCAAGCTCCTACTGTACTATCTTGACTATATCCGGCCCGAGGCGGTACGCTGAATTTTGCCATGGCATTGAAGCTTGAAACCACCGTCTCGCCTTCGGAGCTGATCGAGGAGTACCGGCACGGTTTTCACGACACCGAAAATTACGTCTTTAAATCCGATAAGGGACTGACCCGCGAGATCGTCGAGCGCATCAGCTCGATGAAGGACGAGCCGGTCTGGATGCGCGAGTTCCGCCTCAAAGCGTACGAAATCTTTCTTCGCAAGCCAATGCCGACGTGGGGCGATACCGCGTTCCTCAACGAGATCGATTTCTCCAACATTCACTACTTCGTGAAGTCGACCGATCAGACGGAGCGCTCGTGGGACGACGTTCCCGAGGATATCAAGCGCACGTTCGACCGTCTTGGGATTCCAGAGGCGGAGCGCAAGTTTCTGTCGGGCGTTTCGGCACAGTACGAGTCGGAAGTCGTGTATCATAACACGACCAAAGCGCTCGACGAGCAGGGCGTGCTCTTCTGCGACATGGACACTGCCGTCAAGCAGTATCCAGAGATCGTTCAAAAATATTTGGCGACGGTCATTCCGCCGGGCGACAATAAGTTTGCGGCGCTCAATTCGGCCGTATGGTCGGGCGGTTCGTTCATCTACGTGCCGCCGGGTGTGACGGTTGCCATGCCGCTTCAGGCCTATTTCCGCATCAACGCCGAAAACATGGGCCAGTTCGAGCGCACGCTGATCATCGCCGACAAAGGTGCAAAGGTGCATTACATCGAGGGCTGCACCGCGCCGAAGTTTTCTACTTCGTCCCTCCATTCCGCCGTCGTCGAACTCATCGCGCTCGAAGGGGCTTCGATCCGCTACACGACGATTCAAAACTGGTATCGTAACATCTTCAATCTGGTTACCAAGCGCGCGATGGCGTACGCCAATGCGACGGTCGAATGGGTCGACGGCAACATCGGCTCGCGCTTGACGATGAAGTATCCGTCGATCTATTTGATGGGCGAGGGTGCGCGAGGCGAAGTTCTGTCGATGGCATTCGCCGGCGAGGGCCAGCATCAGGACGCCGGAGCCAAGGTCATCCACGTCGCGCCGCGCACTACTTCGGTCGTGACGAATAAGAGCGTCAGCGCTCACGGTGGAAAGACGACCTATCGCGGCCTGGTCGAGATCCATCCGGGAGCGGTCGGCGCGAAGACTCGCGTGCGCTGCGACGCGCTCATCATGGACGATCAGTCGTCGAGCGATACCAAACCGACGATGAAGATCCACGAGCAACGCTCGACGGTCGAGCATGAAGCCAGCGTGAGCAAGATCGGCGAAGAGCAGCTTTTCTATGCGATGAGCCGCGGCTTATCCGAGGCAGACGCCGTCGCCATGATCGTTAACGGCTTCTTCGACTTCTTCGTCAAGGAGCTGCCGATGGAGTACGCAGTCGAGCTCAACCGCTTGGTAAAAATGGAGATGGAAGGCGCCGTCGGCTAATCTTAGCGTGCATCGACGCCCTTATCTTTTAAACCCCGCAACCGCGGGGTTCCTTATTTGCACCGCTTCGAGCCCGTGATTAGCGGTTCGCGCGGGATCGCCGTCATCGGGATGCATCGAAGCGGTACGAGCGCCGTGGCGCGCGGCCTCCAAGCGCTCTCCGTTTACCTCGGCAACGATTTCCTCGACGCGCAGCCCGAGAACCCAACCGGCTATTGGGAAGATAAGGGTATCGTCGACCTCGACGAACGCGTGTTGAAGACCCTTGCGCTCAAATGGGACGACCTTAGGCCGATCGATCCGCACGAGTTCGCGCGCTTGAGAATTTGGAGTCTCAGACGAAAAGCTATGCGGCATCTGCGCGAACGTTTCCTCGCGCAACCGCTCTGGGGCTTCAAAGATCCACGGACCATTCGCCTCTTGCCCTTTTGGCGAAGAGTCCTGCACGACTGCGAAGTTGACGATGCCTATCTTCTCGTGATCAGAAATCCGGCGAGCGTTGCGGCCTCGCTCTTTTCTCGCCAAGCCATGGACGTTGAGGACGCGCAGCGCTTGTGGCTCGTCTATCATGGTGCCATTCCTTGACCGGCTCGTCGAGAAGCCGTTGGTTGTCGTGGATTACGACCTGCTGATGCTCGAGCCGCGCGGTCAGCTCGAACGAATCGCTCGCAGGCTCGGAATTCGTAATGGCTCTGCACGGACTTCCGAGGTCGATAGTTTCGTCGACGAGTTCCTCGATGTGAGGCTGCGCCACACGTTTTTTTCACCCGAGCAGATTGATTCCGAGCACCGATGCCGGACTCTTGACTCGAGAAGCGTATGCATTGCTTTACGAGCTCGCGCAAGATCGTGCTGAGCCCGGCCAAGAGTTTTGGTCTGCGTGGAAAAGAATTCAAGCGTCGTGTAGAACTCGGCTCGCGTGGCCAGGCACCGAGTAGCGAAGGCGTCAGAGATTGCGCCGGGGACGACCCGGCGAGTTGTCGCCGATTCGATCGAGATTTTGCTTTGTAACGTCGGCGGCAAGATCTATGCGATCGAAGACGTCTGCACGCACGACGGTGGACCGCTCGACCAAGGCGAGCTGGAGGGCGAACACGTGATCTGCCCTCGGCACGGCGCGACGTTCGACGTACGTACTGGCGACGCGCTCACGCTTCCGGCCGTGATGCCTTTGATGACGTTTGAAGTCGTTGTCGAGGGCGACGACGTTTTCGTCGACGCCTGACGAGGAGTGAAGATTCTCGCGCGGCTTGTATTGGCCGCGCTGGCGCTCGTCGCGCTCGTCCTGCTGGCCTTCGTCGCAAACGTCATGCTCGGAGTACGCACGCACGCTCGCACGACCGGCACCATCTCCGGCTTGCGTCTCCACGGTCCCGTCTCGATTCTGCGCGACGACCGGGGCGTTCCACATATCATCGCCCAGAACGATCTCGATCTCTTTTTCGCACAGGGATACGTCGAAGGCTCCGATCGGCTCTTTCAAATGGACCTCCTGCGGCGCTTCACGCTCGGACAGCTCGCGGAGGTCTTTGGGGCGGGCGCGCTCGCTACCGATAAGGAGCGGCGTGCCGTTCCAGTGCGGGCGATGGTGGAGGCGCAATGGAAACGCCTGGACCTCGCGTCGCGACGAAATTCTCAGCGCGTTTAGCGAGGGCGTCAACGCCGCAATCGAACGCGAACCGATGCCGGTCGAGTTCCGTGTGCTCGCCTATCGCCCACGGGCCTGGACGCCGCAAGATTCGCTTGCCGTCGGTATGGCGACGGTGCTCGATCTGATCGACGACTGGAACGCGATCGAGCCCCGGGATGCGGCATACCGCCGCGGCGGGTTGACGCTGCTCGAGAAACGTTTTCCATTCACCGATCCATGCTACGATGCACCGGTTACCGCGGGTCTGCACGGCGTCGGCCCGGGGGACCGCTGCAAGCGTGGCGTCGGCCATCTCGTAAGCGAACTTACACAAGCGCGCGCACCTGTTGGCAGCAACGAGTGGGCCGTCGGTGCCGATCGATCGCTGAGCCGGCGTGCACTTCTTGCAAACGATCCCCATCTGGGCCTCGGCATTCCGGGCGTGTGGTACTTGGTCGATTTGCACTCGCCGAGTTTTCACGCAGCCGGCGCGTCGTTGCCGGGACTGCCGGCCGTGGTTCTGGGCCATAACGAGCACGTCGCGTGGGGCGCGACGGCGGGAACCGTCACCTCGCTTGTCGTTTTCTCGCCGCCGCCGCAGCTCGATCCGGCGTACTGGAAGACTGAACGTTTCGCGGTGCGCTTCCGTCCAAGCGCCTCGGCACGATATTATCGAACGCCCAAAGAGTTCGGCGTAACGACGCACGATAAGCGCTTCGTGCTGGTGCGCTGGAGCGCGTACGACGATCCCCATTCGTCGGCGCCGAATTTCATCGACCTCGACCGCGCTTCGTCGATTGAGGCGGCCACCGCGGCGCTTGCCGCGTTTCCGGGGCCAACGCTGAACTTCGTGCTTGCCGACACGGCCGGGCGCGCCGCCTACGTCCTCGCCGGAGAGATCCCGGACGATCCAGTCCGCGCCCGCTGGTTCCATTCCGCGACGGATCTGGCACGCCGTTATCCGATGATTGCGTTCGCGCGGCTGCCGAAGGTGGCGCCGTCGCGCGGCGACGTGGTGTGGAGCGCAAATAACAAGATGTACGGCGCCGGTTACCCGCTCGAACTCAGCCCGCAGTTTGCACCGCCTTATCGGGCCTATCGTATCGCGCAGCTCCTGTTGGCTCGCCGTCGGTACGACGTTGATTACTTCTCGCAGATGCAGATGGACGCGCTTTCGCTCCCGGAACGCAAGCTTGCCAGCGCGATCGCTCGGGCGGTGCGCGGACGCGATCCCGCCCTCGGCGACGCACTCGCTGCCTGGGACGGCAAGATGAGCGGCGACTCGACATCGGCGACCGTTATCGCCGGTCTGCGCTTTGCGCTAACGCAACGGCACAACGGGCGCATGCCGACGTTGCTCGCGACCGCCGGCGGTATTCGCGAGTTGCCACGCGCCATCGCGCTGCCCTCGCCGGCGCCATGGCGGATCGCCGGAGCGGTTCGGGTGCTGCACGCGCTCGCCCCACTTGGCATCAACTTCCTTGACGGCACGACGCTCCCAGGATACGGCGACGCGTTTACGCTTCACGTTCAAACGCCGGGCTATTCACAAAGCTTTCGCGCGGTCTGGGATATCGGAAACTGGGACGACGGCGGCATCACGCTTCCGCAAGGCGAGTCGGGCGAGCCCGGGTCGGGACACTACACTGATGAAGCTGCTGCCTGGGTATCAGGCAAGCTTTGGCCTCTCCCGTTCGGCGATGCGGCGGTGCAGCGAACTGCCACACAACGAGAAACCCTGCTACCGTAAGCCGCGCTTACCGCGACGCGGCGATCCTATTTCCCCATGAGGGTAAGGTACCGTAAAGGCTTTGGTTAAGGATGAGTACGACGTTCGAAATCCGGGCGGCACGGCTCGACGATGCCGAGGAAATCGCGGCCCTCATGAATCAGCTCGGATACGACGTGCCGGTCGTCGAGATTGCCCAACGCCTCCGACGGCGGGAGGAACGGCGTGCGGTCTTCGTGGCAACGCGCGGCGATCGGGTCGTCGGATGGGTTGCGGTTTGCACCGACGAGACCTTTGTCGAAGGTTTCGGCGCGCATCTGGAAGGCTTGGTCGTTGACGAAGCCGCCCGCAGCCTCGGGGCGGGGGCGCACTTAATCGAGGTCGCGGAGACCTGGGCTCGCAACCGCGGCTGCAACGAGATACGCGTACAGTCCAACGTCGTGCGCCGCCGGGCCCACGCATTCTACAAGCGCCACGGCTATGCGGCCATAAAATCACAATATCACCTCCGCAAACTGCTTTAGAAGAGACCGCGCAAAACGGCCGCGCGTTTACGGTGGCGTGCCGTTGCAAGGCCGACTTCATCACCTATGACGACATCGTAGTAGCTGATAGTCGCTTTGCGCCTAAAGGCTTAAGATAACTGAAATTATGCACCCGCCCGGCTGGAGGGGAGAGTCGGCATGCTCCGATTACAGCGCGTTCGCACGCCAATCGCCCTAGCGCTTTCCTGCTTGCTTATATTCACGATCGCGCAAACAACCGTCGCCTCGGCTCAAGACAAGAACAAGAAAACCCCGCGCTTGTCGATTACGGTATCTCCGACTTGGATTTTTTCTAACAGTGGCGATGCTTACGCGCCGCCGCCCCAGGGCACTACGACAAGTATCGGGTACCCGAACGGCAACAATCCGACCGTCGGCACCTTCCGCGTCGACTGGGCCGTCGACTACCTGTTTGCGCCAAAGTGGCACGTCTTTGCGAACGAGACCTACTATGCGTACCAGCTTAGCCGTATTACGAACCTGGCGCCCAGGACGTCGTTCGTGTCAGGGGCACTCCTTGACTACTGGCAAAACTTCGGGGTGAGCACCTCACCGCTTAAGGGCTTCAGCGTTCATCTCAACTATTTCAACCATCAGCGAAGCGACGTCACTGGGCTCTGTCTTAACCAGATCTCGTGCCCGGTAAATGGCGCCCAGCAGGTGAACCCGCTTTCGATCAACTCGCACGGCTACGAGCTTGGCGGTGCGTACGATTTCGGTCCGAAGTTTCCATCCGGTCAACTCTTTAACGTGACCGCGGCCGTGGATTATTACAATCGTCCCTCGACCGGACCCACGGGGTTTGCGACCGGCGGACTTTGCGGAACGCCGGTCCCCGCCAGTTGCTGGGTGGGAAGCACCGTTGAGGTTCCCTATTCCGTCACGGCTCGATTGCCGCTCTTCAACGATGCCAGCGTGACCCCGTCAATCACGTATCTCGTTCTTCCGGTACTCTACGAAGATTCGGCCGTGCCCGAGGATTATCGGGGCATCGTCTGGGGCGTTTCGAAGACATTTAGCCCCAACGTTTCGCTCGGTTATACGAATTTCAATTTGATGAGCTGCAAATGCATTTCACGCGTACCGCCGCCGCAAGTTTTGCAACTCACATGGGGCCAGGTGCAACTTAGCCTACACGATTCGTTCTAGGGTCTCGAGTAAACCGCGCCGATTACTGCTTGATGGGTTTTGCCTTCGATGCACTCGCAGCTGCGAACGTCAGCTGCGCTCCCCCGGCGTGATAACCATTCTTGCTCAGAATGAAAGCCATAATGTTGACGTACTGCGTGTGACTTAAGCTAGCGGGATTGTTCAACGGCATGTTCGTCGTCATGTAGGTGAAGATGTCGCTGATCGTCGCGCCGACCTTGGTGCTCAGAACCTTGAAGTTTGGACCGGTCAACGGGGGCCCAGCTCCACCTTCGAGCTGCGCCCCGTGGCAGGGGGAGCAGGTAGTTTCGAAGGCTGTCTCCCCGGCATGCTGCTGCGCGCTGGTAAACGTTATCGAGTTCGAGGCGGCGGTTGTTCGAAAAGGCAAGGACATGCCGAGCGCAATCGCCGCCGCCAGAACTGCGGTGATGAAGATGAGCCGGTTACCCGGCAAATGCCTATTTTCCAACGACGCGTTGGTAGATTTCGTCGAGATCCTCGACCGTATTTAGCGTGACGGCGTCCTTCACCGATGCGTCTTTGGTGCCCGAGGCATCCCGCATCTCACGAGCCTTTTCGTCGCTATGGTTGTAGCCGCGGATAGCAGCGTTGTGCTTTTCGATGGTCGCCTTATCGGTCTTGCCGTTGCGCACCACCCACTCTTCGAACTCCATGTATCGCGGTTTGTTCTGACGCACGAAGTCGATCGTCTTTTGCCGGTCGAGGCCCAGCGCCGCGAGCGTCATCGCGTCAAAGCCCGCGCCACACTCGTCGTAGCCCTCGGGCAGCTCGCCTGCCGCCGCCAAGGTCAGTTTTAGCCAGAGGCGAGGCAGATGGATCGCACCGAGCGGACCTGCCGTTCCCGAACTGATTGCGGGCACGACCTTAACTTGAGTTCCAGTCGTCATTTACTTTCCTCCTACAGAAGTTACGCGCTCCAGAGTCTGCCCGTGGCGCGATTTAAAGGTGAGTTCGGAGATACCGGATTTGTCGAGGTCGCCCAATCCTAGCTCCTTCATCCGCTCGTACTGATCGTAGGTCGCGTGCGCGAGCGGAAGGTTGAGGTCAACGTCGTTCGCGAGGGAGAGGGCGATTCCCGAGTCTTTCGCAGCATGCGCTGCCGAAAAGTAGACCTCATGGTCGCGGTTTTGCATATCCGCGCCGTCGGTTTCGAGCACGCGCGAGTTTGCGCCGGTCTGCGAGAATACTTCCCGCAGCATCGTGAGGTCGAGCCCCAGTGCGTCGGCGAGCCCGAGACCTTCGGCCAAACCCGCGGTGTTGATGTTCATAACCATATTGACGAGCGCCTTGACTTGCGCGGCTCGACCTGCTTCGCCGATATATTTTAGTGAGGCGCTCATCTTTTCCAGCATCGGCTTTACTTGATCGAAGATTTCACGACGCCCGCCGATCATCAGGTAGAGCGTGCCGTTGCGCGCTTGCGGAATCGAGCTCGCCATGCACGCCTCGAGCGAGTGACCTCCACGTTCTTCGACCGACCGCTGAACGTCAACGTGAACTTTCGGCGTGACCGTGGCGCAGTTCACGAAGACCTTGCCTTTGGCGTTGCTCAGCAGCGAGTCTCCGCTCGGTGCAAAGATCGCATACATTGCCGCATCGTCGCTTACTACCGTGAGAATCACATCGGCAAGCTCGGCGACGCGCGCGAGTGACTGCGTCACCTCGCCGCCGGTCTCTTTGGCAGTCTCCCGAGCGGACTCCGGATGGGTGTCATAGAGCGCAACGATCGGATAGCCGACGTCGTGCAGGCGGCGCGCGATATTCGCGCCCATCCGGCCGGTGCCGACGATGCCGATCTTGGGAGCCGTCACACGCCTCCCTGGGGGACGAAGAATCGAATGTTGTATTGGCGCAGCACGGCCGTGAGCTGCGCCTGGTGGGTAGCAATCACGTGCTCGACCTCGGCATGAAGGCGAGCGTCGTTCGAGCGTGTTGCCATCGCCATCGGGAACGAATATTGCTCGGGCGAACCCTGCGAGCGGGCATTCGGGATGATCACGACCGCCAAATCAGGGTGCGCTTTGAGAAAATAACCCACGGCTGGGTCCCACGTGAGGCCGACGTTGATCTGTCCAGATTCAATTGCGTTAACGATACGGCCCGGGGATGCATCGGGATCGTCGGCGGTCATGAACGGCTTGGCGCCGATCGTCAGCGCTCGGAGCTTCAATCCGTCTTCGACCGGTGTCTCGGTTTCGTAGCCCACTTTGACACTATGAAGCACCGACGAATCCAGTGACGTCAGATCGTACCCGGCCGATCGCTTGAAAACGAAAACGTAGGACGAGATGTAATATGGCCGGGTCGTCTCGACCTGCACCATTCCATAGGGCACGTCCACGAGGAGGTCGCACTTGCCGGCTTCGATAGTTCGGTGTAAGTATTCGCCGTATTCGTCAGCCTCGCGGGTCGGTGTCCAATAATACTCCACAGGGCGTCCGAGAGCCTTACCGACGATTGCAGCGATCTTGTTCTCAAAGCCGTCCCCGGCTCGGTCTGAATACGGCATGTAGTCGGGATCCGCGCAGACGCGCAAAGGCTGGTGCGCCGTTTGCGCGCGCCCGTATCCCGGCAGAGCGATGACGGCGAGCGCCGTGCCGATGCACAGCGCTCGCCCTAACCAACGGTTTGATTTCATCTTTAGAGTGAGAAGATCGTGAGGTCGCCCCCGAGGGTCGTATACTTACCCAGGTCAGACGCCGCTCCGACCGCGCCCAGTCCCGCCGTCGGATTGGTCAATCCGGCAGCGAGTCCAATGCCGGCCCAGCCTCCGACGCCGTCGAGCATCGCGATGTACTCGTGGTCACCGTGTTTGAACGCGATGGGAGAGGAGATCATACCCGAAGGCATCTTCTGCTTAAAGAGCAGCGAACCGTCCTTGGTGCTGACCGCCTTGAACCATCCATCCATCGTGCCGTAGAAAGCGACGCCACCGTCGGTCGTGAGCACGCCGCTCCACGCCGGAAAGTGCTCGTGATCGCTCCACACGATCTTTCCGGAGTCGGGATCCCAAGCGATGAGAGCGCCACCGTAGTCACCTGGTCCCCGATACATCTTGACGATTGCCCCGACGTAGGGGAAGCCGGCCTTATACTTGACGGCGAACGGCTGGTAGTCCTCACACCAGTGGTTGGTCGGAACGATGAAGTAGCCCGTCTGCGGATCGTACGAGGCAGGCTGCTGATCCTTCGCGCCGATCGACGCTGGACAGATGCCTTTCGTGTTCTGTCCCTGGTGGGTATTGTATTGCGGATTCTCGTTCGGGCGGCCGCTCGCGAGATTGAAACCGCTCGCCCAATTCACACTGGGATCGTACTTTTCGATCAGCACCGGCTTTCCGGTCACTCGATTCATCTCAAAAGCAAAGCCGTTGCGGTCGAAATGTACCAAGGCCGGAACTTGCTGTCCGTGGATCTTGATGTCGGCCAAGATCATCTCGTTGACGCCGTCGTAATCCCACTGATCGTGCGGCGTCATTTGGAAGGCCCAGACCGCTTGACCGGTCTCCGGTTTGCGCGCAAAGATGGTCATCGACCATTTATTGTCGCCGGGCCGCACCGTCGGGTTCCACGTACCGGGATTCCCGCTCCCGTAATACATGAGGTCAAGTTTTGGATCGTAGGCGTACCAGCCCCAGGTCGTACCGCCGCCGACCTTCCATTGGTCGCCGCGCCACGTGCTGACGCCGGCATTGTGCGGCCCGTGGAACGCAGACTCGGTCAGCGTGTCGGAATCCGGGCCCATGCTATATGCGCGCCACACGCGCTTGCCGGTATGGAGGTCGAGTCCGGTGACGTAGCCGCGCACCCCAAATTCGCCGCCGGAGACACCGACGATGACGCGGTTGTGCTCCGAAATGACGAACGGAGCCGATGTAAGCGTTTGCCCGAGCTCGGGATCCGCTTCCTTAAATCTCCAAACGACGCTGCCGTTGCTCTCGCGCAACGCGTAGACGCCGCCGTCGAGCGCGTTAGCGATGATCATGCCGTCGCCGTACGCGACACCGCGGTTCACGAGGTCGCAGCATGCGACCGAAACGGCAAACTGATCTTGCTTCGGCGTGAACTCCCATTTGATATGATAATCGTTGAGATCCACCGCGTAGACGTGGTTTGGAAACGCACTCTCATAATAGAGCGTATCTCCGATCACGAGCGGCTGGCCTTCGTGGCCGCGCGTGGCTCCCGTCGACATCTGCCACGCAATCTTCAGGTTTTTGGCGTTATCAGTGGTGATCTCGTTCAGTGCACTATGACGTAGCGCCGAATAATTTTGCTGCGGGATCACCCACTCCGAGCTATTTTGACTCATGTCGCCGAGCGCGACCTGCGCTTGAGCACCCGCGCGCTCATGTCCAAGCAAAACGAAGCCGAGAGTGACTGCCGCCAGTATCCCGGCGAGCGTCACCCCAAGAAAACCTTTATTCATTTTCATTTCTCCATTTAATTACGCAAACGCATCGGCGCGACGCCGGTCCCGCACCGGATCGCCGCCACGTCGCAAAACTGAAAGCCCCGGGCGTAGCCTGTTATCTTTCATTGAGGTTATTCCGAGAAACCCTGCCGGGCAATCGGCCGGGGTGATTATCATCAATTCTGACGAGGGTTGTCGTTGCCTGCGCATGAACGAACGTTTTCGGGCGGAGGTGAGTATGCTCGAAAGGCCGGTCGAGTCGGAAGTCCATGCGCAAGTAGCGGTTGGCGTGGTCGCGGATCGCGCGACGACCGCGGCGGCGCTGGCAGAAGTTTTAAGCGCCGATCCCCAGTTACTCGTCCTTGGCACGGGCGACAAGCGTGAAGGCACTCGTCTGCTTAGAGATCGCACGCTGCGCGTACTCGTCGTTAACCTGAGCCTCACCGGCAGCCCAGCGCCCGGCGTCTTGTTTATTCGTGAGGCCAAAAGTATGCGCCCCGATGTTGGCATCCTCTCGCTAAAGCGCCAAGTAGACGAGCATCAGCTGCGAGCTGCGCTCGATGCCGGCGCCGATGCGTGCTGTCTGGCCGTGACCGTTGCTTCGCGTATTCGCAAGGCGATCAAAGTCGTTGCCGACGGTGCGACGTGGCTCGATCCCGAAGTCGCGCACGCTCTTTTCCATCACGACGTGAACGACTACGCGATCGTCCGAGAGCCAATTCCTCACCTGTCGCCGCGTGAGGGCCAGATCCTTCGTCTCTTGGTCGAGGGATACACGAACGAAGAGATCGCGGTGCATCTCGAGTGCGCCTATCCCACCGTGCGAACCCACCTCGCCCACCTCTATCAGAAGCTCCATGTCGACGATCGCGTCTCCGCGGCGGTCTACGCGCTGCGTCATGGAATAGCGGGGTGATTGCGGTCCTTCGGATTGCCACAGGCGTTCGGGTACGGTCTGGCCCCGGCTGCGTGACGCTGACGAACCAGCTCAGCCCGCACGATGGTAACGATTCGTAAGGCGGAGGGCGTCTCCGATTTTCGGAAACTTCACGAGCTTTTTGTCAAATACGAAGCCGACTTGCCTAGAGATTTGCGGCTCGGAAAGGTGCCCGACATCCGGGACATTACGGAGAGGTACGAAAAGCGCGACGTGGCGTTCTTAGCTACGCGCGACGGAAAGCCGATCGGCTGCACGGCGGTGACCGGGCTCGACACCGAAAGCGCACTCATGGTTCGCCTCTTCGTTGAGCCCGAAAGCCGTGGATTAGGGGCTGCGCGTGCCCTGGTTGCCGCCGCAATTGCATTTGCCCGAGAAAGCGGCTATCACCGAATCGTCCTCGACACGAGTCGCGAACTTCTCAAGCCGGCATATCTCCTCTACCGATCGCTGGGCTTCCACGAGTGCGAGCCTTTCCGCAGCGTTTCTTACCGGTCGCCAACGTTCATGGAGTTACTGCTGCAAAAGCACAAAACTTTAGCCGACGATCGGATTTGAACCGATAACCTATCGCTTACGAAGCGATTGCTCTACCGTTGAGCTACGTCGGCTTTAGTGGCTCGCACGGAGCGGCCGGGACGCCGATGCTTCCACCAAGGTCGCGGCGGCCCTGCTAGTCTCATCGCGCATCGCCATCGTGAAAAGTACCGCGCCGCGCGCTCTGGTCGAGCTCGAGGTCGTCCAAAAAATAATAGACTATTTTTCGATCGTCGAATCCAACTTTCGCCAACGAACGCCCCCCGATCTCCACGACCTCGTGGACGTGGCCGACTCTTCCCGCATATTCGTAGTTGACGGCAGTATAGTTCGGGTCGTCAGGTTTGGGACGCGGCGTTGCTTTCACGCCGCGCAGCGGCGTTCGGTGGCGGTGCATCCCGGCGAGGTTCGCCGGACCGGTTTGCGAAGCATCGCTCATGATCATCGAATATCGAGGCAAGCGGCCGAAACTCTCGCCATCGGCCTTTGTTGCTCCGAGCGCGGTTTTGATCGGCGACGTCGAGGTGGGACCCGAGTCGAGCATCTGGTTCGGCGCGGTCCTGCGCGGTGACAACGGTCCCATTCGGGTGGGAGCCCGGACGTCCATCCAAGATAACGCCGTCGTCCACGTCAGCGAAGGCGGAGGGACTTTGATCGCCGACGACGTTACGGTCGGTCACTGCGCGGTCATGGAAGACTGCAAAATAGAGTCGCATGCACTCATCGGAAGCAACGCGACGCTGCTCAACGGCTGCACGATCGGGGAGGGCGCTTTGATCGCCGCCGGCAGCGTCGTCGGACAGGATGCCGAGATTCCGCCGCGGGTGGTGGCGGCCGGCGCACCCGCAACCGTCAAGAAGGAACTTGCGGGCCAGGCCGCTGCTTGGATCGAGATATCTTCCGACGAGTATGTAAAACTTTCGCGCTTATATCTGGCGCAAAGTATCGGAGCAATCGAAGACCACAGCACGATGTAAAGCCTACGGCTATGCCGGATGTATGGTGACCCAGATCAGGATCGTGTTGAGCGCAACGATCGCGACCGTCGCTCCCGTCGCCGCAACCGTTACCCATCGCGCGTTGACCATCGGGCCCATCGTTCTTTCGCTAGCCGTCAAAAGCAGCAGGGCGATGACCGGCACCGGCAACACGAAACTTAGAATAACCTGACTAACGATGAGCGTTTGCGTGACGTTCAACCCCAGTGCGATGACGCCAACCGCCGGCAGCATCGTGACCAGACGCCGCACCCACAGCGGCACCGTGAAACCGACAAAGCTCTGCATGATGACTTGACCGGCCATCGTACCGACGACCGAGCTGGAAATTCCGGAAGCCATGAGCGAGACGAGGAAGACTACCCCGGCGAGATTGCCGAGTAGCGGCGTAAGGGTCTGGTACGCGGTAGCGATGCTGGCGACGCCCGCATGACCGGTCGAGTTAAAAACGGCGGCCGCCATGTACATCATCGCGCAGTTCACCAGACCCGCGATCGTCAATGCGATGACGACGTCCATATAGGAAAACCGCACGATCGACGCGAGCTCCCTGCGGTCCCGCGGCACGATTCGGTCCTGGGTAAGCGCCGAATGCAGGTAAATTGTGTGCGGCATCACGGTTGCGCCGACGATGCCGACGGCGATCAAAGCGCTCGACGGCCCTCCCAGCCACGGCACGACTGAATGATAGAGCACTTGGTTCCAATTCGGTTTCGCGAGCAGTGTTTCGGCGATGTAGCAGACGGCGATCACTCCGACCAACGAGCCGATCAGCACCTCCATCGTCCTAAAGCCGTAACGATGGAGCTCGAGGATCGTATACGTCACGACGCCGGTGATGACCGCGCCGATCAGCATCGGAACATGGAAGAGCAAATAGAGTCCCACGATGACACCGAGGAACTCCGCTAGGTCGGTCGCCATCGCGCCGAACTCGCTGACTGCCCACATCCCCATCGCGACCGATTTGGGCGCACGCTCGCGTGAAAGCTCCGCGAGATTCCTTCCGGTGGCAATGCCGAGCTTTGCCGAGAGACCTTGAAAGAGCATTGCCATGAGATTCGCAAGCACGACGACCCAAAGCAGCCGATAGCCAAAACCGGCGCCGCCTTGAATGTTGGTCGCGAAGTTTCCCGGATCCATGTACGCGACCGACGCGACGAAGGCGGGACCGGCAAACGGAAGCAGCGCGCGCCAGCCCGGGCGATTTCCCGCCAGTACGTCGCGTGCCGCGGCGACGACGTGCGGACTACTCGCCCCGACGCCGTAACTACGAGCCAATACGCACCATTTCGGCGTGACGGCGACGCAACGCCAGAACGCGCTTTTTTCCGCAGCGTACGAAAACTTTGCCGCGCTCGCTTCGCTCGACGCGTAACGTCGATCCGGGAAGCACTCCGGCCGCCGCCAGCGCAGCAACGGCCTCGCCGTCTCGGTCGTCAAGCGAGACTACGCGAGCTTTGATGCCGACTGCCAAGGTTGCAAGAGTTGGGAGCCGCTTGTGCGGCAGCCCGACATCACCGTAAGGAATTGGATGCCCGTGCGGGTCGAATCGCGGGTGACGCAACAACGTTGCGATGCGCAACGCGATGTCGTCGGAAATCGCGTGCTCGATTCGTTCGGCCTCGGCGTGAATGGTCTCGAGCGGCACGCGAAGGAGCCGGTGCAAGAACGTCTCAAGGAGTCGATGGCGTCGCACCATTGAAACGGCGAGCCTATATCCCCGAACACTCAAGCACAACGGCTGCGAGGGCGTGCTTTGTCGCTCTAGCAAGCCCTCGGTCTCCAAGAGGTGCTTCGCTTTGCTGACGGAGACCCGGCTAACTCGGAGATAACGCGCTAAAGCCGCGGCTCGCACCGGACCGTCTGCACTTAGCTGATAGATCGCTTTGACGTAATCTTCTCGCGCACGGGCCGGCGAGCGATCGGAGCCGACCGAAAGAAGCTCGCGCGCGCTCGTGTTAGCCATGGGTAACGTTAACCATGGTTAACCGTCTGTTACGGGAGCTCCGACTCTTCCTGCATAGGTGCCTAGGAGCAAACTTCGTTCAGATCAAGGTCGCAACGAGATGCTTCAGGTCCGTGCAAAGTTGCCTAGGAGCGGATTTAGATGCAGCTCTAGGAGCCGATGGCCGAAGTTTACTACGGTAAATGAGGCCGGAGGCGACAACGAGATGCGCTCAATCCGCTCCTAGGCCGGGGCGAAGTGTGATTCGTCGCCATAGGGCAAAAAGAGCGTGTACTCCCGTGCAAAGCGCAACTTGACCGATCCCGTCGGTCCGTTGCGATGTTTGGCGATGATGAACTCGGTAAGGTCGGGTTCCGGCGTTTCCGGATTGTAGTAGCCGTCACGATAGAGAAATGCCACGACGTCGGCTTCTTGCTCCAACGAGCCGGAATCTCTAAGGTCGGCAAGCATTGGACGTTTCTCGCTGCGGATTTCGACGCCGCGATTGAGCTGCGCGAGTGCGACGATAGGCACGGCCAGATCTTTCGCCGTGGTTTTGAGCGAGCGGCAGATCTCAGAGATCTCTTCGTTGCGGTTGCTATTGCGGGACAGCACGCCGGGCCGCACGAGTTGGAGATAGTCGATGAAGATCGCGGCAAGCCCTACCGTCGATTTCAGTCGACGGCAGCGGCTGCGCACATCGCTGATCGTTAACGCACCCATATCGTCGAGGTAAATAGGAAGCTCGTTGAGCGCTCCCATCGCTCGAGAAATGTCCTCCCACTGATGCTGCTTGATGTTGCCGCGCCGCATATCGTTCATCGATATCCGCGCTTCAGCGCAGATCAAACGTTGAATCAGTTCGCTGTTCGACATTTCCAGTGAGAAAAAGGCGATCGGGCCGCCCTCTTCGCGCGCGGCTGCGACTGCCATGTTGAGCGCGAATGAGGTCTTGCCCATGCCCGGACGAGCGGCGATGATCACGAAGTTGCCCGGCTGGAAACCGGTCGTCATTGCGTCGACGTCGTGGAATCCCGACGTCAGCCCGGTGCGGTCGCCGTGCATGTGGAAGAGCCGGTCGATGTGGTCGAAAGCCTCCTTCATCAAGCGGTTGACGGGCATGAATTCGCTGATACCGCGACGCTCTCCAATCGTGTAGACGAGCTGTTCGCAGCGATCGAGCGCGCCGGCTACGTCTTCTTCCCCCTCATAACCGAGTTGCGTTATCTGGGAACCGGCGTGAATGAGCGAGCGCAAAACAGACTTCTCTTTAACGATAGTCGCGTAGTAGCGAGCCGAGCCAGCCGTTTGTACCGTGTCCATGAGCGCGCTGATGTACGAGAGTCCACCCACCCGTTCGAGGACTCCGCGCCGCCGCAACTCCTCGCCAACCGATATTTTATCGAGCGGTTCCCCGCGCTCGTAGAGATCGAAGAGCACGGCGAAGATCGTTTCGTGGACGTGGGCGTAAAAATCGGGCGAGCGCACGATTTCCCCAACGGCGGCCAGCATCTCGCGATCGACGAGCACCGAGCCGATTACCGCCATCTCCGCCTCAAGGTTATGCGGCGGAATGCGATCGATGGACGCGGGAAGAGGTAGAGCGGTCATGGCCGTCGAGCCGCTGTCCGGCGCCGCGGCGGCGAACGCCTTGTGAGCCGCTTGTGCATAGCTGAAAAACAGTAAGCGAGCAGTGTGCCAGACGTGGTGGCACAGTAACCGATTCGAGCGCTAGGAAGTTCTGCGGCGACGCCCCCGATACGGCAAGTCGCGCAATACTTGCTCGACGTTGGCAACAGCAACGACCTCTAGCCCTGAAAGCGCCGCATCGACCTCGCGCGCGTTCTCTTTTGGCAGGAGCACCCGTCGCATTCCGGCCTGGCGCGCGGCGTAGAGTTTCTCCACGATCCCGCCGACGGCACGCACTTTTCCTTGAATCGAAAGCTCGCCCGTAACGGCAACGTCTTGTGGAAGCGGCGTCTTCGTTACCGCGGAATAGAGAGCGAGAAAGATCGCAAGACCGGCTGATGGACCGTCGATGTTGCCGCCGCCCACGACGTTGATGTGAAAATCGCATTGCGCGGTATCGATGCCGGCGATGGCTCGCAAGACGCTGGCCGCGTTGAAAACAGAATCTTTGGCCATCGAGCCGGCCGTGTCGTTGAATCGGATCGTTCCTTTTCCAGGCTGCGCGGCGGGAAAGGCGACGGCCTCGATTTCGATGATGCTGCCAAGATGGTGCAACACGCCGAGCCCAAAGCTTTTACCGACCTCGCGGGTCGCCCGTCCTTTCACCAGCGTGTGCTGCACGAGCCGGCTGGCCTGAACGACCGCGCGCACATCGTCTTCAACGATCGATGGATTTTTTGTGTTCTCGGCGTGCTTGCCGGGGTAAAGACGGTAGAGCGCTTGCCCGTAGGCGTCGGCGACGATCTGCACCGCCTTGCGCCCTTCGATCGTATACGAAGCGATCAATTTGGAAACGCCGCGCGCCGCCCTCGCGCCAAGGCGCTTGATCGCCGCAAGGACGATCGAAAGAATTTGGTGTTGCGTGAGCGGCGAAAAGAAAATCTCGGCGCAGCGCGAGCGAATCGCCGGATCGATGTCGTCAGGCTCCCGGGTCGTGGCGCCGATCAGGATGAAATCTGCCGGAGCGCCTTCGCGAAATAGCCGCTTGACGTACTCGGGAACGTTCGGCGCACTTTCGTCGTAGTACGATGACTCGAACGTCACGCGCTTATCTTCCAAAACCTTGAGCAGCCGCGATTGCAGCGAGGGGTCCATTTCGCCGATCTCGTCGATGAAGAGCACGCCCCCGTGCGCGCGCGTGACGAGGCCGAGTTTGGGCTCGGGGATCCCGGCGTCGGCGAACTCGCGCCGGCTTCCTTGGAAGATCGGGTCGTGCACGCTGCCGAGCAGCGGATTGATCGTCTCGCGCGGGTCCCACCGCAGCGTCGTTCCGCTTGCCTCGACGAACGGAGCATCTTTGGCAAACGGCGTGTATGGCCTGGACTTAGCAACTTCAAGCACGAGCCGCGCCACCGTCGTCTTGCCGACGCCCGGCGGCCCGTAAAGAATTGCGTGCTGAGGATACGGAGAGCTGATCTTTGCCAACAGAGCCCGGACTGCCGCCTCTTGGCCGACGACATCGCGTAGCGTTTGCGGCCGCAGCTGTTGCAGTGCCGAAGCGGCGAGGCTTCGCTGCGATAGCGCTTGGAGTTCCTCGAGCTTTGCCTGAGATGCGGGCGTTTCGGGGCCGCTCGTCTCCCGAAGCGCTTCGAGCTTGAGGTCCTTGACGTACTCTTGATGACGCTCGGCCATCTTCTCGTTAACTCGCCGCTCAATTGAGTCTTCGGCGTGGCGTTGGGCGATGACGTCGGCCATCGCCTCCTCAATCTCGCCAAGCACCTTTCGCTGTTGCGCGCGGGTCGTCACGCGCTCGCGTGTCGGATCCTCGAAGACCAGACGTTCGAGTCCGCAGAGTCGGTCCGGGAGATTCTGGGAGCGCATCATCTTCAGCGCGTTGACCTTCCCGGCTCGCAGAACGACCTTGTCCTGGCCGAGGACCGACGCGAGCATTTCGTAGAGCGCGCTCACGTAGCGGCTCATCTCGTCTTCCACGCCGAATTTACGACGAAAGCGTGTCGCGTAGACCTGCTGCACGTTACCCCTTATGCGTCAGGACGGAACGACGTCCACGGCCGCCTTCGCGACGACGTTTTTATGCAACTTGATCTGGACCGGATATGATCCCAGCGCCTTGATTTGACTCGAAAGCTCGATCTTGTGTTTATCGACGGCGACCGACAGGACGTCGGCTATTGCGGCGGCGACGTCGGCATTCGTGACCGCGCCGAAGAGCTTTCCGTTCTCGCCGGCTTTGGCCCTGACGGTGAGCTTGGCCGATTCGAGTCGCGCGGCTAGAGCGCGCGCATCCGCCTCCTCTTGCGCGACCCGCCGCCCCTGCGCCTTATGTTGCGCATCGAGCTGCGCCAGCGCGCCCTTGTCGGCCTCTCCGGCCAACTTTCGCGGAAGCAAGAAGTTTCGTGCGTAGCCGTCGGCGACGTCAACGACGTCGCCGCGCTTACCGAGCGCTTTGACGTCGGTATAGAGAACGAGCTTCACCCTTGCTACTCGGAGCCGAACGGAAGGAAGGCAATGAGGCGAGCCCGCTTGATGGCTGTGGTCAGCATCCGCTGGTGCTTGGCGCAGTTGCCGGAAATCCTGCGCGGGACGATCTTGCCGCGCTCGGAGACATACTTTCTGAGGCGTGGGATGTCGCGATAGTTGACGGCTATGGCTCGCTCCGTGCAAAAGCTGCAGGGCTTGCGCTTCGTGCGCCGTTCTTTTACGGCGCGCTTGGTCTTAGTTGGCATGGTGTCCTCTCGACTAGGTGGGTGCTGGTTCGCGGCCTCATGAGAGTACGGAACCCTAGCCAGGTGACGCGACTTCGTCGGTGCCACCACCGGCCAGGCGCGGCCGGATTTCGGAACGTATGTTCGATACCCCTCAAACGGGTCCTTTGGCCGTCGCCGTAACGGTTTGGCCGGAAATGGTGTATAGTGGTCTAGTTACCCAGGTTTCGAAGTTTGCAAGGTTTCAAGGCACTGAGCGAATCGGATCCGGAGAACATACCCTACCAGAAGTCTTAGGAGATTCGCTCACTAAATGTATACAGACGAAACACTTACCTGCGTGGACTGCGGACAGCCGTTCGCTTTCACCTCAGGCGAACAAGAGTTTTTCGCAATGAAAGGCTTTACCAATAAGCCGAGCCGCTGTACGGATTGCCGTACGGCGCGCAAAGCCGGCCGCTCGTCGAATGGCGGGCGCGGCGCCCCGCGCGAAATGTTCAAAGCGACTTGCAGCCAATGCGGCGGCGTCGCGGAGGTACCTTTCCAGCCGCGCGGCGATAAACCGGTTTACTGTCGCGATTGCTTCGGAACTCGCCGAGCATATTAATCACTCAGCCGCTTACCGGCCGAGCCTCTTAAAGAGCTTGCTTCGGCAGGCTCTTTTTCGTCGGCCGAGCGAGACCGCATACCCCTTTTAGATGGTGGGAACTGAGAAGCATGGATCGATTCGTTAGATACGCTACCGGTGTGGGGCTTGCAGTGGTTCACATCGGCGCGCTCGGGGCATTTGTGCCGGCGCTCTTTCGTCTCTCCGACGTGGCCGTACTTGCGGTCGTTTCGTATTGCACCGGCGCCTTAGGCATCACACTCTGTTATCACCGCGTGTTGACGCACCGCAGCCTCCGGTTACGCAAACCGCTGGAATATATCTTCGCGGTCTTTGGAACGCTCGCGTTGCAAGGCGATCCGATCCGCTGGATTGCCGTTCATCGCAAACATCACGCCCACGCCGATCACGACGGCGATCCGCACAACATTGCGTTGGGCTTCAAGTGGGCCCATGTGGATTGGCTCTACCGGCACAACGTCGCCTATCCGAGCGAAGACGAGATCGCTCGCTACGCGCCCGACCTTTACGCAGATCCGTTCTATCGTGCGTTATCCTACCTGGCCATGCCGCTCCAGCTCGCTTTCGCCGCCGGGCTCTTTTTTCTAGGTGGTTGGTCGTGGGTGGTGTGGGGCGTCTTCGTCCGTCTCGTCGTCAGCTATCATTCGACCTGGCTGGTCAACAGCGCCGCGCACATGCTCGGCTACCGGACCTATCGCACCAGCGACCAATCGACCAACTGCTGGTGGGTTGCGGTTCTCTCCTTTGGAGAGGGCTGGCACAACAACCACCACGCGTTCCCGTTCTCCGCGCGCCATGGCCTGCGCTGGTTCGAGATCGACATGACTTGGTGGCACGTCAAGGTGCTGACTTTTCTACGGCTAGCCGACCGTGTTAGAATACCGAGTGAGGTTATGCGAAACCGGCTCGCGATTGCAAACCTACGCCCGCTCGGTAGCCCAGCAGATTAGAAGGAGACTTTCATGAAAAAAACACTTGCGCGTTGGGAACGCCCAGACTTTCAGGAGCACCCGCTCGGCGCCGAGGTGACCGCTTATCTAACGGCGCCCGGCCAGATTCCTAAGCGCTAACCGAAGATTCCCCGGTCGGTTCCGGCCTAATCGAGCGCCTGCGCCTCGTCGGCCGGGACCGGTACCACGACAAGCATCCCTTCCACCAGCGGCTGGTGGAAGGCTCGTTGAGTCGTGCTCAAATTCGAGCCTGGGTTGAAAATCGGTATTACTATCAAAAACAGATCCCGGTGAAGGACGCGGCCATTCTCGCGAATTTGCCCTCGGCGGAATATCGGCGCGAGTGGATATCTCGCGTCATCGATCACGACGGCGAGGGAAGTGGTGAGCTCGGAGGCACGGCTTCGTGGCTGGAGTTGGCACGCGCCGTTGGGCTCGACGAAGCATACGTGCGATCCGAGCGCGGCGTTGCGCCTGGGACCCGCTTTGCGGTGGATGCGTACGTTACGTTCGCACGCACGCGTCCATGGGTCGAAGCGGTGGCATCCTCCCTGACCGAACTCTTCGGACCGCCGGTCATGGAACGGCGCGTCACGGCCATCCTCGAAAAGTACCCTTGGATCGATCCCGCCGGGCTTGCCTATTTCGAAAAGCGCATCGTGCTGGCAAAGCGCGACGCGGGGGCAGCGCTGGCGTGGGTGCTGGAAGAAGCCACGACGCCCGAGATCGAACGACGCTGCGTCGATGCGCTGCGCTTCAAATGCGACGTTCTGTGGTGCATCCTCGACGCCACCGCATTGGCGTGCGGCGTTTTCAAATGAACGCGCAGTCGCGGCCGAGATTTGGCAAAGGCGTAAAGCTGCGTCACGATGGTGATGGCAGCGTGATGCTTCTCGTTCCCGAGGGTGCCCTGGTTTTGAATCTTCCGGCGGCCGAAGCACTCACCCTCGTGGACGGAAACCGGACCGTGGAGGAAATCGTCGATACCGTTATCGAGCGATTCGAGGTCGCGCCGCAACGCGCACGAGACGAGCTCGACGGCCTCTTCGAACGGCTGGCGCAGCGCGGGTTCCTTCGATGCCTGTCCTGAGCGCTCCGGCTTCGCTGGGCACAGGCTCCGTTGATGGGACTCCACGCCCGCTATCGCTGCTTTGCGAGTTGACGTACCGGTGCAACCTGCAATGCCCGTACTGCTACAATCCGCTAACGCTGCGCGAGTATCGAGACGAGCTCTCGACCCAAGAGTGGTCCACCGTCTTGAGCGATGCGGCCGAATCGGGCGTGGTTCAGGCGCATTTTTCGGGCGGTGAACCAACGCTGCGTCGCGACCTCGCGACGCTCGTCGGCGACGCATCGCGGGCAGGGCTCTACACAAACCTAATCACACAAGGAACGTTTCTTGACGACGACCTGCTGGACCGATTGCTCGATAACGGACTCGATCACATCCAGATCAGCATCCAGGCTCCGCAGACCGAGTTGGCCGATCGCATTGCGGGAACCGAGGTGCACGAAAAGAAGCTCGAGGCGCTTCGGCGGGTGCGCGAACGCGAGGTTGCACTCACCCTCAACTGCGTGTTGCATCGCCGTAATCACGACACCATCGAGGATGTGATCGCGTTTGCGGAGGATTTCGGCATCGAACGCTTGGAGCTGGCCAACGTCCAGTTCTACGGTTGGGCCTATCGCAATCGCACCGCGCTGATGCCGACGCTCGAACAAGTTCGGCGCGGCGAAAAAGTGGTCGCCGCAGCGCGCGAGCGTTTGCACGGAACGATGGAAATCGTCTACGTTCTTCCCGACTACTTCGGCGAATTTCCTAAGCCGTGCATGAGCGGCTGGGGCAACGAGTTCATGACGGTGACGCCGAACGGCTACGTTTTACCGTGCCCGGCAGCATCGGCGATACGCGACCTGGATTTCGAGAACGTTCGCAAGCGCAGACTCGGCGAGATTTGGCGGAGTTCGGATGCCTTCGTACGCTTCCGCGGCACCGGCTGGATGCCCGAGCCGTGCCGTTCCTGCGATCGGCGTGAACTCGACTGGGGCGGCTGTCGCTGCCAGGCTTTCCTGCTTGCCGGCGACGCCGGCCTTACCGATCCTGCCTGTTCGCTCAGTCCCAATCACCACATCATGGCGGCACTACGCGAAGCCGCCGAGGATATCGAACCGGCAGCTCGTCGCGCGTGATCGTTCGCGTGCTCGGTTCGGCTGCGGGTGGTGGCGTGCCCCAATGGAACTGCGCCTGCGCCAACTGCCAAGCCGCACGCGCCGGTAAGGCGCCGCGCCGCACGCAATCGAGCCTCGCCATTAGCGCCGAGGGCGAGCGCTGGCTCTTGCTCAACTGTTCGCCTGATATCGCGGAACAAATCGAAGCCTTCCCGCCATTGCATCCTAGGCAATCACGCGGGACGCCTATCGACGGCATGTTTCTGACCGATGCGAATGTGGATCATCTGGGCGGCTTTGCCGTGCTGCGCCAAGGGGGCTCAGCCGGCTTCGTAGTGCGATCGAGCGGCGTGGTCCGCGAGATCGCAACGTCGCAGCCGGCCTTCGCTCCTTTTGCGTCTCTGCCGCACCGGTGGCTCGAGGTTCCTTTCGACTCATCGTGCGATCCAGAGAACCCCCAGGATATCGTCGGGAACCGCTTGACGGTGCGTGCGCTTCCAGTGCCCGGAACGACGCCGGGCTATGACGGCCGTCGCATCGCGCCCGGGGCGGTCGTCGCGTATGAAATCGCGGATCGCGGAAAAGACCGCCGCCTGCTCTTCGCACCCGTTTTCAGCGCGCTAAGCGACTCGCTTATGCGCGCGATCACGCAGAGCGATATCGCGTTTTTGGACGGATCCTTTTACAGTGACGACGAGCTCATCGTCGCCGGCCTGCTGCGCAAACGCGCTCGAGCGCTGGGTCACCAGCCGGTCGGCGCTTCTGACGGTACGCTGGCGCAACTGGCCGGCGTACGTAGCCGCGTGGTCTTCACCCACCTCAACAACTCCAACCCGATGCTCGATTCGAATTCTGAGGCCTATGCAAGCGTGCGAAAGCTCGGTGCTGAGATTGCTTATGACGGGATGGAGCTAACGCTCTAGTCGAAGAGTACGTTCATGACCACGCTGGCCGCTTCGCTTCTCTCTTTCACGCTGGCGTTCGTCGCTCCGGCCTGGACCCAATTCCGAATTGGCCCCCAAAACAACGCCGTCGTCGGCGGCAAACTCAAGGTGGCATGGCGGGTAGAAACCGGGGGTCAAATCTCCGCGAGCCCAACGATCATCGACGGCACGCTCTACATCGGTAACAACAATGGTTCGCTCTACGCCATTGCAGCCAACAGCGGTCAGATCGTGTGGAAGGCTCACGTACCAAATCCTCTGATGAGCGCACCGCTTGTCTACGGCGACGTGGTGATCGTGGGTGAGGGCGATCCGACGAGCCGCGGCTCTTCTCCGTCCGAGCCGATTATGGTGGGACAAGGGCCGAGCGCGCTGATCGCCTTCGACCGTTCGAACGGCAATATGCGCTGGCAATTTCCGCTGCAAGGATCGGCGATGCCGACACCCGCTATCATCGACGGCGTGCTCGTGAATCACGATGGGGCCGGGTGGATCAATGGAATAGATCCGCAGACCGGCGGAAAGCGCTACTCTCGCTGGATTGGCTCAATGGCTTCGATGACGGCAGCCCTTCCTGTCGGTGACGGTGACTTCATCACGATGGGAGTAGGCAGCAATGCGGCCTGGCGGCTCCACGCCGATGGAGGATCCACCGTGTGGCGCAGCGCTTTCTCGAAGGGAGCGTCGGGGATCGGCGATTGTCCCCCCGTCAGCGATGGAACCCAAGTCTACTGCGACTACGTCTCGCCGGTTTGGCCTGATGCATCCACCGTCGTCGGGAATCTCACCGTCCAGCGAGCCTACGCGCTTCGCGTTGCCGACGGCGGCTTGATGTGGGACGTTGCGCTCGAGAGCGGTTTTCTGCCGCAACGCAATGAGGCGGCGATACCGCTCCTCGCCGATGGGCTGCTCTATCTCGGGAGCGCAATCTCACCGTGGATGCACGCGCTCGATGCGGCGAGCGGCACGCTCGTCTGGGAGATGCCGACGCGCGGAGTCGTTAAGGGAGGCATTGTCGTGGTGGACGGAGTCGTCTATTTCGGCGACCTTGGCGGATACCTCTGGGCGCTCGATGCGCGCAGCGGACATGTCGTCGGCGACAAGTTTATGCACACCTCATTCAACGTCGGCTCGCCGATCGTCGACGGTAAAACGCTGATTATCGGCAGCGACTCCGGCAGCGTCATTGCGATTCCGCTAGAAACCATTCGTTCCAGCCACGACTCATAGGTTCGTGTTCCGGCGGCGTTGCGCGCTCATCTTTGTGCTGAGCTTGCCCTGGAGCGTCGCTTCCGCGGCGCCCGTCAAGGTAGGCGAAGCCGACTATCAGCGCATCGTCGCTCTCAAGTCGCCGGCAATTGCGCCCGACGGAAAACGCGTCGTCGTGCTGGTTACGCGAATTCTCTGGAACGACGATACGCGCTCGACGGATCTCATGGGGATCGATCTCGCGACCGGAGCGATGCAAACTTTGGTGTCGCATCGAGAGGGCATCTCCGATCCGGCGTTCTCACCGGACGGCACTCGGCTCGCCTTTCTTGCCGAGGACCACAGCGGCAAGGAAGTACACACGCAAATCTTCGTCATGCCGGCCGGCGGCGGCGAGGCGCAAATGGTAACGCACAACGACGCCGACGTCGCCGAATTTTCTTGGCGACTCGACGGGCGCGCGCTCGCATATGCGGCGGCGGATTCGCAACCTGCGCGCACCGGTCCCGACCGTTTCCGGGACAGTTTCATTTTTACCACCGAACCGATCACGGCGCGAGACTCTCCTCGACCGGTGCATCTCTTTGCGATTTCGTTCGATGACGGAATGACGACGCAGCTGACCTTTGGACCGCAGAGCGTGGGCGACGATTCGACGATCTCGTGGTCGCCTGACGGCAGAACCATTGCCTTTACGCTCTGCCGAAACGCGATCCTCAACGATCAGAGTTACTCACGCGCGGCGCTGGTCGACGTGGGCAGCAAAAAAGTGCGCTTTTTGACGGGGCGAACGATGTGGGAAGGCGATCCGGTTTTTTCCCCCGATGGCGCCAACGTCGCGTACACCTGGTCAAACGGCGACCCGCAAGTCAACCTTACACAGCTCTACGTGACGACTCCGGCGGGCGGAACGGGATTGGCGCTTTCCCACTCCATCGATCGGCCGATCGATGACTTCGTCTGGGCGGCGGACTCCAAAAGCTTAATCGTCGCCGCTCCCGACCGGACGACGAATGCGCTTTATCGCCTTCCCTTGGCAGGTAGCGCTCAGCGCATCGACGTCGGCGATAACGTGCCCGGCGTACCTTTGACGACGACCGGCGGCGCCGGGGCCCCGTCGTTGGGAAACGCGCTCGCCTCCGATGGGACGCTCGTCTTTCTAGCAACCTCGACGACGCGGCCGATCGAGCTCTTCAAATACTCATCCGCGAGCGGAACGCATCGACTGACGAACTTCAACGCGGCGGTGAGTCGGTTGAACTGGGCTACCGCGCAACGAGTGACGTTCCCCACAACGACCGGAGTCGCGGGGGATGGCGTCCTTTATCTGCCTCCGGGTTTCTCAAATGATCGTAGGTATCCGCTGGTCGTCTTCATACATGGCGGGCCAGACGATCCTTCGATGCTCGAGTTCGACTTTTGGTCGCAAGTTATGGCGGTGCGGGGCTGGCTCGTCCTTCGACCGAACTATCGTGGCACTCCGAATCTCGGCCTGAAATTCCAGCGCGCGATCCTCGACGATCCCGAGGAGGGGCCTGGAAAAGACATCATGGCTGCCGTCGATGCCGTACGCGCGCGCGGCATCGTCGAGGATTCGCGCATCGCCGTCTGCGGATGGTCGTACGGTGGAATTATGACGGCGTGGCTGATTTCCAAGTACCACATTTGGAAGGCCGCGGTCTCCGGCGCTTCAGTGAATGATTGGATCACCGATTACGGTACCGCCGACGACAGTCTAGCTGACGACGCATTTTTTCGCGGCTCGCCTTTCGTCGGCAACAACGCACGGCAGTGGCGGTATGCCTCCGCGATCTGGTACGCCGGCGAAGTCACGACGCCCGTTCTCATCCTCTCCGACATCGGCGACAATCGTGACCCCTTTGCTACGTCGTCGATGTATTGGCGCGCGCTACGCGATAACGGCAAGGACGCGACGCTGCGCGTGTGGCCCGTCGACGGGCACTTCCCGGCCGACCCGGTGCGGACCGTCGACGTCTACCACTACTGGATCGATTACATCGCGCAACACTTCGAAATCACTAGTCACGGCGGGGATATCATTCGCTAAACGGGCGAGTGTGGTTGCCCTTTACCGTGTTGTGGAGACTGCCGGGCTTCACGACGATCGGGTTACCCAGATTCGGGATGCTCCGATGCCCAGAGCTACTCAATCCGATCCAATTACCGATGACCTTCGTGTAGCTCGAACCGGCCGCTAACGTGACGCCGTTACCCACATTGCCGCTAATGAGATTCTTCTGGGGCTTCGACGACGCATTCGTGTGGCCGCCGACGTCGTTGCGCGTCGCAGAGTCTGCGACGTACACGCCGCCGCGCCGGTTGGCGAGTGGCTTGAAGCCCAGAGTGTTCGTTCCGATAAAGCTGTTGAATAGCTTGTTGTCGTGGGCTCGATCGACAAATGCGACGCCATAGGCGCGGTTACCCGAGAACACGTTTTGCGGAATGACGGATTGAATGTATCCGCCCACGAGATTACCGTGCGCGGTGCCCCCAATGAGTACGCCGTCGTTTCCGTTTGGTAGTATAGCACCCCCACTGGTGTTCAGCCCAGCGATAATCGGGTCGACCTCAACTCCGGACGCGTCCGCGCCAATCTCAACGCCGTTGTTCGCGTTCCCGGAAAAAACGTTGGTGCGGACCGTTTGATTGCCGCCCGTGGCCGTGACGAGTAAGCCGTCATTGCCATTGGGGGCGGCGCCTTTGAAGGCTAGCAAGCCGCCGAATGTATTGAATGTCGTAAAGCCTGAGGCGGTGTCGGTGACCTCAATGCCATTGAGAGCGTTGCCCGCCGAAACGTTACCGAGCGGAATCACCCCACCCACGACGGTATTGAGCGACGACCCCTCCACGAGAATGCCGTCACCTTTGTTGGCTACGACGTTCGTGTTGTTCGCGCCGATACCAAAGAAATTGCCCTGAACCGTTATGTTGTTCGCATTTGTGATGCGCAAGCCGTTTTCGCCATTTCCGCTCGCGACGTTGTAATAGACAAACGGGTCGTTTCTAAATTTGCAGCCGATCAAGGAGTTGTTGTCTGCCTTCTTGATGCGCACGCCGTCCGCGGAGTTGCCGATCGCCCCGTCCCCGTCCGCCGTCGTTCCGACGAAATTGCCGTTGAGCGTGTTGTTTTCCGAACCGCCGTCGATCAGGATTCCGTTTTCACCATTGCCCGACACCAAATTGCCGTCCGGTGGAACGAGGAAAACCGGCGGGACCGTTCCCTTCGACCCGGTGGGATTATTCGCTTTGCCGGTGCCGGTATCGATAAATCGCGTGCCGCCGATCTCGTTGTCGTTCGAAGCGGCCGTTATCCAGATGCCGTTGGCCCCATTGGGGATCGCCGACTTTCCGCTTGGGTCAGTGCCGATGCGGTTGGCGACGATGCTGTTACCGGTGGATCCATGAAGCGTCACGCCATTACCCGCGTTGCCGGAAATGACATTCGCAACGGCTCCTGACGCTCCGGACGCGTTGCGTCCAATGCGATTGTTCGATGAGCCGGACGCAACGTAGACGCCGTCGCCGCGGTTTGCAAGCGCGGTTCCCGCGAGGTTCAAGCCGATATAGTTTCGATCCAAGGTGATTGGACCGGTATTGAGCGTTACGCCGTTGCCGCGGGCATCGTCCACCGCGAGGGCGACCAAACGCGAACCTTCCGAGCCCGGGGCAAAAACGAGGCCGTCGTGGCCATTCGCATCGACTTCCACCACCGGTCCCTTTCCGAGGTAATGCGGCGCGGTAGTCGCGTCTAGGGTTACCTCAGCGCCAATCGCGGGCAACGAAGCAGCGAGCCTGATCGTGCCGCGCACGCTAAAGGTTATGGAAGAGGGACCCGCACCGACATGCGTATTCGCGGACGCAATCGCGGCCCTCAGCGAGCCTGTCCCGGAATCGTTTAAAGTTGTGACCGTAGCCGAACGCCCGAGCGGAGAGCCGGGCGGCCCCCACCTCGCTTGGGCGAGGCCCGTGGGCGCCGGCATTCCTCCGGCGTTGCAGGCCGCCAAAACCAAAGCGGCCGCGCCCACGACCATAGTAATAGCCACTGAGCGGCGAACGCGAACCAAGCGAGTCTCCATACGAGCCTCCTTCTGAGAAGTCAGCCCTTCAAGGTTACCGACATGGCCCCTGCTTGCTATAAGCGAGCAAGCAGCTATTTCCTAAAATAAACTCCAGAGGTATTGGTTGTAAACTTCGTGGTGGTACATCACTTCTTGCGCTTTGACCAAGGTGCCTAAAAGGCGGGGGCAGCGATCGGCACTCGCCTGCTTTAGATCCGCGTATCGCTGCTTTACGTCATCACCAAGGAGGGTGCTCGTCCACTCGGAGGCGCGAAACGCCGCGAGCGCGTCGTAAATGTTATCGGGCAGGTAGCGATCGGCTTGACGTAGGTTTTTTAGATTGCTTGCACTCCCTTCGAGACCGGTTTTAAAGACTGCGAGCATTACCATATACGGGTTTGCGTCGGGGGCCACGGAGCGCACTTCAGTCCGCATGCTGCGCTGATTGCCGATCGGTATGCGAACCATCGCTCCCCGGTCGATGGCCGAAGCTTTGAGCTGATTTGGTGCTTCGAAGTGAGGGTCGAGGCGCCGGTACGCGTTGACGCTGGAGTTGAGCATCAAGCAGACGTCGTTTCCGTAGGTGAGGATGCGGTCGATGAACTTCCAGCCAAAGGCGCTGAGCTGCTCCTGCCCTTTGGGATCCCAGAATAGGTTCTTACCGTTTTTGCTCACCGAGACGTTGGTGTGCATGCCGCTCCCGTTGACCCCGATGACCGGTTTGGGTAAGAAGCTGGCCGTCATGCCAAGCTTGGTCGCGACCTGGCGACAGATCAGCTTGTAAAGCTGAATCTGGTCGGCAGCAGCAACAACTTCGCCATAGCTATAGTTAATCTCGAACTGCGAGGGCGCGACCTCCGGATGATCTTTTTCGTTCTGAAATCCCATCGCTCGCTGAACCTCGGCAACGGTATCGATGAAGTTGCGCAATGGATCGCCGGGCAGCGAATGATAGTACCCGCCGGTATTTACGTACTCAAACTTACCGGTTTCGTGATAGCGCCGCTCGGCGTCGAGGCCCTTGAAGAGAAACCCTTCGATCTCGTTGGCGGCGTTGAGCGCGTAGCCTTCCTTCGCATAGCAATCGTTCGCAAGTTTCTTGAGCGCGCCGCGAACGTCACCGGCAAATGGCTGGCCTTCACGGTCTAAAACGTCGCCGAAGACCAGCACTTTTCCGGCTCCGAAGATGTCGGCCGGCCCCCAATAGAAAGCGCTCCAGTCGATCGATAAGCGCAAGTCACTCTCCCGCTGGGGCGTGAAGCCGCGTATCGATGAGCCATCGAAGGTGAGGTTGTCGTGGGAACGCAGCAAGAACTTCTTGTCGTAGTCGAGCATGTGCAGGCGTCCCTCTAAATCACTAAAGAGCACCATGAGCGCCTTGATCCGAGGCTCGTTGGCGAGATAACGTAAACGCTCTTCTTGCAGTGCGCCCAGCGGAACGCGCTCTTGACGTTGCGCCTTAGCGCGCAAGTTCAAATCCTCGAGCTCGGAGTAGGTTAGCATCAGAAAGTCGCGCAATTCGGCGCCGGCAGGCAGGTCCGTAGAATTCATCGTTGCAGCTCTCCTAAGAGTTTCGGCGGGTTCCATTCACTCCAAGCGTTGCACGCGCGGTCGTCCGCGCCTTTATCCAAGTGGTTAAAGTGCTTGGGACAAACGCGCGCCGTCGGGACTTCCCAAGCCGGTGCATGCATCCCAGCCCCGCCCGGCGGTATAGGCACCGTTATTGCCGCTCGTGATGTCGTGGAGGGGCCCGGGATTGTTGGGATAACCCGGCAGCGAATACAGGCTCGCATTTAAAAAGCCCATCCCCTTGCCACCCTGCTGATTCATCAACGCGATGAGCGCGCTCCATAGCGGTGCCACCGCGCTGGTTCCCCCTGCAACGATGTTTGCGCCGTCGACGCGGATTTTATATCCCGTGTTTGGATCCGCATCTGCCGCAACGTCCGGAACGCCGCGTCCGCCCGCCGAGCCTGCGGCCGGCGGTGGGACGTTCGCCTTTGATTGCCACGACGGGAGCGCAAAAGAATTGCTCACCCCACCGCCCGAATCGTCCCATGCGGTCTCCGATGCAATCGTTTCGCCCGTGGCCGCGATCGTCGTACCGCCGCAGCCGAGCGCGTAGGGGCTCGAGGCTGGAAAGTCTACATGCGCCGCGCCGTCGCTTTCGCCGTCACTGGAGCCGCCGTCACCGGAGGCGACGCAAACCGTAACCGCGACCGCCGATGCCGCGGCAATCGCGTCGTTGAGAGCGCCGAGAGCCTGTTGCGTCCAGTTCGACTCCGCCGAACCCCAGCTGATCGAGATGACCGACGGCTTATGGGTCTCATCGTGCACTGCGGTCGTAACGGCGTCGAGAAATCCCTGATCCGTGTTCGGAGCGAAATAGATGACGACGCTCGCTCCCGGCGCGATGGCTCCGACCATCTCGGCGTCAAGCATCACCTCGACATCGGCGTTGGAATCTTGGCCCGGGACATTCGTTGCGCCGTCCACCGAAACGACGGTGACGGTTTGCGCCTTAACTCCGAGACCAGAAAGATACGCGGCAAAGTCGGCTTGACTAAAGCCCCCGCCCAGCTCCACGATGCCGACGCACTCGCCCGTTCCATCCACGCCGGTGGGAAAATCGTAGAGCTTCGCCATCTGCAGCGGCGTGAACGACGTGTCGGCGTGCGCGGCGATACGCACCCGCGTTTCCGCTTGAGGCCGATTATCCAAACCCAGCACGGCTTGGACGATCTCGGCGAGATCGTTCGGCACGCTGAGGGTACCCTGGCGTCCGCGATAGCTCGTGTCGCCGGCCCGGCAGCGCTTGAGTCTCACGCCGAAGGCGTCGTTCATCTGCCTCACGCTTCCACGCAGCACGACGCTGCGACGCGCAGCGCTTCGCTCGACGACGGTCAAACCGTGAGCACCTGCAAACCTCTCCACCTTTGCCAAGTCCGACGCATCGGCGCCGTAGGTTTGCGCGAAGGCTTCGCGCGACATCGACCCGGGTGGCGGAATCCCTTGGCGTTTCGAACGCACCACGAGAGTGACCGTCGCCTCTTGGGCCGGATCCTCGTCGCCGAGGACCTCGCTGCCCGGCAACTCCCTACGCTCGCTTCCTGGAACGACCCATCGATTGCTCATCACGCCTCCTTCGCCAACACTTTGCCCATTACGCGCATCTATTATGGTATGAGCGATCGCGCGGGCTCGTCGAAAACGCCCAAGCCGTGGCGTTGCGCGCAATCGCGGCTCGTTCAGGGTTTAAGGGCTTGCGCCGCAACAGGCACGGCCGCACGAAAGCGGAGCGAGTCGGAGGCACTCCCGAGCGACCCCTCATAGAGGCCCGGCCGAATCCTCCAGACCTTTTGCGACGGATCGAAATCGGCCAAGAGACGCGGATCGGCGACCACGCTAAGGCTGCGCGTCTGGCCCGGAGCGAGCGTCACTTGATTCCATCCCAGCAGTCGCATCTCGGGCACTCCGAGCTTGCGTGTGAGATAGAGTTGCGCCGTGTCCGTTCCGGCACGCGAACCGACGTTGGTTACCTGGAAACTCGCTTTCAACGTTTCACCGCCCTCGAGAATGAAGTCACTGTAGCGAAAGGTGGTGTACGATAGCCCGTGACCGAACGCGAAGAGCGGCGTCAAGCCTTGCTTAACGAACCGGCGATAGCCGACGTCGCTTCCGTCTGAATAGGTCACCGAGAACGGTAGCAAAGCCAGCGCCAACTGGTATCCGCGAAATCCGGCTGCGCTGGCGGAGAGCAGCTCATCGAGCCCGGGCAATTCGGGATGGACGAGTTGCTCTTGCGCCGATGGAAAGGTGATCGGCAGACGTCCGGTCGCGTCCACCTTTCCGAAGAGCACGTTGGCGATCGCGTCTCCCCCGCGTTCACCTGGATACCAGGCCTCCGCGACGGCGGCGACACGGTCGAGCCATGGCATGGTTACCGGATTGCCGGTCTCCAATACGACGACGGTATGAGGGTTCGCTGCCGCAACCGCCGAGATCAACGCATCTTGCCCGTTGGGTAGGTTGAGGCTTGGAGCGTCGATGCCTTCGCCGATCCATTCGGTAGCGAAGACGACCGCAACGTCGACACGTTTGGCGAGAGCAGCGGCCTCGCTTGGATAACGCCCGTCGATGAAGCTCACTGCGGCGCGAGGCGCTATCGCTCGAATGGCGCTCAGGGGCGGCGATCGATCGAAGAACGCGATGGGCGCGTCGTCGCCGCCGAGTGGAATTCCGAGCGCGCGGCCGATCGGCATCACTTCTGAGGAGCCGCCGCCCGAAAGAACTCCTGCGTCCGCGTAGCCGCCGATCACAGCGATGCGGCTGATGGATCTGCCCAGAGGAAGAGTCCCGGCGTTTTTAAGCACGACGATGCCGCGCTCGGCGGCGTCCAGCGCTACGACGGCGTGAGCGGAGTAATCGATCGGCGAGCGTTTTGGCGGTTCATCGAACAGACCCACGGCAAGCATCGACCGCAAGATCCGCCGGTTCATGTCGATCAGTCGCGATTGCGGAATTGCACCTGAAGCGACGGCGGCTTCCAGCGGCGCTCCGAAGGCGGAAACTCCGCGTATCGCCTTGTCAATTTCTGCGTCTGATTCTTGATCGAGGCCATGCAGAGCGGCGTCGACACCGTGAACCGCCCCCAATCGGACATGACCCAACCAGGGAACGCCCAGGCGCCCTTGAGGACGTCGTTCAAGAGATGGTCGTTCTCACAAGCATAGACGCCATTCACGCGGTTGTACGCGCACATCACCGCGCCCGGATGACCGCCCTCGAGCGCGAGTTCGAACGCAAGCAAATCGCTCTCGCGCATTGCTGCTTCGGCGATATCCGCAGAGAGCAAGAATCGCCCAGTCTCTTGATCGTTCATCGCAAAATGCTTCATCGTGGCGATCACGTGGTGATCCTGAATGCCGCAGATAGCGGCGCCGGCCAACGTTCCGGCCAGAAGCGGATCCTCTCCGAGATACTCAAAATTTCGGCCGTTGCGCGGGTCGCGAGCCAGGTTCAACCCGGGCCCCAACAAGAGGTTGAAACCCTTACGCCAGGCTTCGTCGCCGATCGTCGAGCCGTCCTGATAGGCGATCTGCGGATCCCACGTCGACGCAAGTGAAAGCCCCGACGGCAGCGCCGTAGCGACGTCGCGGCGTCGAGCGTTGCCTGGATTGGCAATGCCGAGGCTGGCATCGGTCTCCTGGAGCGCAGGTACGCCCAGACGAGTTATGCCGGGGACATATCCAGCAGAACCGATTGCGCCGCCGGGCGTGCCACGAATGGGTACGCCGGATTGGCCGCGCACGAGTTGGAAACGTTCCGATTGCGTGAGCGCCGAGGCTATTTGTGCGGCCCTCGCTTCTACCGGCGCGGACGACAGCAGCGACGCGCAAAGCGCCAGCACGAACATCTAGCGAGCTCGCACCAAGCGCAGGCTCATCTTTTCACTCATGGCCGAAAAACCTAGCCTTTTGTCCGCAACCTTTTCCGCGATGCGAACTCTGCCTTTGAATGGGCTGCGAATTTCGTTAAAACGTATTACCTACGACCGCTCCGTTGTTACGAGCGGAGGTGCTAGAACGGTATTTCGTCTTCGAGTTCGTCGCCGAAGGCCTCGCCGGCTTTCGATGCGTTTGCCGGGGCCGCAGCGCCGCCGCCGTTGTAGCCGGCGCCCCCGTCGTCACTGCCGGCAGACGCGCGATCCCGTGGTGAGCCAAGCATCTGCATGTTGTCGATCACGACTTCAGTAGCTTTACGCTTGTTTCCGTCCTTGTCGTCATAGTTGCGAATCACCAAGCGGCCCTCGACTAAGCAGTTCGAACCTTTCTTCAAGTAGGTGTTGCACGTTTCGCCCAGCCGATCCCACGCAACGATGTCGACGAAGGTCGTCTCTTCTTTGTTGCGCGGATTGTTAACCGCGAGCGTAAACTTCGTGACACCCTTACCAGACTGCGTATATCGGATCTCCGGGTCGCGCGTTAGATTGCCTACCAGGATGATGCGATTATAAGAACCTGCCATCGCTCACTCTCTTTCGCCGCAATGCACTCACGAGGATGATGCTATCGCCTCGGAGTGTCAACAGTATGGCACACAAGTTATCGAAACGCTTCCAGTTTTATGGCTGGCTTTGGGGCGCGGGCGGGACTGCCGCCGCGAGCGAAGCCATGTGGGTCACCATCTTCGCGTCGAGCCGGACGATCAACGCACGCAGAACGTCTTCGTGCAGCTTGAGCTGTCGCTCGAGTTCCTTGGAGGCCGCTGCCTCGCTCTTGAACTGCATCACGACGTAGTTGCCTTCGCGCACGTCGGCGATTTCATAAGCCAGACGCTTCTTGCCAAGCCGCTCGATCCCGGTTACGTCACCATGCTGATTCTTGACGATCTCCGCGATCGCGTTGACGCGCTGCTCCACATCGCTCTCTTCGAGCGATGGGCGTAAGATATACGTTACCTCGTACTCAGTCATCGGTCTCCTCGTACTACGGACGTCCGCGGCCGCGGACGGCCCACTCGCAAGCGGTGGGCAGTAGATAGCGCCTATTCCTGACCCAGGTCTGAAATCCCCATCGCGGCGCCTGTTGTCAGCTTACAATCGGAAGGCGCTCCCATTGCTATTGATGAATAGCCGGTCGCAATCACGCAACGGATACAAATCCGTTGCCGGCAGGGGGAAAAATGGTTTCCAAATCGCTCGTCGTGCTTACTATCTTCGGCATCGTTCTTTGCGTCGGGTGTTCCTCCAATGGGAATGAATCGAGCGGCGTGGCGGCCGCGCTGCCTCCCGTGCAGCCGGGTGGCATGGCGAAGAACTACATCTCGCACGTGATTGTCATCATTCAGGAGAACCGCAGCTTCGAAAACTTCTTCGCCGGTTGGCCGGGCGCTAACGCACCGATGACGGGTTGTGCGTCTCCTGCTCCGCCCCCCAGCGGCAGCATGCGCTCGACGGCAGCGACGTCATCGGTTCAAAAGCTTGGTTCGGGGTCCGGTTGCCCGGGGCATGACTCGCTCGTAACGCTCCACCAAGTAACCTTCCAGAACAATGCGGATCTGGCGCACGATTGGGGCTCGTCGATGGTCGATTGGAACAAGGGTCAAATGGACGGCTTCTCGGCATACGGGACAAAGAACGGCCCCGATCAAGCATACGCGTACGTCGAACACTCGCAGATAGAGCCGTACCGGACGATGGCGCAGCAGTACGTGCTTGCCGACGAAATGTTTCCAACCGAGTTCGGCGGCAGTTTCACTGCCCACCTGACGCTGGTCGCGGGTACTGATGATATCAAGCTCCCCACTGAAGCCGAAGTCAATTTTGCAAGTCACACGCCCGACGACTGTGACTCACCACCCGGCACGAAGACGTCGTATCTGACCCCGAATCGGGAAGTCCACTTCTTCGATGGGCCTTTTCCGTGCTTCGATCAGTTCAACACGGCCGCGCAGGTGCTCGATGACGCCAAGGTCTCGTGGAAGATCTATGCGACCAAAGTCCTAGATGCCGGCTTTTGGGAGCCTTTCGAAGCGATCAAATACGTGCGTTACGGTCCAGACTGGAGCAAAAACATCATTGCTCCGCAAACGCAGGTCCTCAACGACGCAGCCAAAGGACACCTCGCAGCGGTGAGCTGGGTGACGCCCAGTAAAGAGGACTCAGATCACCCCGCCTACCGCGGAGACAAAGGGCCTTCGTGGGTTGCTTCTATCGTAAACGCGGTTGGTCAAAGCAAGTACTGGTCCACGAGCGCGATCATCGTCGTTTGGGACGACTGGGGCGGTTTCTACGACAACGCTCCTCCACCGCAACTCGATTATCGCGGCCTCGGCATCCGCGTGCCGTGCCTCATCATCTCGCCGTACGCCAAGCAGGGCTACGTTTCGCACGTGCAATACGAGTACGGCAGCATCTTGAGATTCATCGAAGAAGTTTACGGTCTACTTCCCGGGAGCATCGGGTCGCGCTCGCTCGGCTACACCGACAAACGCGCCAGGAGCCTCAACGACGCATTCGACTTCCATCAAAAGCCACGCGAATTCTCGCCGATTCATTCGAAATATCCACTCTCGGTATTTCTCCACGAGCCGCCCTCGAACGAACCCGTCGATACGGAGTAGGCGCTCCTGCCTTACGCTTGAACCGCCGCGCCCGTTGAGAATTTCTTGCCTTCCCTACGCGGTAGGGGTTTGTGCGGCCGTTTTTCTGCTCGCGAACTGCAACGGAACGACGTCGGTCGCGCGTCTTCCTCTCGTTTCCGTGGCCGCCCAAACTGCGGTCAGCTCCCCTAGCCCCATAAGGCATGTCGTCCTGATGATCCAAGAAAATCGCACGTTCAACGATTTTTTTGCAACGTTTCCCGGAGCTGACGGCACGACGACCGGAAAAGCCAAACCAAACCCGAACTGCAGCCCGCCAATCCTTAATAACGAAAGCATTACCTTGGCAAAAGTCCCGCTCACCGTGCCCAAGGATCTGTATCATGAGTACGTCGGATACCGCACGGCCTACGACCATGGTAATATGGACGGTTTCGACAATGTCGGCTTCGGAGGGCCAAACGGCTTACCCGAGTGCACGTATCCGTACCAGTACACTGACCCCACGCAAATACGGCCGTATTGGGACCTCGCTAAGCAGTACACGCTTGCCGAGCACATGTTTACGACTCAGGGCAGCGGCAGCTTCACGGCACATCAGGATCTCATCAGGGGCGGAACGATCGTCGAACCGGGTCGGGCGATGATCGACCTTCCTACGTGCTCGGGTCCGAACTGCCGCTGGGGTTGCGACGCCCCGACTAACACGCTGACTCACCTCATCACGCAGCGCAACAAGTATCTGGCGAAGCTCGGGCCCGCGCCCTGCTCGAACCAGTTCACGTCCAGCTATTCGACGCTGAGGGATCTTCTCGACGCAAAGTCTTTATCGTGGAAGTACTACGTACCGCCTTCCGACAAGACGATCGGCAAGCTCATGAGCGCATTCGACGTGATCTATCCGGTACGATACGGTCCGGAATGGACCACCAACGTCATCACGCCGCAAACTCGCATCTTCTACGATATCTCGCACCGGCGTCTTCCAGCGGTCACCTGGTTGGTGCCCGACGCATACTATTCCGATCACCCGGGCGAGCCCGAAGACTACGGGCCGCAGTGGATCGCCAGCGTCGTCAACGCGATCGGAGAGAGCCGCTACTGGAAGTCCACCGCCATCGTGATTGTCTGGGACGACTGGGGCGGACTCTACGATAACCTCGGCGGCCTTTCGCCGAGGAAGTACGGGTACGGCGGACTAGGTCCGCGCGTACCCGCGATCATCGTTTCCCCGTATGCCAAGGCGCGCTACATTTCGAGGACGGGTTACGAGTTTGGTAGCATCATCAAGTACATCGAGGACAACTGGAACTTGGGATCGCTCGGCACGACCGACCAGCGCGCGAACAGCATTATCGACTGCTTCGACTACTCGCAGAAACCGATCGCCTTCACGCCAATTCAATCGAGCCGCGACAAGTGGTACTTCTTGCGACATCAACCATCATATCTGCCGGTCGACAGCGACCTATAAGATCGAGACCGACGGGCTTCTACTGCTCGAGCTCGTGGAGAGTGTTGGTGTTCGTGTCCGTGTAGAAGAGCACCGTATCGCTATCGGTCTTGCCGGTTGCCTGCAACGCGAAGACGCCGGCGGTTTTGCTCGTGTCCACGACCTTCTTGTCGAGCACCTGTCCGGCGGGCGTCAACTCGACGAGCGTGTTGCCGCCTTCCGTGTTGGCGACGATCAGGTTGCCGTTCGGGAGCCTCGTCATCGCCACCGGAGCGCTCAAGGGCGCGCCGCTGTAGATGAGCTTTCCGCAAGCCTTCTTGTATTTGCATTTGAACGTCTTGCCTCCGGGCAACACGACGATCTCGTTCTTTTCCAGCAACTCTCCGGCATGGCTGAAGACGACGACCGTGTTGCTCTTCCCATCGGCGATATAGAGCATGTCTTTTTTGCCGTCGTATGAGAGTCCGGAAGGTCCAAGCCTGCTCCAGTTTGTCTTATTGTTTGCGGCAAAGCCGGTAGCAACTTGAGTAGGCTTTGGGTTGCCGTAGTTGTTGATGCTGAAGCTAACGATGGAACCGGTTTTGGCGTCGCTGACAAAGATGTATTCGGCGGAGTAGCCGCAGAAGGCAGGGCCGATCGAATCGGCGGTCGACGAACACGACGCATCGACGACTGAGAACGGTTTCTCGATCGGTGAGCCGTAGGTCTTAATCAACTTTCCGGCCGGCGTGTAGCCGGCAATGACGTCACTCGTGAGCCCCGAGGCGTACACGTCGTCAGCCGAAGTGACCGCGTCGCCGTCGCAACCTTCGATATCGCTGCTTTGCGTAAAGGTTGTCGGCTTCGAACCCGGCTTTGGATCGAAAACGTCGATCGTGGTTCCTTTACCGCCTTTGCCCGCCGAGTTGTCAAAGTTGCAGACGAGCAGCTGTCCCTTTTTAAAACTGAGGTAGTTGACAGTTACGAGTGAAAGAGCGTGCGGACCCTTGTCGCCGTTTGTCGGATCGACGGTCGATCCGATGACGACGTCCTTCTTGAGCTTCTTGAGGATCGACGTGCTATCGGCCGGCGTATCTTCGGTGGGCAATGCCGCGTTTGTATCTTCGGCGGGCAACGCCGCATTCGTATCGACGTTGGAGGCCTGGGATGCGGAGTTGCCGACTCCGGACGGGCTTGCCGGAACCGTGCCGTTGCCGCTGCAAGCGGACCCTGCCAAAAGGGCTCCGACTAATGCAAGGGCCAAGCGATTGTTAAAAGACATCGTAACCTCACTAAAGCTAGTTGATTTGTAGACTATGTACCTTTGCGCGCTTTCGGATCGCCTTTTTGCTCAACCTGCAAGAGCAAGCAACCGATGTCGGTCTTTCATAAATAAACTCGAACAAAAAATACTATAGTCATCAGGGCACCTATTGCCACCACCAGCGCGCGCGAAAGGGGCTGCGGCACGCGCCGAAAGAAGCGCGCACCAAAATATCCTCCAAGCAAGGCAATCAACGCCATCGGCAATGCGAAGCGCCAATCGACGATGCGTGCCGCGACGAAGGGGACGAGCGCGACGCCGTTGATCGAAACGGAAAGCACGTTCTTGACGGCGTTTTGCGCGTTAAAACTCGGCAGACCGGAAAAGGCGAGGATCGCCAGCATCATGATGCCCATACCGGCGCCGAAATATCCGCCATAGATTGCCACCGCAAACTGCAGCGCAAGTTGCCACGGCTTGTGGCGCGGAGCTGCCGCCGTCTTGGTCGCGCGGGGACTGGCTGCGAAGACGAGCGTAGCGAAGAGCAGCAGCCATGGAATCAGCCGTTGAAAAAGCGTCTGCGGAGTGACGAGCAGGAGACACGCGCCGATCAGCGATCCAACGACGCTCGCGCAGATCCCCGGCAGCAAAAGCGCACGATGCGCGACCACTTCTTCCCGGTAGCCGCGGGCACTCCCGATGGTGCCCACCCACATCGCCGCATTGTTCGTTGCGTTGGCCGAAATCGCAGGAACGCCGGCGAAGAGCAACGCGGGAAACGAAAGAAAGCTTCCGCCGCCGGCAACGCTGTTCATTGCGCCTCCCAGAAATGCAGCTATTGCGGGGACGACGAGCTGGGCGCTCGACACGCCTCCTAAAGCGCCGTGCGCTCGCGCTTGGTGACGCGAAAAACGCGACGAACTTTCTCCAACTTTTCGACCTTCGTGAGCAGCTTATGGAGATGGTCGAGGTCGCGAATTTGCACCGTCAAGCCCGCGACCGCTATGCCGTCTCTGCGTAACCGCGCGTTCACCGAACTCACCTGCGTCTTGAGTTCCGCAAAGACGCCCATGATGTCTTGAAGCAACTGCGATCGATCGTCGGCTTCCACTTCGATGTCGACACAGTGGGTAAGGCCCGCATCGCCAACCCATTGCGTCTGCAGAATCCGCTCGGGAGTCGCGTTCATGTAGGCAACGTTGGGACAATCGGCACGATGGACGCTCACCCCGCGGCCGATCGTCACGTATCCGATGATCGGGTCTCCCGGTACCGGCGAGCAACACTTCGATAGGCGCACCAAGACGTCGTCTACTCCGGCGATGCGCACGCCACTGGTTCGGCGCGGACTCTTACGCACCACGGGCTTGCGGCCGATCTTCGTGAAATCGACTACGTTGTCGTGTTTGAATTCCTCTCGAACCCGGTTGGCCACGGCCAGCGCGGAGGCATCGCCGAATCCAATAGCCGCATAGAGATCGGTGGGGGTCGCGTAATTCAATCGCGACGCGATGCGTTCGAGCAGGGCGCCGCGGGCGACGTCGGTGCGCAAACCCGCACGCGCCAGCTCTTGTTCGAGCGCCTCCTGCCCGGCCAACACGTTTTCCTCGCGGCGTTCCTTACGAAACCACTGCTTGATCTTGTGCTTCGCGCTCGAAGTCTTGACGAGAGCGAGCCAATCCAGCGACGGCCGCCCGCTCGACTTGTTGACTAGGATTTCGCAAATGTCGCCGTTCTGCATCCCGTAATCCAGCGGAACGATGCGCCCGTTGACTTTGGCGCCGACGCAGTGGTTGCCGACGTCGGTATGAACCTGATAGGCGAAATCGAGGGGTGTGCCGCCGGCCGCAATCGAGTAGACGTCGCCACGCGGTGAAAAAACGAAGACTTGCGAGTCGAAAAGATCGAGTTTGAGGTTTTCCATGAAGACTCGCGAGTCGCGCATGTCCTTCTGCCATTCCAGAAGCGCTCGCAACCACGAGAGCTTGTTCTCGTACTGATCGGCCTTGCCGCCCTCTTTGTAACGCCAATGCGCCGCGATGCCGTACTCGCTGGTGCGGTGCATCTCCCGCGTGCGTATCTGTATCTCCAGGGGATCGCCGCTTGGGCCGACGACGGTCGTATGCAGTGACTGATACATATTCGGTTTTGGCATCGCGATGTAATCTTTGAATCGTCCAGGAAGCGGCGTCCACATTGCGTGGACGGCTCCCAGCGCCGCATAGCAGTCCTTGACCGTGTCGACGATGATCCGGATCGCGGTGAGATCGTAGATGGTCGAAAAGTCGCGGCCTTTGCTGATCTTGGAGTAGATCGAATAGAAGTGCTTCGGACGCCCTTGGATTTCGGCGTTGACGTTGACCTCTTTAAACTCCTCGCGGAGGCGGGCGATGGCTTTTTCGACGTCCGCCTCGCGTTCGCGGCGAGTTTTGGCCACTCGGTCGACGATGTCGTGAAACGATGTCGGATCGAGGTATCGTAGGCACTCGTCCTCGATCTCCCACTTGATCTTCCAAATACCGAGGCGGTGCGCGATCGGTGCGTAGATATCGAGCGTCTCGCGCGCGATCGCCTGTTGCTTCGATGCCGGAAGGCTCGCGAGCGTCCGCATGTTGTGCAGCCGATCGGCGAGCTTGATGATGATAACCCGAATGTCTTTGGCCATGGCCAAGAACATCTTGCGAAGGTTCTCGACCTGGGCGTCTTCCTTTGATTGGTACGGAATTCGCGTCAGCTTGGTGACGCCATCGACGAGGCGCGCGACCTCTTCGCCGAACTGCTCGGTCACCTGTTCGCTGGTAACGGACGTATCCTCGACGACGTCGTGCAGCAGGGCGGCGGCGATCGTCTGGTGATCGACCTCGAGCTCGGCGAGTATCCCCGCGACCGCCAGCGGGTGCTCGACGTACGACTCGCCCGAGGCTCTCCGCTGCCCTTGGTGAGCGGCAACGGCGAGCTCGTAGGCGCGGATCAATCGCTGCCCGTCTGCGCTGGGCTCGTAACGTCGGACTCGTTCGGTCAGCTCGGCAATGGTCATAGATGTTCCGATATTATAACCCGCTGGGTGAAGCCGAGGGCGCCGGCGTGATCGTCTCAACATCGAGCCGGTTCTTGAAGAAGATCGTGGCGATCTTGCCGTCGGCGTCAAGCCCCAGCCATAGGTAAACGTTTCCGGAGACGCAGCGCATTTGGTAGATGTAGCCTCGGCGCTCGGGAAAGTTTGGATTATACCAGGGTCCGATATAGACCGTATCGGTCAGCGCGCCGAGCTGCGCCAAGAGCCCGGAGGTATTGGCGATTTTTTCGGCGGTGAGCTGCGGCATCGTTTGGGGCGCGTAAAGATTTTTGTTCACGACCCCCGCTTGCCATTGTACGAACTGCGCGCGAGCAATTTTCGTTATCGCGGGATCCGCGACAGGTGGTGATGGAGACGGCGTGGGCGTCGCGCGCGGCCGCCCCCAGCTCGGATAGGGTGCGCAGAGCAGCGCGGCTGCGATTGCAACCGCGACCAGGACGAGCCTTCGTAGGCGATCAGTATGCGACGAACGCGACGACATCCGCCTCACCCAGCTTCTCGCGCCCTCGCAGCTGCGTCAGCTCGACCAGGAATGCAAAGGCTTCGACCTGCGCGCCAAAGCGCTCGAGAAGGCGGCCCGTTGCGGCGGCGGTGCCGCCGGTCGCGAGAAGGTCGTCGACCACGAGTACGCGCTCGCCCCGGCGAAGCGCGTCGGCGTGGATCTCCAACGAGTTGGTGCCATATTCGAGCGCGTACTCTTCGCTGAGCTTCTCGTGCGGCAATTTACCAGGCTTGCGCACCGGTATGAAGCCTGCCCCAATCGCGTATGCGATTGGAGCCGCAAAAATATAGCCCCGCGACTCGATCCCGACGACGTGCTCGATGCCCCGACCCTTGAACCGTTCGACAAAAAGGTCGATCGCGCGGCGAAAGCCTTGCTTATCTTTTAACAACGGGGTAATGTCACGGAAAAGGATCCCAGGGATCGGAAAATCGGGGATCGCTCGAATCAAGGCTTCGATCTCCACGAAGGTTCGGTTGGAGCCGGGGGATCGAATGGCCTGCAGAAAGGACTGCATATGAAAAAACCGCAAGCCTTAGCCGCCGCGTTCGCCGCATCGCTCGCCGCGAGTCTCGCAGCTCCCGCGCTTGCTGATGGCTCGGGTAGCACGAACACCATAATCCTCGTATCGGCGGCTGCCGCAGCTTCGGTTCCGCTGGTCGTTAACTACAATCATAAAGTCCGCGAAAAACGCGCGGAAGAACAAGAAGTGACGCGCCGCCAAGACGCATACCGCGACTGGTTCTACCACAAATACGGTTACTATCCGACTGAAGAGCAGTTCAGGCAATGGTACGTCCAGACGTACAATACGAACCCTGAATAAGGACCGACTCGACGACGCCGAGCCCTTCTCGCGCAAAAGGCTCGGCGTTTTCTTTGGACGCTCGAACGCGCGCAGGTTCGCGGTTGCGTTCGCCCTTTCCATCGCGCTGCACGAGGTCGCAGCGGGCATCGTCCCATCGAATCTAGGACGACGCGGGCTGCAGGACGAGGTCGTGACGCGCGCGCGCATCATCGTCATCACTCGACGCCCAAGTCCGCCGCCGACGCCGGTGCCGGTCCGGATCCCTTCGCACCGCGTTGCGCCCGCGATCGTGCGCATCCGCGCTCGCGCTGCCGTAGGGCGGCGCGGCACCGCGATATCGATGCGCCTGACCAATTCCGTCGCCCAGAGGACGAGTCGCGCTTCAAACTCGAAACCTCTCTGGGACGTCAGGAACGCGGCCGATCCGGCTGCTTCATTGACCGGGGGCGGCACCGCGGCGGCCGGCGCCGGTAGCGGTTCCGGCGAGCAAGGAAATGGAAGCGGTGCGGCAAGCGGTGACGAACCCTGCGGCTTCGTCACGTTCTCCGACCCGCACGGGTCGCAGTTCGATACGCGCACCGGTGGATTTTGGGTCGACATCCGCATGTCGGTTCACTTTTCCGGGGGAACGTCCCAATCGATGATTCTCGACTATCCCTGGTACTATCCAAACGAAGCCGCCAACCCGTGGTCTGATCAAAATCTGAAAGATCCGAACTTCCCCACGCGCTTTCAACCGCCGCCGGCCGGGAAGATCGCCGGTGAGCCGCCCTTGGTGAAGTACGTGATGGAACGCAGCACGGCGGACGGCATGACGCTGCTGCGCGATTGCCCGACGCCGGCACCAGCCGGGAGCGGAAAGTCGGACAAGGCATGAGGCTCACGAAGGGAGCGATGATGAAAACGCTGCTCTTGGGAATCGCATTCGTTCTTGGTGGCGCGGCCGGCGGCTTTTCGCTTTCGGTGGGCCGGGTGCCGGCAGAATCGCCGCCCGGACTGATGGCCGCGTACCAAACGATCCATGCCGGACGCTTCGTCGATCTCACGCACGCGTTTGAACCGGGAATTCCGCACTGGCATGGCTTTCCGAACGAAACCGTACATACGCTCTACACGTATAAGACCGACGGCTTCTTGGCCCAGATGTTCTGCCACGTTGGACAATGGGGAACTCACGTCGACGCGCCCGCGCACTTCGCCCCAGGCAGGGCAACCGTAAATGCGATCGACCCGAAGCAGATGTTTGCGCCTCTGGCGGTGATCGACGTTCATGAAAAGGTAGCGCGCGACCCGGATTACACCCTTTCGATGCGGGACGTCCAAGCTTGGGAGGCAGCCCATGGCCCGATCCCGGAAGGCGCGTTCGTAGCGATGCGCACGGATTGGTCGAAGCGATGGCCGAGCCAGTCGGCGATGGAGAACAAAGATGCCAAGGGCATCTCGCACTATCCCGGATGGAGCATGCCCGTGCTCAAGTATGTGTATTTGGTTCGGCACGCGGTCGCGACCGGACACGAAACGACCGACACCGATCCTGGGGTTGCAGCCTCGCGCGGAGATTATTCGCTGGAATCCTGGCTTCTACACCAGGGACACTATCAAATCGAGATGCTGACGAATCTCGATCGCGTGCCGCAGGCCGGTGGGCTGGTTATCGTGAGCTTCGCAAAGCCCCGCGGCGCCTCGGGATTTCCCGCGCGGGTCATCGCAATTGTTCCTTAGCCCGCGCGGCTTCGATCAGACCTTCAGCTCGACTTTTTCGAGTGCACCCTTTGTCGATACGACGTGATGGTTGAGGCGCAGCTCCGACGGCTCGTAACCGAAGGCCAGACCCAAGAGCTGTGGCAGATGGAAGATCGGAACGTCGATCTCTTTCTTCAAGACGCGCGCCGCATCGGGCTGCTGTCCGTCTAAGTTGAGGTGGCAGAGCGGACAGGGGGTGACGAGCAGATCGGCGCCCTTCTCCTTCGCTTCGATGATGTGGTTGCCGCCCATTGCGAGCGCCTTATCACGATTGAAGGTTACCATCGGAAAGCCGCAACACTTCGTCGCTCCGCGGTACTCGACGGGCTCGGCGCCGAGCAGGGCAATCAGTTTTTCCAGGTAGGTTTTGCGTTCGGGCCGCTCGCGCAGACCGAGCGACTCGACCGGACGTAGAATGTAACAGCCGTAGAAGGGCGCGACCTTCAAACCGGTCAGCTTGCGTTTGATTGCGGCGGCCACTCGGTCGATGCCGATATCCTCGAAGAGCATCCAAAGCAAGTGCTTGACCTTTGTCGTGCCGCCGTAGCGGAAGCCTTGATCGGCGATGGTCGCATTCGCGCGCTCCATCCGCTCTTCGTCTTCCTTCAGGTGGTAGTTATGGTTCGAAAGCACGCCTTGACAGGTACTGCAGATTGTCATCAAGTCGGCGCCTTCTGATTCAGCCATGGCGAGCGTCAGGCCGTTGAGCGCATCGGCGAGTTCGGGGTTCTGCTCGCTCAGAACGCCCGCGCCGGTGCAGGGCGCTTGCGTCAGCTCTTCGAGCTGCAACCCCAGCGGTTCGGCGATGAGCTTGGCCGATACGTAGAGCTCCGGGCAGGCGCCCTTCGAGACGCAGCCGGGATAGAACGCGACCTTCACTTGAACCGCCCTCCGACACGTTCGAAGATTGCCCTGATGCGATTGACGCCCGGGATTTTTTTGTGAATCAGCGGCGGCAGCTTGCCGGCGCGCGCGAGATTGAAGGCGCTTGGCAGCGTCTTGATCTGTTCGAGGATGTTGAAGTACCCGATCGATTTGGGCATCAGCGTGAGCTCGTTGAGCCGTCCGCTATCCCTGACCGATTCGGCAAAAGCGTCGGCGTGCCGCGTTCCCGGGTTATGCGTGAAGCCCGCTTCGACGGCCATCCGTCGCAGCTTCAAAATCTGGTCGAGCGGTGCGACGCCCTTCGGGCATTGCGTCACGCATTCGTAGCAATGCGTACAATCCCATATGCCGCCGGCCTTGCTGTATTCACCAAGCCGCTCCTTCGTTTCGGCATCGCGCGGATCGCCGGCATAGCGGTACGCCTGGGCGAGAGCCTGCGGGCCTAAGAAGTCGGGGTTGACCGCAAACGACTCGCAATCCATCAGGCATGCGCCGCAACTGATGCAGCTCACTTCCTGGATGAGTTCTTCCATGGAAGCGTTGGGGACGCGATACTCTTGATCTGGAGGCGGGATCGGCCGCTTGTTCTGCAGCCAGGGCTTTACCGCCAAATGCTTATCCCAAAACGGTTTCATGTCGCAGACGAGATCGCGAATGATCGGCATCGACGGTGGCGATTCCACCCTGGTTTTTCCGTCCTGGGTGTACTCGGCGAGCTTGCTCTTGCAGGCTAAACGCGCGTGCCCGTTGATCCACATCGCGCACGATCCGCAGATCGCGCTTCGGCACGCGCATCGCACGGCAAGCGACTGATCTTGGTATTCGCGAATAGCAATGAGCGCATCCAGCACGACGGCGTGCTCCGGAAGGTCGACCGTGAACGTTTGATAACGGCGTACCGGTGAGTGGTCCCATGGGGGCGGAAACGGCTTGCCGGCTACCGCGTTCTCGGCGTACGTGCCTTCGGGACTATATCGCCCGACCTCGATCGTGAACTGCATCAGTAAGTGCGCACCTCGGGCTTCCATTGCGTGATCGTAACGGGAAGGTATGAAACGTCCGCGTCTGCGTCTGCGCGGCGCGTCAACAGGATGTGCTTGAGCCACTCTACGTCGTTTCTCTCGGGGAAGTCGGTACGCGTGTGCGCGCCGCGGCTCTCGGTCCGTATGAGGGCGCTCCGAATGATCGTCTCGCCGCAGTCGAGCAAATATCCAAGCTCGAGAGCGAAGGTCAACGCTTGGTTGAAGACGCGCCCCTTGTCGCCAACTGCGATCGTCTCATAGCGTTGCTTGAAACCCTCGAGCGTATCGAGAGCCTGTTGCAAGCCGGCGGCGTCGCGATAGAGACCGACCAGCTTGTCCATCATCGTCGCCAGCTCGAGGCGCAAGCCGGCATTCGTCTCGCCGGTATACGGACGCGCCAGCAACTCGCCCAAGCGTTCTTGCTCGCTTTGCAAGAGATCCTCGCCACCGGCGCTCGCCGGCGTACTCTTCGCGTATGCGGCGGCCGCCTTGCCCGAACGTCGGCCGAAGACGATCGTGTCGAGCAGCGAGTTGGCACCGAGGCGATTCCCCCCATGAACGCTCACGCACGCGACTTCGCCGGCAGCGTAGAGGCCGGGTACGGGCGACGCGCCTTCGACGTCGGTCTTGATTCCGCCCATCTGGTAATGCATGCCGGGACGAACCGGCACCGGCTGCTCGATCATATCGATGCCAAGGTAGTCAAGCGCCATCTCATGGATCTGCGGAAGCTTACGCAGGATGACGTCGCGGCCGAGATGACGCAAATCGAGCAAGACGTTGCCGTCGATGCCGCGGCCTTCGGCGATCTCCGTCGCTTCGGCGCGCGACGTGACGTCCCGCGCGGCAAGCTCCATCTTATTCGGTGCATAGCGCTTCATGAAGCGTTCGCCCTCGGAATTGAGCAGATAGGCGCCTTCGCCGCGCGCCGCTTCGGTCATCAAAAAGCCGCTGCCCGCCAATGTCGTGGGATGGTATTGCACCATCTCCATGTCCATCAGCGGCGCGCCGGCGCGATAGGCCAAGGCGTATCCGTCGCCGGTGCAGATCAACGCGTTGGTGCTGGGCTCATAGAGTCTGCCAAGACCCCCGGCCCCGACGATAACGGCTTTGGACCGCAAAAGGTGCAGCTCACCGGTAACCATCTCCAGCGCGACGACACCGCGGCATGCCCCATTCTCCATGAGCAGCGCGGTCGCAAACCACTCTTCGTACACCTTGACGCCGGCTTTGAGAATCTGATCGTAGAGCGTCACGAGCAGCGCTTGACCCGTGATGTCGCCGACGAAGTACGTGCGCGCCTGCGAGGCGCCCCCGAACGCGCGCGTTCCAAGCCTGCCGTCGGGCCCGCGATAAAAAATGACGCCCATGTGCTCGAACTCGATGATGTCGCCGGGCGCCTCCTGACACATCACCTCGACGGCGTCTTGATCGGCGAGATAGTCGCTACCCTTGACGGTGTCGAAAGCGTGCGATTCCCACGTGTCGCCCTCAGCGATGGCGGCGTTGATGCCGCCCTGCGCGGCGCTCGAGTGGCTGCGAATGGGGTGTACTTTCGTGACGATCGCCACGTCGGCGCCCGCACGCGCCGCCTCGAGGGCCGCGCGCATTCCCGCTAATCCGGCGCCAAGGACGACGACGTCGTGATCTTGCGTCACGAGCCGTTAGTTTCCCGTAAAGAGACCGCGACATTCCGAACGCTTGTTCGATGCACCGTCATTGCATAAGTCCGCACGTATCCTATCAAGTGCTCGCGGGGGCGGATATGCGTTTCGTAGCCGTCCCTCTTCGCGCGCTGCAGTCAGCCTGGCCGTAGAACCGCAACCATCGTCGGACGACTTGCAGACCTATGGTGCGTAAAGAAGCCGGCGGCGCGCGACGCGAGCCAATAGCCTTCATGCAGCAGGCCGGCGCGGCGAGCCAGCGACATCGGCGCGCTTTCGCGCCGAAGGACGCGCCCGGAAGAGTCGAGCATGGCACTGTGCTCGCTTCGGAATGCATGTAGTACCGGAAAGCGCGCGTTATACTCACTGAAGTCGACGAACTCGCAAACGCATCCCACGCGCGACGCGAGTGCCTTGATCGAATTCTCGGAAAACCACCAGAGATGCACCGGCGGCAGATCGGTGCTCCAAGATTTGATCGTAGCCGTAGTAGGAACGATTCGGCGTCGTCAGGACGAGGCAGCCGCCGGGGGAGAGCAAGCGCACAGCGTCCTCAATTGCGGCGACCGGGTTTTCGAGATGTTCGATCACCTCAACCATGACAACGCCATCGAAAGTCTGCTCGGACGAGCGAGCATACGACTCTATCGATTCGGTCTTATAGAGGTCGCCGTATGCGCGTGTCGCCTTGGTTACTGCTTCTTGCGATACGTCGATGCCCACAACGTCATAGCCGCCTCGTTTGAGAGCATAGGTAAGATATCCAAGGCCACATCCCGCCTCAAGGACCGAAACTGCGCGGTACTTGGACAACGCTTGGTAGACGCCCCACGCGGCGTCAACACGCGTGGTCAGGTAATGCAATGGATCTCGTGCGCGAACGATATGCCGTGCATACTGAAAATACCGATCGTAACCTGGGGCGCCGCCGGGCACGGCGTAAATGGCGTCGTAGACCCGTGGATCGACCTTACGGGGATCGGCAACCATCGTGAAACACCTGCGGCAATCCAAAATCGCGTAGGTATTCGGCTCCTGATAGCCCGGCACGCTCCCCGCATCGGTGAGCGCGCCGCCGCAGATATCGCAGAGTCTTTCCAAGTGCAAGCGCCGGAGTTACCGTACGTCGCGTACGGCTCCTGCCTGGTCACTAGTCACGTCGAGTTCTCGTCGCAGTAGGGTCCCGAGTTCACTACGCCAGGAGGCTTCATGCTGCAGAACGTTACGACCACGCCGTCTCGCCGCTCGCTCGAATTCGGCATCTACCGCGATGGAGACAATAATCTCGACGCGATTCAGGAATCTACGCTTTCGCAAGCGTTGCAGACGAGCGCGCGTGATTCGCGCATCGAATTTACCGTTGAGGATACGACCACGCTGCGCGGCGTCGTTCGACAAGCTCTGGATGACACCGATCTTCGGACGTATCGGTATACGATCGCCGATGGCAACATTGCGGGCGTTCGGATCGATAAAGCAGACGACATGAGCGACGAGGCGAATTTAGCTCATTTCGTCGCCCGCACGCTCGATAATGCGCAAGTTAGCGGCGCGAAGCAGACCTGGATCGATCTCGTCGATCACGGCGGCGGCGACGGCGGTGGCCTCGAGACGAGCGATGGCAGCGTCATGCCAATGCCCGACATCGCTAAAGCACTCGCGCAAGGCGTGGCGATTCATGCCAAGGAGCATCCCGAAGATGAAGGCCGTCGCATAGACGGAGTCGTCGCGAATCAATGCTTGATGGATACGATGGGCTTTGCCGACGCGTTGTCGAACGCCGGCGTGCGATATCTCGCCGCGAGTCCCGAAACGATGCTCGCGCCCGGTATTCCCAGCGGCGTCGCCCACGCGATCGCATCGCACGAAAGCGATCCGAGGGCCATGGCAAAGGCGGTGACGGATGACGTGATGCGCACGAAGTACGACATCGGTGATTTCGGCGGTTTCGGTCCGGCTGCCGCGTTTGACGTACTCGATCTCGATCCGGCAAAGATTCGGCAGGCCGAAGCATCGATTAAACGTCTCAACGATGCGGTAGCGATGCAGGCGGACAAACCCGGCGTTCGCGACGCCGTCCGCCAAGATGCTCGCGCCATCGACGGCATGGTTCGCTTTCCCGATTCTACCAAGGATATGCCGTGGCGTGCCGATCGTCCGGCGATCGCGTTTTACGACACGCTTGCCAGCGACGGACGGTTGAGCGACGTTTCCGCTACGATGCGTCAGAAGCCAGAGATGCGGTGCGCAATCTCGTGCTGGCCCACCGCGAAAGCGGCAACTTCGAGCCGTTCGGGGGAGCGGATTACTCCGATGCCGTTGGTCCGACGGTCCATCTTCCAACGTCACACCGGCAGATCGATCCATGGGCTCGCGCGGGCATCACCGAGACCGACAACGACTTCTACCGAAAAGTCGATCAAGGCGCGATGACGCGCGTTATTGCTTAGTAGCGCCTAGCGGCGCAGGTCTATGCGAGACGGATAGATGGGACGATTGATGATGCGCTCGAGCGTTGCGGCGGGCGCGGTGAGAGCGAACTCGGAAAAACGAGCGAATGCCTCGCGGGTTGCTTCACCTTCGGCATAGCGCTCGTTGCGTTCCATCTCCACCCTTCCGGTCACCGGTAAGAAGCGCACGTAACGGCCGTCGTCATCCTCGCTGACCTCGACGAGATTCGAATCCGAAAAGATGCGTAAAGCCGCGCCGACGGTGCGCTCGCGGACTCGGTCGATGCCTAAAATTCCGGCCAGCTCCGTATCCCCGCCGCGCAGGACGCGGTCGCGCGCGAGATTCTTCAGACCGCGATAGATTTCGCGCAGTAACGCAAGCGGCGGCGCATCGCGGTCGATGAGAAATTCGTTGAGCGATCGATCCTTCTGGCCGTAGAGCAGGTGAATGCTCGCGGGCGCGCCGTCGCGGCCCGCTCGACCTGCCTGCTGATTGAACTCGCCGAAATCAAAGTTGAGGTGGAAGAGCACGACGTCGGCGACATCGGGAAGATCGATGCCTTCGCCGAAAGCTGAGGTTGCAATCACGACGCGCAGCCGACCCTCCCGAAAGAGGCGTTCGACTTCGAGGCGCTCTGCATTGGGCATCTTGGCGTGGTAGAACATGACCCGGTTGCGCAGCTCTCTGCGCAACCGGCGCGCGACCGTCGTAACCTCGGTCCGCGAGTTGCAGTAGACGATGGCTTTCTCGACCACATTCTCGCTGCCGGCAAATAACTGGCTTAGGTAAGCATTTTTGTCGCGCGTGCCCCGGGCATCAACGACGTGGAGGTTCTCGCGCACGGTCGGATCGATGACCCATGCCTCAATGCGTAGGTCTTCGACGATGCGCGCAAACGCTTCGTCGCCGGCGGTTGCCGTCAACGCCAAGATTTGCGGATTACCTAGTCTCGCAATCGTCGCGGCTAAACGCGCGTAGGCAGGGCGGTGGCGCGATTCTTGAAGGTGGTGGGCTTCATCCACGACGGCAAATGCCGGCCTGCTGCGTCCACTCAACGCATCGCGATGAAACTCGAGAAACTCCGGCGTCGCGAGCACGACGTCCCACGCACCTTCCCGCAAAGCCTCGAAAAGCTCGTCGCGTTCGTCGTTATCGATCGAGCCGTTCGCTCGAAAGCAGCGCAGGCCAAGCGGATCGAGAGTACGCCGCAGCGCCTCGTATTGATCGTTGGCAAGTGCGCGCAGCGGATAGACGACGAGCGTCTTCCCTGCTCCCGCGAAGGCGCGCAGTGCCGCCGCGTACTGAAAACAGAACGACTTGCCGCGGCCGGTACCGAGCACGGCCAGCGTGTTTCTCCCCGCGTTCACGCGGTCGAGAACCGCCTGCTGGGCATCGTGGGGCGCCGACGCGCCGATCAAAGCCGACCGAACCCGTGCCGCCAATTCCGCGGGGTCGTTCTCTATCTCGAGCGCACTCGAAAGGCCCTCTCGCGATGCCCCGTCCGTGCGGCTTCGCGAGATTTCTGCGCTTGGCTCGCGTTCGACCAAAATATTGACGCCGCGATGTTTGGCAGACTCACCGCCGCCACTGAAGCGTGCTCCCCCAGTGAGCGATGCTACTCGAGCGCGATAGCGCGCACCGGCATCGATAAGCGGCGCAAGACGCGCCGCGAGCCGTTTGTTGAAGAAACCGAGTTGGAGGTTTCCGTAATGGACCCCGATCGCGTTGCAATCGTGTGGGTTGTCGGGCTGCCGGCGCAGCTCGAGCGGCGCTTGCGCGCGTAAGCCGGCGATGACGTCTTGGCGCCCTTCGAACGAAACGCCGGCGATCTTGGTGTGAAAGCGAGGCCAATCCGCGGCAGTCGCATAGGGATCGTCCAAATATTCGTCGCTCTTCGCAAAGGCGCGATCGACGAAGTCGTTTGTTGCGGCGTCCTCAGGCGAAACTTCGTGGATGGGTATCGGTTCGTCGAAGAGTTGAAACGCCGCCTCGAAGGCAGCCTCCGATGGCGTAGGCGGCGGCAGCCCCTTAGGGGCTTTCTTCGCGATGTTCGTCGAGATCGTCGAGGTTGAGCGCGATTTCCTCGTGGCCTTGCTCCAGCGCCGCATCGTGCAAGCCGGCTTGCTGCGCGTCGAGCGGATCGATCACCTCTTCGCCGGCGTACGGCTCCTCGACCGCGATGCCGGTTGCCGCATCGCTGCGTTTTTTGCGATAGCGTGTCGGCGCGGCGGGGGAGACCGCACGCGCCGCCTTCGCCTTTTGACGCCGCTCGCGCCGCGCCGCGACGATGTCCTCGCGCGCAACTCCGCTGCGGCTTTGTAAGGCCGTCGATTCCGAGCGAGCGCGCGCGGTCGCGGTGCGGTCCGCAGCGAGCCCGGCTCGCCGCCGCTTTGCCGCGGCCTCGAGCTGGCGCTTGCGGAAGCCGAGCACGAGCGGCGCCGAGTAGAAGATCGAATGGTAGCCGCCCGAGCAGATGCCGACGAGAAGAGCAAACGCAAAGTTCTTCAAGCTCGCGCCGCCTAGCGCAAGCAGCGCGACCAGCGTGATGACCACCGTCGCCAGCGTGTTGAAGGAGCGCGTCATCGTCTGCTTGATCGATTCGTTGACGATCCGGTCGTAGGGCTGGCCCGCCATCAGCTTGGTATTCTCCCGAATACGGTCGAGGATGACGATGGTATCCATCACCGAGTAGCCGATGACCGTCAGGACCGCTGCCAGAAAGGCGTCGTCTGCGCGTCTGTCGGCCAGTGCGTAGATACCGATCATCATCGCCGCATCGCGCACGAGCGCGATGACCGTCACCAAACCGAAGATATAGTTCCAGCCGAAGCGGAAAGCGATGTAGAGGAACTGGATGCCGAGCGCGATCACGAGCGCCCAAATCGCCTTCGTCAGGTATTCGCGGCCGAGCGATGGCCCGACCGACGTAATCTGCGAGGCGGCGCGGTCGACGGGCGCGACCGTATTGAGCGCGGCCCAGACCGGCGCCGAGTTATTGGCGTACGCGGTTTGCGTCTGAATGATGAAGCCTTTGCCGTCGGTGCCGGCGGTGGTCACCGACTCTTCGGTCATGCCGAGGCCCGCGAGCGCCTGCTTCACTCTATCGGCCGTCGTCGCTTTCGTGAACTGCACGGTGATATCGGTACCGCCGGTGAACGAGAGCCCGAGACGAAGCATTCGATTTGCATGGAAGCCGTCGCCACCGGCAAAGCCGTGGTAGATCATTGAACCGAAGCCCAGCGCAATGATCAAATACGAAATCGTCGAGACAATGCGGAACCATCCGACGATATTCCAGTTCAGTCGGCGAAAGAGCACGCGCTACGCCCCCGCCCCGGCCCTGGCGAATACGCCCACGTCTTCGCGCTTGACCCCGTAAAACTCGGGCGCCGTCAAAACTTCGTTATCGACGAGCGTGTCGACGAAGAACCGCGTGATGAAAACCGCCGTGAAGAGCGAGACGACTGTCCCCCAAAAAAGCGTAAACGCAAAGCCCTTCACCGTCCCCGTGCCGAGCATGTAGAGCACACCCGCGCCCACGATCGTGGTGAAGTGGCTATCGAAGACCGCTGAGAACGCGCGCTGAAATCCGACGCGCACCGCGGCACGCATCGTCTTCCCGTTCCAAAGCTCTTCTTTGATGCGCTCAAAGATCAGCACGTTGGCGTCAACCGCCATGCCGATGGACAAGCACGAAGCCGGCGATACCGGGGAGCGTCAAGGTCGCATGCGAGAGCGCGAGAATCGCCATCATCACCAGCACGTAGATGGCGAGCGCGAGATCCGCGAGAAGTCCGGGCAGGCGGTAGACGGCAATCATGAAGATCAAGACCAAGCCAAGGCCGAGTGCCGCCGCGCGCATCGACTGAATCAAGTCGATTTTGCCGAGCGTCGGGCCGATCGTTTCCTTTTCAACGATCTTCACACTCACGGGCAACGCACCCGCGTTGAGCTCGTTGGCGAGCGTGATCGTATCTTCTTGACTGAAATTGACCCGTGATTTCGCCGCTATCGTAGATCGGGCTCTGGATGATCGGCGCCGAGAGATAGCGATGGTCGAGAAATATTCCGAGCGGCTTTTGCAGATTCGACGAGGTCAGCTTGCCGAATCTCGCCGGATCCTTAGTCTGAAACGTGATGTCGGGGCGACCGGCCTGGTCGTAACTCGCTTGCGCCCCCTTGAGATCTTTGCCCGAGTAGACGACCGGACCGCTGCGATCGTAGGCGGTTTTCGAGACGTAGAGCTCGTCGTCGGCCTTCTCTTTCGCCGGAAGATTCGGTGTGAGCAGGGCGGAGTTGGCGGCATCAGCCTTTTGCATCACGTCGAACGGCACGATCTTATATTCCAGGACCGCGACCTGCTTGAGCACTCTTTCCGCCTGGTCGGGATCCTTCACCGCGGGGAGCTCTACCAAGATTCGATCGACTCCCACATTGCTGATGGACGGCTCGGAAACACCCAGTCCGTTGATGCGGCGGTCGATGACCTCGCGGGTTTGGGCTTGAACCTGCGACGTGATTTGCGGCACTTCGGCCGTCGGATAGAGCTGGAGCAAGAGCCGCGCACCGCCCTGCAGGTCGAGGCCGAGGTGGATCGTCTTCTGTACGGGCACCACGGAGATGATCGAAATCGCACAAACGGCGATAATAACCAGTGCTTTGAATGGCGCCTTGAGGTTTTTCCAGTTCATTCGAGCCGGACGAGCTTAGCCTTCGGCGGGCGCCGCGCCTCCCCCGGCGCCCAAAGGCGCCGGCCGATTGCGAGCAGCCCGCCGATTGCGACCGCGGCGACGATGCTCCAAAAAATACCCTGACTTGGCCGACCGTAGACGAACGCGCCGGTCGCAAAGAGCGCCCCATAGATCGACGCGACACCCAGCACCCACCCGGCTAGCGCGAGCGAGATCGAGTCGGGCGAGGGCGCGAGCCCGCACTCTTTGCGAATCCGGGCCCAACCAGGCCCGGCGGGACGAACCTTGCGGTAGAAATCGGCGAGCACGCTGGTCTGTACCGGCGGAGTGAGATAGGTGACCGTAACCCAGACGATCGTCGTGATCCCGATCGTGGTCAAGAGCACGACGATGGTATCGACTGCGTGCCCCAGCTTGGCGGCAACGAAGAACGCCAGCGAGACGACGAATGATGAAAACATCGCGCTTACCTCGCTCCATGCATTGATGCGCCACCAGAACCACCGTAACAAGTAGATCAAACCGGTCCCGGCTCCGATTGAGAGCAAGAGATTGAAGGCGTTCTTCGCGTTGTCGAGCGTAAGCGTGAGGAGCACGCCGAGTCCCATGAGCAACGCCGTCACCAGTCGTCCCGCCAAGACCAGTTCTCGCTGACTCGAGGCTGGACGAATGAAACGCTGGTAGAAATCGTGCACGAGATACGACGTCCCCCAATTGAGGTGCGTTTCGATCGTGGAGCGATAGGCGGCGAAGATGCCGGCGACCATGAATCCCGCAAAACCGGACGGCAAAAAGACAAGCATCGCCGGGTAGGCGATGTCGTTGCCGATGAGGCTCGGCGCAACGGATGGAAAACGGTGATGGATGTCGTGCAAGGTCGGATAGACGATCGTGGAAGCGAGCGCGACGACGATCCACGGCCACGGGCGCAGCGCGTAGTGCATCGCTTGAAACGCAAAGGTGCCAAAGAGCGCGTCCGACTCGGTTCGCGCAGCCAGCATCCGTTGCGCGACGTAGCTTCCGCCGCCGGGCTCGGCGCCGGGATACCAGACGGACCACCACAAGACGGTGATAGGGATCACGAAGATGCCCAGCGCCGTGTGCCAATCCGCGAAGCTCGGAAGAATGGAGAGCGCCCCGGGATGCGCATATGTGAAATGTGCGATGAGACCGTGCAATCCGCCGACGCCCGGTGCGTGGATCGCGAAATACGCGGCCGCGAATGCCGAACTCATCGTAATGCAGAATTGAATCATATCGGTGACCATCACACCCCACAGGCCCGCCGTCGCGGCGAAGATGATCGGCACGGCGACGGATATTGCGAGCGTTTCGGCACGCGGCCAGCCGAAGAGCACGCCGGCAATCTTGACCAGCGCGAGATTGACCGTCGCGATGATCCAGCAGTTAAAGAATAGGCCGAGATAGATCGCGCGGAAACCGCGCACGAACGACGCGGCGCGGCCGGCATAGCGAAGCTCGTAGAACTCGAGATCGGTCAGCACGCTCGAGCGCCGCCAAAGGCGCGCATAAAAAAAGACCGTCGCCATGCCCGTCAGCAAGAACGACCACCAGACCCAGTTCTCGGCAACGCCGCCGTCGCGCACCAAATTCGTGACGAGGTTTGGCGTGTCGGTGGAAAAGGTCGTCGCGACCAGCGATATCCCGATCAGCCACCACGGTGCCCGCCGCCCCGCGGCGAAGAACTCCGTGATGTTTCGCCCGGCCCGCCGCGCCAGTACGATCGCCGGCACGAAGCTCACTCCCAAGGAAACGACGACGATGATCCAATCGAGCGTCCTCAGGTGCATGGGACCAGCGCGTTCGGTTCTGCCTGCGAGATGACCTCGGCCGGTGCGAGTGTGAGTTCATTGGGAAGCTCGCCATAGGCATAGACGCTTACTCGAATCCCCGAGCGCAGCAAAAAGTCGGCGAGCGCCGGACGAAGCGCGGCCGTGCAAATGACCGCCGCGCGATCGCGTGGCATCGCGGTGGCGTAAGCTTCGATCCGCGCTCGCAAAGCCAACGCTGTCGCCGGATCCAGCCCCTCGCTACCGTACCGGCACCATGCCGCGGCGAGCCGTTCTTCGAAATCGGCATCGAAGATAATCGGCTCCAACTGCGTAACTCCGCGCCGACGCAAGAGATCGGGTACGATCGCGCGCCTCGCCGCTTCGGCGAGCTCGCGCGGGTCGTGCGTGTGCGCATCGAGCATCGCCTCGAGGACGGCGATCGGATCGCGCGGCCAAGCTCCCTCGCGCAGCAACAGCGTGAAGGCGCGATGGAGGACGCCGAACGGCAAAGCGTCGCTTCCCACTTCCTTCACCAAAACCGGGACCGTCGACCGCAAATGCTCGAGCAGGGTTTGAAACTCTTGCCGTCCCAGCAGCTGCGCTGCGTGCGTGCGCGCGATTTCCGCCAGATGAGAGCCAAGCACCGATATCGGGTCGAAGACGAGCGCACCGGCGTTGAGCGCGCGTTCTCTGGCTTCCGGTTCGATCCACGCCGCGGGCAATCCGTACACGGGCTCGCGTTCCACTCGGGCGGGCAATCGTGCAAGCACCGCTTCGTCGGCAACGGCAAGCAGAGTATCGAGCTCAAGCCGCCCCGCTCCCGCCAAGCGGTCGCGCACGCGGATGGCGTACGTTCGCGGATCGCGTGCAAGCTCGTCGCGCAGGCGCACCCCGGGCAGCACGATACCGATGTCTGCGGCGAGCGCGCGTCGAACTTCTCCAATACGATCGAGCAATGCATCGGCGAGTGGCTGCACGAGCAATTGTGCCAAGTCTGCGCCGATTTCAATTGAAATCGCATCGACGCCGACGAGCCCCAGCGCGAGTTCAGGACGGCGCATCGCGCTTCGTTTGGTTCGTTCCCGCAGGTCGAGGGCTTCGGCCTCACGGCGTTGACGCGCGCGCTGCGCGGCATGCGCGAGCGTAAACGCGCTCGCCGCAAGAACGAGAAAGAGTGGCCGAGGCAAGGCTGGGACGAGCGCCAGCGCGAGCAGCAAACCTCCGGCGCTGCGTAGTGCATCTGGCCGGGCAAAGAGCTGCGCCGCAAGGTCGGAGCCGAGTGCGCCCTCCGAGGCGACGCGCGTGACCATCATTCCCATCGCGGTCGAGATCAGGAACGCGGGTAGCGTTGTAACGAGCGCGTTACCGATCGATAGAAGGGCAAACGTATTGAGAGCGTCGAGCGGCGGGAGCCCGTGGTAGGCCACTCCAACGACAATGCCGCCGGTTAGGTTCAAGGCCACGATGACCAAAGCCGCAACCGCGTCGCCTTTGACGAACTTGCCGGCGCCGTCCATCGCTCCGTAGAAATCCGCCTCGCGCTGCACTGCTTCGCGTTTGCGCCGCGCACCCTCGGCATCGAGAACTCCCGCGTGCACGTCGGCGTCGATCGCCATCTGCTTTCCGGGCATGGCGTCGAGCGTGAAGCGTGCGGCTACCTCAGCGACGCGCTGCGACCCGCTGGCAATGACCACGAACTGAATCGTGATCAAGATCGAAAAAACGATGAGGCCGACCACCAAGTTCCCATGGACGACGAACTCGCCGAACGCCGGAATAATCGCTCCGACGGCGCCCGGCGTGGCACCCGCGGTAAGAATCAGTCGCGTCGCCGAAACGTCGAGCGAGAGACGGAAAAGCGTCGCAACAAGCAACGCCGGTGCGAATGCCGAAAACTCGAGTGGATCTTCGACGGTGACCGAAAGTAGCAATACCAGCGCAGAGCCGAAGATGTTGATGCCCAGGAGTACGTCAAGCAGCCACGGCGGCAGCGGAACGATCAGGATGCCGACGACCGTCAACAGGAGCGTGGCAAACGTATAGACCGCGCGCTTGTGCGTGCCCATCAATCCCCGATCTCTCTGGAGCGCAGCAATGCCACCACGATCTCCGCAACGGCCACATAATGCGCGTGTGGGATCGGTTCGCCCGTACGCCCGTCGCGGTAGAGCGCGCGGGCGAGCGAAGCATCCTCGACGATTGGAATGCGATAGCTCGCAGCCATGGCTCGCACGCGGAGGGCGGCCTCGTCGGCGGCGCGCACGAGCACGCGCGGAACCGGCACCTGTACGGTCTTATACTCGAGCGCGACGGCGACGTGCTGTGGATTTGTCACCACGAATGCCGCATCTTTGAGACGCCGAATCCCGCCACGCAGCAACGCGCGATGCCAAGCGCGCCGGCGCGCGCGTGCGCCGGGATCGCCCTCTTCTTCTTTCGTCTCGCGCTTACGCTCGTCGAAACTCATGCGCAGTTTTCGCAACCACTGGCGCCGCGCCGCTCCGTAATCGGCAATGGAGAAGCAGAATCCGACCGCGCACGCGGCGACGGCGACCTCTTGCATGGCGGTCCATGCCGCTGCAGCGACGCCACCAAGCGTCGATGCTCGTAGCGAGATGGAGGCGCTTAAGGCAACAAACGGCGTCATCGTTCCAACCGCACATCCAAATGCAAGCGTAGCTCGTAGCGAGTGCGCGAGCGTTTCGCGTGAGAAGATGCGTTTGATTCCCTCGAGCGGATCGAGCCGCTCTAGCTTCGCCGTAACCGCGACAGAGACGAGTCCGCCGCTCTGAAGAAGGTTTCCCACCACGGTACCCAAAGCAGCCGCGCCGACGGCCAGCAACGCGACTCCAGGGATGAGCACGACCGCGAAGGGAGCGTTGCGTGGCCAAACTTGAAGAGCGGCGCACGCAACGGCGCCGAACGCCGGCGCGATTGCGAAGAGGGCTAGTGCGCCTGCAGCGAAGGAAAGGTTTGCAGCTAGCTCGCTCGAGCGGGCCACATTTCCTTCGCGCTTGGCCTTTGCGATGCGACGCGGCGTCGCCTCAAAAGGCTTCTCGGAGAGGTCACTCATCCTTCGACGAAGTTTGTCGCAAGCGGAGCTGAGGGTTTAGCGTCCAGGAATGGATAGCAGCGGTGCGGGTGAGTGCTCGGCAATCACCGGTACGGAGATCGCGGTCGCGACGAGCGCCGCCGCAAATGCCAGCGGGAAGGCTAGCGTAAAACTGCCGAACCGCGGAATAACCCTCGAGAGCGTTCCAACCGCGATCTGCACGACGAACGCCAGCGCCACTGCCGGCGCTGCGACTTGCAGCGCTACGAGGAAGATCGTCGCGGCGAAGTTGGCCGCGAACGTGCTCCAGCCGCCTGCGTGCAAGCCCGCACCAAGTGGCAGGCGGCCAAAGCTTTCTGCTAGGCCGAGCAGCGCGGGCCGGTAAGCGCCCGAAAGAAAAAATGCCCCGGTGAATGCAAGAGACCAGACCCGTCCAAAGCCACTCGGCGCGACGAGTTGAAGGCTCGGCGCGATCGCTTTGACGCCTACATAGTCGTCAACGACGCGACCACCGGCATAGGCTGCGTCGTAGATTAGCGAGGCCGCCATGCCGATTGCACTGCCGAGCAAGAATTCACCCAGGACTGCAATGACAAGCATCACCACGTCGACATTGTGCGGCGCCCGCGTAGCGCTCGGAGCCATTGCGATCGAAAGCGCGACGGCTAGGCCGGCTCGTAGTGGAGACGGCACGCTCGGATGCGAGAATCCCGGAGCGCGAAAGACGAAGCCGGCGCAACGTGCAAAGGCGAGCAGGCCGGTTACCATCCCGTATCGATCGCGGGAATAGCAGCCAGAGCGCGATCGAAGAGGCCGGCGAGCAAGTGCATAGCGGGGCTGCCGAACAACGCGATCATCAATCCAATGGCAACGATCTTGGGAAGCAGCGTCAGGGTCTGTTCTTGAACCTGCGTTGCCGCTTGGACTACGGCAATCGCAGTACCGACAAGCGCTGCGACGCCGAGCATCGGCAAGGCGATCGTTGCGGTGGTAAGGAGCGCGTCGTGAAGCAATCCGTCGAGGATCTCCACCGCTCAACGGTACCGGGGCGCCGTTACGGTGACGTTATCGAGTTGTTATGACACTGGGTGTTCGAAAGGCGGGACGCCAGGCACTTGCCGCCAGGAGCGACGAGACAATAGCACGCGTCGCGGGCGAGCGGTTCAACGTGTAAAAGTGAATCCCGGGCAGGCCTCCCTGCACCAGTCCAAGAGCCTGCATCGACGCATATGCGACGCCAAGATCTTCGACCGCCTTATCGTCCCCCTTGCATGCCTCCAATTCCACCAGGAGCTTCGGTGGAATGGTCGCGCCGCACATGGCGACGAACCGCTTGATCTGGGCAAAGTTCGTAATCGGCATCAAGCCGGGGAGAATCGGAAGCTCGATACCAGCGATTCGGGCGCGGCGCTCGAACTCGAAGAAGTGTGCGTTGTCGAAAAAAAGCTGCGAGACGAGAAAATCCGCGCCCGCTTCGGCTTTGAGCTTGAGATGGAGCAGATCGTCTTCGAACGTCGCCGCTTCGGGATGCTTTTCGGGATAGCACGCCGCTCCAATGCAGAAGTCGTAGTTTCGCCGCAACATAGCGATCAGCTCGCTGGCGTGCGCAAAGCCTCCAGGGGTCGGTGAGAACGAGGCGCCCGGCGGGGCGTCGCCTCGCAATGCAAGCACGTTCTCGATGCCGGCCCTCGCCAAATCGTCGAAGAGTTCTCGCAACTCGCCCCGATCCGCGCCGATGCACGTAACGTGCGCAACCACCGTCAGACCGATCAGATGCTGAATTTCTTTAGCGAGTGCAACGGTGCGGACGCGTGTCGAGCCGCCGGCGCCGTAAGTGATGGAAACGAAGGCCGGCCGCAGCGGTTGCAACGCCTCGATTGCGGCAAACAAGCGGCGGGAACCCTCGTCGTCCTTCGGTGGGAAGAACTCGAACGAGAAAAACGGCCGCTGTGTCGCGATGGCATCTGCGATGCGCATATCTCTGAGTTATCGGAAGCTTGCTGCAACGCCTCCGCAAAGCATCGCCCAGCCGTCGACCATCACGAAGAGGAGCAGCTTCACCGGCAACGAGACGACGGGTGGGCTGAGCATCATCATGCCAAGCCCCATCAGCATGGCCGCAACCGCCAAATCGATCGCGACAAACGGCAGATACAGCGCAAATCCGATAGCGAAGCCGCTGCGCAGCTCGCCCACGACGAACGCGGGAATCACGACGGTAATGGGCGCGCGCTCGGCCGGCTCGGGGGCGCGCCGAGCGACTCGCTCGAAAAGCGCCACATCCGCGGCCCGCGTCTGGCGCAGCATAAACGAGCGAAGCGGCGCGATTGCTCGCCGAATCGCTAGTGACGGAGAAATTGCGCCTCGGGAATACGGATCGACAGCGTCGTGGCCAATTCGCTGCGCCGTAGGAGCCATGACGACCAAGGTCAGGACGAGTGCGAGCCCCGTGAGCACGGCGTTGGGTGGAAGCGCTGAGGCGCCGATTGCCGAGCGCACGAGCGAGAGCACGACGACGATTCGTACAAACGACGTACACATGACCAGTAGAAGCGGCACGATCGAGAGCATCGTCAGCGTCACCAAGAGATCGAGTGGCATCGTTGCGTGCCGCCCGACCGTGCCGGCGAAGAAATCGGTGGGCATGAATTTACGAGCTTGTCTGGAGCGGAAGCAGCTCGGTAATGCGCAACGCAAAGCTCTCCGCAACGGCAACGATCTCGCCGCGCGCAATGAGCCTACTGTTAACGAGCAGGTCGACGGGATGATTTACTGGACGATCGAGTTCGACGATCGAGCCCGTGCCGAGCTTCAATACCTCGGCCACCGATAGCTTAGCGCTTCCCAACTCGACCGTGAGGTCCAGCGGCACGTGCATGAGCAACCCAATATTCTCGAACTCCGCTGATTGTTTGGAGCTCATTGCCATCGTAGGCGATCACGTCGCTTCGCGTGGGTCGGCATAAAATGCATAGCGTCCATCGCGGACCCCGCAGCTGCCGCGAGCGAGCCTGCGTCCGTGCGCCATAAGGCTACAGCGATGCAATTCTGCCGGCTCTACCGGAACGATCGCACCAACGTTGAGTCGCGAAACGGCCGCTGCATCTATCTTGCCTAGGTTGAGGATGGCTAAGGCGGTGAGTCTGACTTGTGCAAGGTGCCTGACTTCGAGGCAGCCGCGAGTGTCGGACACGGGTTCGCGCGAGAGCGCAACGCCGATTCGGGAGGAAACCGGCTCTTCAATCAGGAGCTCGAAATAAGTCACGAAACCGTCGAGCGCGGCAACGCGCTCGACAGGATAACCTTCGCGCGCTCCACAGACCGCACCGAGGTTCGCAGCGATTGCGTTGATCATGCGATCGAAAACATCGCATTCAATTGGAGAAAGCGCGCGCTCCACAGCGCCGGACGATTCTCCGAAAAGTGCGGCGGCGAGGGCGACCGCGTCGGACGCTCGCAGGACGAGGGCCGCGTCCGCAACGTTTCCTCGCACCCGATAGAGTCGCGCGTCGCGCAGAATTGCCGACCACGCGTGCGGCGCAGGGATCCTCGGCTCGAAGAGGCGCACCGCAACGGATCCGCCCAGCAACGAACTCAACGTTTCGCGTGTGCGCTCGAACGCGCTGCGCGACGGGCGATCGCGCAGGAAGTGCAACTGCCGAGGTTTGGTGAGGTTGGCAGACCAGCCGCAGCGCCGAATACCATGCCTCTGACAGTACTCTCCGGTCGATCGCCGCCAACGGCGCCGCGAGAATACTGACTTCGAGCTGCTGCGTCATCATTGCACGATCGTCTCAGGAGCGTGTGATCGGTCACTCATCGAGAGTTTACCGAGTTGAGAACTACGCGCTCGCGCGAACGCAGTTCCCGGTAATGCGCCAAGACTTTGCTTACGTAGCTGCGCGTCTCCGCATAGGGGGGCACGCCGCCGAAACGTTCGACTGCACCTGGCCCCGCGTTGTATGCAGCCACGGCCAGCTCGACATCGCCGAACCGATCGAGCAGCGTGCGAAGGTATCGGGTACCGCCACGTATGTTCTGCGCGGCGTCGTACGGATCGGTAACGCCGAGCTCTGCGGCGGTCTGCGGCATGAGTTGCATGAGACCGCGAGCGCCGGCCCGAGAGGTCGCCTTTGGATCGAACCCCGATTCGTGCAATGATCGCCTCGATGAGAGCGGGGTCGATGCGGAGGGCCCGCGCGTTTGTGCTTACGTAGCGATCGATAGCCGAGTGCGAATCGGCTGAACCCAAATCGATTGCCGAGCCCGCAGTAAGGCTCGCACCCGTGACGGCGGCGTCGAACTCTTGGTCCTCCAGTCGTGGACCTTGCGCAATTTGTTCGATCCGCCGCATAAGTGCGCCGAGATTGCTAACGATCTCCATTGTCGCCTTCCAAAAGAGTTGCGAGCTGCGCCAACTGTGACAAAGTGGCCTCGTAGTCGGAGCCGCTGCGCCCTTGACGTATGAAGGCTTCGATACGGCTCTCGGCGGCAATGGCGATACGCGCCGCGCGATCGGCCGGATCTATGCCGAGCGCGCGGGCGTCTTCGATACGGTCGAGCAGAGCCAGAGCTCGCGTTACCTTGCGCGCGGCGCTCAGATGAGATTGATTTACCACCGCATCCATCGTTCGACTCGTACTCGCCGGTACGTCCACGGCCGGAAATCGCCCGGCTTCGGCGAGGCGCGTCGAGAGCGTGATGTGCCCGTCGAGAATCGAGCGCGCGCCCTCGCTAACCGGATCGCGGTCGTCCCCATCGTTTATCACGCTAGCGATCAACGTGATCGAGCCATGCTGCAGCGCCCCGGAAACCTCGACGAGTCGAGCCAGATGAGCGAAGACGCTCGGCGGGTACCCGCCTCGCCCAACGCTCTCGCCGGCGGCCACGGCGATCTCGCGCGATGCGTACGCAAAGCGTGCCAAACTATCGATGACGAGCAGCACGTGCAATCCGCGTTCGCGCAGCGCACCGGCATGCACCACGGCAACTCGTGCCGCGAGAAGCCGCTCCTGCGGCGGCCGATCGCTGGTGGCGCAAATGACGGTCGTCCGATCGTCGCGCCGGGCAATCCAGCATTGCGCCTCTCGGCCACGTTCACCGACGAGGGCGACGACGATCGCGTCGGCAGCGCAGCCCGCGACGACCGACTCGATCAGCGTGGTCTTGCCTGCGCCGGGCGCACCGAAAATCCCGATGCGGGCGCCACGACCGATCGTGAGCAACCCATCGACGACGCGTATCCCAGTCGGGAGCGGGATCGTAATCGGCACGCGCTCGTTGGGCCGGGGAGGACGCAGCTCCAGCGTGACGTTACGCCCTTGCAAAAGCGGCCCACGGTCGAGTGGCGAACCGTGCGCGTCGATTGCGCGTCCGAGCGCGCAAGCGCCGAGTGCGAGCCTCTGCGAAGCAATCACGCCGAACACACCGCCAGAGCTGCATCGAGGCGCGCAGCGAGCGTCAGATCGATGGTTCCACTGCGAAGCTCCAGACGAATATCGCCTGGCTGCAGCGAACCATCGGCAACCCGTTCGAGCTCAAGGCCGGCCAGTGCAGCCCAGTCGTGAGGGTGCGCGCGAACGCAAAGCACCGCATCGCCGGCGAACCGATCGAGCGCGGCCGAGAGAATCGCGGCAACGTCGGCATCGGCGAGCTGCAGTTCGCGTGCGAGCACCTCCTTCGCAATCCTTGGCAACAGCTGCTCGACGGCGGTTTCGAGTGCATCGCTGAGCCCCGCCCGAAAACGCCGCGCAGCGCGAAGCGTTTCGTTATAGTCATCGCACAGGTCGGCAGTCGGCGCTTCTGCTAGCGGAGGCGGTTCCACCACCGGATTGCGCGCGACGGGACGCAAGAATGCGGCGAGCGGAACGAAGTTCTCAGACATGACGACGCAATAACTCGTGCGCGTCGGAGAGCAGAGGTGCCGCTGACCGCTGCATTCGGCGAACGATCGCCTCGCGTTCGTGCGGCGGATAAAGGTCCAGGACTGCCGCGGCGGTTGCAGCCGGGAGCGCGCTGATGATTGCCGCCGCGGCATGCGGCGGTTCTTGCTCGAGCATGCTGCGCACACGCGCCGGCGGAAAACTCGCGGCGGCTTTCGAGGCGCGCTCGACGACGACGCGCTCGATGAACGATTGCACGAGCGCTGCGAACGAGGGTACGGCGATCCGAACGCAAGCGACGAGCCCGATCGCCAAAATGAGTGCCGGTGCGAGCGGAACGATTGCGCCGTAGAGCAGCCACCAGAGATCCTTACGTACCGGGAGCTCACGGTGAAAGTCCACGGCCTCGACGGCCAGCGTGTCTCCGCGGCGCGGATCGTAGCCGAGCGTAGCGCCGGCGAGTTCGCGAACCTTCGGCCACGTCGAGCGCGCGGCTTTGATCGACGAAGATCGCCGTCGAAAGGCGCTTGAGCGCGCCCGCTGGGGTTTGCGCGAGCGACTCGTGCGTTTGGCTGCCGCGATCATCGCCTTCTTCAAGTCTGCGATAGCGTTTACCGCCTCCGTCGTAGCTCTCGCTGCGCCGCAAACGCCTGATCGCCGCAACGGCGATCGGCGCGCGCCGCACGTCGTGTTCGGAGGTTTGGCCAACTTCGTATTCCGCGCGAACCCGGACGATCGTCGCTTCGTCACCGAAAGCGGAATCGAGTGCGGACTGCAGCGACCGCTGGAGTTCGGCGGCCTCGTCGGCACCGGCAGTGTCGTCGCCCAACGCGACGCCGCGATCGTCGAGAATCGTCACGCGTGCCGGCCGCAGTTCGGGGACGCTTGCCGCGACAAATGCGCGGATGCCGGCAATCGCTTCGCGCGGAAGCCGCTCGCCGCCGCGAAGCTGCAGCCTCACTGAGGCGGATGCATCGTGCGTGGTTTCGTCGGCGAACTCCGGCTGCCTTCGCCGGCGCAACGATAACTCGTACGTCATCCACGCCGTCGATACTGCGCAACCCCGCTTCGATGTCGCCTGCGAGTCCCGCTCGCGTCTGCGCTTCGATGACGGCTTGCGGGGTTAAGACGCCGATGCTTTCTAGCGCCTCTGCGCTATTTACGAGATGCAGATGTGGAACGCCGGCGAGCGAGAGGCGCAGCAAGAGATCGTTACGCCGCCTCGCATCCACGATCACGTTCTCGGCAGTAGGCGTGAAGGCAACGTTCCACGCGGCAAGCCGCTCTTCGACCTCGGCAAGCTGCTCGGGATGGAGTGAAGCGGCAAAGAGCGGCGTACGTGCCGGATGCGCGACGATTGCCGCTGCCGCTGCGATGGTCGCCATGGCGAGCACTGCCGCGCCCACCGCGAGGCGAAGCGCTCTCGGTAAGGTATTCCACCGAGTCAGCAGCTGGGCAACGCCATTCATGGCTACACTTGCATGTTAAGCACGGATTGAGCGGCTTGCGCGATGCGCTGCGCCGTCGCCGTTGCCACGGAGAGTGCCACGTCCGCCTGTGCGCGTTCATAGATTGCATCTTGCAGCGAGCCTCTACCGTATGCGAAATTATCTTCGGCCTGCGCTGCACCGGCAAGCACGCCGCCGAGCGCATCGAGCGCGCGGGCAAATGCCGCTGCGTCACCACCGGGTTGCGGCCGGAGTGTCGGAGCGTCGGGGATAAGCGGCTCGACCCTCACAACCGCTCCAAGTCGATCGTTTTTTCGGCTAGTCTCTTGCCTACCTCGAAGATCGAGGCGTCAGACTCGTACGCGCGCGAGGCATTCATCACGGCAATCATCTCGGTGAGAATGTCGACGTTCGTCCCAGCCTCGGTGCGCGTACCGGTAAACTCGACGCGCGAATCGTCGTTGTCGTCGATTCGAAAAATGGGAATCATCCGTGCGTAGTCGGCGTTCGGGCCCGCGGCTTCTGCGGCGGCAACATTACGGGCCGCCACATCGAGGGCCGCGCGCTGCGCGTCCATTCCGCTGGCGGCCGCATCAAGGATATCGATGTTCATTTTGTGACCGCCTTTATCTCCTCAAAGCGTGCTCGTTCCGCGGCGAGCAGCGCTTCGGTAAAGATTGCCGCCTGCGCCGTCTGGGCCATCGCCGCATCGGCGGAGCGGCCGATCCCGATGCCCGAATTGGCTAGGGCGACCGACCTCTGCGCGTCGTGTAAACGCGCGCGAGCCGTCGCAAAGGCATCACGCAGAGACTCGCCGACATCGAACATGGGGCGATCCTATCAAGGCGTGGTGGACGCGAGACGTACCCAAGATGGACGATGTGTGATGTGAGAGCGATGAGGATCGAGTTGGGAGAAACTCATGAATGGGTAAGAATCGAGTGAAACCGCTACAGCACGGCCCGCTCGAGGGCCGAGTAGGCTATACTTGGCCTATATTACTTTCTAAGAAGGAGGAATCGTGCGAATCACAAGATCGCTCTCCGCAATTATCATAACGCTTTTTATGGCAGCTCTCCCGCTGGCGGCGCCCGCCCAGCTTAGCGTCGGCGTCGGCTTTAGCGTCGGCGCGCCCCCGCCGCCGCTTCCGGTCTACTCACAGCCGGTAGCCCCCTATCCCAACTACCAATGGACCCCCGGATACTGGGGCTGGGGACCTGCCGGTTACTACTGGGTCCCGGGGACCTGGGTGGCACCGCCCTCGGTCGGCGTCTACTGGACCCCGGGCTACTGGGGCGCCGGATACAACGGGGCTTACGCGTGGAATACCGGCTACTGGGGCCCGAGCGTCGGGTTCTACGGTGGCATCAACTACGGTTTCGGTTACTTCGGTGCCGGATTCGTCGGCGGCTACTGGGCCGGCAACGCCTTCAGGTACAACGCAGCGGTAATGAACGTCAACCGCAACGTCGTGCGAAACGTCTACGTCAACAAGACCGTGATCAATAAGAGTGTTCATTGCGGCAACAATTGTCACGTGAGCTACAACGGCGGTCGCGGCGGAGTATCCGCAAGACCGACGTCGGGACAAATCGCAGCGCGGCAGCACGCCATCCCGCCGACGACCGCACAGCGCAATCAAGCGCGCGTCGCGGCCCAGGATCGCAACCTCTACGCGAACGTCAACCACGGCAAGCCGCCGGTTACGGCTTCGCAGAAACCGTACAGCGATCCGAAGCAGCTTCCACATTACGCGCCGGTAACCGCGGCCGATAAGCAAGCCGCGCAGAAGAACGTCAAGACTTCAAACGGCGCAAATAATGCTCCGGTCACGCAACCGAAGACACAGCCCAAGCCTGCAACTCAAGCGAAGCCGGCTACACAACCGAAGCCTGCGTCGCAACCGAAGCATAACCCGGCGCCGGTTACTCAACCTCATCACAACGCGCCGGCAACGCATCCGCAGCACAAATCGCCTCCGCCAAGCCAGATGCACTCGCAAGCGATGCATGGGCAATCCGGCGGACATCCGCAAGGTGGCGGCGCTAGCTCACAATCGAGGTCGCGGCCTCAAGGCGCCGCGCCAAAAGCGCCCGACAACGGCGACAATAAGGGCGGAAAACCGCCACAGGATTAGCGGCACCTCGTCAGCGGGGACCCGGTTTCGGGTCCCCGTTCGTTTATCGTCTGACGGGAAGAGCCTGTGAGTCGAGTGGCACGCCGAGCATCAACCGCGTCACCTCGTCGTAGTTCGCAATCCCAGACGCGATCCGATTACTCTTCAAGTAAACGTTGTACGTACGCCACGACCAGTGCGCCAGCATCACGTTGATGTGGCGCGCGTTGCGTTTGCGCATGGCCGCGAAATCTTGCCAGACGAGCGGAACGAATTCGCGACGCGCATAGCTTCTCTGCGGCAAGTAGAGGAAGAGCTCGAACCACCCCGAGTAACGCACCGCCGGGTTAGGCGAACGCAGACACGTCAGAATCGCGAGATAGTTCGCTTCGTCTTCGCGCGCGTAGGCGGCGTCGTGACTCCACTCGTGCGCCAGGTCGAACGGCCGCTCGAACCAGAGCAGATCCGACGCAAGTGCGACGTTCAGCGTGAGTGGGTTGATGAACCCGCTCGTTCCCGTCGCGAGCATAAACGGATCGGCCACGGTGGGCTTCGCAGCCCCGACGAGAGGCGTCCAATCGTCGCCGGCGCGCTGCACCGCAGGCAGCCACGCCGCTTGCAGCGCGGTCAAATCGAGCGGACTGGCGGCACGAGCGTGCGCCGCTGCCGCAAGCGCGTTCATCTCCGCCATCGCCCGCCGGCGCAGTGCCGTGGCGTGCAGCGGCGTCACCCGCGACGCATCGAACGCGACGCGCGTTTCGAGCGGCGCGCGCGCATAGTTCCAGCCCCAGCTCAGCTCGAACCACAACGCGTAGGCTCCCGCGATCACAGCGCAGTTTAAAAACAGCGCTCCGAGATGCGCGGCTCGACGCCTTCGGCGGCGCACAAAAAGGACGATTTGCCAAGCGATCGCCGCCAGGCCGGCTAGGGCGGCTAGATCGCCCAGGGACCACGGTAGCGGATGAGTGACGACAAACGCAACGCGCTCCCAATTCGGATACGCGCCATTGGCGTACGAACGTTCGATCCACGCGGCGTGTGGTTGCACGAGCAGCGCGATTGCTCCCAGCGCAATCGCAGTAAGCTTGAGGAGTGTCTTTAGCGTTTGCTGTACTGGAACCGCTTGCGGGCGCGCTTGCGGCCGTACTTCTTCGATTCCTTTTCGCGCGGGTCGCGCGTGAGGAAGCCGTTCTTACGCAGCGTCTCTTTGAACGATTCATCGATCGCCAGCAGCGCGCGCGCGATTCCGTGACGAATCGCACCGGCTTGACCGGTGATCCCTCCGCCTTCCGCTTTCACCGAGACATCGAAGCGTGAGACGCTCTGCGTCGCTTCCAGCGGCTGACGCACGATTTGAAGGAGTTGGGGTCGCGGGAAATACTCGTCGACGGGTTTACCGTTTACCGTGATGATGCCCTGACCGAGCGAAAGTTTCACCCTCGCTACGGCACGCTTTCTGCGTCCGGTCGATTGAATGACGTCGCTCGTCTCGTTCAAAGACCGACCCCTATCGCAGCGACGAGAGCGGCGCGGGTTTCTGCGCCTCGTGCGGATGATTTGGCCCAGAATAGACGCTCAAGCGGCGAAGCTGCACGTCGCGCATTCGGTTTGTCGGAAGCATTCCACGTACGGCTCTCTCTATCAATCGCTCCGGATGTTTCTCGGCAATTTCCTTGGCGGTTTGCACCTTCAGGCCGCCGGGATAGTTACTATGGCGGTAGTAAAGTTTTTGCGTCCACTTCTTTCCGCCGAGCTCGATCTTTTCGGCATTTACCACGATCACGTGATCACCGTCGTCGATATGGGGCGTCCAGGTCGGCTTGTGCTTGCCCGAAAGCGCGCGCGCAACGCGCACCGCGAGCGTGCCAAGACGCTCGCCGGACGCATCAACGAGGTACCAACGGTGATCCGTCTGTGCCGTCGTTTGCTGATAGCTGCGCACAACCAAGGTATCCTACGGGAAAGCCCGGTCCGCGTCAAGGATTGGCTCTCGCCCAGCCTTGCAGGACCGGCGGCTCGGCGAGCGAGTCGTAGCCATCCGCATAGCGCACGCCCGCGAAGTAGAGTCCTTGAGGCGGGGCCGTATCGCCCGCCGCCGAGCGATCGCGGGCCGCTAAGATTGCCGGCATTGCGTCGGGATCCCGCCGACCGCTTCCGCACTCGATCAAGGTGCCTACGATCGTGCGGACCATGCGGTGGAGGAAACCGTCTGCCGCAATCGAGATCCGAACCAGCTCCTCGCGCCGGTCGACCTCGAGCCGCGCGACGCGCCTGGTCGTGACGGTCTCCGGCAACACCCGCACAAACGAACGAAAGTCGTGCTCGCCGACGAGGTGGGCGGCGGCCGCGCGCATCGCGGCGATGTCGAGCGAGCGGGTAACGCGATAGGCATACCGCGCCAGCAGCGCGTCGCGGTGCGGTTGATTGAGAATCACGTACGTATAGGTTCGCTCTCGCGCGGAGAAGCGGGCGGAGAAATCGACTTCGACCAGCGCGCTCTCGCGAATCGAGCAGTCCGGCGGCAAGACGGCGTTGAGCGCGACGGCGAGCCGTTCGAACGGGAATGCCTTCTCCGTCGAAAATGAGACGACTTGCCCGGTAGCATGCACGCCGCGATCGGTTCGTCCGGCACCGGTGACGCGGGTGGACTCGCCAAAGAGCTGCGCGAGCGCGGCCTCCAAAACGCCCACGACGGTCCGCCCCGCCGGCTGCCATTGAAAGCCGCGGAAATCCGTGCCGTCGTACGCAACGGTCGAGCGAAGCTTCGTCAGAAATTCGCTCGGCGTATCTCCGCCTTCGCGGCGGCAAAGTCGTGCTGGAACGCCCGGTCGCGCATCATGACGTAGACGGCCAGGGTCCCCGCAGTCCAGCCGGAGGCGACGTCGCTGGGATAGTGGAGTCCTAGGAGAATTCGATTTTCGGCGAAGACCCGCGCCTGCACGAAGATGGGGTCGCGCTTCGACGGAATGAGCTGCGATAGCAGAATCGCGCTGGAAGCGGCGAACGCAGCGTGCCCGCTCGGGTACGAGCCTCGGCCGTTTTGCGCGCCATTTGGGCGCGGACGGTCCCAGTGCGCCTTCGCGCGATGAATGAGGTTTGAAATGTCCGACTGCACCCGGGAAAAGAAGCGCGCCGTCACTGGAAGCCGCGCCGGTTCAAAACCCGAGCCAATGGAAGGAGCGAAGAAAAAGACACTGCGCGTCGATTCTTCTTCAGCCTCAAAGAGCTGCGCTTGGCTGCGCGCGGCGACGGCAGCCGCGACCTGTTGCTCGTCAGAGCGCTCTTGCGCGGAAGCCGCATCCGGCGGGCGGCGGGAGCAATATCGTGAGATCGAGCTGATTTGGATTGAGATAGTAAAACGGCTGGTCGGCGCCGGCACCAGCCGGCGCGAGCACCGCAATGAGAACGATGAGGAGCGCAACAATGTGCCGCGGCATCAACCGTGCTGGCGCTGCAGCGGAAAGAGCATCACGTCGCGGATGGACCGCTGTCCTGTCAAGAGCATAATGAGGCGGTCGACACCGATGCCGATTCCGGCCGTCGGCGGCATACCGTATTCGAGCGCGCGCACGAAATCCCAATCGGGTTCGGGAATCTCTTCATTTCCGCCGGCTCGTTCGGCGACCTGCGCCGCAAAGCGCTCGCGCTGGTCGTCGGGATCGTTGAGCTCCGTAAAAGCATTCGATATTTCCATGCCGGCGCAGAAGAGCTCGTAACGATCGGCTAACGCCGAGTCGCCGGCTCGCCGCTTCGCCAGAGGCGAAATGACGACTGGATAACCCGTGACGAACGTCGGCGCGATCAGATGGGGCTCGAGAACGCGCTCGAAGATCTTGTCGAGCGCGTGTCCGTGTGACGGCGATGACGGCACCTCGAGTTCTTGCAGAATTTCCTGTGCGCCGTCCGGATCGAGCAAACGCTCCCGCGTGTATTTCCCGCCGCTGTAGCGCGCCATCGCGTCGAGGTACTCTAGACGCTCGAACGGGCGCTGGAACGAGACGCTGCGATCGCCGAGCTGCAGGTCCGTTCCGCCGTCGGTTGCGACAGAGACGAGATGCACGATCAAATCCTCGTTGAACTGCATCATGTCCGAGACGTCCCAATAGGCTGCATACAGCTCGAGCATCGTGAACTCCGGAGCATGCGTCGTGTCGATGCCCTCGTTGCGGAAGATTCGCCCAATTTCGTAGACGCGCTCGAGACCGGCGACGATCAGGCGCTTCAAGTTCAGTTCGGTCGCGATACGCAGTTGCATCGTCTGGTCGAGGGCGTTGCAATGCGTCACAAACGGCCGTGCAGCCGCGCCACCCGCGACGTGCAGCAGGGTCGGGGTTTCGACCTCGTAAAAACCGCGACCGTCGATGAACCGGCGCATCTCGGAGATCAGGCGGCTGCGCATGATCATCGTATCGCGCACCTCGGGATTGACGATCATATCAAGGTAGCGCTGGCGATAGCGCTTCTCGACGTCCTGCAGCCCATGCCATTTGTCCGGCAACGGCATCAGCGCCTTACCGAGCGTGGAAAAGGACGTAACGTGAAGCGTCAGCTCGCCCAGCTTTGACCGAAACATATAGCCGCGCACGCCGAGAAGATCGCCACGGTCGAGATCGCTCCAGTCGCTGAAGGCGCGCTCTCCAACTTCTTCCTTACGCAAGTAAATCTGCAGCTTTCCGCTGCGGTCGGCAAGGTCGGCGAAGCTCGTCTTGCCCATCGTTCGTTTCGAGAGCATGCGGCCGGCGATGCTCCAGCCTTCGGCGCTTGCATCCTGGCCCGGAACGAGAAACCCGTAACGCTCGAGAAGTTCGGCGGTCGTAGCCTGTACCTCAAAGCGCCGCGCTGCAAAGGGATCGTTCCCCCGCGAACGCAAAGCGGCCAGATTCTCACGTCTGGCCGCTACGAGCGCCGTTTCGGTTTTTCCGAGTTCGTCCAATAGTTACGAAGCCTTCTTTGCAGCCTTCTTCGGCGCGCTGCTTTTGATCGACTCGATCTTATACTTTACGACGCCGCGCGGCGTGGCGACGTCTACCGTCGTCCCTTTCTTGTGTCCCATGAGGGCGCTACCCAACGGAGATTCGTTCGAGATGCGACGATTCGGCGGGTCGGCTTCCGCGGATCCCACGATCGAAAACTCGTACGAGTCGTTGTTCTTGAGGTCTTTCACCTTGACGACCGCCCCGAGGTGGACCTCGTCCGCTGCATACTCCGATTCGTCGATGATGCGCGCGTTGCGGATCATCGCCTCCAGTTTGAGGATGCGTCCTTCGATGAAAGCTTGTTCCTGCTTGGCATCTTCGTACTCTGCGTTTTCGCTCAAGTCGCCGTACTCTTTAGCCTGGCGAATTCGATCGTTGACCTCGCGCCGGTGGACGCTCTTGAGCTCGTCGAGCTCTTGCTCCAACTTCGTTAAACCTTCCGCGGTTAGTACGATCTCTTTGTCGTTCAACTACTAGACCCTCACGGGGCGCTCATGGCGAGAGCCCCAGCACTCGATGGCGTTCTCCGACGCTGGTCGCGGTCTGTTCGCAGAGAGCCGCTCCGAGGCCTTCTCGTCGCCGCCGCGGGCGAAGGGTATACCCAGGCTCTTCGGCGTCCAACCGCTTCGAATTCCCTCGGGTTAGAGCGAAACCACGCGTGGTTTGAGTTGAAGCTCTCGCAACAGGCGTTCGTAATCGGCGGCCACGACGTCGCTCCACGCCTTGCCGAGCAGCGCCAGGAGCGCGGCTTCGAGGACGTTGGTTCCGAACGAGCGCCCCGCGAGATCGGGCGTCGTCGTGATCAACGTCTTCACGCCGCGCGCGGAGAGCTCTTCAACATTCGCCTGCGTAACCGTGTTCGTCAAGACGATCTTGCCATCGAGGCGCTCCGGCATGAATTGCCGCATGAAGTGAAAATCGCCGGCGATGATTTCGGCCTGCTCGTAGTACTGCGGGTACTTGGGATCGGGGGGCTTCTCTTGTTTCTTGCCGGTCGGATAAAAGAATTGAAACGGCAGCTTGCACGCATCCGGAAGATATTTTTCGGCCATTCGTTCGAACTCATGGAGGTCGCGAACCGGCATGTCTTTGTCGAGCGCAAAAATGAAGTCTCCGAAGAGCACGTCCGCGCCCGCATCGACCAGCGCCTGTGCCATGCCGAACCGATCCAAGGCGCTTACCATCAGAACGCGCCGGCCGCGCAAATCGATCGAAAGATCCTCCTGCATGAAGCGGACGGCTTTACGCTCGAGGGTGTTCTTCAAGCCGCTTCCGTCGACGACCGGCGTGAGCGTAGCGGCTTCGAGCAAACGCAAGCCGTCGCGCAGCGCATAGCGATGACTGCCGGCGTAGAGATAAACATCGATGCCGCCCAAACCAATTGCATCCACGTGGCCGTCGAGCGCGCGCACCGATTCGATCGCGGCACCGAGCTTGCCGTCCGTTCCGACCCGCGAGATATCGAACTCTTCGCCCATGAGCGTCACTCGGGCGCGGTGGTCGCGGCTGCTCGAGCCAAGCGAGACGGAAACAACCCGCTTCATCTTTCGACGAATCCTGTCCGCAGCGTGTCATCCTGAGTCCCTCGACTCCGCTGCGGATCGGTTCCCGCGGGGGACGAAAGGCTCAGGGCAGAGCGGGCGGCCGCCGCTTCGCGCGTAGCGGCCATTCTCTGCGGAGTAATCGCCGCATCGAAGGCGCGCATGTCCGCAAGCGTAAATCCGCAGCGAGCAGCCAGCGATTGAATTTCGATGACTCTTTCGAGCTGGATTCCCCGCCCCAGCGTGAATGGCTCGAAGCGTCCCTCGAGAGCGAGAATCATCGTTTCGGCCATGCACGCCAGCGCGGTGCGTGCAGGAAGATTCAGATCGAACTCGGTGCCGGGTTCGCGCACGCGCTCGAAGCGCGGATTTCCCGGCACGACCATATTTCCGCCTTCAATCACTAGGACGTCCGGCCGTTCGCGCGCCACACGCCGGCCGACGTCGTGCGGCAGCGAGAGCTCACAAACAACCGCGCCGGTGCGAAGTTCCGCGGGCTCGATGACGTCTTGCGTCGACGTCGTCGCGGTAAGGATCAGCTGCGCGCGACGTACCGCGCTCGAAATGTCGGTCGTGTACTCGCTCGCGCACCTCAGTGTGCCGGCAACTTCATCGTGGAACTTTCGCAACCGAGTTTCATTGCGTGCCACCAACACCAGACGTTCCACCCTCGGCGCAATCATACGCGCGCAGGCGCTTCCGATCGACCCCGTCGCACCGATCACGACCGCCGTGGAGCGAGCCGAGTCAATTCCCATCTCGCCGGCGCCGCGAAACAAGCTCTCAACCCCGGCCGCAATCGTCAACGAGTTGCCGGTCGTCACGGGAATCGGCGAGCGAGCATTAATGGTCACGCCGGCATCGCCGACCACGGCGGTAAAAGCGCCCAAGCCCGCAACCTGCGCTCCCAGCTCGGCCCCGATCTCGATGGCGCGGACGACGCGACGATAGACTTCTTCGCGTGGAAATTCGACGATCTGTTGGGGCAACAGAGGGGCCGCAACGAACCATCCTTCCGTCTCGCGCCCGTCGGGCGTCCGTACGCCGGTGACGTGCACTGCCGCATATGACGGCATCCACTCCATGATCTTGCCTAAAATCGCCTCGCCTTTCCCCTTCGCACCGGGCTCGTAGCGCGCAATGTCTTCAAACGAGAGTGGGTGAATGACGAAACAGAACTTGTTCACGATCCCTCGGCCTCGCGCTTGAGCGCGGCGAGCATCATCTCGCTATTCTCGCGCACTTTCTTCTGCAGGGTCGGACCGATCAGCTCGGCCAACGTCGGAACGCCGAAATCGTAGTCGACGCCGAGGACGACGTGCGTAACGCCGTCGCGGTGTTCGAACGTCCAGGCACCTTCAAACTTTTCAAGGTCGCCTTCGAGCAGTTTGTAATCAATTCGCAAGGCGGCATCGTCGAAACGATCTTCCTCGGTCCACTCGATCGGCGCTTCTTCGACGAGCGTCTTCCAGCGCGAGATCGCGCTTTCGGGTTTGCGTTCTAAAACGGTCACGGCTTCTACGTCGGGCATGAACTCAGGAAATCGCTCCTGGTCTTTGGCAAGCTCGTACACGCGGCGGGCTGGGGCAGCAATCGCAATTCTACTTTCGACATACGGCATCGCGGAACGGTTACAGCCGGCCTAACTTCTCGTAGGCCGTTGCAACGCCGGCACGCAATGCCTCGAGCGCCCGATCCACCTCCGGTGCCGTGACGATCAACGGCGGCTCGAGCCGAATGACGCGCTGGGCGTTGAGCGTCCAGGCCGCGGTAACGCCATGTTTGAGCATTTCCGGAATAATCCAACCGCCATATCCTTCATTGGTCAGCTCGATCCCGACCAAGAGCCCGAGCCCACGCGCTTCTCGAATCACCGCCGGGTACGCCATTGCGATCTCGCGTGCGCCGCTCAGCAGCTGCGCGCCGCGTACGCGAGCCTGGTCCGCCAAACTCTCTTCTTCCAGAACGTCCATTGCGGCAAGCGCGGCGGCGCAGGCCAGCTCGTTTCCGCCGAACGTCGACGTATGCAAGAGCGGCGCCTTACCAAACGCGCGATTCCACACGTGCGGCCGCGCGATGAACGCTCCGACGGGAACGACGCCGCCGGAGAGTCCCTTGGCCAGCGTCATCACGTCGGGAACGACGTCGTCCCGATTGCAGGCAAAGCGATATCCGCAACGCCCTAATCCGGTTTGAATCTCGTCGGCAACGAAGAGCGCTCCGGTTCGATCGCACGCCGCGCGCACGTCCTGAAGATAGCCGGCCGGCGGAACGTGGACGCCGCCTTCGCCCTGCACCGGTTCGACGAGGAAGGCAGCGGCGTCGCGCAACGCCTCTTCGAGGCCGTCGGTCTGCGCGTACGGCACGCAAAGAGAATCGGCAAGCAGCGGCCGAAAGGGGGCCTGGAAAGTTTCGCGCCCGCTCACCGAGAGTGCCCCGAGCGTCTTTCCGTGAAACGCTTGGTAGGTGCCCACGATCTTCGCGCGGCCGGTGGCCGCGCGCGCGAGTTTGATCGCACCTTCGATCGCCTCGGTCCCGCTGTTGCACCAGAACGATATCCGCAAATCTCCCGGCGCCAGTTCTGCAAGCCGGCGCGCGGCGCGTCCGAGCATAACGTTGAACATCGTCTTGCCCGAGAGCGCGATCAGCTCGAGCTGCGAGCGCACCGCCTCGACGACGCGCGGATGCGAATATCCCAGCGTAAAGACGCCGTAGCCGCCGGCGAAGTCGAGATAAGCTTTCCCTGTTTGGTCCCAAATGGTGGAGCCGCGTGCCCGTACTTCGACCGGCGATCCGGAAAGCTTCATCACGCGCGCAAGCGGAGGATTGACGAACTCCTTGTAGTTTTCGTACGCCTCGGCAGCGAGCTCTTGCGGCGAGCTCGCGCCGTAGAGGTCCGCGCGCCCCTCGATCATCGTCTCGAGGCGGATCGGTCGCCCGCGCTAGGCTCGTTCTTCATTCATTACGCCGCAAGCGGCGTCGCGTCGAGCCGCGCGATCGTCTCTTCGATGACTCGGATCGCGTCGTCGCCGCGTTCGACGTGCATGATGCGTTCCCGCAGGATCGCCGCGCCCGAGATGCCTTTGAGATAGAGCGCGAGGTGCTTGCGCATCTGCGGGACGGCGCGAGCTTCGCCCAGCTCCCGAAGCATCGCGCGATAGTGGACGATAGCAAAGCGAAGGCGTTCGGACGCTTCGGGCATCGGGCGCGCCTCGCGTCCCTCCATGAGATCTCGAATTTGCGCGATAAGCCATGGATTACCGAGCGTTGCGCGCCCGAGCATGATGGCATCCGCGCCGCTTTCACGCATGCGCTCCATGGCTCGATGAGGATCGTCGAGATCGCCATTGCCGACGACCGGGATGTCGACGGCGCGCTTGAGGCGCGCGATGTGCTCCCAATCCGCGTCCCCCTTGTAGAATTGTTTCGCGGTGCGAGCGTGCAGCGTCACCGCCTGCACGCCGGCGTGCTGCGCCCGGCGAGCCACGTCAAGATAGACGAGCGCGTCGTTGCTCCAGCCTAAGCGCATCTTCACCGTGACGGGGCAATCGACGGCGGCGACGACGGCGCGCATAATTGCCTCGCAGCGCTTAGGGTCGCGCAGACAGGCGGATCCGCCGTTGGTCTTCGTTACCTTCGGTGCGGGACAGCCAAAGTTAATGTCGACGATGTCGGCGCCGCACTCGCGCACCACCTTCGCCGCCAGCGCCATCGTCGCAGGGTCGTCGCCCCAGAGCTGCGTCGAGACGGGCCTTTCCAAGCCGTGCTGGTCGATCATTTCCATCGTGCGGCGGCTCCCGTACATCAAGGCGTTGGACGAAACGAACTCGGTGACGGTGAGGCCGAGACCAAACGGGCGATAGAGCGCGCGCATCGTGCGATTCGTCACGCCGGACATCGGCGCCAAAATCAGCGGCGGCCAGACCTGGATTGGGCCGATCTGCAAGGGTGCCGGAGCCATAATGCTAGACTTTCCGGTGGAAGAGCTCCAATCCCACCAAGCTGAGGTGCGCGTCGACCGCTTCGATGACGGGCGTTTGCTTGGCGACGATCTCGGCGAGGCCGCCGGTCGCGACGACCTTCGCGTCAACGCCCATCTCCGCACGCAATCGCGCGACGATCGCCTCAGTTTGCCCGGCAAAGCCGTAGACGATGCCGCTTTGCAGCGCTTCGGTCGTGTTGCGTCCGATCGCGCGGTCCGGTGCCTCGAGCGCGATTTGCGGCAGCTTCGCGGTGCGGCCGATCAGCGCGTCGATCGAAACGGCAATACCCGGCGCGATCGCAACGCCGAGATATTCCCCTCGCGCGGAGATCGCCATGAAAACGGTCGCGGTACCGAAGCTTACGACGATGAGCGGTGCGCCAAAACGCGCACGGCCGCCGATTGCCGCCGCGATGAGATCGGCGCCAACCTCCGAGGGGTTTTCGGTGACGACCTTCATCAGGCGCTGAGTCTGGGGTTTCAAGAAATGAGGCGTCGTTGCGAAGAAGCGCGCGCAGGCGCTTTCGAGGACTAAATCGAGCTGCGGAACGACGCTCGCGATCGCTACCGCTCGAATGGAGCTTGTCTTAATCTCGCTCGTTGCGAAGAGCTGCGTGAAGAAGACGCCGTACTCGTCGGGCGTGCGTCGCAACTCGGTCGTGACACGCCACGTTTGCTTGAGCGCGTGCTTAGAAAAACAGCCGAGCTTCGTCTCGGTGTTGCCGACGTCGATCGTTAGGAGCATGACATCAGCTCTTCCACAGCGTCGAGCAGGCGCGCTGCGAGCGCCTCCTTTCGGGCGAAGCCGAGGTCGCGGCGGCCGTCTTTGCCCCAAAGCAGCACGACGGCGTTCTCGCCGGTGCCGAAGCCGCGCTCGCCGCGCACGTCGTTGACGGCGATAGCGTCCAAATGTTTTCGGCGTAACTTTTCGCGCGCACGTGCTTCGTGTTCTTCGGTCTCTGCGGCGAAGCCGACCAAGAAGGTCGCACCCTTTCGTTCGCCCAGTGCCGCGAGAACGTCGGAGTTGGGCGAGAGCCGTACCGTCAAATCCTTACCGCGCTTGCGCTCCTTCGAGGCCGAAAACTTCGCGGGACGCCAGTCGGCGACGGCAGCGGCTGCGATTACGAGATCGGCGCCGACCGCGCGCTCGAGCGCCGCCTCATAGAGTTGCGCTGCGGTCGTGACCCGCACCACCTCGACGCCCGCGGGCGGTTCGAGCAGCGTCGGACCGAGCATGAGCGTCACCTCGCCGCCGCGCAGCGCCGCTTCGCGCGCAAGCGCAATTGCGGTCGCTCCGGTCGATGCATTGCTTAAGAAGCGCACCGGATCGAACGCCTCGCGGGTAGGGCCTCCGGTGATTGCAACGCGCTTGCCCCGTAGCGACCGGCGACGCGCGAGCGTACGCTCTAATGCATCCACGATGCGCTCTTCCGAGGCTAAACGTCCCATGCCAGTCTCTCGCTCTGCGAGAAAACCGCGCTCGGGATCCACGACTTCATAGCCGCGCGCGCGCAGCGTCGATAAATTCGCTTTTGTCGCGGGATCTTCGTACATAGCTTCGTTCATAGCCGGCGCCAAGATCCGGGGGATGCGGGCGGCGAGCAGCGCGGTGCTCAGTAAATCGTCGGCGATTCCGGCTGCAAGCTTCGCGATCAGATTTGCCGTTGCGGGCGCGACGAGCGCGACGTCCGCTTCGCGCACGAGTCGAATGTGTGGGATCCGCTCGGGGTAGTCCCACAGCGAAGCGTAGACCGGGCGAGCCGTCAGCGACGAAAAAGTCAGTGGGGTAACGAATCGCTCGGCCTCGGCGGTCATCACGACGTCCACGTTCGCGCCGCGCTGGACGAGCGTACTCGTCAAAGCAGCGGCCTTGTATGCGGCGATACCGCCGCTGACGCCCAAGAATATCCGCGCTCCTCGCAGTCCGTCACCCTTCACGAGGTCACCCACAAATTATCGATCAAACGCGTCGTACCGAAACGTGCGGCGCCGACGATAAACGCCGGCGGACGCAAGTGCTCGAGCGGCGCAAAGTTCTGCGCATCGACCAATTCAAGATACTCCAGCCTCGCCGAGCTGCTCAGTGCCGCCATTCCGGCAACGATCGCATCGCTCTTGCTGCTGCCGCCCTCGAGAGCATCGCGCACGGCGAGCAGCGCCCGGTAAAGAGTCGACGCCTGCTCACGCGCAGCGGCGTCGAGATACCGGTTGCGGCTCGACATTGCCAAGCCATCGCGTTCCCGCACGGTCGGTACGATCTCGACGTCGACCGGAAAATCGAGATCGCCAACCATCTTGCGCAACACCACCGTTTGCTGCGCATCTTTCTGCCCAAGAAAAAGCACGTCGGGCTGCACGATGTTCAGCAGCTTTGCGATTACCGTCGCAACGCCGCGAAAATGACCGGGCCGCGCGACGCCTTCAAGGATCGTGCCGAGCGGCCCAACCTCGACGACGGTGGCGAAGCCCGGCGCGTACATCGCGGTGTTTTCGGGAGCGAAGAGCACGTCGATGCCGGCAGCGGCGAGTTTTTTTCGATCCGCGACGGGATCCCGTGGATAGGTCGCGAGATCCTCATTCGCACCGAACTGTAATGGATTGACGAAGATCGAAGCCGCGACGCTCGCCGATCGATCTCGCGCTCGCGCGATAAGCTCGAGGTGCCCCTCGTGCAGCGCTCCCATCGTCGGCACGAATCCGAGCGGGCGCGGCAACGCACGCAAGAGCGCGCGCGCCCGCGCAACATCCGAAACGCTTTCCATAAAGCTTACGCGCGCGTCACCCGCAGAATGGTACGGCCTACGATGAACGGAACGCCGACTGGGAGCCGGACTGCACCGACCACGGGCTTGCCGGCTAGTCGCGTTCCGTTGCGGCTTCGCAGGTCGACCAGGCGTATGGCCCCGGCCTCGATCCGCAGCTTGGCATGCTTTCTGGAAACATACCGATCGAGCGCTAGGCAGGCGTCGGCCAGGGCGTCATCGCGCCCAATGGTGATCTCGAGCTCGAAGGGCCAGGTTTTTCCGTCGAGCGGCCCGCTTAGCACTTCGAGCAGGTACATGCCCGCCAGCCCTTCTCTAGGCGATCCGGGCGCCTCCTGGCGCCCCGGCTACGGCGGAGCTTACTAAGAAATCGGGCGACCGCGCCGATTACTGTGATAATGATGAAAGACCGCATTGACGAGCTCTTGCACCTTATCGAGGCAGAACCGGAGGGACTCCAAACGGCCGAGTTTCTTCAAACGCAAGCCATGCTGGAGAACGTTGTCGGCAAGACCATTGCCAGGGCCGTCGTCGAGGAGACGCGCGTGGCGATCACCACCCAAGATGGCTGCAAGTATTACTTTTACGGCTATCTCGGCTCCGAAAAACCGGAATAATCAAGCTTCGCAAGCGCGCGCGGCAAAGAGCGCGCCGAGATACGCGTGAGCGACGCTGACGCCGCCCTGCACGTAGACTTCGAAGGGCGGCCGCATCGGGGCATCGCAGGAGAGTTCGATCGTCGCGCCGCTAACGAATGCGCCTGACGACATGATCACGGGCTGCGCATAGCCGGGCACGCTCCCTGGCTCCGGCCGAAAACCGGCGTTCACCGGCATAGCCGCCTGCAATCCAGCGGCAAAGCGCGCTAATGACTCCGTCGAACCGAGACGAATCGCTTGGACGATGTCGGTACGCCGCTCGCCAGGCTTCGGGTCGACGACGTAACCGAGCGTTTCAAAAAGGGCGGCGGTGAAGTCGAGTCCCCGCAGCGATTGCTCGACGACCAGCGGAGCCAGGAAGAGTCCTTGGCAGAGCTCGCGTCCGAAGCCGAGCGACGGCCCCAGCGATGTGCCCAACCCCGGCGCGTACAACCGCGCTGCGACACGTTCGACGAGCTGCGCGCTCCCGGCAACGTACGCACCGGCCGGCGCGACCGATCCGCCGAGATTCTTGATGAGCGATCCCATGACGAGATCGGCACCGGCATGCAAAGGTTCGCGTTCCTCGACGAGCTCGCCGTAGCAGTTATCGACGAGCACGTCGGCGCTCGGTGCGATCTTCTTGATCGTGCGAATCGCGCGCTCGCACTCTTGCAGACAGAGTGAGCGCCGCGGTGCGTAGCCGCGCGAACGTTGAATAAAAATGGTCGCATCGCCCATTTGCCCAAGCGCTTCCTCGACCGCGCGCAGATCGATTGCGCCGCTTCGATCCAGCGCGATCTCGTGGTACGAGATCCCCTGGCGGACCAGCGCGTGCGGCGCGTCGCAGATCGCATTGCGCAGCGTATCGTAGGGCGTTCCCGAAATCGAGAGCAGGCCTCTTCCTGGCGGCGTGCACGCCGCAAGCGCGGCAATGATGGCGTGCGTACCGCTCACGATCGAGAGCCGTGCAATCGCGCGCTCTGCGCCGAGGACACGTGCCAGCAGTGACTCGTAACGCGACCGCGCCGGATCGTCGTAGCCATACCCGGTCGAGCCGGCGAAATCGCTCTCTACGAGTCCTTCGTCGATGAAAGCTTGCAGTACGTTGACGTGCACGCGCCGTTGGGGCTCATAGGCGAGCGTCGCGGTTGCCTCATAGGCCGCGAGCGCGGCTTCTCGAACGGGCCCGCCGATGCCGAATTGATCGCAGAGCTGCGAAATCATGTTCCGCCGATGTGACGCTCGTATGCGCGTACGAACGGATACCAGATTAACGTCGCCATGGCGATATTCAACGCGGCGAGCGCAATCGCGCGCAGGTCTTGCGTCGCAGCGTAGGTGGAGACGAACGTCGGCACGGCAGACGGCACATAGAAGGCCGCGCGCGATACGAATCCCCAGGCGACCGCCAAGTACGTCACCGTTGCCAGCACGAGCGGCGCGCCGACGAACGGCAAAATCAAGTGCGGATTAAAGACGACCGGAGCGGCAAAGAGCAGCGGCTCGTTGAGATTGAAGAGCGCAGGCAAGAGCGTCGCGCGTCCGACGCGGCGCAGGCGTGGGACACGCGAGACCGCTAGCAGTCCCGCTAGAGGCAGCGTCGCGCCGGCGCCGCCGGGGAAAACAAAGAGAAAGAGCGAGACGACGACGATGTACGGCAGCGGCGCATGTACCGTGAAAGCATGGGTGTTCTGCATCTGCATCGTGAGGTAGACGGGCGTCACGATCGCAGCGAGCATCGCAGGCCCGTGAACGCCCGCGGTCCACAGCAGCGTTTCGATCGCAACGATGACAATCAAGGCAACGTAGGTGTCGCCCAATCGCGCGATCGGCTGCATCGCCGCGGCAATCGCCGCCGGCAGTGAAAAATGCAGCAACGCGAGTGCGGCAAAGGTGCAGATCCCCAGCAGCGCGCCGACGTACTCGCCAAGCGAGGGCGGCAACCGGCGGCGCGTCAACGCGATCCACGCGCCAGCTACGCCGCACGCAAGAATCGCGACGAAGAGTCCCGAGGCGCCGAGTGCCCGCAGATATTCGATCGCGTTCGGCCCGAACGGACGCGGCAGCGCAAGCGCGAAGCCACCGATGCTTCCGAGCAAGAGCGGCGCGACGGCGTAGCCCGCGGCTCGAGCAAGGCGAAGTGGCAGAACGACGACCAGCGCCATTGCCATCACTCCAAAAGCCGGAAGCAGCGCCGATGCCAGTGCAATGCCGATGGAGATGCCATGCGGCGTTCCGGCGCGCAATTGAGCGGCAAGGATGACGACGAAGGCCGCGGCAAGACCGATAAAACTCCACGGCAGCGCCTCGCGCACGGCCATGATGAACGGCAGCTCGCCGAGACGGCGCATCAGCGGCACCGCGCGCGCCTCGAAGGTCTGAAAGACCCTCCGAACTCTAGAGGCGGCGGACGACGGCTTCGACGCGACCGACGATCTCGACATCGCTCGCGTAGATTGGCGCCATCGCCTGATTCTCCGGCTGCAGACGTACACGTCCAGCTTCACGGTAGAAGCGCTTGACGGTCGCTTCGCCGTCGAGCATCGCCACGACAATTTCGCCGTTTTCGGCCGTGTGTTGCGGCCGAACCAGAATGAGATCCCCGTCGAGGATCGCAGCCTCGACCATCGAGTCGCCCTGTACCCTTAGCATGAACGCACCCGAAGCGCGCGGTACGAAGCTCGTCGGGAGGACGAACTCGCCCTCGATGTCCTCTTGTGCGGTGATCGGGACGCCGGCTGCCACGCGGCCCAGAACCGGCACCACGAGGGCGTCGGCGGCAGGCGGCAGGCTGCCGGAGCGAAGCGCTCGGGGCTTGGTCGGATCGCGCGAGATCATGCCGTGGCGCTCGAGCGCCTTGAGGTGCGCGTGAATGGTAGACGATGAAGAGAGCCCAACCCGCTCGCCAATCTCTCGCACCGAGGGCGGATAGCCTTGCTCCGCCGTGAACGCACGAATGACCTCAAGAATGCGCCGCTGCCTCTCCGTGGCGGGCTTCCCCGTTATCTCTTTGCGCATGATCCTCCAGGCGAGAATGCCAACCATATGGCATTTATAGCCGGTACAACCCTAACATAAATTCTTGACGAAGGCAAACATACGTTCGAGCGCCTTGACATTGCTCGGGCCGTTTATGGTAAAATATGGGGGACGAACAGACGTTTGGCACTACATATGGGGAGTGAAGAGAGTGGGTAGACGAAAACGCTTCACGCTGTTGCCGGCGATCGCACTGGCCGGCCTCGGTCTCATGGTAGCCCTGCCGACGCTGTCGAGCGTCCGGCTCTACGCGGCCACCACCCAGCGATACGTTACCGTGACCGTACGTCCTGGCGACACGCTCTGGTCGATCGCTGCCGCCCATGCTCAGCGGAGCTCAGATCTTCAAGAGGTCGTTGACCGCATCAGCGACGCGAACCGTCTCAAAGCCGGTGCGCTACAGCCTGGTCAGCATCTCCGCATCCCCGAATAGCTAAGAAAGCGCTGATTTAGCGCATCTCGTTGTCGCCGCGGGCTAGAAAGCGCTGACTTAGCGCATCTCGGTGTCGCCGCGGGCCTCGATTACCTCAGTAAACTTCGGCCCGCGGCTCCTAGAGCGGCATCTAAATCAGAGCTTTCTTTCTTAGCGGCGAGGGCGGGAGACGAGAACAATACTATGCCCCTGATGATCGTCGAGAAATGCGAGCCCCTCCATCATCCATGAGTCCAGGCCGGTGCTCGAATGCCGGGCTACCTCGCGCACCACGTGGAGCCTATCCTTGAGCCACTGGATTTCGCTTCGGGTCGTAATCGGAAAGATCGCGACTTCGCAATCCTCGCACTGATAACCGTATTGCGCTATTGGTTCGCCACCGAGTCTGAGACCAGATTCAGCGTAGTCTGGTAGGTCGTCCTCGTCGTCCCGCTCATGCCGTTGTCCGAATATTCGGTCGCATACTCGTCGACCGACGTGGGAATCAAGCGCGTAAAGTCATAGCCGATCTTCGTCTGCACGTCCGTCGTCAGATGCCCCGCTGCGCTCTGCTTGATGGTACGCTTCTCGCCGATCTGCATCGAGCCGTTGTTACTGCTGTCGATTACATAGTCGGACTTGACGCTTTCGCTCGCCCCATCTTGCGTGAGCGACCAGTGACGATTCGCATCGAGTTGGGTCGGATCGACGAACTTCGGACCGAGAAAGCGTAGCAGCGTGTACTCCTCGGGGTAGACCGTCTTGTCCGGATCGCAGATGACTTGGGTGTTGCCGTAGACCACGCACGTAGCCGGCGGAGCACGTCTGATCGCCTCACCTTGCTCGCTGATGCTGACGATGAGCCCGCCATCGTTCTGCTGGCGCACGATCGCGACGGTGATCGTTCCCTTGTCGCCAAGGTTGCCATGATAGTGGCTCGCTCCGCTCCCGCCGCCTCCAAGTGCAGCGCCGTTCGCGTCCATAGGTTGGGCTTGATTTGCCGAGTCGCGAGCGGTGATATTCTGATCGGAGCTATACGTGAACGAGTAGACGAGGCGCGTCCCGGAGCTGTAGGCGCTCGCGACGACGGTCGAGCCCAGCGCCGCGATGACGGCATTTGACACGGTAAGGAGCGGTCGGATTATTTTCCGCATTGGTTAAGCACCTCTTCAATCGTCTTGCCGGCTACGTCTTCGCGGTTCTGAGTCTCACTCCGAAGCCATTGCAGGCCCTCCATTATCTTCGAGAGGGGATTGTAACCCAAAGCCAAGCCGGGAACGGTCGTCACGTCGAACGCGTACGGATTTTGCGGCAGACCCGGCGCATTTGGGTCTTGCCACGGGTTGGGCGTGTCTTTAACGATGGGCGTCGTTATGTCGCTGCCTTGAATTGCGCCAAGATACTCTTCTCCTGCGTGCTGCAGCTCCCCCATCTGAAGGGTCTGAACGAAACCGTTAATGATGTCGAGCGAGGCGCTCTGATAGGCGATCGTTTCCAGCAGCTGCCGTTTGATCTTCGAAAGCGTCGCGTCGTCGTTTGGATTGCCGGTGGGCTGGAGAAGCTTGTCGTCGTCGAGGAGCGTTTGCGCGGCGATAATGTTCCGCGCAATGGGTATCACGAGATACGACATTTGCTGGAGCGTCATGCTCGTCTCCGGCGATTGATTATACATCGAATCGCCGGCGATGCCTCCGTTGCCCGCGGCGAGCGTCGCGCGTTGATACTTCTTGAAAAGCGGCGGACTCTTGGCGATCGTCCCATCGTTCTGCAGAATCATCGCAACCGCCGGCCGGACCCGCTCGTGCAATCGCGCACAGAGTGCTGTGGTTACGACGTGGTAGATCTGGGGCGGCGGCGTCGAGGCGGCGGTTCCTTGCGAACGTGCGCCCGCTGGAACGAGGCCGGCGTACGCAAGTACGCTCAGCAACAGCAGCATTTGTCTCGGCATAACCCGAAAATTCAAGCGGGACCCCGAAGGGTCCCGCCTTACGCTCTACGTTAGCGCTTTGGCTCGAATCGCTAGATTCGCAGTTGTGCGTTGAAGTAGACGTTGATCGGGGGCGGTCCTCCGCCGATTGCGCCGAGCGTGTTGTTATTAGCGGGCGTGTAGCTCTGCGTATAGGCCGAGCGCACACCATTAGCCTTGAGGTCATTGATGCCGGTGCCGTTGTAGAAGTTGGCGGGATAGAGCGTGCTGTTCAGCACGCCGCCAGCCGGCGTGTACGCGCAGAACACGTTGCTCGGCGGGTACGCCGCCGTCCACGGCTCCGGCGTGCCGCCGAAGCAGGCGTGGAAGAGATTCGTCCCAAGAACGGTCAGCCGAATCCGTGGGCTGACGTCATAGGTCAGCTGGAGGTTTCCGACGACTGAGTCGGGTTGCTCGATGTTGTCGAACGCGAACGTTCCGGTCTGAGGATTCGGGATGTAGAGGTAGCCGAAGGTGCTGACGCTCGCGCCGAGGGCGTAGAGGTAGTTGCACTGCAAGGGAGGAGTCTTGGGCGAGAGCTTCGTGATGCCGGACGCCGCGGAGTTGACCTGGCAGGTGCGGGGATCTACCCCGTTGACATCCACCGGCGAACCATAGAAAGTGCCGCTCTGGAAGTTGATGCTCGGGGTGATCGCCAGCTTGTTCTGCCGCCAGTTGAGAACCAACGCGCTGGTATACGGCGCTATGTAGCTGTTTAGGAACCCGTAGAGGTTCGGCGCCACTTGGGTCGAGTACGGATTGTACCAGCCGTTTGGATTGATGAGGCCCTGCGACGGCTGGCCATAGTACGGATTGAGAATCGTATCGAAGCCCTTAGCTATTTTCCCATTGGGCGTCGAGCATGCGACCGCCGTGGCGGCCTGATAGCAGGGGCTTCCGCCGCCCGCCTTGGTCAGCAAGTTATACTGCTGAATTGCTTGATTGAGCACGGTCGTCCCGTTCGACACGAAACCGCTTCCCACGGGGTAGTTTTGGAACTGAACCTTCGAGCTCGTGTAGGTGAACGCGAGGAGACCCGAGAGCCCGTTACGGCTGAAGTCTCCCTTGTTGAACTGGAACTCTACGCCCTCATCGCGGTTGACGCCGACCGGGACTTGCGTCACGAAGCCGGCACCGATGAAGCTCTGCTGCTGCCAGCCTTGGACCCACGTGAAGAACGGCGTGAGCTTAAAGCTCATGTCCGTACCGTGGAGATGCTGCTCCAATGAGAGGTCGTACTGACCCGACGAGATTCCCGGAATCGGGTGGAACGGCGAGTAGAATCCGAGCGCCATGCTGGTGCCCCAAACCGAGCGGAGGTCGCCAGACGCGCCCAAGTACTGAACCGATGCTGAGATCGGCGGCTGGGTGAAGCGGCCGGCCGATGCTCGGATGACGGTGTCCGGGTTCGCCGTATAGGTCGCCGAGAACCGCGGTTCCCAGTAATCCAACGCGTAGGAGTTCGGCGAGGTCGCGGTCCAGTTGGGCGCCGCCACGCCGTCCTGGGTCGTACCATTGGGATGCACCCAGCCGGTTTTCGGACCGGAGGCGTGCAAGAGCGCAACGGCTTTGTCGCAGTCGCCATTGACGTACTGGGCCGGAGCCGGCGGAACGCCGCCGGGCGGCAGCGGGACTAACAACACCGTGTTCGTCGAGGGTATGACGCACGTGTAGTTGGCGATTTGGTTGCCGTAGAATGCGGTCGCCGCGTTCGTCGTGTTCGGCAGGTCGTACGTAAAGTTATCGTACCGAATCGAGGCGTTGATCAAGAACCGGTCGCTGGGACGGAACTGATCTTGGAGCGCGGCGTTGGTAAAGCGCGGGGACACGTTGTTCAGCGGACCGGTCGCATTACCTTGCCAGAGACTGTCCCACGTGGCACCGGCTTTGGCCGCGGGGCTCCCAGCTTTGGCGAAGGACGTGGGACCCGCTTGGGCCGAGCTGATCCAGGTTGGAGTGGTCGCTGCGCAAGCGGTCGCGGTGACCGTGCAGTAGCCGCTGGTCGCGTTCACGCAGGGCTGCGGCGCACCGCTGGTCGGGTCGTAGCAGGTGTAGCCGTTGCCGGTCTTGGCCATATAGCCGATCGGCGAACCGCCACTACAGGTACTACGGCATCCCTCGTATGCCGTGTAGTTATTGAAGCGCTCCGTGGTCGCCGTCGTGTAGTTGCCGCCGAGCGATAGGAGGTTCTGGTCGTTGAGCTGATCTTGGAACTCGAGCGCGCCGCCCGCGGTGTGCGTGAACAGGTCATACTCGGGTGAGAGCGGCGACGGAACGCCGAGCGACGTGAAGGCGCCGCCGTAGATCGGCTCGCTCTGCAGCCAGTCCGAATAGAACGTGTACGCGTAGGCTCGCAAATATGCGGATTGGCTTAACGCGTAGGTGTACTGCAGCTTCGTGATGCCGGTATCGTTCCGATTGACGTTAGCTGAGTTGTCGGTCAGCGGAATCGCGCCCAAGTAGGGATGCGCGGGAGTGTCTGGCGCGTAGTAGACGCTGGGCGCCTTGACGCTCGTCGCGTTCCTCGCGATCGGCGACCCGAACGGGACATTATAGACAACGTTATCGCCGTAAGCCGTATAGGTCGGGCCGCAAGCGAAGGGAACTGCCGGGCAGGTATACGGTCCGGGCCCCAAACCTTGGAACCGCTCCCAATAGAGCTGTTCCGGTTGGAGATACGCGGCGATCTGACCGTTGGTTCCGTTGCAGCCGTTCACGGTAAGCCCGGGCCCTATCGTTTCCGGACCGCAGGTGGGCGCGCGGTACTGCGTGCCAAAGCTCTCGTAGGAGAACTCGTTGCTGCCTGGCCCGAGCTCAGTCGGGCTGAGGGAGTTATAGTTAGCGAGCGCGGAACCGCTCCACATGAGCTGGACGTCATCGCGCAAGCCGTTGCGCTTGGGGATGCCCATGTGCAGGTTGATCACGTTCTCGCGATCGCTGACATTCAACGGCGAGCCGTCGAGGCCGCTGTAATACTGCCAGCAGCCCTGGGCGGGAAACGTGAACTTGTCGGCCCCGGCGCTCAGCAGCGGGCAGGTTGCTTTGACGCCTTGACCGGTCCCGACGACGCAGGTGTAGCACACCGCCAATACCTGGTTGCTGTTGAATCCATAACCGATATTCGTGCCGAGGGTCGGGCCCGCGAAGGGTCCGTTCGGCGTCATATAGCCCGCGCCGTCGCTATTATCGAGGGTGCGATAGGCTTGGTTGTAACCCAGCAGGCCGATGTACCAGCTGAACGTCCGGTCGGGCGTCGAGCCGCCGATCTCAACCTGTGCTTGGTGATAGAACTGCGGAGTCCCGATGCCGAGGTTTGCGGTCCCGAAGCCCGGAAACGTTCCGGTCTTGATGACCTGATTGATGAAACCGGCGGTGCCTGCGCTGGCAACTGAAGAGGGACCGCCGCCGGTATAGACTTGCAGCTCTTGCAGACCCAGGGCCGACTCCGTCGAGGCGTTATAGTTGTCGAAGGAGCGGTTGACGGGAATGCCGTCGTACTCGTAACCGGTATAGTACGAGTTCTGGCCGCGAACGTACGCGGCGTTATAGTCCCAGCCGATGCCGCCCTGCGACGTCTGGATGCCTGGGACGGAAGCCATCGCGGAATAGGCATTGTTGAGATTGCCGCCGCCGCCGAGCGCCGCCGAGGCGGATGCTTGCGCGGCGTTGACGCTGTAGAGATCGCCGCCGACGCCCGGCTTCACGAGACTCGCCGCAGCTTGTGACGTGACGTGCGCGATGGTTCGTAGGACCTTGCGCAACGTATAGGCGACCTGTTGCGTCTGGTCCGCGAAGACCGTGACGCCCGGGAACGAGACGTTCTCGAACCCTGGTTTGCTCAGACTGAGAGTGTAAGTATCGGGGGAAAGCGAGAGGATAATAAAATGCCCTCCCGCATCCGTCGTCGCGGTCCGGGTCTCCGAGGGCGCGACTGCCTGCACTTGAACGCCGGCAATGGGCGCACCACTCGCGTCCCTGATCACACCCGCGATGTTACCGGTGGTCTCAGCCAGTGCCCATGTTCCCTGGCAGAGGAAAGCGCCGATGACGATCGCAGCTACGACCGCGTGACGGAGGGTTCGATGTGAACTCATGTTCTTTAACCCTCTTGTTGTCTTAAGTTGTCAAAAGCGAGCCGCCCTGCCGCCCCACTGGGTACCTCCACAGGAGGTTCACAGAGTGACCCACGCGCTCATCGTTTGCTCAGGATTGGGCGCTTTCCTTTAGGGACCCTTAAAGTAGGGACCCTTAAAGCCAGCCGCTAGGAACCCCTTAAAGCCAGCCGCGTTGAGGAAACCTTGGCTACGAGCACCTTTGGGCTGTGCCTTGCTCGAGGTCCAGCCGAGCCTCGTTGCGGCTCTTTTAGGCGCGAACCGCGAGGCGTTCGGCGATCAGAGCAGGTATTTCCGAGGGCCGCTGCGCGACCGGCACCCCCGCGGCCACAAAAGCGGCGATCTTGCTCTGAGCCGTTCCAAAACTGCCGGAGATGATCGCGCCGGCATGGCCAAGCGATTTACCAGGCGGGGCGTTGCGGCCGCCAACGAAAGCGACAATCGGCATTTCGGGCATGTGCTCGGCGATGAAGGCGGCGGCGTCTTCCTCGTCGGAGCCGCCGATTTCGCCACAGATCACGATCGCCCGTGTCTGCGGATCGTTCTTGAACTCCCGCAGGCACTCGACGAAGGTGGTCCCGATGATGGGATCTCCGCCAACGCCGATGCAGGTCGATTGGCCGAGGCCGGCACGGGTCAGAAGGTCGACGACCTCATAGGTCAGCGTGCCCGACCGAGAAATGACTCCGACGCCGCCTTCCTTGAAGACGTTGCCCGGCATGATGCCTACGAGCGCCTTTCCGGGCGAGGCGAGACCGGGGCAGTTTGGCCCGATGATGCGCATGCCGCCGGTGGCTCCTACGACCTTGAGCGTATCGTGAACCGGCACCCCTTCGGTGATGCAGACGGCAAGCGTGATCCCCGCGTCGTTCGCCTCGTAAAGAGCATCGGCCGCAAACGGCGGCGGGACGAAGATGCAGGTGTGCGTCGCGCCGGTTGCGTCGACGGCTTCTCGGACGGTATCGAAGACGGGGATTCCCTGGGCAGTCTTTTGGCCGCCCTTACCGGGCGTTACGCCACCGACGATGTTCGTTCCGTACTTGTGCATGCGATCTGCATGGTACGAGCCTTCCGCGCCCGTGATTCCTTGAACGATGACCTTGCTGTTTTTGTCGACGTAGATCGACATGCTCAAGCCTTCCGCGAAAGCCGGACTGCTTCGCGTGCGCCTTCGTCCATCGTCTCGACCGGTGTCATCCCGGCATCTTTGAGAATCCGCCGGCCCTCTTCTTCGTTGGTACCGGTCAAACGGATGACGAGCGGGATTTTGCGCGACGCCGTCTCTTCCATCGCCCCCACTATCCCGCGCGCGACCTCGTCGCCGCGCGTGATTCCGCCGAAGATGTTAATGAAGAAAACGGTGGCGCCCGTGTTGTTCACGACGAGCTCGTAACAATTGCGGACGCGCTGCGCGTTGGCGCCGCCGCCAACGTCGAGAAAGTCGGCGACCTCACCGCCGGCGTTCGCAACCGCGTCCATCGTCGCCATCGCGAGACCGGCTCCATTTGCCATGGTGCCAACCTTACCGGGAAAACGCCGAAAGTTGCGAATGCCGACACCGGCTTGCGCCGCGAGCAACTCGTCTTCGTCGAGCGGCAGCGCCGCACGCCACGTATCAAACTCGGGATTTCGAAAGAGCGCATCGTCGTCGAGCTCGACCTTTGCGTCCGACGCGACGACGCGTCCGTCGAACGTCAGTGCGAGCGGATTGATCTCGACCAGCTTCGCGCCGTAACGAAAAAAGAGATCGTAGAGCGCGCCCACAATCGCCGGAAATTGTTTGCGATAGCCTGGATCGAGTTGTGCCGAAAATGCCAGCGTGCGCCCAATGAAAGGCGAGTAGCCGATCGTCGTGTCGACGTCGAACTTAGCGATGGAATCGGCGTGCCGCTCCGCAACTTCTTCGATATCCATCCCGCCGAAGCGGCTGGCCATTATCACGGGTTTGCGAGCGGCTCGATCGATTGTGATCGCACAGTAGGCCTCTTTCGCGATGGGAAGCCGTTCCTCGACCAAAAGCGATTTGACCGGCTCACCAGTTGGATTCTGGCGGTTCGGCGGCATCGGGGTCTCCATAATCTCTTCGGCCATGCGGCGGCCTTGCGATGACCCGGTCGCCATTTTGATTTTGCCCGCCTTGCCCCGGCCACCCATCAGGACTTGCGCTTTCACGACCCACTCGCCGGGGTTTGCTTCGAGAAACTCGGCGACGTCGTCCGGTGTGAGCGCATGATGATTGCGCGGCACGGGAATGCCGGCCCGCTTAAAAAGCTCCTTGCCTTGGTACTCCATCAAGTTCATGGCGGGCCAGGACGTTCGCTTACCCTAAAGCTCGTACCCTCCGATAAGCGGGGACCTCACAAGCGGCCCATGAGGAGCGTAGCGGCATTCTCGACCCGGGTCGGCTTACGCTCCGACTAAAGCGATAAGGTTCCGGCCATCACAAACGGCGTTCGCCGTTCGGGGTGACGGTCAGCGAAACGGTACTTAACTAATCGAGCCGGCCGAGCAGCGACCGGGCGATGATGAGCTGCTGGATCTCCGACGTGCCTTCGTAGATTTCCGTGATTTTTGCGTCCCGGTAGTGGCGCTCGACCGGGAACTCGGTGGTGTACCCGTAGCCACCGTGAATTTGCAACGCTTCTGCCGCGTGTTTGCGCGCCGCCGTCGAAGCGAAGAGCTTTGCTTTGCTGGCGGCAAGTGCGAATTCGCCACCCGCATCGGCCATTGCCGCCGCGCGATAGTTGAGCAGGCGCGCTGCATCGAGGTCCATCGCCATTTGAGCGATCTTGAACGAAACGCCCTCGAACGCGCCAATCGGCTTACCGAAGGCGAAGCGCTCTTTTGCGAACTTCACCGATTCGTCGAGACAGGCGGTGAGGATGCCGATCGCCTGCGCGGCGATGCCGATGCGTCCCGCCGTCAACGCGGTCATGGCATTGCCGAAGCCCGACCCCTCGTCGCCGAGCAACGCATCATCGCCAACCTCGACGCCGTCGAAAGCGAGGTCGCACGTGTTGCTCGTATGAATGCCGAGCTTCTCGGTCACGCCTTCGATGGTTATTCCGGGAAGATTCATTTCGATGAGAAAGGCGCTCACGCCGCGCCCTCCCTGACCGCCGGTGCGAAACATCCCCATGACGACGCCGGCATAGCTTCCGCTGCTGCACCACTGCTTTCGGCCCGCGAGAACGTATCCGGCCGCAGAGCGCTTCGCCGTCGCGCGGATGGCGGCCGCATCCGATCCCGCATCCGATTCGGTAAGCGCAAAGCCGGCAATGACGTCGCCCGCCGCGAGCTCGTGAAGCCAACGCTCTCGCTGCCGCTGGGTACCGAGCTTGCGAATTGCCGAACAGATCATCGAATGCACCGAAACGGTCACCGCCGTTCCCGCGTCGACGCGGGCAAGCTCCTCGATCGCTAGCGCGTACGAAACGTAGTCGGCCCCAGCGCCGCCGTACTCTTCGGGAACCAGGATTCCCATGATGCCTGCATCGGTGAGCTTGCGGTAAAGCTCGCGCGGAAAAACGTGAGCGCGATCCCATTGCGCGACGTGCGGCGCAATTTCGCGCTGTGCGATCTCCCGGGCGAGCGCCGCGATGGCGCGCTGCTCGTCGGTTAGTTCAAACTGTGCGCGTTCTTGTGAAATCATTCGATTTAGATTCGATGCGCCGGAGCGAGGACAAAATCAGACTGATATGAGCACGGCGTCGCCTTGACCGCCGCCTGAGCAAATCGCCGCGACGCCCAGCCCCCCGCCGCGTTTGCGCAGTTGATTGATCACGGTGCCGGCGAGTCGCGCGCCCGAAGCCCCGATCGGATGACCCATCGCAACCGCACCGCCCCACGTGTTGATCAAGCCTTCGTCGAGGCCGATTCGACGCGCCGCCGTGATTGCGACGGCGGAGAAGGCCTCGTTGATCTCCCAAACCGCGATGTCGCTGTGGTGCAATCCGGTTCGGTCGAGGAGTTTGCGGGCCGCCATCGCCGGTGTCAGACTTATGTAGGGGGAATCCCATGCAACCGTTGCGTGCTCGACGATCGTCGCGAGGGCTTCGTACCCGTGTTGCGCGGCGTACTCGCCGTCGGCCAAAATCATTGCGGCCGCGCCGTCGTTGACGCCGGGAGCGTTGCCTGCCGTCACCGTGCCGTTGCGTTCGAGTGGGCGCAGTTTTGCCATCGCTTCAAGGCTCGCGTCGGCACGGACTCCTTCGTCGCGATCGATGACAACGTGAGGCTGATCGCCGGTCACGAAGGGTGCGTACGCCGCGTAATCGAGCGTGAACTCGTTCGACGGCTCGTGCTCCCAAACGTGATTTGCCGCGCCGACCGATGCGGGAACGCGGATGCGCCCTTGGCGTGGAAGATGGTCGACGACGACCTTGCCCTTTGCCTTACTTGCGACTTTCACCGGAACGATCTCGTCGGCAAAGTGTCCCGCAGCGTGCGCAACACCGGCGCGCCGATGGCTCTCAAACGCGAACCGGTCCTGCTCTTCGCGCGTCAGACCCAGCTCCGTTGCAACTTTGCTCCCCTGCGTCGCCATCGTCATGGGAAAATACTGGTCCCACAGACCGTCGTAGATCATCGCATCGACCAGCGCGCCGTCGCCGAATCGGTAACCCCAGCGCGCATCGCGCAGCAAATACGGCGCGTTAGACATCGACTCCATTCCGCCGGCTGCGATGACGGCATTGGCGCCGGCGTTGATGGAGCGCATCGCGTTGACGATCGCCAGCAAGCCCGAAGCGCAAACTTTATTGACGGTATCCGCGGTTACCGTTTTGGCGAGTCCGGACTTGAAGACCACCTGCCGAGCCGGGTTCTGACCTACGCCCGCCTGCAGGACTTCGCCGAACGAAACGTGCTCGATCTCCGACGGATCGATCTTTGAACGCTCGATGGCGCCGGTCAGTGCGATTGCGCCAAGCGTGGGGGCGGAGAGTGGAGCAAGCGCTCCCCCCAGCTTGCCGAACGGTGTCCGGGCCATACCTAATACAACGGTCTTGGAATTCATGTCGTTCATGACGCTCCAATTCTCCTAAGATTTGCAAACGCCTCGGAGTTTTTAGGCGACGATATAACGCCCCAGTGGGTCGCTCGTCGCGCCACCTCCTGTGGCGCTCCTGCTACACCGCGCTCGCGCCACCTGCTAAGGACAATCTTCACATCCTGTGAATGGCGCTCGCGTCGGAGTCCCCTCTGGAGCGTCATATCGCCGCCTAAAAACTTCGTGGACGCCTAAAAAACTGCTAGTGCTGCACTGGAATCGGACAATTCTCGCATTCGAACTGAATTGTAAGATGCGTGATGCCGAAGTGAGCCTTGACGCATTCTTCGATGTTGCGAAGCACATCGGCGGCTTCGCTCAAACGCCGATCGTCGAGCAGCACGTGAGCGGAGAGCGAGTGGGAGCCGCTCGCAATGGACCAGACATGCAGATCGTGCACGCCGATGACGCCGCGGATCCTTCCAATATGCTCTTCGAGATGACCCGGGTTGACGTCACCGGGAACGCTCTCGAGGAGCACGTCGGTTGCGTCGCGCAGGACGCGCACGACGCCGACTACGATGATCGCAGCGATGAAGAGCGAGAGCAGCGGATCGATCCATGCACGATGCGTCAATCCGATCGCGATGCCGCCGAGGATGACCGCGGCGGCTCCAAGCGCATCGCCGAAGACGTGGAAGAGCGCGGCGCGCACGTTGAGATCGCACTTGCTGCTCGGACGCAGCAGCACTCCCACGCCGCCGTTGACCGCAAGGCCCACCGCAGCAACGGCCGTCATGAGAACGGCACCGGGTTGAACCGGCATCGCAAAGCGGCGCGCCGCCTCGTAGACGATCGCAATCGTGACCACGAGCAAAAGCGTGCCATTCACCAGGGCGCCGAGCACTTCTATGCGACCGTAGCCGAACGTACGGCGGCGATCGGGCGGCCGCGCCGCACCGATCGCCGCGAGCAACGCGAGCGCGAGCGCGAGAACGTCGGTGCAGACGTGAACCGCATCGCTCGTCAACGCCAAGCTTCGCGACGCGGCGCCGCCCCAAAACTCGAGCAGCGCGACGAACACCGTCGCGACCAGCGCAAGGGTAAGCCGGCGGCGCACTGCCATCGGCTAGCTCACGCGTGCTCGCAGCGCGAGCACGATCAACATTGCACCGAAGAGTGCAAACGTTTTGCTCTCAGCAGCGATCAGCGCATCGGCGTGCCATTCGCCTTGCCCATCGGCAAGCGGCGCGAGCTGCGGCACGATGCGCGGAACGCGCTCGCAATATCGCTCGAACGCTTCGCCGAACTCAGCGCGCAGGAACGCTTCTTCGTGCGGCACGATTGCGGCGTAGACCGCTGCCATCGCAGCGAGCGATCCCGCAACGAGCGCAGCGCGAGCGCAGGCCGTGTTTTTTCCGGTAAAAGCGATCCCGAAGCCGGCGGCGGTAACGAAGTTACCGAGATAGAGCGGGTTTCGTACGTAGCCGTACGGACCGGCCGTTACCAGCTTGGGCGCGGTTACCGCATCGTGGCGCGTCGTGGCGCCGGCGTAGCCGACCGCCCAGCACCGAAGCAGTTCGCCGGCGATCGCGAGCGGCAGTCCGGCCGCAATACTGGATGTGCTCGGCCGCCCGCACAGCGCGAGGACGCCGGCCGGGACGCTCAACAAGAGGCCGCGATTCTTAAAAACGAAGGCTCGAAACGTCATGACGCGATGCTTCGTAAGTTTCGCGCAGAGAACGGACCAGCGGGACTTGCCGCGTCCAGCCGGTTCGTGCGCGGAGCTTTTCCG
>CAVRDR010000014.1:0-62453 GCA_963719905.1 Vulcanimicrobiota bacterium
AAGTCAAGCGTTCTTATTGTAAAGACTTAATACGGTCGAGGCTGCGCTTTGCAGCGCGTTTATTCAAATGGAGAGCGATGGTCGGCGAATGTCGCCATGGCGAGCGTCCGACCTGAAGGTGCGTTACAGCGCGTTCGGTTGTCCTCTTTTAATTCGGTTGTACTCCGCTATAAGTGGACCTTCACTCGTTATCGGGTAACCGATTATCGGGGGGTTGGTGCAGGAAGTAATCTTTGCCGAGGACAGCCGGGATCGCTTGGAACTTGCGCGGCGGTTTTGTGAAGTTGAAGCAATCCTTCTCAGGAGACGTGGCGCGCGTATCGCTAGCCGAGAGCCGGCCTAGGCCGAATTGATCTTCGACAAACCTGAGGATGCTGCCGTGCTCGTATTGCACATGCGATACGTATCCTTGCTTGGCGTAAGGGGAAACGATGATCAGGGGAACTCGTATGCCGAGGCCATCGTAATCCTCGTACGGGGGCGGCTCGGGATCGAACCAGCCACCGGGGTCGTCCCAAAAGATAAAGATCGCCGTGGAGTCCCAATACTTTGATTGGCCGATCACATTGACGAGCGACGCCACCCAACTGGGACCGTTAGTCGTATTTCCGCCAGCGTGGTCGGAGTTTGCGTAGGTTGGCGTAATCCAGGTTATCTGGCGTAGCTTTCCGTTCGAGACGTCGGTTAGAAACTGGCTTGGTGGGCTTATAACGTCTTGGGACCAATCGGAGCCAGAGTAAACGTATTTGTTGGCCTGGTACGCGCTCCAGACGTCGGCGAAGCTGCCAGACAATGAAACGGCATAATAAGCCCACGAGACTCCAGCCTTGTCAGCTTCTTGGCCGAGCGACGCGTTGGAGAAACACACCTCCTCGTGGCCATTGGGAACCTGGCGTTGAGGGCCAATTTCATAAATGATGTTGCTGGAGCCGCCTTGGCAGCCCCAAATGCTCGGAAAATTCACGGCCGCCTCGGACTGCGCCGCGATGATATATTGGTGCGAGACAAAGCTGCTCTCGTCGAGATTCGACGGGTACATTTGATCCGCAACGACGTATTGCTTGCCAATATCGAAGTAGGGCTTCGTCTCAGAATTCGGCACGTAGCTGTATGGCGGATTGCTATTCGGGCAAGATGAGAAGCCGGCCGTCCCGCACTGCCAACCCTCTTTATCGAAGCCATTCATCCGGCACTTCGTACCGGGAATACTGCCGGTGCCGTTACACGAATCAAAGAACGCCGTTGAACTGTGGTCGACGTCCCAGCTCGTTTTTAGATCAACCGGCTGCAGTGTAATTTTTTGGCCAGACGTATTGTAGCCGTACGTCGCGGTAGTTGCCCCGGGAAACCCGTAGAAGAGGTTGTTAAAGGAGCGGTTCTCTTGAATGATGATCACGACGTGCTGGATCTTTCCGCTCGATGAGTGGTGATGAACTCGGCCTTGATGGATCTGCTCGAACACGGCCTGACCTTGCGCGAGCGACTGAGATGGAAGCGATACGGCAGGCGCGTTGGTCGTCAAGCCGTTATTGCCGTTGCAAGCAGGCAGGCAGAACGCCAAAACTGCGATCGCGAAATGGCGACTCGAACGTGGATAGCACTGCATCGCGTTCTCCTTAACTAGTCGGGTGGTTCTGTATGCCGCGGGCGACTATACCTCTACTATAACTTAAAAGAAACCTTGCGTCGCCGAGAATTGACGCGCCCACATTTCGCTTCACTTACCTCGGTGCCAACGCGAGCACGCTCTCAGGCACGTAGTCGCGCAATCGCGCGCTCGGCGGCTTTTTTCGTTTCGAGCGTGGCTTTCGGCGTCGGTGGGGTTTAGTGGAGCGCCGAAAGTGCGTCGGTCACGAGGCGCATCGTCTCCCGCCGCACAGAGTACATCACAAAGTAACGGCACCGTTCCTGCCGCACCAATCCCGCACGCAGGCAGGCTGCGCAAATGTCGCGATGCCACCGGCTCACCGACCTTGAGAAAGCCCGCGAGCTCTCGTGTCGATAGTTCGCGCGCATTGAGGAGCTCCAAGATACGCAATCTAATCGGATCGCCTAACGCATCGCATGCCCGAGCCACGGTCTCGCCCGCTTTAATCCTCGCTGCCTTTGCCGTCAACGGCGGACCGGATAGGCAATCGCGCATCTCAATCCTCGTGAGGTGAGAAGAACGAACAACTCGTGCCCGGGCCAGCAAAAAAACGATGGTGCGAGCATCAGATGAGATCGGCCATCGAACTCAAGTTCCCGCTTACCCTGCGGCAGCTCGATCGACGCTCCGCCGGGTGTGCGGTGGACACTAACATCCGTTGCCAGCGTTCGCAACAACGCCCCGATTCCGAAATCATCTAAGATCCTCTTTCGCATCTCAATGTCGGCGTGCAGAGAGGCGTGAATCGACTTCCAAGTCGGCAGAAAGACGTGGGTGTGGAAATCGTCGAGCATTCCGCAAAAGTCGCGCAGGCTTTCCGACGGTGAGTTTTTGAACCGTTCCAGCATCGGCAGCGCTTTCGGGTGCCGGCTCGCATACTCGCCGGCCGCGGCACGATACCATTGCGGTCGCCGCATTTGGCGCATTTCCGTCGCAGCGAAGAAGCGGTCGCCGCTCAGGCGCCTTACGATCGCATCGCGATACGCCGGGAGGTTCGAGCGTAACATGCCTAGCTCTGCCGGGAAGGTTTGGCGGCGTTCATAATGCCACAGGCGCGGAAACACTTCCGTGGTCGGTTCGAAGAAGAACGAAAAATGCTCTATGCGATGGCGCAACTCGCGCGGTAAACTTCGGCGAACCTCCCGAAGCCAAGGCATCTGTTCCGCGTGCTTGGCTGGGTGCAACAGAACCGCAATGCCGCGCAAGCACTCGCGGGCCGGCGAGAACCCAAAGCGAACGTTTCGACCTTCAACGTTGAGCAGCTTCACGATCTGTTTTCACGTTTCTGCAATCAGTTGCCATCGCCTGGCCAACCTGCTACCCTCCGCCTATGCTTTCTCTGATCTCCCTGCTCGCCGTGATCGGTTCGACACCGACGTTTTCCGCCGCCGAGCTCTTCGCGCGCGGAGATTTCATTAGGGCAAAGGCTGCGTATGCAGACGCAGCCGCGCGGAATCCAGTTGACGCTGACGCGATCCTTGGCTTAGCGCGTATCGAGCTTTACGAAAACGACCTTGACGCGGCCGCCACGGGTGCGAAGGCGGTGGTGAACCTAAGGGCCAACGACGACGCGGCCAAGGCTTTGCTCAAAACGGTTGAGCAGCGCAGGAACATCCTCGCGTCTGCCGCTTCGCTCGACGTACCGGATGCTGGCATCGTCTTGCCGTTCGTCGAATCGGAACCGTTGCCCGCGATACAACTTCAAATCGACGGCAAGCCGGCGACGCTCGTGCTGGATACCGGTGCGCCCGACATAACGCTCGATCCGGATTTCGCCGAGGCGCTGGGTCTGACGATCGCCGCCGAGAGCGAAGGAACGTTTCTCGGCGGCCGAACGGCGCGAGTGCGGCACGCGCTCGTGCACAGCATTGACGTTGGGCCGATTGCCCTAAAGAACGTGACGGCCACGATTCTGCCGTCTCACGGATTCCATCTCTTCAAAGATCGCACCGTCGACGGCGTCGTAGGGACGCCGTTTCTTTCACGGTTTCTTTCGACCATCGACTATCCGCACCATCGCCTCGTGCTGCGTCCACGCCGCGCAACGACCGCTGACGCGAACGCGACCGCTATTTCGATTTGGCTGGTTGGAGATCACTTTGTCTTCGCCGACGGGAGCGTCAACGGCTTAGCGAACCAACTCTTCAGTATTGACAGCGGCGGCGCCGGAGCTGGGTTCGTACCGGTCGCCCAAACGGTCGCTGTCGCGCATATCAAGACGTTTCCCGACAAGGCGATGCAGGGAATGGGCGGCGGCGGTTCCGTGACGATCGTTCCGATTCTGGCAGACGAGTTGTGTCTCGGGCCGATCTGCCAAAAGAACGTCGACGGAGGGTATACGCCCGATGGTTCTCCGCTGAGTATCTTTCCGTTCGAAGCTTCCGGTACCATCACGCATTTGTTCTTGGAACACTATGCCGTGACATTAGACTTCGCTCGTATGCACCTGCTGCTCGTACCAACTTAGAGCGCCTCTTCTCCAACACGGCTGATACCAAGGCCGTCACGCTTGCGCGGCGGCTCGGATAATTGCGCCGTCGCGCACCGTATACGTGACCTTGGCATCACGCACGCTGCCGTCGGCAAAGCCGGTGACGTGCTCCGAGTCCACGACCGTCTCACCATTCACATTACGGTCCAGGATCTCGACGCGAAGTCGGGGATTGTTCGCGAAAAGTCCGTGGTATGCCGTCGCAATGGCAGCACGCGTTCGTACGTAAGCGCTCGGTCGCAGGACCTCGCCGTTAGCCGCATAGGTTTCGGCAAAGACTTGCGCGTCGTGGGAGTTGTAGGCGTTGACCTGACGCTGCACGATCTGCTCCGGGCCCTCGCTCAAAATCGATGCCGCGTCGAAAACACGTCCGTCCTTGACGACGAACTCGACTTTGCCGAGCGCGCCGATATCGCTCAGCGGATCCTCTTTCAGGACGACCAGATCGCCAAGTTTACCGCGTTCGATGCTGCCGAGGTCACTCGCGCGGCCCATCATCTTCGCTCCGCCAAGCGTGGCGGTAAGAAGCACCTCTTTAGGCGAGAGCCCCGAGGCAACCATTTCCAGCGCTTCGTCGTACAACGACGAGGCGTGCTGCGTACCGATGTTACCCGCGTCGGTGCCGAGCGCGATGCGAATACCCGCGTCGTGGACGCGCTTGAGGTTGCGCATTGCGGCATAGGGTGGCTCCGGCGCGCGCATCTCTCGGAGTCTCTTCAGTTGGTCCTCTGGGAGAACGCTGTCAACGTCCGGTAGATTAAAGAGCGTTCCGACGCCGTCTGGATTGGCGACGCGAAGGTCATTCGCCGTGAGGTTCGGCGTTCCGTGAAACGTGGCGCGGTAGTTGTCGAGCACGATCAGCGTCGGGCAATAGATGACGTCACGCGAGCGCAGCAGCCCGAGGAACGCCTCGTCCACGTCGGTATCGAAGACGCTGTGCACCAAGATGTCGGTGCCCGACTCGACGGCCAGCCGCGCGGTCTCCAACTCTAAGGCATGAATCGTGACGCGCGCGCCGTGTGCGTGCGCGTACTCGATCGCTGCTTTCGCGACTGGTTGGAACGCGACTGCAGGACGATCCGGCGTGACGACCCACCAAAACTTTACAAAATCGGTGCGCGCCGCGAGCTCGCGATCGATCAGTGCGCGAGCTGCCTCGACGGTGTCGATCTTTACGATTGGCGGGTCGTTATTTAGGTCCAGGACGCTTCGCTCGACGCTCGAGATCAGTGGCCCCGCGGCCATGACGCGCGGCGCCAAGGCGGTTTGTCCCGCTTCGGCCCGGACGTCGTAGTTCCAAAAAGGGCCGCCGACGTCCACGACCGACGTAATGCCCGCCCGCAGATAACGGGCGAACGTGTCATGCAGATTGGCGCGAACCCACGCGATCTCATCGGCGTAGGGACGCACTGCGCGGAGGTCGATGATGTCGGGCCGCGTGTAGAGGCCCCCGGATTGAAAGAAATGCACGTGGCTGTCGATGAGCCCGGGAATCACAGAGCGCCCCATCGCGGCGATCCGAAAGGCCGACTCCGGCACCTTCACGCTGTGGACCGGCCCCACGGCTTCGATCCGCTGCCCATCAAGCAGAACTACGGCGTCGGACAATGGCGTTAGATCGCTGCCGACCAAGACCGTCGCTCCGACGATCGCCGTGAGATCGCGGCCGGCGTTGAGATTTTGCGCGCTCGGGACGCCCCCGATTGAAGGCATGATCGGCAGCGTCGTCAATGCTGCGAGACTCCGCAAGAGGTCGGCGCGCGTCATCGAGTTGGATGACGGCGCATGGAAGAAGCACATCGTTACACCAGCCTTATCTACCAGGCTCGCGCGAGCGCGGCGAACTCGCCTCGCGCACTAGATTCGCTATTGTTATGAGAATCTGCCAGCGTCCCTTCACAGGGCCAAGCGGGGGCCTCAAGGATCCGAATGAGACTTAGGATTTTGCGACAGAGTGATTGCGCGAAGTGCATCGACGTCGGCTCTGATTTCGGTCAGCTCGGGATTGTCGGAGGCAAGAATTCGCGCTTTGATAGCGAGTGCACGTTCGTAAAGGCTCAACGCCTCCGCGAAGCGGCGTTGCGCCTTGCGAAGCGATGCCAACCCGACGAGCGTCGTGGCCACGTGTGCGTGCTCACTGCCAAGCGCGCGTTCGCGAAGAGACAAAGCGCGCTCAAAGAGGGGCTCGGCTTCGGCGTAACGGTTCTGGTGAACGTAGGCATTCCCAAGCCCCGTGAGGCTCTCTGCCAACGAGGGGTGAGCGGAGCCAAGCGCGCGCTCGCGAACCGCTCGAGCCCGCTCGAAGAACGGCTCGGCCTCAACGTATCGTCCCAGAGCGACGTAAATGTTTCCGAGATTGTTCAGACTAAACCCAACATCGGGGTGATCGGGCCCGAGCGCTCGTTCCACAATCGAAAGCGCCCGCTCATAGAGCGCTTGAGCCTCAGCGTAGCAGCCTCGATCATTGTAGACGTTAGCAAGATTGGAGAGACTGCCGGCTACATCGGGATGATCGGGTCCGAGTGCCCGTTCACGAATCGCCACGACACGCTCGCAGAGCGGTAAGGCCTCCTCATGTAGGCCGTATTCCTTGAGGATGTTTGCTAGATTGCCCAGACTGTGCGCAACAAGCGGATGGTCTGGCCCAAGCGCGCGTTCACGAATCGCCAGCGCGCGCTCGATGAGCCGTTTGGCCTCGGCGTAGTTGCCTTGATTCGAATGAATGATCGCTAACGTATTGAGGCTGCTCGCCACGTCGAGATGTCCGGGCCCCAGCGCGCTCTCCCGAATTGCCAGCGCGCGCTCATTGCGAGCCTGGGCCTCGCTGAAGCGGCCTTGATACCAGTGCACGACGGCGAGGTCGTTGAGGCAACGTGACACATCCGGATGGTTGGGCCCAAAGGCACGTTCCGCAATCGCCAGCGCGCGTTCGCTCAGTGCCTGTGCCTCGGCATAACGAGCTCGTTCCCAGAGGTAGCGGGTCGCTCGGCTGAAGACACGGCCGGCCATTTCAGGTTGCGCGTCGTAGCAACCAGCCCATTCTGCCAAGGCAACGACGTGTGGAACGAGCCGATTGCAAAGCGGGTACTTTGCATATTCGGGTTCGGGAAATGACGCCTCGAGAGCCGCCACTGCTCGTGTGACGTACTTTCTGCCTTGAGCTTGAGAAATCGCTGCTCGCAAGATCTGCTGCACCAGCCGGTGCACGGCGTACGTGCGTGATGTTGCATCGGATCGAATCAGCGAATAGCGCGTCAGAGGTCGCAAGAGCTCGGTCATCGCCAAATCGTCGGGGTCAGAGAGTGCCTGCGCGATCGGTTCACCTAGGGCCTGCGCTCCTTCGGTGAAGATTTCAAACGCAATTGCATCGGGCGCTAAGAATGCACTGATGTGCAAGACTTCGGCCGCGGCCGGCGACGCGCTTTCCACGTCTTCGAAATTCGCCGCCCAAGTTGCCGCGACGGTGTCGTGCGAGACGAGCTCGCGAGCCCGCTCCAACAACGCCGTGCGGCGTTTACGAAACGCGCCTAGGTAATCGGAGAAGCTCGCTCCGGTCTCGGCGATGTAGGCCGCAGCTTGTTCCAGCGCGAGCGGCAGGTTTCCCAGGTCGGCGGTCAGCTCACTGGCGGCATCGCGCTCGGCAGGCGCAACGTCGTCGCGGCCCGTCCTTGACAGCAACAAGCGCACCGCCTCAGCATCGTTCATGTCGCCGACCTCCAGGGCGCGTGGAATGCCTAACTCGGCAAACACCGACTCGCGCGAGGTGATCAGTACGTCGCCGGTTCCACTCTGCGGCACGAACCGGCAGACTGCCCGACGGTCGTCGGCGTTATCTAGGATCAACAACCAGTGATCGTTTACACTGAGCCATTCCAGCGCGGCCTGCACGACTTGCTCTTGGTCGTTCGAATCCGCCGCAGTCAGACCGACCGTTTTGGCAATCTCGACAAAACCGGTGGTCAGCCCGCTTACCGTCTCGGCGTTTATCCAAAAAACTCCATCACGGTAGTCAGGGCGATGCCGCATCGCGTATTCGATCGCAGTTTGAGTCTTGCCGATTCCGCCGAGTCCGCTGAGCACGGCGCGGTGCCGCTCCACCAACTGCTGACGTAACCGCGCAAGCAGATTCTCGCGCCCCGTAAAATAGGGGGTGCGCATCGCATCGGGAACCACCCAGGGACCTTTGACTTTTTGTCCGCGCAGAGCACGAAAATCATGCGGCAGGCCGGGCGCGACAAGCTGATACACCTGCTCGTGGCGTTCGAGATCTTTGAGCACGTGCTCACCCAGGGCGACCATCGTCGCTTGTGGAGGCGGGTTCTCGCGGACGAGATCGGCAGCAATGCCTGAGAGCAGGACTTGCCCACCGTGGCCGAGCGTCAGAAGCCGTGCCACTCGGTTCAGCACCGGTCCAAAGTAGTCGCCGTCGCGTTCATCGGCCGTCCCGGTGTTGATCGCCATGCGGACGCGCAGCCCGTCAACGGCGGAAAAGTCCGACTGGCCCAGCGCGAGCTGGGCACTGATGGCGGCCGCTGCCGCGGATTCAGGCGTCGAAAACGCCGCGCAGAAAGCATCGCCAATTGTCTTGAACACATGTCCGGCGTGCGCGGCCATCGCTGCGCGCATGAGGTGGTCGTGCAGGCGCAGGGCCTCCTGCATCGCGTCGCGGTCTCGATCCCAGCGGCTCGTACTTCCTTCGATATCGCTGAATAGGAACGTCACGGTTCCGCTTGGAGGCGCAGCCGCAGTGACGCCCTCGCGGCCAATCATCCGTATGAGGTCAGGTGCGCTGTAGAGCTTTCCCTTCGCGTCACCGGACAGGCGGAGTTAAAGTTTCGAATTCAATCCTCGTCAAAGGCCCAGGATCCCAGAACGACAAGGGCGTCCTCGTTCTCATCGGTCGTCTTAAGGGCTTTCCGTTTTTTATCCTCATGGGCTCCAGCCTTGCGAAGATTCGTTGCGGGGCCTCGGCGGGGAACGATTTGCGGCTTCTTCTTCTTTTTGGACATTGCTAAAAATCTGCTTCGGTTGCTTCTCTTAGACCGATACCGACGGCCCAGCGCGCCGCCCCCATGGGCTTCCGGGCTTCTTCACATAGTTTGCAAAAACGTAATCCCATGGAATGAGGACCAAGAATACTGCGGCCACGAGGCATTGGGTAGCCGTGTCCGTCGTATCCGCGTCCATTCGGCGCGCAGACCACAGCGGCAGCGCGACCCTTAGTAGCCAGATTGCCTTCCAGGTGAGTTCGAAAAAAAGTAAAGGCAGCATCTGCAGCGGATATCGCAGCCCAAGGAGCGCTAAGAGAGACAGCGCTCCCAACATGCACACGACGACCCCGTGCATCAGCTCCCAAGTCTTTGTATGATCGAGAATTCCCGGCCATATTTCGGACCCAAGGCCCACCACGAGCAGCAGATAGGCTATCCGCAGAAGGTAGAGGCGAAATAAGGATATCTCATTCATCATGAATCCTTCTTTCCAAAACTGCGTCGTGCGTTAATCCCTCTTCCGGGCAAACGAAAAGGCGGAACGAGCCTGCTTCGGACCCCTTCCGCCCAATCGTTCTTTCTTCATCCCGGCCAGCCGGAGCTGATGGGGGCGCCCGGCGATTAACCCATTCTGGGTGTCGCTACTCTTTAAATGTCGCCGCAGGAGACGTAGTGCGTTAGGTTGGCTGCGCTTTGGTGTACGTTAATCGCATATTTGCCGCTCTTGAGCTGCGCGATCGTGACACCCTTGATGGTCGTGACGGAAACGCCGTTGATGACGTTCGACAGGCCTTTCCAAGGGGCTGGATTCAACTTCGCGCACGTACCCTCGTGAATGTGCGCTGGTTCCGAAGCTCCAGCGGGCTCGTTCTTGAGCTGCAACTTTACTTTCAGGCCGGCCGAGGTGTCGTTCAAAAAGGCTTGGCCGTCTTGTTTCGAGCCATTTTGGGCGCCGAGGTTGATGGTCATCGCGTGCGCCGACATCGCGTTATTCATGTGGTTCATGGTGTTCGTCGCCGCGACAGCTTGCGCCGAAAAACCCAACGCGACGACGGGAACGAGGAGCGAACGTCCGAGTTTCATTAAAGCCCTCCAAAAAGCAGTGCGGTCGGGAGCTTATACCCGCCCGAGAAGCCCGTCACACTCAGGTAAGGAAGCGTTCTTTTGCCGTTGAAAACAGCGCCGATGGTCAAAGCGCTGCTCCTAGACGTTGACGGAACTCTGGTTCAGAGCAACGAGGCTCATGCAGACGCGTGGGTGCGCGCACTTCGAGCTTTTGGGTTCGCCGTGCAGCCGGCCACCGTGGTGAAATGGATAGGCATGGGAGGCGATAAGATCCTCCCACAGGTTAGCCCCAATCTTACCGAACGTACCGAACCGGGCATCTCCATCTTGCGGTTGCGTCAGCAGCTTTTCCTAAGCGAGTACGTAAGGGAATTGAAGCCAACAAAAGGGGCCCGCGATTTCCTGCGCAGGGTCGGCCAAGCGTCGATACTGCGAGTCGCTGCCACTTCCGCCAAAAAGATGGAACTTGACGCGATCCTCGATGCGGCCCAGCTCACGAGTGAAATAGACTTGGCTACAACTTCGGATGACGCCGATAACTCCAAACCTGACCCCGACATCATAGAATGTGCACTGCGCAAGGCGCAAGTGGCCTCAGACGATGCAATCTATCTCGGCGACACCCCTTACGACGTCGAAGCAGCTCATCGCGCGGGGGTTCGCATTATCGCAGTGCGATCGGGCGGGTGGAACGGTGCGGCGCTCGCCCGAGCCGACGCGATCTACGACGACCCGGCGGATTTATTGCAGCGGTTCGACGAATCTTTAATTGCCGGCGACGGTGGTAGCCAGCGAGGAACGCAGTGAATCGTTTCGCGGGCCTTCCAGTTTTGCTCTTCGGAGTCGCGATTGGCGCATTTGGGTGCTCGGGCACAACTCACGTAAACTCGTCGCAACACTCGGTTAGCAATGGCCAATCGATCTTTCAAACCGGCCGCGATTCCAACGGCACGCAAATCGTAGCGCAACGACCGCCGCTCTATCCACGCTGCGCGGCATGCCACCGGGCCGACGGGTCAGGCGGTCTGCATCTTCCCGGCGGGGCGGTCAGCGCCGACCTGCGCCACAAAGCACTCGTAACCGATCAAAAGCACCCATATACGATTCGCCTAGTGGAGCGCGCCATCTCGACCGGCATCGACAACGACGGTCAGCCGCTCAATCCGCTCATGCCCCGCTGGAGACTGTCGGGGCGCGACCTTCACGATGTCGCCTATTACGTTTTGACTCAGCTGAAGTAACGGCTGATCGTGGCGGGCTTTCTTCGTCGTCATCGTCGCTCGGTTCACCAGGAGCCGGATACGGAGAGCCGGGATGGGGTTCCCAAGGCACCGGCTCTTCCGGCGTAGTTTTCTCCAAGGTAGACACGTGCGTTAGGAAAAAGCCTTCGCCAGCCCGGCCTGCACGTCGTCGGGCGTCATGACGGGACTCAATTCGACCTTCGCGCCTAGCTCGGAGAAGAGCGGCTCGCAAATAGATGGGATGTCGCTGGGATGATTCAGATCAAAGACGATAAAGCCACCACTTTCGCCGTTCACCGCCGTGAAATACGCGGCCTCCGGTTTCAGTCGTTCGAGCGTCGATGACATAACTTTACCGAAACGGCCATCCTTGATTGCCGCATTCGCGGCGTCTACGGGCATTTGAACCTTGAGCATCGTGCGCATTGCAGTCCAACCTTCCGTTAAAGTGAGGAAGGCTGGTAGTTACCTTCGGTCCAGGCTCCTCCTTCCACCGCAGTCTTTGGAGGCAGCACCGACCCAACGCCAAAGGTGGGAGCATGACGGACCCCGTTAGCACGAGGGAAAGCGATCGCGTCGCCGCGCTCGGGTACCGTCAAGAACTGTCCAGAGTGCTTTCGCTCTTCGACAATTTTTCAGTCGCCTTCAGCTGTCTCAGCCCGATGGTCGGAATCTATTCACTCTACACCTTGGGCATCGGGACCGGCGGCCCGCGCTACATCTGGACTATTCCAATCGTTGTGGGGCTCATGATGCTCGTTGCTTTGGTTTTCGGCGAGCTTGCCAGCGAGTATCCCCTCTCGGGCGCGCTTTATCAGTATGGAAAGTACAACGTTGGAGCGCGTTATGGATGGTTCATCGGCTGGATCTACGGTTTCGCGCTTCTTGCGACCGTGGCTTCGGTCGACTCAGGCGCAGTCGGCTACGTCACATCGCTCTCAAATTCTCTGCTTGGGACGCATTTGGATCCGGCCAATCATCTGACCATCTTCGTCATTGCGGGCAGCATCATCGTTTGCACCGCGATTCTGAACTGGATCGGCGCGAAGATCATGGGACGAGTGGCACGCTTTGGAGTCTACGTGGAGAGTATTGGCACGTTCGGTGTGTTCATCGCGCTGGCAGCGTACGGATTCCACCAAGGATTCGGCTTCGTCTTCTCGACTGCTAACGTCGAGTACGTCAAGAGCAACCCGCTGGGCGTGAACTTTGGAGGCAATTGGTGGACGGGCGCCGCCCTCGTCGCCGTTCTCGCCAACGTCTACATTTTCTACGGATTCGAGTCGGCGGGGGACGTCTCTGAAGAGACGATCGACGCCCAGCGCCAGGTTCCCAAGGCAATGCGCAACGCGTTGCTCTATGGCGGCATCGCGTCGTTCATCTTGGTGCTGGGCCTTCTGCTCGCTACTCCAAAAGCCGGTATCGGCGCGGTCGTTAGCGGCGGCGTCAGCAGCGTTCTTAGCGCGCTGCCGAGCTGGCTTGCAGACTTCTTTCTCGTCATGGTGATCGTGGCGTTCTTCAGTTGTGGTACCGCGGTTCAGGGTGCCGGTGCCCGAGTTGCCTTCGCTCTCGCACGCGACGGCGCGCTACCCCTCAGCCATAAGATTCGAGCCGTTTCACCTCGACATCACACGCCGGCCAACGCGATTATCGTTGGAACCGTCGTTCCATTTCTCTTCCTCTTGCTCGTGCTGATTAATCCCGCCCAACCGGTGCGCCTCTTGTGGTTCGATTACCCGGCGCACGTCAACGCACTCTTCGCGCTCGTCTCATTCGCCACGTCCGGCATCTACCTCGCCTTTTTCCTGACCGTGTTCGGCGCGCTCGTTGCCCGAAGCCGAGGCTGGAGACCCAGCGGAAGCTTCAAACTGGGCAAGTGGGGGATCCCAATCACCATTGGCGCGGCTCTCTATCTGCTGCTCATGCTGCTCAACATCGTCTGGCCGAGCTCTCTGTCCAGCGGCAGGGCGATCTTTAACTACGGCTGGGTGACACTCTTGGTCATGGCAATCATCGTGGTCGCCGGCGCAATCTACGAGGCAATCGCACGCCCGGATCGCAAGCTAACACACCATCTGTGAGCGGCACGTCCATTATGTGGGAGCCGGCTCTCGAGGCTTCGCGTGTCGTTGCGCTCCGGCTCCCACTAAGCGATAGCTGCTTTAGCTAGCCTTGATGCAGGTGATCGTAGTTTTCGTTACCTTGCCTTGCGGGTCGGTAACGGTGTTGGCATCGACCGTCTTGGTATCGCTGACTTTCGTTAGAACGTCATTGAAAGTAGAGCCGTCGAGACCCTTGCCCATCGACGTCATGGTATTGCCTACCCAACCGGACGTCTCCGAGATCCCATAGCCGCCACCAGTATCGACGCCAACCGATACCCATTGTTTGATCGTTGGATCGTACGTCGTATAGTTCGTACCGTTGATCGTAACGGTACGATATTGATCGAACGGCGGCGCAGCATCTTGTGTAACCATCCACATCCCATCCATGCCGATCGTCGTCGTGCTGGTATCAGGCCTCGTTTTCCCACGCAGCATCTGCGTGCAGTTCCAAGTTCCGGTCAGAAACATCATCGACGAGAAGTCGGGCTTCACCATTGGAACCATGGTCGCCGCCGGAGCCGGTTGGGCCGTCGAAGCGACCGGCGCGGCCACCAACGCCAAGACAAAGGCGACGCCGCTCAGCGTCAATAGAGCCGGGTGTTTCATGTTCACTACCTTTCGAGAAGATTATAGCAAGGTATTCGGGCCTTCGGCGGCGGCCGATTGCCTTTCCTTGCTCGACCCAAAGCGTTAGGGCTTCACCTCGAACACGGTCCCGCCCGAGGCCGAGCCCCCTGCTGCCGTCGTACCGAAGAGCTCGTCGCCCACGACGGTCACGTTCGCTTGTGGGTCCGCCCCGTCAGGTCTACCGGTGAAATCGTGCAGCATGCGCTCGCTTCCCGCCGCAGTAATCCTAAAAACGGTGCCGCCATCGTTGGTGCCACCTTCGCGGGTCGTGCCATAGAGCGCGCCCGTGGCGCGCACCAGACGAGCGGCCGGATTGTCACCGTCGGTGTCTGTCGTACAGCAGCTAAAGGAGTGAATCACCCTCTCGGCTCCGGAGATTGGGTTCGCTTTAAAGACCGTTCCCTCGCCCAAGCGTCCCCCGCCGAAGGTCGTGCCGTAGAGTTCGTCGGCCATCACCGTGGGTGCTGCGGCGGGATAGGCGCCGTCCGCGTGCGCCGAACCATACTTGAAATTGTGAATGATTTTTTTTACGCCGCCAGCGCTCAGCCGAAAAAGCGTGCCGCATCCCTTCGCACAAAACGCGGTCTTCATGCCGCCGTACTGCGTCGTACCGTAAAGCTTGCCGTTAAGCGAGACGAGACGCGCAACCGGCTCGATTCCGTCGCTGACGCCCTTAAAGCGGTAGATCACGCTTTCCGCGCCGCTCGCGCTTACTTTGAAGACGGTGCCGCATCCAGCCGAGCAAAGCTGCGTCGTCTTTCCGCCATGTTGTGTCGTGCCGTAGAGCGCACCCTTGAACGATATCAAGCTCGCAACCGGGTTGGCGCCGTCTGGCGCGCCCTTGAACCGGTAGAGAACCTGCGCTGATTTTCCATCGCCGCTCACCTTGAAGACGGTGCCGCAGCCCCCCGAGCACGCATGGTCCGTACCCCCGCCACTCGTCGTTCCGAAAAACGCGCCGTCGAACTTGACTAAGCCACCCGTGGGCTGCGCGCCATCCTTGCCGCCGACAAAGCGGTAAATCACGCGTTCGATTCCCGAGGTCGTCACCGAGAAAACGATGCCACATCCTAGGTTGCATTTTGCGTTGGTGGTACCACCTAACTGCGTCGTACCGTAGAGCTTTCCGCCGACCGCGATGACGTTTGCAATCGGCCCGCGGCCGTCGTCAAACTTGCCGCCCTGACCAAAGCTGTAGATCGTCTTATAACCGGCGCTGGTAACGATATTCGAGGCTTCGGACGGAAGTGACGAAGCACCGCCGGCGTGCGAACAGCCAGCGAGGAGAGCGCTGCAGACCAGTGCGAACGACGCCTTCGCAGCGCGATCGCTCTTAATCGTCGGGCTCCGTGGAGGGCTGCTTTAAGAAGTAGCTTGGCGGGTACTCTGCCGGAATACGTTTGAACTTCGACGGCGGCTTAGAAAAGTCGAAACAGTCGAAGAGATCGTCGGAGCGGGCGTCGGTCGTGTGGAGCGAGGGCAAGCCGAAGATCTTTTCGGTAAACTTTAAGATGCTGCCGAATTCGTGCTGCACGTGCGAAACGTAGTGCTTCTTCGCATACGGAGACACGACGATCAGCGGCACCCGAAAGCCTAGCTCGTATGAATTATAAATCTTCGGCGGTACGTGATCGTACCATCCGCCCCAATCGTCCCAGGTGACGAAGATCGCCGTCGTGTCCCAGTACTTGCTCTCGCCGATAGCGTTCACGACCGACGCGACCCAGGAGGGTCCCGATCCGTTTGTCGCTTCAGCGTGGTCCGAGGCCAGCGCCGTCGGCGTTACCCACACGACGTCGGCCAGCTGCCGATTGGCAATATCGGTAAGAATCTGCGACGGCGGCACGGCAACGTGGCCGGCATATCCCCGACTCGTTCGAATATGCAAGATCGCGTCGGGGCCGTTCCAGATTCCCGACCCGGATACCGCCTGATAGTACCGCCACGTCAGCGCCTTGCGTTTGAGTAAATCCATGAGCGAGATCCGGTCGAAACAGGGATAGACTCTCTGGTTCTCGAGTCCGGACGGATCGATGAGCAGAACGAGTGCCCCGGAGGGCGAGTCGCAGCCTCCGGCCCCGCCGATGTTCGGATTCTCTGCCGCTCGCAGACGAGATCCGTTTGCCACGCTCGACGTACCGCTGACGATATATTGATGCGCCGGAAAGCTTGGCCCCTGATTGGTCTGGAACATGTGATCGCCGAAGGCATACTGCGACGCCATGGCGAGATACGGTTTGATTTCATGGTGCGGCACATATCCGTACGCGCGAACCTTTTGCGCAATACAGACCGTCGCGCCGACGCACGTCGAAGATTCCTTATTAAAGCCATTCAACTTACCGCTTGCGTACTCGGTTATAAAACCAGAATGGCCGTGGTCGAGATCGTATGGTGCGGTTAGGCTTATCGGCTTCAGCGGAACTCGATGGCCCTTCGAGTTCAGACCCGAGCGCACTGTGTCGGCCCCGGGAAGTCCGTTGAAGAGATCGTCGGTCGAGCGGTTCTCTTGGAAGATGATGACGACGTGCTTGATCTTGGCGGAGAGCGGCACGGCCGCAGCACTCGTCGTTGATGGCACTGTCCCGACCGATGCGCTTTGACCGCAGCCCGCAAGTCCAAAGAGTACAGCGAGAACCGCCCGCCCCTTCATGACGTCTAGGGCGCGACTCCGATGGCGACGGGCCCGTCTAACCCTTTGCGGATCGAGCGCAGCTGCTTTCCTGAAGACGAATAAACGGAAATCGAGCTTGGACAGGCGTTGGCAACGTAGAGCAAGCCGCTTTTGCTTCGTGCCATCGTCGTCGGACATGCGATGCCCGCCGAGATTACTTGCTCGAGCGCGAGGGTATCTTCCGAATATACCGAGACGGTATTGTTCGAGTAATTCAATACGTAGAGTTGTTTGCTGGGGGTCGAGATCAGGCTCAGCGGCTCGCGAACGCCTTTCCTGATCGTGCGCGGCGTTTGCTTATGCCCCGGAGCGTAAACCGTGACCGAGTTCGCGGCGTGGTTTGCTACGTAAAGATTCCGAGCCGAGTCAAACGCTAACGCATCGGGGTACGAGACGCCGACGGATATTTTACCGAGCGTGGACGTCTTTCCCGGCGCGTAGACCGTAATGGTGCTACTTGACCAGTTAGCGACGTAAAGATTGCCGTCACTGTTAAAGGCGAGCGCTTCGGGCGCTCGTATGTCCGAGGAGATCGTCTGAAGCACCGTGTTCGACCCCCGCGGATAGACCGTGATCGTGCTGGCGCCATAGTTGGCCACGTAGAGTTTCCCCGACGAATCGAATGCGATCGCGTACGGACCGCTTATGCCTTGCGAAATCGTGCGGGTCGGTTGGCCGCCCCCCGGGCCGTACACCGAAACGGTACTGGTAAGACTGCCGCTCGGGCTGCCGTAATTGCCGACGTAAAGACTCCCCGTCTTTGCAAACGCCAACGCATTAGGATAAGATATGCCGGTGGTTATGGTGCGGACTTTCGACACGCCGGCCGCCGAATAAATCGAGACCGTGCTGTCGTACCAGTTTGCGACGTAAACATTGCCCGCGGTGAGTGGCACGATTTGGTCGTCGAGATAATTGACGCGATCGGCGGATGCCGTTCCCGATGGAACCACGCCGTTTCTGGCAGCAGAGCAAGCGGCAAGCGCCAAAACAACGAACGCAACGCCCAAAGATCTCGCCACTGCAATTGCGCTTCGAGTCGGCGCGAAGGAAGCCTGCCGCGACGCCAAGCTTGCGCCTATCCCAAAAAGGACGGCGCGTCGTGGAGCGCGCCGCTTCCGTTTCGCCAAAGCGCGTACTTGAGGGATTGTTTTGAGTTCATCGATGCCGCGCCAATCTCGCCGGCTGGATTGATCGCGATGACACAGTACAGATCTTCGCGGAGGTTCGGCGCGCTCTTGGCCATGAAGCGTAGAAGATCGTCGCAGGCCTCTTGCGGATGAACGCCTTGTGCCATGCGCTGGACGATGAACGTTGAGGTACAGTAGTTCGCCATCACGTCTCCGTTGCCGGTTGCTGAAGCGGCGCCGGCGGCATCGTCCGCGTAGTAACCGCAGCCGACCAGCGGCGAGTCGCCCACCCGGCCGGGAATCTTCCAGGCCAAGCCGCTCGTGGAGCATCCGGCGACGACGTGTCCGTTCCCATCGATTCCCACCATTCCGATGGTATCGTGATGGTTGCGATCGATCCAAAAGGTCTCGTGGTTTGGCGCGTTCTTCCACTTCAGCCACGCTTCGAGGCTTTTCGGCGTCAGAAGCTGCATCGGCTCGAAACCCATTGCGATTGCGAACTGCAGCGCCCCATCCCCGGCCATCGCTGTATGGCGCGTCTTCTCCATCACCAGCCGCGCGACGGAGATTGGATTTTTGATCTTATGCAGGTTGCAGACCGCTCCGGCGCGATGCGCGGTTCCATCCATGATGCCGGCGTCGAGCTCGACTTCGCCTTGCGCGTTCGGTAAGCCGCCATAACCGACGCTGTCGACATTTGGATCGTCCTCCGCGACGTTAATGCCCTTTTCGACGGCGTCGAGCAACGAACCGCCGGCGCCGAGAACTTCCGCGGCGCGCGCGTTCGCTTCGATGCCCCATTCCCACGTTGACAGAAAGACCGGACCGTTGGCCTGCGCCGCACCAGGTTTGGTCGTTCCGGCGGCAAGCGCCGCGGTAGCAGCGCCGGTGGTTACGATAAAAGAACGACGGTCGAGCGGCTCCATTAGGCTAACGCGTGCAGACCGTATCGAAAACCGTTTGCGAGCGCGGTCCGGAGAGAACCTCGTGTGCGCTGACCTTGTTCTGCCCGACCCTCGCATACGTGATTCTGTCCTGCACGGTTATCGGCCCCATTGAGGAAGTACCGTTGTAGGTTACCGCGTCGGCAGAACTAAGAAAGGCACGCATTCCGAGGCTGTCGGCGCCCGTCTGCCAATATTCGTTCGTTCGCTCGTTGTACCCGATGTAGAAGTCGCCGGAATAATCGTCGCTCCCAAGGTGATTGTGAAGCACGTTACCGGGTACGATCTCGAACGTTGCCGTACTTTGATCGGTGTGCGCGGGTTGGGCATTCATCGCCGGAACGCTGGTCGAGCAACTCCACGACGCGCCGAGCAGATGGATAAATCGAGCCATCTTGCCGGTCAAGACGTCGCTGGCATCCGCCGAGCGCGCATGCACAAAAAACGCACATGAAGCGGCAACCACGAGAACGAAGGACCGGCGCGCATTCGAATTCCTCGGCTCGAGCGGCTCCACGACGCTACCGCGTGCAGACCGTATCGAAAACAGCTTGAGGAGCCGCGCCGGATATCACCTCGTGGACGGTTATTTTGTTTGGGGCCACTTTGGCGTAGCTAACGGTATCCTGCATGGACATCGGTCCCATCGACGCCGTTCCGCTGTAGCTTACGCCGTCGGTTGATGTCAGAAAAGCGTGTCCGCCCATGTTGTCGGCGTCAGTCTGCCAGTAAGAGTTCATTCGATCGCTAAACCCGAAATAAAAATCTCCCGAATATGTCGGCGTCGACACGTGGTTGTGCATCGCATTACCCGGCACCACGTCAAAGGTCGCCGTGCCTTGATCGGTGTGAGCCGGTCGACTGCCCATGGCGGGGACGTTGGTCGAGCAATTCCAAGGGCCTCCGAGCAGGTAGCTGAATGCGGCCATCTTGCCAGTCAAAGTAGTATCCTGGGCGCGAACCGTGCCGGCACTCATCAGAGACGCCGCAAGCACCAGCGCGAGACCGAATGCGAAGGAAGTGCGCATGTGTCTTAGCTCCTTTTTGAACGAGAAGTTGCGCAAGAGCGATTTCTTTAGCCGTACAGAGTATCCTAGCGAAGCAGCCGCTCGCGGCGATCAGTGCACTGCGCCGGCCGACAATGAGTTACGGGCAAGGTCGAAAACCTCGTCCTTTTTAAACCCTAATTTTTCATAGAAATCCTTCAGGCGCGGCTCGCTATGCGGTAACTCGACCATCACGCTCGCCGCACGAGTTTCGTTCGCGTAAGCAGTCGCTCGCTCGACGAGTCGTCTGCCCAAACCGAGTCGCCGGCTCGACTCGCGCACGTAGAGATCGCTTAAGAACCAAATTCGCTTGCAATACCATGAGGACCACAACGGATAGAGTTGGATGAACCCTTCGGCCCGAGCATCGAGCAGCGCAAGGAAAATCACCGAATCACCCAACCGCAAGCGCTCCGCGATGAACTGGTTTGATTGCACGAGATCTCCGCGCCCGGCGAAGAACGTGCGATACGCGTCAAAGAGCGGAGCTAACGCAGCGAGATCCCCTGCGGCAGCCCGGGCGGTCGTACAACTCATCGGTTCCATCGCATCCTCCTTTAATCCGGTGCTCACAGAAAACTCAGCAATCGCAGAGCGCCGGCCTGCATACTACCAACATGAAGCTTACGAAATCACACGCTACTGTTCTCGCGACGGCCCTGTTTTTGCTGGGAGGGTCTGCCGCTCCAGCACTGGCGGTTACGAATGACGGCGGGGAACTGCCCACTTCCTACGTTGCCGCTTTCGCCCCCGTCTTCGGAGTCTCCGGAATCCCGCACAGCGGAACCATGCAGCTGGTCGTGCACGACGGCAGCATTACTGGAACGTATACGGGCACATCCGTCGCGCCCGATTATCTCGATAACCGCATCGTGCCGGTCTCCGGCACCGTCAGCGGCGACGACGGACACGTTGCGTTGTTATCGGCGGCGCGCTCTCACTGCAAGGCACGATGACGCCGGACGGCACGATAACCGGAACCGCTGACTATAGAGGCCGGCTCTACGAGTTCGAGGCGGCACCCGGCCCGTGCATCGTCGCCCTCTAAAGCTTGACCTGCAGAGAAAAATAGAAGTTGAGCGCGAGCGGATAATTAAACGAATTCGCATCGCCGTACGCGGGCGCGAACGACTGCGCGAAGTATGGGTTCTCGCGAACCCCGTTGGCAGCGACGTCGTAGGGACTGGATCCATTGAAGAAATTGCTGCCGTTGTAGAAGGTGTTGGAGGTGTACCCGCAGATCGCGCTGTTGGGCGGATACGCTTTCGACCACGGCTCGCTCGAACCCCCGAAGCACTGATTGACGAGATTGGTGACGATGACGCGCCCAGAAACTCGTGGAGTGAAATCGTACGACATCTGGAGGCCAAGGTTGAACTGCCACGGCTGTCGGAACTCGCCGAAAGTGTCGAACGTCCCGGTCTGCGGGTTTGGTATGTAGAGATCACCGGGGTTCGTGCCGTCGCTCGTCAATGCGTTGTAGCATGAGGTGTAATCCGCATTAAGCGGCACGCTCGTAGTAAGGCCGCTGGCTCTTTGATTAGCGTAGCACGCTCGCGGATCGATGCCTATGACGTCGGCCGGGGTTCCGTACGTCGTGCCCTCGTAAAGAGACATGGCCGGGGTGAACGCGAATTTTCCGCGACGATAATTGAGCACGACCGCAAACGTGTTCGGCGCGACGTATGGAAAGTCGAGACCGGGTGCGTACCAGCCGTGCGGGTCGAGCGTCGGCTGCGGCGACACCGTATAGTACGGATTACGTATCGAGCTCAGTCCGCAATGCGGCGCGGGCGTGCCGTCGCCGGTGTTTCGGTAGCACGGGGCGCCCCCGCCGGCTTTCGTCAGTGCGTTGAACTCCTCGATATCCTGATTGTACTGATCGACCGGCCCGATCGTGCTATTCGGATAGTTGTTCCATTTCTCGGCCGCGTTCGTGTACGTATATGAAAACGTCCCGGAGAAGCCGTTCTTGCTGAAGTCGCCCTTCGTGATCAACAGCTCGATACCGTCGACGCGCTCGGTGCCCGCATTGAACGACGGGGAAACACCCAAGCTAGGAAGATTAACCGATTCGTAGAGCTGATCGGTCGCCCACCGATAGTACGGCGTCACCTTCATCGCAACGTCGGTCCCTTTGAAGTGATGCTCGTACGAAAGGTCGTAGTTGTCCGAAAACTGCGCTTGCGCCTCATGCAGCGGCGAGCTGTATCCAAAGGGAATGAATCCGAGCAGGGTGGACGCGAGATTCGGCTGCAACGTATTATATTGAATCTCGTAGTTTTGCGGCTGTTGCGCGTACCGGCCCGCCGACGCCCGTAGCACCGTATCGGCGTTGACGGTGTAGGTAGCCGACAGGCGCGGCTCGACATACGACTGCGAGTAAGTTGGCGGATAAACATTGGTGAGCAGGATGCCGTCGGTGCCGTTGGGATGAACGGTCTGCACGGGCGTTCCGGTCGATCGATCGATCGGACAGTTAAACGTCACGTACGGCTGGTAGAAATAAATGCTCTGCGGCGGCTGCGGAACGAAGATCGGCTGGCGCGTCACCGGGTTGACGCAAAACTCCTTTTGCGCCGCGCGCGAACCAAAAGTTCGTCGCCGGATTATCGGTATTCGCAAGATCGTATAAATCGTTTTCGAAACGGACGCTTGCGTTGATGTTCCAGGGGTCGCTTGGTCGCCATTGATCGCTAATCGAGGCATTGGTTAGCTTCGGAACAACGGCGTTGATGTCCGCATTGTTTCCGAGATAAGTGAGAAGCATCGATGCGCCCGCAACGCAGGCCGGTGCGCTCGATGGCAGCTCGCCATCCCCGCAAGGGTTCTGGGCCCCAAAAGCTCCGTACGGGCTGCCGAACGTGCCTTGAGAGATCTGCGCGTTGCAAGGTGCGGCTGTGCCAAGCTTATATTGGGGGTTGCTTCGCGTCGCGAAGCACTGTGAACCGTCCGTGAAGTTGCTGACTTGCTGGGTGCTCGTGTTGTCGTAGTTATGGTTGTAATAGCGCAGCGTGTTCGAAGTAATGTAGGAGACCATGCCCTCCAGCAGGTGCTGGCTCGAGAGTTGATCGGCGAACTGGAGCTCGAGACCGCCGGTATGCGAATCGACTTCGTATTGGTAGTTCGTCACGCCCAGCGACGTGTTGTTTCCCCAACCGTTAGCGGTGGCTCGGTTCGTGTTCGAATAGAACGTGTACGCGAAGAGTCTCACGTAGGCCGTTGAACCGAAATTCTTTTGATATTGCAGCTTGCCGATGCTGGCGGTATCCCAGCGCCCATCGCGGTAATTGTCGGGTATTTGCACTTGCAGCTGGCTACCGTCCACGAAAGGGCACGCGTTGGGCACACGGCGGACGTTTGCGCAGCGGCCTTGCGGTGATCCGGGATACATATAGGCGATGCGCTGCGTGGATGCCGGCGCGAGCCACTGCGTCGAACCGGGAAAGGTGTAGTAATCGGGCCACTGGTTCGTGTTTCCCGCGTTCACGAGGCCGAGACCCAGGGCGCCCGCATCGTCGACGCTCGAATAATCCTGTTGAAAATTGGCCGACGACATATAGAGCAGCTGAACGTCGTCGCGGCCCCCATCGTACCGGTGAGGAACCCCGACGTGGAAGTTGCTGACCACTTCGCGATCGCTGAGGTTTGAAGGTTGCCCGTAGTTCGAGGGATACGATCCGAAGCAGCCGGGATCGTTGTATAGCTTGTGCTTGATAGGATTATGGTAACTTCCGTCGTTGTTACACGCGGGATAGACGCCAGGCCAGAACGCGGGTAAGAACGTCGTGATGTGCGCCGGCCAGTAGCCGTACGGAATCGTATCGGTCAGGCTGGCACCGTTATACTGATCGAAGTAGCGAAAGTCTTGATTCGTGCCGCTGATGCCGACGTAGTAAGAAAACATGCGATCGGGGGTAGAACCTCCGGCCTCGAGGCGCGCATCGTGGTAGAACGTCGGCGTGCCGACCGCCAAGGTGCCGGTGGCGTACCCAGGATACGTCCCGGTCTTGATCACCTGATTGATGAAGCCGGCAAGGCCGGTTGCATTCGCATCGGCCTCGCCGCCTCCGGTGTAGATTTGCAGCTCTTGCTGGCCGAGCGTCGTCTCGGAGTTTCCAGGATAGTTGTCGAACGAGCGGTTGATGGGCACGCCGTCGTACTCGTAGCCGATCTGGTCGTAGTAGCCGCCGCGAATATAAACGGTTTGATTGACCCCGACCTGATTTGGCGGTACGTACGCGCCGGGCATCGACGCGATCGCCGAATACGCATTATTCAAGCCGCCGCCGCCGCCCAACGTTGCGGCCGCAGTCGTCAAGCCCGGATTGACCGAATAAACGTCGGTGCCCGTGCCAGGTCGCACTGGGCTGAGTGACGATCGCGACGTTACCCGCGCGATCTGTTTGAGGCTCTTCTGCAAGGCGATGGGAACCACTTGGCTCTGATCGGCGAAAACCGAGATCCCTGCGATCGAAACGTCGTCGTATCCGGCGTGCTGCGCGGAAATCGTGTACGTCTCTGGCGAGAGCGAGAGGAAGGTAAACCGGCCCGACGCATCGGTCGTTACGTGCGCGACCTGCGACGGGCTGACGACGCTGACCGTCGCACCGGCGATCGGTGCTTTGGTTGCTGCGTCGAAGATGGTTCCCGTGATCGTGCCGGTCGTCCCGGCGAACGCTGCGTGCCGATAACCAACGACCGCGACGAATACGAGCGCCGCGCATCGCAGCCCATACCTAAATCTGCTCCTCATGCACCCTCCGTAGCAACCCTACTCCGATTGAGAAAGGCTCTTAGGGGCGTCGGGAGGTATGTTCCTTCCTTCAAACTCGTGCTTCTTTAGGGAGTGTACGAATGAAAGACTTACACGCACGTACCGCTTTCGCTATCGCCCTCGTGTTGCTCGCGTCCGCCTGCGGCGGTGGCGGTGTACCAAGCGCGAGCTCGGCGTTAGAGACCGCCTCGGTTCGCATCGGCGACGACGCAGCCGCTCGCAACCTCAGCGGCCAATATGCTGGAAAAGTAAAAGACAACGTTTACGGCACGGGAAGAGCCACCGCATCGCTGGCACAATACAAAAGCACGCTTGGAGGTTCGGAAACGATAGCCTTCGGGTCAGGAAGCGTTACGGATTCGCTCGCCTTAAACCTTAGTGGAACGGCTCTCAATGGAGTCACCGTTGCATCTTCCAAAGACGTTCTCTGCTCCTTTTCGACAAAGGCCTCGTACAATACGAAGACTCACATATTGACCGGCTCTTATTATGCAGTGAATCGCTGTTCGGGCGAAAAGGGGACGTATGCGCTCAAGCACCAATGCCTGTACAAAGGTGCCGGCGACGCACAGATTCGGCCGGAGACCGGACTGAAGCCCTGCTAAGCCGATAGCGCCTCCGTGACGGCTTGATTGTGACTCAACGCCGCCCCCTCTCCCAGCAATCGGTCGAGCTCCGATTCGTTTAGCTTTGCTCTGAGCGCGCCGTGGAGATCGGCGGCCAACGTATTATCCGGCGCAACCAGCTTCCAGCCGGCCGCTCGTAGTCGTTCTTGCGCGTAGCCGATTAAACGTGCCGCTCTGCGCGCGTCACGCTCGTGTGCCAGCATCCCCATATATGCTATCGATAGAAACATCAGAATGTCATGCCTGGCTTGCGCCGCGAGCACGAGCGACTGACGAGCAAACGGCTCGGCCCGATCGCGATCGCCAATTGCCAAAAAACAGCTGGTGATATCGTTGGTTAGGAACATCAGCGACGTGTCGCTTCCGGCAAGCGGTACCGCCTCCATCAATCGCTCCGCTGCCGCGCGATATTCCCCGACTTGAAGTTCCCAACTTCCCCACCAGTTCAGCGCGCGCGCGGTGTCGTCATCGCGCCCAAGAGTCCGGAAGAGCGAAACGCTTTCGCTAAACGCCGCCCGCACTTGCTCGGCTCCGTCGCCGGCGAACGCCTCCGCGCAACGCCGTAGAACGTCTGCGATAAGCCTCACATCGCGGCTATCGCGGGCAAGCTGCAACGCCTCGTTTGCCGCTGCCTTCGCTTCGTCGTAGCGGGACTGATGAGCGTAGCGCGAGGAGATTTGCGAGAGCGCGCGGGCGAGGCCCCGCGAATCGTTCGCCTCGCGATAGAGCGCAACGGCGACCAGCGCTTCGTCGAGGCACTCTTTGTTCGCACCGAGATTGCTGTAGAGCATCGACAGGCCATACCGAACGCGCGCTTCCAGCCCCGGTACGAGGGGCGGCCCCGCTTCCAGCACTCGCCTACAATATGCGATGCTCTCATCGAGCAGCCCAAGCCGCAGAAAGATCACGGTCGTGTCGGCAACAATCCGAGCTCCGAGGTCGCGATCGTTCGCCTCGTCGAAAGCCCAGCGAAGCGCAACGCGGAAGTTTGCGAGCTCCGCTTCAGACCGCGTAAGCCAATTTACGGCGGGGCCGCGGTCCCATTCGTCGTACGCCTCGTGCGCGAAGGCGTCGAATACCGCCCCATGCCGCCGCATCGTTTCGAAAACCTCGGCAGCCTCGATGAGCTTGTCGTATGCGTATTCTCGAATCGGCGCGAGCAGTCGATATCGTTGATCGTCCCCATGAAGCTCGGCAACGACGAGCGATTTGTCGACGAGGGAGGTCAGCAGCTCGAGCACGCCCCACTCATCGCCGTCGACACCGCACACGCCGGTCCCAGCTGACAAGCGTAAAACCGCTTGCGAAGACCGAGGCACGACGAAGAGCATGGCGTTCGTCGTCCGATAGCAGGTCGTAGCTCCAATCGATCAACGCCCGCATCGTCTGCTGCCGCTGCCGGCGATCGCGGCCGCCCGCGAGCAACCGCAGCTCGAGATGGGAAGCGAGATTCTCCAGCGACATCGTTCGCACGCGCGCGGCGGCGAGCTCGATCGCCAAAGCGATTCCGTCTAAGCGATTGCAGATCTCCTCGACGATGCTCGCTTTGGATTCAACTCGAAAGGATGGGTTCGCAGCACGCGCGCGATCTCCGAAAAGCTGCATCGCAGAGGCCGGGTCGAGCGAGGACAGGCGATAGACTCGTTCGCCCGCAATGTCGAGCGGCGATCGGCTCGTCGCAAGCACCGTGACGTGAGCGCAGCGCCCGGCGATCTGCGTTGCGATGGCCGCAACCTCCGAAACGAGATGCTCGCTGTTATCCAGCACCAACAGGAGCTCGCGCTTTTGGAGATAGCCAAGGAGGTCGGCGAGTGGGTCGGCCTCTCGTGAGCGCTCGCCGCCCAGAGTCGAAAGAATCGTACTCGAGATGAGGGAGGCATCGCCGATTGAAGATAAGTCGACAAACCATGCGCCGTCGCGTTCGTCGTTGAGACGTGCGGCGGCAACCTCGAGCGCGAGGCGCGTCTTGCCGATTCCGCCCGCTCCGACGACCGTGACGAGCGAACATTCGTCAAGCAGCGCTTCGATGTGTGCGAGATCGTCGTGGCGGCCAACGAAGCTCGTGGTTCGAAGCGGGAGATTGTTTGGCGGCGTCTCCAGTGCTCGCAGCGGTTTGAAATCGGAGCGCAGCCCGCTTCCGACCGGTTGATAGACGCGCTCGGGCTCTTCGAGGTCGCGCAGCGGAAGCGATCCCAGGTGGTGCAGCGATATGCCGCTGGGCAGGCTCGCCAGCGCGAGATCCGCCGCGTCTCCGGAGAGCAGTATTTGCCCGCCGTGACCGGCGCAGACGAGGCGCGCGGCACGATTCACCGCGCTGCCGAAATAATCTCCGTCACGCTCGTCGGTTTCTCCGGCATGAATCGCCATTCGAACCGCGAGCCCGTCAACGTTGCTGAAATCCATGCGTCCGAGTTGCCGCTGAATTTCAACTGCCGCTTCGACCGACTCGCCAACCGTCCAGAAGGCCGCACAGAATGCGTCGCCGATCGTCTTGAAAATGTATCCGCGCCGGGCCTCGATCTCTCGTCGTAAGATCTCATCGTGGCGGCGCATGGCGTCACGCATCGCTTCGCCGTACCGCTCCCAGCGGCGCGTGCTCGCCTCGACATCCGAGAACAAGAACGCTACCATTCCGGTTGGAAGCTCGGGGCCTTTTGGCACTCGGGATTCTTCCGCGATCAGCTGCCCGTTGCCGCTTTGCGCTCACCCTCGTCGGGGCGATCGAAGAAATACCTCATTACCAGCGCCGCAAGAAGGGCGCCGACGCACGGGCCTACCGCATAAATCCAAATGAGGTCGTAGGCGCCGCCAACGACCTGCGGCGGAATCGATCGCGCCGGATTCATCGAGGCGCCGCTGATCGGACCGGCAAAGAATCCACAAGCGGCAACGGTAAAACCGACGGCAATCGCGGCCTGCTTTCCCACCGTTGCAGCCTGCTCGGCCGTCAGCAAGATGACGAGCATGACAAGGAATGTGAGTACGGCTTCGGCGATCGCCGCTTCGACGTGCGTAAACTGCGGACCGGGATGGCTCGCGCCAAGCACAACCGCGTGTCCCCACAGCGCGAAGGCGAGCAATGCGGCCCCGAACCCGCCGGCGAATTGGCCGATCCAATAGCACATCATCGCCGCAACGGGCATCGCTCGGCGGACTGCGAAGCCTAGCGATACCGCGGGGTCAATATGCGCGCCCGAGACGCCGGAAAACGAGTAAATCATCGCCGCCGTGATGAAGCCGCGGGCGAGCCACCGGGAAACGTAATCAACGTGTCCGACTTTCGTGAAATAGAGCACATCGACGCCCGTCGCGACCAGCGTCAGAAAAAACGTGCCGATCAGCTCGGCGGCGACTTTTCCTGCTAGCGACGGCTTGGTTGGTTCACTCTCTGCCACCTCAGCTTCGTACCCTCAGCGGCCGCTTCTTGAAGCGCCCTGCAGAGACTGGCGATCGGTTACGAAGCGGCCCCGCTGCTCTGCTCCCGAGGCGTGAAGAGGGCGATCATCGCATCATTGAATTGCGGAATGTCCAAAGGCTTGCGGCTGGTAACGAGAAGCTCGTCGGTTGCGACGGCCTGATCCACCCAATCGCCGCCGGCATTAACAATGTCGGTACGCAAAGACGCAAATGACGTGAGCTTTCGTCCGCGGACGTAATCGGTTTCGATCAGAATCCACGGCGCGTGACAAATCGCGGCGATGGGCTTGCGAGCTATCTGCATCGCATGAACGAAGAGCACCGCCTTATTGTCGATGCGCAGCGCGTCCGCATTCCACACACCACCCGGCAGCAGCAGCGCATCGAAGTCGAGCGGCTTTGCGTCGGCAATGGCATGCTCGACGTTGAAGGCTTCGCCCTTTTCATCATGGTTCCAGCCGTGGACGACGGGGGTGCGAGGCGAAACGATCGCGGTGGTCGCGCCCGCGGCGTGCAGCGCATCGCGGGGGCGAGTCAGCTCGACCTCTTCGAACCCGTTGTCGACCAGAATTGCGACGCGGATGCCGTGGAGCGGGTGCGGGTGGGCCATGCCGACGTGATTCCCAGGCGCGGTTCCGCGGAAACATGTTGTCCCAGCGCGACGCTGGGAAAAGTATCCTCGTAGATGCGATATTTCGCGCTGGCTACCGATTACGACGGAACTCTTGCCTACGGGGGCATTGTCCGGGAGTCCACGATCGAGGCGCTCAAAGCACTCCGCAAGAGCGATCGCTTCTTAGTCATGGTCACCGGCCGGCTCCTCGACGATCTGCAAAGGGTCTTCCCACAGGTTGACCTCTTCGATGCAATCGTCGCCGAAAACGGCGCCGTCCTCTACGATCCGGTAAAAAAAGAACAAATCATCCTCACGGCGCCGCCGCCGCCGGAGCTTCGCAGATTGCTCGAAGCACGCGGCGTCGCACTCGAGGCAGGTCACGTGATTTTGAGCACCCGCGAACCGCACGAGAAAGAAGTACTCGACGCGATTCGGCAGCTCGGACTCGAAATGCAACTCATCTTTAACAAAGGGGCAGTCATGGTGCTGCCTTCCGGGGTCAATAAGGCAAGCGGTCTGAGCGCGGCGTTGAGCCGACTAAAACTCTCGCCGCACAACGTGGTCGGCGTAGGTGATGCTGAGAACGACCACGCATTTCTCGATCTCTGCGAATGCTCCGCCGCTACCGCCAATGCGCTCAAATCTCTAAAGGAGCATGCCGATATTGTGCTCGAGCGCGCCAATGGGGAAGGTGTCACCGCGCTCGCGCAAAGCATGCTGTCGTGCGATCTTATTGACGTTGCGCTCACTCACCGGCACGTTCTCTTGGGAAAGGCGATTGACGGACGAGAAATCCTCATCGATGCGTACTTGCAGGGAACGCTGCTCTACGCCGGTACCTCCGGCGGCGGCAAATCAACCGCAGCGCTGGGACTTGTCGAGCGGCTCATGCGTCAGGGCTACCAAACGTGCGTCATCGATCCTGAGGGCGACTATGAATCCTTTGGCGGCGCCATCGTGCTCGGTGACGCAACAACGATACCGACGCTCGACGAAGTCGCAGACGTCCTAGACGAGCCGAGTCGCAGCGCAATCGTTAGCCTTCTCGGAGTACCGATGCATGACCGGCCACCGTTCATCGGGGCGTTGCTTTCGCGGCTTTTCGCCTGCCGCGCGCAATATGGGCGACCGCATTGGATCATCCTCGATGAAGCACACCACCTCTTTCCCAGCGAGCGAAACTCCGATGCAGTCCTTCCACGCGATCTGTACGGCATGCTGGCAGTCGCAACCGAACCTGCCCATCTCGCCCCGTCGCTGCTCGAATCGGTACGGGCGGTCGTTGCCGTCGGCCGTGACGCCGAGCGTACGATCGAGGCGGCGACCGGTGCGGATTTGCAAAGCACCATTCCACGGGGCCTGGAGTCACAAGCGCTTTTTTGGAACCACGATACGCCCCACACAGCAACGGTCATTGAGATGTTGCCACCCGAATCGACGAACCGGCGGCATCGCCGGAAGTATGCCGCCGGGGATCTCGCGCCGGAAAAGAGCTTCTTCTTTCGGGGACCAGACGCGAAGCTCGACCTACGCGCGAATAATCTCACGGTCTTTGCCCAGATTGCCGAAGGGATCGACGACGAGACGTGGACGTATCATTTGCGTCGCGGCGATTACGCAGAATGGTTCAAGCGGGCCATCGGCGACGACGAGCTCGTCGACGCCGCGAATCGCGCGCAGAGCGAACCAAACGAAAGCCGCCAACGTTTGTTGGCGGCGATCCGAGAGCGGTACACCAAACCCGCGTGACTTTTAGTTGAGACGGCGTCTCGGCTGGAGCACGGTGATTGGAGCGACTGGCTTGGAAAGGGCTGCGACTAATTCCGCGCGGCTCTTGACGTTGAACGTCGTAAAGAGATCCGAGAGCTGGTTACGCACGGTGTGCGGGCTGCGGCCGAGCACGCTGGCTATTTCGGAGTTGCGCTTTCCGGCGCGCACAAGCTCGAGGACTTGCCTTTTCGCGGGCGGCACCCGATGAAGGCGGAGCGCCGCGGCGTTTGTCCCATCGGCGACGCGGCGCGCAATCCAGCTACGCGGCCACGGCTCGATCTTGTGAGCGGCGCGCTGCATCCAGCGGCGGTCGTTGGTCACTTCATACAGCGCAACCGCGCAAAGCGCGGCGCGCCACGCATAGTTGAAGCCTTCGAAGATCGACCACGCTTCGGTGAGCGCAGCCTTGGCCTCGCCTACGTCGCCGAGGCGCAGCCACGCCACACCGTGCGAATAGGCTTCGAACCCTTTAACGCGTGGGTCCGTCCCGTAGGCAAGAATCGGTATGACCGATGTCGTCAGCGTACGGAACCGTGCGAGATATTGTTCGGCGACCGCGGGATCGTCGTAGGCAAAGAGCTCGGCGAGTACGAGCAGCGCGGAGCGCTCTTCGCCGGCGACGTCATTCCAGGAGAGCCGCTGGGCGATCTCGTGCGCTTCCTGAAGCTGTTCGGTCGCAAAGGCCATTTCACCGGTGTTCTTTGCGAGCAGCGCTCGGTCGAGAAAGCAGAGGACGCTCCAGTGCTCGGAGGGCGCGAGTCGAGCGGCCTTCCTAAAGCCCGCGAAGGCCGCGAGTTCGTTTCCGTCCAGCTCGTCGATTGCCCCGATGAATCGAGTCACCTGAAAACGCTCGAGCCGTAAACCCGAGGTCCAAGGCAGCGACTGACACAAGTTTCGAACTCGATCGCTCACCTCTCCTAGCGGCAGCTCGCGGCATAACAACGCGAGCGTGAACAGCGCGTTCGCTTTGAAGTATTGGTCCGGCATCTCGGCGGTATCGAGATCGTCGAGCGCTCTCTGCAGTTCGTCGACCTGGCGCATGATTTCACCGCGGCGCAACGCGATCCACGAAAGTAGAATCCGGGCACGAGCACGGTTGTTCGGATGCGGAGAAACGAGTTGGGCCGCAATGGCCTCTTCGGCTTCCTGATGCTCTTGCCTCATCCACGCAATGACAGCTTTATAGTAGAGCGCTTCGTCACGCCAAGGATCTCCCGGCAACAATTCGTGTAGCGCACGCTCGATGAGCCTTCGCCCGGCGACGTAATCGCGCGTCAAGCCCAAAGCGACGCCGAGCAAGACGTCGCGAGCGACGCTCGTCTCCGGCGACGTCTGCGGTATGTCGGAAAGCGAGCCAATAATATCTACGAATCGGTGCTCGCGCAATGCGAGACGCGCGGCCGCGAAAACGGCCTCCAGGCTCTGATCTGAAGCGACGAGCTCACGGCAGCGATCGAAGTCCGCGGCCGCGAACGATCGCTCGAAATCTTGCTTGTCGAAGCTTGGCCGAATCAGTGTAGCGGTTGTCAACGTTCCCTCTTTGGGTGGGTAAAGTTCATGTCCAAGGGTGGGTAACTTCATGTCCAAAAGACCGGTGGTCTAATCAGCAAGCGAACCGAAGGTTCGTGCTAACTACCACCAATCTTTCGTACTACCTTCTTATTCCTCGTCCCCCCTGTTTTCCTGCCCTTGCTTGCTTAGGGGAGCATTTCAAGCCAACCTTAAGTAGAGCCGATCAACGCGACCGCGCCTTCAAGGGGGGGCCGCCGCCAACGGAATCCATATGATGCGCGGTCTTCGACTTCTTACTCAACGGAGGACCGCCGCCTACGGAATCCATATGATGCACGGTCTTCGACTTCTTAGTCAACGGCGGACCACCACCAACGGAGTCCATCCTGTGCAACGGGGGACCACCACCTACGGAGTCCATCCTGTGCAACGGGGGGCCACCACCTACGGAGTCCATCCTGTGCAACGGGGGACCACCACCAACGGAGTCCATCCTGTGCAACGGGGGACCACCACCTACGGAGTCATTCTGATGCAACGGGGGACCACCACCTACGGAGTCATTCTGATGCAACGGGGGACCACCACCTACGGAGTCCATCGTGTGTAACGGCGGACCACCACCTACGGAGTCATTCTGATGCAACGGCGGACCGCCACCAACGGAGTCCATCGTGTGTAACGGGGGACCGCCACCAACGGAGTCATTATGATGCATGTGCGTCTTTGGATTCTGTAAGGGCGGGCCGCCGCCGACAGAGTCCATATGGTGCGCGAAACTTTGTGTGGTGCCGGGAAGCAGTGAACTGCCGGAGATGCCGCCGCCTGCACAGCCGCCGAGTAACGCCCCCGCAAAAACAACAGCGAGTACAGCGATGGTCTTACGCATTTTTTCTTCTTTTGCCTTTCCGCCCCCAAGGGGGCGAGGAAGTGCCTAGATGGTAGTACGAATATACTAGTACCAAAACGCCTTTAAGGATAGGGTCGCTTGGCACACTTAGCATATATTTAATATACCTAGCGAATCTGAGGACCCCTTGGCGGGTCCCACTCAGGTTCTCTTCATCACAGAAGGGTTACCCTTTTATGCCTCATTCACTTGTCCGGGCGCGCGCGTCTTTTTTGGGCGCCGTGGCGCTTGCTATGCTCGTCCCGTCCATTGCCGGCTGCGCGGGTTCCTCGTCGCTCGCACCTTCTGTAGCCCAGACCGGCTCCGGAGCCCCGAGCACGACCCCCGAAGGCCGGTCGAGATGGGAATATACGACTCTCAACAATCCGTCCGACCCCCGTTTTAACGAGCTGCTCGCGATCAACAACCTCGGTAAGATCTGCGGATTCGATGGGAGCGGCGCGGGCAAAGATCCATCCGATGGATATTGCGTTTCTAAATTCGGGCACTCCAATTTTCAGGACGGAAAATTACCCAAGTGGTCTCGACACGTACGTCACGTCGCTGAATAACAACAAAGTATACGCGGGATACTACCGTAGCGTGCACGGCGGCATTTTCGGTTTTACCGTGAAAAGCGGCATCTGGACGAGTTATAAGGACCCGCGACTTCGCGGTTTGACGCCCCTGACCGAGCTGCTCGGAATTAGCGACGCGAACTTGGCGGTCGGCTTTTACACCGCCCTGGGCGCCAATCACGCTTTCGAGCTCAATATAACGACCGGTCAATTCCAGCACATCCTGCCGCCGGGAGGCGTGAGCGTCGAAGCGACGGGAATCAACGGGAAGGGGGACATCGTCGGATATGTGACGACGGCGCGGGGTTCCACCGAAAGCTTCCTTTTAAAGGGAGGCGTCTACACGATGTTTTCGTATCCGGGCTCTTCCACCACGCAAGCGACCTCCCTGAACTGGCAGGACCAAATCGGCGGTAGTTACATGAAGCACGGTCGCACGCACGGATTCCTGCTAACCGGTCTGCCCGTCAGCGTGAAATGGAAAATCATTGATGACCCAGACGCCGCAGGGACGACGGTCGTGACCAGCGTCGAAAATCACGGGGACATTGTCGGGTGGTATGTCGACAGCGGCGGCAAAACCAACGGCTTCCTCGCCGTTCCGCCTAAGTAGTATGGCTAAATAAAGGGCCCTACGTCTTATCCCGGAGTTCCCGCTTGATCGCGTCGACCTCTGCCTGAGCGCGATTCTTCGCTTCGTCCGCGATCGAGCCGGCTTTTTCGCCTGGGCTCATTTCGTCGCCTAGCACGTCGCGGCGTGCTCGTTCTCCTTCGGCGGCCGTGCGGTGCTCGTTCTCGTGAACTCGATCTTTTACGTCATCCACGCCTCGTTTGATGGCGTCGGCTGCGCGATCCAGTGGGTCTTTACTCATAACATCTCCTTTTGGTGACGCGGCCAGCCTACCCAGGGAAGGGAACTGTTAAACTTGCGCGCGCTCCTATTGGGTGTCGGGCAGATGATGGTCGACCGGCTCGTGCAAGAAATAATCTTTTCCGAGCAGCGTCGGGATTATTTTGAAGGCACGCGCCGGTTGCTTGAAGTCAAAGCAATCTCTCTCAGGCGACGTCGCGCGCGTGTCGCTGGCCGCCAGCCGTCCCAAGCCGAATTCGTTTTCTACGAACCTAAGAATGCTGCCGTGCTCGTAATGTACGTGCGAAACGCGTCCTTTCCGCGCATAGGGCGAGACGATCAACATCGGAATTCGCATGCCGAGGCCGTCATAATCCATGTACGCGGGCGGCTCGGGATCGTACCAGCCGCCGTAATCGTCCCAAAGGATGAAGATGGCGGTGTCCTTCCAATATTTCGATTGACCGATCGCGTTGACAAGCGACGCCACCCATTGCGGTCCCGTGTTCGAACCGGAGCCGGCATGATCGGAATTTCCCCAAGTCGGTGTAACCCAGCTTATCTGGCGGAGCCGGCCGTTCGAAACGTCGTTGAGAAAATTGCTTGGGGGACTTATAACGTCTTTGTCCCAGTCGGAGCCATAGTAGACGTATTTGTTTGCTTGGTAGGCGCTCCAAATCCAAGGAGATCCGGAGTATGAAACGGCGTAGTACGCCCATGAAATGCCCGCTTCGTCCGCTTCTTGGCCGAGCGACGTATCGTCGTAGCAGGGCGGCTGGGAGCCGTACGGTACCTGGCGATCGGGGCCAACGAGGTCAACCGTATCGCCCGAACTGGTGCCCGGACAGCCCCATGCTCCCCACGGAAAATTCACCGACGATTCGGCCTGAGCTGCGATGAAGTACTGATGCGATATGAAGCTGCTCGCATCGAAGTTCGAAGCATACATTTGGTCAGCTAGCACGTATTGCTTGGCCAGTTCAAAGTACGGCTTCGTCTCTGAATGCGGCACGTAGCTATACGGCGGATTGCTATTTGGACAGTCGCTGTAGCATCCCCAGGACTCATTGTTAAAGCCATTCATCCGGCAATTCGTTCCCGGAATGCTGCCAGTTCCGTTGCAGGCCGCAATGAATCCGTAAGAATCGTGCTCGATATCCCACGTCGTTTCAAGTCCGACCGGCTGGAGCGTGATCTTTTGATTGTTGCTGTTGTAGCCGTAGGTCGCGGTAGTCGCCCGGGGAAAGCCGTAAAAAAGGTTGTTGAAAGAGCGGTTCTCTTGAATGATGATGACGACGTGCTGGATCTTACCGCTCGGTCTGTGACGACGCGTTTGTTCCACTGGTACTTGAGCCGGCGCAAGCGACTGATAGGACGGCGGCAAGCCTGACACGGAGCTCGTGATCCCGCTATTTCCGTTGCATGCTGAGAGGACGAGGCCAAGTCCAAGCGCCGCCATTATTAGCGGCCGGCTCGAGAGCGGGTTACAACGCATCTGCAGCCGTTCTCCTTTGTGCTATCGGTGATTCTTATTGGGTATCTGGAGGCCGAAGATCGAGCTCCTGATGCATGAAGTAATCTTTGCCGTGGATTGCCGGAATCACCTTGAACTTCCGCGGCTGCCTTTTGAAATCGAAGCAGTCCTTCTCGGGCGACGTGGCCCGCGTATCGCTGGCAGCAAGTTGCCCCAATCCGAACTCGTTCTCGACGAACTTGAGGATGCTGCCGGTCTCGTAGTGAACGTGCGACACGTACCCTTTCTTCGCATAGGGCGAAACGATGACCATCGGAACTCGTATACCGAGACCGTCGTAATCCGCGTACGCGGGCGGCTCGGGATCGTACCAGCCGCCGAAATCGTCCCAAAAGATAATAATCGCAGTGGAGTTCCAATACTTCGATTGGCCGATCGCATTGACGAGCGACGCCACCCACTGCGGCCCGGTATTCGATCCGCAGCCGGCGTGGTCAGAGTTCTTGCAGGTCGGCGTGATCCAGCTTATCTGCCGCAGATTTCCATTCGAAACGTCGTTGAAGAACCGCGTTTGCGGGCTGATGACGTCGTTCTTCCAGTCCGAACCGTAATAGACATAACGGTTAGCTTGATAGGCGCTCCAAACGCCGCCGTTCCCGCCGATGGCTCCCGCGTAGTAGGCCCAGGATACACCGGCGCTATCCGCCTCTTGGCCGAGCGAAGTGGAATTAAAACACGCTCGCTCGTGGCCGTTGGGAATTTGCCGATCCGGACCAATTTTATCAATGATGTCGCCGGAGCCGCCCTCGCAGCCCCAAATGGGCGGCAAGTTCACGGCCGCCTGCGCCTGACCAGAAATAAGGTACTGGTGCGAAACGAAGCTGCCGTCGAGGTTTGACGCGTACATTTGATCGGCGACTACGTATTGCTCGCCCATATCGAAGTACGGCTGCGTCTCAGACTGCGGAACGTAACTATAGGGCGGATTGCCATTCGGACAGGGTGGAGTAGGATGACCGCACCCAATCCATTCCCCGTCGAATCCGTTCATCTGGCAATTGGTGCCTGGAATGCTACCGGTGCCGTTGCACCCCGCGAAGAATCCGGAAGCATCGTGCGAGAGATCCCAGGTCGTTTCAAGGCCAACCGGCTGGAGCGTGATTTTTTTGCCGGAAGTATTGTATCCGTACGTGGTGGTCGTCGCTCCGGGAAAGCCGTAGAACAGGTTGTTGAAAGAGCGGTTCTCTTGAATGATGATGACGACGTGCTGGATTTTGCCGCTCGATCGGGAATGCACTTGCCCCAGCGGCGCCTGCGCAAGAGACTGGGAGGAACGCATTCCGCTTGGCGCGCTGGTGTTAAGGACGCCGTTGCCGTTGCATGCTGAGAGCACGAGCCCAAAAGCCGCCATCATGAGCGGCCGGCTCGAAAGTGGGTTACAACTCATTGGGGTTTTCCTCGTTTTATAAGGGGCTTCTATTTTAGATAAAGGGGCACCTACTGAGTATCGGGCGGGCGAAGATCGAGCGGCTGGTGCATGAAGTAATCCTTGCCAAGGACCGTTGGGATCACTTTGAAGGTGCGCGGCGGCTTTTTGAAATCAAAGCAATCCTTCTCCGGCGACGTAGCGCGCGTATCGCTGGCCGAGAGCCGCCCAAGGTGGAACTGGTCCTCCACGAACCTGAGGATGCTGCCGTGCTCGTACTGAACGTGCGATACGTATCCGCTCTTCGCATAGGGTGAAACGATGACCATGGGGACTCGTATGCCGAGGCCGTCGTAATCTTCGTATGCGGGCGGTTCAGGATCGTACCAACCTCCGTAGTCATCCCAAAAGATGAAGATCGCGGTGTGATCCCAGTACTTAGATTGGCCGATCGCATTGACGAGCGACGCGACCCATTGGGGGCCGGTGTTTGATAGGCAATCGGCATGGTCGGAATTTTTGCACGTCGGCGTAACCCAACTTATCTGACGAAGATTTCCGTTCGAGAGGTCGGTAAAAAACTGCGTCTGCGGCGTGATAACGTCGTTTTTCCAATCCGAACCGTGATAGACATAGCTGTTAGCTTGATAGGCGCTCCAAACGCCGCCGTTATTCCCGCCGATGGCTCCGGTGTAGTACGCCCATGAGACACCGGCGCTGTCCGCTTCTTGGCCGAGCGACATGTCGTTAAAACACGCCGGCTCGTGGCCGTCGGGGAATTGGCGTTCCGGACCGATCTTATCGACAAGGTCGCCAGAGCCGCCCTCACAGCCCCAAACGGCCGGATTGTTTACCGCAGCCTCGGCCTGACCCGCGATAATGTACTGGTGGGAGATAAAGCTGCCGTCGAGGTTTGACGCGTACATTTGATCGGCGACCACGTATTGCTTGCCCATATCGAAGTACGGCTTCGTCTCAGAATGAGGCACGTAGCCATACTGAGGGTTCGCGTTCGGGCAATTCGGCTCGGCGCCGTGACCGCAACCGACCCATTCTCGATTGAACCCGTTCATCTGGCAATTTGTGCCGGGAATGCTACCCGTGCCGTTGCACGCGTCGAAGAACCCAGCGGCATCGTGTTCCACGTCCCACGGCGCTTCGAGCACCTCAGGCTGAAGCGTAACCTGCTGGCCGGATGTGGTGTAGCCATGTGTTGTGGTCGTCGCTCCGGGAAAGCCGTAGAACAGATTGTTAAAGGAGCGGTTCTCTTGAATGATGATCACAACGTGCCGGATTTTGCCGCGCGACCCTCGGTGATGCTTCAGCGGCGCTTGAGTTTGCGCGGGTGTAGGCGGCTCAAACGAAACCGGCACGCTAGACGCGCCATTGGTAAGGCCGCTATTGCCGTGGCACGCGGAGATCACGAACGCAAGCGCTATCGTTGCGAGCGGCCGGCTCGAGAGCCGGGTTGCAACGCACACAGTCTCTCCTTTTATTCTATAGATGTCCCTATTGGGTGTCTGGCGGACGAAGATCGGGCGGCTGGTGCATGAAGTAATCTTTGCCGAGTACCGTTGGAATAGTTTCAAACTTGCGCGCCGGCTTTTTGAAGTCGAAGCAATCCTTCTCCGGGGACTTGGCACGCGTATCACTGGCCGAGAGCCTTCCGAGGCCGAACTGATCCTCGACGAATTTCAGGATGCTGCCATGCTCGTAGTGGACGTGCGACACGTATCCCTGCTTTGCGTAGGCGGAAACAACGAGCAGAGGAAGTCTTACGCCGAGCCCCTCGTTGTCCGCGTATGCCGGCGCCTCCGGATCGTACCAGCCGCCGTAGTCGTCCCAAAAGATGAAGATCGCGGTGTTATTCCAGTACTTGGATTGGCCGATCGCATTAACCAGCGTCGCAACCCATTGCGGACCGGTCTTAGAGTTGCAGCCGGCGTGATCGGAGTTCACGCAGGTCGGAGTGACCCAGCTTATCTGACGAAGCTTTCCGTTCGAGACGTCGTTGAAGAACTGCGTTTGAGGGGTGATGACGTCGTTCTTCCAATCCGAACCGTAGTAGACGTATTGGTTTGCCTGGGGAGCGTCCCAAATGTTGCCGGGTGCATTTGGGAGGGCGCCCGTGTAGTACCCCCACGAGACGCCGGCGTTGTCCGCTTCTTGGCCGAGCGATGTATCGTTAAAACAGCGCTTGCTCTATGCCGTCAGGGAATTGGCGATCGGGTCCGAGGATCGGGATTTTGTCTCCGGGGCCGCCGGAGCAGCCCCACACCGCAGACGCCGGATAATTCACGGTCGAATCGGATTGCGCCGTGAAGATGAATTGGTGCGACGTGAAGCTGCTGCCATCGAAGTTCGACGCATACATTTGATCGGCAACGACGTATTGCTCGCCAATATCAAAGTAAGGCTGCGTCTCAGAGTGCGGCACGTAGCTGTACGGCGGATTGGCATTCGGGCAAGCGGAGAACCCGCGCAGTCCCGCACTCCCAGTACTCTTTATCGAAGCCGTTCATCTTGCAATTGGTGCCGGGAATGCTGCCCGTGCCGTTGCACGCCGCAATAAACCCGGAGGCGGTGTGGTAGATATCCCAGTTCGTGGCGATGCTAACCGGCTGCAGCGTAATCTTTTTTCCCGAGGAGTTGTAGCCATAGGTTGTGGTCGTCGCTCCGGGAAAGCCGTAGAATAGGTTGTTGAAGGAGCGGTTCTCCTGAACGATGATGACGACGTGCTGGATTTTGCCGCTCGACCCGTGATGATGCGTTCGTTTGAGTGGCACCTGAGTTTGCGCTTGCGCAAGGGAGGCAGAGGAAAGCGGCACGCTTGGCGCACCGGCGTTAAAGCCGTTATTGCCGTTGCAAGCCGAGAGCCCAACCGCAAGCGCGGCGATTGTCAGCGACCGGTGCGAAACGAAGGGACGACGCATGTCCGTTCTCCTGTTGTTCGATTGGCGAGTTTCTATTGTGTATCGGCCGGCCGAGGATCGAGTGGTTGGTGAATGAAGTAATCTTTGCCAAGGACGGTCGGAATCACTTGGAACTTCCGCGGCGCGAGATTGAAGTTGAAGCAATCCTTCGCGGGCGAGGTGGCGCGCGTATCGCTGGCCGAGAGCCTTCCAAGGCCGAACTGATCCTCGACGAACCTGAGGATGCTTCCGTGCTCGTAGTGGACGTGCGACACGTATCCCTGCTTGGCATACGGAGAAACGACGATCATGGGGAGGCGGAAGCCCAGCCCGTCGTAATCCACGTATGCGGGCGGCTCGGGATCGTACCAGCCGCCGTAGTCATCCCAAAAGATGAAGATCGCGGTGTTATTCCAGTATTTGGATTGGCCGATTGCATTGACGACTGAGGCTACCCACTGCGGACCAGTGCTCGAACCTGAGCCCGGGTGGTCCGAATTTGTGAAGGTCGGCGTGACCCAGGTTATCTGGCGCAGCTTTCCGTTCGAAACGTCGGTTAGAAATTGGCTTGGTGGGGCTATGACGTCGTTCTTCCAATCGGCGCCATCGTAGACGTATTTGTTGGCGTCGAAAGCGTTCCACATGCCGACGGAGTGCGAAGAAGTATAGTATGCCCAGGAAATTTTCGCGTCGTCCGCTTCTTGGCCGAGCGTCTTGGAGTTATAGCAGGCCGACTCATAGCCATACGGAATTTGGCGTTTCGGACCGACGGTTGCGATCTGTTCGCCCGAAGGGCCGGGGCAACCCCACGGCGTCGAGAACGGATAGTTCACGGACGCCTCGGCCTGGGCCGCGATAATGTATTGATGCGAGATAAAGCTGCTCGCGTCGAAGTTCGACGCGTACATTTGATCGGCGACGACGTATTGTTTGCCCATATCGAAATACGGCTTCGTCTCTGAATGAGGGACGTAAGCGTACACCGGATTTGCAATTGGGCACTTAGGCTCGCCCGCGCCGCCGCACTCCCATGTCTCTTTATTGAAGCCGTCCATCCGGCAGTCCGTACCGGGAATACTGCCCGTCCCGTGGCACGCCGTGATGACCGACGACGAATCGTGGATGATATCCCAGGTCGTCTCTAAGACGACCGGCTGGAGCGTGATCTTCTGGCCGGAGGTATTGTAGCCATAGGTCGTGGTCGTCGCTCCGGGAAAGCCGTAGAGCAGGTTGTTAAACGAGCGGTTCTCTTGAATGACGATCACGACGTGTTGGATTTTGCCGCTCGACCCTCGGTGATGCACTCGCTTGAGCGGCACCTGAGTTTGCGCTCGCGCAAGCGACTGCAAGGAAAGCGGCACGCCGGGCGCACCCGCACTAAAGCCGCTATTGCCGTTGCAAGCTGAGAGCACAACGGCGAGGGCGGCGATTGCCGGCGACCGCCACGAAGGTGTGTCACGACGCATTTCCGTTCTCCTAATGATCGATTAGCGAGTTTCTATTGTGTATCGGTCGGCCGAAGATCGAGCGGCTGGTGCATGAAGTAATTTTTGCCGTGGACGGTCGAAATGACTTGGAACTTGCGCGGCGCGAGATTGAAATTGAAGCAATCCTTCGCCGGGGAGGTGGCACGTGTGTCGCTGGCTGAGAGCCTTCCCAAGCCGAACTGATCCTCGACGAACTTGAGGATACTGCCGTGCTCGTAGTGGACGTGCGACACGTAGGCCTTCTTCGCATAGGCGGAAACGACGACCATGGGAACTCGTATCCCGAGACCGTCATAATCTACGTATGCAGGCGGCTCGGGATCGTACCAGCCTCCGTAGTCATCCCAGAAGATGAAGATCGCGGTGTTTTTCCAGTACTCGGATTGGCCGATCGCATTGACGAGTGATGCCACCCATTGCGGGCCGGTATCCGAGTCGCAGCTCGCGTGGTCCGAGTTCGCGCAGGTCGGCGTTACCCAGTTTATCTGGCGCAGCTTTCCATTCGAGACATCGGTGAAGAACTGCGTTTGCGGGGTGATGACGTCGTTCTTCCAATCCGAACCGTAATAGACATAGCTGTTGGCTTGGTACGCGCTCCAAAAGGCTCCGCTCGTCTTGAGCGCCGACGTGTAGTAGGCCCACGAGACGCCGGCCTTGTCGGCTTCCTGACCGAGCGACAAGTCGTTAAAACACGCTTGCTCCTTACCATCGGGAATCTGCCGATTCGGGCCAATTTTAAAGATGATGTCGCCGGAGCCGCCTTCGCAGCCCCAAACGGCCGGATAGTTTACCGCTTCCTCGGACTGAGCCGCAATGATGTATTGGTGGGAGATAAAGCTGCTCCCATCGAGGTTTGACGCGTACATTTGATCGGCAACGACGTACTGCTCACCCATATTGAAGTACGGCTGAGTCTCGGAGTGCGGCACGTAGCTGTACGGTGGATTCGGGTTCGGGCAAGATGAGAAGCCGGCGGTCCCACATTGCCACTCCTCTTTATCGAAGCCGTTCATCCGGCAATTCGTGCCGGGAATGCTGCCCGTGCCGTTGCAGGAATCAAAGAACGAAGTCGAACTGTGGTCGATATCCCAGTTCGTCGCGAGGCCAATGGGCTGCAGCGTAATTTTTTGGCCGGAAGCGTTGTAGCCGTACGTGGTGGTCGTCGCCCCGGGGAAACCGTAGAACAGATTGTTAAAGGAGCGGTTCTCCTGAATGATGATGACGACATGCTGGATCTTGCCGCTCGACCCGGAGTGATGCACTCGCTTCAGCGGCGCTTGCGCTTGCGACTGAGAAGGCGGCAACTCACCAGGCGCGTTCGTGATAAGGCCGTTATTACCGTTGCAAGCCGAGAGTCCAACCGCAAGCGCGCCGATTGCCAGCGACCGGTGCGAAAGAGTGTCACGACGCATGTTCGCTCTCCTGTTGTTCGATTGTCGAGCTTCTATTCTGTATCGGTCGGCCGAGGATCGAGCGGCTGACGCGTGAAGTAATCTTTGCTGAGAGCGGTCGGAATGACTTGGAACTTCCGAGGCGCGAGATTGAAGTTGAAGCAATCCTTCTCGGGCGACTTGGCACGCTTATCGCTGGCCGAAAGCCTTCCAAGGCCGAACTGATCCTCGACGAACCTGAGGATGCTACCGTGCTCGTAATGGACGTGCGACACGTAGCCCTTCTTGGCGTAGGCGGAAACGACGACCAGCGGGACGCGTATGCCGAGACCGTCATAATCTACGTATGCGGGCGGCTCGGGATCGTACCAGCCGCCGTAGTCATCCCAAAAGATGAAGATCGCCGTGTTATTCCAGTACTTGGATTGGCCGATCGCATTGACGAGCGACGCCACCCATTGCGGGCCGGTATTCGATACGCAGCTCGCGTGATCCGAGTTCGCGCAGGTGGGCGTGACCCAGCTTATCTGGCGCAGCTTTCCATTCGAAACGTCGGTGAAGAACTGCGTTTGTGGGCTGATGACGTCATTCTTCCAATCCGAGCCGCTGTACACGAACTGGTTGGCCTGGTAACCGTCCCAAAGCCAGCCGCTCGTATGATTGGCTGAGGTATAGTAGGCCCATGAGACGCCGGCCTTGTCGGCTTCTTGACCGAGCGATAAGTCGTTAAAACACGCCAGCTCGCGGCCGTCGGGGATTTGGCGATTCGGGCCGATTTTTTGGACGAAATTGCCGGATCCGCCTTCGCAGCCCCAAACAGCCGGATAGTTTACCGCTTGCTCGGCTTGAGCCGCGATGATGTATTGGTGGGAGATAAAGCTGCTTCCATCGAGGTTTGACGCGTACATTTGATCGCCAACGACGTATTGCTCACCCATATCGAAGTACGGCTGCGTCTCGGAATGCGGCACGTAGCTGTACGGCGGATTGGCATTCGGGCACGAGGAGAATTTGGGAGTGCCGCATTGCCATGTCTCTTTATCGAAGCCGTTCATCCGGCAATTCGTGCCGGGAATGCTGCCCGTGCCGTTGCACGAATCGAAGAACGAAGTCGAACTGTGGTCGATATCCCAATTCGTTTCGAGCACGACGGGTTGCAGGGTAATCTTCACGCCGGACGCGTTGTAGCCGTACGTCGTGGTCGTCGCCCCGGGAAAGCCGTAGAACAAATTGTTGAAGGAGCGGTTCTCCTGAATAATAATGACGACGTGCTGGATTTTGCCGCTCGAACCGTGGTGATGCGTTCGCTTCAGTGGCGCCTGCGTTTGAGCTGCGGCGAGCGCCTGAGGAGGGAACGGCACGGTAGGCGCACCCGTATTAAGGCCGCCATTATTGCAAGCCGAGAACCCAACTGAAAGTGCGGCGATTCCGAGCGACCAGCGCGAAAGTCGGTGACAATGCATGTCCGTTCTCCTGTTGTTCGATTGCGAGGTCATTCGGTATCGGGCGGCCGAGGGTCGAGCGGTTGGTGCATGAAGTAATCCTTGTCATGGACTGTCGGGATCACTTTGAACTTCCGCGGCGGCTTTTTGAAATCGAAACAATCCTTCTCGGGCGACGTAGCGCGCGTATCGCTAGCCGAGAGCCGCCCAAGGTGGAACTGGTCCTCTACGAACTTGAGGATGCTGCCGTGCTCGTAAACAACGTGCGACACGTATCCTTTCTTCGCATAGGGTGAAACGATGAGCAGGGGTACCCGTATGCCGAGGCCGTCATAATCCACGTACGGCGGCGGCTCGGGATCGTACCAGCCGCCGGGATCATCCCAAAAAATAAGGATCGCGGTGTGATCCCAATACTTGGATTCGCCGATCGCGTTGACGAGCGACGCGACCCAATCCGGGCCGGTATTCGCTCCGCAGCTCGCATGGTCGGAGTTTTGGCACGTCGGCGTGACCCAGCTTATCTGGCGCAGCTTTCCATTCGAGACGTCGTTGAAAAACTGCGTTTGCGGGGTGATGACGTCCTCGTTCCAGTCCGAACCGTAATAGACATAGCGGTTCGCCTGAAAGGCATTCCAATATGCGCCGTTTCCGCCGATGGCTGACGTGTAGTACGCCCACGAGACGCCGGCGCTGTCCGCTTCTTGGCCAAGCGACGTGGCGCTAAGGCACGGTGGCTCCTGGCCGTAAGGAATTTGGCGATCCGGACCAATCATATCGATCGTGTCGCCGGACAGCCCTTCACAGCCCCATGCGTCAGTCGGAAAGTTCACCGACGCATTGGCCTGAGCCGAGATGATATATTGGTGCGAGACAAAGCTGCTCTCATCGAAATCCGACGGGTACATCTGATCGGCGACAACGTAGTGCTTGCCCATATTAAAGTAGGGCTTCGTCTCATAGTGCGGGACGTAGCCGTACGGCGGATAGTCAATCGGACAAGCGCGGGAAGCCGGCTTGGTTGCATTGCCACGTCTCTTTATCAAAGCCATTCATCTGGCAACTCGTGCCGGGAATGCTGCCGGTACCATTGCACGAATCGAAGAACGCAACCGAGCTGTGGTTGAGATCCCAGGTCGTTTCGAGAACGACCGGTTCGAGCTTGATCTTCTTGCCGCTCGAAATGTAGCCGTATTTTTTCGTGGTAGCCCCCCGAAAGCCGTAAAATAGGTTGTTGAATGAGCGATTCTCTTGAATGATGATGACGACGTGCCGGATTTTGCCTTTCGACGGGCGACGATGCAACTGTTCGAGCGCCGTTTGCGCTTGCGCTTGCACCGGTACGACCGACCGGTAGGCAGGCGACGATATTGCGGGAGCGCCGTTAAAGCCATTATTGCCGTTGCATGCCGATAGAAGAACCGTGAAGATCACAATTGCTAACCGACGACTCAACACGGGTAATATACTTGCGTTCTCCTAACGTGCGGGTGAGTAAGCTAGGTACGATGCGAAAAAAGAAAACTCCCACCGGTTGGGATTAACGAGCGTCAATGACCGAGGTGCCAGCCGTGCTGAGGGCAACGATACGGTCGTAGACCGATGGTCGCACGCGCAATCGCTCGCTCGGCGGCTTTTTTCGTTTCGAATTCCGCTTTTGGCGCGCCGGTTCGCGTATAACAAGAGCGGGGACCACCCAGCTTTCTTTTGTTTTTCTTTATCATCGTAATATTCCGCCGGCGCCGACTACGTCTGCGGCGCCGGAGCGTGCAAAAAGAAGAGTGATGAAGTTTCTTCTCGGCAAGTCGGCGCTGCGTGCGTTCTTTCTGATGGGATGCGTTTCCGCCGCCAGCGTGCAGGCTCCCGCCCTGACCGGAGTCGAGACTATGCCGACTACGCCACGCGGCTCTCAAGTCACCATCGTGCTGATGGAAAACAAGGATTACGATTTGGTCGTCGGCAGCTCCCAGGCGCCGTATTTCAACAAGGCACTCGCGCCACAAGGCGCGCTCTTACAAAACAGCCATGCCGTCGGGCATCCCAGCGAACCGAACTATCTGGCCCTCTTCTCGGGCTCCACGCAGTACGTTCACGGCGATCCGTGCCCCGTGTACTTCAAGGCTGAGAACATCGCGACCGAACTCATCGCCGCCGGCAAGACGTTCGCTGGATATTCCGAATCGATGCCGCGCGACGGCTACCGGGGCTGCCATCACGGCCTTTACGATCGCAATCATAACCCGTGGGTTGAGTTCATGAACGTGCCGCAATCGGACAACCTCGTCTATAAGGGATTTCCCTCAACCGTTGCGTCGTTTGTTTGGATCACGCCCAATCTCTGCCACGATACGCACAACTGCCCCGTGCGCATAGGCGACAAGTGGCTGTCACGAAATCTTCCGCCTATTATTGCCTGGGACTCCGAGCACGATGGGTTGTTGATCGTGACGTGGGACGAAGCCGATCCCGACGATAGCGGGAAGAACCATATCCCAACCGTGCTGATCGGGCCGATGATCCGACCTGGCGCTCGCGATGCGCAGAGAGTCGATCACTACTCCGTGTTGCACACGATTGAGAGAATTTTATCAGTCTCGTGCATCCGGTCCGACTGCCGTGCGCCGCTCATTACGGGGGTTTGGCGGAATCACTGAAAGCTGTGGATAGCGAGGGTGCGGGTAATACCCTCGTCGCTAAAGCTCCAGATTTTTTTTGCGAGAACGTCGATGCAGCCGCCCTCCTTTTGAAGAGTTCCCTCGACGATGAGCGTCGAGGAGGAGCGAATCGGACGGCGATACGTTTCGTAGACATCGGGACGTACGATGACGTTGACAAGCCCGGTTTCGTCTTCGAGGGTCAAAAAGACGAAGCCCTTGGCAGTGCCGGGGCGCTGGCGAGTGACGACGAGACCGCCTACGCGACAGACGCTATTACGGGCGCGCCTCGGCAGCTGCGAGGCCGGAATGACTTTCTGCCCCGCAAGCATTTCGCGAAAATGCTCCATCACTTGACCCGACGGCGTGACCCCGGTCGACCAGAGATCGAAGGCCACGAGTTTTTTCGGCGCCGGAGATTCGAATTCGACTGACGGCTCCTCCACATCCATGAGCGCACCGAGCTCGCCGCGGGCCTCGCGTTCGTCGAGACCGCGCAACGCCCACATCGCTTCGCGGCGCGACGCGTACCAGGGTGCGAAGGCTCCGGCGATCGCAAGGTTCTCGAGGGTTTCGCGCTCGAGGCGCGTGCGCTGCGCGAAAGCGAGCACGTCGTCGAAAGGCCCCTGCGCGATGGCTGCTTGCAAACGTTGCTGCTGCGCCTCGCCTAGGCCACGCACGAGATGGAATCCCAAACGCAGCGCGCCGTCGCGTTCGACTTGTGACCAATACTCGCTCGCATTGACTTCGATCGGTTTGATCGTCACGCTGTGGCGACGCGCGTCGTTCACGAGCACCTCGGTCGAATAAAAGCCCATGGGTTGTACGTTGAGAATCGCCGCCGCAAAAATGGCCGGAAGATGGCATTTGAGGTACGCCGAGGCGTAGGCTAAAAGCGCGAAGCTGGCCGCATGCGATTCCGGGAAGCCGTAATCGGCGAAGCCCTGGAGCATTTGGAAGAGCTGCTCGGCAGCATTTCGGTCGATGTCGTTGTCAACCATGCCGTTGACGAGCTTTGCGTGCATCGCTTCCATGCGCTCCCGCGACCGCTTATGTCCCATTGCGCGGCGAAGCTGGTCGGCCTCGCCGGGCGAGAAGCCGGCCGCCTCGATCGCTAATCGCATTCCCTGCTCTTGAAAGAGCGGCACTCCAAGCGTGCGCTCCAACACCGATTTGAGCTTGGGGTGCGGATACGTAACCGGCTCGAGCCCCGAACGCCGACGCAAAAACGGGTGAATCATCTGGCCTTGAATCGGCCCCGGACGAATGATCGCAACCTGCATGACGATGTCGTAAAAACAGGCCGGCTTCAATCGCGGCAGCATCGATTGCTGCGCGCGAGATTCGATCTGAAATACGCCGATCGTATCGGCACGCTGCATCATCGCATACGTTTTCTTGTCGCCGGCAGGGATCGTGTGCAGCTCGAGATCGCGCGTGACGACGGACGGTAGCCACGGATCATCGTGCTCGACGCAGCGCCTATAGAGCGTGAAAGCCTCTCGCAAGAGCGAGAGCATGCCTAAGCCGAGCAGGTCGATTTTGATCAAGCCCAAATCTTGGAGGTCGTCTTTGTCCCACTGCACGACGGTGCGATCGCGCATCGTCGCCCATTCGACCGGTGCAACCCCTACGAGCGGATCGCGCGTGAGGAGCATCCCCCCGGAATGAATCCCTAAATGACGAGGAAAGTTTGCGATGCGGCGACAGAGCGTGAAGAGCATCTGCGGGCCCGCGTTGTCCGGAAGCGCTTCGCGCGAATCGAACTCGCGCGCGATTGCGTCCACTTCTTCGAGCGTTAGTCCCAGCGCCTTGCCGATGTCGCGGATCGCCGATCGCGTCCGATAGGTAATCACCTCGGCCACCATCGCCGCATTTGAGCGACCGTACCGTTGGTAGACGTACTGAATGACGCGTTCGCGGTCTTGATGGGCGAAATCTATGTCGATGTCGGGAATTTCGCGCCGTTCTTCGGACATGAATCTCTCGAAAAGCAAGTTCATCGCAATCGGATCGACCGCCGTAATTCCGAGCGCGTAGCAGACCGCCGAGTTCGCCGCCGAACCGCGCCCTTGGCAAAGAACCCCGAGCCGGACTGCCTCGCGCACGATGTCCCAGACGATCAAAAAATATCCGGCCAGATCCATCTTAGCGATGAGCCCGAGCTCATATTCGAGTTGTCGTTCTACTTTCGTCGCGAGGGGCGTAGGATATCGCTTCTCGGCGCCCTCGTAGACGAGATGGCGAAGATAGCGCTGGGGCGAGCTGCCCTCCGGCACCGGAAAGAGCGGAAACTGTCCGGTCAAACGTTCCAACCGGAAACGGCAGCGCCGCGCGATTGCAATGCCGGCAGCGATCGCTTCAGGATACTGCGCGAAGAGGCGGCGCATCGCGGCCGGCGATTTCAAATGGAACTCAGCATTGGGTCGCAGTGCGTTGGCGGCTCGGGCTGCCTGCAAGGTGGTACCATCTCGCACGCAGGCGAGCACGTCGGCGACCAGCGCATCGCCTTTTGCGGCATAAACGACGGCGTTGGTCGCAACGTACGGGACGCCACATTCGCGCGCGAGTCGCACGAGCTGTACGTTCCGCTGCGTTTCCTGCGATGTAAGATGCTGCTGGAGTTCGAGGTAGAAGCGCTGTGGGAAAAGCGCGTTTAAATCGCGCGCTTCACGCGCCGCGGCTTGCACGCCGCCCCCGGCGAGCGCGCGCTCGACGCGCCCAAACGGACCGCCGGAGAGCGCTGTCAATCCTTCGCTACGACCCTCGAGATCTTCCAACCGTAAGCGCGCGTCGCCTTTGCTGCCGCGCATTTGCGCCAGCGAGATCAGTTCGCACAGATGTGAGTAGCCGGCCTCGTTTTCAATCAAGAGCACGACGTGGGCGCCGTCTTCGAAAGTGAGCTCGCTGCCTAAAATCGCTGAAACTCCGCGTTGTCGCGCGTAAGTCGAGAAACGCACCGCTCCGTAAAGACCATCGCGATCGGTCAGCGCGATCGTCGTTAATCCAAGCTCGGCCGCGCGCTCGATTAGTTCTTCGGGATGCGAACCTCCCTGCAAAAAGCTAAAGTTAGACCAGCAGTGGAGCTCGGCATACATTCGTTAATCACAGGTTGGGACGGGGGCGATTCAAAGACACTCGTCGCTCCGCATCCTGCTTCGCTCCTGTTCGACCACTTTTTTGGGAGAGCAAGCTTTGAAGCAGCCCTCCATGGCTGGCCCAAAAAAGTTGGACGCTTCTCATCGCCCCCGTCCCAACCCGCGATTTAATCATATACGCCTCGCAAATACCAATGAGAACCTTGGTGGTAGATGCGAGCGAAGGTTCCGTTCTCAAGTACGACGTCGTACTCGTCGCGCGTTACCGGCCCATCGATTTCACTGGGGATAGGCTTGGGCGCATAGGCCCGCTCGGCGATGCGCCAGGGGCCGGTACATTGCTGCACCGCTTGCCGATCGACGGTCGCCGGCTCGCCGCCGCGCAGCTGCACCGGAACCTCACGTACTTCAAGCAATCGCAGCTGTGGAACGAGCTCGGCGTGCAGTTTCGTTTGATCCAGCAGTGCGCGAGGGGGCAGCTTGAAAGGCTCGTAGCTGAAACGCTCTTCGAGCAGATGCGCCTCACGCGTTTTGGCGCGAGCGATTCCTGTGCCCAACGCCGCTTCGAGACGTGCGATCGCCACGACGATGCGTTGCGGATCGAGATCGTCGGCGCAAAAGAGTGGTTGCTCTTCTCCTCCTTCTTCGAGCCGCAGAGCCTGGAGACGAAGCCCCACAATTGCGGCTGCAAACGTTGTGCCATCGAGTTTTGTGCGCAGCATCGCGAATATCGTACGCTCGTGAGCGGTCGGCGTTGCAAGTGGTATTTCGAAATCGCACGCGTCGGCGTCTTCCAGCTCGACCGTCAAACGAAACGCGCCGGCGCGCTTACCGCAGCGCTCGAGATCGGTACAAATGCGCGCGAGCAGCATGCGCACCGCGAAAAAAACTTGCGCTTCGTCAGTTGCGCGACCTTCACCGAAGATCGAGGCTTCAATGGCAACGGCATGACCGCGCGGCACGAAGGAACGTCGATCGATGCCGCGCGCGAGCTCGTGCCAGCTCGCTGCCTCTGCACCGAACCGGCGCACGAAGGGCCCGTGCGGCAAGCGAGCGAGATCGCCGAGCCGCTCGATGCCGAGCAACCTTAGCCGCTCGATTGTTGCCGCATCGATTTCAAGCAGAGTTAGCGGCAACGGCGACAACAGCGCACGTTCCGTGCCGGCTTCCCAGATGATTTCGTCGGCGACGTGCGCCGCCGCTTGCGCGGCGATCTTATTCGTCCCCGCTCCGACACGCATCGAGCATCCAAAGGGTGCCAGCACGCCATGCGCTTGCGCTATGTGCGCTTTAGTGGCCCCGGCGGTACCGTGCATATCGAGAAAGGCGAGACCCGGGCGAACATCGTCGACGAGCGGTGAGACGGCGTCGAGAGCATCAAGCATCTCCTCCCAAAGCACTCGCGACACCATGCAACCGGCGGCAATGCTAACGCAGAGCAGCATCGAGCATCTCCTTTTGCTTCACCCGTACGCGCGCGGTACGTCCCGCTACCATATGCCTATGCTTGCGCACGTCAATGCAGAGTTCAAAGCCGGCGATGGTTCCCCAAAGCCCACGCTTACCGTTCATGAGAATCCGCTGGAGCGTGCAGTGTAAGCGAACTCCCGCCGCAGCGCTCAGTGAGTCGCCGGCGCGCCCCGCTATAACGATCAAGAGCGCGCCGCTGCGGTGAGCGAGCTTGGCCAATCGCGCCCAGACCGCATCGCGCAAGACGACGCCCGGCATGAGCACCAGCCGGCAAATACGCGAACGCAGGAGAATGTCGGCCGCGCGAGCCATTGCGAGCGCCTTGCGCGCCGGCACCACCAAAATACGCTCGAGGCAGGCTCCCGCTTCGGCGAGCGCGGGCGGATAAAGGGCGCCGTCGTCGATGATCGCGACCAAATTCCGTCTCGTCACCCGCGCGACAAGACTCGCTGCAAGGCTCCAGCGTCCGGTCTCTCCCTCGAGCGTTGCGATGATCCCGGCGGGGAAACCACCCCAGAGAAGGCGATCGAGCTCCGGAATGGCGGTGGGGATGAGCCCCTCGGTGGGCAGAGCCGGAAGGCTGACGCTCAGGCGGCCTTTGAGGAGCTCGAACGCTTCGGCTCGCTTCGCTCGATCGGGATATTGAACTGCCGCCGACGCCGCCATGGGGGATTCATGCTATCGAACATATGTTCGATTGTCAAGGCGCTCCGGGCTCGTCCGGACCTTCCTTTTTAAGAGGCTTAAGGCGAGGCGGGGGACAGATATGCGCGGTTGGGCGGGCTCGTGAGGTCCATGAGCGGACCGATCGGAACGATCCGGGTCGGATTGATATCGTCGTGCGTGAAGTAATAGTGGCGCTTGATGTGGTCGAAGTTGACCGTTTCGGCGATGCCGTCGATTTGATAGAGATCGCGTAGATAGCCGTAGAGGTTCGGATAATCGACGATCCGCCGAAGATTGCACTTGAAATGTCCGTAGTAGACCGGATCGAAGCGGATGAGGGTCACGAAGAAGCGCCAATCGGTTTCGACCGGCTGCCCCCCAAAGAGATAGCGCCGATATGCCAGCCGCTCTTCCATCGCATCGAGCGTCGTGAAGACGCCATAGGCGGCGCGTTCGTAGGCGCTTTGCGATGTCGCAAAACCGGCACGGTAGACGCCGTTGTTGAACGTTTCGTAGAGAAACTCGTTGAGCTCATCGATCTCAGCACGTAACTCGCGCGGATAGAGATTGAGCTGTGGGTTCGTTGCAACCGCATCGAACTCCATTTCAAGCATGCGCATGATATCGTCGTCGTCGTTGCTGACGATGCGTTTGCGCTGCTTGTCCCAGAGAACGGGCACGGTGACTCGGGCGCTGTAGCCGGCTTCGGTGGCAAAGTAGGCCTCACTTAAGAAGGCCCAGCCGTTGAGCGGATCGGGCTCGCTCGCCATGAAACGCCAGCCGCGCTCGTCGCGAATCGGGTCGACGACCGTCATGCCGATCGCATCTTCTAGTCTTTTGAGCTTCCGGACGATGACGACGCGCGATGCCCACGGACACGCGAGGGAAACGTAGAGGTGGTAGCGTCCTGCTGCGGCGGGGTAAGCCGAGCTCCCGTCGGCGCGCACCCAGTCACGGAAGGCGTCTTCTTGACGTTCGAAGGTACCGTCGGTCGTTTGTTCTTGCGGAAATTGCGCTTTGATTGCCATGCTCATTCGTACCCTTCAGGTTTGCGGCGACGGCTGAAAATCGAGTGAAGCTGAGTTAATGCAATAGCGGGTTCCTTCTGGGCCGGGACCATCGTCGAAAACGTGGCCCAAATGCGAATCGCAGTTTTTACATCGCACCTCAATGCGATGCATCCCGAGGCTGTTGTCGTCGAGAAGCCGCACATTCTCCCGTTGCTCGGGATGAGTGAAGCTCGGCCAGCCGCAGTGCGATTCAAACTTGGCGTCGCCGGTAAAGAGCGGCTGGCCGCAGGCGCCGCATACGTAGGTACCGTCGTCATTGATTTGTAGAAGTGCGCCGGAGAATGGCGCTTCGGTGCCCCCTTCGCGCAGAACGTGGTAACGCTGCGGACCGAGCTGGGCCCTCCACTCTTGCTCGCTCTTATTGACTTGAGGGGTAACGTCGTGCTTCATTTCGAGCTCCTTGCTTTTCTAGAACCGGGCGAAGGCGCTAAAGCGATGCAGAGCATAGTAGGCCGGCATGAAGCTCTTCTTTGAAATCGTACTCTCGATTTTGCTACACCCGATCGCGATGATCCTGATGTGGATAAATCTCATTGCGCGGGGCGATATGACGACGTTAAAAAAGGTCGTCTGGTTCGCGGTGAGTATCGTCTGGGGGCTCGGGCCGATTCTCTACATTCTCGTCGCAGAAGGCTCGCTGTGGTAGCGAGCCTTCCGTATTCCAAGCCGGATTAACCTTCAGCGGTGCGGTGGCCGTCCTCCGCCTCCGCCGCCGTGCACGGTACCGCTCGTGACGGGTGCGTGGCCGCCGCCATTCACGGTTCCACCGCGCGGTGGCGCGCCGACCGTTCCGTGATAGTAGCCTCGGCCGGGGTAGTAGTAGCCGCGTCCGGGATAATAGTAGCGGCCAGGGTAGTAGCCACCGCCATAGCAGCAGCCGCCGGGCCATCCCCAATATCCGCCCCAACCAGGCCAGCCCCAGCCCCAACCCCAGCCCCAGTTGATCCCAATACCGAAGTATGGATAGCCGCCGTAGTATGGATAGCCGCCGGGACCGTAGCCGCCATAACCGTAGGCGCCGTAACCGCTATCATCGCCGTATCCGTACGCTGGGTTCCCGTTGGCGCCATAGTAGGGCGAGTAAGGCGACGAAGCGACATTAATCGCATTGGCTTGGAACGTCGGGCCGTCGGCGTAGCCGTAAACCGTCACGCGCATTCCTTCGAGCAGTTTGATGCCTGTAGGATTGATGATCGTGCCCTGATGTAGGGTGATGTGGTCGGTGTAGCCCTTATCATCGTGCATATACACGATCCACTGCCCGTCGAAGCCGGTTATGGTGCCAGTTATGCCATTCTGACGAGCGTATGACGGAGAGGGCTGCGCATAGGATGGCTGTTGGCCGTAAGGCGACTGTTGCGCAGAGGCCGTGGCGGGCAGTGCGAGGCAAGCCGCCACGCTTAACGCCGAAATCAGTTTGGAGGGGGTCGAGAAGTTTCGCAAGCACATATCAACAGGTATTATAACGCTACTTCGACGGAAGCGTGGTTAGAATATGCGCAAAAACGCGCTCGGTCTCCATATTAGCCAAGCGCCGCCAGTCTGAGGGGTGGGCTCGGACCACGGCCGACGAATTTATGGCGGCTAAGGATGGCTACGCGAATGGAGCCGTCGACGGGGATTGAACCCGTGGCCTCTTCCTTACCAAGGAAGTGCTCTACCACTGAGCTACGACGGCGGTTCGGCGCCTCGGAGCGTTACTCTATCCGCAGCCTCTGCCCCTACAACGACCAACTTCGGCGCCGGTGCGATCGAGACGAGGTACGGCTGCGCCCATCGGACCTGCGAATACTGCCCCTTTTTTTGTGGCATGGACGCGCAGCGTGCCGCTCAGCGACGCAAACAGAAGCGAAAAATCTATTTCGTTCGTGTATGGCCTGCAGGCGACGCCGTTACGATGTGTGTATTACTCGCACCCGCGCCAGCGTACCGTCCTTGTCAATGATTCGGTCGTATCCTGGTTTCACCAAGAGGAACGGCGATGTGATAGCCGGCACGCGCCAAAACAGCCACTATAATAAGCTCCGATAAATCACCGATACGCTTCGTGTCGCGAAGAAAAGAGACGGGTGATTCTGTAGCGGTTGTGTGCCACCAGCGTGGCGTTGAGTTAAAGCAGAAAACCCGCACTCTATAATTTGACGGATGCGTGCGATCTCCAGTCAAAGGCGGCTCTTGTCAGTTGGATTGCCCTGACGCTAAACCAACCAAGGGTTCTTCGGCTTGAAGCGGGAAATTCGTTTATATTAAGGAGGATATTTTCAATGTTTTTCTCTTCGATTACGTTGCGCCGGATCGGCGTCGCTGCAGCCGCGAGTATCGCGCTGAGCGGGTTCGCGCTTCCGGGGCAGGCACAGATCCGTCAGCAAATGGCCGATAAGGCCGCCGCCTCCGCCGGAAATTCGTTCGTGAGCAAGATCAACGGCGAGAGCTGCAGTCAGTTCGCCGCGACGATGTCGCAAATGAAGGGCAAGTCAAGTTCGAGCTCCAGCGGCATGGCATCGAAACTGAAGGCTAATCCTGAGGCGCGCTCCCAGTTCGTCAATATCGTCGGTGGTCCGCTGCTCAATAAGATGATCGACTGCAACATGATGCCAGGTGGAATGTAGCGAATCCAAGGCTTTCAACGATGCGATGGTAATTAGCGGCTAGTCGATCGAGCCACGAATCGAACCCGCTCCGTGCGCGGTTATCAAGTGGAGAATAAAAAAATGTCTTTACGGCGCTTAGCCATCCTCGTTCTCGCCGGCGTTCTAAGCGGTTGTTCCTTTGCGAAAGTAGGACCGCCCGGCAATACCAATGCCGGGCCGAGTAATATGCTGCCGCAGGTGGTGCAGCGAGGTAAAGGCGCGCAGTGGGTACGGTTTACGCTGAACCCGTCGGGAGGGTCGTATACCGCGATCGTCCCCGGACCCGATAAGAATGTCTGGTTCATCGACGAGCTCGCCGGCCGTCTCGTAAGAGTGGAGGAAAGCGGCAAGATTAAGGCGTTCTCTCTGACGGACGTTTTGAAGGGAAACGCGGTCTCGATGGCCGTCGGCGCCGACCATAAGTTCTACATTCTGGACGAGTCGTCGAACGTGGTGCGCGTCACTTCGAAGGGTCACGCGCAGTCCTTTCCGATACCCAGCGGCGACTCTACTTCTATCGACGGCTTGGCGCTCGGACCGGACGGCAACATCTGGTTTACCGAGTTCAACCACATCGGAAAGATTACGCCGGCCGGTAAAATCACGGAATTCTCCTATCCGTCCGGCTCTCAGCCGAATCAGTACGGCGGTGTCAGCGCCGGCTCCGACGGAAACGTATGGTTTGCCCAATCCTCCGGCAACGCGATCGGGCGAATCATCCCTTCGACGGGAAAGATCAAGATGTTTCCGATTCCGGTCTCATGCACGCCCGCGCCGCTCGTGCTGGCTGAGGACAAGAACGTATGGTTCGTTTGTCTTACCACATCGCCGACGCTTGGAAGCATTACGCCGAAAGGCAAGATCGCGACGTTTGGAATCGGCGGAACGTTCAACTCAAACGAGACCGAGCAGTTCTGCTCGCTTGGCCCCGATGGTCAACCGTGGTGCGCGAGCGGAAACGACGGCAACATTTTCCGCGTAAATATCAAGTCCAACACCGTGACGGCCTTTACGCCTCCACTAGGCTCGGAAGTTCGTCCGGATGCGCTGGCAGCCGGAGCGGACGGCAATGTATGGGTCGATACCGTCGGTGGCGAACTCGACGTGCTGGTCATCGATCCGCTCACCGTCAAGCCAAATAAGCTGACGTTTTCAAAATTGGGTCAGGCACAAAACATTTCCGTAAGCGAAAAGGGCACCAAGAGCTGGTCCGCCACATCGAGCAATGCGGCGGTCGCGAAGGTCGCTCAAGGCAGTTCGGCGTCCTCATTCAAAGTCACGTCGGTCGGCGCGGGCAAATGCGAAATCACGATATCGGATGGGGTGGGAAACAGCGCCGCCGTTAAAGTGACGGTAAGCGAGCCGTGACGCGACGCTCGTCTTAACTCTTTCTTGACGATCTCGTAGTACTCTTCGAACATCAAAGGAGACACCTATGCTTCGTTACACCTTCTTCGCTTCCGCAATCGCGGTCGCGATGAGCACCACTCCCACGGCGATCCAAGCTCAGCAAATGGGCGCGATGTCGGACTCTGAGTACACTGCTAAAGTGATGACTGCCGCTCCGGCTCCCGTCGTAGAAGGCGCGACGATCGTCGAGGCGCAGAAGGATGGCAGCATGCGTACCATTCAGAAGGGAACCAACGAGTTCACGTGCATGCTGTTGGATCCCACCACGCCCATGTGCGCGGACAAAAATGGCGTGGCCTGGATGGCTGCTCTAATGGCACACGCCGCGCCCCCGGATGCTCTTGGCTTCGTGTACATGTTGGCTGGAGACAACGGTACCAGCAACACCGATCCTTACGCGACGTCTCAAACGGCGAGCAATCATTGGGTAAAGACCGGACCGCACGTTATGATCTTAGGGCCATCCATCAAAACAATGGGTTATCCGATGACGGCCGATCCCGATCCGACGAAGCCCTATGTGATGTGGCCGGATACGCCGTACGCGCACCTCATGGTACCCGTGAGCGCTCAACCATAACCAAGCAGCAGCATACGGCTACTCGGAAACACCGCCATCCGACTTGATAATAGCTTCATTGGGTGCCGCTGTTGGGCACGGCAAGACGTGAGGTAGCGGAACCGATTTGAAAGTGCTCGGCCTCTGATTGGAGTCGAAGATGTCCTCCATCGAGTTCGCCGAGGCGTCCGATGTCCCGAGCGAGCCTAGGCCGAAGTTCTTTTCAATAAACTGCAAGACGCTCCCGAAGTCGTATTGTGTGTGAGAGACGAAATGGGGTTTCGCATATGGCGAGACGACGATCATGGGGACTCGAAAGCCTAAGCTGGTGTAATTAATTTGAGGGGGCGGGATGTTGTCAAACCAACCGCCCCAATCGTCCCATAAGATGATGATTGCGGTGCTGTTCCAATACTTGCTTCTTCCAATCGCGTCGACGACGCTGGTGACCCATTTGGGCCCTTGGTTCGCGCCGCTGGCCGGGTGATCGGACTCGCAAAGGGACGGTATCACCCAGGAAACGGAAGAAAGCGTTCCCTGCGAGAGGTCGGTAAAGATCTTGGTGTCGGGTGCGCTGATGTGCGACCAGTCCTTCCCGCGCGTGCAGCGGAATATGTCGCTGCCTTCGCTCGTGCGCTTTACGCACGCTACTTTCTCGATAGCATCGAAACCATTCCAGACCGAACCGGCGAAATCGGCATGCGGCCCATAGAGGGGAGGCACGTAGTACTTCCACGATACATTGCCGGCATCCAAAACGTCAGCCATCGTTTGGTATTGAGTAAAACACGGGAACGGCCCTCGATTGTTTACCCTGCCTTTAGTATCGATCACGGGAGTATAGACTAGCTGATTCCGTCCGTGCTCGGCTCCCTGAGCATCGCATCCCCAGGGTTGCAAATTCGGTTGATCGGTGAGCGATTCGGTAGGGCTGATCTGCGTGGTGCCCGCAATGATCTGCTGATGCGCGACGAAACTGCTCGCAGTCGCCGTGAAAAACATCCGGTCTGCAAGCGCGTATCGTCGAGCGAAGTCCCAATAGGGTTTGGTCTCCGAGCGTTCGATATAGGTGTACGGAAGCACTTTGGCCGGTCCCAGGCTCCCCGCTTCACCCTTAGCTATGAGGTTGAATCCGTCCATCCGGCACGCCCCTGATGCGTCGAGATCGCATTCGACCTCGAAGGCGGCGTGATTGTGCGAGATGTCGTTGATGCCTCCTATGTCTCTATTCCCTTCAAGCTTGTATCGTTTAACGGGCACCATCGAACTCGGCGGACACCATGGAGCCTGCTTCGTCCTCTTGCACTTGCCCGTCGACGCAGTATTCGCTCCTGGAAATCCCATAAACAGGTCGTTAAAACTGCGATTTTCCTGGAGCAAAATCACAATGTGCTGAATTCGATGCGATGCGGCGGTCGGTTGGGAAACCGGGGGTGATCCCACGGAGCCATTACAAGCCCCAACCATTAACGCAAAGCCAACACAAGTACAGTGAATGAGGCCTCGTCGCTTCATCTCTCTCCACTCCTCGCGCAAAAGGGTCGTTACCCTAAGAATATTCGCTGCTCTGACGAAACGTCATGGGAGGGGCGAATGTCGAAGAACGGCGGCATTATCGGGGTGTCGGATCACGGTGGATGGGCGGTGCTGGTGACGGTGGCGCGCGATGGAACGCTGCTCGACCGTCGCCGTGTAGAACTTGTGGACGACGACCTGCCCGCGCTTCCCCATCACCACCAAGGCCAGGGTCTCCCGCTGGACGAGGCCGTCGCTTTGGTCGAGCGGGTGCGCGCTTCGGCGCAGAGGCACGCAGTACTTGCGCTGGACGCGGTCACGATGGCCGTGTCGCCTATCCTCGGCGTCGCCCTTCGTAACCGCCCAGAGCTTCCGCCTACAATTGCCGAGCGAATCAAGGACTACCGAGCACGGAACGTCGCCGACTGGGTGATGTACCGTAATGCCCTTGCCGCCGCAGCCGCCGCGCGCGGTTGGCCGGTCCAGTGGTACGACGCGAAGAAAGTATTTGGCGCGGCGAGCCAGGCGTTATGCGTCGAGAATTTCGACGCTCACTTTCTCGGTGTGCGGCGCGCTGTCGGGGCGCCATGGAACAAGGATCACAAGCTCGCAATGGCGGCGGCCATCGTCACGGCGAAGGCGCTCACAAGGTGAGTGGCCTAATGCAGCCTCTGTATGAGCGTGCCCCCGTTCTTCATGAGATTCGTCGTCGCAGCCCCTGACGCCGTGCCGAGATGGTACTGCAAATCCTTCAGACTATTTACCGGACCAAAGGTCTTGCAGGTGGCGATGATCTTTGTACCGTTCCCCGTTACCGTGCCGTCTGCCGGACGCCGTCCGGTGATCTTGAAAGTTTCCGCAAACGTCCAAAGAGTCTGTCCCGCAACGCGGTAAAAGCTCCACTGCCCGGAAGCAACTAACTTTCCCGTAATCGGTCCGCTCGCCTTTCCTTTCGCGCTAAACGTCGCCTCTCCGGACCGCCGGCCCATACACGACTGTTTTTTAACGACGATCCGGGCCGCGTTAAAGACCTCGCCGAAAGACAAGGCGCGGACGTAATCGTTTCCTTGCGGACTAGTGGAAGAAAGCGCTGGCGCGGACGGCGTTCCGCCGGAACAGTCGGCTAACGCCAGTATCGCACTCGCGAAGAACGTGTAAATTCTCATTTCATCACGTGTCCTCTCAGATGATGCCATACGCGTGCTCGTCGCGGCGGCACGGGCATATGGTAATCGACCACAGTCAAGAAATCGTCAAGGTCGTTCGGCCAAGCAACCGGCGCGCAAATACGGCGGTCGCGGAGTCAGAGTTCCGCGTCGTCGCCGAGCGCGATGTCATCTCGCTCGACAACATTTACCAAGTTCTCGATCAGTGGTGTCAGCGCTACGATCGAGAGCGACCGCAATAACGTGGCAGGTGCTAATGAGCACGTCCGGCGCGTCCTAAAGATTGTAAGCTTCGACGTATCTTTTTTAAGTACACCGAATAGCAACGTCCACGGCGCCGCGTGGCTCGCGTCTGACCCCTGGTTATCGCGGACGGAATGCTAGCAAGGTTTGAGGCTGCCCTCGGGACGAATGGCGTCGCTTTGCGTGCTTGGAACATAGCACTTGTGCCAGAGCTCGAAAGTTCCACTCTGTCCAGCGCAGCCGTACGTCGCAGTGTACGATCCGTTTAGTCTGCGATACTTGTACATGCCGCTCATCGAATACGTGCAAAAGCCACTCGGGGAATGACTGATGCCGGTTCCGCTAATCGTGCGGCCGCTCGCGACCCACGCAATGGCTGCTGCTAAGCCCTGCGATCCGCTGGCATTGATGAGGGCGCCACCGAGCGTGCTTTGATTTTGCGAAAGATAGAGCTGGAGCTTTGAGGTGCCGTTCACCTTATCGTGGAATTTTCCGGTGTATATACCGCTCAGAGCTATGCTGTAGTGCTCTCGGCCGAAGGCGTTTTGAACCGTCTCCAATGACGATGTCGCACTCGGTACACCGCCACCGCCGGCGCTGCAAGCGGTCAAAATCGCGACGGCGATCGTCGCACCCAGAATATTGCGGCTCCATGAACCTTCCATTGTGTCTCCTCAAGCAAGCGTGTTCCATGGACCATACTGCTTGAGGCTAGCAACCTCCCCCACGCCTGCTGTCTGGCACTTTGTGGACCATCCGATAATGCTCGAATATCGCTAACGTTGGCGTCCGTCGCAAGAATAGGATTGCATGACGAGCATCGCCCTTCGCCTCGCTGAG
>CAVRDR010000015.1:0-83852 GCA_963719905.1 Vulcanimicrobiota bacterium
CTGCGCTAAAGCCAATAACCGCCTATCGCGAACCGTCCTACAACAAGTGCTGATCTGTCTTTAGCTCTTCTTCGACAAGAGCTTCTACTAACGCTTGATGATCTCGAAGGTCGGACTCCCGGAGGAACAGGGCAAGCAGCAACCGGCGGATTCGGGAGATCTGTTCCGTTAGGACCAATATGTCCCGATGTAGCTCGTCCAAGGCGTCGTCCAGGACTTCATCCATAATCGATGTCCTCTCTCGATAAAGCGTTTTATTTCTAGGCCTAGGTATGGCCAAGAAGCCGCTAGAGCCTCTAATGGCCTCTAGAACAGTTTGAAGAAGCTGGTCGCGGCGATCGCTCAGGTGCCGAAGGAAACGTCAAACCTGGGCGATCGTATCCAAGCAGCGGGCCGAATTGCGCGCGAGCAACCGCGTAGCACTCGCACGATGCCTCTTCCAAACCCGGACGGTCGAGAATCACGATATGCCCCGAGGCGTAGCTGATGAATCCAGCCTCTTGGAGAGCGGCCGCCGCGCGCGTTACACCTGACCGGCGCGAGCCGAGCATCATCGCGAGATATTCGTGGCTGAGCGCAATCGTATCGGAGTTTACGCGATCGTGCGTGAGCAAAAGCCAGCGGGCGCAGCGCTCATAAATGCGATGTTTTCCGTTGCAGGCAGCCAGCTGCCCCAGCATGTTAACATATGCTTGAAGAAACCGATCGAGAACGTTGCAGAACCTATCGTCCCCAAAGCTAAGCAACCTGCGAAAATGGTCGCTGCTAATGACGACGGCACGTCCCGGAACCTGGCAATAGCTCTCATTTGCAGACGTGATGGCTCCGAGGAGCAAGGGGATCGCCGAGACGCCTTCTCGACCCACGGTGCCGACTTCGATCGAGCCGCCGTCGCGCATGTTTGCCACGACAGAGAGCACGGAATCGATGGGGAAATACACTTCCTCTATTTCACGCGCAGCCTCATAGATTTGCTGTGGCGTAGTTAGATCGACTAATCTCCCCTTCTCGAGGACTTCGGCTGCCGCGGCATCGTTTAGACCGGTGAGGATTGCGTTCTCTTTGAGTATGACGCGAGTCAGGGGAAGCGTGCGAATTCCCTTATGAGCTTTCACCGAGAGAAGACCCGCGATACCGTGCGAAGCCAGTCCCTGGATCGCCTACTCGTCCGGCTCAAGTGTGCTCCATTTTCGGTGAGTAGTCTTCGCTCAAAACGAAGACGCGCCTAACGCGGTAGCCTTGACAAGAAAGCGTTTATCTCGCGTCGCAGGATGACGAGCTGACCGGCAAGGCTTCTGCCGTCGTCCGTCATCCCCGCCGCGGTGACTTGCGGCGTCGCATAGGTTTTTAGGCTCTGTATCACATCTTGCGCAAGTCCGATGACTCGCGCGACGGCATGGGAATCGTTCCGAGGTGTCTGGTCCATTTTGTGCAATGGCCATTATGCGGCTCGGCGGGTCCGGGCCGAAAGAGCCACCTTCCGTCGCGGAGGTAAGGCCGGTGGCCCAACAAACTCGCCTCGATTCTCGCTTCGCGCACATCAGGGTTGACGCGGCGTCCCGGGTGCCGAAGCACCGGCAAATCTACGCCGCGCTGCGCCGCGCGATTTTGGAAGGACGCCTGCAAGCGTATGACGCGCTTCCGTCGACGCGGCAGCTGGCAGCGGAGTTGGGCGTCTCGAGAAACACCGTCATGATTGCCTACGACCTCTTGCTCGCCGAGGGCTACGTTGTCGGTCGCGGCGGCGCCGGAACGTTCGTCGCGCGCAAGGCGATGCGCCCGCAGCGGAAGCCGCCGACGATACGCGTCGAACCGCGCCCGCTTTCACAAGCGGCGGACATCCTGCGCGTTTGGCGATTGCCTGAGTTGGCGTCGCTCGCGCGGCCGTTCCGGCCGTCGTCGCCGGCGTTCGACGCCTTTCCCCTCGCGAAGTGGTCGCGTATCGTCGCCCGCTTGCTGCGCGATAAGAGCGCGCGGTGGATAAGCGAAGGCGACCCTCGGGGCTACTTGCCGCTGCGCAACGCCATCGCCGCGCACCTCTTCACGGTCCGCACGTGTGATTGCAGCCCCGACCAGATCGTCATCGTTTCCGGTTCACAGCTCGCGCTCTTCATGTCCGCCCTTCTGCTCATGAATCACGACGACGCGGTGTGGATCGAAGAGCCCTGCTATCCGCACGCGCGCCTCACTTTCCGCGTGCGCTCGAGCCGCGTAATACCCGTGCCCACCAGCGAGGCGGGCATCGACATCGATGTCGGTAAGTCGCTATCTGCGCAGCCACGCGTTATCTACGTGACCCCGACGCATCAGTGGCCGCTCGGCTTCACGATGCCGGTTCAGAACAGACTCGCTCTGCTCGACTTTGCGGCGAAGAGCGGAGCCTGGATCGTCGAAGACGATTACGACGGCGATCTGCGCTACGATCGAAAAACCTACGCAACGTTGTTCGGCTTGGGCGAATCCCACCGGGTCCTACACCTCGGCACGTTTACGAAGACGATGCTCCCCGGACTGCGGATCGGCTTCATCGTTCTTCCCGCCGATTTAGTGGATTCGTTCGTTGCTGGACGCCAAATCCTCGATCGCTACCCGAATACCATCAGCCAGGGAGCACTTGCAGAGTTCATGGAAAGCGGGTCCTACGCGCGACACATCTATGACATGCAAACGCTCTATCTGGAGCGGCATCAGTTACTGCGCGAAAGAATTACGAAACAGTTGGCGGGGTTTCTCCATGCGAGGGAAGCCCAAACGGGAACGTTTACGGTGACGGAGCTGACCGAGCGGCGTCGACGACGTCGCCCTTGCCGCCGCCCTCAAGAAGGAGGGATTCGACTCGGTGCCGCTGTCCCTCGCCTATGCGGGGCCGCCGGCGAAACACGGTCTGCTGCTCGGTCACGCGGTCGCCAGACCAGATGAAATTCGCAAAGGCGTGAACGCACTCGAGCGGATTGCTTCAACCATGGGGTCGCTGGGGCGATCGGCACCGTGAGTTCACTAGCGCGTGCACGGCCGCAGCAACCTCGCCGTGGGCCGCAATCGATCACGTCATTTCCGCAGGCCATTAGGCAAAGTTGCGCCATAGTGTACAGACATCCGAACGGACGGTAGCTTACACTGAGGTATTCGAGTCGGCCCGCTGACGGGCCATTGACTCATAGAAAGAAGTCCAAATTGCGTTCTTCAACAAATTGCCGCTATGCATTTAGCACGGTTGCGATTGCCACGTTGTTAGCCGGCTGCAGTGGCAGCACCGGCAGCAACACCGGAAACGGCTCGGCTTTTGCTCCCACACCACAAACATCAGCCGCACAAATCACGTCAGACGCAAACACCGGACGTCCATTAGCTAAGGGCATTGCTTGTCCGGTCAGAACGGCCGACGTCCCGCTTGCATCTGCCGCGTCATTTGCAGTTCTTGGCGGTTCTACCGTCACGAGTACGGGATTGACGATTCTCGACGGCAATCTCGGGGTTTCCCCGGGAACAAGCATTACTGGATTTGGCCCCGGAACTGTAAAAGACGGAACGACTTATGCGGGCGGTCCGGTGGCGGCGCAAGCGCAAGCCGACATGTCTACTGCGTACAACTATACCGTCGCACTCAAAAATCCAACGCAAATACCCGCCGATATCGGCGGAACGACCGTTATGCCCGGACTGTATAACGCCCCGACAACGCTTGCTATCACTGGAACCGTGACGCTCGATGGCAAGGACAAGCCAAGCAGCATGTTCATTTTCCAGATACCGTCCACGCTAACGGCGGCGGTCAACAGTAAAGTCAAGCTCATTCATCAAGCAAACGCGTGTAACGTCTTCTGGCAGGTCGGCTCCTCGGCGACGCTTCTTGGCAACGCGCACTTCAAGGGCACGATTCTGGCGGCGGTTTCAATCTCGGTTGACAAGGCGGCAAAAATACGCGGCCGGCTACTTGCAGGATCTGGAGCAGTAACGCTAATCGACGACAAAGTCAATAGCTTCTATCTCAAAAATGGCTTCAACCACAACAGATAATCACGGCTAGTTAGTCGCAGCTTGCAAGCAGCGATTAGAAGGCTGCTCGCGATCCTTCCTCGACTCGAGGGAAATAAATCCTCGGCAGACGCCGAGGATTTATTTTTGTGGACTCCTCTGCTTCGAGGACAGCGGCGAGGGGCTGCTTTTTTTGTGCATCGGTGAGATATGGCCAAGCGATGCCGTGTCAGCAAGAGGAGGCGCTGGCCACACTGTGTTCGCATCCAGGGTTCGGCGATGACGGCTTGCTCGATGGCGTGGATTTCCGGAGCGACATTCTGCCGAAGCTGCAAAGCCTGCCGGTGCGCGCGCACTCATCTCCACCAATTGAAGAACGACGGTCAGGAATGGCCGTCGTTCTTGGCTTCGCGAGGACTTATATGGCGGCCAGTGGCGCTCGTGCTTCCCGACTGCTACACCGACTGCGCAGCGCTGAGAATTACTTCGACCACGCGGTCTGGTTGCGAGAGCATCGGCACGTGACTCGAATCGAGTTCGGTCGTCTTGGCTTTCATGCGTTTCGCAAGAAAACGTTCTAGATCCGGGTTGACGGTGTGATCCTTCTTTCCGACAATGTACCAACTCGGTTTGGTCTTCCACGCAACGCCCGTCGCATCGTGCGCGAAGATGTTGGCAGCCGGCGCGCCCTGTGTCGCCCACACAAGGTGCTGCTCAGTCGGCGAGAGATCGCCGCAAAAATACTGTAGGCCTTCTTTGGTCAGCCAGATACGTCCATCGACGACTTTGATGTGCTTGAGCACGTCGGTCGTGGGGAACTTCTGCTGTATGCTCTGCGATGTCTCGCCCGCAGCAGTATCGGGAGCAAGCGCGTTGATATAAACGAGGGCTTTCACGCGCGGGCCGGTTCCGGCGGCGGTGATCACCGAGCCGCCATATGAATGTCCAACGAGCACGATAGGACCCTTCACCACGTCCATCGCCCACTTGGCAAAAGTGACGTCGTTTTCAGGTGTATTGAGCGGGTACTGCGCAGCAATGCAATCGTAGCCTTGCGCTTGCAACGGCCCCATCACTTTGGTAAAGCACGAGCCGTCGGCCCAAAGACCATGACAGAAAACTATGCTCGGCTTGCCCGCTCCGCTCATCGTCGCAGCCACTTCCGTTTGCGCCGATGCAGAGGAGTAGCTCGCCGCGGCGGCACCGATCGCTGCCGCGCTCGTCGCAAGGAATCGACCGCGCTTGATGCTTGTTTTCGAACGCATACTATCACTCCCATTGATGTAGTACCGGACTCGTTCAGTTCACAGGTGCTCAGAATGCCCCTCCCTCGAAGACGTACTGCCAATGATGGACTCACGCACTAAAAGACCGTGGTGCTTCGCTGAGTTCCCATCTCAAATAAGTATGGGGGCAAGCAAAATGCAAAGTAAGGGTTCAGTGGCGTCGGTAGATTCTGTTCTTAACTTAGGATTTAGCACCGTCGCGTAGCAGCCGAGCGCCTGGAGATGGGGCCTCGTTTTGAAAGACCCCGGCCTCCTCGTTTTCGCGGGAACCTCCGATCGGTTTTTCTCCGAACGCACGCGATCTGCACTCGTCTCCAGGTTCCGGAGGACGCCGTTGCCGCACGTCAGAATCGGGGCGCGTGACTCCGGAATGGGTGGCCGCCATCGCATCGGTGGCGACGTTCGTAGTAATCAGCGCGACGGCAATCGTGACTCTGATCCAGCTGCGGCACATGCGCAACAGCAATCAAATTGCGGTTTTCACCGAGATCCGGCACAGGATGGAGACTCCGGATTTTCAGGACGCGCTACGGTTTATTCGGTACGAATTGCCGCAAAAGCTGAACGATTCTGCGTTTCGAGTTCGGCTGCTCGATCGGAACTCCAGCGAAGGAAAGGTGGTCGTAGACGTTGGCAACTTCTTGGATTCAGCCGTCGCGCCCCTTGTGAAACACGGCATAGTCGACCGCAACTTAGCGTGCGACTTGTTTTACTATCCGGTTGTGATGTGCTGGGATACGCTCGCATCCTTCATTGCGAGTCGGCGCACTATGGTCGGGTATCGATTGTGGGAGGATTTCGAATACCTGACCCTGCTCTGTAAGAATTTTCGCGCGCGTTTTCCGCACGGTACCTATCCAGCACGAGCCGCAGCGTTGCCCTTGCCGGAGCCATGGCCGGAGGCCTCGAGTTTCGCAACGGCCGGCGAGCCAGGAAAGAACCTCAGAGCTTAGAGTTAACCCGCTAAGCTGCGAGGCGCTGCAGCTATAATGCGAGCAAAGCCTCGAAGTAAGCGACCCCCTGCGGCGTGGCGGCGACTAGCCAAGACTTAAATAAAGAGAGGCGATTCGCCTGGAACGAATCGCCCCGCGAGCGTTTTGACTAGGACTTGTTGCACGTTCCCTTCAGAGTGACCGTCCTGCCGCCGCTCTCATTGAACGAACCGGTGTAGGTGTACTTCGAGCTGGAGACCTTTGTGACCGTGAAGTTGCCGCTGCTCACGACGTTGCCCGACGAAACCGACGTCGTGCTGACGGGATGCCACACGATCTTGTTGCCGTTCCATCCGCTGGAAGTTGAGATGCCGTAATTGCCCTCATCGTCGGTCATGACATCGACCCAGCGCGAATTCGCCGCATCGTACGTGGTTTTATCCATGGCGACGCTCGGATACCGGTCCCATGCTGTGGCGTGGAAGATCGTCTTTGTATTCATCCAATAACCGGACGGGTCCATTGTAATTGTCAACGTGCTCCCGTACGCTGTGGCACGACGTGTGTTCGTTTCGACGCAATTCCATGTCCCGATCAGGAATTGCATCGAACTGAAGTTGGGCTTTGCCGGTCTCGGAACCGGGGTTGTCTCTACCTGTGCGATCGCCGCACTTCCGAGGAGGAGGGCCGTCACGCATGCGAAGACGGCCAAAGCGAAGCTCCTGATCATTATCGCCTCCTTTGCGCGTTGTGCGCTGCTAAGGTTCTGTGATCCAAAAGGATCGTTCCGGTTGGTTGCCTGTCAATCGAAGCCCCCCTCCCCGGGCGGCGAGGCTGCGCAGTGGCAATGCCCACAAAGCACGATGCACCCCGCCGCAATGCAACGGCCTCGCGATTGCGAAGCCGTGTCAGGCTCAGTCCAGAGCCGCTACGAAGATCGCCCTGAGCGGTTAGCTACAGTTTCGGCGGAATGCATGTGCTACCGCTGACGCGGCACGTGGCTATGCCAGTGGGACCGGTGCCGGCCGCAAACGGGGACCCCTTCACTGGTGTCAGCGCGCCGCTGCTCGCGTTCACGGCGTAGGCGGAAACATTGTCGGAGCCAAAGTTGGGTACGTAGGCGAAGTTGCCCGTCGGATCGACTGCCAGGCGATCGGGCTGGCTGCCGGCCGCAAATGGGGACCCCTTCACCGGCGTCAGCGCGCCGCTGCTCGCATTGATGGCATAGGCGGAAACATTGGCGGAGCCATAGTTGGTCACATAGGCGTGCTTGCTCGACACTCCCACTGCCACGCCATAGGGACCACTGCCGGCCGCAAACGGGGACCCCTTCACTGGCGTCAGCGCGCCGCTGCTCGCGTTGATGGTGTAGGCGGAAACAGTGTGGGAGCTAAAGTTGGCCACGTAGGCGAACTTGCCCGTCGAAGCGACTGCTACGACTTGCGGAAACATACCCGCCCCAAACGGGGACCCCTTCACTGGCGTCAGCGCGCCGCTGCTCGCATCGATGGTATAGGCGGAAACATTGTCGGAAGCCCCGTTTGCCGCGTAGACAAACTTACCCTTAGGATCGACTACCACGCTATAGGGACTGCTGCCGGCCGCAAACGGGGACCCCTTCACTGGCGTCAGCGCGCCGCTGCTCGCGTTGATGGTATAGGCGGAAATGTTGTCGGAGTCACCGTTGGCCGTATAGGCGAACTTGCCCGTCGGATCGATTGCCACGCCAAAGGCATCGCCGCCGGCCGCAAACGGGGACCCCTTCACTGGCGTCAGCGCGCCGCTGCTCGCATCGATCGCATAGGCGGAAACGTTGTCGGAGCCAGCGTTGGGTACATAGGCGAACTTGCCCGTCGGATCGACTGCCACGCCAAAGGGATCGCCGCCGGCCGCAAACGGCGACCCTTTCACCTGCGTCAGCGCGCCTTTGCTCGTGGTGTCGGATATCGTATAGGCGGAAACATCGCCGTCGCTAGAGTTGGCCACATAGGCATATCGAACGATGACGGCGGAGCCGACCGCGCCTTGCGCCAGGCCCATTCGCGAATTAACGCCCGCGCCGGACGGCGCTGGCCCTGATGGAGAAAGACTGCTGACGCCGCCGCATGCGGCTAAGAGCGCTGTGCCAAGGCACGCTCCAACGAACCTATACTTGGCCGCGCCAAGTGCGTAACCAGAACTTAGAGTCTTCATGAGGATTCTGCCCCGATTCTTTCTCAAGCTACGAGTAATCGGACTTATTGAGATGCGCTACATCGCGTCGTCCCTACAAGGAGCGACGACGACGGCTGAGGGGCGGTGGTTTATGTTCCTCAAAGCACGATGCCTCTTTTTGCAGGTGTTGCCAACACTTAGAAGAGTCCGCGGGGCTTGGTTCTACGCCGGGTCCGAACGTCGCCACCCTAAAGCGCGAGCAATCGCGGCGAGGACGGCCTGCCTCTTCGCATGCGGCCGCCGCCACGCTCGTATCGCCTGCGGCCCCGCACCCTTATTTTGATAGCGCTGCATTTGTGCCCGGCTAATGTCAGTACCCGCACAAGCTTCGCGAACGAGAACAGCTTGCAGTTGTGGCAAAGCTTCGTGGCCGACTCGTCGCGCTGCAGATCGGGGTATCCAGTGTAAACATCGCCTGAATCGAAGACGGCTTGCGATTGACATCTATTCTCACGCCCTGCCCGCTTCCGAGTCACGAGCGATCGCCAGGTTCGACGTGCGGCTTGGTAAGGCGAGACGCTTGAAACGGCTGCCAAAACAGAGCGATTTCGCGCGGGACGGCAACCGAATGGCAACCGACGCGCTTCGACGAGCGAAAAACGCCCATGCAATAAGGCCACTTATGGAGCGGGCGGCGGGAATCGAACCCGCGACTCTTGCTTGGAAGGCAAGGGCATTACCACTATGCAACGCCCGCACGCTGTGGTTTCTACGCGGTCGGGCAATGAACGCCCTATGTTACCCATACGCAAGAGTGCGAATCGTCGATGGGAGAATCGTGATCCGAAATTGCCAGAAGAGATTGCGGCGCGGTGGCTGCATGACAAGCGCTACGCGGTTCCCATTGGGATCGTTTAGCAGCGCTCGACCGCAACGAAGACGGAGGCAGTTCGACGGAGTGTACGCCGACGTTGTTGTTATCGACCGACATCTTGAGGAGTTCATAAGATGACGCTTTCAGAGAGCGCTTTGGGCAGGGCTGGATTTGAACCAGCGTAGCGCTTTCGCGCGCCAGATTTACAGTCTGGTGCCATTAACCACTCGGCCACCTACCCACGTCCGGCCCAGTTGCGATGATCGGGCTGACCAGGGTACGATAGTGGGGCGTCGGGCTCCTCGGGTAGGTGATGGTGGTCACCTTGAAACCTGTCCTCATTGACCTCTCATGTGTCGGCTGGGAGGGTCGTCTACCATGGAGGCCATAGCAAACTCGCTTACGACCTTTGGAGTGTGCCTAGGATGGCTCGCCTAGCGACCCTCGCGGTTGCTGCCCTCGCAGGTCTTCTTCTCGCCGGCTGCAGCGGCGGGAACTTCGGCCAGGCCGGGCTCTCCCTGCCAACCGCAGTAGACGGCGTCCAAACCGTAAGCGATGCTGCCGACGCCCTCGACGCCCATCGCAATCTCGCGTCGGAGAATGCCAAGGCCGCAATTGCGGTAACCGACGCTTTCGGCTCCTTCGTTCGCGATATTAGCGCCGATCAACGCGCGCTCGCTCTGGCGCCCCCTCATTCTTCTGCGCACCGAGCCGTGCACTTCGTGCGGGAGTACATGATCGAGAAAAACGGCAAGCGGATTCTCACCGGTTCAGAGCTGTTCATGCCGAGGGGTGTAACCGCCGCGGACTATTGCCAAAGCTCGGCGGGCTACAGTGAGCGCGGAATCCCGTCTCTCGACGAGACGTTCGGCTGGGAGAGCGGCGCGTTCAGCAGCGGTACTCGAACCGCGGGTGAGCGCGGATCGGCGATTTGGTCGGCCCTCGCAAGCGGGGCGATCGTGCAGGGAGCGATCGGGGGACTCACGATTGCGCGATCGGGTGGTAACGCCTCTTGTCCGATAAATGCGCCGGCATTCATATTGAAGGGCGGGTTATCAGAGAACCCATTCGAGATTCCGATCGCAATGGCGTTCCAGCGCGGCCAGCTTACCAATTTGAGCGTCGCGAACGGTCGGTTTGCAAGCGGGAACAGCCTACAAGTGACGACCGCAAACCGTCAGCCCGTTCGAGTGACCGGCCTCATAAGCAACGGGCACACTCAAGTGGCCAGCTTCCGCACCGATGCTACGGGCGACGGCACGCTGACGATCACGAGCACGGGCGCACAGTATGTGATCGCCGATTGGGTCGTCGTCGGAACGTAGTTAGCGACAGTATTTAGTCAGGCGCCACGCAGGCGACGCGCTTTGCGGACGCCAAGCGAACGTGCTTCGCCGCGACCATATTCTTCGAAGCGTTGACCGATACGATTGCACTGTTGCTGCCGCTCGAGAGCGTAACCGTTTGGGCGTTCGGATTCGCATCGTCGATATCCGAATCGACGCCAGGCCCCTCGGCGACGCGCAGATGCCCCAGTGTCAGTGAGATTGCGCCGAGCGTCCCAGGCGGGCAAGCCTCCAGCGCTTGTTTGAAGCCGATGCTCGAAGGCTGTACCGTCACGCTCGAAGTCGCGCCGGCGGCGCCAAGCGCGGCGACTAGAAATACAAGGCAGAACGTCTTCATGTTCATCTTCATACGAAGCCCCGGGTTTTGCTAATTGTCGCTAGGGCCCTCTTGGAAAGGTTCGAAGTCAAGTTCGCGTGATTCTTACGCGAGAAATCCACGAAGCGATCACGCGCTGCGAGATAGCCGGCATCCGTTGCGGAATCGAAGCGGCGCGGCATTTGCAGCCGAACGTGAACGCGGACGCCATTGAGGTCGGCGGTGGACTCGTCGCATTTACCGGCATCGATTCCCCGCTCTCGCAGGCCATCGGGGTAGGCGCCTTCTCGCCCGTAACCGATGCGGAGATCGCGCAAATTACGGCCTTTTACCAATCTCACGGAGCGACGCCGCGCGTCTTCGTCACGCCGCTCGCCGACGCAGTCGCTAGCCCCCGGCTTGGCTCGCGCGGGCTACGCGCCCGCGGAATACGAAAATGTCCTCGCTTCCGACAAACTCGATGCCTACGCTCTACGCGACGATCGCATCGGCATAGCCACGGACCTTCGTGCCTGGGCTTACGCTTCCGCGCTGGCATTTACCGATCGCGAGAATCTCGTCCCCGGAGACGAGATCATAGCCTTGATCATCGCATCCTCTCGAGGCGTTTGTCTGCTCGAAGCACGCGAAGGCGGCACGATCGTGGCCACGGCGGCGATGGATCTACGCGACGAGTGCGCGGCTTTGTTCGCCGGCTCGACGATGCCGGCGTTTCGCAGTCGCGGCTGGCATATGGCTATGATCCGCGATCGCATCGCTCGCGCGCGCGATGCCGGCGCGCATTTCATGCGCGCTACCGCGCGATCGGCAAGCGTTTCCGAGCGGAATTTCCATCGTTGTGGTTTCGATACGCTCTATACGCGCGCGTTGTGGGAACGCAAGCACGACGCCCTTTGAACGGCCGTCGATGGCCGCCGGTCGCAACCCCGATTCGCGCCCCCTCGCGCGAGGGATCGCGGCCGAGCGAAAAGAGCCGAAACGTTTTCAGAGGTTTTTAGGCCCCCGTCGATGCAACTGCAGTTTTTGTCGCCGACGTAGCCAAGCGGTCGAAGGCAACTGATTTGTAATCAGTCCCCAGAAATGGGCACGTGGGTTCGAATCCCGCCGTCGGCTCGGTTCATTTATAACGATGCAGAGAGTCAAACCAAAGTGGATGCAGTCCGGCCTCGTGCTCGTGTGCGAACGATGCTTCAAGGAGCGCATTCCTGACGAAGATCCCGAGATCGCCGCGCAGATAGGCGACTTTCATCTGCGCAACTGGCTCAAGGACCGGCTGAAAGCGGACGGCCGCTGGGGTCCGATTCGCGCCGTCAGCACGAGCTGCATGGATGTCTGCGCGCGCGGCCGCGTTACCGTTTGCATCGAGCCGCAGCAGGGCGAGACGATGGTGTTGGCCATCGATCCCGTCGCCGATCGCGAAGAACTCTATCGTTTGCTGGTTGAGCGGCTTAACGCGTAGGAGGGGCCGCGAAAGGCGTTCTGCCTACGTAACTCATGGTGGCGGGGCGATAAACGAAGAGCGTGTTGCTTTGACGGCTACCTCCGGGAACGGGAGCGCCGGCCGGGACGTAGAGCAACTCTTCATCTCCCGAGGGTACAACGGCTGCCCCGGTGCCGTGCCGCCCTTCGGGTAAATTGCCGTAACTCAGCCAACAGTTCCGCCGTTCGTCGTAGACGAAAATCGTCGAAAAGGCCGTCGCCATCCCTTCCCGCTCGCCGCCAATTGCATAAATGCGCTGAAGATACGTTGCCACGGCCATCCCGCTGCGGGGCGCTGGAAGCGGAGCCGCCGAGGTCCAGCGGTCTTGCTTTGGGTCGTACACATCCACGTACACCGTGTTTCGCAGGGAGGTGTCGATGCGTCCGCCGATCGCATAAAGACGCCCATCGAACGCCGTAAGGCCCATATGGTCGCGTCCGACCGGCAACGGAGCACGTGCGGAGTACCGGTTCATTACCGGATCGTATAGCAGATGCGTTGCGACGCTGTGAACGGCACGTCCACCCACGAGATGAATTTCGCCGCCGAGCACGGCGACCGATATGGAACCGAGCGGGTCGGGAAGCGGCGCGATTGGCGCCCAGCGATTCGTCCGAGGATCGTAAACGTTTGCCTCGGTAACGGGGGCGTTGTTTTGCGCCGCGAAGCCGCCGAACGTATAAATCTTTCCGCGATACCCTACCGCTCCGACGTGATTCAACCCCCGCGGTAAAGCAGCGACGTCATGCCATTCACCGCTCAGCACACCGTCGCGCACGATCGGCCGAAAAGCTTGCACGAGTGCTTGGTCCACGTCGCCATTCGCGTATCCACCGATTACGTAAATGGTGTCGCCCGTTACTGCGACCGCAACTTCACTGCGCGCGACCGGCAGCGCCGGTCCGTTACTCCAACCCAGCCGCAACGGTGCCGCAGCGAGGAGCGCGATCGCCGCGGTTGCGCATGCGAGTTGCCGTCTCATGCTTCGTCCTTCAACTGCACGCCCGAACGGCGCTGCGCCGAGCACGACGCGAGGGTATTATTGAAACTCGAACTCGGCGAGGTTCTTCTCGATCTTCCGCTTTACGCGCTGGAGCGCGTTATCGATGGACTTCACGTGACGGCCGAGGTCTCGCGCCATCTCTTGGTAGCTCTTCCCTTCCAAGTACGACTCCAGCACCTGCGACTCGAGTTCAGAAAGGTTCTGCCGGATTCGCTGACGGATGTCGTCGGAGACTTCCTGCGTAACGACGAGCTCTTCCGGATCCGACGTCTTCTGCGACGCCATCACGTCGAGGAGCGTACGCTCGCTGTCCTCGTCATAGATCGGCTTGTTGAGCGAGATGTATTGATTGAGCGGGATGTGCTTTTGCCGCGTAGCCGTCTTGATCGCGGTGATGATTTGCCGCGTGATGCAAAGTTCGGCAAAGGCACGGAAGCTCGAGAGCTTGTCCGCCTTAAAATCCCGTACGGCCTTATAGAGGCCGATCATGCCCTCTTGGATGATGTCTTCGCGATCCGCCCCGATCAGAAAGTAGCTCTTCGCCTTGATGCGGACGAAGTTCTTATACTTGTTGAGGAGATATTCCATCGCGAGGTTATCGCCGGTCTTCGCGATGGCGACCAGGTCTTCGTCGACCCTTTGCTGGTACTCCACTCCATCCGAGACTGGATGGGCAATTGCCATAATTCTTTGTATGCCTCGTGGATAAGACGAGCCGCAAGCGCAGGCCGCAACCCGTCGGCGCGGCACGTCGAGGCTAGTATATAGGAGGTCCCCCCTCCCCCGTCAAGGACGAAGCGAGCAGTCGCGCTGCCTTAAGGCCTCGTAAAGGAGAATCCCCGCAGCGACTGAGGCATTAAGTGAGGCGACGCGCCCTCGCATGGGCAGCTTAACCAAGTAATCGCATTCCCGCTTGACCAAGCATAGAGAGCCCCGACCCTTCCGAGCCGAACACCAACGCCAGGTCTCGGTTGAGATCGGCTCGATGCAGTTCGATGGCATCGGAAGAAAGATCGGCGCCCGCGACCCAGATCCCGGCCTTCTTCATCTCACGCATCGCCGCAGCGATATTTGCAACGCGCGCGATAGGCAGGTGGGCCGCGGCGCCCGCCGCCGCTTTTCGAACCGTCGCATTCACGCCGGCGGAACGCCGGGCCGGTAAGACGACGCCGTCGCCCCCGCAGCCTCGGCGGTACGGATGACGGCACCGACGTTGTGCGGATCGGTCAAATGGTCGAGCACGACGATGAGACGAGGAGCGCCGTCTGCGCGCAGCTCGCGTCAGAATGTCGTGAAGGGAAGCATACGGAAAGGGCGGCGCGACCCCGATGACACCTTGATGTGCCCGAAATGGCACGCTTTCGAAGAACGCGCGCTGCTCGTAACGTACTGGAACGTTGGCTTCCCTCGCTTTCGCAAGAAGCGGCCGCAGCGCGCCGTCCTTCGCGCGATCTGCCGCGACGTGAATGGCTCGTAAGCGTTCGCCCGCAGCTAAAGCTTCGTCGACGGCGTGGATGCCGTAGACGAGGTCGTCGAAATCTAGGGCGTTGAAGCGGCGACGCTCCACGTCGTGCCCTCTTTCGAATCTTTGATCTCGATTCCGCAGCGTCGCCAGCACATCGCGCAGCTTGTCGGAGGCAGACCAATCTTTGGCCCGGCGTGCGTCGTTGCGAAGCACGACGATTCGCTCGATCGCCTCTAGCGGCGTCAGGCCTTCGATCGCGCTTCTGGCCGCATCGATCGTCGTCACCGCGATCTTGACCAAGCGACTGCAGCGCGCGCCGTAACTGCTCTCCGAAGTCTTGCGCAAGCTCTGCTGCCGTCTCTTCAAGCCACGAATCGTTCGGTGCAACGCCGAGGACGCCGAGCCAGTAACCCAGGCGCTCGTAACTCGTCTCCGAGCCGTCCGGCAAAGTCGTAGAGAACGGCAAGGGCGGCAGCGGTGTTCATGTCGTCGTCGAGCGCCGCTTCCATGCGCGCGTCAAGCTCCGGACTCTGCGCCGCCTTCGCGCCGTTGGCGAGCGCCAAGGTGCGATAAGCCGCCTTCACCCGGCCGAGGCCGACCGCCGCAGCCGCGATCGAATCCTCGGTGAAGTTCATCACTTTGCGATAGCCCGTTTGAAGAAAGAGCCAGCGGATCGCCTGCGGATCGTGGCGCTCGAGCAAATCGGAGAGCGGCTCGAAATTGCCGAGCGACTTGGCCATTTTGCGGTTGTCGAAAAGCAGCAGACCGCCATGCACCCAAAAATTTGCCATCGGCGGGCGCGCCATGAGCGGTTCGCTCTGTGCGATCTCGTTCTCGTGATGCGGAAAGATCAAATCGGCGCCGCCACCGTGAATGTCAAAGCCGGTTCCTTCGGGATCGAGCAGCGTGCGCGCCATCGCAGAGCACTCGATGTGCCAGCCCGGACGGCCGTCGCCATAGGGATCGAATGGCCAGCGCGGCTCGTCAGGCTTCGCAAACTTCCAGAGCGCAAAGTCGAGCGGATCTTCCTTGTGCTCGTCCACCTCGACTCGCGCGCCGGCTTCCAGCTCTTCGATATTACGGTTGGCAAGCCGGCCATACGTACGAAACGTCGCTACGCGATAATAGATGCCGTCTTGTGAGGCATAGGCATGGCCGTCCGCGACGAGCTGGCGAATCATCGTTTGAATCGGCTCGACGTACTGCGTCGCGAAAGGTTCTCGCGTCGTACTCCAGGACGTCGAGCTTACGCATCGACGCTTTGAACTCGGCATAGTAGCGATCGACGATGGCGTGGTAATCTTCTCCGGTCTTCTTTGCTGCGTTGATGCTGCGGTCGTCAACGTCGGTAACGTTCTGCACGTACGTGACGCGGAAACCGCGGTGCTTGAGGTAGCGCCGCAGCACATCGAAGAAGAGAAAGGAGCGCGCGTGACCCAAATGAGCCTGAGCCGACGGCGTCAATCCGCATACATAGATGCGCACGTCGCGCGAACGTAACGGTTCGAACGCCTCGACATTGCGCGTGCGGGTGTTATAAAGCTTCAACACCTCAAACTACCATAGCGACAAGCGACGAAGGCACAACCGTATTGTGTCATCCTGAGCCCTTCGACTCGCTGCGGACAGGCTCTGTCGAAGGACGAGGGGTCAGATCACCCAGCTCCAGGCTTCTTCGGACGAGTCGCTTTGCTCCAAGTCGGCCAATCGCTGCTCCAGTTGTGCGACCCGACGCTCGAATCGTACGATGGCGTCTGCGGTCGGATCCGGCATCTCGACTTGTGGACGATCCGAGACGACGCGAATGGGTTTCCCGTCCCGCGCAACGACTCTCGCGGGCACGCCGACGACGGTTGCGTTCGCGGGTACGTCTTTGACGACGACCGAGCCTCCGCCAACCTTTGCATTATCGCCGAGCACGATGGCGCCGAGCACGCTGGAATTCACGCCGACCGTCACGTTACGGCCCAGCGTCGGATGACGCTTGCAATGCGAAAGACTCGTTCCGCCGAGCGTCACGCCTTGATAGATGGTGCAGCCGTCGCCGACCTCTGCCGTCTCACCGATCACGACGCCGGATCCATGGTCGATGAAGATGCCCTTACCGATCGATGCGGCCGGATGGATTTCGATCTGGGTAAAAAACCGCGCCACATTCGCCAAAAAGCGGGGCAGAATCGGGACGCCCCACCGATAAAGAGCGTGGATCAGCCGATGCGCGACGAGCGCGTGGAAGCCGGGGTAGGAGAGCACGACGTCCAGCCACCCTCGTGCCGCAGGGTCGCGTTCGATCGGCGCCCGCAGGTCCGCTCGCACGGTATCGAAGAGCATTTGCAACAGTTTAACCCAAGCGATCAATCAGGGGGTGCGTTCAACGACGCCACCGCGAAGACCGCAAGGCCGGTACCGTCGCCGGTGAACCCCATGCCCTCGGTCGTCTTGGCCTTGAGGCCGACGGCTTGAATGGGAAGCTCCAGGCGCGCCGCCACGTTGGCACGCATCTGCTCGATGAAGGGCGCGAGCTTCGGACGTTCCGCCACAATCGTCGCATCCACGTTAATGATTCCGAAGCCGGCCGCGCGAACCGCGGCGGCACACTGCGCGAGCAGCCCCATGGAATCGGCATCCTTCCAGCGTTCGTCGGTATCGGGAAACCGCGCGCCGAGGTCATCCAGCGCTGCAGCGCCTAGCAGCGCATCGGCGAGCGCGTGCGCGACTACGTCGCCATCGGAATGGCCAAGCGTTCCGCGCGCAAAAGGAACTCGGACGCCGCCGAGGATCAGCGCGCGTCCCTCGACGAGACGATGCGCGTCGAAGCCGTGACCGATGCGCATCATCCGGCGCTTGCGGCGAGCGAGCGCTCATGCAGAATCGCTCGCGCGCGCGCAACGTCGGCAGGGCGCGTTATTTTAAAGTTCTCGCTCGTCGATGGAACGACGATAACTTCAACGCCGATTCGCTCGAGCAGAGCGGCGTCGTCGGTCGCATCGATCCCATCGCGCCGGGCGCGCTCGTGAGCCGCACGAAGATCGGATGCCCGCGCGAATTGCGGCGTCTGCGCGGCCCAAAGCGTGGCCCGATCGAGCGTCGCGCCGACGCGCAGCGACGCCGGCTCAACGCTCTTAATCGTATCGACGACGGGCGCTGCCAGCAGCGCGGCTCGCCCCACGCTAACCTCGCGCATCCCCGCGCGCACGTCCAGCGGCGCTTACCAGCGGACGCGCGCCGTCGTGGACGAACACGCCTTCGAGCTCCTGCGACGCCGCTCTCAAGCCTTCGTAGACGCTCTGCTGTCGCGTCGCTCCCCCACGCACGACACGCGGCGTGAGGTGAGGGGCGAATCGCGCGAAAAGCGCACTCATCGCCTCGAACGACTCCGGCTCGGTCGCCACGACGAGCTCCGTAACTTCCGGCATCGCCGCAAACGTCCGGATCGACCACCCTACCATCGGAACGCCGGCAAGCTCGAGGAATTGCTTCGGACCGCCCAAGCGTGTGCCCCGACCCGCCGCCACGATGACGGCAGCCCATTTCAAGAGGCGATGCCCTCACGTTTCGGTCGCGCGAAGATCAACCGGCCGGCGACGGTTTGAAGCACGCTGGTGACGATCACGTCGGTCTCTTCGCCGATCAAACGCCGACCGTGCTCGACGACGATCATCGTCCCATCTTCGAGGTAGCCGATGCCCTGATGAAACTCCTTGCCTTCGCGAATCACGGCGACGTGCAGTTCTTCACCGGGAAGCACGACGGGTTTGACGGCATTGGCGAGCTCGTTTACATTCAGCACCGAGACGCCTTCGACGTGGGCGATCCGGTTCAAGTTATAGTCGTTCGTCACCAGTTTGACACCGAGCTCTTGCGCGAGCCGGACCAGGCGCGCATCGACGTTTCCCGGAGCCATGTCGTTAAAATCGCGTTCGCTGATCTCGACCACGGCGAGCTCTTGAAGCCGGCTCAGTACGTCGAAGCCCCGGCGGCCTCGGGTACGCTTGAGCGGATCGACTGAATCGGAGATTGCTTGGAGCTCGCGTAATACAAAGCGCGGCACGATGAGCGCGCCCTCGAGAAAGCCGCTCTCCACGATCTCGACGATGCGTCCGTCGACGATCGTTGAAGTGTCCACGAGCTTTGAGCTTCCATCCGCGCTGCTTCCGACGACGCTTCGCGGAAGCGGGACGATGCGAATCTTCGCGCCGATGCGAGCGCCCAAATAGGCCGCAAAGATGGCAACGATAAGATAGAGGACGATCGCGACGTAGGTCCCGGCCCGGCCCAAATCGGAAATCAGCTCGAATACAATCCCTTTGATGAGGAATGCGATCAAGAGGCCTACGATCAAACCGGCGGCTCCGCCGGCGATCTCGGCCGGCGTAAGTCGCTCCATAGCCCCTTCAGTTTGACGAAGCTGATTTTCGAAGAGCGCCTGGGCAAGCGGGCGCGAGGAGCGCGCCAACGACTGCGCCGACCACCGGAGAGAGAATTAGAAAGGCAACCTGCAGCGCTTCGTTTGCAAAGTGCGGCGAGAGAAGGCTGAAGTAGGCCTCGCGCCCCAAGAGGAAGCCGGCCACGCCGAAAACGACGACAAAAGCGGCGCGCAGGACCGTCTCCGAAAGCGCGTTGGGTGTTACTCGAATGTTATGAAAGCCCCGCAAACATCGTTGGCAAGAAATCGACCTCGCGGCGTCAACCGCATGGTGTCTCCGACGTGCTCCAGCAATCCCATCTGGGAGAACCGAGCGACGACGGTAGCGTATTCTGCCATCACGTCGATACCATAGCGTTCTTTGAACTTGCTTAACCCAACCCCCTGCGCGGTCCGCAGCGCGAGCATGAGCGCTTCGCCCGTGCGTTTACGACCTTCCAGCCGCTCGGCTTCCGACGGAATCGGCTCATCCCGGCGTGCGGCGGCGACGTATTCCTCCAACGAACGCGTGTGAACACTGCGCAGGCCCTGGCGGTAGGACGCGGCACCGACGCCGAGTCCCACGTACTCGCCGTTTGCCCAGTAGTTGAGGTTGTGCGCGCAGCGATGTCCATTTCTTGCAAAGTTACTAATCTCGTACTGCTCGTAGCCGGCATCTTGCAGCATCTCGATCGCAATGGCGTAGAGCTCGGCTTCGCGCTCGTCGTCAAAAAAAGCGCCAGGTTCGCGCGCGTGCCAGACGGCATACGGCGTACCATCTTCGATGGTCAGACCGTAGGCTGAAATGTGGTCGACTTCAAGCGCGATTGCCGCCCGTAAGGTCATGCGCCAGCTCGCCGGCGTCTGCCCGGGGACGGCAAAAATGAGATCGAGTGAGACCGATTGCAGCCGCGCGGCACGGGCTTGTTCGACAACGTCTTCAATTTGCGCAACGGTGTGCTTACGGCCGAGCGTTCGAATCTCGTTAGGCTCGAAGGATTGCACGCCGATCGACACTCGGGTGATTCCGGCTCGGCGATAGGCGCGCAGATCGCCCGCGCGCACCAGTTCGGGATTGAGCTCGATGGAGACTTCGCGCGCGCCTCTAAAGCGTTCGCGCACCCTTGCGAGCACGTTTGCAATGGTTAACGCATCGTACGCATTCGGGGTCCCGCCGCCGAGGTAGATCGTCGCCGCCCACGCCGGTAGCTCGCGGTTGATCTCAGCATAGAGAGCATCCAAATAGTCCCGCGCTCCACCCGCGCGCAACGGCCACTTCGCAAAATCGCAGTACGGGCAGAGATACGGACAAAACGGAAGGTGGACGTAGACGCCAAGCACGGCGGCCGGTTTTTAGGTGGGCGCGAGTTGCGGTACGATGAGCTCGCTTATCTTGCCGACAACGTCGTGATTGACTTCTTGAACGGCCGCTCCGATCGCGTGTTTGAGCGCGTTTCGACCCGCGCGGCCATGCGTCACGATACAGTTTCCTCGCAGGCCTAGCAGCGGCGCGCCGCCGTAGGTTTCGTAATCGAAGCGCTTACGCAACCGCTTCAGGGCGGGAGCGAGCATCGCCGTGCCGAGCTTGGTCAACAGGTTGCCGCCTAAAAGCGCGTCGCGCATCACCTGCGCAAGGTCGGCGATCATTCCTTCGCCGGTCTTGAGTACGACGTTGCCTACGAAACCATCGGCAACGATAACGTCCGCGACGTTGTGGAAAAGATCGCTGCCTTCCACGTTGCCAATGAAGCGTACGGGCGCCGCGTCCAAAAGCCGCGCGGCCTCAAGCACGAGTTGATTCCCTTTGCTTCGTTCCTCACCGACCGAGAGTATGCCCACCCGCGGGTCGGCGATGTTCAGCACGGCTTTAGCGTAGGCCGACCCCATGATCGCGAATTGCTCGAGCCATTCGGGTTTACAATCGACATTCGCCCCGGAGTCGAGCAAAACGGTCGGTCCGTTGAGCGCCGGCCACACCGTGGCAATCGCGGGGCGAGAGATCCCTTCGATCGTGCGCAGCTTGATCAAGGCGATTGCAAGAAACGCACCGCTATTGCCGGCCGAAACAACGGCATCGGCCTCGCCTTGTTTGACGAGATTGACGGCGACGCCGAGCGAGGTCCGCTCGCACGAGCGAGCGGCCGCCGACGGCAAGAGATCCATGGCGACTGCCCCGGGAGCGTGTATTCCGCGGACTCGCTCGGCGCCGCGACCACGCAGAAGCGGGCGAACGCGCTGTTCGTCCCCGACCAAGAGAATCTCCGCGTCGAACTCCTGCGCGGCAAGCAACGCACCCGCAACAATCTCCTGCGGCGCGTGGTCGCCTCCCATCGCATCGATCGCGATGCGCGCTCGGCTCATGGCCGCCGGTCTTTCGGAACCACCCGGGGAATCCTTGCTATCGTCAACTTTTCGGCTTGCCCGACCATCCGGTGCCATGATACTATCTGCCGGCTATGGCGAAACGGTGCGAGATATGCGGCAAAGGCCCAAAGGCTGGTAACAACGTGAGCCACGCGATGAATAAGACGAAGCGGCGCTGGCTTCCGAACTTGCAGTCCGTGCGCATCGACGACCGAGGCGTCCATCGCACCGCCCGCGTCTGCACCGCCTGTTTACGCTCGAACCGTGTGACGCGCCGCGCCTGAGGCGCTAAGGCTCGAAGTGATCCCAGCCGGTCGGCTCCACCGGCACTCCATTCCAAACGACGCCCGGTTCCGCCCGGAGAAGACCAACCCGAGAGAGACGGCGCCCAAAGCGCGCTGCGAAGCGTTCCGCTAAGTAGGAGAACGCCCGCGGCCGGATCGCGGCGAGCAGCTCGAAATCCTCACCGCCCGCCAACCCGAAGCGTTCGGGGTCCTCGCCCCGCGCCTGTGCCAGCGCCCAAGCCGACTCGGCAACGGGAATAGACTCGAGTCTCCGCCCCGCACCCGCTTGCAGAGGCGAGGCGCGCTACGTCGGTCGAGAGACCGTCGGAAAGGTCCATCATCGCGCGCACGTCTCGGCTAGCCGCGAGAAAGCGCCCTTCTGCAACGCGCGGTTCGGGACGGCGAAAGGCCCGCAGCGCACCCTCCACGTGTTCTTCGCCAATGTTCTCGCTTTTGCGCGTGAGCTCGAGACCGGCGCGCGCCGCGCCCAACGCGCCGGTGACCGCGAGCACGTCGCCGGGGCGTCCGGCAGCACGAGTCTTTGCGTTTGAAGCGCGGACTTCGCCCACCACGGTAATTGCGATCGTCAACGCTTCTGCACGCGAGAGATCACCGCCGACGATCGTGAGCCTGCAGCGTGTCGCGCATGCAATCAGGCCGCGGTAGAGCTCCAGAATCTCTTCCAAGCCCATCTCTTGGGGTACGCCGAGCGCGACGGTTGCGAGCAGCGGACGTGCCCCCATGGCGGCCAAATCGCTCGCATTAGCCGCCATCGCCCGCCAGCCGGCATCGGCTAGCGTCATAGTGTCGCGTGTAAAATCGACGCCTTCCACGAGCATATCAGTCGAAATAGCGCTGCGGTGCGAGCGCGAGGGCTGCCAAAGCGCCGCGTCATCGCCCACACCTAGTTTCACCCGGATCCGATTCGCGGGGCCGCGCGGTTCGACGAGCCCGCGGATCGCCTCGACGACTTCCTCTTCGTTCACGCCACAAGCGCGCGTATGCGGCGCAGCTCCGCCGCTGGATCCGGCGCGCCGAAGATCGCCGAACCCATTACGAGCACGTCGGCGCCTGCTTCGACGAGTTCGCGCGCGTTCTCCGCACCGATGCCGCCATCCACTTCGATCAAACAGGTTGGATTGCGCCGATCGACCAGAGCGCGTGCCTCGCGAACCTTTTCAAACGCCCGTACGAGAAACTTCTGTCCCGAGAAGCCGGGATTGACGCTCATGACCAGCACGGTCTCGCAATCCTCGATGACGTCCTGAAGCTGCTCCACCGGCGTCTGCGGACAAATCGCAAGTCCCGGTTTCGCTCCCAAATCGCGAATATGAGAGAGCAGCCGCTGCGCGTGGAACGTCGCCTCCAAATGAAAGGTGATGCGATCGCATCCCGCGGCGCGAAATGCGTCGACATAGTGCTCCGGCTCGACGATCATCAGATGCGCGTCGAAAACCAATGGCGAGATCCTGCGCAAATCGCCGATGATCTTCGGCCCCCACGTGATGTTTGGAACGAAGCGTCCATCCATGACGTCGAGGTGCAAGTACTCGGCACCGGCGTCTTGTACCATCGCGATTTGCTCGGCAATGCACGCAAAATCGGCAGAGAGCAGCGAGGGCGCCAAGATGGTCATCCGCTCTCCCTTCGCCCTTCGGCGAAGCCTGTCCTGAGCGACTCGAACGGCCTAGGATGACATAGGCCGCTTGCGGTCAGGGCGACACTTGCGGAGAAGGCGATGGGCCTTTGCGCGCCATAGACTTTCGGCGGCTCAGTTCCAAGGCGAGTTTCGCTAACCAGTGCATTGTTGACGTACATGTCCAACAAAGACGTGCCGATCGCCGTCACGGTAAAGTCGAGCTTTTGTCCGGGTTCGGCGAAGGCATGGTAGAGATCGTATCGGCCGGTTGCATCAGTGAGCAAAAGACGCACATCGAGCTGCTCGCCGTTCTGCTCGTTTTCCGACTCCGGGACCGACACTAGCACGCGAACTTGGCGAAAAACATAACCGGATTCGTTTGGCCCCGCGCTGACCTGCAGCGCCACCGGATCGTACGAAGCGATCTTTGCCTTCGGGCGGGGGACCTGACGAGCCACCATCCCGTGCGGCGGTCCGTCCTTTCCTAGCGGCGTCCAGACCACCTGACCGAGCTTGATACCGGCCTGTGCTGCAAGCGTGCGCGCCTGATCGATCGTTAGACCGACAAAGCCTGGGACGGTCAGGTTCGCGCGCCCGCCACGGCTAACGACCAGTGCGACGACGTCGCCTTCATGAACGCTGACCAGGGGCGCCGGATTCTGCGAAATGACATGCCCTTCAGGAATGAGGTCGCTTCGGGCATACGCGACCCTTCCCAGCTGCAGATGTGCGTGCGAAAGATCGAGCTCGACTTCGCGCATGGACTGATAGCGCAAGTCGGGCATCAAACGCGCGACGATGCCGTCGCTGATAATGAACGAGACCTGCCTGCCCTGCCTCACCTGGTCGCCGGCTTCGGGACGCTGCGTGATGACGACGTCCTTTGGGTAGCGATCGCTCGTGGTGTGATCGACGACCGCGGAGCTCAGCTTTAATCGCGCAATCTCGGCATTCGCGTCGCTGAGGGTTTGACCGACGAACGACGGTACCGTGACCGTTACGGCCGAGGGTAGGAGAAAATCGTAGATTTGGCGCCCGAACCAGACGACGACCGCGACGAAAATAACGAGCACGATCGGGAAAAGCCATTCGCGCGGCAAGGACGAATGGAGCGACGACCTCAGGCGAGTGCCTCCGCCGATACGTGACTAAAATCCAGATTACTAAAGACTCGCTGCACGTCTTCGTGTTCTTCCAGGGCCTCGAGAAACGCCAGGGCTGACGAGAGCTCACCGTCGCGCAGCTCGACCTTCGTCTTGGCGCGCATCCCAAGATACGCATCCGAAACCTTCGCGCCGCGAGCGCGAAGGCCATCGCGCACATCCGCCAGGTGCGTCGGCTCAGTGTAGATAACCGCCAGGTCTTCGTCATACTCGATGTCGTCGACGCCGTCGACGAGCACCTCTTCCATCAGCGCCTCTTCCGATTTCCCGACTGGATCAATTTCGACGACGCCTACCGGGTCGAACATCCAAGCAACGCCGCCACTCTCGCCGAGAGCGCCATCGTGCCGGCTGAAGAGAAAGCGCAATTCGCCCGCCGTACGATTGCGATTATCGGTGGCCGCGTCGACTACCGCCGCTAATCCGTGCGGACCGTAACCCTCGTAGCGAATCTCCTCGATTTCGCGCTCGTCGTTCTGCCCGGAGCTTCGGGCGATGGCGCGCTTGATATTTTCGTATGGCATATTGAACTCCCGCGCCTTTTCTATCGCCATCTTGAGGCGATAATTGGCCTCGGGATCCGACGAGCCACTCTCTTGCCGCAAGAATAATTTCCTTGCTCAGCTTGGTAAACAAGCGCGCCGCGCTGGGCGTCTACTTTGCCCTTCTTCAGTTTTATGTTATGCCACTTCGAGTGTCCCGACATGCGAGTGATCTTCTCTAACCGGGTCCGATAATCCAGGTTGGGAACCACATCCGCGCGTGCCAAGCGCTCCAGCTAATCGGATGGGCAGCCAAAATCGGATAGAAGAAGACGAAGCTCAATGCCGCCGCCGCCACGTAGGCGCCGACGCCAAGCCCTCCCAGCCAGCGTCGGCCGTCACGGCGCTGTGCCCACCGCCAGAGACGCTGGAGTATTATGACGTTGCACAAACAGATCAGCGGGATGTCCACGTAAAAATGGTAGGCGAACGTGATGCGCGGCGAGCGTATCCACGGCAACCACTGGAGCAGGTACGTGATTACGATCAGCGCATAAGCCTTATTGCGTTCGCGCCAAGCCAAGGCCGCAACCCACGGCACGCAGACCAAGCCGAACCAGAGGATCACGGGATTAGGCATCGAGGTGATCTCGTAGACGCAGCACCCGCTGGGATTGGTCGGGTCTTTGCGGTGATCTTGATAGAAGTAGGCGATCGGCACGTAGTCGATCGGCCACTCCCACCATTTCGAGGAGTACGGATGCGTCGCTTTGAGCGTATCGTGGTATTCGAACATCGAATACTGCCGATAGACGAGGTCGTTGGCGTTGTGGATTTCGCCGGGATCGGGCGAATGACGTGCGAGATCAGGTACCCAGACGAGGGCGTATACCGTTGCGCTCACCAGTACGATCGTGGCGAGCGCGGCGTCGATCCGAAATCCTCGCGGATTTCCCCAAAGCGTGGGACGCCGCAGGTCAAAGTGAGCACTGCAGCCACACGAAGATCAACACGACGAAGCTCACGCCGAATCCCATGACGCCGTACCACTTGGTACTGACGAGCAAGCCTAATGCAACCGTGAAGAAAACCAGCCAGAGTTTCGAGGAACGGCCGTCTTCGACGGCTCCGCCTGCGCGAATCTGGTCGTCGGAGTAGATGGCCTCGCCCTCGGGCGTATCGTAGCTCACGGTCGCGTCGCGCCGGTACTCGATCGTCAGCGGATCCTCTTTATAAACCAACGCGCCGCCCCTAGCTTGCGAGATTGCGCCGCGCTGGATTCGGCCTCGTGCGTCGATCGTACCGCCATCGGCGGCAAAAATTGCCGTTCCAGCGTCGCTGCGAAGTGCGTACGAGCCCTCGGCGTAAGTTAGCTCCCGCCGAGCGTCGCCGAAATAATCGCGTAAACGCTATATACCGCGCCAGCAGATACGAAAGGCACGCGACGTAGAGCGTCAACGACGACGGTTGCCGCTGCATCGAACCCCCAAAGAACGCGACAGGCTTGACCCAGCGCGACGCCGACCGTCAACGCGGCCGCGGCACCTGCGACGAATCCCCATGCCGGGACCGCGACGTGGTCACGCAAGCCGATCTGGGAACTGATCCAGAAGCGATAAAACGCGTAAACGGCGAGTGTGGCAAAGAAGACCACGAAGCCTTCGGGAGTAGCGATGCGCGATTGGACGAAATGCATGCCGTCAAAGGTCAGCAGCAGTGCGGCAATCGTCGCGAACACCGTCGAGCCGGTGACACTTTTTGCAAAGACGTAGAGCAGCATCACCACGAATGCGCCGAAGACCACGTCGAGAAAGCGCCAGCCGTATGAGTTGTCGCCGTCGCTTAGATGCCCGATGATAGCGTTTAAACCAGTCCATCCGCCGAGCCCGTGGCCGTGCGGGCATGCCGCCGAAGAGCATCATCGAGAAGGTGATCAAGAGCTTGCTCAGCGGCGGATGCGTATTTTCGTAGATTCGTAGATTTTGCAGATACTCTTCGCCGGCGCGCGCGAAGTAAATTTCGTCGAAAACCTTGTCGGGCGGCCACCAGTAGCCGACGAACGACAGAATGAAGTTCCCGACGCCCAGAGCGGTCATGATTGCGTAGTCGAGCGGCATGCGCATTGTCGCCAAACCCTCGCGCGGGTCGAACCAGCCGCGCGCGCCTCCTTGGACCGCCTGCGCAGAGGCCGCTTGCGCGGGGTCACTGCGCGGCCGCCGACCGAACCCCGGTCCGTCTCGGTGGCCCCTAGATATTGATAGCCGAGAGCGAAGAACGTCACGATCGCGAGCCCAGAAAAGAGCGGCGTCCAGACGCCCCATAGATTTTGCGCGTTGAGCCCGGCGACGTTGTTGGTGACGACGTTCAGATACTCCAAGCTATAGATGAGGTTGGCGAAAAGCACGACCGAAAGCGCGATTGCGCCCCAAAGATAGCGTCGCGCAAATGGGATGCAGGCGATGGTAAAGAGCAACCCGTTGAAAAGATAGCGCTCGTGCATGCGCGTGGCGAGCACGAAAAAGGCAAGCGTGGCGATAGCACAACCTTCCAGCAACGCTTCGGACGTGCGTTCCTGCGCATAGCGCCAGACGATTAGGGCGAGCGCCGCTAGTACCAGCAAGATGCCCCAAACGTATTGCTTTAGCCCCAAGATCGGTTGCGTATCGGGGATCCAGAGCGTGCCACGCACCGCCCAAAGATTGAACGCGTTGACGCTGTTGTACGGATAGACATTCGAACCGTAGACGTAACGCTCCAACAGCCACACGAACGCCGCGATGGGATTACTGGGGTGGAACGGTTCGGTAAGCAGCAGTGCGAGCAGGATCGCTGCGCCGACCCCGAATGCACTCGCGACGACGCGTGCGCGGCGGCGGCTCGGATCGACGAAGGCAAAAGCCACGAACAAGGGCAACAGCACGGCGGCTTGCGGCTTTATAAGCAGCGAATACGCAAAGGCCAGCCACCCACCAACAATCCACGCAGTCTGTGCGCGCCCCTCCATCGGAGCCTGCCCCGAGCGTAGTCGAAGAGTCTTCGCTACGCAGCAACGCGTAAAGCGCGAGCAGCGCAAGGCCGCCCGAAATGGAATCGACTTGTCCCCAAAGCGCGGAGACGTAGATCGTCGCGGGGTTGAGCACGTAGAGCGCTGCGGCGGCAAGCCCAAAACCGGCGCCGGCAAACCGGCGGACGACTGCATAGAGCAGCGCGCCGACGCCGAGATCGGCGAAGATCGCAGGCAACTTGACGAAGTCGCGCAGCAAACCAAAGCCGCGATCGTGCGCGGCAAAGAAAAAGTGCCAGAACCGTCCGACCGCGGCGAGAATATAAAAGTATCCGGGCGGATAATCGGCGAAGCCGATCGTTGAGTAAAATGACGTGAAACCGTGCTGACTTAAACCGAGCGCCCATGCGGTATACGTGCTGACGTCGGTCTTAAAGCCTTCGTTGTTAATGAAGAGCAGTCGCACGACGAGTCCGACGAGCAGGAGCGCCGGGAGCGCCCATGCCAGCGAACCCTGCCGTGCTTCGGCGCGGGCCGTGCCGTTGATGTTCACGCTTTTCCTTTTGGGTCAGCCGGCGGTGGCAAGGCCGAGCGTACCGCAGAGAAACTCGCGAAGCTCCCGGTTCGGATGGATTTCCAGCACGGCCAAATGCTCCCCGGCCGCCTCCGTAGCGGCTTGGCGCGCGCCAAGAGAATCGAGCGCGTTGACGATGCGTTCAACGGTCGCATCATCGAGTGACTCGCCGCTTGCGTAGGCGTCCGCGACGACCGTGCGCGCCGCCGAGCGTGGCTGCGCGATCGCCCAGACGACCGGAAAGGTCCATTTTCGGCGCGCGATATCGCTTGCAACCGTCTTCCCCGTTTCGTCAACCGATGACCAGATGCCGGCGACATCGTCGCGGATTTGGAACGCCATGCCGTACGCGCGGCCGACCGCGCCGTAGCCCCGAATCGTCGTCTCGTCGCAGCCGGCAGCATGCGCGCCCAGTCGGCACGAAGCATCGAAAAGCTGCGCGGTCTTACACTCAATCATTCGGTAGTAGTCGGCTACTGCGACAGACCGCTCGGATTCGAAATAGAGATCGAGCGACTGGCCCTCGCACATTACCGCGTGGGCTTCGTGCAGGAGCGCGAGCATCTGCAATACGCGGCGTGCGTCGAGATGCGCGGCAGCCTGCTCGAGGCTGAGAAAGCTCAGCGCGCACATGGCGTCGCCCGCATTAATTGCGCGGGCCACGCCGTATGCGCTCCAAAGCGTTGGTCGTCCGTGGCGGAGCTCGTCGCGGTCCTCGATGTCGTCATGGACGAGCGAATAGTTGTGGAAGATCTCGACCGCTACGGCGGCGTCAAGCGCGTGCTCGACCGGCGCTCCCTCGCTGATCGCCACGCGCATCACCATCTGCGGGCGCAATCGCTTTCCGCGCCGAGCCGGCCCGTACGGAGCGTATCCGAAGTGGCGCAAAAGACTATCGGAGATCTCTTGCGATCCCCGATATCCGGTAATGCGTTCTTCGAGGGCGCTTTCGAAACGCTCGGTGAGGCTGTTAAGCAGAAGCGGCCAACTCCTCCATCCGCGCCTCGACCTTATCGACGAGCCACCCGGGAGTCGATGCGCCCGACATCAGACCCGCGACCTGCACGCCCTTAAACCACTCTCGCTCGAGCTCATTCGGTCCCTCGATGTGATAGGCGCGCGCACCGTGCGATTCTGAGAGATCGGCGAGGTGCTTCGTGTTCGCTGAAGTCTTTCCGCCGACCACGACCATGACTTCTACGTCCTTTGCCAGACGCAGCGCCTCGTTCTGGCGGTTGTGCGTATCGGTGCAGATAGTGTTAACCGCTCGCACTTCATAGTACTTCGCCGAGAGCTCACGCACGATCTCGGTGAAGCCTTCGCCGGACCAGGTAGACTGGACGACTACGCCGACCCGGCTAGAGCGCGGGAGGCGCTCGACGTCTTGCGGACTTTGAATGCACCATGCGCCCGGCACGTGACTGAGTGTGCCCTTCACCTCGGGATGGTTGGGATCGCCGATGACGACGATCTTATAACCGTCGGCTTTCAGCTTTTCAGCCTGAACGTGAATCTTCGTTACCATCGGACAGGTGGCGTCGATGATCTCGAGCTTCTTTTCCTTTGCCTTCTCGAAGACTTCCACCGGCAACCCGTGCGCACGAACGAAGAGCGCGCCCGCGTCGACTTCGTCAACCGTCTGCGCGTTCTTGAGACCGCGAGCGGCCAGCGATTCGACCATCTGCGGATTGTGCACGACGTGGCCAAGGGTCGTGACGTCACCGCGCGAAGCGATCGCCTCCTCGGCCTTCTTCACCGTGATCGCGACGCCAAAGCAAAAACCTTGGACCGACGCCTTACGTATTTCCACCGGTACTCTCCGCCAACACTTCGATTGCTTTCATGAGCTTGCCGGTGAACTTCGCCAAGTCATTGCGGGTTGCTTTCCCGCCGCCGGGAGGCGCAAGAGGCGCTCCAAATGCGACGTCGAGACGAGCCAGGCGCGGCCCCCGGTCGGTGCCGCGGATAAAAGCCGGGACGACCGGAACCTGTGCGAGCGACGCCAGGAGAGCGACGCCGATCTGGAAAGCAACCGCACCGCGGCGATTGCGAGTCCCTTCGGGAAAAATTCCCACCACGCCGCCCGACTCCAACACCTTGAGCGAGCGCTTGATGGCGGAGGCAGCGCTGCCGCCGCGGTCGACTGAATAGGCACCGAGTGCCCGAATGACCGTGCCGAGAAGTGGAACGGCAAAGAGCTCCTTCTTAGCCATGTAGCTGATGCGGCGCGGGCAAAAACACCCCATCAACGGCGGATCAAGATATGAGACGTGATTGCAAGCGACGATGAGCGGCCCTTGGGCCGGCACGTTCTCGGTGCCGACGACTCGCGCGCGCCAAAGCGTCCGCGCCATTGACCGCACGACGACCTTCGAAAAATCGTAGAACCACGGGTTCACCTCTTCGTCCTTCGACAACCTCAGGACGACAGCGTTGTGACCGTGACGATGGCGCAGATTTCGTCGACGACATGCTCCGCGTCGACGTCGCTCGAGTCGATGATGTGCGCGTCGGGCGCGGGAGCCAACGGGGAGATCGCTCGCGTGCGGTCGAGCCGGTCGCGCTCTTCCATCTCTTGGGCCAAGCGGTGCGCGTCGACCTTCGCGCCGGCTCTTTCGAGCTGCATGCGACGCCGTGCGATTCGTGCGGGAACCGATGCAGTGAGATAGATCTTTACCGTCGCGTTCGGCAAGACGACGGTGCCGATGTCCCGGCCCGCCATGACGACGGAACCTTGCTGCGCAATTTGGCGCTGAACCCGCACCATTTCCGAACGCACCTCGGGGTGCGCGGAGACGGCGGAAACGATAGCGGTGACTTCGTTGCCAAGCAGATCGGCCTCGTCCAGCTCGCGCCCTCCGGTGGCGATGCGAAAGCCGAGCGGAGCCGACTCGTCGAGCTTCACTTCTATCGGCGCGATCTTCATGAGTCGCGCGAGCGCGGCGCCGTTGTCTACATCTGTACCAGTGCGCAGGGCCAGCGAAGCCAGCGAACGATACATCGCTCCGGTATCGAGATAGAGTATTTGCAGCCGCCGCGCGGTCGCGCGCGCGACCGTCGTCTTTCCGGCCGCCGCTGGACCGTCAATGGCAATCTGCAGCCGCGCCGGCTCATTCACTGCGCGTCAAGGAATCGGTGAACTTCGGGCCGGGAGAGCTGCGGGTCGATTTGCTTTTCCAATTCCGTCTGCAAACTCTCGAATGCGGTCGGATCGTTCCCGTAAATATACTGCCTGGTATTGACCAGAAATGCATAGGTGCTGCCATTGGGGAGTTGTTCGGCCCAACTGTTTGTACCCGGCATCGAACCTTCGCGAGCCCAATCGGCGCCCGGCTCGGGCGTTCCTACGCCCCAAATCAAATATTTCTTCATAAAGCTCACCATGGAGTCGGCGCTCGTCGCAAGTGCCGAAGCGCCGCCCGCTACCTCGAGCACCATGCTGTCGCCGCCGTAGGGATATGGATACCGCTTTTTCGACGTCACGTAGACGGCTGATAATCCTCGATACGATGAATAATACTTTTCAACTTCGCGGGGAAGACGCTTGCCGACCGTCGGCGACATCAGAACGTCCGTGAGGCCAAGGGGGCCGGCGACTTCCTTTGCGACGTAATCGGCAAAACTCAGTCCCGATGCCTTCGCAACGACCATCCCGAGCACGGTATAGCAGAAGTTGCAGTACGCATAGACCTTTCCTGGTGATTCCTGCAGCGGCTGAGGTAGCTGGTATCGCACGTAATCAACCGGATCGACGGCATGCTTTAGATGAAGCGCCAACGCGATGGCGCGCATCGCAAACGTCGGATCGTAGTAGGGCGGCTTCGAATCGTCCCATCCCGATTCGTGCAGAATCATATTCTCGATGGTGATATCGTAGACTCGTTTGTCCACCTTGGCGTGCACGGGAAGGGGCTTAATTATCCCCAAGTAGGCAAACACTTTCGCGCTCGGATTGATTTTATGAGCTCTTATCAGATTGTACAGCGCAGCGTCGACCCACGCTTTCGTGTTGCTCGCCAGGCGCATGATCGTGATCGGCGTCGCTACCGAGCGTGCGCGGCCACGATACGTATAGCCATGTGAGAACACGCCCTTACCTTTCACCGAAACTGAGAGCTGAGCGTTCGGCACTTGCTGAGCTACCATGAACTGCACGACAAGCTTATCGAGCGCCGAGTCCTTGCCGACACCGTTAATAGAAATCTTCGAATTCTCCGAAACTGCAGCGAAGGGAAGCGCTCGCGGAACGAATTCGACACTGCCGGAGTTCGACCGGCCGCTGCAAGCGGCGAAAAGCGCGATGAGCGCCGCGAGAACGCCCGCTATTGAAACGGGATTGCCCAGTCTCGTCACCTGCTGATACCTCCAATGCCACCGAGCCGCAAGTAGTGCTTACATTGGCCGGCGGATGAAAAAGGACCCGCGCATTACGACCACGGTAAGCGGAGAAGTGGACCGTGCCGGGAATAGCTTTGTATATCTACTCTTGCTAATCGATCGGAGAACCGTGATGCTCATTTACATCCGTCGCTGCTTCTTGTTATCTGCGGTTGCCTTGCTTCTCTCTGCGTGCTCTGGAGGGCTGGGAGGCGCTTCGACTCCTTCCGGCTCGTCCGCCCAAAGCGCTTCGGGCGCCACATCCTTGGGATCCGATGACGTCGCGCTTTCGACTTCGACTGCGCTCGCAGCGCTCGACTCCGCACCCCTCGTCGCAGGACCGAGTCGTGGAGTAACCCGTTGGTTTCCGATCCACCCCGACGCGAAGGGCCCGGCTTTCCTCATTGACTTCGTGGAGGCCGGAGGAGCACAAGGCGGCGTACCCTGTATTAGCTGCGTCAACGGTGCTTCGACGCAAGGCAACATCGGATTGACTTTGCCCGTCAATTATGTCGCGAAAGGCGCGGAGTGGCAGTATACACTGTCGTTTAGCGTTTTGAAGCTCGATACGAAGTGCAAGCTCGCATGGGCCATTGCTGATGGCAAGAAGGTTATCGACAGTTTCGCGGTCACCTTAAAAATTAAAGGAAACGGCGGCATCGTTCTGTACGGACTTAACCGGACGCGCCCGACGTATTCAGGACCAGCAGAGCTGACGGGAAAAGTTACGTGCGGCAAGGCCGGCTCCCAGACGACGCAAGCTCCAATGTACTTTGAGTGAAGCCGTTAGGCCAAGGTTCGGAGACATCGCGGTGGAGTTGCTGAAGGGGCTCTTCCCAATGAAGGATACTGAAGCTCTTTAAAGCGCTTGTTAGTGGCGAAGAGGCGCGCGGTTTACTTTTGCTCCGCCTGCGGCTTTGAATCGCCGCAGTGGCTCGGCCGTTGCCCGCAATGCGAAGCGTGGAACTCTTTCGACGAGCGGCCGTTTAACGTTGCGGCACGCCCGAGCCGCAGTGCCTCGCTGCGCGGCGTGCAAACCGCGGCGCCGATCGCGCTCCACGAGATTGGGTCGGCCGGCGTCGCGCGCGTGCGCGTCGGCATGCCGGAGTTTGACGCCGTGCTGGGCGGCGGGATCGTGCCGGGAAGCCTCACGCTCGTCGGCGGGCCACCGGGCGCCGGCAAATCCACGCTGCTGTTACAGATTGCCGCTCGTTTGGCGCGCCAAGGTGAAGTCGTTTATGTCTGCGGCGAAGAGTCGGCTGCGCAAGTGAAGCTGCGTGCGGAACGGACGCTGTCCTTTGACGGCGGCAGGGCACTTGGCGACAACTTGATGGTTTATGCAGAAACGAACCTTCGCGCCGTCCTCGATCGGCTCGAGCGGCATCCTCCGCTCGCGATGGTCGTAGACTCCATTCAGACGGTGTGGCTTCCTGAATCGGAAGCTTATGCCGGCAGCGTGACGCAAATCCGGGACTGCACGCACGCATTGATGGAGTACGCCAAGCGGACAGGCTGCGCGATTTTCATTGTCGGTCACGTTACCAAAGACGGCGCGATCGCGGGGCCGCGGTTGCTCGAGCATCTTGTTGACACCGTTCTCTATTTCGAGGGAGAGACCGGCGGTGAGTATCGCATCGTGCGAGCGTACAAGAACCGTTTCGGTTCAATCGACGAGATCTGTGTCTTCACGATGCGCGAAGCGGGCCTGCGCGAAGTCCCGAATCCCTCCGAGCTCTTTCTCGGCACGCGCACGCAACGCTCCAGCGGTTCGTGCGTGGTCGCCTCGATCGTCGGCTCCCGGCCGGTCTTGATCGAAGTGCAGGCGCTCGTCGGCGAGGCGGCATACGGCACGCCCCGCCGGTTGGCCAACAACCTCGATCAGCAGCGCCTGGCAATGATCATTGCCGTGCTGGAGCGCCGCGCGGGCTTTTCGCTCGGCACGCACGACGTGTACGCATCGGTTGCCGGAGGGTTGCGGATCGTCGAACCCGCCGCCGACCTTGGGATAGCGCTCGCCATTGCGTCGTCCTTCCGCAACGTTGCGATTCCGGCATCGATCGCGGTCTATGGCGAGCTTGGATTATCCGGCGAGGTGCGTAACGTCGGCACCGCCGACCGCCGCGACGCCGAAGCGCGTAAGCACGGTTACGCTCGAGTGATTTCTCCGGCCAACGCCGCCGATATCGTTGGCGCTATTGCGGCGGCGTTGGGATAGTGTAGCACACTGCTCTTTGAGATCGTGCCGAATCTTTCGGAGGGCCGCGATGCAGCCAGGATAGCTGCTGCGTGCGCGGCGGTCGAAGAAAGCGGCGCGCAGCTGCTCGATTGGAGCAGCGACGCCGTACATCACCGCAGCGTTTTGACGATCGTGGGAAACGCCGACCAGGTGCTTGAGGCCGCCATCGCCCTGGCCGGCTTCGCGGTCGAACGCATCGATCTGCGCGATCATCGCGGAGTCCATCCGCGCATTGGCGCTCTCGACGTGTTACCGTTTATACCACTGCAAGAAGCGACGCTCGAAGACGCGGCCGCACTCGCGCATCAGGCCGGCGCAGCGATATGGGAGCGATATCGCGTTCCATCGTTTTACTACGGCGCAGCCGCGCGGCATTCGGAGCGCCTGCTGCTTGCGGAAATTCGGCGAAACGCCGATTGGCTGCCCGACGAAGGTGACGTGCAGCGCCACTTGAGCGCGGGAGCTATTGCCATCGGCGCGCGAGAGATTTTAATCGCGTTCAACGTCGAATTGGCGAGTACGGATCTTGCCGCGGCTAGGCAGATCGCCCTCGCTATCCGGGAGCGCAACGGCGGCTTGCGCTCGCTTCGCGCCCTAGCTCTTCCGCGCACCGACGATCGCGTGCAGGTTTCGCTCAACGTGACGGATTATGTTGCAACGCCACTCTATCGCGTCGTCGAACTCATTCGCCGCCTTGCGGCGGCACGCGGCATCGAAATCTTGGGCTGCGAGCTCGTCGGCTGCCTTCCTTGGGCGGCGGTCGAATCGGCGGCAGCATATTATTTAGGAGTCACCCAGCTGTGAAGTTTTCTCGAAGAGTCGGCATGACGGGCTGCATTGCGGTGGCGCTGGCGGTTTGCATCCCCCAGGCAGCGCCGGCGCAGAACGGTCCCGGAGATGCCGGAATCTTCACGACAATGCTGCGCAACGGTCTGCGTGTGGTGGTCGTCGAGGATCGTGCCGCGCCGGTCGTTCAAACTTCGGTATGGTACGGTTTTGGATCGCTGGAGGAAACGCCGGGCAAGACCGGCCTCGCACATGCCCTCGAACACATGCTTTTTCGCGGAACACCGGAGATCTCGTCCGGAGGCCTCGACGACATCACCGCCCGCCTGGGTGCGCAAATGAATGGTGAGACGAGCTACGACTACACGCAATTTTACTTCGAAATGCCTGCCGACAAACTCGACGTCGCACTCTTCATCGAAGCCGATCGCATGCAGCACGCTGCGCTTCGAGCGGCCGATTGGGCGATCGAGCGCAACGCGGTGCTTAACGAAATCGACGGGGACGCAAGCTCACCGTTCTTCAATTTGCTCGCGCGGGTCCGCGCTGCCGCATTCCCCGACCAGGCCGCCGGACGGACGCCGCTCGGGAACCGAGATGACGTCGCTCGCGCCACCTTCGCCGACATTGCGCGCTATTACCACGAGTGGTACGCACCGAATAACGCGACGCTCGTTATTGCCGGCGACGTCAATCATGCGAGCGTTTTCATGAAAGCGTCGCGCTATTTCGGGACGATTGCTTCCAAGCGGCTGCCGTCAAGGGCTGACGCGAACCCGGTGCCGGCCGCGGGCCGCACGGTCGAAGCGCAGTTTCCCTTCCCTTTCGAGATCCTCGACCTCGCCTACGCCATCCCCGGCGACACGCAGCGCGGTGAGCCCGCGATAAGTACGCTCGCCACGCTCCTGGAGAACCAACGCTCACCGTTCTATCGAGCGCTGGTTCAAAGCAATATCGCGCTCGGAATCGAAGCGAACGCCGACACGCAATTGCGTGGCGGATTGCTGGATGTTTTCATTATCCTCAATCCCGGCAGGACCGGCGCCGAGGCCCAGGCCGTCTTTCAATCGACGCTCGATTCGGTGCTCCAAAATGGTTTCGATCCAGACCTCGTCACCGCCGCGAAGCGATTGACCATGGCGGAGCGGCTTTATGCGGCGGACTCGATCGACGGCATCGGGAGTCTGGCCGGATATACCTACGGGATCGTCGGCGAGAAGATTTCGAGTGAAGACGAGCGTCTGGCCTCGCTAACCGGCGGCGATCTGCTCGCTGCAGCCCGCAAATATCTGAGCCGGCCCACCGTCGTCGGACACCTCACGCCCAACGAGAGCCCGCCGCGCGGCAACTCGCAGAAGAGCAGCGCCGCGGCCAGCGACGATTTCTCCAAGCGCGTTCCAAACGGACCGATCGTCGAGCCGAAGTGGATCGCGAAGGCCGTGCGGACGCCCACCACCGCACGTAGCGCGCTCGATCCCGTCGAATTCACGTTGAGCAACGGTATCCGCGTCATCGTTCAAATGAAGAGCGATCGCTCGACGTTCGTCCTGCGTGGAAAGATTGCATCGTCGCCGGCCTTCGAGCCGCCAGCGAAAGAGGGCATCGGACGTCTCGCTTCTTCGGTTGCCGATTACGGGAGTGCCGAGTATCCGTTCGCGCTACGCCGTAAGGAAACCGACGAGTTGGGCGCGTTCGTAGAGACCGGCCAAGACTTTTCCGCGCGCGGCGTGGCCTCTGACTTCGAGCGTATCGTTCGGATTGTTGCCGACGGCGAAGCCCATCCGACTTTCGCCGACCCCTGGTTCGACATCGAGCGATCGCAGCTTGCGAACAGCCTGCACTCCGAAGCCAGCATCTCCGGAGTTATGATCGATCGGGCATACGATCGGCTTTTATTAGCGACCGACGATCCAACGTTGCGCCAGCCGTCGTCGGAGAGCGTCGCCGACCTCTCGCGCGAGGATCTGGTTGCTTACACGCAACGCTATTGGCGCCCCGATCTGACGACCATCGCCGTAGTCGGCGACCTTTCGCCGCAACGCGTTCGCGCGGACCTCGAATCGACGTTCGGAACATGGCAGGTGAGTGGTCCCAAACCCGATCCGCACTTGAAGCCGATGCCGCCCGCCACGAGCGGCCACGATTACATCGGTACGGCAGCTAACCAAGTATACATTCGTCTTGGTCAACCGGCATTGGCACGATCGAATCCCGACTACGACACCTTTTTGGTTCTGAACCAAATCCTCGGCGGCAGCGGAGCCTTCGAGTCACGCTTGTGGCAAGAGCTTCGTCAAAAACGCGGCCTGGTCTACAACGTAAGCAGCTCGCTCGATGCCGATGCGGATCGCGGCGATTTCCGCGTCGAACTCAACGCATCGCCACAGCGCGTCGTCGAAGCCGTTGAGTTTGTTCGCCAGGAGTTGCAGCGCCTACGCGATGAGCCGGTTTCGGCCACCGAACTGCAAGAGGCTAAGGTTCGGCTCGTCAGCAATGCACTGCTCGAGGAAGCCTCGGCTGCGGGGCAGGTTAAACAGATCATGGACATCGCTTCCAACGGGCTCCCACTCGATTATTACGGCACGCTCAACGAGCGATTCTCTCGCATAAGCGCGGCCGACGTGCAGCGCGTCGCCCGCGAGTATCTGCGCCCGAGCAACCTCGTCGAAGTCTATGCCGGACCATCGGGACCATGGTCGCAACACACGATATGATCGAAACGATCAACCCGACGACGGGAAGAGTGCTCGAGCGCATCGCGCCGATGGATGCTCGTCAGATCGATGCGAAACTCGACGCCGCGTCACGGTGCGCGCCGCTCTGGAGCCGCGCTTCGTTCGACGAGCGGGCGCGTCTTCTACGCGAAATCTCGGCAAAGTTGCGCGCGGAGAAAGGCTCCCTCGCCGTTGCGGCGGTGCGTGAGATGGGGAAGCCAATCGCGCAGGCGCGCGCCGAAGTCGAGAAGTGCGCGTGGGCGCTCGAATATTTTGCCGATGAAGGTGGTGCCATGCTAGCGCCGCAAGAAGCGCCATCTTCTGCCGCGCGCAGCTACATTGCGTTTCGACCGCTGGGGGCGCTGCTGGCGATCATGCCGTGGAACTTTCCCTATTGGCAGGTCGTGCGGGCCGCGGCTCCGGCGCTGATGGCCGGAAATGTCATGCTGCTCAAGCATGCAGCGAACACGACGCGCTGCGCGCTGGAGCTCGAGCGTGTTTTCAGCGATGCCGGCGCGCCGGAAGGCCTCTTCGGCGTGCTTCTTGCGCGCGGTGAAGAGATTGACAAGCTCGTCGCGGATCCACGCATCACCGCCGTAACGCTCACCGGTAGCGAACGCGCCGGCGTCGCCGTCGCTCGCGCTGCCGGCGAAGCGCTGAAGAAATGCGTGCTCGAGCTGGGTGGTTCGGATGCCTTTGTCGTTTTCGACGACGCCGACGTCGCGGCGGCCGCGAAGTCGGCGGTAACGGCACGCTTTCAGAACAACGGCGAAAGCTGCATTGCAGCCAAACGATTCATCATCGAGGACGGCGTCTACGACGAATTCTTGACCCGCTTCGTCGAACTGGCCGGCGCGCAAATCGTCGGCGATCCGATGGAGGAAGGCGTTGCGCTCGGGCCGTGCGCGCGCGAGGACCTTCGCCAGACGGTGCACGAGCAAGTGAGTGCGACGCTCGATCGCGGCGCGCGGCTCTCGCTGGGCGGCAAGCCGCTCGACCGCGCCGGCTACTTCTATGAGCCGACCATCGTCGCAGAGGTGGTTCCGGGCACTCGCATGTTCGATGAAGAGGTCTTTGGACCTGCGGCGGCCGTGATTCGGGCAAACGATCGGGAGCACGCGCTCGCGCTTGCAAATACCTCGTCGTTCGGGCTGGGCTCGAGTCTTTGGACGCGCGACCTCGCCGCCGCGGAACGCATTGCGGCCAGCGTCGAGGCGGGCGCCGTTTTCATCAACGGCGTTGTCGCAAGCGATCCGCGCCTGCCGTTCGGCGGCGTCAAGAAGAGCGGCTACGGACGAGAGCTCTCGGCATTCGGCATCCACGAGTTCGTGAACATCCAAACGGTGTGGATCGCGCCGCAATAGTCAACGAGAGACTGCGTTGGAGTTACAGTATTGAGCAATGCGGCGCAGACCGGCAGCGACTTGGTCGGGGGCTGCCACCCAGCTCAGACGCAACCAGCCTTCCATTGAAAAACCGAACGCGATGCCCGGGATCGTAACGACGTCGTAGTCTTCGATGAGCTCGTTAGCCGCCTCGAGCGACTGCATTCCCTGCGGAAGACGCACGCAGACGTAAAATGTTCCGTCCGGCGATACGAAGCGTAGTCCGCTCTCGTGCAGCGCTCGGAGAAGGTCGACGCGGCGTTCGCTATACCAAACCCAGTGCTCTTGCAAGGCTGCCGTTTCGAAGACCTGCAACGCGACGTGCTGAGCGAAGGTGTCGGCGCAGGACGCAAGCCAGGCGTGGACCTTGATCGCCTGCTCGATAAAGGAACTCGGACCCAGCAGCCAGCCGAGACGCAAACCGGTGAGCGCGTTGCTCTTGCTCAGGGAGTTGGTCACGATTGTATGCGAATAGCCCCGCGCGAATTCGGCCGCATCGTCGACGAAGATCTGCTCGCGGTAGATCTCATCGTGAATCAGCCAGATTCGTTCGCCCGCGCGCCGCTGGAGGGCACCGACGAGGCGTTCCGCCGCCGCAGCTGAGACGACGCGGGCGGTGGGATTGCAGGGCGAACAGAGTACGACGGCCCGCGTTGCGTCGCCGATCGCCGCCGCGATGCGCTCGCCATCAAAAGCGAAATCTTCTTCTTCGCGCATTGCAACGCGGCGAACGGCAACGCCCTCGAGCGCGGCCATCTTTTGATACGATGGAAAGCAGGGCTCGACGATCAGGAGCTCGTCTCGCGTGGGATCGAGCAGCGTTTTGATAGCAACGTACATCGCCTCTTGGGAGCCGACCGTGATGCAGACGTTCTGCTCGCGGTCCATCGCCGGATACTTGTAATTACGCGCGATGGCTTGACGCAACGCCGAATCGCCGGCATTTGGCGTATACTTGATACCGTATTGCTCGATGGAGCGCATTGCCTCTTGGAAATGCTCGGATTTTGGCAGAAGCGACGGCTCGCCTAAGCCGAGATCGATTGAGGTGCTCTTCTTCTTTCCGGAAATTTCGCGGATCAGCGACGGAGCAATTTCCAGCACGCGGGGGTTCATACGGCAAGCTCGTGCTCGCGCAGTGCGGTGTTGAGCGATGTTTTGAGGTCCGTAGATGCGCTGCGTGTTCCGACGATCAGCGCGCAGGGCGTTGCAAACTCGCCGGCCGGAAAGCGCTTGGATTGCGTGCCTGGGATCACGACGGCGCGCGGCGGAATCCGTCCCTTGATCGTTACCGGTTCGCTGCCGCGCACATCCAAAATCGGAGTGCTCGCGGTGACGACGACGCCGGCACCTAACACGGCTTCGCGCTCGACGAGCACGCCTTCGACGACGATGCAGCGCGAACCGATGAATGCGCCGTCTTCAACGATAACCGGCGAGGCTTGCGGTGGCTCGAGCACGCCGCCGATTCCCACGCCGCCGGAAAGGTGGACGCCTTTGCCGATTTGCGCGCACGATCCGACCGTCGCCCACGTATCGATCATCGTATCTTCGCCGACGTACGCGCCGATATTGACGAAGCCCGGCATCAGCACGACGCCGCGCGCGAGGAAGCTTCCGTAGCGCGCAACGCCGGGCCGAACGCAGCGGACGCCACGTTTGCGATAATTGCTTTTCAACGGAAGCTTGCGATTGCGACGCGTAAAATAAAGCAGGATCGCCTCTTTTATCCAAGCGTTCGTAATCCATTCGCCGTCGCTTGGCTCGGCCACGCGCAGTTCGCCAATATCGAGCATGCCGATCACCCGGTCGATCGCACGCCCGTCGCGTCCGTACACGTCCCCGTCGCCCCGCGCCAGCGCCGCGATCTTCGCCTGCAGTTCTTCTACCGTCACGCGCTGAAGCTACGGCACCAGGTAAGCCTGCCCCCGCGTCGTGAAAGGAGATCCCGTGCCTAACTCGCCAGCCGACGACCAACGCATCAATGCAATCCGCTTTCTTGCGGTCGATGCGGTTCAGAAGGCCAACTCGGGCCACCCCGGATTGCCGATGGGCGCAGCGGCGATGGCCTATACGCTTTGGACGCGTCATTTGCGCTTCAATCCGAAAGACCCGCAATGGCTCAATCGCGACCGCTTCGTGCTCTCCGCGGGGCACGGCTCGATGCTCCTCTACGCTCTGCTCTTTCTGACGGGCTACGACGTAACGCTCGACGACATCAAGAGCTTTCGGCAACTAGGAAGCATAACGCCGGGCCATCCGGAGGCCGAGCGCACGCCGGGCGTCGAGGCGACTACTGGACCGCTCGGTCAAGGCGTCGGGAACGTCGTCGGCATGGCGATCGCTGAGGCGCATTTGGGCGCCGTCTACAATCGCAGCGATCAATCGATCGTCGACCACTTTACCTACTGCATCTGCGGCGACGGTGACTTGATGGAAGGAATAAGTCAAGAAGCGCTCTCGCTCGCGGGACATCTCAAGTTGGGAAAGCTCATCCTTTTTTACGACGACAATCTCGTATCGCTGGCGGGTCCCACGGACGTCGCGTTTACCGACGACCCAGTCGCCCGGTTCGATGCAAGCGGTTGGCATACGCAGTTTATCGACATCGATCACGGCAACGACGTGGCGACGATCGATCAGGCAATCGAAGTGGCGAAAAACGTAACCGATCGACCGTCGTTCATCGCGGTGCGGACGCACATCGGCTACGGCTCGCCGCGCCAGGATAGCTATCTTGCCCACGGCGAGCCGCTCGGCCCCGAAAACGTCAAGAAGGCGAAAGAAGAGCTTGGCTGGCCGCTCGAGCCGGATTTCTATGTACCCGACGACGTGCTCGCCTTCTACCGCGAGATCGGCGCGAAGGGCGCCGAGCTCGAAAAGCAGTGGCAAGTAACGTACGATGCGTGGAAGCGCGCGAACACCGATTTGGACGCGCAACTCGAGCGGGCGCTGCGTCGCGAGATCCCGCCCGATTTGCCGTGGCCGTCGTTTACCGCGGAGAACGGAAACGTGGCAACGCGCGACGCCGGCGGCACGGTGATGAACGCGATTGCGCTTTCACTTCCCGAGCTCGTCGGCGGATCGGCTGATCTCGACCCCTCGACGAAAACGTACCTTAAGAACTGCGGCGACTTCGAGCCGCACGACTACGCGGGGCGCAATATCCACTACGGCGTCCGCGAGCATGCAATGGCGGCCTGCACCAACGGGATCTCACTGCACGGCGGCCTCCTCCCGTTCGCCGCGACCTTCTTCAACTTTCTGGATTACCTGAAGCCGGCGCTGCGTCTCGCCTGTCTAAGCGGGGTTCGCTCGATCTACGTCTTCACCCACGATTCGGTCTTTCTCGGTGAAGACGGCCCGACGCACGAGCCGATCGAACAGCTCGCGACGCTACGAGCGACGCCGAACTGTTACGTGATTCGTCCGGCCGACTCGCTCGAAACGCTCGAAGCGTGGAAGCTCGCCATCGCAGCAAAGCATGCGCCCTACGTGCTCGTGCTGACGCGGCAAAAGTTGCCCTTCCTGGGCGCGCGCGACGCTGCCGTGGGAAAAGGCGCCTACGTTCTCGCCGAGGCCGAGGGCGGAAGTCCGGATCTCATTCTGATCGCGACGGGCTCGGAAGTTTCACTCGCGGTCGATGCGAAGAAAATTCTCGAGGGTAAGGGCATGCGAACGCGCGTCGTTTCTATGCCCTGCTGGGAACTCTTCGACGAGCAGCCACAAGCGTATCGCGACGAAGTCCTGCCGCCTGCAATCGGTGCGCGCATGTCGATCGAAGCGGCCGCGACGCTGGGCTGGGCCAAGTACGTTGGCGACCGCGGGTACGCCTTCGGGATCGACAAGTTCGGTACGTCAGCACCGGCCGCCGCGATCGCCAAGGCGTACGGCTTCACGCCGGATAACGTCGCCGATGTGGTCCTTGAGAAGTTTGCTCTAGCCGCTCGTTAGGAGACGACCATGAAGAACCAAGTCCAGCAACTGCTCGATGCCGGGCAGAGCGTCTGGCTCGACAACGTCCGCCGCAGCATGTTCGCCTCCGGCGAATTGCGGCGCCTGATCGAAAACGGATTGCGCGGCATGACGAGCAATCCGACCATCTTCGAGAAGGCAATCGGCGCAGGCACTGATTACGACGAGCAACTCGCATCGCTTATCGGCTCGGAGAAGAATGCCGATGCGCTCTTCTGGGATCTCGCGATTCAGGATATTCAAAGCGCCTGCGATGCGTTCGCGCCGCTCTATGGCGCGTCGGCTGGAAATGACGGCTTTGTCAGCCTCGAGGTGTCGCCGTTGCTGGCCCACGACACGGCCGGCACGATCGCAATGGTGAAGGAGCTGTGGGACCGAGTCAACCGCCCGAACGTGATGATTAAAATTCCCGGCACGAAAGAAGGCTTGCCGGCAATCGAAGAGTCGATCTATCGCGGATACAACATCAACGTTACCTTGATCTTCTCCGTCGAGATGTACGAGCGCGCGGCTTTGGCCTACGTTAAAGGGCTTGGCCGCCGCGTCAACGAGAACAAGCCGATCGACAAGATCCGTTCGGTCAACTCCGTCTTCGTCAGCAGAATCGATACGGCCATCGACAAGCTCTTGCAAGACCGCATCGCAAAAGGTGACAAGCTCGATCATTTACTCGGAAAAGCGGGCATTGCCGGACTCAAGCTGACTTATCAAAAGTTCAAGGAGATATTTTATAGTGGCGAATTCGCGGCGCTCAAGGCAAAGGGCGGCGCGGTCCAGCGTCCGCTCTGGGCCTCGACCTCGACGAAGAATCCTCACTATCCGGACCTGATGTACGTCGAGACCGTCGTCGGCCCCGATACGGTCAACACGATGCCGCCCGCAACGCTCGACGCGTTGCTGGATCACGGTAAGATCGTGCCCGACACCGTGGAAAGCGATCTGCGCGCTGCTTCCGAGGTGATGCGCGGTTTGCAAGAGGCGAAAATCTCGCTCTTCGATGTGACGCACGAGCTTCAAATCGAAGGCGTGCAGCTCTTCTCCGATTCCTTCGCGGCGCTCCTCGGCGCGATCGTCTATAAGCAAAAGCTTCTGGAATCGGGCGGGGCGCAACGAGTGCATATGTCGCTTGGAAAGTCTGAGCCGGCGTACGATGCGGCGCTCGAAAACCTGGCGTCGGCGGATTTCCTCAAGCGCATCTGGGCCCACGATGCGACGTTATGGTCGAATCAGCCCGAAGCGGTGGCCATCATCAAGAAAGCCTTGGGATGGCTCGACATTCAGCAGCACATGCTCGACGAAGTAGCCGGGCTCAAATCGTTCGCGAACGAGGCAAAGGAAAACTTCGATTCGGCCGTCGTCTGCGGCATGGGCGGAAGTTCGCTCGCGCCGGACATTATCGCCGACACCTTCGGAGCCGTGGACGGGTATCCGCAACTGCACGTCCTCGATTCCACCTCGCCGCAGCAGATCAAAGAGCTCGAGGCGAAGATCGATATTCCTACCAGCCTCTTCATTATCTCGAGCAAGAGCGGCACGACCACCGAGCCGAACGCGTTCTACGCTTACTTCCATGAAAAGGTTTCGAAGCAGCTCGGTGCGGCGCAAGCGGGACGAAACTTTGTCGCGATCACCGACCCTGGAACGACTTTGGACAAGGAGGCGAAAAACGAATCGTTCCGGGCAGACTTCGAGAACGATCCGAACATCGGCGGCAGGTACTCCGCGCTCTCCTTCGTTGGGATTGCGCCATCGGCGATCGCCGGATACGATATCAACCTGCTGCTCGACCGTGCGCTCGGGGCGATGCACGCCAACGATCGCACCGTCGACCCGCGTAACGCGCCCGGCGTGCGCTTCGGCGCCGCCATCGGCGGCCTCGCCGTCAATGGGCGCGACAAGCTCACGATCGTTACTCACGCCGCAGTCAAGGCGTTCGGAGCGTGGGCCGAACAGCTTATCGCGGAATCAACCGGCAAGCTTGGCAAGGGGATCGTTCCCATAGAGGGCGAGACGCTCGGCGCACCGGGGGACTACGGCGACGATCGAACCTTCGTCTACGTCGGCGCGAACCTGCCGGATCCCGATGCCGGCATCGACGAGAAGCTCGAAGCGCTGCAGGCTGCGGGCCATCCGGTGATTCGACTCGATATGAACGACCGGTACGACCTCGGCGAGCAATTCTACCTCTGGGAGATCGCGGTCGCAGCAGCCGGCGTCATTCTTGGGATCAACGCGTTCGACCAACCGAACGTGCAAGAGTCAAAGGATAATACCGTCGCACTCCTCGCGCAGTACGCGAAAAACGGCAGCTTCGACGAACCAAAGTTTAACGTCGACGGCCCCGCCTTTAACGTCACGTATCTATCGGGCAGCCGCGACATTTCCGCGCAAAATCCCGTGCAGGCGCTTGCCGGGCTCTTTGCGCAGCTGCGGCCTCACGACTATAACGCGATCACTGCCTACATCGCGCGCAACGAGACGCATGCGGCATTGCTGCAAGAGCTTCGCCTGAAGATCCGCGATGCACATCGCGTTGCCACGACCGTCGGCTTTGGCCCGCGCTTCCTTCATTCGACCGGACAGCTGCATAAGGGCGGCCCCGATACGTGCGTCGTGCTTCAAATCGTCGCCGACGACCCGGACGACCCGATGATTCCCGGCATGAACGTCGGCTTCCGAACGCTGCTGGCGGCGCAAGCGCTCGGCGACTGGATGTCGCTCGACAAACGGCACCGCCGCGGCGTGCGCGTGCATCTTAAGGGTGACGTCGAACCCGCGCTCCGCGCGCTCGTTGCAGCCGTCGACGAAGCGCTGGCTGTCAGGGCGTGAATCCGCGGATTCCCGCCCCTTGCTTTATGAATTTGGCCGGCGCCTGCCGTGCTTGGCTGTGGGACGCTTGTTGACAACTCGAGATTGAAAGGACGCAACAAAAAGATGCAACTCGGAATGGTAGGGCTTGGAAAGATGGGCTGCTATATGACAGAGCGGCTCATCGGCGGCGGGCATCAGGTTGTGGCGTACGATCGTGATCCGCACGCCGTACAAAACGCCGTCGCAGACGGTGCGGCTGGGGCTTCGAGCCTCGCCGATATGGTCGCAAAGTTGACCGTATCGCCGAAGGTTGCATGGGTAATGGTTCCCGCCGGATCGCCGACCGATGACACCATCCATGAGCTGGCCGACGCGATGGGATCCGGCAGCATCATCATCGACGGCGGAAACACTAATTATAAAGACGGCTTGCGTCTCTACGCCGATTGCAAAGCAAAGGGAGTTTCTTTGATCGATGCCGGAACGAGCGGCGGCGTCTGGGGTTTGAAAGAGGGTTACTGCCTGATGGTCGGCGGCGATGACGCGCAAGTACGTCATTGCGAGCCCATCTTCTTGACGCTCGCCCCACCGAACGGCTACGCCCACGTCGGACCGGCCGGCGCCGGGCATTTTTCCAAAATGGTCCACAACGGCATCGAATACGGCCTGCTTCAAGCGTACGGGGAAGGCTTCGAAATCCTCAACGCCTCGCCGTACGAGTACGACTTGGGGCAACTCGCCGAGCTGTGGACTCACGCCAGCGTGGTGCGCTCGTGGCTTCTCGAGTTGTTGGTGCTCGCCTTTAAGGAAGATCCCGGCTTGAAAGATATTCGCGGTTACGTCGACGACACCGGCGAGGGGCGTTGGACGGTCGAGGCGGCGATCGACGAGAACGTGCCGGCACCGATCATCACGCTTTCGCTGCTCGCGCGCATGGCTTCGCGCCAAGACGAATCGTTCAGCGCCAAAGTGGTCGCCGCCTTACGCAATCAATTCGGGGGACACGCCGTCAAGAGCGAGGCGCATGCCTGACGAATCGGTCATGACGCCGGAGCCACCCACGACGGACGGCGCGGCCAGCAATCCGCTTCGCGCGGGCCTCCCCGCGGATCGCATCACTAATCCGTGCAGCGCCGTTTTTTTTGGCGCCAGCGGCGATCTCTTTAAGCGGATGCTGTTGCCGGCGATCTACTCGATGCGCCTGCGCGGCACGCTTCCCACCGATTTCGCGCTCGTTGGGTTCGCGCGCTCGCCATATAGCGACGACGCTTTTCGCGAATACTGCCGCAAACAGCTCGAACTTTTCATGCCGGCCGACTCAAAGCCGCAGGGTACGCTGTGGGAAGATTTCTCGCGCCGTATCAGTTACGTCAGCGCGGATTTCAACGATACGCGTCACTTCGTCGCCCTGAAAGACCGGCTGGCACAGAACGACCGTGACTTCGGAACCGCCGGTAATCACCTCTTCTATCTCTCAACTCCGCCGCCGGTCTTCCCCGAGATCATCAAACACCTCAAGGCAGCCGGCCTCGATAAGGATGCCCAGGGTTGGACGCGGATCATCGTTGAGAAGCCCTTCGGCACCGACTTGGAGTCGGCGCGCGCGCTGCAGCGTGCAATCGAGGGGGTCTTCCCGGAGAACGAGATCTATCGCATCGACCACTATCTCGGCAAAGAGCCGGTGCAAGACATCCTCGCGCTGCGTTTTGCCAACACGATCTTTGAGCCGATTTGGAACCGCAACTACGTGCAGCACGTGCAGATCACGTCGGCCGAATCGATCGGCGTCGAAGAACGCGGCGGTTACTATGACAATGCCGGCGCGCTGCGCGACATGATTCAAAACCACGACATCAACTTGCTTGCGCTTGTCGCAATGGAAGCGCCGATGAGCTCGGGAGCCGACGACATTCGTAATGAGAAGTACAAAGTGCTTTCGGCAATCGAGCCGCCGACCCACGCGGCGGTGTGGTCGATGTCGGCTCGCGGACAGTACGGCCCCGGGGTGATCGACGGCCGTCCGGTTAAGGGCTACCGGCAGGAACAGGACGTCGCGCCGGATTCTAACACGGAAACCTTCGCGGCGGTGAAGCTCTCCATCGAAAACTGGCGCTGGGCGGGCGTTCCGTTCTACCTGCGCTCCGGAAAGCGTTTGCCCCGTAAGGTCTCCGAGATCGCGGTAACGTTCAGACCGATCCGCACCGGTTCTATGGTGAGTCGACCGACCAAATTGAATCGAACGTGCTCGTGATCAAAATCGAGCCGGACGAAGGTATTTCGATGCGCTTCGAAGCGAAGGTTCCCGGCCCAAAAGATCACGTGCGCAGTGTCTACATGGATTTCAACTACGGCAGCGGCTTCGGGGTGCAATCTCCACCGGCATACGAACGGCTCATCGGGGATGCGATGCTCGGCGATCAGACGCTCTTTACGCGCTGGGATGCCGTCGAGCGCGCCTGGGAGATCGTCACGCCGATTCTCGACGTCTGGAGGAACACGAAAGACTTTTCATTTCCAAACTATGCAGCCGGAAGCCAAGGACCCGAGAGTGCCAAAATTCTTCGCGGACTGGCGCCACCTGTGAGCGTGAATCTAGACTCGATACTCGACGAGTTGACCGAATCGTACCGCGAGCGAGGCTGCGAAGCGAGCGTCGCGACGATGACGGTCGTCGTGTTCTTCGAAAACCCGGCGATCGGCGAGCTGGCGCGCGAACGCATTCGGATGCTCGCTGCGAAGCACCCGTCGCGCGTCATCGTGCTAGACGGCGCGCAAACCGATAGCATGTACCGGGTTGAGGGCTGCGATTGGGTGGAATTGGGGTTAAGGAAAGCGCTCCCGAGATACTGCGGTCGGCGGTCGGTACGCTGCGCCTTTCCGAAGCGCCCGTCGTGCTCCTGTGGATCGCCCTCGGTATCGGCGACGATGCGCGCTTCGCGATGCTGAGCGAGAACGCGCAGATGGTCGTCTACAATAGCTCTCTGCTCGACACCGGTCACGAGGCGCTTTGCGAGTTCGCAGACGTCGAGCAGCATCCTCGAAACTCGCTCGCGGACATCGCCTATTTACGACTAGCGCCGTGGCAAGAGTGCGTCGCCATCTTTTTCGACGGTGCGGCTGCCGCAGAGCTTCGCGATCTGCAACGCGTCGAAATCGCGTGCGGTTCGGAGCCGGAAGCGTTTTATCTCTGGGCTGGCTGGCGAGCCGTCCCGAATGGACGCCGTGCGCCGCCGACGCGTTGCTCAATCAATTCGGCAAGCGGGTGGCCTTCGAGGTCCGGCAAGAGGGGGAGCCGCGACGCATCGCACGAGTCGCGCTGCGCTCCTCGCGCTCTACTTCCTCGCCGAAGTCGACAAGACGCAGGAAACGATCCTCTTGAGCGCCAGCGGATCCAGCAAACATGGTCCCCGCTACCGTGCGATCACCAATCCCGGCATCGCCGCGCTCGTCGAGCGCGCGATTCTGTGGGGCCATAACGACCAAATCTTTCGCGCCGCGCTTGCCGCCGCGGGCGCGATTCTCGCCCAAAGGAAGGGGTAACGATGCCGGCTCGAGGGAGTTGCACGTCTATCGAGATTCGCAGGCGGTGGCGCGAGCGGTGGCCGAACTTTTCGTTGCTACAGGCCGGATGGCCGCGGCCGAGCGCGGCGTTTTTCGGGTTGCGCTTTCGGGTGGCAACACGCCACGCGCCGCGTACGCGCTCTTGGGGCAGGAGGCGTTACGGGAAGAGCTTTCGTGGAGCGACGTCTTCATTTATTTTGGCGACGAGCGATGCGTCCCGCCGACCGACGACCAGTCGAACTACCGAATGGCGCAGCAAACATTCTTAGACGCCGTCGGAATCCCGCACGCTAACGTTCACCGAATTCGTGGTGAGGCGGATCCCGGGCAGGCAGCCAACGAATACGCGTCAATTCTGCGCGCTGATCTCGGCAATGCGCCACGGCTCGACCTTATGATGCTGGGCCTGGGGTCCGACGGCCACACCGCATCGCTCTTTCCTGGAACGCCGCCGGACACCGACGACGATTCGCTCGTGCGCGCCGTCTACGCTCAATCCCAAATGATGTGGCGCATAACCATGACGCCAAAGGTCATCAACCTTGCGCGCACCGTTGTCTTCGTCGTCGACGGCGTTGCGAAAGCGCAGATCCTTGCGGCCGTGTACCAAGGCCCCATCGATCCCGTCAAATACCCCGCGCAGATCGTTCAGCCGGTCTCTGGGCGCCTGCTGTGGTTCGTCGACGAGCTCGCCGCGGGCATGCTCAAAGAGAAAGCGCAATGATCGACAAAGTGAAGCGGCTCATCCTCAACGCCGACGATTTGGAGCCGCGCCCGAAGTTAACGAAGCAGTTGAACTTGCCCATCGCACTGGAGTCTTACGGGCAGCAAGCCTCATGGTAGGCGCACCGGCCGCCCAGGATGCAATCGATCGGGCTCGCCGATTACCGGGCCTTGCGATCGGGTTGCACGTCGTATTGGTCAACGGCCATCCGGTTCTTCCGGCGGACCGCATTCCGGATTTGGTCGATGAGCGCGGGGAGTTTCTCGTCGACTTGGTGCGGGCTGGATTTCGCTTCTTCTTACGCCGCGGCATACGCGCTCAGTTGGCTGCAGAGATTCGAGCGCAGTTCGAGCGGTTTGGCGACCGCTCTCCCCTCGATCACGCCAACGCTCAGTCGCACATGCACGTTCATCCAACCGTTTTTGAGTTGATTTTGGAGATTGGCCGCGAGCATGGCCTACGCGCGGTGCGCATTCCCCGCGAGCCTTTCGGGGGGACCCGCACGATCGAGCCGTGGGTTGCGCTCATGCGCGCACGCGCTCGGCGCGCCGGCCTCGTTTACAACGATTATGCCTTTGGCGTCAACGACGCCGGCGCGCTTAGCGAAGCGCGCGTTCTGCAAATCCTCAGGAAGCTTCCCGATGGCGTGACCGAGGTCTTCTTCCACCCGGCTACGGCGCCGTTTGAAGGCGCGGATAAGGGAACCGAGCGGTTCGGTTGGACGGACGAGCTCGCAGCGCTCACAAGCTCACGAGTACCAACGCATTTGCGAAAAACGAGATCGCCAGCATAACGTACGGCGAACTATCGCGATTCGTGCCATCCCGAGCCGGTCGATGACTGGGGCATTGACGCTGGGTCTATTCATCGTCGCGGTAGCGAGCGCGTGCTACCTCCTCATCGCAGCTTTGCGACTTGCGGTCTTTGCATACCGTCCGCTCGAATTGGCGTCGGAATTTCTCCCGCGCATGACCGTTCTCAAACCCATTGCCGGCCTCGAACCCAATCTTTACGAAAACCTCAGATCGTTTTGCGACCAAGAATACGAGACGTTTTACGAAATAGTCTTGTGCATTCATTCAGCCCGCGATCCCGCCCGCACCATTGTCGAAAAGCTCGCGGCTGAGTTTCCCTCGCGGGTACGTGTCGCAATCGGCGAAGCCGCCACGATGGCCAATCCGAAGATCGCTAACCTCGCCAAGCCCGGTGCCGAGCCGCGTGGCGAGATCGTCGTTGTCGCCGATAGCGATATACGGGTAGGTCCAATTATTTGCGCGCACTCGCTGCTTCGTTTGCGACGCAGCGAGTCGGCGCAACGACGTGCCTCTACCGCGGAATCCCTACCGCGAACCTGGTCTCCCGTTTGGGCGCGCTGCAGATCGAGGACGTTTTCATCCCCTCGGTTCTCGTCGCCACCATGCTGGGTGAGCTTCGCTTCTGCCTGGGCGCGACGATGGCGATACGTCGCGGCCTCCTAGAGGAAATTGGCGGCCTTCGTGCGGTGGGTGGCGTTCTTGCCGACGACCACGCGCTGGGCGAGCGGGTCACGGAGCGCAAATTCGAGATCGAGCTCTCGCGTTATGTCGTGCGAACGACGGTTCCCGAGACGTCGCTTCCCTCGCTCTGGTCGCACGAGCTGCGCTGGGCGCGCACGAACTTCGCCCTTGCTCCGGCCGGCTACGCGTTCTCGTTCTTGATCTATGCGTTGCCGCTGCCGTGCTCTATCTCGCGCTTTCGGGAAATCTCGTTTGGGGTTTGCCGCTGCTCGGCGTCATCATCGTCTTACGCGTTGGACTGCACTACCTTGCCGGCGCGGCCTTGGGCGGCGGACGCCGCGGCGACGTCTGGCTCATTCCCATGCGCGACTTCTTGAGCCTCGCGATTTGGGCCGCAAGCTTCTTCGGCCGACGAGTTCGCTGGCGAACGCGAACGTACTCGACTAGCCGTCCCTCGATAGGCTCAGGATGACCTTTTCTTAAGGCCGGGCGGTCGCGAGCGCTTTGGAACCGAGGGTTTGCACGTTCACGCCGTTGTCGGTGAGAATCGTGCCTTCAACGCGCTGCAACTCGACGACGGCCTTGTTCAAATCGCTTTGCGCTTGAAGTTCTTGCCCGCGCGCTTGAGCCAGCTCGACCTGACGCTGCAAGACTAAGAACGTCGTCGACTCGCCGTTGTGGAACTTCCGCACCTCGCTAGCGTACACGGCTTCGGCCGCGAAGCGGGCCCGGCTTGCAGAGGAGAGGCGCGAAAGCGCCGATTGATAGGTCTGCAGCGCATCGCGCGCCTCACTTTCGATGCGCTGGTCGAGCCCCGCTCGCTGAATCTCGGCTTGATCTTGCTCTTGACTTGCGATCTGCTTGAGCCCGCGCGCTACGTTGTTCTCGAGCGGGATGTTGACGACCAGCGCGATGTTGAACTCCGGATACGCGGCCGTCCACAAATTGTGGAACGCCTTCGTCGTATTGCCTTGCGACTGCGGCGGAGGCGTCGGACAAGAGCCGTTCTTGAGACCGCATCCTAGCACCTCGAAGTTAGGAACGGGCTGCAAGATGCCCGCGAAGCCGTTACTGAAGTACTGGACGACCAGGTCGGCCTGGGGAAGCGCTTGATTCTTGGCGTAGGACATGTCTAGGTTCGCGACCCGGCGCTGGTCGATGACCTGCCGGACCTCGGGACGCTCGTTCTCCGCCAGCGCGACGACCGCCGCGAGGTCGCCGGGGCTTGGCAACTCCCGCACCGGCGATGATGAAACCAAGTTTGCGCTCCAGATCGGGTCGGCGGGATCGGCAACGATCAGACTCTTGAGCTGAGTCTGCAGCTCCGAGACCGTCTGCAGCGCTGAAAAGACCTGCGACTGGAAGTTGGCGACTTGCGTCTGAGTCTCGATCGCGGTAATCGGCGCGGCGGCACCGTGTTTGGCCAGACGCACGACGCTGCGCTGCTGTACCACGGCCTCGTTGAGCGCGTCTTCTTGAATCGCGACGTTGCGCCAGGCGGCGACGAGATCCCAATAGGCGTTTTCGACCTGCGCGAGGGTATTCGACGCATCGACGAGCGCTTGCGCCGCGTCGGAGTCTGCACCGATCATCGCGATCTTCAACTGGTGCTTGACGTCGTTCATCCCGGCATTCTTCAGCAGCGGTTGCGTCACGGAGAGGTTCAGCGTCGCCTGGTAATAGGGGTTGAACGTATTGATTATGAGATTATTGTAGGTTCGAGTTTGCGTGATGCCGGCCGCCCACTGCAGCCCATTGATGGTCTGACCGCTGACGCCGGATTGGAAAGAGTACTGATGTTGGATGATATTCCCGGACCCGTCGTCGAGCAGGGGTACGGTTCGCCGATGATCGTGTTAAAGCACGTGTAACCAGACCCCCCGATTCCGGGACCGGCAAAGAACAGATTCTCAGGCGGAGTCACGGAGAAGTTGGTCGAGGGCTCGACGTGGAGCGCAACGTCGAAGTTGGCTTTGGCCTGAACGATACGGTAGCGTGCGATTCTGACGTTCGAAGCGGAAACCGCCAAGTTCGGATTCTTCAGCAGCGCCATCGCGACCGCATCTTGGAGTGAGATTCCGACGAAAGGTCTTCGGTGACGCCGATGATTCCCGGGTTGCTCGGCTCGGCTTTCGGCGCTCGATATCCGGACGCGATGTTCGGCACGGGGGCCAAGCTCGGCGTGGGAATCGGCGTCGGAAGAGTCGCGCGTCGCGGAAGGGAATCGTCGCTTTGAGCAGAGGTGCGTTCGACCGGCAACGTTGCCAGCACGAGCGCCGCAAGTGCGAGGGCGGCTGGAACCGCGCGCGTTCTTAGATAGGGCATCTTAATGCGCGAGCGTCTGGGTGCCGAGTGTCTGGAGGTTGACGCCGTTGTTGGAAAGGATGGTTCCGTCGACGCGCTGCAGCTCGACAACTGATTGGTTGAGCTGCGTTTGCGCGCGGAGCTCCAACCCACGCCCCTGCGCCAGCTGAACTTGGCGCTGGAGCACCAGAAACGTCGTCGACTCCCCCTATGGAACCGGCGAACCTCGCTGGCGTAGACGGCTTCGGCCGCCTCGCGCGACTTGCGGGCCGCGTTGAGGTTTGCAAGCGCCGATTGATAGCTTTGCAGCGCGTTGCGCGCTTGCGCACCGATGCGTTCCTCCACGCCCTGCATCAAGAGCCTGGCTTGCGTCTCTTCCTCGCTTGCGACACCCCGCATCCCGCGCGCGAGATTGCCTTGGATCGGGTAACTCACCACGAGCGCGGTGTTGAAGGTTGGAAAGTACCCAGCCCACAAGTTGTGATACGCCCACGCCATCTTGCCTTGCGTGTTTGGCGGCGGTGTTGGGCACGTCGTCAACTGTGAGACCATAGAACATTCGCTGAGCAAGAATCCCGGAACGGGAGTAAGGATGCCCGCGAAACCGTTGCTGAGATACTGTAGCTGAAGGTCGGCCTGCGGCAGCGACTGATTTGCCGCAAAGACGCGGTCGATGTCGGCGGCAAGGCGTTTGTCTTCGGCCTGGCGCACTTCGGGACGATTCAAGCGCGCTTGGAAATAATTCCCGACAAATCGCCGGCACGCGGAAGCTGCTCGACCGAGGTGGAGGGAACGAGGTTCGCGGTCCAAATGGGATCGCCGGGGTTGGCGACGACGAGACTTTTCAGCTGAACCTGAAGCTGCGAAACCGTTTGCAATGCCGAGAAGACGTCGTTCTGAAAGTTCGACACTTGCGTCTGCGACTCGACCGCGTCCGCTGGAGCGGCCGCGCCGCGCCGCGCGAGGCGGACGTTGCTCTGCTGCTGCGCAATCGCCTCTCTCAGCGCCTCTTCTTGGATCGCGACGTTGCGCCAAGCCGCAACCAGATTCCAATACGCATCTTCTACCTGCGAGATCGTATTTGAAGCATCGATCATAGCCTGAGCGGCGGAGGCGTCGGCATTGACGAACGCCAGCTTCAACTGGCGCTTCGTTGCATTCATGCCGGCGTTCCTGAGCAACGGCTGCGTCACCGCGACGTTCAACGTCGCGATATAGTACGGATTGTACGCGTTGAAAATGGTATTGTTATATGTCCGGCTCTGCTGGATGCCGGCCTGATACGTCATGCCGTTCTCGGTTTGACCGCCGATGCCGTACGAGAAGGCCGACTCGTGCTGAATGATGTTGCCGGGCCCAATTGTGTAGATAACGCTCGGCGTGCGGTTTGGCCCCGGCGTAGGAGTGTACCGCCCCAACGCTCCGGGCCCGGCCTCGAAGCCGTTTTGCGGCGGCTGGACGGAGAAACTCGACGACGGCTTGAGCTGGAGCTGCACGTCGTACGCGCCCTTGACCTCTACGATCGTATAGCGCGCGATCCTGACGTTCGAAGCCGATACCGCGAGGTTTGGATTCTTGAGCAGAGCCATCGCGATCGCGTCCTGCAGCGCGATGCCGACGAAGGGCTGCTGCGTCACACCGATGATTTGCGCTGCGCTCGGCGCGGTTTGCGGCGCGCGATAACCGGGCGCAACGCTGGGCGCCACCGGCAACTGCGGCGAGGGAATCTGCGTCGGCAGCACCGCACGGGGCGGCAGGGAATCGTCGGGCTGCGCCACGCTGCGCTGAACGGGCAATGCTGCCAGCGCTATGGCCGCGATCGCAAAGGTGGCGGTAATCTTCGGTATCTTCACGCTCTTCGGCCTAATGCGCCAGCGTCTGACTTCCCAACGTTTCAACGTTGACGCCGTTGATGCGCAGAATAGTGCCCTCGACGCGCTGAAGCTCGACTACGGCCTCATCGAGCTGCGTCTGAGCCTGCAGTTCGCTTCCTCGTGCCTCGGCGAGCTCCACCTGACGCTGCAACACCAGGAACGTCGTCGATTCACCGTTGTGGAACTTCCGAAGCTCGCTTGCGTAAACCGACTCGGCGGATTCGCGAGCTTGGCGCCCGGCACTCAGCTTTGACAAGGCCGACTGATAGCTTTGTAGCGCGTTGCGGGCTTCGGCGCCGATTCGCTCCTGGACACCCTGCATCAGAATCTTTGCCTGCGTCGTCTCCTCGCTCGCAAGACCTCGCAGACCGCGCGCGAAATGGCCTTGGATCGGATAGCCGACGATCAACGCGATGTTGAAGGTTGGAAAATAACCGGCCCACAGGTTGTGATAGGCCCATGGCATCGAGCCTTGGGTGTTCGGCGGAGGCGTCGGGCAAGCGGGCTGACCGTTTATGTCCCGTGCAAAAGTTCGTCAACAGTTTGGGAACCGGCGCAACGATCCCGGCGAATCCGTTGCTCTCATACTGCGCCTGCAGGTCTGCTTGAGGCAACGACTGATTTTTTGCAAAGACCACGTCGACCTCGGACGCGAGCCGTCTATCGAGCGCCTGACGAACCTCCGGCCGATTTGCCTGCGCCTCGGCAACGACGGTGGAAAGATCGTTCGCGGTGGGAAGCTGCTCGACCGAAGTAGAGGGGACGAGGTTCGCGTCCCAAACTGGGTCGCCGGCATTGGCGGCCACTAGGTTCTTGAGCTGGTTCTGAAGCTGCGAAACGTTCTGCAGCGCCAAGTAAACGTCGGTTTGAAAGTTCGCCACTTGCGTCTCCGACTCGACGGCGTCGATCGGCGCAGCGGCGCCGCGGCTCGCGAGACGAACGTTGCTCTGCTGCTGCGCGACGGCTTCTCGCAGCGCTTCCTCTTGAATCGCCACGTTGCGCCACCCGGCGACCAAATCCCAGTACGTGTTCTCGACTTGGGAAATCGCAGTCGACGCATCGATGAGCGTTTGCGCCGTACCCGCATCGGCGTTGATCAAGGCCAGTTTCAACTGTCGCTTCGTGGCGTTCATGCCGGCGTTCTTGAGCAGCGGCTGGTTGACGGCCAGGTTTAGTCCGGCGAGATAGATCGGGTTGTACGCGTTGAAAATCGTATTGTTATAGGTGCGAACTCTGCTGGATGCCGGCCTGATAACTCGTGCCGTTCTCGGTCTGGCCACCAAGGCCATAGCGAAAGGCGGATTGATTCTGGATGACGTTTCCCGGACCCGTCGTGTAGATTCCGCGGCGGATACCGTATGCCCACTTCACCCGGGCCTGCGGCGAGGAAGTTTTGCGGCGGATTCACCGAGAAGTTCGATTGCGGCTGCAAGTGCAGCGCGACGTCATACGCGCCTTTGACTTGCACGATGTTATAGCGCGCGATCCGGAAATTCGAAGCGGAGATCGCGAGGTTGGGATTTTTTACGAGCGCCATGGCAATTGCGTCCTGCAGCGAGATGCCGACAAAGGGCTGTTGTGTGACGCCGATGATTCGTGCGGCGCTCGGTGCCGCTTGCGGCGCGCGATAGCCGGGCGCGACGCTTGGGACCGGCGGCAGGATTAGGGTTGGAATCGCCGTTGGAATCGCAGCACTGCTCGGAGCGCGATCGTCGAGCTGCGCCGAGGTGCGCTGCAGGGGTAAAGCTGCCATCGCGAGCGCCGCGAGCGCAACGAAGATCGAGACGGCCCGAGCTCGCTGCTTCATTCGCTCAGCGCCATGCCGATTCGCGGCCGACGCAGCAAGAGTACGAGCGGCGCGAGACCGAGCGTGATCACCGCCACCCAGCGCGAGGTATCGGCATAGGATTGCACGGCCGATTGGGCTTCGACCAGAACCGCCAGGCGCTGCATAGCGCCTCGATTCTGCAGGCCGCCCTCCGCCATCACGTACTGCTGCGTCGGAGCGTGTCCGAGCGTTTGCGTTCCGGCAAGCTCCGTCTGATGGACGGTAAAGCCTCGCACCAGAAGAGTGATCAAAACTGCGGCGGCAACGCTACCGCCGATCTGCCGCGAAAGATTAAAGAAGGCCGCAGTCGACGGTACTTCCTTATCCGGCACACTGCCAATAACGGCAACCGAGAGCGGCACGAAGATCTGCGCGAGACCAATGCCGCTTAGGATCAAGGGGAAAATCAAGCTATGAAAATCGGAGAGCGGCGTCGTGATGTTGGCGAGCAGCCAATTCGAGAGCGCCAGTAAAACGAAGCCGATCGCCGCCTGGAGGCGCGCATCGACGAGCCCGCGCTGCGTTAAAATCGCCGTAAGCGGCGTGAAGAGCATGACGGCACCAGCACGTATCATGACCGTAGCTCCGGAAAGGGTTGCCGTGAATCCGAGCGAGTTGATGAGGTACTGCGGCAGAATAATGATGGATCCGTAGAGACTCACGCCGAGCACCGCGCCTAATATGCTGCCGGCGGCCACTTGGCGAAGGCGCAAGACCCGCAGGTCGACGACTGGGATCGTCGAGCGAAGCGTCCACCAAACAAATGCCGCCAGACCGCTAATCGAAAAGAACGTGAACCAGCGAATCCGCGCGTCGTCATACCAATCGTACTGCTGGCCGTTCTCGAGCACGAACTGCATCGAGCCCAAGCCAATGCACATCAGGATCAAGCCGATCCAATCGAGCCGGCGGTATTGCGGTTGAGCCGGATTGCGCAGAAAGTTCCAAATCAAGGTCGCGGCGATGATGCCGATCGGGATATTGATGAAAAAGATCCAGTGCCAGTTCCAATTATCGGTGATCCAGCCGCCGATCACCGGACCGAGGGCAGGCCCGACGATTACGCCCATCGCGAAGACGCCCTGCGCCTTCCCTTGCTCTTTCATGCCGTAGGTGTCGCGCAGGATCGCCTGCGAGGTCGAGATGAGGCCGCCGCCGCCCAGCCCCTGAATCAATCGCCAGAAAACGAGCTGGCCTAAGCTGTTGGAAAGCCCGCACATGAGCGACGCAACGGTAAAGATGACAATCGAGGTAAAAAAATATTGGCGACGCCCGAAACGCGCGGCAAACCATGGATTAAGCGGAATCACCACGACGTTGGCAATGAGATACGCCGTAACGACCCATGCCCCCAAATCCACGCCGACGCCGAAGTTGCCTTGAATGTTCGGCAAGGAGACGTTTACGATCGTTACGTCGATGATCTCGAGCAGCGTCGCGGTTATCACCGCAATGCTGATGATCACTCTGCGCGCGCCGTGCTCGACGACCGCGCTTTCGTACGTGCCGAACATACTTCGACGTCGCTTAGTATGCCAAGAGTGAGTTATTTCACTCTGACGTAGGTTTCGACGCTCATTCCGGGCCGCAGCGGCAGGTCGGAGCGCGGGTCGTCGACCAGGATTCGCACCGGAATCCGCTGCGTTACCTTCACGAAGTTTCCGCTTGCATTCTGAGCGGGCACCAGCGCGTAAGTGTTTTCCGAAGCCGGGTTGATCGAAGCGACGTGCCCGTGAAACGTCACGCCTTTGTACGCGTCGACGTGAATGTCGGCCGGTTGGCCCACGCGCATGCGGCCCATCTGCGTCTCTTTGTAATTTGCGGTGATGTAAACGCGATGGGGAACGATCGTCATGAGCGTCATCCCTGCGCCGACGGTTTGCCCAACTTCGGCGCTTTTCTCGCCAACGTACCCATTGGTCGGCGAATAGATGCGAGTGTAATCGAGATTCTGCTTGGCGAGATAGAGTTGTGCTGCTGCCGCCTCCACTTGGCTGGGATCGGCCGCTTGGGCAAGCTTGCCTTGTGCGGTCGTCAATGCGCCCGAGGCCTCCGACACCCCGGCGTTGGCGGCCTCGACGCGGCCTTGCGCGGCGGCGATGTTCGCCCGCGCGACGGTGACCTGGTCTCGTGCCGCGCGCAGCTGAGCCGCCGCGCCGGCTGCTTGGGCGCGTGCCGCATCGAGTTGTTGCGAAGCAACATCGCCGGTGCTCACGAGCGATGACGCTCGATTGAGATCGGCCTGCGTTTTATCGTAGGCTTGCTGCGCTGCCGGAACTTGCGCTTGCGCGGCGAGCAGTTGCGCGTTCGCCTGCGCGACGACATCCTGCGCCACCGGTACCTGCGCCTGAACGTTTTCGATTGCGCCGCTGGCCTGCGAGACGCCGCCTTGGCCTTGGACGGTCGTTGCCCGCTGGTTCGCGGCGGCAAGATCGTATTGAGCCCGAGCCTGCCGAAGTTTTGCAAGCTCGTCTTTGTTGTCGAGCACGATCAAGAGCTGCCCGCGGCGCACGGGCTGATTCGTGTCGACCAAGATCCGATCGATGCGTTCGGGAATCTTGCTCGTAACGGCCACTTCGTCGGCACCAACGTGTGCGTCATCAGTGCCCTCATGTGAGAGCATGAAACTCAGCCACGGCAATCCCCAAATCAGTGCGAGGACGATGACGATCGCCACACCGATCAAGAAGAAGATGCGCCTGCGTGGCCGCGCGCGCGGCTCCTGGGCGTCGATCGGTCCGGGACCCTCTGACGCAGCTCTACCCGGGCCGTTCCCCTTCGGCTCTGCGACGGTTTTTTGCTGATTTGCCTCTCGCGTGTCCATTACGACTTCCTTACTCCGTTGAGAAAAACGTCTATATAGAAGCGAAGCGCCGCATCGGGATCACCACGGTGAAGCACCGAGCCGGGAAACTTCTTACGGCCGAGCGCGTGCATGAACACGACTCCCAAAAAGACCATCGCGAGTTTTTCCGCATCGCCCAGGAGCTCGCCGGATCCGATGCGGCGCCGCATGAACTCGGTCAATACCGCAAGGATGGCGAGCTGAGGTTGCCAAGCGGTTTCGGCAAAGATGTCCTTTTCGTAGTCCTGCTCGACGAGCGACCAGCGAATCATATCCTGCAAGGATTCGAAGCGAGCGAACATGAGGCGCGCAAGGACGAGGAGATCCTCGGCAACCGAGCCCGTGAGTTGCGCCGCGACTCCCGCAAGCTCAAGATAACCGCAAAAATGCTGTGCACACGCCACTAGGAGCGCTTCCTTCGTTCCGAAGTGCCGAAAGAGCGTCGCTTCGTTCACTCCCGCAACGTCGGCGATCTCGCGTGTCGTCGCGCCGCGCTTACCCTTGCGCCCGATCACCTCGCGCGCGGCGGTGAGAATCCGCTCCCGCGTCTCCTCTGGAGATGCGGATCGCCCGCCTTCGAAGGCCTTGCGCGTTTCTATCACGGCATTCCGTTTCCGGTTCCGATGAAAACGTTTGTTTCATACGTTCCATACGAAGCGTCTGCCACGGCTCGAACGTGCGGAATGTCGATGGTCGCATGCTGCGCGGAGAGCACCGAGTAGCTGCCCTCCATCCGGTATTGCTGCGACATGGTGATCTTCCCGCCGCTGGTATAGTACCACTCCATTTGAACGAGCGAGTAATCGAAAGGATCGACGTATACCAGCGTGTGGTCCAGGATGTCACTGTGAATCTTCTTGGTCATCCGTAAAACGATCGTCGCACGCCCGTCGAGCCATGCCGTTCCATTGACCGCAATGTTCTGGTCCTTCTCCCACGCCCGCGGATTTCCGACGTCGTCGAAGAGTCTTTGAAAGCCGCGCGCATAATTCGGCATCCGGTCGAAAACGACGACGTAATAATCGGGACGCTTGAAGTACGACGTGCCGTCGAGCTTGGGCGCAAAGAAAGGAAAGCTGAACAATCGGATGTTCACGTGCACGCGTGCGCGGTAGGATCTCAAGCCTGGATTGCGCTCGCCCATCCGCGCAATAATGGTGCGCGCGTCCGGAAGAGGCGGCACCGCGTCGCCGGCCGGCCCAATGCCAAGAGTAGGGAGAGCGACCATAACCGCCGCAACTGCAACTGCCCGGCGCCCGAAATCAGCAAAAACTTCATAAGTGCAAGCTGCAAGTGGGTACTTGCATGCGGAGTTTACCATCATAAAGCCCGAAATGCAAGTGCTTGCACGCACCCGCGCCGCGGTTTACGGTGGATTGTTTCTTGTGCCGGTGTCGGAAGGGATGGCGCGCCGGGTGCAAGCCCTCGGCCCGAGCTTCTGACAAGCATACGTAGCGCCCGTACTTCGTCTTGCCGTAATGCCGGTCGCCCGACACCAGGTAGGCTTTCGCCCTTCCGATGACCCAGACCGGGGACTTGGCGCCGCAGTTCAGGGCCGCCGCCGACGCCGCGCAGCGCTGGGCTGAGGCGACCCGCCGCCGCTCGACTTGCCGCCGCCGCAAGAGGTTGATGCAATAAGGATAATCGTCGCCAGCGCGACCGTCCGCTTACTCATGCCCTCGCCTTTCCCCACCCCAGGCTAAACAGAAACGCGCTCCGCAATCGTCGCGGTCGACTCGCGCGCGCGTCGCGCAAGCGCCGAAGGCTCGCCCACGTAGACGCGTCGTCCGTCCACGAACGTCGCTTGCACCCACGCATCTCGGCGCGATAGACGAGCGCGTTGACGGGCGACGACCAGGGATCGATCTTCGAAGCGTCGAGCACGACGTAATCGGCAGGAGATTCGGCGACGAGATCGCCCCCCGCGACTCCTAAGGCGCGCGCGCCTTGCGCCGTCGCGAGGGCAAAAGCCTGCGACGCGGGTAACGCCGCAGCGTCGAGGTGCAGAATTTTTTGGAGCAACGCTGCGGCGCGCATCTCATCGATCAATGAGGGGCGCACGTCAGCATCGGTCCCGAGGCCCATGTTGACGCCCAGCGACTGCAGGCGTGCGACGTCGCAGATTCCGTCGCCCAGGTATTGATTCGTCATGGGATTGGAAACGACGCGCGCGCCGCTTGCGGCGAGTAGGTCGAAGTCGGCATCGCTGAGATAGATCGCATGGATGGCGACGGTTCGCTCGTTGAGGGCGCCGAGCTCATCGAGCAGCGCAAAGGGAGTGCGACCAAAATCGCGCAGGGTTTCTTCGCCTTCGTACCGCGCTTCGGCGACGTGAACGTGCAGCATACACTCGGCATCCCGAGCAAACGAGGCTGCGGCGCGGATCATGTCCTGCGATGCGGCGTGGAGCGAGTGCGGCGCGACGCATACATTCGCCTCGGGGTGGCGCTCCATCAACTCGCGCGTTCGTTTCGCGGCGGCTTCGATGCTTTCGCGAAAAGCCGGGGGAGCGTATGGCGCATCCATCCAGGTCCGTGCGAGAACGATCCTGATGCCCGTGTCGCGCGCCGCGCGAATCGCGGCTTCCGCGTGCGCGTTGCCGCTACCGTTGAGATAGAAGAACTCCGCGACGGTCGTGATGCCGGCGGCGAGCATCTCGGAAAAGGCCGCTACGAATGTCCAGTAGACGTCATCCGGCGTCAATCGCGGCACGATGCGGTAGAGCGCGTCGCGGCGCCACTTCGCGAATGGCCAATCGTCGGCCCAACCGCGAAGGAGTATTTGGTACGCGTGACTGTGCCCGTTGATGAAGCCAGGAACGACGAGCCGGTCCGCCGGGAAGGAGCGGGCGCTGAGATCGCGCGCGCGACCGCGCACGTCGCTGAAATCGCCGGCCGCGGTAATTTTGCCGTCGCGCACGACGAAAGCGTAATCCTGACGCAGTTCGCCTGAAACGATTGCCCGCGCACAGCGTACGAGCTCGCTCGTCACGCCGCGACTGACCGGCCGCGCTTCATGACGAGGGCTGCGAGGTTGCCCCCGAATTGCCAGCCGAACTCGTCGGGGGATCCGATCCGCAGCGCGACGATATCGGCCTTGGCCCCAACGCGAATTCGACCGGCATCGACGCGAAGCGAATGAGCCGCCGCACGCGTAACTGCGTAGAGCGCCTCGGCGGCGGAAAGCCCGAAGAGTTGACGGCCGTAAAAGGCGACGGTTTGTAAGTTAAAGCACGGCGAGGTACCGGGGTTGTAATCACTTGCGAGCGCGACGAGGCCGCCCGCTTCGAGCAGGGCGCGAACGGGAGCATGCTGCGCAAGCGCGAGATAGAGGACGGTTGCCGGGCAGGCGACGGTCACGATGCCGCGCTCGGCGATCGCTCGCACGTCCTGCGTCCGAATGTAGTTGCAATGGTCGACGGCATCCACCTCGAGGGCGGCGGCCATCGCCGCCGCGCCGCCGCCAGACATCTCGTCACAATGCACGCGCAACCTCATGCCGTGCAAACGAGCGGCGTCGAGATAGCGTCGCGTCTCCTCCGGAGAAAAGAATCCCGCCTCACAGAAAGCGTCGGCATAGACGGCGCCGTGTGAGGCCGCCGCCGGGATAACTTGGTCTATCAAGTAATCGACGAAGGCTTCCTGGCGCGTGAACTCCGGGGGCAGCGTGTGCGCACCAAGAAAGGTTGCGACCAGGCTGGGAACGTCGGGATCGTTGCGATGCTGCGCGATCAAATCCAGCAACGCCGACTCCCCCGGCTTATGCAGCGCGTACCCCGTCTTCGTCTCGAGGGTCGTCGTTCCGTGAGCGAGCATCGTGCGAAGTCGCGGGCGAATCGTGGTTTCGTAGAATCGAGCCGGATCCAGCAGCGCCTCACGCGTACGCTCGATGGTGTAGAGCATTCCCAGCGGCGCAGACTCGCCGCGGGTGCGAGCGGTGAAGTCTGCTTCCCGATTGCCGGCGTACAACGGATGGGCGTGTGCGTCGACGAAGCCGGGAAAGATCACGCAGTCGTGCAGATCTATGCGTTCGCAAGCATTCTCCCCACTGGACCGGAAGGAATCGGAGTCACGCTCGATGGCCGAAATCGTGTCGCCTTCGATGACGAGGGCGCCATTCTCAATGCGGCCGAGGGCCTCGAAATCGATTCCGCATTGCGGCGCTTGCGTATCGCAGGTGACGATCGTCTTCGCGGTGACGATCAAAGACGCCAATCAATGCCCTTTGCATCGGCCGTTTCGATCGCAAGCTCGTAGCCGGCGTCGGCGTGGCGCACCACGCCCAGCCCCGAATCGGTCGTAAGTACGCAACGGAGCCGATCGCGAGCGTCGTCGGTGCCGTCCGCAACGACAACCATGCCGGCGTGCAAGCTGTACCCGATCCCCACGCCCCCGCCGTGATGGAAACTTACCCAATGCGCACCTGCCGCCGTGTTGAGCAGTGCGTTGAGAATAGGCCAATCCGCAATTGCGTCGCTGCCGTCGCGCATCGCCTCGGTCTCACGGTAAGGTGATGCTACGCTCCCGGTGTCGAGATGATCGCGACCGATCACGATCGGCGCTCGCACCTCACCGGTGCGCACCAACTCGTTGAGGGCAATTCCAGCTTTGGCGCGATCGCCGTACCCGAGCCAGCAGATTCGCGCCGGCAAGCCTTGAAAGGCTATGCGTTCCCGGGCGAGACGAATCCAGCGTGTCAGCGATTCGTCGTCGGCAAAGAGCTCAAGGAGCTTTAGGTCGCACCGCTCGATGTCGCTCTCGTCGCCCGAGAGCGCGGCGAAACGAAATGGGCCTGCACCGCGGCAAAAGAGCGGACGAATAAACGCCGGGACAAAGCCCGGAAAGGCAAAGGCGCGCTCGAATCCGGCGCGTTGCGCCTGCGTCCGAATGTTGTTGCCGTAGTCGAAGACGACCGCGCCCGAATCGAGAAAGCGCACCATCGCCCGTACGTGGGTTGCGCAGCTTTCCAGCGCGAGTCGCTCGTACTCCGCCGGATCGACCTTGCGAAGCTCGGCTGCCTCAGTGAGCGAGAGAGCTGCGGGAACGTAGCCGTTGAGAAGGTCGTGGGCCGACGTTTGGTCGGTTACGGCGTCAGGACGAAGTCCCAGCTCATAAAGCCTCGCAAATTCTTGCGCCGCATTCCCTTCATATCCGATTGAAAAGGCCTCGCCCAGGCCACGCGCTCGCTCTACCAGGCGCAGCGCCTCCTCGCGCGAATCGGCCACGCGGTCGAGGTAGCGCAACTCGCGTCGTCGTTCCAGGCGAGCTCGATCGACGTCGACAACGATGCAGACGCCGCCGTTCATGGCGATTGCGAGCGGCTGCGCACCGCCCATGCCCCCCACGCCGGCGGTTAAGGTAACGCGCCCAACGAGCGATCCGCCGAAGTGCTGTCGCGAGAGCTCGGCAAACGTCTCGTAGGTTCCCTGCACGATGCCCTGCGTTCCGATGTAGATCCACGAGCCCGCCGTCATCTGGCCGTACATCGTGAGCCCTTCAGCTTCGAGCCTGCGAAAGACGTCCCAATCGGCCCACTTTGGCACGAGGTTCGCGTTTGCGATCAGAACTCGCGGTGCGCGTGCATGAGTCTTGAACACCGCGACCGGCTTTCCGCTCTGCACGATCAGGGTTTCATCGGCCTTCAAGCGCCGCAACGTCCGCACGATCGCATCGAAAGCCTCCCACGAGCGCGCGGCTCGGCCGTTGCCGCCGTAGACGACGAGATCGTCGGGACGTTCGGCCACGTCGGGGTCGAGGTTGTTCATCAACATGCGCATGGCCGCTTCTTGTGGCCATCCCAAGCACGAGATTTCCGCGCCGCGTGGCGCCCGGACGGTGCGCGGTCCGGTGATTACCGTCATATTCGTAGAATTCTTGAGTTTGACCGCAAGCCCTCCGGTGTCGAACGACACACCGCCAAAGGCAGACTGAATATGGCCGCGAATACGCTCAACGCATGTAAGCCTACCGTTGGACTTCGGGAGATGTGCATGCGGCACTCGTTCAATTGGTCGTTATGTTTCCTTGCGGTGGCGTGCGGACTCGCTTGCGCGACGCTGTCTGCGCGTGCAGGCACCACCGGCTCGATAACCGGCCTCGTCGTCAACACGAATACCAGAGCGCCGATAGCGGGAGCGCTTGTCGTCGCGGTTAGCCCATCGCAAACGGCAACGGTCACGACCGACGCAGCGGGACGATTCTCCATGCTCTCGCTCGCGCCGGAAACGTATACGATTTCGGTCTCCAAGCGCGGCTTCGAAACCTCAGCGCTTACCGGTATTTCGGTCTTTGCCGATCAGCTGCAGACGCTGCGCGTTACGCTCGCGCCGTCGCTGCAGACGATCGCGCACGTAACGGCACGCTCGTCGATGGACCTCGTTAAATCCGGTACGACGAATGACGTCTATTCGGTCAACTCCACCGTTACGCAGGCCGCGTCGGGACTCGGAGGCGGTGGAAACTTAAACAACGCCTATTCGGCAATCGCGGCCGTTCCGGGAACGTTCGTTCCGCCTAATCAACAAGGCTGGGACCAAGTCGTCTATATTCGCGGCGGCAGCTACGATCAGATCGGCTACGAGTACGACGGCGTTCCGGTCAACCGTTCGTTCGACAACTATCCGGGCGGTACGGCCGGAACGCTCGGGCAGCAAGAGCTGCAGGTCTATACCGGCGGCGGAACCGCCGGCGAGAGCGCGACCGGCCTCGCCGGATTCATCAATCAAGTCATCAAGACCGGCACCTATCCCGGATTCGCAACCGTCAGCGGCGGCGTAGGCTCGACTACCTACTATCACAGCTTACAGGTTGAAGCCGGCGGCGCGACGCCTGACCGGCTCTTCTCCTACTACGTCGGAATCGGCGGCTATAATCAAGATTACCGCTATCTCGATCAGTTCAATGGATCGAACCTCGGCTTGGTCTGGGGCTACCCTGCGATTGCCTTCAACACGATCCCGCTTTACTTCGGGGGCGTCTATCCTATCTGCACTACGACGCCGCCGAGTGGTTCGGGACTTTACTCGGGGCCGAACGCATCGCCCGTTTACGATCCGTTCCAACTCAATCCGGGACAACCGGGATATGAGCGGTTGCCCGTCAATACGCTAAACAAAAATGGCCTCGGCAACGACCCCGGATGCTACCAAACGATTACACCCGCTTACAATGCTTTCGGCGTCTCGAACCTCGCCGACCGCGAAAACGTCATCAACCTTCATTTCGGCATCCCGCACCGGCACGACGCGGGCCGCGACGACGTGCAAGTACTCTATAACGTCACGGCGCTGCAGACTCAGTTCTACAGCTCGCAGGACGATCTCGGTCCGAACGTCATTACACAGTTCAGCCAGTTGGATTTCGGTATAGAAAGTATACCGGAGGTCTGGCCAGATTTCGTGACTTGGCCGAGCGGAACGCATTTTGGCGAGAGCGCCAACGGCATCAAGCCGGTCCCCTATTTTGCGCCGAGCTCGCCTGGAAATCGCTGCGCGAACGTTAATCCGTATCAAACGCCGGGAACGCCGCCGATCATCCCGGGGGCGTGCCCCGGCGGAACGTACTCGGCAGTGCCGCCAGACAACCGCGATTCGTATTGGAACAATGCCTCGATCTTCAAATTGCAATATCAGCACAACATCGGATCGAACGCCTATGTCCGCCTATACGGATATTCCTTTTATTCCGATTGGCTTCAGGCCAGCGCGCTCAGCTACGGCACGCCGTTCTTTGGATTTGGAGCGCTCAGCTATGATTACGAGCTCGAATCGCACACGCGCGGTTTAGCGTTTACGTTCGCGGATCAGCTCAACTCCCAACATCTGCTGACCGTCGACGCCAACTACGTGACCGCGTCGACGAATCGCTACAACAACGACAATTTCAACAACACGCTGACGACGGACGCAACGAACCTAACCAACGGTAGTGAATGCTTCGCCTATAAGAGCGGAACCCTCGACGGAGAATCCTATCAGCAGGGCCAGCCGGCGCCGTGCAACAGCACTCCATCGGGCCAGACCTTAACGGCTGGCACCTTTACCAATCCGGAGCCGTCCGGCCTCAAGGTCCCTGGGGCGAGTTGGCAGGTTACGTATACCGGAAACTCCGGCTTCGTCAACACGATCGAGCCCAACTTCACGGCGGTGGCGCTGCAAGACCAGTGGAATCCGACCGACAAGCTCAACATCAATCTCGGAGTTCGAGACGAGATCTACGAGTACAATCTCTCTAACACATCAAATGACGGCCAGAACTTTTGGTTCCTCGCCGGTCAGCGCGAGTTTTGCTACAATCCGGTAACACTCGCGCCATACTTCATTCCGGTGCCGCCGGCCAGCGGCAAACCGGCGAATCCATTTATCGGCTTCAACTGCCCCATCGATGATTCGATTCCCGCGCATCCCGTGCAAACCGTCCATCCGGACGGCAAAGACGGGCACCTGCTGCTGAGCAACAACTATCCACCCTCAGTAGCGGATTACGCCTTCACGCCGAGCCTGGGGATGACGTACACGGTAAACCCCGACACCGTGCTGCGCTTCTCGGCGGGGCGGTACGCGCAAGAGCCTGAGACGTATCAAGTTCAATACAACGCAAAAGACAACAATCTCGCGTACGATTTATTTCAGGCCTTCTGGCAGTACGGTTATACGACCCCGCTCCACAACGCGCTCGTGCAATATTCCGACAACTACGACGCGTCCTACGAGCGCCGGTTCAAAGGCACCGATATGTCGATCAAGGTTACGCCTTACTTGCGGTATGCGACCAATCAGGTCTACAGCATCGCGCTGCCGTTTGGGCTGGCCGGCGGCCTCAACTCCGGAGTGGAGCGCGTCGATGGATTCGAAACCGAGTTTACGAAGGGTGACTTCAGCAAGAATGGGTTCTCATTTTTGCTATCCTACACATACACGAATGCTGCCGAAAAGTGGAATAATTACCCCGGCACGTCGCTCAACCCGATCGATCCTTACAATCAGGACATCGCGAATTTCAACGGGCTCACGAAGGCCGGCGGTGGCTCGCAATGCTACGAAAACAACAGCGTCGGAAACATATTCCCCGATCCCGGCCTGCAAGCAGCTCAATCCAAAGTACAATCCGCCGATTTGGAATCCGTACTACTCGATGGCGCCGCAGCCGCTGCTCGGTCGCGACGCCTGGTACCCCGTCGGCTTGGACTTCGCCTATTTATCGCCCAACGTCCTGAGCGCGATCGTCAACTACCGGCACAACAAGTTCGCGGCGACGCCCGCGCTGACGTTCAACGAAGGCTCGCTGTACGGCAATCCGGCCGACGTGATCGGACTCGATCCCCGGACCTGCACGAGCAACTCCGCCGGTTTTATCAACTCGCCGATTCACACGAAGAACCCGCTGCAAGCCGACTACACGACCTGCGGACTGTCCGCAACGCAAAGCGGAACCTACCCCGGAGTCCTTTACATCCCCAACCCGCAGACCGGCGTCTTCGACGCTTTCGGCGCCTTCCGGCAGCCGAATCAGCTCAACTTGAGCCTACAGCTTTCTTATCAGCTGACCCCGCGCGTGAAGGCGAACCTGCTCTTGGCGAACCTCATCAACGAATGCTTCGGCGGCTCGTCGGAACCTTGGACCAAACAGTTTCCGCCGAACAGTTACACCTGTGGATACGTCAGCAACGCGCCGTTCGGCTATTCGTATTACGTCTCGAACTTCTACAACGGCGTTTCGCCCAACGATCGCGGCGCCAACGGCGTTCCGCTCAACCCGGCTTTTAAGCAGTCGTACACGCCCGGCTACGCCGACACGAACGCGTTCGTGCTGCCCAACCCGTTCAACGCCTACCTTCAGTTCAACATCACGCTGTAAGCCGACGCCCGATCGCCGACTCGGCCGCTGCGACGAGGCGATCCGAACGGATGAGCTCGCGTGCCGCCGCGATGTCGGGGGCGGGCGACCGATCTTCGGTCCAGGGTGCAATGAATTCGCGCGCGGCGTCGTGGGCGGCTTGCGTTCCGCGGCCCGATTTCAGCGGCCGGCGCAGATCGGTCGCGGCAAGCGCGCCGAGGAGCTCGCATGCGAGCGCGCCTTCAACGTTGTCGAGCACGCGCGGCAGATTATTCGCCGAAGTCATGCCCATGCTGACGTGATCCTCCTGACCGGCCGAAGTTGGAATCGAATCGACGCTGGAGGGCCAAGCCAAACCCTTGTTGTCGTTGACCAACGCGGCGGCGGTGTACTGCACGATCATCAAGCCCGATTGCAGCCCCAAACGGCGGGCGAGAAAGAGCGGCAAGCCGCGATCTTCGGCATTGAGTAAGAGATAGAGCCGGCGCTCGGCGATCGAGGCTAGTTCCGAGGCGGCGATCTTCAAGAAGTCGAGCGCGAGCGCGATCGGCTCGCCGTGGAAATTGCCGCCCGAGATGAACTCGCCGTCCTCGGGAAAGACGAGCGGGTTATCGGTGACGGAGTTTGCCTCGATTTCCGTTACGCGGCGCACGTGCGCGATCGAGTCGCGAACGGCGCCATGCACCACCGGGATGCATCGGAAAGAGTATGGATCTTGGACGCGATCGCACTCCGCATGCGACTGCACGATCTCAGAGCCGGCGAGCAGCGCGCGCAAGTTCGCAGCGACGGTCTCTTGACCGGGATGCGGGCGCAACTCGTTGAGGCGGCGATCGAAGACCCGCTCCGTGCCCAAATACGCTTCGAGCGACATAGCACCGATGACGTCGGCCGCCGCTGCTAGCCGTTTCGCGCGTAGTACACCAAGCGCCGCAATGCCGGTCATCACCTGAGTGCCGTTGACGAGCGCCAGCCCCTCTTTTGCGCCAAGGGAGATCGGCGTGAGGTCGGCGCGCTCGAGCGCAACGGCGCTGGGAAGCCGCTCGCCGGCATAGAACGCCTCACCTTCTCCGATGAGCGTTAGCGTCATGTGCGCGAGCGGTGCCAAATCGCCGCTTGCGCCGACTGAGCCCTGACACGGGACGACCGGAGTAACCCCGCGCTCGAGCATCGCGGCGATAAGATCGAGCGTGTCAAGCTTTACTCCGGAGTGGCCGGCGGAAAGCGAGTTCGCGCGCAGCACGCCGGCCGCGCGGACGATTGGAATTTCAAGCGGCGCTCCGGTTCCGGCGGCGTGGCTGCGCACGAGGTTGAGTTGAAGTGCGACGGCATCGGCCGGATCGACCGAGATGCTTGCCAGCCGACCGAAGCCCGTCGTCACGCCGTAGATCGCTTCGCCGCTGGCGAACCGGCGATCGACGAAGTCCCGGGCCCGAGCGACCCGCGCGCGCGCCGCCGGAGCGATGCGCACCGGCGCCCCCACGGCAACCGCTTCAATCGCCTCGAGCGTCAGATGGTGACCGTCGAGCTCGACGGCGTTCAAAACTGAGACCAGTCCGGACGCGCCGGCTTCGCGAACGGCGGTCCGTTCTGAATCACGATCGTCTCACGGTCGTGGAACGCAATCGCGCGCGGATCGCTCCCATGCCACGGTTTGCCGTCGACCCAGATCGCGAGATGGCCGCCGTGCGGGGCCGTCAAGCTTGCAGCCTTGGTCCAACTCAGGTCCGGGCCCCAGATATCGAAAAATTCTCCGAGATCGAAGCTTCGTTTAACTGGTGACTCGATGTGAATGAATCCATCTCCGGTGTGCGTGTGCAACCAGTACAGGCACACAGAGCCTTGCGGAATGCCGATTCCGGCCGGCACAGCGGCCGCTCGCCCGCGGTTGTAGAGCTGCAAGCTGACGTGAATGTGCTCGACGGAACCCTCTTCGCGGTCGCAGCGGATTCCGTCAATCGGCAGCGTTCCGAAGAAACTCTGCGCCACGATGAGAACCGTCGGCAAAACCATCGCCATCGGTCTTCGATGCAGCGCGCACGCCTACCCTGGGGCATGTAATGACGCCCGCCGTATGTGCATAATGAAAAATAATTGTGGACAGATTGTGAATTCATCCAGAGCCCGCTTGTCGATGCACTCGTGCACGTGGTATTATGCACGAGCTTCGAATTTTCGAAGTGCGACGAACGTATCGTTCGCGACCAATGCAACCGGAAACGTTGCGATGAGCAACCATCCGCGGCAACGGTTAAACCGCCAAAGCCGGCGTCAGTGGGGGTTCCCAAAAGGAAGCCAAACAGGCGAGGCAGGTGAGTGAATACGTCGGAGCCCGTCGCGGCAATCGTCTCGGCGGGTTTCGTAATTGTCGCCCGGATGATCCCCGCCTACGAGCCAGGCTGATATTTGGCGGCGATGTCGCGGGCGAGTTCGGCGATGCGCGCGCGGGCCGTAGCGGGCGAGACGATTTCGGCTTGCGCGCCCCAGCCGAGGACCCAACGTACGAGCTCGTCGACGTCTGCGACCTTATAAGTGATCTTCGCGGATCCGTCGTCGCAGTAATCGACCTCAGGCTCGGCGACAATGCGAGCAGCGACCGCCGCTTTAGCGACGCGCGGCGCAAAACGCACCGTTACCTCGGTCGTTTGCTCAGCGTGCAAGACACCGCTGATAGATGCGGCGGAATAGGCTTCGATATCAAAAGCGCTGGGACGAACGAACGTTTGCGCGAGTACTTCGGGATCGCTCACGCTATCAACGGCAAAGGTTCGCAAACCGCGCCGCGAGTGATCGTACGCGAGGCAATAGACGCGACCGGCATTAATGATAAAACCGTACGGATCGACGCTCCGCATACTCGACTTTCCCTCTTTATCGAGGTAAACGAAGCGCGCGCTGCGCGAGCTGCGCTCGGCCGAGGAGAGCAGCGCGAAAGCGCGTTCGCCATTTTCGTCGAGACGAATCTCCGAAAGCCGAAAGGTAACGGGGGAGCCGGCTTCGATTCGCGCTCGCGCACCGCGACCCGCGCTGTCGACGAGCTTTTCGGCGACCTCGTCTATCGAAGCGCCTATCGTGCCCCCGATGCTCGCGCCGAGCGAGCGTAAGGCAACGAGGCCAAAAAGCTCGCCGCTGCTCAGGTCGAGCCGCTTGAGGCTATAGCCATCGGCAAAGCGATATGCGTTAGCCGACCGATCGAAATATAAGGGAAAGCCGGCGTTGGTGAGGATCGCCAGGTAACGCCGCAGGCTGCGCGTGCTCGGTCGCTTTTCCCCAACGGCGATGCGGTCCTTAAGGTCTTCGAATGAGTGTCGTCCTTGGTCGATCGCGTTAAGCAATCGTACGAGAAGTACGACCTTCGATTCCCCTTCGGGCGCCGTCATTGCGGCTCAGGCGACGCTTGCGGTTTTGGGAAGCAGCCATCGGGCGCGTTTATGGTCGGCGCGTTCGGTCGCGGCGGCGTCGCAGTAAGCCCGATCTCTGCCGGGTAAAATGAACCGCCGTCAGTCATCGTTCTCACGGTCGTGCGATACGTCTGTCCCGGAGAAAGGTTGAATGCGGTTATTTGATACGGTACGGGAAGACGCACGCAGCCGATATCGGCAAGGTTTCCGTCAATCAAGAAGCTTCCGCGCGCCGGCCCGGCAAGCGGCTTAAAGAAAAGGTAGGCCGTGGTCGGAGCCGTGCCCGGATTGGTCAAGGTGAGGTCGACGGTGTGCACGACGCCATAATCGCCGTAGTCGTGGCCGGGCGCGGCCGGATCGATGCTTTGCGGCGTCGGCTCGGTGTCGCCGAGGACGAGCGTTGCGTCGGGACCGCCTGCCGAATAATTGAGCGAGTCGGAGCCAAAGCCGGCAATTCTAAAGACCCCCGTACGATGGTGTCCGTCACCGGGCAGGATCGCGCCGTCGAGTAAGCTTCGGGGATCGATCCCCGGCGAAACCGCAAGTACCGTCACGACGGCCGGGCCTCCCGAGAGCACGCGCAGGTCGACCGTACCGCTGACCAACTGCCGCGCGGCCATCGGCACCTCGGCGAGCAGATACGGCTCATCTTGCGAGAGATTTACGACGACCCCTTCGCCGAGCGCTTTCGTCAGGAGGAAGTTCTTGGTCAAAGTCTGTCCGACGTGCATAACGTCCATGTTCGGGCCGGCCGATGCTTCGACGAGCTGCACGCTCGTCGGATCCTGCGAGCTGCTCGTCAGAGCGACCACAAGAAGTCGGGGATCGGCGGCGTCATCGTGATAGTAGTACAGGCGAGTCGGTTGCATTGCCGTAACCGTGCCGCGAAAGAGCACGCCGTCTTGCATCACGTGCTCTGGATCGTCGTCGTAGAAAAGCAGTTCCGGGGAAAACGGTTGGAGAGCAAGGTTCTGGACGGTGACCGTTGTGGTGCCGGATTGATCGAAGTATTCTCCGTTGCCGGTAATTTGCACCGGCACGACAAACTGCATGCTCGCTCCCGCCGCAAGCGGCGCTGACGGGGGACTCACGGTTCCAATAACTGCCTGAGCGCCTGGGAGCACCCGAGTAAGGCGTGTCACCCAGCTTTGGACTCGTGCTGCAAGCCAATCCGGCTGCGCCGGATCACCGGTTATCGCAAGCGTGCTCTGCGGCACGATCGTTCCCGCGTTGAACGCCACGCGAATGGGCAGGTCGGCTTGAAGTCCATCGGCGTCCACGAGATGCAGGACGGTGGCGCCGGTCGCCTGCGTCGCCGTGATTGTTACGCTCGTGCCGTCGGCGCTCAGGCTAACGCCGACGAGCTGTTGATCTAGCCTTGCCTGCAGCGGCGGCCTGGCGCCGGTGACGGTGACGGTCTGCTGCTGCGCCGGATTGAGTGCGACGTTGCTGGGAGAGAGCGTCAGCGCCCCCGGCGTCGCTTGCGCGAGGACGATTCCAAAAACGAGACTGATCGTCGGCTAGTTTACGGCCGGTTCGGGTGAAGGTGCTGCCGGCGGTTCGACCGAGGGGATCTTAGAGTACTTGATCTTCTCCGGATCGTCGGGGTCGACGTCGCCAAGAATGTGATCGCCGGAGCCGAACAAGCCTTTGAGCATCTCCTCGGCGAGCTCGTCTTCGACCATCCGCTGAATCGCGCGACGCAGCGGACGCGCGCCGAACTGCGGATCCCATCCCTTTTTGGCGAGCACTGCCTTGGCCGCCTCGGTAACCTTGAGCTCCATCTCCTGCGCGCGCACCTCGCGCACGACTTTTTCGAGCTCGAGCGTGACGATTTGCTCGATCTGTTCGCGGGTGAGCTGATGGAATACGACCACTTCGTCGACGCGGTTGAGAAACTCCGGCCGAAATGTCTGCTTGACCTCCTCCATCACCCGGTTCTTCATTCGGTCGTAGGCTTTGACTTCGTCCTCAGCCGAAAGCTTCTGCGGGCGGAAGCCGATGTCGGTCGTCGTGGTCATTCCGATTGCGCCGACGTTGCTGGTCATGACGATGACGGAGTTTTTGAAGTCGACTTGACGTCCCTGAGAGTCGGTCAGGCGACCATCTTCGAGCACTTGAAGGAGCAAGTTGAAGACGTCGGGATGCGCTTTCTCGATCTCGTCGAGCAGTACGACCGAATAAGGACGACGCCGCACCGCCTCAGTGAGCTGTCCACCTTCTTCGTAGCCGACGTACCCCGGCGGTGCGCCGACGAGGCGGCTCACCGAATACTTCTCCATGTACTCCGACATATCGATGCGAATCATCGACTCTTCGTCGTCGAAAAGGAAGGCCGCGACGCTGCGAGCGACTTCGGTCTTGCCGACGCCGGTCGGGCCGAGGAAGATGAACGATCCGATCGGACGGCTCGGGTTCTTCAATCCCGCGCGCGACCTACGAATTGCGCGCGTGATGACGTGAATGGCCTCCTCTTGGCCTACTACGCGCTGATGGAGCAGTTCGCCCATCTTGAGCAGCTTTTCGGTCTCGGCTTGCGCAAGGCGGCTAACGGGAATCTTCGTCCACGAGGCGACGATCTCGGCAATGTTATCGGCGGTGACGCGCAGAATGCGCTCGCCCGAAGCCTTACGATCGCGCCATTCTTGCTCGAGCGTCGCCTTCTCGAGACGAAGCTTCTCTTCACGGTCGCGTATTGAGGCGGCTTTGTCGAACTCCTGATTCTTGACGACGGCCTCTTTTTCGGCAATGAGTTTGCGCAGCGCAGCGTCGGCCTCGCGAATCGCCGGCGGCGGTAACGTGGCTTGCAGGCGAACGCGCGAGCTCGCCTCGTCGATGAGGTCGACGGCCTTGTCGGGAAGGAAACGATCGGTGATGTACCGATCGCCGAGTTTCGCGGCGCTCGCCAATGCCTCGTCGGTAATCTGCACCTTGTGGTGCGCTTCGTAGCGATCGCGAAGGCCCTTGAGTATCTCGATCGTTTCCTCGACCGTAGGCTCGCCTACCATCACGGGTTGAAAACGGCGCTCGAGTGCGGAATCTTTTTCGATATGTTTGCGGAACTCATTGAGGGTGGTCGCGCCGATGCATTGCAGCTCGCCGCGCGCGAGAGCCGGCTTGATGATGTTGCTGGCGTCGATCGCACCCTCGGCCGCGCCGGCTCCTACCAGCGTATGCAACTCGTCAATGAAAAGGATGATCTCGCCCGCCGCGCCCCGGATCTCATCCATCACGCGCTTCATGCGCTCTTCGAACTCGCCACGATACTTCGTGCCGGCTACGAGTCCCGCGAGATCGAGGGTTATAACGCGTCGATCCCGCAGCGGCTCGGGAATGTCGCCCTTGATCACACGCTGCGCCAGGCCTTCGGCGATCGCCGTCTTACCGACGCCGGGCTCTCCGATGAGGGCGGGATTGTTTTTCGTGCGGCGTGAGAGGATTTGAATGACGCGTTCGATTTCGCTGTTTCGTCCGATGACGGGATCGAGTTTGTTGTCGCGCGCGAGCTGCGTGAGATCTCGCCCGTAGGCGTCGAGCGTTGGCGTCTTACTCTTTCCTTTAGGCGCGGTCGGCTGACCCTCGGCACCAAGAAGCGAAGTCGTTTGCACGCGTACCTTTGCGGGGTCGACGCCAAGATTGGTCAACACGCGCGCAGCAACGCCTTCACCCTCGCGTATCAATCCGAGGAGCAAGTGCTCCGTCCCGATGTAGTTGTGGTTGAGCTGACGCGCCTCTTCAAAGGCAAGCTCGATCACGCGTTTGGCGCGAGGCGTGAACACCATCTCCTGTTGTACCGTCTGCCCACCGCGTCCGACGATCGCTTCGACCTCTTGACGAACTTTCGCGAGGTTGACGCCGAGCGATTCGAGGACTTTCGCCGCTAGACTCTCGCCTTCGGAAATAATGCCAAGAAGAATGTGCTCGGTTCCGATATAGTTATTTCCGAGCCGTTGTGCTTCTTCTTGGGCCAGCACGATGCTCCGCCGCGCTCGCTCGGTAAATGGCTCCCACATCGACATCGCTCTGGCTCTCCTTTTCTTCTTCCTATGACTCCACCCGGCCCAGAGCAGTTTCGTGGCCGTTCGCCGCACGCCCGCCTGGGTTGCCCCTGTGACTGGAGTTTACCCGAGCAATGAAGGGCCCAGGAGAGCCTCCGCGAGAGGCCGACAAACGTTAAGCAGAGGTTTGCCGTGCATGCCAAGTGAACCTCGCTCGTATGCCAACGGTGGAGAAAGTTCGCGAAGCACTCGTCGAGGTAAAAGACCCTGAGTTGAACCTTGGAATTCTCGAGCTCGGCCTCGTTTACGACATTATGACCGAAGGCGAGAACGGCGAGAATGTGACGGTGATGATGACGCTGACGTCGCCGATGTGCCCGGTGGGACCGATGTTCAAGAAGTCGGTCGAAGATCACGTTCTCGCGATCGAGGGCGTAAAGAGCGCCAACGTCGAGATTACGTTCACCCCGCCGTGGGATCCAGCCACCATGGCTTCCGACGACGTCAAAGCGATGCTCGGAATCTGGTAGGGGCCTACACTTAAGCCTTTCGGCACCAAACGCGAGCGATTCGTAGACGCCCCTTCTCTCACTGCAAACGGTGCATGCCGCAACGGAGTTCGTTCGAGGAGCTTGCGTCAGGGCCGTGCAAGGTGGTTTGAGTGAAGAGCCGCGCCGAAAAATACGACGAGCTCCAGAGGAAACGTCGGCAGGCTGCGATGCCCGCGGGACCCCAAGCCGTTGCCAGACAGCACGACCGCGGCAAACGAACCGCTCGTGAGCGCGTTGAAGCGCTGGTCGACGAGACCTCGTTCGTCGAATTCGACCGTTTCGTAGTCCATCGCACGAACGCGTTCGGTCTCGACGAAAAGGAGTTCCTAGGCGACGGCGTCATCACGGGACGCGCCACGATCGACGGGCGGCAGGTATTTCTTTTCTCCCAAGATTTTTCGGTGCTGGGTGGATCGCTTGGCGAAGCCTTCGCCGAGAAGATATGCAAAGTGATGGATCTGGCAATGCGCACGGGTTCGCCGCTAATCGGCATCAACGACTCGGGCGGTGCGCGCATTCAAGAGGGAGTCGTTTCGCTGGGCGGCTACGCCGAGATTTTCTGGCGTAACGTTCAGGCGAGCGGCGTGATTCCGCAAATCAGTTTGATCGCCGGGCCCTGCGCAGGCGGCGCCGTGTACTCACCTGCTATAACCGACTTCATCCTGATGACCGAAAGGATCTCGCAGATGTTCATCACGGGACCGGAGATCATCAAGACTGTTACCGGTGAGGACGTGACCTTCGAAGAGTTGGGCGGAGCGACGACCCACGCCACGCGCAGCGGTGTCGCGCACTTGGTGGCGACAGACGAAGCGAATCTTTTCGATCTAACGCGAGCGCTCTTTTCGTTCCTTCCGCAGAATAACCGCGAGAGACCGCCGCAATACCATTCCGACGACGATCCGCACCGTCTGGTCGATGCGCTCGACGAGCTGGTACCCGATTCGCCGAACAAGCCCTACGACATGAGCGAAGCGATTGACGCGATCGTCGACTATGGAGACTTCCTCGAAATTCAGCCGCTCTATGCAAAGAATATCATTTGCGGCTTCGGGCGCGTGAACGGGCACGCCGTGGGAATCGTCGCCAACCAGCCGAACGTGCTCGCCGGGGTGCTGGATACGCGATCGTCGATCAAGGCGGCGCGTTTCGTGCGTTTCTGCGATGCTTTCAACATTCCGCTCGTGACGTTCGTCGACGTGCCCGGGCTTTCTGCCGGGAACCGATCAAGAGTACGGCGGAATCATCTTGCACGGCGCCAAGCTGCTCTATGCCTTCGCCGAGGCGACGGTTCCAAAAATCACGATCATCACGCGCAAGGCATACGGCGGCGCCTACGACGTTATGGCGAGCAAACACATCCGCGCCGACCTAAACCTCGCATGGCCAACTGCCGAGATTGCCGTCATGGGCGCCGAGAGCGCGGTAAAGACGATCTTTCGGCGAGAGATCGCGTCGGCCGTCGACAAAGAAGCGAAGATGCGCGAACTGATCGACGAGTACACCGAGCGATTCGCAAACCCGTACGTTGCGGCGCAGCGAGGCTACGTCGACGACGTGATCGAGGCGCGGCAAACGCGCAGTGCGATCTCCAAGGCGCTCGACATGCTTCACGAGAAACGCGCCCCTCGGCCGGAGCGTAAGCACGGCAACATTCCCTTGTAAGTAACGAGAGCACGGATACCGATGCCCGAAAACATCGAACTCGATAATACTGACAAACTGCAGGAGCAAATCGCGGAGGCACGCGAGGAGCTCGCGCACGAGCGTAGCCCGCAATGGTTGCGATACGTCGGTTTGAGCGCCGCAATCTTCGCTGTCGTGGCCGCGGTCGCGGCACTGCGCTCGGGCGACCTTATTAATGAAGGGACCATCGACCAGATCAAAGCCTCGGACACCTGGACCGAATACCAAGCCGTGCGCGAGAAAGAGCATATCTACACCGTTGCGGCGGATGGCCTGGAGGATCGTCGGTCGAACGCCCCACGCCTGCGCGCCTATCGCGGCGAGGTCGCCAAGGAGGTAGCGAAGGAGAAACCGCTCGAGGCATCCGCTCGCAGACTGGAAGAGGAGTCCGCCGCGGAAGTGCAGCGACATCACGCCTTCGAGTACGCCGTCGCGCTATTGCAGGTCGGCATCGCCTTGGGCGCAGTCGCGGCGCTCGCGCGTTCCAAACCTGCGTGGTACGTCAGCCTAGCGGCGGGTGCTACGGGCCTCGCCTTCTTCATCAGGGGATTCTTATCGTGAACACGACCGTCGAGGATTTCGTACGTGAAACTTTTGCAGGGTAAACGCGCGCTGGTGACCGGCGTCGCGAATCGCTGGTCGATCGCCACGGGGATCGCGCGCAAGCTGCACGAACACGGCGCGCTCGTAGCGCTGACCTATCAGGGTGAGCGGGTGCGCGACGAGGTCCAAAAGCTTGCTTCTGAATTAAACGCCGCTCCGACGTTCGAGTGCGACGTCTCGAACGACGCGTCGTTGAACGCGATGCGGGAGCGACTCGAAGGAGACTTTGGAAAGCTCGACGCGCTCGTTCATTCCATCGCGTATGCCAACAAAGAGGATCTGGCCGGAAAGGTCTTCGAGACATCCCGGCAAGGCTTCGCAGTCGCGCTGGACGTCTCAGCATACTCGTTGATCGCGCTCGTCCGTGCGCTCCGCGAATCGCTCAACGACGGCGCTTCGCTCATGGCGCTCACCTATCTGGGCGCGAGCCGGATCGTTCCAAACTATAACTTGATGGGCATTGCCAAGGCGTCGCTCGAAGCGACGGTTCGATATCTTGCCTTCGATCTGGGCGATCGTAAGATTCGAGTCAACGCGATCTCGGCCGGACCGATAAAAACCGCGAGCTCGCGTCAAGTCGGCGGATTTTCGCGAATCCTCGACGTCGTGCCGAAGGTGGCGCCGCTGCGGCGTAACGTGACCGCGGAAGATGTCGGCAACATGGCGGTCTTTCTTGCGTCGGACCTAGCCGCCGCCGTGACCGCCGACGTGCACTTCGTCGACGCAGGGTACCACGCAATGGGCATGTATCCGCCGTCATTCGATGATAACTCTTAAGAAAATTCTCGTCGCCAATCGCGGGGAGATCGCAGTGCGCATCATACGCACCGCGCGCGAAATGGGCATCGCCACGGTTGCGGTTTATTCCGATGCCGACCGCGACGCGGTCCACGTGGAGCTCGCAGACGAAGCCTATCGGCTAGGACCTGCTGCTCCGTCTGAAAGTTATCTCAATGTCGAAAAGATAATCGAATGCGCTCGACTCGCAGCCGCCGATGCCGTTCACCCGGGCTACGGTTTCCTCGCGGAGAATGGCGACTTCGCGCGGCGCATCGTGTCGGAGGGTTTCGTTTGGATCGGGCCGCACGCCGACGCCATTGACGCTATGGGCGATAAGCTTCGCGCGCGTCGCGCGATGCAACAAGCGGGCGTCCCGTTTGTGCCCGGCGCGACGCGCGCGATTGCCGACATTGCGGCCGCACACGAGGCCGCAAAAGAATACGGTCTGCCGCTCGTGCTCAAAGCCGCAGCCGGCGGAGGTGGAAAAGGACTGAAGGTGGCGCGATCGACGCAAGAGATTGATTCCGCTTTCGAAACGGCGCGCCGTGAAGCCGAAGCTTACTTCAAGGACGGCACGATCTATGCGGAGCGCTATCTCGAAAACGCCAAACACGTCGAGTTGCAGCTTCTGGCCGACAAGCACGGCAACGTCGTCCACGTCGGAGAACGGGACTGCTCGCTGCAACGGCGACATCAAAAGCTTTGGGAAGAAGCGCCGGCCGAAATTCCACAAGACGTGCGAACGGCCATGCGCGAGGCCGGCGTGCGCGCAGCAAAGGCCATCAAGTACGATTCCGTCGGCACGATCGAGTGCCTCGTCTCGGGCGATGCGTTCTATTTCCTAGAGATGAATACGCGCATTCAAGTCGAGCACACCGTTACCGAAATGATCGCCGGCCTCGACTTGGTGCGCGAACAGATTCGGGCCGCCGCGGGCGAGCCGCTCACCTATTCTCAGAGCGAGATCAGCTTCCGTGGTTGTTCGATCGAGGGGCGTGTGAATGCCGAAGATCCGGGCCATGAGTTTCGTCCGGTCCCGGGGACGATAACCGCCTACCGCGAGCCGGCCGGTCCGGGCGTCCGCGTCGATTCCGCGGCGTACTCGGGATGGACGATTCCGCCACAATACGATTCGCTCATCGCCAAGCTCGTCGTCTGGGCGCCGACGCGAGCAGGATGCGATTGCGCGACTGCGGCGAGCGATCGACGAGTACGTGATCGAAGGCGTTCCGACCACGCTGCCGCTCCTGCGCGCGCTCTGTGACGAGCCAAGCGTCATCAACGCGACGTATGACACGGCAACGCTCGAAGCGTTCGCGCGCACTCACCTGCCCGCGC
>CAVRDR010000016.1:0-45330 GCA_963719905.1 Vulcanimicrobiota bacterium
GCGGATCCTCATTATAAACCAACGCGCCGCCCCTAGCCTGCGAGATTGCGCCGCGTTGAATTCGGCCTCGTGCGTCGATCGTACCGCCATCGGCGGCAAAAATTGTCGTTCCAGCGTCGCTGCGAAGCGCGTACGAGCCCTCAGCGTACGTTAGCTCGCGCCGACCGTCGCCAAAAAAGCGCGGAAACGCCATGTACCGTACCAGCAGGTACGCGAGACACGCGACGTAGAGCGTCACGACGACGGTCGCCGCTGCATCGAACCCCCAGAGGACGCGACAGGCTTGACCCAGCGCGACGCCGATCGCCAACGCGGCCCCGGCGCCTGCAATGAATCCCCATGCCGGCACCGCGACGTGGGCACGCAAGCCGACCTGCGAGCTTATCCAGAAACGATAAAACGCATAAACGGCGAGCGTGGCAAAGAAGACCACGAAGCCTTCGGGAGTTGCGATGCGCGATTGAACGAAATGCATGCCGTCAAAGGTCAGCAGCAGGGCGGTGATCGTCGCGAAGACCGTCGAACCGGTGACACGTTTTGCGAAGACATAGAGCAGCATCACCACGAACGCGCCGAAGACCACGTCGAGAAAGCGCCAGCCGTACGAGTTGTCGCCGTTGCTTAGGTGCCCGATGATCGCGTTTAGGCCAGTCCACCCGCCTAGCCCGTGGCCGGCCGGCATGCCGCCGAAAAGCATCATCGAGAAGGTGATCAAGAGCTTGCTTAGCGGCGGATGCGTGTTTTCGTAAATTCGTAGATTTTGCAGATACTCTTCGCCGGCCCGGGCGAAGTAAATTTCGTCGAAAACCTTGTCGGGCGGCCACCAGTAGCCGACGAACGACAGAATGAAGTTCCCGACGCCCAGAGCCGTCATGATTGCGTAGTCGAGCGGCACGCGCATTGCCGCCAAACCCTGACGCGGATCGAACCAGTCGCGCGCGCCGCCTTGGACCGCCTCCGCGGAGGCCGCTGCTGCGGCCGCTGCGCGGCGCCGCCGGCCGAACCCCGGCCGTCTCGGTGGCACCGAGATATTGATAGCCGAGAGCGAAGAACGTCACGATCGCGAGCCCTGAAAAGACCTGCGTCCAGATGCCCCAAAGATTTTGTGCGTTGAGCCCGGCGACGTTGTTGGTGACGACGTTCAAATACTCCAAGCTGTAAATGAGGTTGGCGAAAAGCACAACAGAGAGCGCGATTGCGCCCCAAAGATAGCGTCGCGCAAAGGGGATGCAGGCGATGGTAAAGAGCAGCCCGTTGAAAAGATAGCGCTCGTGCATGCGCGTGGCGAGCACGAAAAAGGCGAGCGTGGCCACAGCACACCCTTCCAGCAACGCTTGCGACGTGCGTTCTTGCACGTAGCGCCAGACGATCAGGGCGAGCGCCGCTAGTACCAGCAAGACGCCCCAAACGTACTGCTTTAGCCCCAAGATCGGTTGCGTATCGGGGACCCAGAGCATGCCACGCACCGCCCAAAGGTTAAAAGCGTTGACGCTGTTGTAGGGATAGACATTCGAACCGTAGGCGTAACGCTCGAACAGCCACACGAATGCCGCGATAGGATTGCTGGGATGGAACGGTTCGGTCAGCAGCAGCGCGAGCAGAATCGCTGCGCCGACGCCGATTGCACTCGCCACGATGCGTGCACGGCGGCGCCTCGGATCGACGAAGGCAAAAGCCACGAGCAAGGGCAACAGCACTGCGGCTTGCGGCTTTATCAGCAGCGAATACGCAAAGGCCAGCCAGCCACCAACGATCCACGCATTCTCTGCGCGCCCTCCACCGGAGCCCGCCTGATCTTCGCTGCGCAACAGCGCGTAAATCGCGAGCAGCGCAAGGCCACCCGAAATAGAATCGACCTGCCCCCACAGCGCAGAGACGTAGATCGTCGCAGGGTTGAGCACGTACAGCGCTGCGGCGGCAAGCCCAAAACCGGCTCCGGCAAACCGGCGGACCACCGCATAGAGCAGCGCGCCGACGCCAAGATCGGCGAAGATCGCAGGCAGCTTGACGAAGTCGCGCAGCAACCCAAAGCCGCGATCGTGAGCTGCGAAGAAAAGGTGCCAAAAGTGTCCGACGGCGGCGAGAATATAAAAATATCCGGGCGGATAATCGGCAAAGCCGATCGTTGAGTAAAATGTCGAGAAACCGTGCTGACTTAAGCCGAGCGCCCACGCGGTGTACGTGCTGACGTCGGTTTTAAAGCCTTCGTTGTTAATGAAGAGCAGCCGCACGACGAGTCCGACCAGCAAGAGCGCCGGAAGAGCCCATGCCAACGAACCCTGCCGTGCTCCGGCACGGGCCGTACCGTTGACGTTCACGCTCTTCCTTTTTAGGTCAGCCGGCGGCGGCCAGGCCGAGCGTACCGCAGAGAAACTCGCGAAGCTCCCGATTCGGGTGCATCTCCAGCACTGCCAGATGCTCCCCAGCCGCCTCCGTAGCGGCTTGGCGCGCGCCAAGAGTATCGAGCGCGTTGACGATGCGCTCAATGGCCGCAGCATCGAGCGAATCACCGCTCGCGTAGGCATCGGCGACGAACGTGCGCGCCGACGAGGGCGGCTGCGCGATCGCCCAGACGACCGGAAAGGTCCATTTTCGGCGCGCGATATCGCTTGCAACCGTCTTCCCCGTTTCGTCCACCGATGACCAGATGCCGGCGACATCGTCGCGGATTTGGAACGCCATGCCGTACGCGCGGCCGAGCGCGCCGTAGCCCCGAATCGCCGCCTCGTCACAGCCGGCGGCATGCGCGCCCAACCGGCACGAAGCGTCGAAAAGCTGCGCGGTCTTACACTCGATCATCCGGTAATAGTCGGGTAATGCGACGGACCCCTCAGATTCGAAATAGAGATCGAGCGACTGGCCCTCGCACATTACTGCGTGCGCTTCGTGCAGGAGCGCGAGCATCTGCAACACGCGGCGTGCATCCAGATGCGCGGCAGCCTGCTCCAGGCTCAGAAAACTCAGCGCGCACATGGCGTCGCCCGCATTGATTGCGCGGGCCACCCCGTAAGCGCTCCAAAGCGTTGGCCTTCCATGTCGGAGCTCGTCGCGGTCCTCGATGTCGTCATGGACGAGCGAATAGTTGTGGAAGATCTCCACCGCTACGGCGGCCTCGAGGGCGTGCTCGACCGGCGCTCCCTCACTGATCGCCACGCGCATTACCATCTGCGGCCGGAGTCGCTTTCCGCGCCGAGCCGGGCCGTACGGAGCGTATCCGAAGTGGCGCAAAAGACTATCGGAGATCTCTGGCGATCCCCGATATCCGGCAATCCGTTCTTCGAGGGCGCTTTCGAAACGCTCGGTGAGGCTGTTAAGCAGAAGCGGCCAACTCCTCCATTCGTGCCTCGACCTTATCGACGAGCCATCCGGGGGTCGACGCGCCTGACATCAGACCCACCACCTGGACGCCCTTAAACCACTCTCGCTCGAGCTCATTCGGCCCCTCGATGTGATAGGCGCGCGCACCGTGCGATTCTGAGAGATCGGCGAGGTGCTTCGTGTTCGCCGAAGTCTTTCCGCCGACCACGACCATGACTTCGACATCTTTTGCCAGACGCAGCGCTTCGTTTTGGCGATTGTGCGTATCGGTGCAGATCGTGTTGACCGCTCGCACTTCGTAGTACTTCGCCGAGAGCTCGCGCACGATCTCGGTGAAGCCTTCGCCGGACCATGTCGATTGAACGACGACCCCGACCCGGCTCGAGCGCGGGAGGCGCTCGACGTCTTGCGGAGATTGAATGCACCATGCGCCCGGCACGTGACTGAGCGTACCCTTCACCTCGGGATGGTTGGGATCGCCGATGACGATGATCTTATAACCGTCGGCTTTCAGTTTTTCCGCCTGAACGTGAATCTTCGTAACCATCGGACAGGTGGCGTCGATGATCTCAAGCTTCTTTTCCTTTGCCTTCTCGAAAACCTCAACCGGCAGCCCATGCGCACGAACGAAGAGCGCACCCGCGTCCACGTCATCGACCGTCTGTGCGTTCTTGAGACCCCGAGCGGCCAGCGATTCGACCATCTGCGGATTGTGGACGACGTGGCCAAGGGTCGTGACATCACCGCGCGAGGCAATCGCCTCCTCGGCCTTCTTCACCGTGATCGCAACGCCGAAGCAAAAACCTTGCACGGACGCCTTACGTATTTCCACCGGTACTCTCCGCTAACGCTTCGATTGCTTTCATGAGCTTGGTGGTGAACTTCGCCAAGTCATCGCGCGTTGCTTTCCCGCGGGCAGGAGGCGCAAGGGGCGCTCCAAATGCGACGTCGAGACGAGCCAAGCGCGGCGCCCGGTCGGTGCCGCGGATAAAAGCCGGGACGACCGGAACCTGTGCGATGGACGCTAGGAGAGCGACCCCGGTCTGGGGAGCAACCGCACCGTGCGGGTTGCGAGTCCCTTCGGGGAAGATTCCCACCACGCCGCCCGACTCCAATACCTTGAGCGAGCGCTTGATGGCGGAGGCAGCGCTGCCGCCGCGGTCGACCGAATAGGCACCGAGTGCCCGAATGACCGTACCGAGAATTGGAACGGCAAAGAGCTCCTTCTTGGCCATATAGCTGATGCGGCGCGGGCAAAGGCACCCCATCAGCGGCGGATCGAGATACGAGACGTGATTGCAGGCGACGATGAGCGGGCCTTGGAGCGGCACCTTCTCGGTGCCGACGACGCGCGCGCGCCAGAGCGTTCGCGCCATTGCGCGCACGACGACCTTCGAGAAATCGTAGAACCACGGATTCACCGCCTCGTCCTTTCGACAAACCTTAGGATGACGGCGCTGTGGCGCTGACGATAGCGCAGATTTCGTCGACGACATGTTCGGCGTCTACGTCGCTGGAGTCGATAATGTGCGCGTCGGGCGCGGGAGCCAGAGGGGAGATCGCTCGCGTGCGGTCGAGCCGGTCGCGCTCTTCCATCTCTTCGGCCAAGCGGTGCGCGTCAACGTTCGCACCGGCTCTTTCGAGCTGCGTACGACGCCGCGCGATTCGCGCGGGAACTGAGGCAGTGAGATAGATCTTTACCGTCGCGTTCGGCAAGACAACGGTCCCGATGTCCCGTCCCGCCATGACGACGGAACCTTGTTGCGCAATGTGGCGCTGAACTCGAACCATTTCCAGGCGCACCTCGGGATGCGCGGAAACGGCGGAAACGATAGCGGTGACTTCGTTGGCGAGCAGATCGGCTTCGTCCAGCTCGCGCCCTCCGGCGATGATACGAAAGCCAAGCGGAGCCGACTCGTCGAGCTTCACCTCTATCGGCGCGATCTTCATGAGTCGCGCGAGCGCCGCGCCGTTGTCTACATCTATACCGGTGCGCAGGGCCAGCGAGGCCAGCGCACGGTACATCGCTCCCGTATCGAGATAGAGTATTTGCAGCCGCCGCGCGGTCGCGCGCGCGACCGTCGTCTTTCCGGCCGCTGCCGGACCGTCGATGGCAATCTGCAGCCTCGCCGGCTCGTTCATTGGGCCTCGAAGAATCGGTGAACTTGGGGCCCGGAGAGCTGTGGGTCGATTTGCTTCTCCAATTCCGTCTGCAAACTCTCGAAGGCGGTCGGATCGCTCCCGTAAATATATTGCCTGGTATTGACCAGAAATGCATAGGTGCTGCCATTGGGGAGTTGCTCGGCCCAAGTGTTGGTGCCCGGCATCGAGCCTTCGCGAGCCCAATCGGCACCCGGCTCGGGCGTTCCTACGCCCCAAATCAAATACTTCTTCATGAAGCTCACCATGGAGTCGGCGCTCGTCGCAAGTGCCGAAGCGCCGCCCGCAACGTCGAGCACCATGCTGTCACCGCCATAGGGATACGGATACGGCTTCTTCGACGTCACGTAGACGGCCGATAATCCGCGATACGATGAATAATACTTTTGAACTTCGTGAGGAAGCCGCTTGCCGACCGTCGGCGAAATCAGAACGTCCGTAAGGCCCAGAGGGCCGGCGACTTCCTTTGCGATGTAATCGGAAAAACTCAGTCCGGATGCCTTCGCAACGACCATCCCGAGCACGGTATAGCAGAAGTTGCAGTACGCATAAACCTTTCCGGGTGATTCTTGCAGCGGCTGCGGTAACTGGTATCGCACGTAGTCCACCTGATCGACGGCGTGCTTGAGATGAAGGGCCTTCGCGATGGCGCGCATCGCAAACGTTGGATCGTAGTAGGGCGGCTTCGAATCGTCCCATCCCGATTCGTGCAGAATCATATCCTCGATGGTGATATCGTAGACTCGTTTGTCCACCTTGGCGTGCACCGGAAGAGGCTTCGTGATCCCCAAGTAGGCAAAGACTTTCGCGCTTGGCCTGATTTTATGAGCTCTAATCAAATCGTACAGCGCGCCGTCGACCCACGCTTTCGTGTTGCTCGCCAGGCGCATGATCGTGATCGGCGTCGTGACCGAGCGTGCACGGCCACGATAGGTGTAGGCGTGTGAGAACACGCTCTTCCCTTTCACCGAAACGCAGAGCTGAGCGTTAGGCACTTGCTGCGCGACCATGAACCGCACGACAAGCTTATCGAGCACCGAGTCCTTGCCGACGCCGTTAATCGAGATCTTCGAATTCCCGGAGACTGCAGTGACGGAAAGCGCTCGTGGAACGAACTCCGTACTGCCGGAGTTCGACCAGCCGCTGCAAGCGGCCAAAAGCGCGATGAGCGCCACGAGAACGCCCGCTATTGAAACGGGATTACCCAGCCTCGTCACTGCCGATACCTCCGATGCCACAAAGCCGCGAGTACTCTCTCCATTGGCCGGCCGATGAAAAAAGACCCTCGACGGGAGAACGCGTTCGCTGCTGCAGTGCAGGCGAGAGTATTACGAGCGAGCTAAGCGGAGAAGCCGTGCGTGCCGGGAATAGCTTCGTAAATCTACTCTTACTAATCGATCGGAGAACCGTGATGCCCATTGACATCCGTCGCTGTTTCTTGTTATCTGCGGTTGCCTTGCTTCTCTCTGCATGTTCCGGAGGGTTAGGAGGCGCTTCCACTCCTTCCGGCTCATCGGCCCAAAGCGTCTCGAGCGCCACATCCGCGGTATCCAACGACGTCGCGCTTTCGACTCAGACCGCGCTCGCAGCGCTTGACTCCGCGCCCCTCGTTTCAGCACCAAGTGCTGGAGTGACCCGTTGGTTTCCGATCCACCCCGACGCAAAGGGCCCGGCTTTCCTCATTGACTTTGTGGCGGCCGGAGGAGCACAAGGCGGCGTACCCTGTATTAGCTGCGTCAACGGTGCTTCGACACAAGGTAACATCGGATTGACTTTGCCGGTCAATTACGTCGCGAAAGGCGCGGAGTGGCAGTATTCGCTGGCGTTTAGCGTTCTGAAGCTCGATACGAAGTGCAAGCTCGCATGGGCCATTGCTGATGGCAAGAAGGTCGTCGACAGTTTCGCGGTCACCTTAAAAATTAAAGGAACCGGCGGCATCGTTCTTTACGGACTCAATCGCACACGGCCGTCGTATTCAGGACCGGCAGAGCTGACGGGAAAAGTTACGTGTGGCAAGGCCGGCTCTCAGACGACGCAAGCGCCACTATACTTTGAGTGAACCGCTAGGCCAAGGTTCGGAGACATTCCAGTAGCTCTTTAAAACGCTTATTCGTGACGAAGAGGCGCGCGGCTTACTTTTGCTCCGCCTGCGGGTTTGAATCGCCGCAGTGGCTCGGCCGTTGCCCGCAATGCGAAGGGTGGAACTCTTTCGACGAGCGGCCGGTTAACGTCGCGGCACGTTCGAGCCGCGGCGCTTCGTCGCGCGGCATGCAAACCGCGGTGCCGATCGCGCTGCACGCAATCGATTCGGCCGGCGTCGCACGCGTACGTGTCGGGATGCCCGAGTTTGATGGTGTGCTCGGCGGCGGGATCGTGCCGGGAAGCCTCTCCCTCGTTGGCGGGCCGCCGGGCGCCGGCAAATCTACGCTGTTGTTACAGATTGCCGCCCGGTTAGCTCAACAAGGGGAAGTCGTTTACGTCTGCGGCGAAGAGTCGGCTGCGCAGGTGAAGCTGCGTGCGGAACGGACGTTGTCCTTTGAAGGCCGCAGCGCAGTTGGCGACAACTTGATGATTTACGCAGAAACGAACCTTCGCGCCGTCCTCGATCGGCTCGAGCGCCGCCCTCCCCTCGCGATGGTCGTGGATTCCATTCAGACGGTATGGCTTCCCGAATCGGAAGCTTATGCCGGCAGCGTCACACAAATCCGGGACTGCACGCAAGCATTGATGGAGTACGCCAAGCGGACGGACTGCGCGATCTTCATTGTCGGCCACGTCACCAAAGACGGCGCGATTGCGGGGCCGCGGTTGCTCGAGCACCTTGTCGACACCGTTCTTTATTTCGAAGGGGAGACCGGAGGAGAGTATCGCATCCTGCGAGCGTATAAGAATCGTTTTGGTTCAATCGACGAGATTTGCGTTTTCAGGATGCGCGAAGCGGGCCTGCGCGAAGTTCCGAATCCCTCCGAGCTCTTTCTCGGCACGCGCACGCAACGTTCCAGCGGTTCGTGCGTGGTCGCTTCGATCGTCGGCTCACGGCCGGTCTTGATCGAAGTGCAGGCGCTCGTGGGCGAGGCGGCATACGGCACGCCCCGCCGGCTCGCCAATAACCTCGATCAGCAGCGCCTGGCAATGATCATTGCCGTGCTGGAGCGGCGCGCAGGCCTTTCGCTCGGCACGCACGACGTGTACGCATCGGTTGCCGGAGGGTTGCGGATCGTCGAACCCGCCGCCGACCTTGGGATCGCGCTCGCCATTGCGTCGTCCTTTCGCAACGTTGCGATTCCGGCTTCGATCGCCGTCTATGGCGAGCTGGGATTATCCGGCGAGGTACGCAGCGTCGGCACCGCTGGGCGCCGCGATGCCGAAGCGCATAAGCTCGGTTACGCTCAAGTGATTTCTCCCGCCAACGCCGCCGATATCGTTGGCGCCATTGCGGCGGCGTTGGGATAGTGTCGAACACTGCTCTTTGAGATCGTACCGAATCTTTCAGAGGGCCGCGATGCAGCCACGATAGCGGCTGCGTGCGCCGCGGTCGAAGGAAGCGGCGCGCAGCTGCTCGATTGGAGCAGCGACGCCATACATCACCGGAGCGTTTTGACGATCGTAGGAAACGCGGAGCAGGTGCTCGAGGCCGCCATCGTCCTGGCCGGCTTCGCGGTCGAACGCATCGATCTGCGCGACCATCGCGGAGTCCATCCGCGCATTGGCGCGCTCGACGTGTTGCCGTTTGTTCCGCTAGCAAGACGCGACGCTCGAAGACGCGGCTGCGCTCGCGCATCGGGCCGGCGCTGCGATATGGGAGCGGTATCGCGTTCCTTCTTTTTACTATGGCGCAGCCGCTCGGCATTCGGAGCGCCTGCTGCTTGCGGAAATTCGGCGAAACGCCGATTGGCTGCCCGATGAAGGTGACGTGCAGCGCCACGTGACCGCGGGAGCTATCGCCATTGGGGCGCGGGAGATTTTAATCGCGTTCAATGTGGAACTCGCAAGTTCGGATCTTGCCGTGGCCAGACAGATCGCCCTTGCCGTCCGGCAGCGCAACGGCGGCTTGCGCTCGCTTCGCGCCCTCGCTCTTGCGCGCACGGACGATCGCGTGCAGGTTTCGCTGAACGTGACGGATTATGTTGCAACGCCACTCTATCGCGTCGTCGAGCTCATTCGCCGGCTTGCGGCGGCACGCGGCATCGAAATCTTGGGCTGCGAGCTCGTCGGCTGCCTTCCTTGGGCAGCGGTCGAATCGGCGGCAGCCTATTATCTAGGAGTTACCAAGCTGTGAAGTTTTTTCGACGAGTGGGCATGACGGGCTGCATCGGCGTGGCGCTGCTCTTTTGCATTCCACAGTCAGCGCCGGCGCAGAGCGGTCCCGGAGATGCCGGAATCTTCACGACGACCCTGCGCAACGGTCTGCGTGTCGTTGTCGTCGAGGATCGTGCCGCGCCGGTCGTTCAAACTTCGGTCTGGTACGGTTTTGGATCGCTCGAGGAAACGCCGGGCAAGACCGGCCTCGCGCACGCTCTCGAGCACATGCTGTTTCGTGGAACACCGCAGATCTCGTCTGGAGGCCTCGACGACATCACCGCCCGTCTGGGTGCGCAAATGAACGGTGAGACGAGCTACGATTACACGCAATTTTACTTCGAAATGCCTGCCGATAAACTCGATGTCGCACTTTTCATCGAAGCCGATCGCATGCAGCACGCTGCGCTTCGAGCGGCCGATTGGGCGATCGAGCGTAACGCGGTGCTCAACGAACTCGATGGCGACGCAAGCTCGCCGTTCTTCAATTTGCTGGCGCGGGTCCGAGCGGCCGCATTCCCCGGTCAGGCCGCCGGACGGACCCCGCTCGGGATCAGGGATGACGTCGCTCGCGCCACCGTCGCCGACATTGCGCGCTATTACCACGAGTGGTACGCACCGAATAACGCTACGCTCGTCGTTGCCGGCGACGTCAATCACGCGAGCGTTTTCGTGAAGGCGTCACGCTATTTCGGAGCAATTGCTTCCAAGCAGCTGCCGTCAAGGGCTGACGCGAGCCCAGTGCCGGCCACGGGCCGTACGGTTGAAGCGGAGTTTCCCTTTCCCTTCGAGATCCTCGACCTCGCCTATGCCATCCCCGGCGACACGCAACGCGGCGAGCCCGCAATCAGCACGCTCGCCACGCTCTTAGAGAACCAACGGTCGCCGTTCTATCGAGCGCTCGTTCAAAGCAATATTGCCCTCGGAATCGAGGCGAGCGCCGACACGCAATTGCGAGGGGGATTGCTGAATGTTTTCATTATCCTCAATCCCGGCCGGACCAGCAGCGAGGCGCAGGCCGTCTTTCAATCGACGCTCGATTCGGTGCTCCAAAATGGTTTCGATCCGGACCTCGTCATCGCCGCGAAGCGATTGACTATGGCGGAGCGGCTTTATGCGGCCGACTCGATCGACGGCATTGGGAGTCTGGCCGGGTATACCTACGGGATCGTCGGTGAGAAGATTTCGAGTGAAGACGAGCGTCTGGCCGCGCTAACCGGCGCCGATCTCCTCGCTACGGCCCGCAAATATCTGAGCCGGCCTACCGTCGTCGGACACCTTACGCCCAACGAGAGCCCCCCGCGCGGCAACTCGCAGAAGAGCAGCGCCGCCGCAAGCGACGATTTCTCCAAGCGCGTTCCGAACGGACCGATCGTCGAGCCGAAGTGGATCGCAAAGGCCGTGCGGACGCCCACCACCGCTCGCAGCGCGCTCGATCCCGTCGAATTTACGCTGAACAACGGTATCCGCGTCATCGTTCAGACGAAGAGCGATCGCTCGACGTTCGTCCTCGGTGGAAAGATTGCATCGTCGCCCGCCTTCGAGCCGCCCGGTAAAGAAGGCATCGGACGTCTCGCTTCCGCGGTCGCCGATTATGGGAGCGCCGAGTATCCGTTCGCGCAACGCCGTAAGGAGACCGACGAGATGGGCGCGTTCGTAGAGACCGGCCAAGACTTCTCTGCGCGCGGCGTAGCCCCCGACTTCGAGCGAATCGTTCGGATTGTTGCCGACGGCGAAGCCCATCCGACTTTCGCCGACCCCTGGTTCGACATCGAGCGATCGCAACTTGCGAACAGCCTGCACTCCGAGTCCAGCATCTCCGGAGTAATGATCGATCGGGCATACGACCGGCTTTTGCTAGCTACCGACGATCCGACGCTGCGCCAGCCATCGTCGGAGAGCATCGCCGACGTCTCGCGCGAAGATCTGGCTGCCTACACGCAACGCTATTGGCGCCCCGATTTGACGACCATCGCCGTGGTTGGGGATCTTTCGCCGCAACGCGTTCGCGCCGACCTCGAATCGACGTTCGGAGCATGGCAGACGAGCGGTCCGAAACCGGATCCTCACTTAAAGCCGATGCCGCCGGCCACGAGCGGCCACGATTACGTCGGTACGGCCGCAAACCAAGTGTACATTCGGCTCGGTCAACCGGCATTGGCACGGTCGAATCCCGATTACGACACGTTCTTGGTTCTGAACCAAATCCTCGGCGGCAGCGGAGCCTTCGAGTCGCGTTTGTGGCAAGAGCTTCGCCAAAAGCGGGGTCTTGTCTACAGCGTAAGCAGCTCGCTCGATGCCGATGCGGATCGCGGCGATTTCCGCGTCGAACTCAACGCATCGCCACAGCGAGTCGTCGAAGCCGTTGAGTTCGTTCGTCAGGAGCTGCAGCGCCTACGCAATGAGCCGGTTTCGGCCACCGAGCTACAAGAGGCTAAAGTTCGGCTCGTCAGCAACGCACTGCTCGAGGAGGCCTCCGCTGCGGGGCAAGTTAAGCAGATCATGGACATTGCTTCCAACGGGCTCCCACTCGATTATTACGGCACGCTCAACGAGCGATTCTCTCGCATAAGCGCGGCCGACGTCCAGCGCGTCGCCCGCGAGTATCTGCGCCCGAGCAACCTCGTCGAAGTCTATTCCGGGCCATCGGGGCCTTGGTCACAACACGCGATATGATCGAAACGATAAATCCGACGACGGGAAAAGTGCTCGAGCGCATCGCGACGATGGACGCTCGTCAAATCGATGCGAAACTCGATGCTGCATCGCGGTGCGCACCGCTTTGGAGCCGCGCCTCGTTCGACGAGCGCGCGCGTCTTCTGCGAGAAATTGCGGCAAAGCTGCGCGCGGAGAAAGACTCTCTCGCCGTTGCGGCGGTGCGTGAGATGGGAAAGCCGATCGCGCAGGCGCGCGCCGAAGTCGAGAAGTGCGCGTGGGCGCTCGAATATTTCGCCGACGAGGGTGGCGCGATGCTTGCGCGGCAGGGCGCGCCATCTTCTGCCGCGCGCAGCTACGTTGCGTTTCGCCCCCTCGGAGCGCTGCTCGCGATCATGCCGTGGAACTTTCCCTATTGGCAAGTCGTGCGGGCCGCGGCGCCGGCGCTGATGGCCGGGAATGTCATGCTGCTCAAACACGCCGCGAACACGACGCGCTGCGCGCTGGAGCTCGAGCGCATTTTCAACGATGCCGGTGCGCCGGAAGGCCTCTTCGGCGTGCTTCTTGCGCGCGGTGAAGAGATTGACAAGCTCGTCGCGGATTCACGCATCGCCGCGGTGACGCTCACCGGGAGCGAACGCGCCGGCGTCGCGGTCGCTCGTGCTGCCGGCGAGGCTCTGAAGAAATGCGTGCTTGAACTGGGTGGCTCGGATGCTTTTGTCGTTTTCGACGATGCCGACGTCGGGGCGGCCGCGAAGTCGGCGGTAACGGGACGCTTTCAGAACAATGGCGAGAGCTGCATTGCAGCCAAGCGATTCATTATCGAGGACGGCGTCTACGACGAATTCTTGCGCCGCTTCGTCGAACTGGCCGCCGCGCAAGTCGTCGGCGATCCGATGGAGGAGGGCGTTGCACTTGGGCCGTGCGCGCGCGAGGACCTTCGGCAGACGGTGCACGAGCAAGTGAGGGCGACACTCGATCGCGGCGCGCGGCTCTCGCTGGGCGGCAAGCCACTCGACCGTGCCGGCTACTTCTATGAGCCGACTATCGTCGCGGAGGTGGTTCCGGGCACACGCATGTTTGACGAAGAGGTCTTTGGTCCGGCGGCCGCCGTGGTTCGGGCAAACGATCGGGAGCACGCGCTCGTGCTTGCAAATACCTCGTCGTTCGGGCTGGGATCGAGTCTTTGGACGCGCGACCTCGCCGCCGCAGAACAGATTGCGGAAAGCGTGGAGGCGGGCGCCGTTTTCATCAACGGGGTGGTCGCAAGCGATCCGCGCCTGCCGTTCGGCGGCATCAAGAAGAGCGGCTACGGACGGGAGCTTTCGGCGTTCGGCATCCACGAGTTTGTCAACATTCAAACCGTGTGGATCGCACCGCAATAGTCAATGAGGGGCTGCGTAAGAGCCACAGTATTGAGCAATGCGGCGCAGACCGGCGGCGACTTGGTCGGGAGCGGCCACCCAGCTCAGACGCAACCACCCTTCCATTGAAGGACCGAACGCGATTCCTGGGATCGTAACGACGTCATACTCTTCGATGAGCTCGTTGGCCGCCTCGAGCGACCGCATTCCCCGCGGGAGACGCACGCAGACGTAAAATGTTCCGTCCGGCGATACGAAGCGTAGTCCGCTCTCGCCCAGCGCTCGGAGAAGATCGACGCGACGTTCGCGATACCAATCCGAGTGCTCTTGCAAGGCCCCCGGCGTTTGGAAGACCTTCAACGCGACGCGCTGAGCGAACGTGTCGGCGCAAGATGCCAGCCATGCGTGGACCTTGATCGCCTGCTCGATAAAGGAACTCGGACCCAGCAGCCATCCTAGACGCAATCCGGTGAGCGCGTTGCTCTTGCTCAGGGAGTTGGTCACGATCGTATGCGAATAGCGCCGCGCGAACTCGGCCGCATCGTCAACGAAGACCTGCTCGCGGTAGATTTCGTCATGAATTAGCCAGATTCGCTCGCCCGCGCGTCGCTCGAGGGCGGTGACGAGGTCTTCCGCCGCCGCAGCCGAGACGACGCGGGCGGTGGGATTGCAGGGCGAACAGAGTACGACGGCGCGCGTCGCGTCGCCGATCGCCGCCGCGATGCGCTCCCCGTCGAAAGCAAAGTCTTCTTCTTCGCGCATTGCAATACCGCGAACGGCGATGCCCTCGAGCGCGGCCATCTTTTGATACGATGGAAAGCAGGGTTCGACGATCAGCAGTTCGTCTCGCGTGGGATCGAGCAGCGTTTTGATAGCGACGTACATCGCCTCTTGAGATCCGACCGTGATGCAAACGTTCCGCTCATAGCCCATCTCCGGATACTCATAATGACTTGCCACGGCTTCGCGTAGCGACGAATCGCCGGCATTTGGCGTGTACTTGATTCCCCGCTGCTCGACAGAGCGCATCGCCTCTTGGAAGTGCTCAAAATTTGGCAGAAGCGACGGCTCACCCAACCCGAGATCGAGTGAAGTGCTCTTCTTCTTGCTGGAGATTTCGCGGATCAGCGACGCAGCAATTTCCAGCACGCGGGGGTTCATACGACGAGCTCGTGCTCACGCAGTACAGCGTTGAGCGATGTTTTGAGGTCGGTCGATGCGCTGCGAGTTCCGACGATAAGCGCGCAGGGCGTTGCGAACTCGCCGGCCGGAAAGCGCTTGGATTGCGCGCCCGGAATCACGACGGCGCGCGGCGGAATCCGCCCCTTGATCGTCACCGGTTCGCTGCCGCGCACATCCAAAATCGGAGTGCTCGCGGTGACGACCACGCCCGCGCCTAACACGGCTTCGCGCTCGACGAGCACGCCTTCGACGACGATGCAGCGCGAACCGATGAATGCACCGTCTTCAACGATAACCGGCGAAGCTTGTGGTGGCTCGAGGACGCCGCCGATTCCGACGCCACCGGAAAGGTGGACGCCCTTGCCGATTTGCGCGCACGATCCAACCGTCGCCCACGTATCAATCATCGTATCTTCGCCGACGTACGCGCCGATATTGACGAAGCCCGGCATCAACACCACGCCGCGCGCGAGGTAGCTTCCGTAGCGTGCAACGCCGGGCCGGACACAGCGGACGCCGCGCTTGCGATAGTTACGCTTCAGCGGAAGTCTGCGATTACGACGAGTAAAATAAAGCAGGATCGCCTCCTTTATCCAAGCGTTCGTGATCCATTGGCCGTCGATCGGCTCGGCCACGCGCAGTTCGCCCGTATCGAGCATGCCGATTACCCGGTCAATCGCACGCCCGTCACGTCCGTGCACGTCTCCGTCGCCCCGCGCCAGAGCCATGATCTTCGCCTGCAGTTCTTCCACCGTCACGCGCTGAAGCTACGGCACCAGGTAAGCCTGCCCCCGCGTCGTGAAAGGAGATCCCGTGCCGAACTCGCCAGCCGAAGACCAACGCATCAATGCAATCCGCTTTCTTGCCGTCGATGCGGTTCAGAAGGCCAACTCCGGCCATCCGGGATTGCCGATGGGTGCAGCGGCGATGGCCTATACACTTTGGACGCGTCATTTGCGCTTCAATCCAAGAGACCCGCACTGGCTCAATCGCGACCGTTTCGTGCTCTCCGCCGGGCACGGCTCGATGCTCCTCTACGCTTTGCTCTATCTGACGGGCTACGACGTAACGCTCGACGACATCAAGAACTTTCGGCAGCTTGGAAGCATAACGCCTGGCCATCCGGAGGCCGAGCGAACGCCGGGCGTCGAGGCGACGACTGGACCGCTCGGTCAAGGCGTCGGAAACGTGGTCGGCATGGCGATCGCGGAGGCGCATTTGGGTGCCGTCTACAATCGCGACGATCGATCGATCGTCGATCACTTTACCTACTGCATCTGCGGCGACGGCGACTTGATGGAAGGAATAAGTCAAGAAGCGCTCTCGCTCGCGGGTCATCTCAAGCTCGGAAAGCTCATCCTCTTTTACGACGACAATCTCGTATCGCTGGCAGGCCCCACCGACGTCGCGTTCACCGACGACCCAGTCGCACGCTTCGATGCGAGCGGTTGGCATACGCAGTTTATCGACATCGACCATGGCAACGACGTCGCGACGATCGATCAAGCAATCGAGGTCGCGAAAAACGTCACCGATCGACCGTCGTTCATTGCGGTGCGGACGCACATCGGCTACGGCTCGCCGCGTCAGGATAGTTATCTCGCTCACGGCGAGCCGCTCGGCCCCGAAAACGTCAAGAAGGCGAAAGAAGAGCTCGGCTGGCCGCTCGAGCCGGACTTTTACGTACCCGATGACGTGCTCGCCTTCTACCGCGAGATCGGCGCGAAGGGCGCCGATCTCGAAAAGCAGTGGCAAGCGACGTACGATGCGTGGAAGGGCGCGAACACCGATTTGGCCGCTCAACTCGAGCGAGCGTTGCGTCGCGAGGTACCGCCCGATTTGCCGTGGCCGTCGTTTACCGCGGAGAACGGAAACGTTGCAACACGCGACGCCGGCGGCACCGTGATGAACGCGATTGCACTCTCGCTTCCCGAGCTCGTCGGCGGATCGGCCGATCTCGACCCCTCGACGAAAACCTACCTTAAAAACTGCGGCGACTTCGAGCCGCACAGCTACGCGGGCCGCAACATTCATTACGGTGTCCGCGAGCACGCGATGGCGGCCTGCACCAATGGAATATCGCTGCATGGCGGCCTGCTCCCCTTCGCCGCGACCTTCTTCAACTTTCTCGATTACCTCAAGCCGGCGCTGCGTCTGGGATGCCTGAGTGGGATTCACTCGATCTATGTCTTCACTCACGATTCCGTCTTTCTCGGTGAAGACGGCCCGACGCACGAGCCGATCGAGCAGCTCGCGACGCTGCGAGCGACGCCAAACTGTTTCGTCATTCGCCCGGCCGACTCGCTCGAAACGCTCGAAGCGTGGAAGCTCGCAGTCGCAGCAAAGAATGCGCCTTACGTGCTGGTGCTGACCCGGCAAAAGTTACCGTTCCTGGGCGTGCGCGACGCCGCCGTGGGGAAAGGCGCCTACGTTCTCGCCGATGCCGAGGGCGGAAGCCCGGATCTCATTCTCATCGCGACGGGCTCGGAAGTTTCGCTCGCGGTCGATGCGAAGAAAATTCTCGACGGCAAGGACATGAGCACGCGCGTCGTTTCGATGCCCTGCTGGGAGCTCTTCGACGAGCAGCCGCAGGCGTATCGCGATGAAGTTCTGCCGCCGGCAATCGGTGCTCGAATGTCGATCGAAGCGGGCGCGACGCTTGGCTGGGCCAAGTACGTTGGCGATCGCGGGTACGCCTTCGGAATCGACAAGTTCGGCACGTCGGCACCCGCCGCCGCAATCGCCAAGGCCTACGGTTTTACGCCGGATAACGTCGCCGATGTAGCCCTTGCGAAGTTTGCTCTAGCCGCTCGTTAGGAGACGACCATGAAGAACCAAGTCCAGCAACTGCTCGATGCGGGGCAGAGCGTCTGGCTCGACAACGTCCGCCGAAGCATGTTCGCCTCCGGCGAATTGCGCCGCCTGATCGAAAACGGCTTGCGCGGCATGACGAGCAATCCGACCATCTTCGAGAAGGCAATCGGCGCAGGGACTGACTACGACGAGCAACTCGCATCGCTTATCGGCTCGGAGAAGAGTGCCGATGCGCTCTTCTGGGATCTCGCGATTCAAGATATTCAAAGCGCCTGCGATGCGTTCGCCCCGCTCTATGGCGCGTCGGGTGGGAACGACGGCTTTGTCAGCCTCGAGGTGTCGCCGTTGCTGGCCCACGACACGGCCGGCACCATCGCAATGGTGAAGGAGCTGTGGGACCGAGTCAACCGCCCGAACGTGATGATTAAGATTCCCGGGACGAAAGAAGGCTTGCCGGCGATCGAAGAGTCGATCTACCGCGGATACAACATCAACGTTACGTTGATCTTCTCCGTCGAGATGTACGAGCGCGCGGCTTTGGCGTACGTCAAAGGGCTTGGCCGCCGCGTCAACGAGAACAAGCCGCTCGACAAGATCCGTTCGGTCAACTCCGTGTTCGTCAGCCGAATCGATACGGCCATCGACAAGCTCCTGCAAGACCGCATCGCAAAAGGTGAGAAGCTCGATCACTTACTCGGAAAAACGGGAATTGCCGGACTCAAGCTGACTTATCAAAAATTCAAAGAGATATTCGATAGTGGCGAATTCGCGGCGCTCAAGGCAAAGGGCGGCGCGGTCCAGCGTCCGCTCTGGGCGTCGACCTCGACGAAGAATCCTCACTATCCGGATCTGATGTACGTTGAGACCGTCGTCGGCCCCGATACGGTCAACACGATGCCGCCCGCGACGCTCGACGCGTTGCTGGATCACGGTAAGATCGTGCCGGACACCGTTGAAAGCGATCTGCGTGCCGCCGCCGAGGTGATGCGCGGTTTGCAAGAGGCGAAAATCTCGCTCTTCGACGTAACGCACGAGCTTCAAACCGAAGGCGTGCAGCTCTTCTCCGACTCTTTTGCGGCGCTGCTCGGCGCGATCGTCTATAAGCAAAAGCTTCTGGAATCGGGCGGAGCGCAACGAGTGCATCTGTCGCTTGGAAAATCTGAGCCCGCGTACGATGCGGCGCTCGAAAAGCTTGCATCGGCCGATTTCCTCAAGCGCATCTGGGCGCACGATGCGACGTTATGGTCGAACCAGCCCGAAGCCGAGGCCATCATCAAGCAAGCCTTGGGGTGGCTCGACATCCAGCAGCACATGCTCGACGAAGTCGCCGGGCTCAAATCGTTCGCGAAGGAGGCAAAGGAGAAGTTCGACTCGGCCATCGTCTGCGGCATGGGCGGAAGTTCGCTCGCGCCGGACATTATCGCCGACACCTTCGGCGCCGTGGACGGCTATCCGCAACTGCACGTCCTCGATTCCACGTCGCCGCAGCAGATTAAAGAGCTCGAGGAAAAGATCGATATTCCCACGAGCCTCTTCATTATCTCGAGCAAGAGTGGCACGACGACCGAGCCGAACGCGTTCTACGCCTACTTCCATGAAAAGGTTTCGAAGGAACTCGGTGCGGCGCAAGCGGGACGAAACTTCGTCGCAATCACCGATCCCGGGACGACTTTGGACGCGGAGGCAAAAAACGAATCGTTCCGGGCAGACTTCGAGAACGATCCGAACATCGGCGGCAGGTACTCTGCGCTCTCCTTCGTGGGGATTGCGCCGTCGGCGATCGCCGGATACGATATCAACCTGCTGCTCGACCGCGCGCTTGGAGCGATGCACGCGAACGATCGCACCGTCGACCCACGCAATGCGCCCGGCGTGCGCTTCGGCGCCGCGATCGGCGGCCTCGCCGTCAATGGACGCGACAAACTCACGATCGTCACTCATGCCGCAGTTAAGGCCTTCGGAGCGTGGGCCGAACAGCTTATCGCGGAATCAACCGGTAAGCTTGGCAAGGGGATCGTTCCGATAGAAGGCGAGGCGCTCGGCGCGCCGGGAGAGTACGGCGACGATCGAACCTTCGTTTACGTCGGCGCGAACCTGCCGGATCCCGATGCCGGGGTCGACGAGAAGCTCGAAGCGCTACAGGCTGCGGGCCATCCGGTGATTCGACTCGATATGAACGACCGGTACGACCTCGGCGAGCAGTTCTACCTCTGGGAGATCGCTGTCGCCGCAGCCGGCGTCATTCTCGGGATCAACGCGTTCGACCAACCGAACGTGCAAGAATCAAAGGATAATACCGTTGCACTCCTGGCGCAGTACGCGAAGAACGGCAGGTTCGACGAACCGAAAGTGGACGTAGACGGGCCGGCCTTTAACCTCGCGTATCTCTCGGGCAGCCGAGACATTTCGGCGCAAAATCCGGTCCAGGCGCTTGCCGGGCTCTTCGCACAGCTGCGCCCGCACGACTACAACGCGATCACGGCCTACATCGCGCGCGACGAGACGCACGCGGCATTGTTGCAAGAGCTGCGCCTCAAGATCCGCGATTCACATCGCGTGGCTACAACGGTCGGCTTTGGCCCGCGCTTTCTCCATTCGACCGGGCAACTGCATAAAGGCGGCCCCGACACGTGCGTCGTGCTGCAAATCGTCGCCGACGACCCGGACGACCCGATGATTCCCGGCATGAACGTCGGCTTCCGCACGCTCCTGGCGGCGCAAGCGCTCGGCGACTGGATGTCGCTCGACAAAAGACACCGCCGCGGCTTGCGCGTGCATCTTAAGGGAGCCGTCGAACCCGCACTCCGCGCCCTCGTTGCGGCAGTCGACGAAGCCCTTGCTGTACGGGCGTGAATCTGCTCGAGCCGGCGCCGGCCATGCTCGCAAAGCGGGATTTGCGACGAGCGCGCGGCAGCGCAGGATGCGCAACATCGTTCCGAACTTGTTCCCGCGCGCGAGCGCATAAGCCGAGGAGCACAGGAGGTGCGACGAAGTGCGCTCCCGCGGTGAGCATGGCCGGCGCCCGGCGCCTGGCACGGCGTAACGCTTTCATAGCTTAGACTGAAAGGACCTAGGAGCGATGCAACTCGGAATGGTAGGGCTTGGAAAGATGGGCTGCTACATGACGCAGCGGCTCATCGCCGGCGGGCATAAGGTTGTCGCGTACGATCGCGATCCGCACGCGGTGCAAACGGCCGTCGGAGACGGTGCGGTTGGTGCATCGAGCCTCGCCGATATGGTCGCGAAGCTGACCGCGCCGAAGATCGCGTGGGTAATGGTGCCGGCCGGGGCGCCGACCGACGATACCATTCATGAGCTTGCCGACGCGATAGGATCGGGCGGCGTCATCATCGACGGCGGAAACACCAACTATAAAGATGGCTTGCGTCTCTACGCGGATTGCAAAGCAAACGGTGTTTCTTTGATCGATGCCGGCACCAGCGGCGGCGTCTGGGGTCTGAAGGAAGGCTATTGCCTGATGGTCGGCGGCGATGAGGCGCAAGTGCGTCTCTGCGAGCCTATCTTCACAACCCTTGCCCCACCGAACGGCTACGCCCACGTTGGACCGGCCGGCGCGGGGCATTTTTCGAAAATGGTCCACAACGGCATCGAATACGGCCTGCTTCAAGCGTACGGGGAAGGCTTCGAAATCCTCAACGCCTCGCCGTACGATTACGATTTGGAGCAGCTCGCCGAGCTGTGGACTCACGCCAGCGTCGTGCGCTCGTGGCTCCTCGAGTTGCTGGTGCTCGCGTTTAAGGAAGATCCCGGCTTGAAAGATATTCGCGGTTACGTCGACGATACCGGCGAGGGGCGTTGGACGGTCGAAGCGGCAATCGACGAAAACGTGCCGGCACCGGTCATCACGCTTTCACTGCTCGCGCGCATGGCTTCACGCCAAAAAGAATCGTTCAGCGCCAAAGTCGTCGCCGCCTTACGCAATCAGTTCGGCGGCCACGCGGTCAAGAGCGAGACGCATGCCTGACGAGTCGGTCATGACCCCGGCGCCCCCCACAATGGACGGCGCGGCCGGCAATCCGCTTCGCGCCGGGCTCCCCGCTGACCGCATCACTAATCCGTGCAGCGCCGTTTTTTTTGGCGCCAGCGGCGATCTATTTAAGCGAATGCTGCTACCGGCGATCTACTCGATGCGCCTGCGCGGCACGCTTCCCACCGATTTCGCGCTCGTTGGTTTTGCGCGCTCGCCGTATAGCGACGACGCCTTTCGTGAGTACTGCCGCAAACAGCTCGAGCTTTTCATGCCCGCCGACTCAAAGCCGCAAGGTTCGCTGTGGGAAGATTTCTCGCGCCGTATCAGTTACGTCAGCGCGGATTTCAACGATACCAGCCACTTCGTCGCGTTGAAAGAGCGGCTGGCACAGAACGACCGCGACTTCGGAACTGCCGGTAATCACCTCTTCTATCTCTCAACGCCCCCGCCGGTCTTCCCCGAGATCATCAAACACCTCAAGTTAGCCGGCCTCGATAAGGATGCTCAAGGTTGGACGCGGATCATCGTTGAGAAACCCTTCGGCACCGACTTGGAATCGGCGCGCGCACTGCAGCGTACGATCGAGGCGGTCTTCCCGGAGAATGAGATCTATCGCATCGACCACTACCTCGGTAAAGAACCGGTGCAAGACATCATCGCGCTACGTTTTGCAAATACGATCTTTGAGCCGATTTGGAATCGCAACTACGTGCAGCACGTGCAGATCACGTCGGCTGAGTCGCTGGGCGTGGAAGAACGCGGCGGTTACTATGACCATGCCGGCGCGCTGCGCGACATGATTCAAAACCACGACATGAACTTGCTCGCGCTCGTCGCGATGGAAGCGCCGATCAGTTCGGGCGCCGACGACATTCGTAATGAGAAGTACAAAGTGCTCTCGGCCATCGAGCCGCCGGCGCACGCCGGGGTGTGGTCGATGTCGGCTCGCGGGCAGTACGGCCCGGGAACGATCGATGGACGCCCAGTCAAGGGCTACCGGCAGGAACAGGACGTCTCGCCCGACTCCAACACGGAGACCTTCGCGGCGGTAAAGCTCTTCGTCGAGAACTGGCGCTGGGCGGGCGTTCCGTTTTACCTCCGCTCCGGAAAGCGTTTGCCGCGTAAGGTCTCCGAGATCGCGGTCACGTTCAGACCGATCCCGCACCGATTCTATGGTGAGTCGACCGATCAAATCGAATCGAACGTGCTCGTGATCAAAATCGAGCCCGACGAAGGCATTTCGATGCGATTCGAAGCGAAGGTGCCCGGCCCAAAAGATCACGTGCGCAGCGTCTACATGGATTTCAACTACGGCAGCGGCTTCGGTGTGCAATCTCCTCCCGCATACGAACGGCTCATCGGGGATGCGATGCTCGGCGATCAGACGCTCTTTACGCGCTGGGATGCCGTCGAGCGCGCCTGGGAGATCGTCACGCCTATTCTTGATGTCTGGAGGAACACGAAAGACTTTTCGTTTCCGAACTATGCGGCCGGAAGCCAAGGACCCGAGAGCGCCAAAAACCTCTTCGCCGACTGGCGCCACCTGTGAGCGTGAATCTAGGCTCGATACTCGACGAGTTGACGGAGTCGTACCGCGAGCGCGGCTGCGAAGCGAGCGTCGCGACGATGACGGTCGTCGTCTTCTTCGAAAACCCGGCGATCGGCGAGCTGGCCCGCGAACGCATTCGGATGCTCGCGACGAAGCACCCGTCCCGCGTGATCGTGCTTGACGGCACGCAAAGCGATAGCATGTACCGGGTAGACGGCTGCGATTGGGTCGAACTGGGGGTTAAAGAAAGCGGTCCCGAAGTGCTGCGGTCGGCAGTGGGCACGTTGCGCCTTTCCGAAGCGCCCGTCGTGCTCCTCTGGATCGCCCACGGTATCGGTAACGATGCGCGCTTTGCGATGCTGAGCGAGAACGCACAGATGGTCGTCTACAACAGTTCTCTGCTCGATACCGGTCACGAGGCGCTCTGCGAGCTTGTGGATTACGTCGAAGAGCATCCTGAAAACTCGCTTGCGGACATCGCCTATCTGCGACTCGCTCCGTGGCAAGAGTGCGTCGCGATCTTCTTCGACGGTGCGGCCGCCGCGGAGCTTCGCGATCTGCAACGCGTCGAAATTGGCTGCGGTTCGGAACCGGAAGCCTTTTATCTCCTGGGCTGGTTGGCGAGCCGTCTGCAATGGACTCCGTGCGCCGCCGACGCGTTGCTCAACCAATTCGGCAAGCGGGTGGTGTTCGAAGTGCGGCGCGAGGGAGAGCCGCGACGGATCGCACGAATCGCGCTGCGCTCCTCGCGCTCTACTTTCCTCGCCGAGGTTGACGGGGCGCAGGAAACGATCCTCTTGAGCGCGAGCGGATCCAGCAAACATGATCCCCGCTACCGTGCGATCACCAATCCCGGCATCGCCGCGCTCGTCGAGCGCGCCATTCTGTGGGGCCATAACGACCAAATCTTTCGCGCCGCGCTTGCCGCCGCTGGCGCGATACTCGCCCAAAGAAAGGGGTAGCGATGCCGGCTCGAGGGGAGCTGCACGTCTATCGAGATTCGCAGGCGGTCGCGCGAGCGGTGGCCGAACTTTTCATTGCCACCGGCCGAATGGCTGCGGCGGAGCGCGGCGCTTTTCGGGTTGCGCTTTCGGGCGGCAATACGCCACGCGCTGCATACGAGCTCCTGGGGCAGGAACCGTTACGGGACGAGCTTTCGTGGAGCGACGTCTTCATTTATTTCGGCGACGAGCGATGCGTCCCGCCGAACGACGAACAGTCGAACTACCGAATGGCGCAGGAAACATTCTTAGACGCCGTCGGAATCCCGCACGCCAACGTTCACCGAATCCGCGGTGAGGCGGATCCCGGACAGGCAGCGAACGAATACGCGTCGATTCTGCGCGCCGATCTCGGCGATGCGCCTCGGCTCGACCTCATGATGCTTGGTCTGGGGCTGGACGGCCACACCGCTTCGCTCTTTCCGGGAACGCCGCCGGATACCGACGACGATTCGCTCGTGCGCGCCGTTTACGCGCAATCCCAAATGATGTGGCGCGTAACCATGACACCAAAGGTCATTAATCTTGCCCGCACCGTTGTCTTCGCCGTCGAAGGCGCTGCCAAAGCGCAGATCCTTGCGGCCGTCTACCAAGGACCCATCGATCCCGTCAAATACCCCGCGCAGATCGTCCAGCCGGTCTCTAAGCGCCTCCTGTGGTTCGTTGACGAGCTCGCCGCGGGCATGCTCAAAGAGAAAGCGCACTGATCGACTAAGTGAAGCGGCTCATCCTCAACGCCGACGATTTCGGAGCCGCGCCCGAAGTTAACGAAGCCGTTGAACTCGCTTATCGCACCGGAGTCTTACGGGCAGCAAGTCTCATGGTAGGCGCGCCGGCCGCCCAGGATGCAATCGATCGGGCTCGCCGATTGCCGGGACTTGCGATTGGGTTGCACGTCGTATTGGTCAACGGCCATCCGGTCCTTCCGGCGGATCGCATTCCGGATTTGGTCGATGAGCGCGGAGAGTTTCTGGTCGACTTGGTGCGGGCTGGATTTCGTTTCTTCTTGCGCCGCGGCGTACGCGCCCAGTTGGCTGCAGAGATTCGAGCGCAGTTCGAGCGGTTTGCGGCAACCGCTCTGCCCCTCGACCACGCTGACGCCCAGTCGCACATGCACGTTCATCCAACCGTTTTTGAGTTGATTTTGGAGATTGGGCGCGAGCATGGGCTGCGCGCCGTGCGCATTCCCCGCGAGCCGTTCGGGCGGACCCGCACGATCGAGCCGTGGGTCGCACTCATGCGTTCGCGCGCTCGGCGAGCCGGCCTCGTTCACAACGATTATGCGTTTGGCGTCAACGACGCCGGCGCACTGACGGAAGCGCGCGTTTTGCAAATCCTCGGAAAGCTCCCCGATGGCGTCACCGAGGTCTTCTTCCACCCGGCTACGGCGCCGTTCAAGGGCGCGGATAAGGGCGCCGAGCGATTTCGTTGGACCGATGAGCTCGCGGCGCTCACGAGCGCGCGAGTACGCGACGCAATTGCGAAAAATCAGATCGAAAGCGTGACGTACGGCGAACTATCGCGCTTTGTGGCATCCTGAGCCTATCGATGACGGAGGCGTTGACGCTCGCTCTATTCATCATCGCGGTTGCGAGCGCGTGCTACTTGGTGATCGCGAATTTGCGACTTGGGCTCTTTGCGTACCGCCCGCTCGAGTTCGCGTCGGAGTTTCTGCCGAGCATAACCGTTCTCAAACCCATTGCCGGCCTCGAACTCAATCTTTACGAAAACCTCAGATCGTTTTGCGACCAAGAATACGAGGCGTTCTACGAAATAATCTTCTGCATTCATTCAGACCGCGATCCTGCCCGCACCATTGTCGAAAAGGTCGCTGCTGAGTTTCCCTCGCGCGCACGTGTCGCAATTGGCGAAACTCCCACGATGACCAATCCGAAGATCGCCAACCTCGCCAAACCCGGTGCGGAGCCGCATGGCGAAATCGTCGTCGTGGCCGATAGCGATATACGAGTAGGCCGCAATTATTTGCGCGCACTCGCTGCTTCGTTTGCGACGCAACGAGTCGGTGCGACGACGTGTCTCTACCGCGGAATCCCTACCGAGAGCCTCGTCTCCCGCTTGGGCGCGCTGCAGATCGAGGACGTTTTCATCCCCTCGGTTCTCGTTGCCACGATGCTGGGTGAGCTTCGATTCTGCCTGGGCGCGACGATGGCGGTACGTCGGCGCCTCCTGGAGGAAATCGGTGGCCTTCGTGCAGTGGGCGGCGTTCTTGCCGACGACCACGCGCTGGGCGAGCTGGTCACGAAGCACCAATTCGAAGTCGAGCTCTCGCGTTACGTCGTGGGAACGACGATTCCCGAAGCGTCGCTTCCCGCACTCTGGTCGCACGAGCTGCGCTGGGCGCGCACGAACTTCGCCCTTGCGCCGGCCGGCTATGCCTTCTCGTTTTTGATCTATGCGTTGCCGCTTGCCGTGCTCTATCTTGCGGTTTCGGGAAATCTCGCTTGGGGTTTACCGCTGCTCGGCATCGTCGTCGTCTTGCGCGTTGGACTCCACTACCTTGCCGGCGCGGCGTTGGGCGCCGGACGCCGGGGCGACCTCTGGCTCATCCCCATGCGCGATTTCTTGAGCCTCGCCGTTTGGGCCGCAAGCTTCTTGGGCCGACGAGTTCGCTGGCGAACGCGAACGTTCTCAACCGGCCGTCCTTCGACAGCGCCTGTCCTGAGCGAGCGAAGCGAGCCGAAGGGCTCAGGATGACATCTGCTTATGGCCGGGCGGTCGCGAGCGCTTTGGAACCGAGGGTTTGCACGTTCACGCCGTTGTCGGTAAGAATCGTGCCCTCGACGCGCTGTAGCTCGACGACGGCCTTGTTGAGGTCGCTTTGCGCTTGAAGTTCTTGACCCCGCGCTTGTGCCAGCTCGACCTGGCGCTGCAAAACTAAGAACGTTGTCGACTCGCCGTTGTGGAACTTCCGAACTTCGCTAGCGTAGACAGCTTCCGCTGCGAAGCGGGCCCGACTCGCAGACGAGAGGCGCGAAAGCGCCGATTGATAGGTCTGCAGTGCATCGCGCGCCTCGCTTTCGATACGCTGGTCGAGTCCCGCTCGCTGAATTTCGGCTTGATCTTGCTCTTGACTTGCGATCTGCTTGAGTCCGCGCGCGACATTGTTCTCCAGCGGGATGTTGACGACGAACGCGATGTTGAACTCCGGATACGCGCCCGTCCACAAATTGTGGAACGCCTTCGTGGCGTTGCCTTGCGACTGGGGCGGGGGCGTCGGACAAAGAGGGCCGGTGGTCGGAAGAGCGCATCCTGCCGCCTCGAAGTTAGGAACGGGCGCCAAAAGGCCCGCAAAGCCGTTACTGAAGTACTGGACGACCACGTCTGCCTGGGGAAGCGCTTGATTCTTGGCGTAGGACATGTCAAGGTTCGCCACTCGGCGCTGGTCGATCACTTGCCGGACCTCGGGACGCTCGTTCTCCGCCAGCGCGACGACCGCCGCGAGGTCGCCGGGGCTTGGCAACTCCCGCACCGGCGATGATGGAACCAAGTTTGCGCTCCACATCGGATCGGCGGGATCGGCAACGATCAGACTTTTGAGCTGAGTCTGCAGCTCCGAGACCGCCTGCAGCGCTGAAAAGACCTGCGACTGGAAGTTGGCAACTTGCGTCTGCGTCTCGACCGCGGTAATCGGCGCGGCGGCACCGCGTTTGGCCAAACGCGTGACGCTACGCTGCTGTACCACGGCCTCGTTAAGCGCGTCTTCTTGTATCGCGACGTTGCGCCAGGCGGCGACGAGATCCCAATAGGCGTTTTCGACCTGCGCGAGGGTATTCGACGCATCGACGAGCGCCTGCGCCGCATCGGAGTCGGCGCCAATCATCGCGAGCTTCAACTGATGCTTCACGTCGTTCATCCCGGCGTTTTTCAGTAGCGGTTGCGTCACAGAGAGGTCCAGCGTCGCTTGGTAGTAGGGATTGAACGTATTGATGATGAGATTATTGTACGTTCGAGTTTGCGTGATGCCGGCTCCCCACTGCAGGCCATTGACGGTCTGACCGGTGACTCCGGATTGAAAAGAGTACTGATGTTGGATGATATTGCCGGGACCGGTCGTCGAGCAAGGGAAGGGAAATCCCGTGATCGGGTTGGTGCAAGTGTAGCCGGATCCGCCGATTCCCGGACCCGCAAAAAACAGATTTTCAGGCGGGGTTACTGAGAAGTTGGTCGAGGGCTCGACGTGGAGCTGAACGTCGAAGTTGGCTTTGGCCTGAACGACGCGGTAGCGCGCGATTCTGACATTGGAAGCGGAAACCGCCAAGTTCGGATTCTTTAGCAGCGCCATCGCGACCGCATCTTGGAGTGAGATTCCAACGAAAGGCCTCTCGGTAACGCCGATGATTCCCGGGTTGCTCGGCTCGGCCTCCGGCGCTCGATATCCTGAAGCGATGGTTGGCACGGCGCCCAAGCTCGGCGTTGGAATCGGCGTCGGAAGCGTCGCGCGTTGCGGAAGGGCATCGTCGCTTTGAGCGGAGGTGCGTTCGACCGGCCACGTTGCGAGCACGAGCGCCGCGAGTGCGACGGCGGCTGGAACTGCGCGCGTCCTTAGATAAGCCATCTTAATGCCCGAGCGTCCGGGTGCCGAGCGTCTGGAGGTTGACGCCGTTCTTGGAAAGGATGGTTCCGTCAACGCGCTGCAGCTCGACCACCGATTGGTTGAGCTGCGTTTGCGCCCGGAGTTCCAACCCGCGCCCCTGCGCAAGCTGAACTTGGCGCTGGAGCACGAGGAACGTCGTCGACTCGCCGTTATGGAACCGGCGAACTTCGCTGGCGTAGACGGCTTCGGCGGCCTCGCGCGACTTGCGGGCCGCGTTGAGGTTTGCCAGAGCCGATTGATAACTTTGAAGCGCGTTGCGCGCTTGCGCACCGATACGTTCCACCACGTCCTGCATCAAGAGCCTGGCTTGCGTCTCTTCCTCGCTTGCCACGCCCCGCATCCCGCGCGCAAGGTTGCCTTGGATCGGGTAACTCACCACGAGCGCGGTGTTGAAAGTTGGAAAGTACGCAGCCCACAAGTTGTGGTACGCCCAAGCCATCTTGCCTTGAGTGTTCGGGGGCGGTGTCGGACATGTTGTCAAACGATCGAAACGCTACTGCATTCGCCGAGCAAAAATGCCGGAATCGGGTGTAAGGATGCCGGCAAAACCGTTGCTGAGATACTGCACCTGAAGGTCGGCCTGAGGCAGCGATTGATTTGCCGCGAAGACGCGGTCGATCTCGGCGGCGAAGCGCTTCTCCTGCGCCTGGCGCACTTCGGGACGATTCAAGCGCGCTTCGGAAATAATTTCCGCCAAATCGCCTGCAGCCGGAAGCTGCTCGACCGAAGTGGAGGGAACGAGGTTGGCTGTCCAGGTCGGATCGCCGGGATCGGCGAGGACCAGGCTCTTGAGCTGGACCTGAAGTTGCGAAACCGTTTGCAACGCCGAGAAGACGTCGTTTTGAAAGTTGGAGACTTGGGTCTGCGACTCGACCGCGTCTGCTGGAGCGGCCGCGCCGCGTCGCGCGAGGCGGACGTTGCTCTGCTGCTGCGCAATCGCCTCCCTTAGCGCCTCTTCTTGGATCGCAACGTTGCGCCAAGCAGCCACCAGATTCCAATACGCATCTTCTACCTCTGAGATCGTAGTCGAAGCGTCGATCATCGCCTGAGCGGCGGAGGCATCGGCATTGACGAAAGCCAGTTTCAATTGCCGCTTCGTTGCATTCATGCCGGCGTTCCTAAGCAACGGCTGGGTGACCGCGAGGTTCAACGTCGCGATGTAGTACGGATTGTACGCGTTGAAAACCGTATTGTTATATGTCCGGCTCTGCTGTATGCCGGCCTGATACGTCATGCCGTTCTCGGTTTGGCCGCCGATGCCGTACTGGAAGGCGGATTCGTGCTGAATGATGTTGCCGGGTCCAGTCGTATAGATAACGCTCGGCGTGCGGTCCGGGCCCCGGAGTGGGAGTGTATCGGCCCAACGTTCCGGGCCCGGCTTCGAAGCCGTTTTGCGGCGGCTGGACGGAGAAATTCGACGACGGCTTGAGCTGGAGCTGCACGTCGTACGCGCCCTTGACCTCGACGATCGTATAGCGCGCGATCCTGACGTTCGACGCCGACACCGCAAGGTTTGGATTCTTGAGAAGGGCCATGGCGATCGCGTCCTGCAGCGCGATGCCGACGAAGGGCTGCTGCGTCACGCCGATGATTTGCGCGGCACTCGGCGCGCTTTGCGGCGCGCGGTAACCGGGTGCGACGCTAGGCGCCACAGGCAACTGCGGCGACGGAATCTGCGTTGGCAGCACCGCACGGGAAGGCAGCGAATCGTTGGGCTGCGCCACACTGCGTTGTACGGGCAATGCTGCCAGCGCGATGGCCGCGATCGCAAAGGTGGTGGTAATCCTTGGTATCTTCACGCTTCTCGGCCTAGTGCGCCAGCGTCTGACTTCCCAACGTTTCAACGTTGACGCCGTTGATGCGCAGAATCGTGCCCTCGACGCGCTGAAGCTCGACCACGGCCTGATCAAGCTGCGTCTGAGCCTGCAGTTCGCTTCCACGTGCCTGGGCGAGCTCGACCTGACGCTGCAAGACCAGGAACGTCGTCGATTCGCCGTTGTGGAACTTGCGAAGCTCGCTCGCATAAACCGATTCGGCGGATTCGCGAGCTTGGCGCCCGGCGCTGAGCTTTGACAAGGCCGACTGATAACTTTGCAGCGCGTTGCGGGCTTCGGCGCCGATGCGCTCCTGCACGCCCTGCATCAAAATCTTTGCCTGCGTCGCCTCCTCGCTCGCAAGGCCTCGCAGACCGCGCGCAAAATGGCCTTGAATTGGGTAGCCGACGATCAACGCGATGTTGAAGGTGGGAAAATAGCCGGCCCACAGGTTATGATAGGCCCACGGCATCGAGCCTTGCGTATTGGGCGGTGGCGTTGGGCAGGCCGCCGGACCAGATCCGCCGTTTATGACGACCCGTGCAAAAGTCGTCGAATAGCTTTAGGAACCGGGGTAACGATTCCGGCGAATCCGTTGCTCTCGATACTGCCCCTGCAGATCTGCCTGAGGCAGCGACTGATTTTTTGCGAAAACCACGTCGACGTCGGAGGCGAGCCGTCTATCGAGGGCTTGACGAACCTCCGGCCGATTTGCCTGCGCCTCGGCAACGACGGTGGAAAGATCGTTTGCGGTAGGAAGCTGCTCGACCGAAGTCGAGGGAACGAGGTTCGCTCCCCAAACGGGGTCGCCGGCATTGGCGGCCACCAGGTTCTTGAGTTGGTTCTGAAGCCGCGCAACGTTCTGCAGCGCCAAGTAGACGTCGGTTTGAAAGTTCGCCACTTGCGTCTCCGACTCGATGGCCTCGATAGGCGGAGCGGCGCCGCGGCTCGCGAGACGAATGTTGCTCTGCTGTTGCGCGACGGCTTCTCGCAGCGCTTCCTCTTGAATGACCACGTTACGCCAGCCGGCTACCAAATCCCAGTAGGTGTTCTCGACTTGAGAAATCGCGGTAGACGCGTCGATGAGCGTTTGTGCCGTACCCGCATCGGCGTTGATCAAGGCAAGCTTCAACTGGCGTTTCGTGGCGTTCATGCCGGCGTTCTTGAGCAGCGGCTGGTTGACGGCGAGGTTCAGTCCGGCGAGATAGATCGGGTTGTACGCGTTGAAAACCGTGTTGTTATAGGTGCGAACCTGCTGGATGCCGGCCTGATAACTCGTGCCGTTCTCCGTCTGTCCGCCGACGCCGTACGCAAACGCCGATTGATGCTGGATGACGTTTCCCGGACCCGTAGTCGGATTAATCCCTGGGTACTGTACGCTCAATTCACCCGGACCCTCGGCGAGGAAGCTCTGGGGAGGATTCACCGAGAAGTTCGACTGCGGCTGCAAGTGCAGCGCGACGTCGTAGGCGCCTCTGGCTTGCACGATGTTATAACGCGCGATCCGGAAATTCGAAGCGGAGATCGCGAGGTCGGGATTCTTGACGAGCGCCATGGCAATCGCATCCTGCAGTGAGATGCCGACAAACGGTTGCTGCGTGACGCCGATGATTCGTGCTGCGCTCGGTGCCGCTTGCGGCGCGCGATAGCCGGGCGCGACGCTGGGAACGGGCGGCAAGATTAGGGTCGGAATCGCCGTTGGAATCGCCGCGCTGCTCGGAGCGCGCTCGTCGAGTTGCGCGGATGTGCGCTGCAGCGGCAAAGCTGCCATTGCGAGCGCCGCGAGTGCAACGAAGATCGAAAGCGCCCGCGTTTGCCGAGTCTTCATTCGCTCACCGCCATCCCGATTCGCGGCCGACGCAGCAAAAGTACGAGCGGCGCGAGACCGAGCGTGATCACCGCCGTCCATCGCGAGGTATCGGCATAGGATTGCACGGCCGATTGGGATTCGACCAGAACTGCCAGGCGCTGCATGGCAACTCGATTCTGTAGGCCGCCCTGCGCCACCACGTACTGCTGGGTGGGAGGGTGCCCGAGCGTTTGCGTTCCGGCAAGCTCCGTCTGATGTATGGTGAAGCCTCGCACGAGAAGCGTGATCAAGACGGCGGCGGCAACGCTACCACCGATCTGCCGCGAAAGATTAAAGAAGGCCGCGGTCGAGGGCACTTCTTTATCGGGCACGCTTCCAATAACGGCGACCGAGAGCGGCACGAAGATCTGCGCGAGACCGATGCCGCTGAGCACCAACGGAAAAATCAAACTATGGAAATCCGAGAGTGGCGTCGTGATGTTCGCCAGCAGCCAATTCGAGAGCGCCAGCAAAACGAAGCCGATCGCCGCCTGGAGACGCGCGTCGACGAGCCCGCGCTGCGTTAAAATCGCCGTAAGCGGCGTGAAGAGCAGGACGGCGCCGGCACGAATCATGACCGTAGCTCCGGAGAGGGTTGCCGTAAACCCGAGCGAGTTGATCAGATACTGCGGCAGAATGATGATGGAGCCGTAAAGACTCACGCCGAGCACTGCGCCGAGTATGCTGCCGGCGGCCACTTGGCGAAGGCGCAAGACCCGCAGGTCGACGACGGGGATCGTCGAGCGAAGCGTCCACCAAACAAACGCCGCCAGACCGCTGATCGAAAAGAACGTGAACCAGCGAATCCGCGCGTCGTCATACCAATCGTACTGCTGGCCGTTTTCGAGCACGAACTGCATCGAGCCCAAGCCAATGCACATCAGGATCAAGCCGATCCAATCGAGCCGGCGGTATTGCGGTCGAGCCGGATTACGCAGAAAGTTCCAGATTAACGTCGCGGCGATGATGCCGATCGGAATATTGATGAAAAAGATCCAGTGCCAGTTCCAGTTATCGGTGATCCAACCGCCGATCACCGGCCCGAGGGCAGGCCCGACGATGACGCCCATCGCGAAGACGCCCTGCGCCTTCCCTTGCTCTTTCATGCCGTACGTGTCGCGCAGGATAGCCTGCGAGGTTGAGATGAGGCCGCCGCCGCCCAGTCCCTGAATCAATCGCCAGAATACGAGCTGACCTAAGCTGTTGGAAAGCCCGCACATAAGCGACGCGGCGGTGAAGATGACGATCGAGGTAAAGAAATATTGGCGGCGCCCGAAACGCGCCGCAAACCACGGATTGAGCGGAATCACTACGACGTTGGCAATGAGATATGCCGTAACGACCCATGCCCCCAAATCCACGCCGACGCCGAAGTTGCCTTGAATGTTCGGCAAAGAGACGTTCACGATCGTTACGTCGATGATCTCGAGCAGCGTCGCGGTTATCACCGCAATGCTGATGATCACCCTGCGCGCGCCGTGCTCGACGACCGCGCTTTCATACCTGCCGAACATGCTTCGACTTCGCTCAGTATGCCAAGAGTGAGTTATTTCACTCTGACGTAGGTTTCGACGCTCATTCCAGGCCGCAGCGGCAGGTCGGCGCGGTGGGTTGTCTACCAAGATCCGCACCGGAATGCGCTGCGTTACCTTCACGAAGTTTCCGCTCGCGTTCTGAGCGGGCACCAACGCGTAGGTGTTTTCCGAAGCTGGATTGATCGAAGCGACGTGCCCGTGAAACGTCACCCCTTTGTAGGCGTCGACGTGGATGTCGACCGGTTGTCCTACGCGCATCCGGCCCATCTGCGTCTCTTTATAGTTTGCGGTGATGTAAACGCGATGGGGGACGATCGTCATGAGCGTCATTCCCGCACCGACCGTTTGCCCGACTTCGGCGCTTTTCTCGCCGACATATCCATTGGTCGGCGAGTAGATGTGAGTGTAATTGAGATTCTGCTTGGCGAGATAGAGTTGTGCTGCTGCGGCCTCCACTTGGCTGGGATCGGACGCTTGGGTAAGCTTCCCTTGGGCGGTAATCATCGCGCCCGACGCCTCCGACACGCCGGCGTTGGCGGCCTGGACGCGGCCTTGCGCGGCGGCTACGTTTGCGCGCGCGACGCTGATTTGGTCTTGTGCCGCGCGCAACTGAGCCGATGCGCCGGCTGCTTGGGCGCGTGCCGCATCGAGTTGCTGCGAAGCAACGTCGCCCGTGCTCACGAGCGATGACGCTCGATTGAGATCGGCCTGCGCTTTATCGTAAGCTTGCTGTGCCGCCGGAACTTGCGCTTGCGCTGCGCGCAGTTGCGCGTTCGCTTGTGCGACGACATCCTGCGCCACCGGTACCTGCGCCTCTACATTTTCAATCGCGCCGCTAGCCTGCGAGACGCCGCCTTGGCCTTGTTCCGTCGTTGCCCGCTGGTTCGCGGCGGCAAGATCGTATTGAGCCTGAGCCTGCCGAAGTTTTGCGAGCTCGTCTTTATTGTCGAGCACGATCAAGAGCTGTCCACGGCGCACGGGCTGATTGGTATCGACCAAGATCCGATCGATGCGTTCGGGAATCTTGCTCGTAACGGCTACTTCGTCGGCGCCGACGTGCGCATCGTCCGTGCCCTCATGTGCGAGCATGAAATTCAGCCACGGCAATCCCCAAATCAGTGCGAGGACGACGACGATCGCCGCGCCGATCAAAAAGAAGATGCGCCTGCGCGGCCGCGCGCGCGGTTCCTGGGCGTCGACCGGTCCAGGGGCGCTCCGACGCAGTTCTGCCCGGGCCGTTCGCCTTCGGCTCTGCCACGGTTTTTTGCTGATTTGACTCTCGCGTGTCCATTACGACTTCCTTACTCCGTTGAGAAAAACATCGATATAAAAGCGAAGCGCCGCATCGGGATCACCGCGGTGAAGCACCGAGTCGGGAAACTTCTTTCGGCCGAGCGCGTGCATGAACACAACTCCCAAAAAGACCATTGCGAGTTTTTCCGCATCGCCCACCAGCTCGCCGGATGCGATCCGGCGCCGCATGAACTCGGTCAACACCGCGAGGATGGCGAGCTGCGGCTGCCACGCGGTTTCGGCGAAAATGTCCTTTTCGTAGTCCTGCTCGACGAGCGACCAGCGGATCATATCCTGCAAGGATTCGAAGCGAGCGAACATGACGCGGGCAACGACGAGGAGATCCTCGGCGAGCGAGCCGGTGAGTTGCGCAGCGACTCCCGCAAGCTCGAGATAGCCGCAAAAATGCTGTGCGCACGCTACCAGGAGTGCTTCCTTCGTTCCGAAGTGCCGAAAGAGCGTCGCTTCGTTCACGCCCGCAACGTCGGCGATCTCGCGTGTCGTCGCGCCGCGCTTACCCTTGCGTCCAATTACCTCGCGCGTCGCGGTGAGAATTCGCTCCCGCGTCTCCTCTGGAGACGCAGATCGGCCGCCTTCGAAAACCTTGCGCGTTTCTATCACGGCATTTCGTTCCCGGCTCCGATGAGAACGTTCGTTTCATACGTTCCATACGAAGCGTCTGCCACGGCTCGAACGTGCGGAATATCGATGGTCGCATGCTGCTCCGAGAGCACCGAATAGCTGCCCTGCATCCGGTATTGCTGAGACATGGTGATCTTCCCGCCGCTGGTATAGTACCACTCCATTTGGACGAGCGAATAATCGAAAGGATCGACGTATACAAGGGTGTGGTCCAGGATGTCGCTGTGAATCTTCTTGGTCATCCGTAGAACGATCGTCGGGCGCCCGTCGAGCCACGCCGTTCCGTTGACCGCAACGTTCTGGTCCTTCTCCCATGCTCGGGGATTTCCGACGTCGTCGAAGAGTCTTTGAAAGCCGCGCGCATAACTCGGCATCCGGTCGAAAACGACGACGTAATAATCAGGACGCTTGAAGTACGACGTGCCGTCGAGCTTGGGCGCAAAGAAAGGAAAGCTGAACAATCGGATGTTCACGTGCACCCGCGCGCGGTAGGATCTCAAGCCTGGATTGCGTTCGGCCATCCGCTGGATAACGGTGCGGGCGTCCGGCAGAGAGGGGACCCCGTCTCCGGCGCGGCCCAATGCCAAGAGTGGGGAGGGCCATAACCCCCGCAAGCGCAACCGCGCGGCCCCCGAAACCAGCAAAAACGTTCATATGTGCGAGCTGCAAGTGGGTACTTGCACGCAGAGTCTACCATCGAAAAGCTCTGAATGCAAGTGCTTGCACGCACCCCCGCCGCGGTTTATTCGGTGGATTGTTTCTTGTGCCGGTGTCGGAAGGGATGGCGGGCCGGGTGCAAGCCCTCGGCCCGAGCTTCTGACAAGCATACGTAGCGCCCGTACTTCGTCTTGCCGTAGTGCCGGTCGCCCGACACCAGGTAGGCCTTCACCCCTCCGATGACCCAGACCGGGGGCTTGGCCCCGCAGTTCAGGGCCGCCGCCGACGCCCCAGCGCTGGGCTGAGGCGAGCCGGTGCCGCTCGACTTGCCGCCGCCGCAAGAGGTCGATGCCAATAAGGATAATCGTCGCCAGCGCGACCGTCCGCTTACTCATGCACTCGCCTTTCCCCACCCCGGGCTAAACAGAAACGCGCTCCGCAATCGTCGCGGTCGACTCGCGCGCACGTCGCGCAAGCGCCGAAGGCTCGCCCACGTAGACGCGTCGTCCGTCCACGAACGTCGCTTGCACCCATGCATCTTCGGCGCGATAGACGAGCGCGTTGACGGGCGACGACCATGGATCGATCTTCGAAGCGTCGAGCACGACGTAATCGGCGGGAGATTCGGCGACGAGATCGCCCCCCGCGACTCCTAAGGCGCGCGCGCCTTGCGCCGTCGCGAGGGCAAAAGCTTGCGACGCGGGTAACGCCGCAGCGTCGAGGTGCAGAATTTTTTGCAGCAACGCTGCCGCGCGCATCTCATCGATCAATGAGGGGCGCACGTCGGCATCGGTCCCCAGGCCCATGTTGACGCCCAGCGACTGCAGGCGTGCGACGTCGCAGATTCCGTCGCCCAGGTATTGATTCGTCATAGGATTGGAAACGACGCGCGCGCCGCTTGCGGCGAGCAGGTCGAAGTCGGCATCGCTGAGATAGATCGCATGGATTGCGACGGTTCGCTCGTTGAGGGCGCCGAGCTCATCGAGCAGCGCAAAGGGAGTGCGACCAAAATCGCGCAGGGTTTCTTCGCCTTCGTACCGCGCTTCGGCGACGTGCACGTGCAGCATACACTTGGCATCCCGAGCAAACGCGGCTGCGGCGCGAATCATGTCGTGCGATGCGGCATGGAGCGAGTGCGGCGCGACGCATACATTCGCCTCGGGGTGGCGCTCCATCAACTCGCGCGTTCGTTTCGCGGCGGTTTCGACGCTTTCGCGAAAAGCCGGGGGAGCGTATGGCGCGTCCATCCAGGTCCGTGCGAGAACGATCCTGATGCCCGTGTCGCGCGCCGCGCGAATCGCGGCTTCCGCGTGCGCGTTGCCGCTACCGTTGAGATAGAAGAACTCCGCGACGGTCGTGATGCCGGCGGCGAGCATCTCGGAAAAGGCGGCTACGAATGTCCAGTACACGTCATCTGGCGTCAATCGCGGCACGACGCGGTAGAGCGCGTCGCGGCGCCACTTCGCGAATGGCCAATCGTCGGCCCAACCGCGAAGCAGTATTTGGTACGCGTGACTGTGCCCGTTGATGAAGCCTGGAACGACGAGCCGATCCGCCGGGAAGGAGCGTGCGCTGAGGTCGCGCGCGCGACCGCGCACTTCGCCGAAATCGCCGGCCGCGGTGATTTTGCCGTCGCGCACGACGAAAGCGTAATCCTGACGCAGCTCGCCTGAAACGATTGCCCGCGCACAGCGTACGAGCTCGCTCGTCACGCCGCGACTGACCGGCCGCGCTTCAAGACGAGCGCTGCGAGGTTGCCCCCGAATTGCCAGCCGAACTCGTCGGGGGATCCGATACGCAGCGCGACGATATCGGCCTTGGCCCCAACGCGAATTCGACCGGCATCGACGCGCAGCGAATGAGCCGCCGCACGCGTGACCGCGTAGAGCGCCTCGGCGGCAGAAAGCCCGAAGAGTTGACGGCCGAAAAAGGCGACGGTTTGTAGGTTAAAGCACGGCGAGGTACCGGGATTGTAATCACTTGCAAGCGCGACGAGCCCGCCGGCTTCGAGCAGGGCGCGAACGGGAGCATGCTGCCCAAGCGCGAGATAGAGGACGGTCGCCGGACAGGCGACCGTCACGATGCCGCGCTCGGCGATCGCTCGCACGTCCTGCGGCCGAATGTAGTTGCAGTGGTCGACGGCATCCACTTCGAGGGCTGCCGCCATCGCCGCCGCGCCGCCGCCAGACATCTCGTCACAATGCACGCGCAACCGCATGCCGTGCAAACGAGCAGCGTCGAGATAGCGCCGCGTCTCCTCCGGCGAAAAGAATCCCACCTCACAGAAAGCATCGGCATAGACCGCCCCGTGTGAGGCTGCCGCCGGGATGACTTGGTCTATCAAGTAATCGACGAAGGCTTCCTGGCGCGTGAACTCCGGCGGCAGCGCGTGCGCACCAAGAAAAGTTGCGACCAGGCTGGGGACGTCGGGATCGTTGCGATGCTGCGCGATCAAATCGAGCAACGCCGACTCGCCCGGTTTATGCAGCGCGTACCCCGTCTTCGTCTCGAGGGTCGTCGTTCCGTGAGCGAGCATCGTGCGAAGTCGCGGGCGAATCGTGGTTTCGTAGAATCGAGCCGGATCCAGCAGCGCCTCGCGCGTACGCTCGATGGTGTAGAGCATTCCCAGCGGCGGAGACTCGCCGCGGATGCGAGCGGTAAAGTCTGCTTCCCGATTGCCGGCGTACAACGGGTGGGCGTGTGCGTCGACGAAGCCGGGAAAGATCACGCAGTCGTGCAGATCTATGCGCTCGCACGCCTTCTCCTCAATGGACCGGACGGGCTCGAAGTCACGCTCGATGGCCGAAATCGTGTCGTCTTCAATGACGAGCGCGCCATTCTCAATGCGGCCGAGGGCGTCGAAATCGATTCCGCATTGCGGCGCTTGCGTATCGCAGGTGACGATCGTCTTCGCGGTGACGATCAAAGACGCCAATCAATGCCCTTTGCATCGGCCGTTTCGATCGCGAGGTCGTAGCCGGCGTCGGCGTGGCGCACGACGCCCAGCCCCGAATCGGTCGTAAGTACGCAGCGGAGCCGATCGCGGGCGTCGTCGGTACCGTCCGCAACGACAACCATGCCGGCGTGCAAGCTGTACCCAATCCCCACGCCTCCGCCGTGATGGAAGCTTACCCAATGCGCACCTGCCGCCGTGTTGAGCAGGGCGTTGAGAATGGGCCAATCGGCGATCGCGTCGCTGCCGTCCCGCATCGCCTCGGTCTCGCGGTAAGGTGATGCGACGCTCCCGGTGTCCAGATGATCGCGACCGATCACGATCGGTGCTCGCACCGCACCGGTGCGCACCAACTCGTTGAGCGCGAGCCCAGCTTTGGCGCGATCGCCGTACCCGAGCCAGCAAATTCGCGCCGGCAGGCCTTGAAATGCAATGCGCTCTCGAGCGAGACGAATCCAGCGCGTTAGCGAGTCGTCGTCGGCAAAGAGCTCAAGGAGCTTTGGTCGCACCGCTCGATGTCGCGCTCGTCGCCCGAAAGCGCGGCGAAGCGAAATGGGCCTGCGCCGCGGCAAAAGAGCGGACGAATAAACGCCGGGACAAAGCCCGGAAAGGCAAAGGCGCGCTCGAATCCGGCGCGTTGCGCCTGCGTCCGGATGTTGTTGCCGTAGTCGAAGACGACCGCGCCTGAGTCGAGATAGCGCACCATCGCCTTTACCTGGGTTGCGCAACTTTCCAACGCGCGTCGCTCGTACTCCGCCGGATCGACCTTGCGGAGCTCGGCTGCCTCAGCAAGGGAGAGACCTGCGGGAACGTAGCCGTTGAGAAGGTCGTGGGCCGACGTTTGGTCGGTTACGGCATCAGGACGAAGTCCGAGCTCATAAAGCCGCGCAAATTCTTGCGCCGCATTGCCTTCATATCCGATTGACAAGGCCTCGCCCAGGCCGCGCGCTCGCTCTACCTCGCTCAGCGCCTCCTCGCGCGAATCGGCGACGCGGTCGAGGTAGCGCAACTCGCGTCGCCGTTCCAGGCGAGCTCGATCGACGTCGACAACGAGGCAGACGCCGCCGTTCATGGCGATTGCGAGCGGCTGCGCACCGCCCATGCCCCCCACGCCGGCGGTCAAGGTAACGCGCCCGACGAGCGATCCGCCGAAGTGCTGTCGCGCCAGCTCGGCAAACGTCTCGTAGGTTCCCTGTACGATGCCCTGCGTTCCGATGTAGATCCACGATCCCGCCGTCATTTGGCCGTACATCGTGAGCCCTTGAGCTTCGAGCCGCCGAAAGATGTCCCAATCGGCCCACTTTGGCACGAGGTTCGCGTTTGCGATCAGAACTCGCGGTGCGCGTGCATGAGTCTTGAACACCGCGACCGGCTTTCCGCTCTGCACGATTAGGGTTTCATCGCCTTTCAAGCGCCGCAACGTCCGCACGATCGCATCGAAAGCCTCCCACGAGCGCGCGGCTCGGCCGTTGCCGCCGTAGACGACGAGATCGTCGGGGCGTTCGGCCACGTCGGGGTCGAGGTTGTTCATCAACATCCGCATGGCCGCTTCTTGTGGCCATCCCAAGCACGAGATTTCCGCGCCGCGTGGCGCCCGGACGGTGCGCGGTCCGGTGATTACCGTCATACTTGTAGAATTCTTGAGTTCGACCGCAAGCCCTCCGGTATCGAACGACACCTCGCCAAAGGCAGACTGAATATGGCCGCGAATACGTTCAACGCATGTAAGCCTACCGTGGACTTCGGGAGATGTGCATGCGGCACTCGTTCAAATGGTCGTTATGTTTCCTTGCGCTGGCGTGCGGACTCGCTTGCGCGACGCTGTCTGCGCGTGCAGGAACCACCGGCTCGATAACCGGCCTCGTCGTCAACACGAATACCAGAGCGCCGATAGCGGGAGCGCTTGTCGTCGCCGTTAGTCCATCGCAAACGGCAACGGTCACGACCGACGCAGCGGGACGATTCTCCATGCTCTCGCTCGCGCCGGAAACGTATACGATTTCGGTCTCCAAGCGCGGCTTCGAAACCTCAGCGCTTACCGGTATTTCGGTCTTTGCCGATCAGCTGCAGACGCTGCGCGTTACGCTCGCGCCGTCGCTGCAAACGATCGCGCACGTAACGGCACGCTCGTCGATGGACCTCGTTAAGTCCGGTACGACGAATGACGTCTATTCGGTCAACTCCACCGTTACGCAGGCCGCGTCGGGACTCGGTGGCGGCGGAAACTTAAACAACGCCTATTCGGCAATCGCAGCCGTTCCGGGAACGTTCGTGCCGCCAAATCAGCAAGGTTGGGACCAAGTCGTCTATATTCGCGGCGGCAGCTTCGATCAGATCGGTTACGAGTACGACGGAGTCCCGGTCAACCGTTCGTTTGATAACTATCCCGGCGGTACCGCGGGAACGCTCGGACAGCAAGAGCTGCAAGTCTATACCGGCGGTGGAACCGCCGGCGAGAGCGCGACCGGCCTCGCCGGATTCATCAATCAAGTCATCAAGACCGGCACGTATCCTGGATTCGCAACCGTCAGCGGCGGCGTTGGCTCGACTACCTACTATCACAGCTTGCAGGTTGAAGCCGGCGGCGCGACGCCGGACCGGCTCTTCTCCTATTACGTCGGCATCGGCGGCTACAACCAAGATTACCGCTATCTCGATCAGTTCAACGGATCGAACCTCGGCTTGGTCTGGGGCTACCCTGCGATTGCCTTCAACACGATCCCGCTTTACTTCGGGGGCGTCTATCCTATCTGCACTACGACGCCGCCGAGTGGTTCGGGAGTTCTACTCCGGACCAAATGCGTCGCCCGTTTACGATCCGTTCCAACTCAATCCGGGACAACCGGGATATGTTCCGCTGCCCGTCAATACGCTGACCAAGAGCGGCCTCGGCCACGACCCCGGATGCTACCAAACGATCACGCCGGCTTATAACGCCTTCGGCGTCTCGAACCTCGCCGACCGCGAAAACGTGATCAACCTTCATTTCGGCATCCCGCACCGGCACGACGCGGGCCGCGACGACGTGCAAGTACTCTATAACGTGACCGCGCTGCAGACTCAGTTCTACAGCTCGCAGAACGATCTAGGACCCAACGTCATTGCCAGCTCAGCCAGTTGGACGCCGGTACACCAAAACGCGGTAATACCCGAGGTCTGGCCAGATGTCGTAACCTGGCCGAGCGGAACGCATTTTGGCGAGAGCGCCAACGGAATCAAGCCGGTCCCCTATTTCGCGCCCAGCTCGCCTGGAAACCGCTGCGCGAACATTGATCCCTAAAACGGGGAAATCCGCCGATATCCGGGCGAGTGCGCCGGCGGAACATACTCGGCCGTGCCGCCCGACAACCGTGACTCGTATTGGAACAACGCCTCGATCTTCAAACTGCAATACCAGCACAATATAGGATCGAATGCCTACGTCCGACTATACGGATATTCTTTTTATTCGGATTGGCTTCAGGCCAGCGCGCTCAGCTACGGTACGCCGTTTTTCGGATTCGGTGCGCTCAGCTATGATTACGAGCTCGAATCGCACACGCGCGGCTTAGCATTTACCTTCGCGGATCAGCTCAACTCCCAACATCTAGTGACTCTCGACGCCAACTACGTGACGGCGTCGACAAATCGCTACAACAACGACAATTTCAACAACACGCCCTTACGAGGACGCAACCAATTTGACCAACGGAAAGGAATGCTTCGCCTGGGAGAACGGAAGCCTCGACGGAGAACCTATAAGCAGGGCCAGCCGGCGCCGTGCAACAGCCCATCGGGCCAGACCTTACGGTGGCACGTTTGCAGCCGGAACCCGGACCCAAGGTTCCCGGCGCCAACTGGCAGGTCACATACACCGGAAACTCGGGCTTCGTCAACACGATCGAGCCGAACTTCACCGCGGTCGCGCTGCAAGACCAGTGGAATCCGACCGATAAGCTCAACATCAATCTCGGAGTTCGAGACGAGATCTACGAGTACAATCTCGCCAACACCTCAAACGACGGTCAGAAATTTTGGTTCCTCGCCGGGCAGCGCGAGTTTTGCTACAATCCGGTAACGCTCGCGCCGTACTTCATTCCGGTGCCGCCGGCCAGCGGCAAACCGGCGAATCCATTTATCGGCTTCAACTGCCCGATCGATAATTCAATTCCCGCGCATCCCGTGCAAACCGTCCATCCGGACGGCAAAGACGGGCACCTGCTGCTGAGCAACAACTATCCGCCCTCAATAGCTGATTACGCCTTCACGCCGAGTTTGGGGCTAACGTACACGGTAAATCCCGACACCGTGCTGCGCTTCTCGGCGGGGCGGTACGCGCAAGAGCCGGAGACGTATCAAGTTCAATACAACGCAAAAGACAACAATCTCGCGTACGACTTGTTTCAGGCCTTCTGGCAGTACGGTTATACAACCCCGCTCCACAACGCGCTCGTGCAATATTCCGACAACTACGACGCGTCCTACGAGCGCCGGTTCAAAGGCACCGATATGTCGATCAAGGTTACGCCTTACTTGCGGTACGCGACCAATCAAGTCTATAGCATCGCGCTGCCGTTTGGGCTCGCAGGCGGCCTCAACTCCGGTGTGGAGCGCGTCGATGGATTCGAAACCGAGTTTACGAAGGGCGATTTCAGCAGAAATGGTTTCTCGTTCTTGCTCTCCTACACGTATACCAATGCCGCGGAAAAGTGGAATAATTACCCAGGCACGTCGCTCAACCCGATCGATCCTTACAATCAGGACATCGCGAACTTCAATGGGCTCACCAAAGCCGGCGGCGGCTCCCAATGCTATGAAAATAAAAGCGTCGGAAACATATTCCCCGATCCCGGCTGCAAGCAGCTCAATCCAAAGTACAATCCGCCGATTTGGAATCCGTACTACTCGATGGCGCCGCAGCCGCTGCTCGGTCGCGACGCCTGGTACCCCGTCGGCTTGGACTTCGCCTATTTATCGCCCAACGTCCTGAGCGCGATCGTCAACTACCGGCACAACAAGTTCGCAGCGACGCCCGCGCTGACGTTCAACGAAGGCTCGCTGTACGGCAATCCGGCCGACGTGATCGGACTCGATCCCCGGACCTGCACGAGCAACTCCGCCGGTTTTATCAACTCGCCGATTCACACGAAGAACCCGCTGCAAGCCGACTACACGACCTGCGGACTGTCCGCAACGCAAAGCGGAACCTACCCCGGAGTCCTTTACATCCCCAACCCGCAGACCGGCGTCTTCGACGCTTTCGGCGCCTTCCGGCAGCCAAATCAGCTCAACTTAAGCCTACAGCTTTCTATCAGCTGACCCCGCGCGTGAAGGCGAACCTGCTCTTGGCGAACCTCATCAACGAATGCTTCGGCGGCTCGTCGGAACCTTGGACCAAACAATTTCCGCCGAACAGTTACACCTGTGGATACGTCAGCAACGCGCCGTTCGGCTATTCGTATTACGTCTCGAACTTCTACAACGGCGTTTCGCCCAACGATCGCGGCGCCAACGGCGTTCCGCTCAACCCGGCTTTTAAGCAGTCGTACACGCCCGGCTACGCCGACACGAACGCGTTCGTCCTGCCCAACCCGTTCAACGCCTACCTTCAGTTCAACATCACGCTGTAAGCCGACGCCCGATCACCGACTCGGCCGCTG
>CAVRDR010000017.1:0-131439 GCA_963719905.1 Vulcanimicrobiota bacterium
AGCCCCAGCGGGAGTCGAACCCGCGTTACCGCCGTGAGAGGGCGGCGTCCTAGGCCTCTAGACGATAGGGCCATGGCTCCGGGGCAGAGATTCGAACTCCGATAGCATGCTCCAGAGGCATGCGTCCTACCATTAGACGACCCCGGACCGACGGCGCCACGTAATACTACACGACTTAGACTCGTCCTTGCAACCGAAGCAACCTAGCGTTGCGGCCGCCATTGGCCGTCACGAAAGAACGCAGTTCGTGCGAATGCATGCGAAGGTTTTTAGGTGCAGACGTCTTTGTACGCTTCGCATGGTTCATATGACCTATTCGTGGCTTGGCGCCGTATCCTGTTGACCCTTCCCTTCAATACGAATTTTCCAAGCAGGCGGCCTGAATCAGCTCGAAGGTGAATGATTGAACGGCTAAGCCACACGGCGGGGGTGGCTCTACGCTTGGCCAAGCGGCCGGTAGTATGAAGTACGCCCCGCGGCGCCGGAGAACAAAAATACTATATAAGGAGGTTGCGTGCAGGCCATCGTTCTAGTCGGTGGAGAGGGGACGCGTCTACGGCCGCTGACGTACGGCACGCCCAAGCCGATGGTGCCGATTATGAACGTGCCCTTCTTGGCTCGCACGCTCGAGCGCCTCTACGCTGCCGACATCCGCGAGGTAATCCTCGCCGCCGGTTACATGCCGCAAGCGATCGTCGAATACTTCGGTGACGGAAGGAAGTTCGGCATGAAGGTTACGTACGCGATCGAGGAGATGCCGCTGGGCACGGCGGGCGCCCTCAAGAACGTCGAACCGCAAATCACCGGCCCATTCTTCGTCCTTAACGGCGACGTGCTTACCAGTCTCGACCTGGGTGCGATGCGTGAGTATCACCAGCGCAAAGGCGGTCTTGGCACCCTCCATCTGATTCGGGTCAAGGATCCGTCGCCGTTTGGATGCGTCATGCACGCCGAGGACGGCCGGATCACCGCTTTCGTCGAAAAGCCGCCGAAAGGTCAAGAACCGACCAACGAAATCAACGCCGGCACCTATTTGCTGGAACGCGAGATTCTTGATTTCATTCCCGCTGGCCGCAATGTCTCGATTGAGCGCGCGACTTTTCCGGAAGTCATCGCAGCAGGCCGAGCTCTCTACGCGTACACCACCGCTGATTACTGGCTCGACTTGGGCAGACCGGAGCAGTATCTCGCGGCCCATCGCGACGTTTTTAGCGGCGCGATGCCGCTCGCCGTGGAGCCGGGAGTCAACGGCGATGGGATCGACGCATTGCGCAACCACCCGGGAATTACTCCGCCGGTCCACGCGGCGGCCGACGTCATCGTAGACGTGACTGCGAAGGTGGGGCCAAATGTCGTACTGGGGAGCTCCTGCAGCATCGGTGCCGATGCCACCGTTAGGGAATCGGTGCTTTGGGAGCGCGTCAGCGTCGGCACAGGGGCGGTCATCGAAGAAGCGATTGTTGCAAGCGACGTCACGATAGGTCCGAAGGCTCATGTCGCGAGGGGAAGTGTCATCGGCCACGACGTCACGATTGAGCCCGGCGCAATCCTGCAACCGGGCGCCCGTCTAGGTGCGCCGAGGGAAGAAGTGGCAGGCTAGCGGGGGAACGTTCGGTTTATCACGCATCCGCCACAGGGTACACTGTGGTCCTAAAAGGGGAGGAGTCCGTCGCTTACATGCCACCACCGCGAGCCTTATTTCTGGGTTCCTATCCCCCGCGTGAGTGCGGTATTGCTACGTTCACTAAGGACATGGTCGACGCTTATGATCGGGCATTTCATTCTTCGAGCCCCGTGATTGCCGTTGACGAGCCCGGTGCCCACGTTCGCCGCTATCCCGGTGAGGTCGTCGGTCGCATTGCCGAGGAAGAGCGGGGCAGCTACATAGCGGCCGCAAAGTTCGTCAACGCCTACCCCGTGGAACTCGTCAACGTGCAGCACGAGTTTGGACTCTTCGGCGGCGAGCGCGGCGAGTGGCTCGTCGACTTCATCCGCGCGGTCGAAAAACCGGTCGTACTGACGTTGCACACCGTTTTGCCTGAGCCGGACGAAACGTATCTGCGCGTGACGCGCGCGCTCTGCGAACAGGCGACAAAAGTCGTGGTGCTCTCGGAGACCGGACGCGGGCTGCTGGAAGAGGTCTATGGGATCGATCCGCAGCAGCTCGAGGTGATTCATCACGGAGTTCCAGACGTGCCGTTTCGAGACACGCACGCTGCCAAAGCCTCGTTTGGAATCGGGCAGCGCACGGTAATCTCCACTTTCGGATTGATCAGCCGTGGTAAAGGCCTCGAGTATGCGATCGAGGCGATGCGCGGCGTTGTCAAGCGTCATCCCGAGACGCTCTACCTCATTCTCGGCGAAACCCATCCGGTCGTGCGCCGCCGCGAAGGCGAATCGTATCGGGAATCGCTACATGCAATGGTGCAAGATTACGGGCTCCACTATAATGTTCAACTCGTCGACAAATATCTTGATTTCGATGAGGTCGTCAGTTATCTTAGCGCGACCGACATCTATCTGACGCCCTACCTTAACCCGGCACAGATCGTGAGCGGTACGCTCGCCTATGCAGTCGGATGCGGCAAGGCAATCGTTTCCACTCCGTATCTCTATGCCGAAGAGCTGCTGGCGCACGGGCGGGGTTTCTTGTGCGATTTCCGGGACTCGGCCTCGATTACGCGCTGGCTGAACATGCTGCTCGACGATCCCTCTCTTCGCCGCGCGACTGAACGGCGCGCCTATCGCTTCGGCCGGCAGATGACTTGGCCACACGTAGCGGCGGAATACGGCGCGCTCTTTAGCGAGCTTTGCCCCGGCCAGCCGCTCGAATTGGTGCCGTCTGCCTAAGGCGCGCGCCGGTGCGGGCACGCCTCCGCTCGATTATTTGGCCGTGCTCACCGACGACGTCGGCGTCATTCAACACGCGCTCGAGAACGTGCCAAATCGAAAGACCGGATACTGCACCGACGACGTCGCGCGCGCATTCATGGTTGTGCTCGCGCACCTGCGTCTTGCAGCTTCGGACAAACTGAGCCAGCGGTTCGCCTCGACGTATCTATCCTTTTTGCACCACGCGCAACTCGACGACGGGCGCTTTCATAATTTCATGGATTACGACCGCCGGTGGATCGACGAGGTCGGGACGCACGACAGTTGCGGCCGCGCGATTTGGGCCCTCGGCTACGGCGTGGCCAATGCGCCGACCCAGGTTTGGCGACGCGTCTGCTCTAGGCTTCTTGATCGCACGCTGCCGTCACTTGACTCGCTCGAATATATCCGGTCGCGCTCGTATGCAGCGCTTGGCTTCGCGCATGCATATGCCGCGTTGAAAGACTCGAAGTATAGCGCCGCTCTGCGCTACCTTGCCGACGAGATCTTGGCGTCTTACGAGGCGACCGCCACCCGCGACTGGAGGTGGTTCGAAGACCGAATGACCTACGACAACGCGCGCCTGCCCGAAGCGCTGATTCGTGCCGGCCACAGCCTGAAGGAGCCGCGCTACGGCGAGGCCGGCCTCGCCGCGCTGGCCTTTTACGAGAGTGTAACGATCGAAAACGGCATCCACGTGCCGATCGGAAATGACGGCTGGTACTTCCGCGGCGATCGACGTGCCCGCTACTCGCAACAGCCGCTGGAAGCCTGTGCAATGGTCGATGCCGAGCTGGCCGCCTTCGACCTCACCGGTGACGGCGGCCACGTTGCCACTGCGGAGCTCGCATTCGAATGGTACTACGGCAAGAACTCGCGCGGCGTAACGATGGCAAATGGCGGCGGATGCTTCGATGGCTTAGCCGAAGACTCCGTCAATACGAATATGGGCGCCGAATCGACGCTAGCGTTGCTTTCAGCCGCCTATGCGATGGCAGCTCGACGGGCTCGGGTACTGCGAGCGGTTCGCTAAAAGCGCTGCAAGCGTCGCAAGCCCCTCGCACGACAGGCAACGACGTGCTCTTCGGCGAAACGCCATAAATGCTCCTGGAAACCGAAATCCTCAACGACGCGCAATCTGCCGCCGTTGCGCAGACTGATGGCCCTGTCTTGATCTTTGCGGGGGCCGGGAGCGGTAAAACACGAGTCCTAACCCACCGCATCGCCTACTTGCTGGGCGAGTTACGCGTCGCCCCCGAACGCATCCTGGCCGTTACCTTCACGAACAAAGCAGCCGGTGAGATGAAGTCGCGTTTGCACGCGATGGTCGGTCCCGTCGCGCGCGACGTTTGGGTTGGCACGTTCCACGCGATGTGCGTGCGCATCTTGCGCCGCGACGGAGCGCGCATTGGTATCGGGCGCAGCTTTGCCGTCATCGACGAGCACGACCAGCGTCAGCTTGTCAAAGAAATTCTCGACGATCTCGATTATGACGAGCGGCATCTCTCGGCCGGGGTCTGCCTCGCCGAGATCGACAAAGCCAAGAATGCACTGATCTGGCCCGAACAATACGCGGAGAGCCAAACTTCTTTCGTCGGCGAGCGCATCGCCAACGTCTATACCGAATACCAGCGCCGCTTGGCCGAATCGAACTCGCTCGATTTCGACGATCTCATCGTTCGCACGATCGATCTGCTCGAACGCGACAAAGATACGCGCGAGAAGTACCAGCACCGGTTCGAATACGTTTTGGTCGACGAGTATCAAGACGTCAATAGCGCTCAATATCGCCTCGTCGCGCTGCTAGCAGGCTATCATGGAAACGTCACGGTGGTCGGCGACGACGATCAGTCGATCTACTCGTGGCGTGGCAGCGATTACCGGATGATTCTGCGCTTCGAAGAAGATTTTCCGGGCGCGAAGACATTCAAGCTCGAGGAAAACTATCGTAGCACCGGGCGCATTCTCAATGCCGCCAACGACCTCGTCGCCAATAACCGCTCTCGCGCGCCGAAGCGACTTTTCACCGCCCGTCAGGAAGGTGAGCCGATCACGCTCTATCCAGCGGCAACCGAGCGCGACGAAGCGCGGTACGTTGTCGAAAAGGTCAAGAGCATGGTTCGCGACGGTGCCGCTTACCGCGACTTCGTCGTACTTTATCGTACCAACGCGCAGTCACGCGTTTTTGAGGAGGCGCTGCTCGCCGAAGGCATTCCTTATCGGGTCGTCGGAGGCGTTGGATTCTACGCGCGCTCGGAAATCAAAGACGTCGTTGCCTATTTGCGGTACATCGTCAACGCATCCGACGCGCTGGCCTTTAAACGAATCGTCAACGTGCCGCGCCGAGGCATCGGACAGCAAACGCTTGCGGCCCTCGTTGCGGCGGCCAACGCTTCGCATATGTCCGTGGGCGAGGCCATCTTTAGCAACGACCTGTTGCGTGCGGCCGTCCCGAAGAAGCTGAAGGAACTCGAACGCTTCGCCGAGCTCATTGCGGACTTACGCAAATTCGCCGAAAGCGCCGGAATCGCCGATCTTCTCGTTGCCATCATGGAGCGGTCTGGTTACGTTCGCGAGCTTCAAAGCGAGGATTCACACGATGCTCGAGCGCGGCTAGAGAATCTCTCCGAACTCGTGGGCGTCGCCCGTGAGTATGAAGCCCGCGATGAAGAGCCATCGCTAGCCGGATTTCTAGCCAACATCGCGCTCGTGAGCGATCTGGATGCACTCGAGGAAGACGCCTCCTACGTGACGTTGATGACGTTGCACAGCGCCAAAGGGCTGGAATTTTCGAGCGTATTTTTGACTGGATTGGAAGAAGGCGTTTTTCCGCACAGCCGTACGCTGACCGAGCCTGCGGAATTGGAAGAGGAACGGCGACTTGCCTACGTGGGAATCACTCGGGCGATCGACCGTCTCTTCCTAACGTACGCGGCGCGGCGCGCGCTGTTCGGGAACACCTATGCGTACCCCAAGTCGCGCTTCTTGGAGGAAATACCGGCCGTCCACGTCCTCGAGAGCGACAGCGTGCCGCTGCCGCGTCCCGCGGGAGGACGCTGGCGCGAAGTTGCGATCCATGAATCCGCTGGAGCGGGCGTGCATCTTGGGCTCAAGGACGGCGACCGAGTGCGCCATCCTAAGTGGGGCGAAGGGCGAATCGAAAGCATCGTCGGCGCCGGGGGCGACGGGTTGGTAACGATCGACTTTCCCAACGTGGGCCAAAAAATGCTCATGTTGAAATACGCGCCTCTCGAAAAGATTTGATCCTCATCCTCGGCTGAGGTGAAGGATGGCTCAGAAATTGCGGGTTGCGGTCGCCGGCGCGTTTGGGCGAATGGGCACGGTTGCGCGTGAAGCATTGGAAAGAACGGGCGAATACTGCTGTGGGCTCGCGCGCACGGCAGATGCGAAGCGCGAGGTCTTCGATTCGCTCGACGGCGTGCTTGCCCGCAAGCCCGACGTCCTGCTCGATCTGAGTACGCAACCCGCGAGTTATGAAATCTCTCTCGCGACCGTTGGGCGTGGAGTCTGCGTTGTCGTTGGGGCGAGTGGTTGGAGCGACGACCATCGCGCCGCGTTGGGCGCGTTAGCGCAGGAGCGTCGGGTGGGCGCGCTCATCGTTCCGAACTTCTCGCTCGGCGCGACGCTGATGATGCGGTTCGCGCAAGATGCGGCGCGTTTCTTTTCCGACGTCGAGATCGTCGAGCTCCACCATGTCGCAAAGAAAGACAAACCTTCCGGGACGGCGCGCGAAACGAGTGCTCGCATCGAGCGTGTTACCGGAAAAGCGCCCGCAGTTCACAGCGTTCGATTAACGGGATTGCTCGCACATCACGAAGTGCTCTTCGGCGGACCCGGCGAACTGCTCACGATACGTCACGACTCATTCACGCGCGAATCTTTCGTGGCGGGGATGCTGGCCGCCGTTCGCGCCGTCGTGCATCGCCAGGGCCTTTCGATCGGGCTCGATTCGATTCTGGACGACCCCGCTGCCGAGGTCATTCTGAACCGGTCGAAGGATGAAGTGAGCGCATGAAGGTCGCCGTCGTGGGCGCGACGGGCGCCGTAGGCGAAACGATTCTGCGACTACTCGAAGAACGCGATCTACCGATCGGAGAGCTGGGTCCCTTTGGTTCCCGCGCGTGCGCCGGCGCCGTTGTGTTTCGTGGCAATCCAATTGACGTGCTCCCCGCATCCAGCGATGGGCTGCGCGGATTCGACGTCGTCTTCTTCGCCGGCGGCGAGGACGCGAGCGAAAGATACGCGCCGGCTCTCTTAGCTCGGGGTTCGATCGTCATCGACAACAGCGCCACCTTTCGCATGCGGGACGGAGTGCCGCTGATCGTTCCGGAAATAAACGCAGAATCGCTCCGCGCCGAGCAGCGTCTCTTTCCCGTCGCGAACTGCACCGCGATTATCCTGAGCACGGCCTTGCGACCGGTTCGCGACGTTGCAGGATTGCGATCCGTTCGGGTTGCGACCTACCAGGCCGCCAGCGGTGCAGGCCGCGCGGGACTCCAGGAGCTTCTCGCGGATGAACGCGCGATCGCTTGCGGCGATCCTGAACCGGAACCGGAGGTCTTTCCGCATCGGCTGGCTCGCAACGTCGTGCCGCAGATAGGAGCGTTTGACGCGTCAGGATGGAGCGGGGAAGAACGCAAGGTTTGCGACGAGACGCGCAAGCTGCTCGATTTGCCCGAGCTGCTCGTTAGTACCACCGCAGTTCGAGTGCCCGTGCGAACGGCGCATAGCGGAGCGGTATTTCTTGAAACGCAGCGTGCGACGAACACGCAGGAGTTGGCGAGAGCGTTCGAGACCACGCGTGGTATCGTCTTTCACCCCGACGGAATCGTGACGCCTCGCGAGGTCGAGGGAACCGACGACGTGCACGTCGCGCGTCTGCGCGCGGAGTCCCGCTGCGGTCAGGATGACGCGGCTGAGGATGACCAAGGCCGGAACTTTGCGTTGTGGTGCGTCGGCGACCAGTTGCGCACCGGTGCGGCGACGAATGCCGTCCAGATTCTCGAGTTGCTCCTCGCCAAGGGATATATCGCTGCATGAACGTAGGCTGTCCCGAGCCCATCGATTCGGCTCGGGATAAACTCCGTGAGGGGGCGCGCATCGCCGTCTTGAAGTTCGGCGGAACTTCGGTTGCGACGCGTGAGGATCGTGCGGTTGCCTATGGTCGCGTGCGCGACACACTCGAAGCGGGTTTCGCGACGGTGACGGTCGTATCGGCGATGGGGCGATCTCCCGAAGCCTATGCCACCGACACATTGCTAAGGCTGATCGATGGGCGCACCGGCAGCCCGAACTCCGATCTGCTTTTAGCCGCAGGCGAGCTCATTGCGGCGTCCGTTTTCGCCGACGAACTTTGCGACGAAGGCGTCGAAGCGATTGCGCTCTCGGGCGCACAGGCCGGCATCGTCACCGACGCTCGTCATGGCGACGCCACGATTCTGCGCGTCGAACCGCGCGCAATAACTGAACTGCTCGAGCGTAACGTCGTTCCCGTAGTCGCCGGCTTCCAAGGTGCCACTGAAGACGGGAGCATCACGACCTTGGGCCGCGGTGGAACCGACCTCTCCGCGATTGCGATCGGACACGCGCTCGAGGCGCAGCGCGTGGACGTCTATACGGACGTCAGCGGCGCGATGACCGCTGATCCTCGCCGCGTTCCCAGTGCTCGCACAATCGAGCGTGCATCGCTGGCCGAAATGGCCGAGCTCGCTAATCATGGTGCGACGGTGATGCACCACAAGGCGGCCGAGTATGCGAATCGTACCGCCACGCGCTACACGGTGAAGGGTTTGCGCTCCGACCGCGGCACTTTCGTGGACGAACGGGCCGATGCGGACCGCCCGGTCACCGGAGTGACTGCAACCGGACGCGTCACCTGGGTGCGCATCATTCGCGGGGATATCGAATCGCCGAAACGCCGGATGGAGACCGAGCTCGAGATGTTTCGTCGTTTTGCGGCAGAAAAAATTTCGATCGATCAGGTCACCATCAATCAGGCCGGCGTCGCGTTCGTGGTTGAAGGCGATCGCGGAAATGAAGTCCGTCGTCTGCTTGGAGACTTGAATCTCGCCGTTCGCGTGCGCGAAGGCTGCTCGAAGCTTTCGATCGTCGGCAACGGCATGCGTGGCACGCCCGGCGTCGTCCATCGCGTCGTGGATGCGCTCTCTCGGGCCGACGTCGAAATCATTCATTGTACGGACAGCAACATAACGATCTCGATCCTCGTGCCGGCCGACCACGTTACGCGCGCGGAAAGGGCAGTGCACGAGCAATTCGAGCTCGACAAAGGAGATCCGGTTCCATGAATACGCGACTTGGAGCAATCCTTACGGCGATGGTGACGCCGTTCGACCAACGTGGCGAGCTCGATCTCCAAGAGGGACAGCGCCTTGCGCGCTGGCTCGTCGAAGGCGGAAACGATGGGCTCGTCGTCGCCGGTTCGACCGGCGAAGGCCAGACGCTCGACGCGCGCGAGCGCGTAGCATTGTGGAGAGCCGTGAAAGAAGCGGTCGGAAGCGACGCGGTTGTCGTTGCCAACGCCGGAACGAATTCCACCCGAGAGTCGGTTGCGGCCGCGCAAGACGCCGCGGCGGCCGGCGCCGATGCCATTCTTGCTGTCGTTCCTTACTACAACAAACCGACGCAGAGCGGAATGCTGGCGCACTTCGGCGCGATCGCGCAGGCCACGGCGCTCCCCGTCGTCGTCTACAACATACCGGGCCGCACCGGCGCCAACATGCTGCCGGAAACGCTGTTGGAGCTCGCGCGCCGGCATTCCAACATCGTAGGAGTTAAAGAATCGAGCGGTGACCTCAAGCAGATCGGCTCGATTCTTCGCAGCAGGTCCGGCGAGTTTATCGTCTGGGCCGGAGACGATCATCTCTTTTTACCTTGCCTGGCCTTAGGCGCCGACGGCGTCGTGGGGGTTGCTTCTCATTTGTGTTCGCGCGAGTACGTACGAATGCTCGACGCGTATCGGTGCGGTCGCGTTGAAGAGGCGGCGCGGATCCACGCGTCGCTCCTCCCGCTCTTTGATGCTTTGTTTGCGACGACGAGTCCGATCCCGATCAAGTGGGCGATGAGTCAGTTGGGTTTTCGCGTGGGTGAGTGCCGTTTGCCGCTCGACGCCATGCCGTCCGCGACGGCCGATCAACTGCGACCGCTCATCGCGCCGTATCTTTCACGCGCCCCTTCGACTCCGCTCACGACAGGCTCTTCGATCCGCTGCGCACAGGTTCCGAGACGCGGTGACTTCACTGCAAATACTTGGATGCCGACTCGATCCAATCGAAGCGGACGACGCCGCGGCACGGATCCTCGCGTTTGCGCGTGGGAGCCGCAGTTCGCAAGTCGTTACGCTAGGCACCGAGATGGTCGTCTACGCTCAGCAGCACGCGCGATTCCGTGCAATCGTCCATGACTGCGCGCTCTCGCTCTGCGATACGATCGGATTGCTGGCCGTCGCGCGACGGCGCGGGGCGCCGTTGCGCGCGCGCGTGGCCGGCGTCGAATTGATCGAACTTCTTTGCGAAGGGGCGGCCGCAGAAGGGCTTCCGATCTACTTCTTAGGCGGAGCACCGGGCGTAGCTGCCGATGCTGCCGCCGTCCTGAGGTCGCATTTCCCCGGTCTACTCGTTGCGGGAACGCGCAGCGGTTATTTTCGCGAAGATGAGAGTCGGGCAGTCGCCCGAACGATCGCGGCCAGCGGTGCGAGGCTGCTGCTGGCAGGTATGGGGTCGCCTCGCCAGGAGTATTGGCTGGCGGAACATCTGCGTGAGACCGGATGCGGCGCCGGCATCGGCGTCGGCGGCTCGTTCGACGTAATCTCCGGTCGTATCAAAAGAGCGCCCCAACCCATTCGAAGACTCGGCTTGGAATGGCTCTACCGATTGGTCAAAGAGCCGCGGCGCTGGCGCCGTCAGCTCGCACTTCCGCGCTTTGTCTGGCTGGTCGCGCTCGACGAGCTCGGCCTTAAGCCGGTGCGAAAAGAGGCGGCCGGCTCGTGAAGGCGATGATCCTCGCGGGCGGTCTTTCCACGCGTCTTTACCCGTTGACTAAACTCGTCCCCAAGCCGCTCGTGCCCGTCGCCGGGGTACCGAATGCGGCGCATTTGATTCATTATCTCAAGGCGTACGGATTCGACGAGATCGCGATCAACGTGCACTATCTTGCCGAGAGAATCGTCGCGGCGCTGGGCGATGGTTCGCGCTTTGGAGTGAAGCTTCACTACTCCTACGAACCCGAGCTGCTCGGCAGCGCCGGGGGCGTAAAGAAAGTCGAAGAGTTTTTTGGAAACGAGACGTTTGTCGTCATTGGCTGCGACGAAATTACCGATCTTCGGCTCGATCGGCTGCTCGAGTTTCACCGCGACCGCGGCGCGGTTGCGACGATCGGGCTCGTCCACCGCGAGGAAGTCGAACAATATGGGGTAGTGGTCGTCGACGAGCGCGGCAAGATCGTCGGGTTTCAAGAGAAGCCGGCGAAAGGCACCGAACGCAGCAAGCTGGTCAATACCGGCGTGTACGTTTTTTCACCGCGGATCTTCGAGCGCATACCAGCCGATCAATTCTACGATTTCGGAAGCCAGGTTTTTCCGGCGATGAAGGCCGCCGACGAGCAATTCTACGGGTTCGATGCTCGCGGCGCGTATTGGGCCGATATCGGCACCCCGAGCGAATACCGGCGCGCAAGCTACGATGTGGTGAGCGGCGTCATGCAGATACCGCAAACTACGCCAAACGGCATCGATCCCACGGCGATGATTGAAGAAGGAGTGCGGATCGAAGGGCCGGTGCGCATCGGCGCCGGCGTACGCGTCGGCGAGGGAACGTCCATCGTTGGCCCGAGCGTTCTGGACGATCGCGTACAGGTGGAGGCCGGCGCACGCCTCGAGCGCACGATCTGTTGGGAGAGCGCAACCATCGGCGCACGCGCGGACCTGCGGGACACGATCGTGGGGGCTCAGGGCGTCGTAGAGCCGGAAAGCATTCTCGCCAATGCGCTCGTCGCGCGCAACAATGAAGCGGCGATATCTAGCTAGTAATCGCGATTGTCGTGAACGAACAGCGTGGCGCTGCTCGATTTGCTCTTTCCGCCGCAATGCGCTGGCTGCAACGCGCTGGGCGCCGGTCTTTGCGCTGCGTGCACGCCTAGCGGTCAGACCATTCACGTCTCCTTTCCGGCGCTTCGTGTCACTGCTTTCGGTGCATATGAAGGCACGCTACGCTCGGCGGTGCTGGCGCTCAAAGACGGCCGACGAGACGTCGCGGAGGCGCTGGCTCGCATCGTGGCGCCGTTCGTCGACCCGGGTCGCTGCTCGTCCCAATCCCAACGACCGCCAGACGCCGTCGCATTCGCGGCTTCGACGGTGTTGCGTTGGTTGCCCAACGGGCCGCACGGATAGCGGGCGCCCGCGTCGTACCGGCCCTCGAACAACGATTGGGCGACGCACAGCGGGGACGCTCTCGTTTGCAGCGGCTGGCGGCCCGCGGCCGATTTTCCTGTAATCCCGCGGGTGTCGCCGCACGGCGGGTTACGTTGTTCGATGACGTTTGTACGACCGGCTCGACGTTGCGCGACTGTGCCGAGGCCGTCCGTGAGGCTGGCGGCCTGGTGGAGGATGCCGTCGTCGTCGCCGTGACGAAGAGCGACCAACCGTGGAGAGTCTCCATAGCCAACTAACTTCGCTCGATGCGCTCTACTTGCAACGCTCTTACGAGCTCGCTGCGCGTGGAATCGGTAGCACCTCGCCGAACCCGCCGGCCGGCGCGCTGGTAGTGAGCGACGGTCGTGTCGTCGGCGAAGGCTACCATCGCCGCACTGGCGACCCGCACGCCGAGCCGCAAGCGCTCGAGCAAGCCGGGTCAAACGCGCGCGGCTCTACCGTCTATGTTTCGCTCGAGCCGTGCCGGCACGTCGGACGCACGCCGCCTTGCACCACAGCGTTGATTGAAGCCGGTGTCGCGCGCGTCGTGGCGGGAACGCTCGATCCGACGGACCACGGTGGCGCGGACCAGCTGCGGAAAGCCGGCATCGAGTTCGCCGTCGCCGACGATCCGGCCGCACGCGCGTTGATCGAGATCTTTGCGGGCACGATACGCGGCAATCGCCCATACGTCGCGCTGAAGATGGCAATGTCGCTCGACGGCGTAGTAGCCGCTCGGTCGGGGGTGCAAGAGCGAGTCGGCTCCGAAGCCGAGGAGCGATACGTGCGCGAACTACGGACCATCTTCGACGCCGTAATGGTAGGCGCCGGAACGATCCGCGTCGACGATCCGCGGCTTACGGTGCGGCCGCCGCACGATCGCGTGCGCCCGTACGTGCGCATCATCGCTTGCCAGAGCGATGCGGTTTCCGCGCGCAGCCGCGTCTTTGGATCCGAAGATGGCTATTCAAAAACGGTCGTGCTGGCGCCGGCCGGTCTTCGCACGACCTTCGATGAGCTTCGTGAGGTTGCCGACGTCATCGACGTCGGGGCTGCCGGTGCGGTAACGCTCGATCTCCGCCACGCGATGGAGTCGTTGCGCGCGCGCGGCATCTTCAGCGTGCTTTGCGAAGGAGGGCCAAAACTGGGTGCAAGTCTTCTCGGCGCCCGTTTAATCGATCGCGTCTATTGGGCGATCGCGCCGCGTTTTTTGAGCGGCGCAGGTGCGGTTCCGGTTCTCTCCGGCGCCGAACTTGATCTCGGCCTGAGGCGCTTCGATCGCGTCGAACGCGTCGGCCCCGACGTGGTCATTTCAGGAACTCCGTGTTCAGCGGCTTAATCGTATATCGGGGAAGCGTGAGCGGAATCGACGCGTTATCCGGCGGGGGAGCTACGTTGAACGTGCGCTGTGAAGGCATCGAACGAGAGCGTCCGGAGGCCAAAGATTCGATTTCAATCGACGGTGTCTGCCTTACGGCCACCGCGATCGAGGGCGACATCGTATCGTTTGACGTTATACCGGAGACACTTGCGCGCAGTACGCTTGGCGAGCGCGCAATCGGCGACCTCGTTAACGTCGAGTACGCATTGCGTCTCGGAGACCGCCTGGGCGGCCATCTGGTCTACGGGCACGTCGATGCGGCCCAGCGCGTCCTCGATAGAGTCAGCGAAGGTCAGGGGGAACGCATGCGAATTGAGGCAGCGTCCGCGCTTGCGCCGATGATCGCGGTAAAGGGATTCGTCGCCGTCGACGGCGTCAGCCTTACGGTTGCCGATGCGGAGGGAGATTGGTTTGAGGTGGCGCTCATTCCCGAAACGCTCGCGCGCACGACGCTTGGAGGCCGCCTTCCGGGCAGCCGCGTCAACCTTGAAGTCGATCCCCTCGCGCGGTATGTCGATCGCGTCATCGCGAGCCTGCCGAAGGGTCATTCATGACAAAATTTCGCGATACGGCTTCCCCCAGTGCGCGGATCTTCCAGTCGAGACTTCAAGTGCAATGGGCCGACGTCGACGTCGCCGGCATCATGTATTTTGCGGCCTACTCACGGTTCGGGGAGTATGCGGAGATGGCGCTCTTTGCGGAGCTCGGTTTCCCGTACGAGACCGTCTTCGAAAAATATGGCTTTTGGTTGCCGCGCGTGCGCGTCGAAGCCGAATATCATGCGCCTTCAATGATGAGCGATTGGCTCCGGATGCGCACGCACGTCGAGCACGTCGGCCGGTCGAGCATTCGATGGGAAACCGTCTTCTTCAACGAACGCACCGGCGACGCGGGCGCGGTGATGAGGTTTATTGTTGCGGCAATCGATGCGACCACGAAGAAGAGTCGTCCGCTGCCCGAGCCGATTCGAGCGGCGCTCCAAGCATGCGTGTAGCAATGCTTGTCGCGCCGGGCCGGATCGAGTTGCGCGAAGAGCTCGCGCCCGTGGCGCCTCCTGGAGGCATCGTCGTGCGCATCCGCGCCGCCCTCACGGACGGTACCGATCTAAAAGCCTACCGCCGCGGACACCCTAAGATGCCGATGCCCGCGCGCTTCGGTCATGAGTTTTCGGGCGACGTTGCCGCGATCGGCGACGGCGTGACCGGATTTTCGCCAGGCGATCCCGTGATGTGCGTGCACACGGCGCCCTGCGGAGTCTGTTTTTGGTGCACGCACTCGCAAGAAGAGCTCTGCGAGAGCGTGATGTCTGCCATGCTCTTAGGCGCCTATTCGGATCTCATCGCGGTGCCGAAACGCATCGTCGATCGAAACTGCTTTGCCAAACCGGCCGACGTGAGCTATCCGGAAGGAGCCTTCCTCGAACCGCTCGCGTGCGTCGTCCATTCGATCGCGACCCTCGCGCCAAAGCGTGGTTCGACGGTAGCGATTCTCGGCAATGGAGGCTTCGGCATACTCCACGCGCTCTTGCTGCAACGCGAGGGCATCGAGACGATCCTTTTCGGGAGAAGGCCCGAGCGCCTGGAGTTCGCGCGCGCCCTCGGTCTGCAGAGTGTCGACACCCGGCCCAGACCGATCCGGGAATCGATACTCAACCGCACGCAAGGGCGCGGCGCCGATGCGGTTATCGAATGCACGGGAACGACCGAGATGTGGGAGAGTGCGCCATCGTTGGTACGGCGCGGCGGGCGCGTCTCGTTCTTTGCGGGCTTGCCGGCAGAGGCTCGCGTCTCGTTTAGCGCGTCGCGTCTCCATTACGACGAGGTCCAGCTTCTCGCGCCGTTTCACTTCTCACCCGCCGACGTACGCGCAGCCTTCGAGCTGATCGCCGCGCACGCGTTCCCACTCTCACGGCTCATCTCGCACGTCTATCCGCTCGGCGAAATTGCGGAGGCGTTTGAGAAGCTCGATGCGGGGGAGGGACTCAAGGTTTTGATCGAGCCATGAGCGCACGAACGATGCGCGCGGCGGTACTTTATGACGTCGACGACGTCCGAATCGAGAACCGCGCCATTCCCGAGGTTGGCGACGGCGAGCTCCTCGTTCGCACCATGGCAAGCGGCATCTGCAGCGGCGACGTCATGGGGTGGTATATCCGACGCAAGGCGCCGCTCGTGCTCGGACACGAGCCTGCAGGCGTCGTCGTGGAAGCGCGTGGCGAGACGAAGTTTTCCATCGATGACCGCGTCTTCGTGCACCATCACGCGCCGTGCTTTTTCTGTCGCGCCTGCCGCCAGGGAGAGTACGTGCAATGCGCGACGTGGCGGGCAACGAAGATCGATCCCGGCGGCATTGCCGAATACTTTCGCGTTCCGCAGGCGAACCTGCGCGACACGCTGCTCCTGCCGCACAACGTAAGCTTCCCGGACGCGTCGTTAATCGAACCGCTCGCCTGCGTCGTAAAGTCGCTTCGGCGCAGCGGGCTGCGCAATGGGGATCGCCTGTACGTCATCGGGCTCGGCGTCATGGGACAACTTCACGTGCTCGCTGGAAGATCGCTCGGCGCACACGTCCTAGCGAGCGACTATATCGAAGCGCGCCGCGACGTTGCTCTTCGCAATGGCGCTGCCGCTTTCCACCCCGACGACGCACGGCGTGCGCTTGGCGACGGTGCCGACGTCGTAATCTGCGGACCGGGCACGCCAGAAGCGATGCAAAGCGCAATTGCGGCTGCCGCGCGCGCCGGGACGATCGTGATGTTCACGCCGTTTCCGCCCAGCGTTCCGGTCTCCATCGATCCCGAGCGACTGTATTTCAACGATCTGCGCGTCGTGGCGAGCTATTCGTGCGGACCGAATGATACGCGTGCGGCGCTGGACCTGATTGCCACGGGAACCGTCACCGCCGAAAAAGTCGACGCGACCATCGTTTCAATCGACGAAGTCCCCGGCGTCTATCGGCGGTTCGCCGAAGCGCGCATGATCAAGCCGATCGTCGCCTTCGCTTAACTCTCCGCATAGATCGGCGGCGCGGGCTCGGCCACCGGTAATACCACGTCGTCCGCGCGTGAGGTGACGCGCCAGGCGAGAAGGAGCGACCCAGCATAGAGCAGCGCCGCCAAAAACCAGGGCGCGCCGATCAGACCGAGTGACCGCCACGGCCCCGCGAACTGCGCGAAGGTCAGCGTGAAGAGCGACGGTCCGATCAACATCGAGATGCCGCGCACCGATCCGAGCGCGCCCTGAAGCTCGCCCTGCTCGGACGCGCTGACGTGCCGGGTCATCAAGGCTTGCGACGATGCCTGATACATCGGCAGCGAGATGATGACGGCGGCGATCAAGAAGATGAAGCCGTTGTTCGTTCCCATCAGCGTGAGACCGATCGCGGCCAGCACGAGGCTTGCGAGAAGCGTGCGCCGTTCCCCGAGCCGCTTAACGACCGGGCCAATCATGGTGGCCTGATTGACCGCGGCGACCGTGCCGACGAGTGCGAGGGTGAGACCGATGCTTCCGGTGCTCCAGCCAAACGCCGCGATGCAATAGATGACCCATATATTCGGAAAGACTTCGTGCGCGAGGTAGGTGATGAAGTTCACCCACGTCAAGCCCCAGAGCTCGTGGTGCGAGCGCAACAGCTTCAGCGAGCCGACCGGATTCGCGCGCTTCCATTCTAGTCGCGGGGTGCGGCGTTCGCGCGGAAGCGACTCCGGCAAGACGAAGAGTCCGTAGAGCGTGTTGAGTAAGGCAAACGCTGCTGCCGCCCAAAAGGCCAAGCGAGGATTAACGTTTCCGACGAGTCCACCGACCGCCGGACCGAGGACAAAACCAAGCCCGAAGGCGCTCCCAAGCATTCCGAAGGCGGCGGCGCGTTTTTCCGGCGGCGTGACGTCGGCGATATACGCGCTGGCCGCTGTGATATTCGAGGAGGCGATGCCGGAGAGCACGCGACCGGCAAAGAGCCACCAAAGGTTCGGCGCCAACGCCATGATCGCGAAATCGACGACCGCCACGGCATTCGATACCAGAATGACCGGCCGGCGGCCGATGCGATCCGAGAGCATTCCCAAAAGCGGCGAGCAGAAAAACTGCATCAGCGCCCAGACCGTTGCAAAGATTCCGATGATCTCCGCGGCCGAGGCGTAGTTATACCCCACGAAGCTTGCGATGAGTTTGGGCAGCACGGGGCCGATCATGCCGAACGTCAGCATGTCGATCAGCACCGTGATGAAGATGAAGACCGTCGCGGCCCTGCGCGTGGTGTTACGCATCGTAGACCGCCGAGAGCCAGCGTTCGACCGCGCGATTTATTCGAGCGCGATCGTGCGTTGCCAACAGGTCGAGAAGAAAGCCGCGGAAGCCAGCGATCAAAAGCGTGCCCAGTGCCTCCGATTGAGCGCGCTTATTGCCGGGAAGATGCGTGCAAGCCCGAAGTGCCTCGAGCCATTCGTTGACGGCGCCGTCGAGGAAACCCGGAAACCGGCCGCGATCGCTCAGCGCCAACGCGTACACCTCAAAGGAAAGCCGGGTGAGCGGCTCCCATTCCGGCTTGCTCCACTCCAGCCAAAGCGCGCGCGCCACCTGGCGAGGCGAAAGGTCGGTGAGCGTGAGTTTCGCCATCATCGCGCGCTGACGAGCGCGGCCCTGCCGGACGATCTCGACAACCAACGCCTCCTTCGATCCGAAGTAATAGAGCAGAACTCGTGGGCTCGAGCCAATGGCCTTAGCCAACGGCCGCAGCGACAAATCTGCCAAACCATGGCGACAGACGTAATCGACGGCCCGGTCGAGCAACTCGGCGCGCCGCGCCTCGTCCGCGGTTCGCGACACGCCCTATGCTAGCATACTTGAAACGTTCGTTTCAAGTATGTCGATAGTTAATTCGGCAGGGTATTTGGTATAGTCGTGAAGCCGCCGAAGGACCCGGAGTAACCGGAGGGACTGCTTCGATAGGTTCCAGCGCCTTTCGCGCTCGGATACGTACGCTGATCGATCAGCGGAAAACCGGCGCTTATGGTTGCGTCCGATACAAAGATGAGTGTCGAGCTCGAGTTGAGGCGAAAGGTTCCGGCACAGTAAAGCGCATCGAGATTGCGCCAGCGTACCGCCGTTCGCCGATAGGGCTTTTTATAAATTAACATTCTTCCTTCGAGGCCGCCGGCACAAAGGTCCGGATTGTCGACGACAATCAAGTCGTCGGTTTTTGGATCGATGCCGACGCCGCCCGCGTAGCCGCGCTCTTTCCTCAGGTGTAGTCTCTTGCACGTGGTCGATCCGGCCGGGTATTTGACGACTCCCATGAATCCAGGCCCGTAGCCGTTGACGAAAACGTCGCTTTCGTTGTCCACGGCGATAGCGACGCCGGTAGTGATGAAGGAACACGTCAGCTCTGTCGGCTGGGACGACCCCGCTTTGAAGACCGCCACATTGTCGCCATTGAGGGCGTAGATCGTAGCTTCCTTATCGACGGCGATGTCGAAAGGACCGCCGTAGGGATCGGTAAGGGTGGTCTGCGCTTTCGTCTTTACGTTGTAGGTGACGATCTCCGCCGGCAAATAATTCGCGATTGCGATAACGTCGCCGTTGGCTGCTATTGCGTAGCCATTAAAAATTCCCAACGATGGCGACAGCGGGCGCGGATCGCCGCCGCCGCCGGACGGATCGGCCAATATTCCAAAGCGCCGTTCTGCAAGTTGAGCGTGATCAGCGCAGGCTTTTTAAACGCGGGCGCAATGGCTTGGTTTGCTTGGGGACCGACGATGGTGTAATCAACGCCGGCCGGCGTCGTGCTCGAGCCGCATCCTGCGAGCAAAAGTGCCGCAAACGCGCGTCTATGCGCGTCGGGGAGAACGGCCCTATTCATCGGCCTCTCCTTCGCTAGGAGGAACCCCGCCTTCCATGACCTCCTCGGCGTCTTCTTCACGCTCGCGCGCTTGTTCGAGGTCCTCTGTGCGCGTGGAGAACATTGTCTCAGCTAGGTCCTCGAAACGTTCGTTCGGCGTTTCTTTATCCACTTGTTTCGTGCTCCCGGAGGGCGGTGGCATCAAACCGCGAGGCAACGGCTGGAGATTCGGGTCCGTCGGGTTCCCGACGAGATTGCTCTTGGCCCGCGCGCTGGTACTCGGCCTTGCCATGCGCAAATATTGTCTCCGAGACGGCCATCCTCCAGCCGACCCGAAATGGCCGCAATTACCCCTCGGTGAACGGCGTAGAATCTTGACATCTGTAAAGTAACTCGTAACCTAGGGGTATGAGCCGTTTCGCTGACCTTCTCAACTCGGCGATCGACGAGGCCCGCCTCACGGCCGCCGAGGTCGCGGAGAGTGCGGGCTTGACGGAATCCGCCATCTCCCTGCTGCGCGCCGGGCGCCGGGAGCCCTCCTATCGCACGCTGCAGCGGCTAGCACACGTCTTTCCGTCACTTGGCGAACAGCTCGCGGAGCGCGAAGGCCCGTTCGATTCCATCGCGGATGCGATTGTCGATATCCGCGCCGGCAAGATGGTCGTGGTGCTCGACGACGAGGACCGCGAGAACGAGGGCGACCTCGTGATGGCAGCCCAGATGGTCACGCCCGACTCCATTAACTTCATGCGTAAACAGGCCGGCGGCCTGATTTGCGTGCCGCTGGTCGGCGCCCGACTCGACGAGCTCCACATCCCGCAGATGGTCCGAGAAAATACGGCCGTGCACGAGACGGCCTTTACCGTATCGGTTGAGGCTCGCGGCGTGACGACGACCGGCATCTCGGCGTACGATCGTGCGGCGACGATCAGGAAGCTGCTCGATCCGGAGGCGCGGGCGGCCGACTTTTTGCGGCCCGGACATACCTTTCCGCTACGCGCACGTGAAGGCGGTGTGCTGGTGCGCGCGGGACAAACCGAAGCGGCGGTCGATTTGGCGCGCCTCGCCGGACTCTACCCGGCGGGCGTGATCTGCGAGATCATGGCCGACGACGGCACGATGGAGCGTCTCGACGGGCTGCGTAGCTACGCCGACCGGCACGCGCTCAGACTTATCACCGTCAAGGATTTGATCGCCTACCGGATGCGCACCGAGAAGCTCGTCGAAAGGATTGCCGAGTTCGAGCTCCCGACGACATTGGGCAAATGGACGGGCGTCGCGTACATCACGACGATCGATGACAATACTCACGTCGCGCTCGTTATGGGAGAGATCGGCGACGGCAAGGAGATACTCGTTCGCGTTCACTCGGAATGCATGACCGGCGACGCCTTGCACTCGATCCGCTGCGACTGCGCGGCACAGCGTGACGGCGCGATGGCGCTAATCGCTCGCGAAGGGCGCGGAGTCTTTCTCTATTTGCGCCAGGAAGGCCGAGGCATCGGTCTTGCCGACAAGCTGCGTGCCTACGAGCTGCAAGACCGGGGCGCCGACACCGTCGAGGCAAACCTGGCGCTGGGACTTCCGATCGACAAACGCGATTACGGCATCGGCTCGCAGGTCCTCTTCGACCTCGGCGTGCGCGAGATGCGGCTTGTCACCAACAATCCAAAGAAGATATTCGGCCTCGAGGGCTACGGGTTGAAGATCGTCGGGCGCGTGCCGCTGCAGACGACGCCGACGGCACATAACAAGCATTACATCGATACCAAGCGCTCGAAGCTTGGGCACATCTTAGATGAAGTAGCCGCATCGTGAAGCGGGATGACGGCGCACGTCCGGCGACGCCGGATTGCACGGGACGCCGCTTTGCGATCGTCTCTGCGCGCTTCTATGGCGACCTCGCCGACCGGCTCGTCGACGGCGCGAAGCGGGCGCTGCACGACTGCAAAGTCGCTCATGATAACGTCAGTGTCTTCGACGTTCCCGGGTGCTTCGAGTTACCGCTGGCGTGCCAAAGTCTCATCGAGACCGATCGCTTCGACGCGCTCGTGGCGCTCGGCGCGGTTATCCGAGGCCAGACGCCGCACTTTGATTTCGTTGCCGGCGAGTGCGCGCGAGGAATCATGGACGTGCAGCTCGCGACCAGCACGCCGATCGGTTTTGGCGTGCTCACGACGGAGAATCTCGCGCAGGCGCAGGAGCGCGCCGATCCGCAAGGCGGTGATAAAGGATACGCGGCCGCGCTCGCTGCCGCAACGCTGTTGCGCATGACTGCCGGGATTGCGCGGGCCGGCTCTGACAGCAGGCGAAAATCGAAGGCCCTCGAGTGACGCGATTCACGCCGGTCGAGTGGGACGGCGACGCCGTGCGCTATCTCGATCAGCGACTGCTTCCCCGCGAGGTCCGCTACGAGCGTGCCCGCACGGTCGATGAAATCGTCGGCGCGATCAAAAGCCTTGCCGTGCGCGGTGCACCCTGCATCGGTGTCTTTGGCGCCTACGGTGTGGCATTGCTTCGTGCGACCCTGGCCGATGACGCAGATTTCACGGCGGCGGCGCGGCGCGTTCGCGAGGCGCGGCCCACGGCGGTGAATCTGTCCTGGGCCGTCGACCGCGTTCTTGGCGCGCACGATGCTTTGGAAGAAGCGCGCGCCATCCATAACGAGCAATTAGCGATTGACGCCGCACTAGCCGATAATGGGCTGGAACTGATCGCCAAGGGCGCGCGCATTCTCACGCATTGCAACACCGGCGCTCTCGCCACCGCTGGCGAGGGAACTGCGCTCGGCGTCATCATTGCGGCGCAGCGCGGCGGGAAGAAGCCGCGGGTCTTCGTAAACGAAACGCGGCCTCTCCTACAGGGCGCGCGTTTGAACTATCTGGAGCTACAGCAAGCCGGCGTCGATGCGGTGCTGATGGTCGATTCCGCTGCTGCCATTGCGATCAAAGAGCAGCGGATAGATCTGGTGATCGTGGGGGCCGATCGAATTGCACGAAATGGCGACGTCGCGAACAAGGTCGGCACCTATGCGCTGGCGATCTTCGCGGCGCACCATAGCATCCCGTTTTATATTGCGGCACCGCGCTCGACGTTCGACCCGACGATCCTAAACGGAACGGCGATTCCCATTGAGGAGCGAGGGGCCGACGAGGTCACGTCGTTCGCCGGCGCTCGCGCCGCGCCCGACGGCGCCGCCGTCTATAACCCGGCGTTCGACGTAACGCCTGGACATCTGGTTACCGCCTTCGTTACGGAATACGGGATCCTGCGGCCGCCGTACCTCGAGTCGATCCCGTCACTCGAACTTCGGCCGAGCGCCGGATTTCTCACTCTGTCATCCTGACCCTAGCGAAGGCGAACCGTGAAGTTTTACGATTTTCTGGACAACGAACCGGCGAATCGGTAAGCTCGTCATTATTGAGGGGACGGAACGCGCGCTAGCAGAGCGCGCGTTGGAGGTGTTGCTCGATCGTCTGCTGCCGCAGGACGTGCGCGAATTGAATCTCGCGCAATTCACAGCGGAAGAGGCGGCCGATGCGGCGCCGATTGTCGAGGCGCTCCAAGCGATGCCCTTTCTTGCCGATCGCCGCGTCGTCGTCGTTTCCGACACGCAGACGATGCGCGCGGCGGCGCGCAGCGAGCTTTGGACCGTGGCTCAAAATGTGCCCGAGGGATCCACCTTGGTGTTGCTCGACCTTCTTTCGCCCCGCGCCAAGGGCGCTGCGCCGTTTGGCGCATTAGCGGGGCGCGCGGCGTTGCGCATCGATACCACCGCCGGCGGGCAGACGCGCGAACGGTTTGTCGAGGAAACGCTGCGGCGTTTGAAGGCAAAGGCCGAGCCGCGTGCGATCGACGAGCTTGCTCGCAGCCAAGCAGAGCTCGCGGCGGTGCGCAACGACCTCGAAAAGCTGGCGCTCCACGGCAAGAAGATCACGGTGAAAGATGTCGAGCGCGAAGCGCTTTCTATCGAGGACCCGAAGGCTTATAAGTACGCAAGCGCGCTCGCCGAGGGAAAAGTCGAAGAAGCCCTCGCGATTGCCCATGAGCTATTTGCCGATCAGGCGCGCAACGCCGCCGTTCCGCTGCTATCTGCGCTCGCGACCGAGTGTCTCTGTTTGTGGGAACTCGCGCGTCCCGGTGGCGAGCTCCCCGCGCGTTCGCGCTGGCGCGAACGGGTGCTGCGTCCGATCGCGCGGCGCGTTGGCGAGCGCCGGGCCCGCGTCGCCTACGAGCGCGCGGTTCGCGGTATCGAAGCGGTCGTTACGGGGCGTGCCGGCAACGATCCCGAGGATCACCGCACGCTCGTCGATCGCATCACCGCGGAGCTCTCCGGCCTTTCCCGGCGCTGACGCGTTAAATCGTCCACTGCCAGGCGTTCCACGATTCGATGACCGGGTTCGGTGCAAAGCCGTGGAAGTCGACGCTGATCGCTTCTTGCTGACGCTGCCACCAGAAGTAGACGATCGGGTTGTCGATCGAGAGCAAGCGTTCGATGGTTGCGTACGCCCGCTTGCGTGTGGCGCGATCGTAATGCGTGAGGGCAATCGCCTGCGCCCCATCCATCGCGCGAGTGCAATATCGTGGATCGTTATAGCCGTGCGGAGGAAAATTATTGCAGGTCAACTCCGAGGAATCGTCGGGGTCAATGCCCGCGTACCAGTCATACATGAGGAGATCGAACTTGCCTCCGTGCTGAATCCCGCCCATGCCTTGTGGAGCGTAGAGAATGTCTAGCGGAAAATATTTGACGCTGACCGCGATGCCGATCTTCCGCAGAGCGGCCTGTACGAGCAAGCTCGCGGAGCGGTCCGTCGCCGATTCCGCGGCGGTCGCGAGGAGCAGCTCTAAGGGTCGGCCGCTCTTGCGCACCATTCCATCACCGTCCGCGACCCAACCGGCATCTTCGAGCAGTTTCTTTGCCACGGTCGGGTCGAACCGTTGCGATCGTACGGACGGATCGAAGGCCCAGATCCAGTTTGGAAGGTCTGCGGTCGCCGTCGTCTCCCGGCCGTACGTGAGTTGTCGCGTTAATGCGGTCTTGTCGATTGCGGCTGCGATGGCGGCACGCACCCGCACGTCGGCGAGGACGGCGTGCGAGATATTCATCTCCATGCCATTGAAGCCGTTCACACTGACCCAAACGATGCGGGCGTCGGGCAGTGCATGCAGCGAGGGATACGTTTGAATCGTAGGCTGATAGAAATAATCGATCGCGTGCGTGCGCAGTAGATTGATCGCCGAATTTTCGTCGGGAACGAAATCGATCTGTATGCCTTGTAACCTAGGCGCACCCTTAAAGAATTTTCGGTTTGCGTCGAGTACGATGCGATCACCGCGCTCCCATCGCTCGAAACGGAACGGCCCGTCCGAAACCAGCGGTTGTGAGTTGAAAGGAATGCGGTTGACGTCGGGATATTTCGCGAGGACGTGGTCGGGTACGATGTCGTAAGGCTGGTCGCTCTCGGCAAAGAACGTATTGACAAAAGGCGAGAACCGCCGCTTAAGGTGCACGACCACGTTATAGGGGTCAGGCGCATCGAGCGAGCGCACATCGTCGTAGCCGTGGCGCGAAACGGCATCGTCATTTGGGTTTTGGATAGCTTGCCATGACCAGACGACGTCGCGCGCGGTCACGGGGACGCCGTCACTCCACCGCACGTCGCGGCGCAAATGATAGCGAATCGTCAGCCCATCGGCGCTGATGCCGCCGTTGGCCTGACTCGGTACCGTGGCAGCAAGCATCGGTACCGGGTTGCCGCTCGGATCGGCGGAGAGGAGCGGTTCAAACATAAGCCGGTCGATGAATACCTCAATGGTCGTACCGGCAAGCAGCGGATTGAGGGTTTTCGGCTCCTCGTTGACGGCAATGCGAAGCAAGCCCGCATGCGTCCATGAATGGCGCTGGCCGCCGACGCCGCCGGTTTTTGTGCAGCCGGCAAGATTGAACGCCAGAGCGAGCAAAACGGCCGCTGCTGCTCTCATTTGGATGCAGTACGCTGACGAGGCGGCGCCTTCCCGGGAGGCGAAGGGCAACGTCCTTCATGGATTACGAAACCTATGCCTCGCCGTTCTCTTGGAGATATGGAAGCGCGGCGCTGCGCGCGCTCTTTTCGGAGAAGGCGCGGCGGCGGCTCTGGCGAGCCGTATGGGTCGCGCTAGCCGAGGCGCAATCTGCACAAGGGTTGATCGAAGAAGTCGAGGTCGCCGACCTGCGCGCGCACGCCAATGAGATCGATATCGAGGCGGCGGCTCAGATCGAGCGTGAGATACATCACGATCTCATGGCAGAAATCCGCGTCTTCGCGCAGCAGGCGCAACGTGGTGGAGGAAAACTGCATCTCGGCGCTACCTCGATGGACGTCGAGGATACCGTCGAAACGTATCGGCTTCGCCTGGCGCTGTCGCACGTCGGCGAGCACCTCTACGCGTTGCTTGGGGTCTTCTCCGCGCAAATTCGTAAGTACGCCGATCTGGTCTGCATGGGTTACACCCATCTGCAGCCGGCGGAGCCGACGACGCTGGGATACAGGCTCGCCGCCTACGCGCAAGATTTGCTCGTTGACGATGAAAATCTGCGTTTCGTCTTCGACAATTTAACCGCGAAGGGATTACGCGGCGCCGTCGGCACGGCCGCGTCGTACGAGCGTCTCGTGCAGCAGACCGGGCGCTCCAGCGAGATCGAAGCGTACGTACTGGACCGCTTCGGCCTGCTCGCACGAGAGATCAGTACGCAGACCTATCCGCGTAAGCTCGACTATCTCTTGCTATCGGCACTTGCCGGTCTTGGTGCATCGCTCTCAAAGTTTGCGGCCGACGTTCGCCTGCTGGGCAGCCCGGGCTTTGGTGAGATCGCCGAACCGTTCGCTCGAGAGCAGGTTGGCAGTTCGTCGATGCCGTTCAAGCAGAATCCCATTTTGTGCGAGCGAATCGGATCGCTCGCGCGCTTACTTCCCGGCTATGCCGACGTTGCGTGGCAAAATGCAGCCACGAATTTCCTGGAACGCACGCTCGACGACAGCGCGAACCGGCGCGTGGTGTTACCGGAAGCGCTGCTCTGCGCAGACGAAATCGTGACGCTCGCACGCACGGTTATCGAAGGGCTCAGGGTCGACGAGCGGCGCATTGCAGCGAATCTACGAGCATATGCGCCGTTCGCCGGGACGCAGGCCGTAATGATGGAAGCGGTACGCGCCGGCGGAGACCGCCAGCATTTGCACGAAATACTGCGGCGTGTATCGATGGAAGCGTGGGAGGCAGTAAGGCGTGGCGAGGACAATCCGCTCTCGCGCCTACTCGCCGAAGAGCGTAAATTGACGTCACTTGTCGATCCCGCGGAAATTCGGCGCCTTCTCGATCCAAGCGTTCACGTCGGTACCGCGCCGCAACGCGCGCGGCTGCTTGCCGACCGGATTGACGGCGTTGCGTCGTTCCCGCGTCAAGTCGAGGTAGCCGTTACGTGAACAAAGGGCTGGAAATCGCGCGGGGAAAGACGAAAGTACTCTACGAGAACCCCGGTCAACCGCATCAGCTCGTCGTCGCGCAAACCGATCGAATCTCGGCCGGCGACGGCGCGCGGCGCCATGAAATCGCCGGCAAAGGGCGACTGGCGGCCCAAACGACCGCGAGGGTCTTTCGGTTACTCAATCTTTGCGGCTTGCCGACTCATTACCTCAATGGTGGTGAAGACGACGACGACAACGAAATGGTCGTGCGCCGGTGCAACATGATTCCGCTCGAAGTGGTCACGCGCGGCGTCGCCGCGGGGTCATTTGCCAGGCGCAATCCTAGCCTTGCGCGCGGGGCGCTCCTCGTGCCGCGCGTGATCGAGTTTTTTTTCAAGGACGACGTTGCGCACGATCCGTTAATTACTCCCGATGAGATCGTGGCTCGCAATATCGCAGCGCCTCAGGAGGTCGGCGTGATGACGGAGCTGGCGCGCTTGACCTTCGATATCCTCTCTCATGCGTGGCGAAAGCGCGACGTGTTGCTCGTGGATCTCAAAATCGAGTTTGGACGCCTCGCCGGGGGCGAGAACCAAGGCCAGCTCGTGATCGCCGACGTGATCGACAATGACTCCTGGCGCCTTTGGCCGCAGGGGCGCGAAGAACTCATGCTCGATAAGCAGATCTATCGCAACCTGGAAGCGGTTGATGATGAAGCGCTCGAGCGTGTCCGGCACGCGTACGAACGTGTTGCCGACTTTGTCGGCACATTTCCGGTCATGCGACCCGGCATGGCTGCCGTGATCGCCGATTCGCCCGCCCAAGTTGAGCGCGCGAACGAGATCGTCAAAGCCCTCGGGCTACTCGGTTTGCCGACGATTCGCCACGTCGCAAGCCCGTCGGCAACGCCCGGGTTCGTATTGCAGCTTACGCAGCAGCTCGAGGCAAGCTTTGCCCGTTTGATCCTTGTCGCCGTCGGCGAAAACGAGCTGCTGAGGTCAATGCTCGATGCAACGTCATCCGCGCCCGTAATCGACGGAGCGATCGAGCCGCAAAAGCTGGCGATGGATTGCGCCAAGCTTTTGGGTCTCGAAGACACGGTGCTCTTTGGTCGGACGCTTTTGATGCAAGCCAATGCTCGTTCGAGCGTGCTCCATGCCGACGCTTCCCTGCAGCAGCAGATGTCCATGCCGCAGGGAGCTGCGCTTGGTTAGTGGGCTTTCCGGAGTTCCGAACGTCGCACTGCGCGACGACGAGCTGCAACGGATTGCGCAACGTCTTGGACGCGAACCTTCCCCGGTGGAGCTGCAGGCGTTCAACGCGCAATGGAGCGAGCACTGCAGCTATAAGTCGACCCGCCACCACTTAAAGCGGCTGCCGACCAGCGGTGCCGACGTCGTTCTGGGACCGGGCGAAGACGCGGGCGCGCTCCATCTCGGGGTGCATGGCGGCGATCGATACTCCGTCGTCGTCGCGCACGAATCGCACAATCATCCATCGCAGATCGTTCCCTTCGAAGGTGCCGCGACGGGCATAGGCGGCATCGTGCGCGACGTGTTGTGCATGGGCGCCGAGGTCATTGGCGTTGCCGATTCGTTGCGCTTCGGGCGCGTTGAGAACGCAGGATCGCACGCGCGTCACGTGGCGCAAGGCGTCGTCGATGGCATCGCAGCCTACGGCAACGCCATAGGAGTGCCAAACATTGCCGGTGACGTCTATTTCGACGAAGGCTTCGATGAGAATTGCCTGGTCAACGTGATCGCGCTCGGGCTCGTCAAAGAAGGCGATCTCATTCACTCCTATGCGCCGAAGGGCGCGCAGGATTGGGTGATCGTTCTCGTGGGCAAGGCTACGGATTCCAGCGGTTTCGGCGGCGCTTCGTTTTCTTCGCTCGCGCTTGACCCCACGGGCGCCGAATCCGACAAGGGGGCGGTCCAAGTACCCGACCCGTTCCTAAAGAACGTGCTGATGCGGGCGAGCTATCGCGTTTTCGCGTTGCTGCGCGAACGTAAGATCGCTGCGGCCTTCAAGGACCTTGGCGCCGGCGGCATCGTAGGCTGCTCGGCCGAAATCACCTCGCAGGGCGGATACGGCGCGGAAATCGATCTAGATAAAGTTAACCTTGCGGTCGAAGGCATGCCGGCCGAAGTCATTGCGGTTGGCGAGACGCAAGAACGCTTGCTGTGGCTTCTACCGCCCGACATCGCCGCCGAGGTCGTGCGCATCTATAACGAAGAGTTTACGCTCCCCGAGATCGCTTACAACGCACGCGCTACCATCATTGGGCGCGTGACGGCACAACGGCAGTACGTCATGCGCTATCACGGTGCAATCGTGATGGATGTGCCGAGCGATTTTCTCACCGGCTCGATTCGGGACGACTTGCCGTACAACGAGGTGATACATCACGCGGGGCCGATCGACGAGCTCCCGGCCGTTGACGTCGAGGCCGTCTTTCCCCGCGTGCTGGGACATCGCGACGTCGCGTCGCGCGAGCCGCTCTATCGCCGCTACGATGCGGTCGTGCGCGGCTGCGCCGTGTTGCCGCGCGGTACTGCCGAAGCTGGGGTGCTCGCCCCGATTACGGGCTCGCGGCTCGGGGTAGCCGTCGCTCTCGGCGGCAATCCACGCTTCGGACTCAGCGATGCGGGCTATGCCGCCGAACGCGCCGTTCTCGAAGCGATGCGTCGGGTGGTCGCCGTTGGAGCCCGGCCGATTGGCCTTACCGACTGCTTGAACTTTGGCAATCCGCGCAAGCCCGATCAGTACGGCGCGTTCGTCGCAGCAGTAGAAGGGCTCGCCCGCGCTGCGACGGAGCTCGACCTTCCGTTCATTTCCGGCAACGTCAGTCTTTATAATGAATCCGTCGACGGGCGGCCGGTTCCACCTTCGGCGATCGTGGCGTGCATCGGCAGGCTCAACGATATCGGCGCCGCCGTAACGCCGGGCCTGAAGGAGGCGGGATCGACGCTTCTATGGATCGGCAGCCGCGAGCTCGTCGTGGGAGGGTCGGTCGTCGGTGAGGTGCTCGGCATAAAAGGCTCATTGCCTACAATCTCGTACGGCGCCGAACGCGTCGCGGCAGGAATTGTGCACGACGCGATTGCGCGGGGCGTCCTGCGCTCCTGCCGTGCTATCTCCGACGGAGGAATGCTGACCGCACTGGCGCGCCTCGCGTTCGACGCAATGCTGGCTGGCCGGGCGATTGGCGCCGAGATCGATTTCGGCAATCCGCTTTGCGAAACCGGCGGCTTTATCTGCGAAGTAACCAATGCAAGCGAGATCGATCTCACCGGAGCGCTCCGGGTCGGCCAGACGGTTGCCGGTTCGCAACTGATTGTCAACGGCGCGCGCTTTGAAATTCCGCGCCTGTACGACCTGTGGTCGAAGCCGCTCGCTGAGGTCTATCCGTGAGCGCACGCATCGCCGTCCCCGTTTTTCCCGGGACGAACTCCGAAGACGAGACGGTGCGCTTGCTGCGCGATTGCGGCGGCGACGCTGAGCTCGTCCATTGGTCGCACCCCGAGAAACTCCAGGCCTACGATGCATACGTTCTTTCCGGCGGGTTTGCGTACGAAGATCGTATTCGCGCGGGTGCGATCGCGGCGCACGACCGCATTATGGACTTTGTCATCGACGGGGCCGGTGCCGGAAAGTTGGTCTTCGGAATTTGCAACGGTGCGCAGATCTTGCTTGAAGCCGGACTCGTTCCGGGAACGAGGAGCGTGCGCAAGCCCACCGCCGCGTTTGCGAAGAATGCGCCCGAACCCCATTATATCTGCCGACACGTCTACCTCAAGCTCGAGGTCGAGCCGTCGCGCTGTCTGATTACGGCGGCATTACCGGAGGGCGCGCTCGTTCCCGCGTGGGCGGCCCACAGCGAGGGGCGCCTTGCGGCAACCCCGGAGCATCTAGGCGAGATCGTAACCGGCCGCCACATCGCCTTTGTCTACGCACACGCAGACGGCAGGGTCGACGATGCAGCGATTCCCAATGGATCGGCGCTCGGTTGCGCCGGCTTGGTGAATCGCGACGGCAACGTTCTGGCAATCATGCCGCATCCCGAACGCGATGGCTGGAACTTCAATCACCTCGATCGACGCGAAGGCGAAGACGTGCTGGCACCTTCGGGCGGTGCGCTGCTCTTTCGCAGCTTCGTGCAAGCCGTGTCGTTCCCGAGCTAGCCTGGGGGTCGAAGAGCGAAGGTGGCACGGCGAGCGGTTTCGATTAGCCTCAAAATACCGGACAATACGGCGTACACGGCGCTCGTCGCCTTGCGCCGGCTCGGCGTGAACGTGGATCGTATCGAGCGCAGCGAGATCTCGTTTTTCGACGACGATTGCGACGTCGAAACGCTGAAGGATCGCATCATGGCCGACGAGACCATGTTTAACCCCAACAAGCACCAGCTGACCGTGCTGGAATACTCAGCACCGCGCGCGGGCGAGGTTTGGATCGAGCCGCTCGGTGAGTCATCCTTCGACAGGCTCAGGATAACACGGCGCGCAATTGCCTGGCGCCTTTTCGACGTGCACGGCGCGCCCGTACGGCGCACCGTTTTGGATGCAGCTATCGAACGCCTCTTGTGCAATCCGGCGATTGATCGTGCGATTTCCAACGGCGATGCAACCAACCGGGACATCCCCGTCGATTTCGGGTAGTAGAACAAAATGGATCGGCCGTACACCATCGCGACGCTGGGCTCGCATTCGGCGCTGCAGATTCTCAAGGGAGCTCACGACGAAGGATTCCGTACGCTCGCCATACCGAATCGCGACACCGAACGGCTCTATCGTTCCTTCGGCTTCGTCGATGAAGTGATCGCGCTTAATGACTATTCGGAGTTCATGTCGCTTATTGCCGAGCTCGAAAAGCGCAAGGTGATCATCGTGCCGCATGGCTCGTTCGTAGCCTACCTCTCGCTCGACGAGCATAAGAAGATGACGATTCCCTACTTTGGAAACAAGGCGGTGCTCGATTGGGAGGCGAGCCGCGAGCTGCAGCGCGAGTGGCTCTCTCGCGCCGGCCTCAAGTTGCCGCGGCAGTTTCGCAGCGGCGCCGAGATTGACCGGCCCGTCATCGTCAAGCTCTACGGGGCGGGGGGCGGCAAGGGTTACATGTTCATTAGGGACGCCCAGGACTTCGAGGCTCGCGCCGCCCACCTCAAGGAAGCCTATACCATCCAGGAATACATTATCGGCGTTCCGCTCTACATTCACTACTTTTACTCGCCGCTCCAGCGCAAGCTCGAGATCATGTCGATGGACCGCCGTTACGAAACCAACGTCGATTCGCTGGGGCGCATTCCGGCAGCCGCGCAAGAGGGGATGGACGTCAGCCCTTCATACGTCGTGGTCGGCAACCAGCCGGTTTCTCTGCGCGAATCGATGCTCGCGGAAGCATTGCGTATGGGCGACGAACTGGTCCGAGTGAGCAAGGAGATCTGCGGCCCCAAGGGCCTCTTCGGCGCATTCTGCATCGAAACGATCATCACACCCGACATGCATTTTTATATAATGGAGATCTCGGCGCGGATTGTCGCCGGTACGAATCTTTTCATCGACGGGTCGCCGTACTCGTATCTCAACTACTCCGAGCCCATGTCGACGGGGCGCCGGATTGCGCGAGAGCTCAAGAACGCGCTGCTGACAAATAACCTACACTTGGTGCTGGATGACTCGAGCGTTCTGTAGAGCGGCTGCGCTGTTCGTCGCCCTCGTTCTGACGATCGCCCGACCGCAGCCCGCGCGTGCAACCCTCGAAGTCGATCCGGCCGTGCTCTATGCGCAGATGAAGGACGCCTACGCAAAGGGGGCAGCGGCGGGCTGGGATTTTCGCTCGGAAGAGATCTATCTCTCCACAATCTTCAACGCGGGTCGAGCGTACTCACTGCAGTACCCCGACGATCCGGCCTACGGCGAGCTTGCGACGCTAACCGTTAGCATCGGTACCGGTCAGCACTACAACCCGCTCACAAATCACGACGGCGCGGTCTGGTGGGTGCGCGAGGCCGCCGATTGGGTGATGAAGCACTCCGAGGATCCGCAGCTCATCGCTCAAGCGCAGGCATTGCTTCAGCGCGTCAACTCTGAAGACGACCCCGCGGAGCTGGCCAAGCTTGCCGATGCGGATGCCGCAGCGAACCTGCGCGCCTATCCGGGCGACGTCGACGCCTTGCTCATACAGGTGGAGGCCGATTGGCGCGCCTGGCTGCTCACGCGCGATCCCTCGTGGCGTTCGCTTGCGCTCGCTCGCGCGGCGGCACGCAACTTTCCGGTCGCCCACCTGCCGACAAACTGGGGCAATGAGTTGGTGAACGCAGCCAACGGCGCTTCAACGGATCGTGGATATACCGATGCGGACGTTGCGAACGCCCAGAAGTTTCTCGCGCGGCTGAAAGCCGTCGATCCCATCCGCGTGATTGCGACGGTCCAGGCGTTGCCTCACGACGTCTACCTCACCACGCTTGCGCCGGCCGACGAGTACTTCGGCCCGATGGGCATGTCGATTCTTGAGATCGAAAACCGCCTCAAGCATATCAACTTCATGCTCGATTACGCCTATGGAAACCGGGAAAGCGACCCGGCAGTCGACGTAGCGAAAGCAATCGTTGCAATGCAGAAGGTCTATCCGCGCGATCGTGACCTGCCGATGCTGATCTATTGGTGCTACACCACGCTCGAGCGAATGACCGACGTGCAGTCGCGCCAGGTCGCGCGCCAGCTCAAGGAAATCCTCACGATCGAGTATCAGGACAGCCCGCAAGCGCGAAAGCTTCTCGGCAGCTAGGGAGAAAGCCGCACGATGGATCCGGTACTTCGCCGGGTGAGTACCGAGCACGTGGCAAACGCGATCGCCCGTTACGATCGATCGCGATTGACGCTTTGCTCCATCGGAAGTCATTCGGCGCTCGACGTCGCCTATGGTGCGCGGGTTCAGGCACTGCGCAATCTCGTAGTTACCGCTAAGGGCCGCGAGCGCACGTACGCGCACTATTTTGCCGTGCGTGAGACGCCCCTGCGGCGCGGATGCGTTGACGCCGTCTTGGAGCTGGATTCATTTGCCGACATACTGCGCGAGGACGTTCAGCGGCGGCTTCTCGACGAGAACGTCGTCTTCGTGCCCAACCGCTCGTTTGAAGTCTACCTACGTCAGCAATACGCGTACGACGAGGTTGAGCGCCGTATGCTCGTTCCATTTTTCGGAAACCGTTATTTGCTGCGGGCCGAGGAACGCGACGGCGAAGTTGTAGATCAGTATGCGCTGTTGAAGCGGGCCGGCATCCGCCATCCACGGCAGTTTGGAACGCCCGAGGAGATCGACCGGCTGGTGATGGTAAAGGCGCCGCACGCGCGCGTCACATTCGAACGGGCTTTTTTTCTGGCATCCTCCCCGCAAGAGTATCACGAGATCAGTTCTCGCTTAATTAGAGAGAATGTGGTCACGCCCGATGGCCTGGCGACGGCGCGTATCGAGGAGTATGCGCTCGGCCCATCGGTGAATTTAAACTTTTTCTTTTCTCCCTTACTCCGGGAACTGGAGCTCTCCGGCACCGATACGCGTCGGCAGACGAACCTCGAAGGGTTTCGCAACCTCCCTCCGGCGGCGTTCGAGGTGCTGCGGGGCGTGGAGATGCGCCTGGAGGAAGCCGGACATATCGCGGCTACGGTCCTAGAATCGATGCTCGAACCGGCCTTTGCAATGGGGGAACGCTTCGTCGAAGCCGCACGAGAGCTGCAGGCGCCCGGAGTCATCGGCCCGTTTGCGCTTCAATGCGTCGTGGTGGCCGGTCCGCCCAAGGAGCTCGTCTGCTACGACGTCTCGCTGCGCATCCCCGGTTCGCCGGGGACCCGCTATACGCCGTACTCGGCCTATCTCTGGGGTCGAGACGTTTCGGTGGGCGAGCGAATTGCGATGGAAGTCGTAATGGCGCGCGACACCGATCGCCTCGAGGATGTGTTGACATAGTGACTTCGGAACTCGCTAAAGGAGGTTTCCATGACCGTCGATCACGTGCAAGAACGCACCGGAGTAATTACCTTTAAAGGAAAGCCGATGACGCTCCTCGGCCCGCAACCACGGGTCGGAGATCCGGCGCCGGCGTTTTCGTTGACGGCGGGCGACCTTTCGACCGTCAATCGCGATATTTTCCTAGACGAGGGTAAACGAGCGGCACTCCTGATCGTTGTGCCGTCGCTCGATACCAGCGTCTGCTCGATCGAGTCACAGAAGTTCAATGCGCGACTGGGAGAGCTTCCGACCGGCGTTCGAGCCGCCGTCGTGAGCATGGACTTGCCGTTCGCGCAGGCCCGCTGGTGCGGTGCGCAAGGCGAGGTCAAGCTCGAGATGCTTTCTGATTATCGCGACCACAGCTTCGGATTGAACTACGGGCTTCTGATCGAAGAGTTGGGCCTGTTGGCACGTGCGACCCTCGTAATCGGCAAGGACGCAACAATTGAATACGTCCAGATCGTGCCCGAAGTCGCAAGCGAGCCCGATTACGACGCTGCGCTCAAGGCGGCCGCCGCCGCAGGATGATCGCAGGTGCCCGAGACCGTCTTCGTTCTTGATTTCGGCGCTCAGTACGGGCAGTTAATCGCGCGGCGCACGCGTGAGCTTGGCGTTTACTGCGAGATCGTTCCTCACGATACGCCGTGGAGCACGCTTTCGTTGCGGCGGCCGTCGGCCCTAATTCTCTCGGGCGGCCCCGAGAGCACCTTAGTCGAGGGCGCGCCCGAGATGGACAAAGAAATCATCGACTCCGGCGTGCCAATTTTGGGCATCTGCTACGGGATGCAGCTTTTGGCTCGCGACATCGGGGCCGAGCTCGTCAAGCTTGACCGTGCCGAGTATGGGCCCGCGAGCCTCGTGACCTCGGATAAGGAGACGCCACTCTTCGATGGAGTGCCCGAAAAGTCGCGAGTCTGGATGTCTCATGGAGATACCGTGGTCTCGCTGCCGCACGGATATCGCGCACTCGCTTCGACGGCTCGTTGTAACGTCGCGGCGATGGGCAACCCGGACAAGAAGATCTACGGCGTTCAGTTTCATCCCGAAGTCGTGCACACGCAACACGGGCGGACGGTCCTCGAGAACTTTCTGGCGCAGATCGCCGGCCTTGCGCGGGATTGGAAAATGGAATCCTTTCTCGAGCGCTCGCTTGAGGAAATTCGCTCGCGCGTCGGCAGCGACGGGGCGATCTGCGCGCTCTCCGGTGGGGTCGATTCGGCGGTCGCGGCGACCCTGGTCGCGCGCGCGATCGGCAGCCAGCTCACATGCATCTTCGTCGACCATGGCTTATTGCGCGAAGGCGAGGTAGAGGAAGTGCTTGCCGCCTTCCGCGAGCTGCTTCATCTCAACGTCATCGCAGTCGATGCGCGCGAACGCTTTTTGCGCAGGCTGATAGGCGTTGAAGACCCGGAGCGCAAGCGCATTATCATCGGGCACGAGTTCATCGAGATTTTCGAGCAAGAGGCGGTCAAAATACCCGGCGTAAAGCATTTAGTGCAGGGCACGCTCTATCCGGACGTGATTGAGTCGAAAACTCCTGAGAGCAAAGCGGGAGAGAAGATCAAATCGCACCACAACGTTGGGGGGTTGCCCGAGAAAATGGGGCTGTCGCTGATCGAGCCCCTTCGCAGACTCTTTAAAGACGAAGTGCGCGAGCTTGGGCGTACGTTGGGCTTGCCTGAAAACATCGTGCGCCGTCAGCCTTTCCCCGGCCCCGGATTGGCCGTGCGCATCATCGGCGACGTCACGCCCGAGCGGCTGGAGATGGTGCGGCGCGCCGATGCGATCGTGCGCAACGAGATCGATGCCGCCAGCCTCGATCCGCACCCTTGGCAGTACTTTGCCGTCCTGACGCCGGTGAAGAGCGTCGGCGTGATGGGAGACGGTCGAACGTATGCGAACCTCGTGGCGATTCGCGCCATCACCAGCGAAGACGGCATGACGGCCGACTGGGCGCGTCTGCCGCACGATCTTCTCGAGCGCGTTTCGGCGCGCATCGTCAACGAAGTGCCCGGCGTAAATCGCATCGCGTACGACATCACGACCAAGCCCCCCGCAACCGTCGAATGGGAATAGAAGATGCGCGTGCTTGTCGTTGGTAACGGCGCACGCGAAGATGCGCTCTCATGGCGGCTGGCGGAGTCGCCATCATGCGAAGCGGTTTTCGCGGCACCCGGCAACGCCGGCACCGCTTCGCGCGGAGAGAATTGGGCACTTGGTGCGACCGACGGTAAAGCGCTTGCGGAGCGTTGCACAACCGAAGGCATCGATCTCGCGGTTCTCGGCCCGGAAACGGCAATCGCCGCCGGCGTCGGCGATCGGTTGCGCGATGCCGGCGTAGCCGTGCTCGGCCCGAATCGCTCGGGAGGGCGTCTCGAATCGAGCAAGCTTTTTGCGAAGCGATTCATGGAACGCCACGGGATCCCCACGGCGCGTGCCGCAATCGTGCATTCGCTCGAGTCGGCAAACAAAGCGCTCGACGAATGGGAGGGCCCGGTCGTCGTTGAAAGCCGACGGCCTCGCTGCCGGTAAGGGCGTCGTTGTGACTCCAGTGGTTGAAGCGGCGCGCCAAGTTCTCATCGACTGGTATCGTGCCGGCCGAATTCCGGGCGGCGGCTCGGACGTCGTGCTCGAGGAGCGGTTGGAGGGCCGCGAGATAAGCATTTTTGCGCTTTGCGACGGTCGGGCGATCGTGCCGATCGGCGCGGCCTGCGATTATAAGCGCGCCGGCGACGGCGACACCGGACCAAATACGGGTGGTATGGGCGCATACTCGCCGCCTGCCGGGTTTCCCGACGATCTCTACGATTGCGTGCGCGAGCGAATCCTCGCGCCGCTCCTGCGAGGCCTTCTAGCTGAAGGCGAAGAGTACGTGGGGGTTATCTACTGTGGACTGATGTGGACCGCTGACGGTCCCTATGTCATCGAGTTCAACGCCCGTTTCGGTGACCCCGAGACGCAAGCATTGCTGCCGCGAATCGGGGGCGACTTTGCGCTCTTGCTCGATTCGGTTGCCCGTGGCGCGATGGATCTTTCGCTGACGAGTACGTCGCAACAACACTGCGTCGGTATCGTTCTTGCGACCGAGGATTATCCTCGGACCGCTACGCCGTTGCGAGGACTCAATGCTGACCTTTCGCTCGATGCGGGTTGCCGCGCGTTTTGGGGCGCCTCCCAGCGACTCGACGGTACCATCAACTCGAGCGGCGGGCGAGTTCTCACGGTCACGGCGCTTGGATCCGATCTTGCGAAGGCGCGTTCGAGGGCCTACGACGCGGTGAGGCAGCTCGCGGGGCGCCTCGCTACCGCAGCACTGACGTATCGCACCGATATCGCAAAGCTCGAATAAAGGCGCCCGAACGAGACACCCGGCGCAATCGAACGGATGGATATGAAACCGGCCATGTGGCGGCTGCCGCGGGCCCTGCTCCCTATTTACGGCACGACGCTCGTCGACACGCTCGGCTACACGATGATGATCCCGCTGCTTCCCGCGGTCATTCGGGAATATCGCGCCTCCGATGTGCTCGTCGGCGCTCTGCTGAGCGTTCCGGCGTTCTGTTCGATGGTTGCCGCCCCGGTTTGGGGGAAGTTCAGCGACCGTGTTGGGCGCAAACCGATCATCATCGCCGCGCAAGTCCTCACGCTGGGGGGCTATCTCGCGCAAGCGATGTCGCACTCGCTCGTTTGGATTTTTGTCGCGCGCATCGCCTCGGGATGCGGCGGAGGCAGCCTTGGAGCGGTCCAGTCCTACATCGCCGACGTTACCAAAGAAGATCAGCGGGACCTCGCGTACTCGCTCTACGGCGCCGTCTTCGGCATGGCGTTCATCGTCGGGCCCGTGACGGCGGGCTTTTTGATGAAGCACGGCCTAGCGTTCCCCTTCTTCGTCGCGGCCGCTTTAGGAGCGTTCAACATCGTTTTTACCGCAACGCTGCTGCCGTCACGCATGCAAGCCAAGAAAAGCAAGACGACCATCAGCGATTCGCTGAAAGCAGCCAACGTGCCCGGCGTAAGGCGCGTCCTCATCCGCCAGTTCTTGGCAATTTTTGCGATCGTTTTCTTTTTGGCGAACTTCTCGCTCTATCTCCACCACGTGCTCCATTCGGCGGTAACGCAAGTGGGGTGGCTGCTCTCGGTAGCGGGAGGAGTTGGCGGCGCGGCGCTGATTCTCGTCGTCTCGCCGCTGGCCGCCCGAATCGGCGATCGCGGGGTTGCCCAGGTCGGCCTTCTCCTCAGCTTCGTCGCTTACGGGCTGCTCTCGTTCGTCACCGATCTTGCGATCTTTTTTGTCGTTCTCGTTCTGTGGGCAGTGGGCTCGTCAATGGTCGAGCCGACCTTGACCTCGCTTCTTTCGGTCCGCGCGAAGAAGAGCGAGCGCGGAGCAATCATGGGCGTCAGCGATTCGATCAATAGCCTTGCAATGATCCTTGGTCCGGCGACTGGCTCGGCAATCGTCGGCTACAATGCGCGGCTGCTCGGCGTGTTGCCCGCGTGCGCCGCCTTAGCGGCCTTCCTGATGGGGCGCCTCCCCGTAGCCGGCTCGCAGAAAAACGCGTCGCCCAGCCGGAAGGCCGGATAGCCCGGTGTAACTCCGAGCCCCGACGGAGGTTAGTAGAGAGCATCATGGCAGATCGTTTTCCACCGCAAAATCAATATGGCTCGCCGCTCGCGCCGGCGATTGCGACCCATTCACTGCTTGCCCAGGTGCTCGGAATTACCGCGCTGGGCCTATGCATCACCGCGCTGGCCGCATGGCTCTCGCAAGGTTTCGCGACGCCCGGCATCGGCCTGATTGCGATGATCGCGGGACTCATTCTGCTCTTCTCGATCTATGGGACGCGACGCAACGAAGCCCTCTCATTGCTGCTCTTCTATGCGTTCGCATTCTGCGAGGGTATTGGAATCGCGCCGGTCGTTGGCCAATACGTCCGCGCGTTCGGGCCCGATGTGGTCGTCAACGCGGCGCTGACGACGGGTTTGGGGATGTTTGCGCTCGCCGCAATCGTTTACGCGACTGGTCTCGATTTGCGCCGATTCCAGGGCGTCTTCATGATTGCGTTGCTCGGCCTGATCGTGGTCGGCGTCATTTCGATCTTCGTGCGTTTCATTCATCCCGAAACCTACGCGTGGTTGACGCTGGTGATCTTTTCGGGCCTGGTCTTGATCGACTTCGCCCGGCTGCGCGCCGGCGGCGACGGCCTGACGCCGGTCTTGATGGCGACCAGCATCTACCTCGACGCGATCAATATCTTCCTTGCCTTGCTTCAGATTTTCGGCGGGAGACGCTCGCAGGACTAAGAAGGCAGCGGTCCGCCCCGCCCATCTGCTATAATGGAAACGGATGTGCGGGATAACGGGGGTCTTCGCGCCCGGACGCGACGCGGCCCGGCTCGCGTTCTTCGCGCTGTATGCGCTGCAACACCGCGGACAGGAATCCGCGGGCATTGCTGCAGCCGACGGGGGGACGATCCGCTCGCACAAGGAGATGGGTCTCCTGGGCGCCATCTTTGATGAGGATATCCTCGGCGAGCTCCGCGGACACATTGCGATCGGTCACACGCGTTATTCGACGACCGGATCGTCAATCGTAGTCAACGCGCAACCGCTGCTCGAGCGTTCGGACCTCGGCGACTTTGCTTTCGCGCACAACGGAAACCTGACGAACACCGACGAGTTGCGCGAGTCGCTCGCACCTACAACGGTCCTGCAAGCGACTTCCGATTCCGAGGTCATGGCCAAGCTGATCGTCGAGTCGAAGGGCTCGATACTCGATCGTATCAAATCGGTGCTCGCCTCGGCGCGCGGCGCGTATTCGATCGTTCTGTGTACGGAGACCGAGCTCTACGCTTTTCGCGATCCGTGGGGCGTGCGGCCACTCTGCTTGGGACGTCTGGCTGAAGGAGGCTATGTCGTCGCATCGGAATCGTGCGCGCTCGGGCCGATTGGAGCACAGTATCTGCGCGAGATCGATCGCGGCGAAGTGATCCGCATTACGGCGGACGGCCTTGAATCGTTCAAGACGGAGACGGAGCACGCGCAGCCCGCGCTCTGTATGTTCGAATACATCTACTTTGCGCGCCCGGATTCGAAGCTCAACGATCGTTCGGTGTACATGGCACGCTACGCGATGGGGCGGCAGCTCGCAAAGGAGCATCCGGTAGACGCCGACGTCGTGATGGCCGTGCCCGACTCGGCCGTAGCCGGCGGCATCGGCTATGCCACCGAGAGCGGGTTGCCGTATATCGAGGGGCTCATCAAGAACCGCTATATCGGACGCACGTTTATCAGCCCCGATCAGAGGATGCGAGCCCGCGGCGTCCACTTGAAGTTCAATCCGGTCGTCGAAAACCTCCGCGATCAACGGGTGATCGTCGTCGACGACTCGATCATACGCCTGACGACCACGCCGCGGATCGTCGCGTTGCTGCGCGAGGCAGGGGCTCGCGAGGTGCATTTGCGCATCACGTCACCACCGATCAAACATCCGTGCTACCTTGGCGTAGATATGGCAACTTACGACGAGCTCATCGCGGCAAACTATTCGATAGAAGAGATTCGGCGCAAGACCGGCGCCGATTCGCTCGGTTATCTTAGTCTAGACGGACTCATTGAATCGGTCGGACGCAAGCGCGAAGAGATGTGCCTCGGCTGCCTCATTGGCGAATACCCGAACGTGCCCGCTGCTCACGAGGTTCACGCAGCCCCAGTTTAACCCGCCCATTTGGCAAGACCACTTGGTTCAAGGGTCTTTTTTGCTCCTTGCTACAGTCCAGATGCGTGACGCTGGGAAAGAGAATCGCCGCGCGCCGCCGCGCCTTGGGCTGGTCGCAGAACGAGCTGGCTCGTCGTGCCGAGGTAAATCATCCGACGCTTTACAAGATCGAAGCCGATCAACGGCTCAATCCTTCCGTCAGCGTCGTCGTCCGGCTTGCTCGCGCACTCGGGACGAGCGCTGAGGCACTGTATGGTCTGGAGCGAGACGAAACGCGGCTCTTCGTTGAAGCGAACAAAGCTTCGATGGTCGTCGAGATTCGGACGCTCGGGCGCAAGGTCGGAGAGCCCGCGCGCGCGCGAGCGCAGGCCTTTGTCGCTCTTGCACTCGAGCGCGCGGGGGCGACGGTGCGCGACACGGCGCCTACCGCCTCTGCTGAGGTTGCAGAGGAATCACGTCTGCCGTCGGAAGCTGGCCAGTTAGCGGCGGGCGGTCTTGCGCTAATCGAGGAGCTGCAGGCAATTCGCCGGCGCATTGATGCACTCGAGGCGTGGCGTCATAGTGAAGAAGGACGCGTTCGAAAGCGCGCATCGCGATAAGCAAAGGGTCGGACCAATCGTTGGATTCTAACATGAGCCAATCGTAACGGCGCACGGTGCCAACTGGACGGCACTGATTTCAGGCGGGAAAGACTCGGTCACGCACCTCTTTGGCATAGGTCTGGAGGGCTTCGGTCGCAACGCTCCCGACCTCCGCGTAGCGTTTGGCGAAGCTTGGCGAGTGGGGGTACATACCGAGAATATCGTGGAGCACCAGTACTTGCGCGTCGCAGTTTGGCCCGGAGCCTATTCCGATCGTCGGAATCGAGAGCATCGCGGTGATCTCTCGCGCGATCTCATAATCCACGACCTCGAGAACGATCGCATAGGCGCCCGCGGCTTCCACCGAGCGCGCGTCATCGATCAAACGGTCGCGGTGAGTGCGCATCTTGAATCCGGGGCCTAGGCCGGCCGTCTGAGGCGTCACGCCGATGTGTCCGACGACTGGGATACCGGCACCCGTGATCGAGCGAATGCGGTCGGCTTGGTCGCGACCTCCCTCGAGCTTCACCGAACAGGCACCGCCCTCTTTGACGAGCCGAATTGCCGCACGCAGGGCTTCTTCGTTGCTTACCTGATAGGAGCCAAACGGCATATCGGACATAATATGCGCGCGAGCCGTTGCACGAACGACGGCCTGGGTGTGGTAGATGATGTTCTCGACCGTTACCGGCGTGGTCTCGTCAAAGCCGAGGACGACGTTCCCGACGCTATCGCCGACGAGGATAACGTCAATTCCGGCGGCTTCGACGAACTGCCCAAAGGGCGCATCGTAGGCCGTTGCAATCGGGAAGAGCGTCTTGCCCTTGCGCCGTTTAATTGCCCCCGCGGTGAGGCGGCGAATCGCGGGGTTCTTGTGCGGCTCGTACGGGCGAGCGCTTTCGCTCGCCTGGCTTGACTTCACACCCTGAGCTCTGCCGCCCGCGCGCCGTTGGGATGGGCTTTGGACTGATCGCCGAGCGACTCGACGAGCGCGAGGAATGCGCGCACCGGAACTCCGGTAGGACCCTTCGCCTGCCAGGCAGATTCGTTTTCGAGATAGGCCGTCCCGGCGATATCGAGGTGGAGCCACGGCGTGCTCCCTACGAACTCGCGCAGGAATGCTGCGGCTGTCAGCGTGCCTGCGGGACGTCCGCCGGTGTTCTTGAGATCCGCGATGTCACTCTTCATTTGCTGCGTGTAATCTTCGTAGTAGGGCATCTGCCAGTAACGTTCGCCGGTTGGCTTTGCCGCAGCCAAAAACGCGGCGCCCCACGCGTCATCGTTGGTTACGGCCGCGGACGATGCGTGTCCCAGCGCGATGATACAGGCACCCGTGAGCGTCGCCGCATCGACGATCTTCGTCGCGCCGAGCTTGTTGGCATAGCAGAGCGCATCGGCGAGAATGAGACGGCCTTCGGCGTCCGTGTTGATCACCTCAATCGTCGTTCCGTTCATTGCCGTAACGATGTCGCCGGGTTTGGTCGCTTTACCGCCGGGCATGTTTTCGGTTGCGGGGACGATTCCGACGACGTTGATCTTCGGCTTCAACTTGCCCACCGCGCTCATCGCGGCGATGACGGCCGCGCCTCCCGACATATCGTACTTCATATCTTCCATTTTTTCAGCGGGCTTGATCGAGATGCCGCCGGTGTCGAAGGTAATGCCTTTGCCGACAAGCGCGAGCAGCTCTTTGCTCGATGGATCACCCTGATAGCGCAAGACGATAAACTTCGGAGGCTGCACGCTCCCCTGAGCCACGGAGAGAAAGGAACCCATGCCTTCTCGGGCCGCCCGCGCTTCGTCGAGGACGTCGATCTCGAGTCCGGCCGTTTCGGCAACTTTTGCGGCCTCCTCGGCCATGCGAGTCGGCGTCATGTCGTTCGCGGGCGTGAGCGCCAGGCGTCGTGCCAAGTTCACTGCTTCACCGAGCGCCACACCGTGGGCAATGCCGCGCTCTATTTCGGTTACATCGAATCCCTTACTCAAGACGACGATCTCGCTGGTAGCGAGACGGCGTTCCGGACGCTCCTGATAGAGTGTCGTCTCGAAGCTGCCGGTTATGGCGCCTTCAGCGACAAACGACGCGAAGGCGGCTTGATCGCCGGACGGCGGAGGTAACGCTATCGCGATCTTCTCGACGTTGCGGCGCCCGAGGTAGCGAACCGCGCTTCCCGCATAGCGTGCAAGCAAATATGGCTGGAAAGTCGAGCGATCCCCGAGCGAAACCGCGAGCACACGGCGAAACGGCTGACCTTTGGTGTAAATGAGTACGTGCTCGCCGAGCTTTCCTCGCACGTCGCCCGATGTCACCGCGTCGGCAATGATGCCGTCAAGCGACGCGTCGATTTCCTTGGCGACTCCTTCTAGTGGACTCTCCGAGAAGAAGGGAACGACGAGCGCGTCGGCGCTAACGCCAATGGGCTCATCGGCGGAGATATAAACTTGCATGGTGGACCTTTCGGACGGTGAACTACAGCCAGCGTATGGCGGAAAGCTGGGAGAATCCTCGTTGCGGCCCCAAAGCCGCTTCCCCGGATCGCTACGCCGAAGCCGGCGTTGACGTCGCCGCCGGCAACGAGGCCGTCGCGCGGTACCAACGCATTCTCGCGCAATGGCGTCACCCTGATCAGGTTGAGGCCGTCGGCGGTTTCGCGGGACTCTTTCATCTCCCCGGTGATCGTGACCGCGCGCTGGTCGCCTCGACCGATGGCGTCGGTACGAAGGTGCTCATTGCGGCAGAACTTGAGCGTTACGGCGGCGTTGGCGCGCGATCTCGTGAATCATTGCGTGAACGACATTCTCGTCTGCAACGCGACGCCGCTTTTCTTTTTGGATTATCTGGCCGTCGGCAGGCTCGACCCTCGCGTTGCGGCCGACATCGTTCGCGGCTGTGCTGAGGCTTGTCGAGCGCACGACTGCGCGCTGCTCGGCGGAGAGACCGCGGAGATGCCTGGAATCTACTCGCCCGACCATTTCGATCTCGCCGGAACGATCGTCGGTGTTGTCGGCATCGGCGACATTCCCGATCCGCAGAGCGTCCTCCCTGGCGACGCGATCATCGGTTTGCCTGCGATAGGACTGCATACAAACGGCTACACGCTGGCGCGATCGCTGCTACCGCGCAGCGTTTGGCGCGATAGCTTCGGTGACGGTACCTACGCCGACGCGCTGCTCGCCGAACATCCGTCGTATTACCGTAGCGTACGCGCGATTGAGGCGGTAGCGAAAGTGAAAGCGATGGCCCACGTCACGGGGGGTGGGCTGCTCGAAAACGTCCCGCGCACGTTGCCGGAGAACGTCAAAGCGATCTTCGAACAGCAACGTTGGACCGTACCGCCGATCATGCAAGAATTAGTGCGTCGCGGAGACCTAGCGATGCAGGAGCGTTATCGCGTCTTCAACATGGGCATCGGTTACACGCTGATCGTTCCCTTTACCGATGCGCCGGCAGCGATAGGCGCGGTGCCGAGTGCGAAAGTGGTCGGCTGGATCGAAGCACGGATGCCTGACGAGCCACGCGTCGTCGTCCATCCCGCGCGCGACGACCTATGATGGAGCGGCTCATCCGCTCGCTCGCACTTGCCGTAGACTCCGAATCTCCGCGCGACCAGCGCGCGAGCGCCGCCGCGGAGATTATCCGCAATGCGCGCGGCTATCGTTGGGTCGGCATCTACGACGTGGACGACGAAGAGATCGTCCTTATCGGCTACACGGGGTCTTCTCCGCCCGAGCATCAACGTTTCGCCGTCACGCAGGGCTTGAGCGGCGAAGCGGTGAGTTCGCGGGCTACGGTAGTCAGCAATGATGTCGCGCGCAATCCGAGCTATCTCGTCACGTTCCGAGGCACAGGTTCGGAGATCGTCGTGCCGATTCTGGGTGCTGAGAGCGGGATCGTCATCGGGACGGTCGACGTCGAGAGCGATCGCACCGACGCATTTTCACCGGACGACGTCGCTTTCGTCGAGGAGTGTGCGGCGGTTCTTCGGCCGCTCTACGACTAGGCGTGCCGACGTTGTGCAATCTCGTCGTCGAACTCGACCGAGATTTCGAAGTCGAATCGTTGGAGGGCATAGAAATCGGGCCGCCTGCGGCCGCCGACGACCGAACCCTGGCATGGATCGATGAGATCTTCGCCGGAAGCTGGAGTTACGAAGCGTACGCCGGTTTGAATCTCATCGCGCGCCGTGGGGGCGAGCCGGTGGGTTTCGCGACGATCGAACCGACGGGCTTGAAGTATGCGTGGCTGGAGGGATTCGCGCGCGAACCCGGCGTCGGCATCTTCGGCCCATTAGGCGTCACACCGGAACAACGCACGAGTGGGCTCGGCACGTCTTTGCTAAGGCGCGCTCTAAACGAGCTACGCGAACGCGGGTATGCGCGGGCGGTCATCGCCGCGGTCGGCGACGAACGCCTCATCCGATATTTCTCCAACGCCGTTGGTGCGAGAATCGGCGAGCGCTTCACGGGGGCGGCGCTCTATCGGCCCGCGCGGCGAGTGCTGGTGATGGCTTCGGGCGACGGAAGCAACTTCCAAGCGGTGCTCGATGCGTCGCGCAGCGGCACGCTACCGATCGAAGTCGTCGCATTGCTCAGCAATAATCCGCGCGCCTATGCAATCGAGCGAGCACGAAACGCGGCGCTGAGCTCTATTGCGGTCGTTACCTGGAATCGCAATGAAGAGACCCGTGAAGCGTACGACGCGCGCTTGCTCGAGAAGGTGGGATCGGTGCAGCCCGATCTCGTGTTGTTGTTAGGCTGGATGCATCTGCTTTCCGATTCGTTCGTTCGCGCCTTTCCGCAGATGCTGAATCTGCACCCGGCGTTTCTTCCGCTCGATCCGCAGCGCGACGACGTCGTGATGCCCGACGGTGCGCAGATTCCCGCCTATCGCGGTCCCCACGCGGTGCGAGATGCTTTGGCGGCGTCAAGCAGGTGGGTTGGCGCGACGCTCCATCGGGTTACGAGCGCGACCGATCGTGGTCCGGTGCTCGCCCGCCGGCCGCTGCGAGTAAAAGCAGGAGAAAATGAAGCGCAGCTCATGGAGCGGGTTCACGAGACGGAACGCGGCGTCGTTCGAACCGGCGTCACGCGCTGGCTTTACGAACGATAATCGCGGCAGCAAGCAGGCCGTCACGGCCGCCGCTAGGTCGCAGGGTATCATTAAAGGAATATGAGAGCGGCCAGCCCACACTGAAAAGGAGCCGGTTATGCTGACTTTGAGTAAGGTTTTCCTTGCGGTCGCTTTCACAGCGGGAACGGTTCTCATTGCCGCCTGCGCCAGCGATACCAGCTCTACGTCTTGGGTTGGCCCGCAGTCTGCCAACCCCGAGCGCGCGCACGGCCTAATGATTGGCAGTCGCGCCTCAGGCATCTCCAAGATACATCACGTCGTGATCCTCGTTCAAGAGAACCGGACGTTCAACCATCTCTTCATGGGCTATCCTGGAGCGACGACGCAGAACTACGGTTACATCAGCAGCGGCCAAAAGGTTAAGCTCTTGCCGGTCGGGCTGGAGGCAAGCTTCATACCGGGATACGGCCTGAAGGCATTCTTCACGCAGTGCAACGGGACGGGCAAAATTCCAGGCACAAAATGCCAGATGAACGGCTTCGACAAAGTGGCCTGGCAGTGCAACAACAACCAATGTCCGATTCAGTACCCTCCGTACTCCTACGTGGAGCCAAGCGAGATCAAGCCCTACTGGAATTTGGCAAAGCAGTACGTCTTGGCGGACCAGATGTATGCATCGAACATTGACGCGAGCAGCTTCATCTCCCATCAATACATCATCGCCGCGCAAGCCGTGCAGTCGTATAACTGGCCGATTACCGAGGAGTGGGGCTGTGAAGGTCCGCCGGGCGACACCGTGCCCGTTCTCGGACAACAACGCCAGCCCAACGGGAAGCAAATAGCGTGCTTTAACGATCTCACGCTCGGTCAAGAGGCGGATAACGCGGGTGTCACTTGGGCCTTCTATTCGGCGCCTATCGGCCCCCGAAACGGCGGCGGCTGGAACGGATATCAGGCCAATAAGTACGTCTACAATGGCTCAGATTGGAATGATGACATCATCCAGAACCCAGCGCAGTTTCTGACTGATGTGTCCAACGGCAACCTGCGCCAGATCACCTGGATCACGCCAACGTTGGTGAACTCGGACCATCCCGAAAGCCACTCGACTACCGGTCCGATGTGGGTAGCCTCGGTCGTCAATGCGATCGGTCAATCGAAGTTCTGGGATAACACCGCGATCTTCATCTTCTGGGACGACGCGAGCGGCTTCTTTGATCCCGCGCCTCCTCCATACGTCGACTACGACGGGCTGGGATTTCGCCTTCCGCTGTTGATCATTTCTCCGTACGCGAAGAAGGGCTATGTTTCTCACGTGCAATACGAGCACGGCAGCATCCTGAGGTTTACCGAGGACGTCTTCGGCTTGGCACGGCTCTCCGCCAGCGATACGCGCGCCAATTCGCCTGCGAGTGACGCTTTCGACTTCAATCAGTCGCCGCGTAAGTTCAAAGTCATTCAGAGCGCGCTGGGCGAGAGGTATTTCATCCATCAACCGCTGGATACTCGACCGGTGGACACGCAGTAGGCAGTCCGGACTCAGTGTAGCCTTCCACTTCTTTGTTTATGAAAGTAGGATACCGCATGCGATTCTCCGTTTCCATGAGCCGCCTAGCCTGCGCCACGACGATTCTGGCTCTGGCAGCGTGTTCTAGCGCAAACGGTTTGCGCGCGACACCGGCAGGGATGGCGCCGTTGCAGATATCGCCGCAAGCAAAGTCCGGCGCATTGCTCTACGTCTCGGATGGGAGTTCTGCGGTCGACATTTATACGTATCCGGCGCTCAAGGTGTCGGGCAAGATCAATGGTTTCGAACAGCCCGAGGGCCTGTGCGTCGACAAGGCTGGCGATGTTTTCGTTGCAGACTTCGGTGCCGACGAAATGATCGAGTACGCTCACGGTGCAACGAAGAAAAAAGCGACGCTCAAGACCGGGACCGATTACAACCCCTATGCATGCTCGGTCGATCCTCGGACCGGCAACTTGGCCGTGACCGCATGGCGGGGAGGAGATGGCCCGGGGTATCTCCTCGTGTACGCCAAAGCCAAAGGCAAGCCCAAGATGTATTCGGATTCCAAGTTCGTGTACGCGCTTTACCCGGGCTACGACGACAAGAGCAACATCTGGCTTAACGGTACCGCGAGCGGCAGTAAGCCTGTTTACGCCGAGCTTCCAAAAGGAAAGATCAAGTTCGTGAAGGTCACCCTGAAGAAGAGCATCGAGTATCCAGGCAACCTGCAGGTCGACGGAAAGGACATGGCATTCGGCGATCTATCCGCCGGAAAGATCTACCGTACGAGCGGAGCCAAAGTCCTTGGCACCACCTCTTTCAGCGACGCAACCTCAATCTACGGCTATTATATTGACGGCAGCAACGTCGTATGTGCCGACGGGACGCAATACATCGAAATCTACAAGTACCCGGCCGGCGGTGCCCCGACGGGGAGCGTCTATTTCGGAACTGCCGCCAGCGTGGCTATCAGCAATAAGTAGAGTCGTGACACGTGGCAATTTCGGGCGCCAAGGCCCTTGCTAACGAACTGAACCCAGCTCCAGTTCTCTCCTTGGTTGGAGGGGCTCGGTCTTTCCGCCCAGCGGTACATGCCCTCTCATCTTTATCGCGGTAGCTTCTAATCATTACTACGAAAGCTTTCGCCTCAACGGTGATAGAAATGAAACATGATGAAATTCCATAACGTCTTACTGGCATGCGCTCTGGGCGCAGGATCGTTACTCGGCGCGGTGGCGCCGGCATCGGCTGCTCACGTCTCCGTTGGAACCGCGCGACCGGCAGCGACGGGTCGGGTGCTCCCGGGCAACCATTACGGAACCGGATACCGGGGCTATGGCTATCGAAACGGCTACGGCTACGCCTATCGGTCGGGCTATGGCTACCGTTACGGCTATGGCTACCCGTATCGCTACGGCTACGGCTACCCGTATCGGTACGGCTACGGCTATCCGTACGGCTACGGCGTTAGCGTTGGCGTTGGCGTTGGCTACGGCTACGTTGGCGGAGGTTACGGCTACGCTGGGGGAGGCTACGGCTACGCGCTCTATCCGGCCGTATACGGGCCTCGCGCATATTGGGCACGTCGTCCCTATTGGCGCCCTTATCGGCGCGGATATTGGGGACGGCGCTACGTTCGCTAACGTATCGCTCGTCGTTTTTGAATAAGGCTCTAGTCGTTCGCGGTTAGGGCCTCTGCGTCCAGATTACCGAAAGCCCGCAAAGGTCAAGATGTTTTTGACGATCCTATAAGGACTATTACGTCAACGTGATCGTTCATCTGGTCGACGGAACCTACGAGCTCTTCCGCCATTTCTTTGGACTTCGTCGCTTCAGCGGTGCGAAGGAGCGACCATTCGGGGCGGTTGTCGGCGTACTCAACACCGTGATGCAAATGATTGGCGAGGGTGCCACGCACTTAGGCGTCGCCACCGATCACGTTATCGAGTCCTTCCGAAACGGGCTTTGGAGCGGCTACAAAACGGGAGATGGAATCGATCCCGCGCTTCTCGCGCAGTTCGAGCCGCTCGAGGACGCGCTGCGAGCCATGGGGATTTCGGTTTGGGCGATGATCGAGCTAGAGGCCGATGACGCGCTGGCTTCGGCGGCCACCATCGCCTCGTGCGATCCTCGGGTAGAGAAAATCTGCATTTGGACTCCGGATAAAGACCTCGCGCAATGCGTGCGCGGGGATCGCATCGTGCAAATCGACCGAAGGAGCAAGGTCATCCGCGACGCCGACGGCGTCCGAGCTAAGTTTGGGGTAAATCCCGAACTGATTCCCGACTATCTTGCGCTCGTTGGCGATGCCGCCGACGGCTATCCCGGGATCGCGGGCATTGGGCCGAAGGGCGCTGCCGCTCTCCTCACGCGTTATGGCGCGATCGAGCTATTCCCGTCGCAAGTGCTCGGTGAGCGGCAGCGTCTCGCACTGTCATTCAAAGTACTAGCAACCCTTCGAACCGATGCGAAACTCTTCGAGGACGTCGACGAGCTAAAATGGCGCGGGCCTACTGCGGGATTCCCCGCAGTGTGCGAGCGGCTCGGGGCCCCCGATCTTCTTTCGCGCGTGACCAGAGCCGCGCGAGGCGTATCTTCCGAGCCTCATTGAGTCGGACCCCCGCTCCTTATCTCCAATGGCAACCGTCGCATCCATCGGAGAGAAAACGCCCGTAAAACACGAGCGTTCTTTGGTGGAGGCAAGGAGACTCGAACTTGTTCGACGGTCATCTCGCGGCGTACGTTCCAATGAAGACGAGTGACGATTCGTCTTGGGCCGTAAGGCGTTTCGCTCAAACCATCGTGTTGCCCGGTGTCGTCGGCGGTCGCCGGATGACGTTCGGATTGGCACCGTATGGCAACCGAATGGCAACCGAGGCCGAAGGAGCGGGGGCCCTGCAGCGAACTTCGCTTTCCACACGCCTCCATCTGCCTCGGAAAGGTGCCGCACTCGCGACGCACAACCGCAAAGTTATCGCCATTTTTCGGCAAATATTACTCGCATTAGACCAACCAGCGCCACAGCGGTGTAACCTGGTGATTTCCTACAGCCGCCAATGCGCGACTGAACTGTACGGACCACCACCCGGCGAGAACTCGTAGCCGCGCAGAGCTGTAGGGATGACATCGATCTCGCTCGGCTGCCATAAGAAAAAGTAAGGAACGTCCGCAATGAGTCGCCGCTGAACGAAGCTATAGATGCGTCTCCTTTCGGCGCGATCGTAAACTGAGGCCGCACGCTGCAGAGCACGGTCCACGGCTGCGCTGCAGTAGCGCGCAAAGTTATATCCGAGGGGAGGGTGCTGGTCGCACGAGAGGAACGCCGAAGGATCCGGGTCAAGGCCGTTCTGGAGGTTCAACAGCGCAGTCTGAAACCGCCCTTGGTAGAGCGGCCCGTCGAGCGACCATAGTACGCTCCGGTCGTACTGCCTTATCACGAGGTTGATGCCGATGGCGCGAGCTTCCTCGGCCATCAGCGGTGCAGCCTCATCGAAAACAGAAATTTGCGCGCTGAAAACGAGCTGAATCTCTAGCCGGCGTCGGCTTTTCACGCGTATCCCATCGGCACCCGGAATCCAGCCGTCTTTGCTAAGCAGCGCTCGCGCTCGGGCTGGATTATACGCAATCGTGCCGGCACTGGGATCGAATGCCCAGGTGAACATCCCACGCATGCCCGTCTCCGGATCGTACAGCCCGAACGCGGCCTTTGCCACAAGCGTGTGACGATCGATTGCCGATGCGAACGCCCGGCGAACGGCTCCATCCTTTAGGATGGGATCTTTTAGGTTGAAGACAACCGTCCCAAAACCCGGAAGCAAAGTCACAACGACACGATGATCTGGAATCGACCGCAAGACCGCTATTTTCGAAGGGTTCGCAAAGAACGTCGCGTCGACCTCATGGGTTATCAACTCGTTGGTGATGGTTGACTGGCTGTCGACGAAGCGGATGATTAGATGCCGAATTGCTGGTTTCGTCCCGTAATAGTGGTCGTTGGCCATAAGGTCGAGGCGCTCGCCGCGTATCCACTTCGTAAAGCGGTAAGGACCCGATCCAATCGGCGCGCCGTTGAACGCCACGTGATTCAGATTCGCGTACGCAGCGAGCAGATGTGCGGGCAAAATGGAACCGCCGTCTCCGCCAAAGAAGCCGGTCACAAACGCCGCCTCCGGACGTCTGAGATCCACGACCACGCTATACGAATCGGGCGCCCAGACTCTCGCGATGCTGGTGTCGACGCCCTGCGACGGGGTGGTATTCGAAGAGTTCACAGTCGCCCGGTAGCTAAAGACGACGTCACGAGCTGTCAAGGGATAGCCATCCTGCCACCTGACATCGCGCCGCAAGTGAAAGACGATGCGTTTACCATCGCGAGAGATCCCGCCATTAGCCATCGTCGGCACGACCGTCGCAACATCAGCAACGATCGCGCCACGGCGATCATACGTCGTTAAACCAGAATAGCCGAGCGCACCGACATCAAAGGCGTCGCGCCCTTGCAGGTAAAGCGGATTGAGCGACGGGGGTTCCACCGTGGTCGCGATGATCAGCAGATCCGAACGCTTCGGCGGGGAGGCTCGATTCACGCACCCAGCCATAGCGCAGGCGAAAAAGCCGGCAAAAACCAGCCGGAACATCATTTACAAAACCATCGCTTACAACGCCATCGCTCTCTGAACGGCTTCGTCTTCGGTCATTATGGAGCCATCGGCCACGAGATTCGCAAAAGCTTCTGCGCCAAACCCTTCGCGCAGCGCTGCGAAGAGCTGGTCGCGGCGGAAGAATGGCGCTGAGCCCAATGTTCGCATTCGCGCATCGACGAAGCCCAGTATCCGCGCAGCTTCAACATTTATGTCCGATAGGCAGCTCGGTTCGCGCACGACCGCGATGGCGACGAGATGGGCGAGTGACTCTCCGGCGACAACGTCCAAGTGTTCCTCGCGTGCCGCCCCGAGGGCCTCGCCCGCGTACTCACCTGCGCGCTCATATCGGCCGAGCGCCATGAGATATTCCGCGATACTGAGTCGCGCGTTTATGGCCGCGCGTCTCGAAGTCACAAAATCACGACTGTTTGAAAACAGATCGGTCAACTGGCGCAAGGCCGACTCGGCGTCGCCTTCCTCGAAGGCGAGCCCTGCAAAATCCATTGCCATCAGTTCGCTGTTACGTTGGTCATCCGCAGCCTGAAGGAGCTGCAAAGCCTCCGTCAGGTAGGTGCGCGATGCCGTGAGGTCATGCTCAATAAGGCAATCGCCAAGGTTACGCAAGACGCGCCACGTGTCCCAGCGATAGCCGAGTCTGCGGGCGGTGCTCAACGCTTCTTCGAGGATCAAGCGTGCCTCATCGATCTGTCCAAAAGCGTAGAGCGCATGGCCGACGAGAGTCTGCGCTCGTACGAGGCGCAAGACATCGCCGGTCTCGCGATAGTACGCGACGGCTTCGCGTGCGCTCGTAAGCTGTAGCGCCTGCTGCTCGAGGTGCGTTGCGAGTTCTGCCTCTGCGAGCCTGAGCTTCGCGATCACGTCGCGAGGCGTTTGCTCATCGGCAAGCTCGAGCGCGGCAGGGATCCAGCGCCTCGCGTCGCTGAGGACCGGATCTGTGCTGCCCCACAAGCAAACGACTTCCGCAACGAGTCGCTGTCCGCCCAGTACGTCTTTGCGCTCGATCAAGGCCCAGCGAATCGCAGCACGCCAGTTTCCGATTTCGTTGTAAGGATGTCCGTAATGAACCGTGTGATGCCCGTCGTGGGGAACGAAGCGCGCGGCAATCTCGAGATACGCCAGCAAATGGCGTTGCGCAATGGTGTCGCCTTCTCTGCGCGCTTCCAGCTTTTCGCGAGCATACTCGCGGAACGGCTCGAGCAATCGATAGCGCGGTTCGTCTCGTTCGAGGTCCGCGACAACCAGTGATTTGTTAGCGAGCGAGGAGATCAGCGGCAATACGTCGTCCGCTGCGATGCCTTCTCCCTGGCAAACGGCGGTCGCCGCCTCGATGGTGCAGCCTCCAGCGAATGCCGAGAGGCGCTCGAAGAGCCGCTGCTCCGGAGCAGCAAGGAGCTCGTAACTCCAGTCGATCGTGGCGCGCATTCTCTGCTGGCGTGGCGGCGCGGTGCGCTCGCTACCGATCACACCGAAGCGGTCCTCAAATTCTTTCGTCAGCACGCTAAGCGGTAAGATGGATGCTCGTGCAGCGGCGAGCTCAATCGCGAGTGGAATGCCGCTCAACTGCCTGCAGATCTCGCCGACAGCCAGCCTGTTCGCGGTGGTCAGTGCGAAGTGAGCGTCGGCGGCTTGCGCACGATCGGCAAAAAGCGTGACGGCGTCACTTTCATTAAGCGAGGGCAGACGGTAGGCGCGCTCGCCCGCCGCTAGCAGCGGTTCGCGGCTAGTGGCCAGGATTCGCAAGCTCGGGCAGCCGCGTACCAGGAAGTCGGCGACGCCTGCAGCTGCCCCAATCACATGCTCGCAGTTGTCGAGCACCAATAGCATTGTCTTATTTTTCAAGAACGCGACCAGCGTCTCGAGCAACGGATGGTTCGAAACCTCTTGCACGCCAAGTGCCGTCGCGATGGGCGTCGTAACCAGCGAAGGATCGCTGATCGGCGCAAGGCCGACGAAACAGACGGCACACTCTGCCGCGTCGCCGAAGGCGGTTGCGGCTCGGAGCGCTGTCTGCGTCTTGCCGATGCCCCCGGCTCCGGCGAGCGTGACGACCCGATGTTCGCTCAGTAGCGCGGCGATCTCGTCAAGCTCGGTCTCCCGACCAACGAATAGACTGAGCGAAAGCGGCAGATTCACCAGCCTCGTGCTTGGCCAAGGCCCCAGTGCGACCGAGCCTCCGTCCCGGTGCCGCGGCGAGCTCGCGCGCACCGCCGCTCCTTCGAACGTACGGCGCTGCTCGGCGTTCAGCGCCAACGCTCCCGCAAGCAATTCGAGCGTCTCGCGTTGCGGTATGCGCCGTCGACCTCGTTCCAGAGCGCTGATTCCATTAGAACTGACCCGAGCGCGCTCGGCAAGGGCATCCTGCGAGAGCCCTGCGGCGAGCCGGTAGCGCCGCAAAAGGCTGCCGAAATTCGGACGGGTCGCATCGGCGCCCACGGTCTTCCATCCCGCTTGGCAGCTTCGAGCCGTCGGCGTCGGCGCCCTCACCTCACGGCGGCTAACTTGTGAGGATAAGTTGTCCTACCGTCCCTTCCGACGTCCAGCATCTCGCGGTTAGCATTGGAGCATCAATCGGTCCGTCTCTAGGACAGGAGCACTCATAAATGAGACGCATGGATTCTCGGATCGTTATTTTTGCTCTGCCTGCGCTCGTGGCGGCGATTCTGCTTGGAGCGTGCAACGCGGGTACGGCTACTACCCCGCTCGCAAACGTGCCCGGCGCGAGCAGCGTAGGCGGCACAAACCTGCCGGGGGCGATTGATCAGTCGACCGCGGGCGGGTACTCGATCCCACAGTGGCAGGCGCAGAACCTCGCGCATCGGGCCTGTCCGGAAGCCCGTCCCGGCGAGGTGCAGTGCGAGCTGCTGATTCTAAACAAGAGCCCTCAAGACAAAGAGCCGGGATGGGGTGCGCGAGATATCGAGGCGGCGTACAACCTTCCCTCGTCGAGCAAAGGCTTTGGACAGATCGTGGCGATCATCGACGCCTACGACAACCCCAACGTCGCTTCGGACCTCGCGGTGTACCGTCGGCATTACGGTCTGCCGAAGGCGAAGTTTCACAAGTACAATCAGGACGGGCAACAAGGGCACTATCCCAAAGGCGACATAGACCGAGGCAAAGAGATCGACCTCGACGTGGATATGGTTTCGGCCAGCTGCCCGAACTGCACGATCTATCTCATCGAGGCCAACAACAACGGCCTACGGTCCACTGAGAAGGCAGAAGACGAAGCCGTGAAGCTGGGCGCACACATCACTAGCAACAGCTTTGAGTGCTATGGCTTTGCGGGTTGCGACTGGAGCAGCGCCTTCAAAACTCCAGGCGTAACCTATGTTGCCGCCGCCGGTGACGACGCCTACGGCGTCGGGACTCCGATGGCGTATGCGCGCGTCGTTTCGGTCGGCGGGACGCTCCTCTCGAAAAGCGGTTCGATCTACACTGAGATCGTCTGGCCCGACACGGGCGGCGGCTGCGCGATGCCAGTCACTAAGCCCTCGTGGCAGCACGATCCCGGCTGCTCTGGGCGGACCGGCAACGACGTGGCAGCCGTTGCTTGGAATGTCGCATCGTATGATACTTACGGCTACGGAGGCTGGAGTACCGTCGGCGGCACGAGCGTTGCGACACCCATTGTCGCCGGCGCGTTCGCGCTCGCCGGGAACGCCGACAAACAAGATGGGGGCAAAATCTTCTGGACGTTATCGGAAAAGAAGCGCCAGGAGGATCTGCACGTCATCAGTAGCGGCACCAACGATTGCCCTCCTCGCTTAAGGGGCAGTTACCTCTGCACCGCGGGAACCGATGAGTTCGGAACGTACTCCGGTCCAACCGGCTGGGGGACGCCCAACGGCATCGGCGCGTTCTGAACGTGAAGCCTAGTAATGAAGGGAGACTCGGCACCATGCGTCTATCATTAGCGGCCGCGAATCGTGCGGCGATCGCTGTGCTCGCCGCGCTGCTCGCAGGATGCTCCAACACAACGCCGGGTTCACAGGCGTTGCCGCTTGGCTCGTCCGGAGCCCAACCGGTCGCGCGTGAGCGTAGTGGTCGCGACGTCGCTGTTCAGTTTGCCTACGTTACCAACTTTGGCTCCAAAAATGTTTCCGCGTATGCTATCGATGCGACGAGAGGCGCGCTGACGCCGCTTGGAAGATCGCCGTTTGGCGCGGGTACTGATCCCTGGGGAATCGTGGTCGACCCAACGGGCAAGTTCGCGTATGTTGCCAACTTTGGCTCCAACAACGTTTCTGCCTATACTGTCGATGCAACGAGCGGCGCACTGAAAAAGGTGAAAGATTCGCCATTTGCTGCGGGCACCAACCCCATTGGCGTCGCGGTCGAACCTTCGGGCAAGTTCGCCTATGTGATCAACCTTGGATCCAATAACGTTTCCGCATATGCCATCGACGCGAACAGCGGCGCGCTGACACCAGTGAACGGCTCGCCGTTCAAGGCGGGCCACGAGCCCTTCTCGGTAGCAGTCGATCCCGTGGGCAAGTTCGCCTATGTAGGCAACTATGGCTCCAACAATGTTTCCGCCTATGCGATCGATGCGGCAAGCGGCGCGTTGACGGCGGTGAAGGGGTCGCCGTTTGCTGCAGGCATTAGTCCCTTTGGAGTAGCGGTACATCCTTCGGGCAAGTTCGTCTACGTGGCCAGTTATGGGTCCGATAATCTCTACGGCTATGCAATCGACGCGGCAACCGGTGCGCTGAGGCCGTTGCCGGGGTCGCCGTTTCCGAATACGGGAGCCAATGCCGAAGCCATTGTGCTTGCTCCTTCGGGTAGGTTCGCCTACGTACCCAACACCTTCGGCACGTCGCCGAACACGGTTTCCGCTTATACGATCGACTCGGCAAGAGGCACGCTAACGCCGGTGGTAGGGTCGCCGTTTAAGGATGCCGGTTCCGTTCCCCGATTTGGGGCAGTCGACTCCACGAGCAAGTTTGCATATATCGTAAACAATGGCTCGAAGAACGTTTCCGCCTATACCATCACGGCCAGCGGCGCACTGAGGAAAGTCAAGGGGTCGCCGTTTGCTGCAGGCACGTACCCCGCGGGCATGTCCGTGTGCCGCGTTACGGCCCGCAAATGCGTTCCGCCGCCATTGTAACTAACGCGGTTCAAAGCCAAGCACTTTGCGTGCTGGCAAAGGAGCATTATGAAAACAATTTCACGCGTCCCTTACGTTCTAAGCGTTTGCGCTGCCGCTGCTATACTGGCGGCCTGCGGCGGGGCAACGCAGTTGCCAAACCCCACCGCCCAGACGCCCCTCGGCAATGCGCATACCGCAAAGCAGGTTGCGTCGCCAAGTTTCTCAACGCCTGAGAGAGTAGGCCCTAACTCTTCCGGCACTGAGGTCCTTACCGGGAAGGCTAAAATTATCAAGCCGTGCCATGCGATACGCGGGAAGCACGGTAAAATTCAAGGGTGGAGCACTAGTTTTAGCGCCCACGGGAACGCAACGGGACCATATCCCGGAACCTTTACCGCCAGCGGGTCCTGGAGTAACTACCCTACGTTTCCCCCGCAGTCGCAGTGGCTCTTCAGCGAGGGGTTTACCATAACGTCCAGCCTGTCAACGATAAGCGGAAGTAGTAACGCAATCGGCTTTCATGATCCACCTTCATGTACGGTGTTCAAGCACCAAAACGTGCCCTACACGAGTGGAAGCGTGACTGGAAATGCGAAGATTCACATTCGACAGGGCCACATCCACGAATATCTGCGGAGCTTCTAGTGCGTCGTCGTACCTAAGGCTGAAGGAGCATCGCATGCGGACAATCTCATCTGCGCATTATGCTTTGGGCATTTGCGCTGCTGCTATTATACTCGCGGGCTGCGGCGGCTCGACACAGTTGCCAAATCCTGTTGCACCGACATCACTCGGCGGCGCAGGCACCGGCTTCCGGGTCACGTCGCCGAATTTCGCGACGCCTGAGCGCGTAGGTCCTAACTCTTCCAGCGCCGAGAAACTTACCGGGATGGCGAGGCTGCACGCGTGCCAAATAAAATACATTTCCAACGGGAACGTTATTATTGGGGAAGAGTACCGTAGGGATTTTCACGCGCAAGGGAGAGCAAAAGGGCCATACACCGGAACCTTTATTGCCAGCGGACACTGGATATTCACCTACGAGTATCCTTTGGAATTTTGGGCCTTGGCGGGAGATTTCACCATAACGTCAGGGTCATCTAAGGTCTCGGGAACGATTACAGGCCGCGGTTCACTCTCACCTCCGAGGGCAAAAGGCTCTAGGTGCAAATCGTTCGGCCCCAAGCATAACTTGCAGTACACGAGTAACCACGGGTCCGGCGACGCGAAGATTAAAATCATTCAGGAGGGCGATTTCAGCGAGACGCTCGACGCGTTGTAGACCGGATATCGAGCGCGACCCGACTTTCGGAGTAAGCACTAAGGAGCATCGTATGAAGACAATCTCATCCGCGCATTATGCTTTAGGCATTTGCGCTGCCGGTATTATACTCGCGGGCTGCGGCGGGACGACACAGTTGCCGAATCCTGTTGCGCAGACATTACTCGGCGGCGCGGGCACCGCATTCCGCGTCACGTCGCCGAGTTTCCCGACGCCTGGGCGCGAAGGCTCCAATTCTTCCAGTACTGAACGCCTCATCGGAACTCCCGAGCTTATTAAGCCGTGCCATTCCTTTCACAAGGACCATTCGGATGGGTGGAACACTAGGTTTAGAGCCCACGGGAACGCAACAGGACCGTACCCCGGAACCTTTACCGCCAAGGGGATATGGGGAACGACGCGGACGTATTGCTGCGGCGTCATTACGCCTAGCTTCATTGGGCCTACCTTTTGGATTTTCACGGAGGAGTTCACCATAACATCCGGGTCGTCAAAGGTAAACGGAACCATTTCCGAATTCAGTGAAGGCTCCCCCTTCACGTGTAGGAGGGTCAAGAGCCTTATCGTTCCCTACACGAGTGGAAGTGTGACTGGGAATGCGACGATTAACATTCGGCGGAGCCACTTCCGGGAAGACCTGCAGGGGTTCTAGTGCGTCGTCGGGTTTAGCGTAACGGTTAGGACACTGGAAGAACGGCTCCGCGATTCGCGAGGCCGTTCTGTATTGCAAGCATTATGCGTCACTTCTCCGCGAGAATGGTCGTAAAATCCTTAGAGGTTTTCACGGCACGGGACGCCACCATTGGCAAGCGCGGACAGCGCCACCGCTCGCGGCGCTGTTGGGCCTGGGGCTTCTTGATCTTAGCCGAAGGGTTGCTATGCTCCGCGCTATCTGGGCTGCGCTATGCACCGCCTGCAATCGCTACGACGCTAATTTTGCGACCCCGACTGCGCGGGCTGAGCGAAGCGACCCCGCGGCGTTCTACCTGGTTGGGCGGGCAAAGCAGCAGGTTTTGTACGCACAACCACCGGCTTGCGTTTTGAAAATGCCTCGATCGAAGCAACGTGCCGCGCTACGAAAAGTATAGCGGTAAAGTTGCATTCGTGATATACTTGGCCTAAGAGAAGTTACTCGAGTTACGCCCGCATAATAATGCGGGTGTAATCGCAAGTCCCGATGCGATCGTTCGCGCGGGGCTTTTTTCTTTTGCGAGGTGACGTCATGATCTCCAAGTCGGTGCCGGCGCGCAATCGCACCCGCAGCTTCGCAACCGGCATCGACTACGTCACCGAGCATGCCCACGAGCGCGCTTGTGTACAGGCTGGGCGTTCCTTCGGAGATGGCATCGGATACGCAAGCGCACCGAAAAAGGCAGCCTGGGTGCAGCTGCGCGGCGTGACCTCGGTCGAGACGGCGGCGATCGAGATGGAAGCGGTCGCGGCACTCTCTCGACGCTGCAAGGATCCCGTCTATCACCTCATCGTCGCCTACGCCAAGGGCGAGCATCCGACGAGCGAGCAAGTCGTCGGCGACGCGGAGCGGCTGCTCAAGGCGATCGGCATGGAGCGCAACCAGTACGTGCTCGCGGCGCATCAGGACACCGACAACTACCACGCTCACGTCATCGCCAATCGCATCGGACCCGACGGCAAGGCGAACGACCTGTGGCAGGAGCGGATCAAACGTGAGCGGGTCTGCGCCGAGATCGCGGCAGAGCGCGGCTGGGAGATCGTGGTCGGCCGGCACAACCGCGACATCGTGCAACGTGTGCGCCACCTGAAAGCGCCGCCGCCGGACCCGGAGCGGCGTTTGAGCGATAGCGCGTATCGGCGACTGCACGAGCGCGGTGAGCTGCCGTGGCAGGAGAGTGCGCGCCCCTACGTGCTCGATGCGGTCGATCGCGCGAAGAGCTGGAACGAGCTGCATGAGCGGCTGGGTGCCCACGGCGTCGTGGCGAAGCTGGTTCGGCGCGGCGAGCGGATACGGGGTTTGGCATTCGCCGAAGGGTTCGAACGCGGCACGCCGGGTTGCGCGGCGTCACGCATCGATGCGCGCTGCGCATTGCCGGCGCTCGAGCGGCGCTTCGGGCCGTTCACGCCGTCGCGCGAACTCGCGAAGGAGACGATCGATGGGACGCGATGGGCGCAAAACGCGCGAGCAACGATTTTAACTGCGATCGACAGCGCGCATTCATGGGAAGGTCTAACGCAGCGGCTCGCCCGCGATGGGATCATTGTCAAGCTGATCGCGCGCGGCACGCGCGTTCAAGGACTCGCGTTCGCTCAGGGGCGCGATCCTGGCGCACCGGGCTGCGGCGCGTCGCGGATTCATCCGCGCTGCAAGAAAGCCGCACTCGAGCAGCGCTTCGGAGCCTGCCCGTTTATGCCCGAGCAACCGCCGAAGCGCAGCCGCAGCATCGTTCGAGATCGGGCCGAGCGCGACGCCCACACCGACCCGCGTTGGGCGCTACGCGACGCGCAACGCATCGTTGACCATGCTCGGACGCGTTCGGAGTACATGGCGTACCGCGACGGCTTCTTCGCAGAGCGTCATCGAGCGACGGCGGATCGCCGAGAGGCAGCGTGGGAGCGCGAGCGTGTGCGGCGCCGGTGCGAGGCCAAGCGGCGCCGCGAAGCGCGCCTGCTTTTGCGCGCAGTGGCGCGGCTGGCCGCACGCGGCGCGTTCGCCCGCCAACTCGCGTACTGGTCGATCGATGCGGTCATTAACCGCCGGCGCGCGCACGAGTACGACGCGGGGCGGGTGCGCTGGGAGGCAACGAAGATCGTGCTGGCATCAGGACGCAAGCTAATGCGCGAGGAGAAGCCGATGGACTATCGGTCGTTCGTATCGGAACGAGCTTGCGCTGGCGATCTGGCAGCGCAGCGAGTTTCGGACGCACTCGAGGCTCAAGCGGGTAACCACGAGCGGGCCGCGGAGGCGCAATCACAGCCCGTAACGCTCGACCAGGTGCGCGAGCGATTGAACGTCATTCGCACAGAACAAGAGGCTCGCTACGAGTACGCTCGGTTCGAGCGGCAGCATCTGACGCGTATAGATCATCCGCCGACGGTCGAGCAGGCGCTCGCGACGGCGCGAAAAGAGATCCAAGCGCGGATCGGTAAGGCTACGCAGTTCACGCCGGCCGAACGCGCAGAGCTCGCGCGGCTGACGAAGGAGCGGCGATCCTGGAATCCGTTTATGCGCAACGCGGCGAAGAAGGAAACCGCGAAACTGCATGCCGGGCAACATGCCCGCTACGAAGCGGAGCTCACCAAAGCCACGCGCGTCTTTGAAAGCGCCGACGCACTGCGAATTCAAGAACGCATTCTAAGCGATGAGCGGACCTATCGGGAGTACGTCAACGCGTCGCTCGGTCTCGAAGACCAGATGCGCAAAGCGCGGGCCGTCCTGCGTGACGAGATACCGAAGATCAAAACGCAGCTGAAAGTGTTGAAGCGTACCGGCGTGGTGCAGTTGGAATGCGAAGGCGCGGCGTCGAGCGCACCCTTTGACCAGCTCGTGGCCGCGGTTGATCGCGGCTACCGGGCAGTGCCGGATGCGCTCCGTCGCGACGTCGAGTTCGCCGTTCGCCGAGAACAGCGCGCGCTCGCGCGCACGCGGGCTTCAATTTCGATGGACCGGTAGCCGCGCTCGTTCCCCGGCCGGACCGGGGATACGATTGCTTGCTTGCTTGTCCCTGAGGAGCGGTTTGTGATACCATGGCATCACGATGTCACGAGTGAAAACTCTCCCCGTCCGTCTCGATCCAGCGACCTACCTTCGGCTGCGGCGTCAGGCGCAGTCGGAAGGCCGTTCGATGAACGAGCTCATGCTTGCCGCCCTGCGCGAGCATTTGGAAGCACATCCGATTCCGCGTGAACGCTTGCGGGAGCTCGCGCGTGAAATCGTTGCAGAAGATAAGGAACTTCTTGAAGCGTTAGCGCGCGGCTAGGTGTTCTTCCTCGACGTCGACGACGTGCTCGAGCTCTATGCCGAGCACGTCGGGTCGCGCCGGCAGCTGGTGCGGCCAGACCTTCTTGAGTCGGCTGTTGCCTTGCCGCAGGCAACGATGTTCGGCGCCGAACTTTACCCGCATCTCTTTCAGAAGGCGGCGGCGCTTCTGCGCTCGATTGCGCAGAACCAGCCATTTCTCGACGGTAACAAGCGAATCGCCTGGATCGCGACACGTACGTTTCTCGCGGCCAACGGTTTCGACATCCGTGCCGACGCCGATGAGGGCTTGAAGTTGACGATCGATCTGGCGGAGCGCAAGCTGGATGTCGACGACGTTGCCGAATTTCTCGCGACGCACGCGGCACCGCGCGATAATTCCGACTAAGTTCTTAGGGAAGCGCGATTCGCAAGCTCCTTGACATGAATGTTGTAGTCAGCGACAATTAATCGTAAGTAGTACGAGGGACTTTTCGCCCGCATAATAATGCGGGTGAAATCAAAGGGGCGGGTCGAGTGTCAGCACAGTCAGCGGAGTCTGGAGAGCCTAACGGGCTCAGAGGGCGCTTTGCGGAGCTGCCGGACGTCCTTACCCCGCGTGATCTTATCGCGTTCCTACCGATTGGCCGAAGCTCGGTCTATGAAGCATTAAGGACGCGGGTTATAAAGAGCATCAGGATCGGGCAGAGATTGTTGATCACGAAGGCGGCGCTGCGAGAGTTCCTTGGTGATACCGTCGAATAGCACAGCATTGCAGCAATGCAGTTTTTCAAGGTATAGGGGACTCCGCAGCTGAGCGTCTACAGGCGTAAGTCGGGTCGTTGGGCGGTTCTCATCGACGTCGAGCGCGGGAACGACGGCAAGCGTGCGCGTCGCGCTATCGGTACGTTTGCAACGCGCAAGGACGCCGAGCGCGCCGAACGCCAGGCGCTCGAAGCGCGCGAGCACGGTATAAATATAGCTCCGGAAAAGCTGACCGTCGGCGAACTCATGTCGCGATTTATCGAACATTGCCGGGCAAACGATCGAACGTGGGCGACGCTCGAAACTTACGAGGAAAAATCGAGGCGCTACATCGTGGCGAAGTTAGGAACTCTCTCGCTTTCGAAGTTGAGGCCTACTCATATTTCGGAATGGATTACGGGGCTGCGCAGCGGCGGAGGTCAGAACGGAAGGCCTCTTTCGCCGAAGACCGTTCGGAATGTCTTTGGACTCCTTCACGGCGCGCTCGAATGGGCGCTAGGGCTTGAGCTCGTTGCTCGTAACGTATGCCATACTGCGGCCGCAAAACCGCCTCGACTTTCCCCTTCGCCGGCTAAAGCGCTCGCCGATGACGAAGTCGCGAAGCTGCTAACTGCAGCGAATGCCACCCCCTGGGGACCGTTCGTAACGCTCGCGTTGGCAACAGGCGCCAGACGGGGCGAGCTCTGCGCGTTGTCGTGGAGCGACGTAGATTTCGAGAATCAAACACTTACGATCGCGAAGAGTCTGTCGCAAACAAAGGACCGCGTGGAACTGAAGGGCACGAAAACCGGCAGCATTCGACGTCTCGGCCTCTCACGGTTAGCTTTAGACGCATTGCGCCGGCAACGCGCAATGCAGGAACGCGATAAACACGTCGCGCGCGAGTCGTATGTCGACGAGGGCGCCGTTTTCACGACGCCACTCGGTGGCCGTATCACTCCCATGTCTGCGACCAAGGCCTTCAGACGACTCGCCAAGGCCGCACGGATCTCGACGACAAGGTTACACGATACCCGGCACACGGCGGCGACGCATCTGATCGTTGGCGGCACCGACATTCGAACCGCGGCATCCGTTTTGGGTCACACGACGCCAACCGTCACGCTCTCGATCTACGCACACCTCGTTGCTGAAGTACAGCGGGCCGCGGTCGAGCGGTTGGGCGCAACGCTTGAGCGCATCTCATCCGATGGCAACCGAATGGCAACCGTCGTCCCTCTGGCAGCGAAAAACGCCCGTAAAAACAAGCGTTCTTTGGTGGAGGCAAGGAGACTCGAACTCCTGACCCTTACGCTGCCAGCGTAATGCTCTACCAGCTGAGCTATGCCCCCGCGGCGTCGCGTCGCAACGCGCGGGTTTTCATTCCTACGGGAATGAGTCCTCTGCTAGCCCGGGGGTGGTATCCTAACTCCTTCGCTAGGTGTCGTCACGAAGGACGATAGGAGAGTAGATAGCTAAAACGGCTTAGCGTTCACCTGGGGATGTAGCTCAGCTGGTAGAGCACCTGCTTTGCAAGCAGGGGGTCAGGGGTTCGAGCCCCCTCATCTCCACCAACAAACGCGCCGATTTCATAGGGCTTTTGGGACCGACGTTCGATTCGCGGCATAAAACGGGATTTTCGACGACCATTGACGGCCAATCTGGACGCCGGCGAAAATGCGATCCATCGTCCGCGCGGCTGCCGCGCAAGCCCTCGAAAGGGTCCCGTATCGGTCCAGCACCATCCGAGTGCTTGCGTGACCGTTACAGCCTGCAAATAAAACGGGATCGGCGATTCCCTCGATCAAGAATGAGTTCGATGAATAGTGCGGCGAGTGAAAGTACGTCCGGTAACCCAGCGCGACGCAGAAGCGGCTTGAATTCGCGGCGGATGACGTTGTTTTTCGCAGCGGTCTGCCTTCGCCGTCACAGAAGACCAGCGTCAAGGATTGCCGCTTACGCAAAGTATCTTAGAGAACTATTTTGAAGACTGTCCCGCATCCGACATTGGTGCGCACAACTTTGCACGGATTACCCCCACCATTCTCTGTGGTGCCGTAGAGCGTTCCGTTGATGTTGATGAGCCCTGCTGTTGGATTTGAGCCGTCGGGGTGACCAAGCTTGCCACGACCAGCAAAGCTGTAAACGACCGTTTCGCTGCCGGACGGGGTTATTGAGAAGACTGATCCGCACGTGCCAAAGCCGGTATCGCACTCATACTGGCCACCACTGGTTGTTGTCCCGTAGAGCGTGCCGTTAACGTTGAGTAGCGGCGCAGAGGGGTAGGCACCGTCATGAGTGCCCTCATTGCCCGTAAAGTTGTGTAGTACGTGAAATTTCCTGGAAGCGTCGATCGAGAAGACGGCTCCGCCGGCGTCGTATGTCGTCCCGTACATCGTGCCATTGATGTTGAGTAACTCTGCCTCTGGATTCCCACCGTCAGCGCCACCAATGAAGCTGTGGAGCACTGTTTCTTCACCGGTTGTCGCGACGCTGTAGACGGTCCCGCATCCAGTATTAAAGTCATAGCAGGCTGAGCCTCCACTGCCACCAAACTCCGTTGTGCCATAGAGAGTGCCCTTGACGTTGATGAGCCGGGCGACCGGACGCAAGCCGTCGCCGGGCATGCCGCGAAAACTGTAAAGGACCCTCTCGCTGCCGGATTGCGTTATTGAAAACACCGTACCGCACCCGACACTTCGATAGCAGGTGTACGCGCCGCCATTGGTTGTCGTGCCGTAAAGCGTGCCGTGGAGCTTGATCAGGCCTGCAACCGGATGCGAGCCGTCGCCCGGCACGATGCCAAAGCTGTAAATGACTCTTTCGTTGCCAGATGGGGTGATCCTAAAGACTGTCCCCTCGCCGTAGGCACCGCCGTTCATCGTTGTGCCGTAGAGTTTTCCGTGGACGTTGATTAGGCCGGCAGCCGGGTCGGCGCCGTCCTTCGAGCTGCCGAAGTTGTGAAGAACAGTTTCACTGCCAGTTGTGGTGATCGCAAAAACTGTGCCATCATCGTGCGTACCGCCGTACAGCGTGGTGCCATACAGCGTACCGCCGAAGTTGAGCATCTTTGCCGAGGGCGAAATGCCATCGTTTGTAGCGCCAAAGCTATGGACGATGCTCTCTAAAGCGAGGCCGTGGTGCTTTTGGTCGAAGCCGACCGGTACCGACGCTGCTGACGAGGCCGCACCCGGTACGCCGCTCCCGGCGCAAGCGGTAAGCATTGCCGTAGCAAGTGTAGAAGTGAGAATATCGCGGGCAAGTGAGGTTCGCATCGTGTGTCTCTTTAAAAAATCCGCTGTAGATGAGGCGCTTCAAGAAGATAGAAGCCTATCCCTCGCTTTCTATTATATCTCGTCGACGTAGCGCCGTCTCCACCACAGCGCGGCTGGACTTGCCGTTGCGACTGAGCTATAAAAAAGGGATACCAGCTTATCTTTGGAGGCTTCCACGATGAATAGGCGCTATCTCCCCAGCGCAGCGGTTGCGCTGTTTGTTGCGGCTCTGCTTGTAGCGTGCCATAGCATCGGAAGCGGAACGTATACGCCGGCAGTCTCTCAAGAGGACTCGTCGTTCCCATCGCAGTCTTCGGGCGTTCCCTTGGCGGTCGGCGCGTGTAAAGCGCCGGCGCGCAAAATCCCGGGAACGTATTTAAGCTATTTTGCTGAGGGCAAAGTAAAGAAAGACACCTTCAAAGCAACTACCTCAAATGACGCTGCCATCTGGGAGCTTGCGAGCTACACGAAGCCTACTCCCACGCCGAAGCCCACCCCTACCCCAAAGCCGACTCCGACGCCGAAGCCCACCCCCACCCCGAAACCGCAAAAACTTTATTACTATTGGGGCACCTTCTCGATGAAAAACAAGCAGGAGGGTTGCGCGTTTCTGATTACCACCGCGAATGGAAAGCCAATCAGAGGCACTCACTACGGCGGTTTCACCGACGGTTCTCCTAACTTGAAAGGTCCCGCGAACTTCCAACTCAAGGAAGACGGGCCCATTTCTTCACTCGTCATTTCGAAGCTCTCGTCGAAGGGGGGCTCAGGTAAGGCAACCCTTAAGGAGACCAACGGTAAACTCTATACCAGCGGATCGATCAAATTGGTTGGCCGCGAGGTGATCAAGGATGTTGAGAGCGCGCGGCGGCTAATGCAAAATCCGAACCAGTAGCGCTCGACGCTATCGTCAAGCGCGGCTCACAGCGCCCCGACTCTCCGACGAGAACGGGGCGCTTGTCTTTGCGTGCGCGAACGCGCAGTGGCCGACTGCTTTCCAGCGCTAGCCAGAGCCTACGTCGTTACGCGTACTACCGTCGAGCTCGTCGCCGGCGTTCGAAGCCGTGGTGACCGTTCGCAATTCGACTTACCGCGGGCCACGAAGGGGTGGTAATACGGTAGCACGTACCCTTGCGAGGGGTACCTCATGCGATGAGCTCGATACGAGTGTTAGTCGGAACGCGCAAAGGCGCGTTTGTTCTGGAATCCGACGGCAAGCGCCGAGATTGGACCATAAACGGTCCGCGTTTTGCGGGCTGGGAAATCTACCACCTCAAGGCTTCTCCAGCCGATCCGAATAGAATCTATGCGTCGCAGTCATCGAGCTGGTTCGGTCAGATCGTGCAACGCTCCGACGACGGTGGTCGCACCTGGAACCCGGTTGGCAATCGCTTCATCTACGATGGTACGCCGGGTACGCATCAATGGTACGACGGGACGCCGCATCCGTGGGAGTTCGCACGCGTTTGGCATTTCGAGCCGTCGTTTCACGACCCCGATACAGTCTTTGCAGGTGTCGAAGATGCCGCGCTCTTTCGCTCGACCGACGGTGGGCAAAACTGGGAAGAGTTGGCAGGGCTGCGTACGCACAAATCGGCCCAGTCGTGGCAACCTGGCGCGGGCGGAATGTGCTTACACACCATCATCCTAGACCAGGGCGATCCCAGACGCATCATTTGCGCGATTTCGGCAGCGGGCGCTTTTCGCAGTGACGATGCCGGCGCGACCTGGCGGCCCATCAATCGCGGTTTGAAATCGGCCGGCATTCCCGAACAAGAAGCGGAGGTCGGCCACTGCGTTCATCGTATCGCCATGCACTCCGCGCATCCGCACGTACTTTTCATGCAGAAGCACTGGGATGTCATGCGCAGTGACGACGCCGGCGAGTTGTGGCGAGAGGTTAGCGGCAACCTGCCGACCGATTTCGGGTTCACGATCGACGTCCATGCGCACGAGCCGCAGACGATCTACGTGGTTCCGATCAAGAGCGACTCGGAGCATTTCCCTCTCGACGGTCGGCTCTGCGTCTACCGCAGCCGGACGGGCGGCGACGAGTGGGAGCCGCTCACCAGGGGACTGCCGCAGCAAAATTGTTACGTCAACGTGCTTCGCGATGCGATGGCCGTCGATGCGCTCGACTCATGCGGCATCTATTTCGGCACCACCGGCGGGCAGGTTTACGCCTCGCCCGATTCCGGCGAAACCTGGTCGCCGATCGTGCGCGATCTGCCCGCCGTCCTTTCCGTAGAAGTGCAGACGCTCGCGTGATCCGCGTCGTCCTGCCGGCGCACCTGCGTTCGCTCGCGCGCGTGGACGGCGAGGTGAATCTCGAGATCCGCGGTGAGGTGACCCAACGGTCGCTGCTCGACGCGCTGGAATCGCGCTATCCCGCGCTATTGGGAACGATGCGCGATCACGCGACGCAGAAACGCCGGGCGTACGTGCGCTTTTTCGCCTGCGAGCAAGACTTATCGCACGAACGACCCGACGCGCCTCTCCCAAACGCCGTCGTAATCGGCGCCGAACCATTCCTAGTGGTCGGCGCCATGGCCGGAGGATAATCCGTCAGGGCACGTTGAGCAGATTCTGCAAGGCAGCCCCCACGAATGGAGCGCGGAAAAGCTGGCCGAACCTTGGGTGATGAGAGCTCTGTCTTTCCTCACCATAGCCTTCGGGTTCGCCGCGGAGCTGATTGCCCCGGCCGATTCGAGCGTGCCGGCAGTTCCCTCAATGCGCGAAGTATTGACGGCCACGTATGCCGTGCGTGAATTGGACGATGTCGAGCTTGCCGGCGACGCCAAGGCGGTCGCCTGGGAAGAAGATTTTCGCGACCCACGACGGTTATTGCGTTCCGCGCACTACAGCGCCGTCTATATAAAGCGAATCGACGGGGGCGAAAGTGTTCAAATCACCGCCGGGCGCGCAAGTGGTTACTATGAGGAAAAGAATCCAACGTGGTCTCCCGATGGGCGGCAGGTCGCGTTTCTTTCAGATGCTCGATCGAAGGGACAACGGCAGATTTTCGTTGCCGATTCCGACGGCACGCGCGTCCACCAGATCGGAAGGCTCGTGGGCGACGTTGCGCATCTGACGTGGGCGCCGACCGGCAAAACGCTCGCGTTTCTTTACATCTCCGGCGCTCACCGCGAAGCGGGTGCGCTCGCGCCGGGCGCACGTGATGTGGGCGTTATCGGAACGACCTTCGACGAACAGCGTCTCGCGACGATCGACGTCGTCGACGGCGCGCTTCACTTTCTGACCCCGCGCGACACGTACGTGTACGAATACGGATGGTCGCCGGACGGTCAGCAAATCGCGTTGACCTACGCCAAGGGAAACGGCGACGATAACTGGTGGATCGCGCGCCTGGCTCGGGTTAACGTCGAGACGCGGGCGATGCACGATTTGCTGGTGCCGGCGTTTCAGATTAACGATCCGCAGTGGTCGCCCGACGGCAAACAGATCGCGATCGTCGGCGGCATCATGAGCGACTTCGGCTCAACCGGTGGAGACGTCTATCTTGTTAACGCCGCCAACGGCTCGTCGCGCGACGTCACGGAGAGGGCGCCGATCTCGGTGCAATCGCTGCGCTGGAACGACGCGTCGAGCATCGATCTCGTCGCGCACATCACTGGAACGATGCGCTTGATGCGTCTCGACATCGCCAGCGCTCGTCTGAGGACGCTTACCAATCGCGAGGAGTCACTCTGGAGCTGGTCGAGCGCCAGAAGCGGAGCGATCGTGGCGCTCGTGCGCGCCTCGTTCGCCGATCCGCCGGAGATTTGGGCCGGGCCGCCTTCGGCGCTGCGTCAGGTTTCGGCGAGCAATGCGAGCGCGATACGTCTTTACGGCAAGTCGGTATCACTGAAATGGCCGAGCGACCAACTCACGATTCAAGGATGGCTCATCTATCCACGCGATTTCAATCCGCACGCGAGCTATCCCATGGTGACCATTATCCACGGAGGCCCATCCTCCGAAACGGTGCCGTCGTTCGGCAATCGCAACTTGAACGCGCTCGCCTCCCAAGGCTACTTTGTTTTCATGCCTAATCCGCGCGGCAGCTTCGGGCAGGGCGAAGCCTTTACGAGAGCCGACGTCAAGGATTTTGGCTATGGCGACTGGCGCGACGACCTGGCTGGAATCGATGCGGCGCTCAGAGCGGCTCCGATTGATGCAAACCGAGTCGGGCTCATGGGCTGGAGCTATGGAGGCTATATCGCGATGTGGGCAGAGACCCAGACGACCCGTTTTAAAGCGATCGTCGCCGGCGCAGGCGTTGTCAACTGGCAATCGTATTACGGGCTGAACAAAATCGACCAATGGATGATTCCGTTCTTCGGCGCTTCGGTCTATCAGGATCCGGAGGTCTACGCACGGAGCTCTCCGATAACGTTTATCACGCGCTCGAAGACGCCGGTTCTTATCCTTCAGGGAGAGCGCGATGAAGAGGTTCCCGCACCCCAAGCATTCGAGTTCTGGCACGCCATGCAAACACTGGGCGTCCCAAGCAAACTCGTCGTCTATGCGGACGAAGGTCACGCACCGCAAAAGATTGCCGACCAGATCGATATCCTGGACCAGCTCGTGCGGTGGTTCAATCACTACCTGTAGCCTCAGGGCGTCGGTGAGGTCCAGGCACGTGATGCCGGGACGCCGCAAGGCATTAGCAGTGTAGGGCGAGCGGAATGCGGGGCTGTGATCCGGCGAAATTTTGCCAAATATAGTACAAACGAACCAAGGGGGACCGGGTGGGGCTCTGAAATTTTCATGAGGCTCCTTGAGAGCCTGCTGAGGGTAGGGGCTGTCTTGGTTCTGAGCAGGGCGGCCCCTATTTTAATTAGCTGAGGGTGTAACGTGCAGATGCGTTGCTTCGGAGCGCGTTTTATTTAGCGTTTTTGAACGCTGCACGTGAAGCAAATAAGTTCAACATGTCCCGCGAGCCTTTGGCCTAATGTATCCGCCCTGAAAGCTCGCCTGAAGAGTGAAGGAGCAACCGATGATCATTGCATGCCGCGCTAGCGTCGAGCGTCTAGGCTTTGGGATGGCGTAGTGAAGCCATGAGGAAATTTAGCGAAAAGAAAAGGCTGCGCAGGCATCGCTTTTCACATGGTGGGCCGTCCTGGGATCGAACCAGGGACCTCATGCTTATCAAGCATGCGCTCTAACCAGCTGAGCTAACGGCCCGACGCGAACTCAAACTATAGGACGCGACCCGGGCGCTTCCTCTTAAATTAGCGAGATCCACTTCTTGGTAATCTCGTCCTCATTCTTGAGGTGTGCCATCAGCAAAGCCTCGAGTACTTCGTGTTCGCGCAGAATCTCCGCACGTTCGGCGGCTTCGTAGTCAAAGGCTTGGTGCTGGGCGGCGAGCTTCGCCTGCTGTTCGGGGCGCACGTCCGAGTCGGAGGCCGAAGCGGCGCTGCTGCGGGGCGCGGAGGCGCTGCGCGCCGCGCTCGTTCGCTCGCTGCGAAGAGGAGGCAAAGGTCCAGTCATCATTCGGTGATCGATTGGATGAACTTCTTCGTGATCGTGTCGTCCATCTTGCGCTGTGCCATGTCGACGTTGCGCAGCGTATCGACTTCGCGCATATTTTCGCTTCGCTCGTCCATCATTTGGTCGAAAGCTTCCGATTGCATTTGGAGCTGCTCTTGATTTTGAATCTCCGATGCGTACATGCCGAGCTGGAAGGTTTCGTCCTGCGTGTTGAGTGCGTTCATTGCGGCGTTTTCGGCGTTCCCGGCGGCCCCGCTGCCAAGCGCGCCGCCGAGCGCGTTGCCGAGGAGCCCGGAGCCGAGCCCTTCGAGAACCGGAAGCAAGAATGCCATGTCATCGCTCCTTCGTGAGTTAGTTCGAGTCGTCGCTAAACTGCGTGTAGTCTGTCGCTTGCGGCACGTAACCTTGACTTTGCGGCAGCCCAGGCAGCGCCGGTGGGCTGAGGGGAAGACTTTGCGCTTGCGCAGAGAGCGAGCCGAGGGAAGAGATCAGACTGCCTAACTCGGCGATCGCCGAGCTTTGTGCCGACTCGCTGGAGTCGCCGGGCAACGTTCCTCGGAGCGGTCCGGAAATCGAGCCGCTACACCCGCCGCGCGAGATGCCGCCGGCGATCGTGTTGCCCAAAGGCTGTGCCGAGATCGTCCCTTCGATGGGAGGCAAGGATGACATATCGATACTCCTTTTCTTACGAGTTGTTGTCGCCGTGGTCGTCACTCAAGAGAGCGACATAGTCCGTTGCTTGCCGATGATAGCTGCGAGCCTCGCTCGATGGGCCGCCGGGAATGCGCGGGGGAGCCGGCATTGCCGGGAGCCGTTGCGCGACGGTCTGGAGCGCACCGACCGATGCGACCGTGGCGCTCGATTCGGCGATGGCGAGCGATCTCGGCGAGTCGCCGGCCAGCCGCTGATAGTGGCGCATCACCGAGTCGGCATAGCCGAGGTCGCGGCCGTCAGACCAGAGCGTTTTGGTTCCCGCCGCCGTTGGAGATCCGGTGTTGTAGGCGGAGAGGGCTTGGCGAACGTTGCCGCCGTAGCGCTTCAGCAAGCCTGAAACCATGCCCGCGGCATACTCCGCGTTTTGGGCCGGATCCATCGCCGCCGCCGTCGCAGCAAAGGAATGCGAGCGGTCGTCGATTTGAAAGAGGCCATGGCCATGGCCGCCGTCGCCAACGACGTTTCGGCCGGCGTTGGTGTCGGGACCACCCGTCTCTTGGGCGGCGATGGCGGCCAGTAGATCGGGATCCAGATGGTACCGGCGGGCGGCGGCGGCAATTTCTGGGGCAAATGCGACCCCGTCGGCGGCCAGCTTCGAAACGATGGGATCGATGCTCACGGCAGCCTTCTATCCCTCGCCGTAAGCGTTTGACAAGGCGAGAGGCGGGGTTCTAGAATGGCACAAGTCCGTGGCGGCCCCGCCTGGTTGGCGGGGCCTCATGCTGCGGCGGCATGCGTTCTATGGATCGTTCACATAAGGTCGACATTAGCGGGCTTCTTGCCGGTAGTCGCCAGCGAATGGTGATCGCTGACGAGGTGCCGATCGAGCCCTTCGAGGGAGTGGTCTTTCCCGAGCCGGTTCGCGTGCAGCTCGAGCTCAGGCAGGCCGATCGGATGCTGGCCGTTGCGGGGAGCGTTGATGCCCGGGTTCATGGCCAATGCGACGCCTGTTTGGAAGATGTCGACTTGTGCATCCACGTCGACGTCGACGAGCGGGTCGATCCCGCGAGCGGTCGTGACGTGGACCCCTTCGGTGAGAGCAACGTGCTCACGGGCGAACGCCTCGACGTGGCCGATTTGGCGCAGCAGAGCGTCCTCAGTTCTCTGCCGATGGGCCTGCGCTGCCGCTCCGATTGTCGCGGGCTTTGCGCCGTTTGCGGGGCGAACCGAAACGCGGGCGAATGCTCGTGCCAGCCGACGTAATCTTTTTGAAACGGAGAGTAATGTGGCGAATCTAAAATGGAAGACGCCCCGCAGCAAAACGCGTAGCCGCCGTGCGGCCAACTGGAAGCTCGGCGACGTCACGACGGTGCTCTGCTCCCAATGCCATCAGCCCAAGAAGCCGCATTTCGCATGCCCGAATTGCGGCACGTACAAAGGCCGGCAAATCCTTAAGACGCAAGAAGAGCCGGCCGGTTAGCGTAGGTGTCCTCTCCTGGAGTGAGGATCGTGGGCGTCGGCCATTACGCACCGTCGCGAATCGTCACCAATCACGAGCTCGAATCGTGGCTGGAAACCTCGGACGACTGGATAACGACCCGCACGGGAATGAAGCGCCGTCACTGGGCTTCTGAAGAGGAAGGGACCAGCGACTTAGCCTCGGCGGCGGCGAGCGCCGCGCTCGTACACGCCGAAATGCGCGCGCAGGATATCGATTGCTTCATCGTCGCAACCGTGACCCCGGATTACTATTTCCCGGCAACGGCCTGTCTCGTCGCCTCTAAACTCGGCGTGACCGGTAAGGCTGCATTCGACGTCGCAATCGCATGCAGTGGGTTCATCTACGGCCTGACCATTGCGGCGAGCCTGATCCGCTCTGGTGTCTACAACCGAATAATGCTCATTGGGGCGGAAACGCTCTCGAAAATTCTCGATAAGCACGACCGATCGACTGCAATACTTTTCGGTGACGGCGCGGGCGCGGTGATTCTCGAGCGTTCCGCGCAAGACAGCTTTCTCGCATCGGACCTGAGTGCCGACGGAAGCCGGCCGGAACTGCTTTACGCCCAGGGCAGCGGGGCGCGTCAGCCGCTCGATCATGCCGCGCTCGATGCCAAGGTGCACCTTATTCACATGCAAGGGCGCGAAACGTTCAAGCTGGCGGTGCAAAAGATGGTCGACGCGACCGACTCGGTGCTAAAAAAGGCGAACCTCACCAAAGCCGACGTGACCTTTTTGGTTCCACATCAGGCGAACCGGCGCATCATCGACGCAACGGCGCGTTACCTGGACCTTCCCGACGAAAAAGTCGTGGTCAACATCGCAGAATATGGCAACACGTCGGCCGCGTCGATTCCGATGGCGCTTTCTGAGACCGTGCGCGCGGGCCTTGTAAAGCCGCAAGATCTGCTGGTTTTCGTGGCATTTGGCGGTGGTCTCTCGTGGGGAGCGGTCGCATGGCGCTGGGCGGCATAGTGCGCATTGCCGTCGTCTTCCCTGGTCAGGGTTCACAGTCCATAGCAATGGGCTGCGACGTCGCCCAGCGATCGCCGGCCGCCGCGGCGCTCTTCGAACGGGCCGCTGCACTGCTCGGTTACGACTTGTTGGCATTACAGCGCGAAGGGCCTGAAGAAAAGCTGCGTGAAACGGAGTTCAGCCAGCCGGCGATCTTCACGACGAATCTCGCGCTGTACGCTGCGGTCGGGGGTGCCTTCGAACCAATCGTAACCGCGGGACACTCCTTCGCCGAACTCTGTAGCCTCGTCATCGCCGGGTCGCTTCCATTCGACGACGCGCTGCGCATCGTCAGCGAGCGCGGAAAGGCAATGCAGTCGGCGGCCCAACGCACTCGCGGCGGAATGTCTGCGGTTTTGGGTCTCACTCCGGCAGAAGTACGCAAGGTTATTGCCCGCGAGCATGGTTCGGTCGCTCTGGCAAACTTCAACTCGCCGACGCAAATCGTCATAAGTGGCCGTCTCGATGCCGTCCAAGCTGCGGGCCAAGCGATGCTGGATGCGGGTGCCAAGCGAGTGATTCCGTTGAACGTCTCCGGAGCTTGGCATAGCCGGCTCATGGAACCCGCCGTCGAGCGCCTGCGCGTTGCGGTTGAGGCGGGTCATTTTGCGGTGCCGGCGTTCGACGTCATCTCCAATGTCGACGGCCGGCCGTATCGCGACGTGGACGTGATCAAGGCCAACCTCATCCGGTCTGTGGTCGACGAAGTGCGCTGGCACGACACCGCGGAGCGGATCCTGGGATACTCACCGGAGATGGTCGTCGAGTTTGGTGCCAGCGGCGTACTGAGCTCATTGATGAAGCGAATGGAATCGGCTCCGCTCACGATGGTAGTAAGCGATTTTGCCGGCGTCGGGCCGGTTGCGCCACGCGATCGAAAGACCGGCGAAAGCGAGCGTATGAATTTCGCAGGGAAGACGGCGTTGATTACCGGTGGAAGCCGCGGAATTGGACGCGCCGTCGCGATCGAGTTTGCCCGGCTCGGTGCCGACGTTGCACTTATCGGACGTGACACGAACGCGTTGAAAGAAAGCGCGAAAGCGTGCGCGAACGCGCGTCCTGGTGCGGTTGCTGAACTTTTTGAAGGCGACGTGGCGGATCGAGCGGCGATCGAGCGGATCGTCGCCGACGTCGTCAGTCGCTTTGGCCACATCGATTGTGCGGTCGCCGGCGCCGGGCAGACCGTCGACTCGCTCCTTCTGCGACTGAAATCCGAGACGCTCGACCATATGCTCGACGTCAATCTCAAGTCGGCGTTTTACCTCTGCGCGGCGGTTGCGAAGCCGATGATGAAACAACGCGCGGGATCGATCGTGCTTGTGACCAGCATCGTCGGCATGATGGGCAACGCGGGTCAGGCTGCGTATGCAGCCTCGAAAGCCGGCCTCATCGGCCTCTGCAAATCGCTGGCAAAGGAGTTGGGTTCGAGGAATATAAGAGTCAACGCCGTCGCGCCGGGCCTTGTCGAAACCGCGATGACTGAGAAGTTGCCCGACGCCGCAAAGGAATTTTTAATCAAGCAAGCCGCTCTCGGCCGAGCCGGGAAGCCGGAAGACGTCAGCGGAGTCGTAGCGTTTCTCTGCTCCGACGCCGCCGGATACGTCACCGGACAAACGCTCGTAGTCGATGGCGGCATTCTGATGTGACTAACCCCTCGACAGGCTCAGGACTAAAGGCTTTGAAAAGGAGATCAGATGACCGCCACCTTCGATAAAGTAAAGAAGATCATAGTCGAGCAACTCGGCGTCGACGACTCGGAAGTGACGCCCGAAGCGTCGATAACCGACGATCTTGGTGCCGATTCACTCGACCAGGTCGAGTTGGTGATGGCGTTCGAGACTGAGTTCAACATCGACATTCCCGACGAGGAAGCGGAGAAGATCAAGACGGTCGGCGACGCGGTCAAGCGCATCGACGAGACGACGGCCGGCTCGTCGACCTCCTAGCGACGCATTGTTCGATCAACTCCAGGAACGCCTCGGCGCGATCTTCGAGCGGCTGAGCGGCCGAGGCCGAGTCAGTGAGACGGAAGTCAACGAAGCGCTCCGCGAGATTCGGGTCGCGTTGCTCGAGGCTGACGTCTCGCTCGGTGCAGCAAAGTCATTTGTCGCACGCATCAAGGAACGCGCCGTCGGCGCGAACGTACTCGAATCGCTTACGCCGGCCCAAACCATCCTCAAGATCGTTCACGACGAACTGGTCGAGCTGCTTGGACCGCCTACCGGTTCGGGACGAGCTCGTCTGCAATTTTCCGACGCGCCGCCTTCGGTCATCATGCTCGTGGGACTGCAAGGCTCGGGCAAGACGACCCAGGCTGCCAAGCTGGCGCTGCGGCTAAAAGAACAAGGCCGGCGTTCGCTTTTAATCGCAGCCGACGTCTATCGCCCCGCGGCCATCGAGCAGCTACAGACCCTCGGCAAGCAGATTGGTCTGCCGGTTTACGCCGGCGCAACGAACGACCCCGTGCGTATCACGCGTGAAGGCGTCGCTGAGGCGAAGCGGCTCGGTCTTTCAACGGTAATCGTCGATACGGCGGGACGGCTGCAAATCGACGAAGAGTTAATGCGAGAGCTTGCCGATATCAAAGCCGTCGTAGATCCTCGAGAAATTCTTCTCGTGGCGGATGCGATGACGGGCCAAGAGGCGACGAACGTCGCGAAAGGTTTCCACGATCGCCTCGCCATCACCGGCATCATTTTGACGAAGTTGGACGGTGACACACGTGGTGGCGCGGCGCTTTCGATTCATAGCGTGACCGGGGCGCCGATCAAATTCATCGGGGTCGGTGAGAAGCTCTCCGCCCTCGAACCATTCTATCCGGAACGGCTCGCGTCGCGGATACTGGGCATGGGCGACGCGCTGACGCTCATCGAGAAAACGCAGAGCCTTTATTCCGAAGAGCAGGCAAAGAAACTCGAGGAGAAACTCCTCAAACAGACCTTCAGTCTCGAGGATTTCCTCGAGCAGATGCGGCAGATACGCAAGATCGGCTCCTTCGGCGATCTCTTGAAGATGGTACCGGGCCTATCGAAAGCACTGCCCAAGAATTTCGAGATTCCCGAGCAAGAGTTTGTGAAGATCGAAGCGATCATCAGCTCGATGACGCGTGGCGAGCGACGTAATCCCGAGGTTCTCAACGGATCGCGGCGCAAACGAATAGCTCGCGGATCCGGCACCCAAGTCTCCGACGTAAACCGGCTCGTGAAGCAGTTCGATCAAGCGCGCCAAATGACCAAACAATTAAGCCGAACCAGGCGGGGAAGATGACGAAAGCATGGTAAAAATTCGATTGCGCCGCATCGGCGCAAAGAAGCAGCCCACGTACCGTTTCGTAGTTGCCGACGCGCGCGCGCCGCGAGACGGCCGCTTTATTGAGATCTTGGGTCACTACAATCCGCGCACGCAACCGCGAACCGTCGTGGTCGACGAGGCGAAGGCGCGCGAATGGCTGGCCAAGGGTGCTCAACCTTCGGATACCGTCCGACGTCTCTTTGCGGAAAAGGGGCTTATGGAGCGAGGCCCCATTCCGACGGTGAAACGCCGGCCCCGCAATGCGCAAGGCAGTGCGACATGAGCGCCTTTGATGATGAGTTCGGCCTCTTTAGCGAAACGGTCGTCGAGGAACCCGAGCGTCAAGCTCCGCCTCGTAAAGAGCCCGAGCGTCAAGCTCCGCCTCGTAGAGAGCCGGGGCCTCACCAAGAACCAACCACTCACAACGAGGCGGCGCCCCCTCAACGCCGGCCGCCGCCGCGCCGAGAACGTAAGCCCGACGCTTCGCCCGGCGATCCTTGGGCAGGGCATCGCCGTGCGACCGAACTTTTAGGCTTTCTCGCGCGCAAGCTCGTGCAGAAGCCCGAGACCGTGAGCGTCGAGCTCTTTATCGACGAAGAAGCACAGCCGGTGATCGAACTGATCGTGGATCCCGAGGATTTGGGAAAGGTGATCGGACGCAACGGGCGCGTCGCGCAAGCGCTGCGAACCGTCGTACGTGCAACCGCGGAAGGTCGCGTTGCCGTAGACATCCTCGACAGCGAAGAGGCAGCGCAAGGACTCGAGGACGATACCGGCGACGGATGACCCTTCGACAGGCTCAGGGCAGGCTGTGCCGGTCGGACGGATTGCCGGACCGTTCGGCGTTCGCGGCGAGCTAAAGTGCGACCCAACCAGCGTGGGTCGCACCATCGTTTCACGTGGTTCGGAGTTGCGCTGCGTGCACGGCGATACTTCCTGGCCTATACGAGTTGAGGCCGTTCGCCCACATAAAGGCCGTCTGCTGATTCGCATCGAGGGCGTCGAAGACTCCGACGCCGCGGCATCGTATTCGGGAGCGGTGCTTTACGCATCGCGCGCGACGATCCAGTTAGGCGAAGGCGAGTACTTCGACGACGACCTCGTCGGCTGCGCGGTGCAGGGGGCAGACGGGACGCCCTATGGGATGGTCGAGCGTGTCGAGCACTATCCGTCGAGCGATATGTTGGTCGTCGACGGCGTCCTGGTGCCGATGGTCGGTGCGATTGTCGCGCAGATCGATCTGAGTCGCCGCCGGATTGTCGTCGATCCGCCGGCCGGACTTTTCTAACTATTGTCGGGATGGGCGTTCACGTATGCCGTGACCGCGGCATCCACGGCGCTTTTGATCGAAGTACCCTTGCCGACTTCGCGTCCCAGGATCGCGCCGAAGCACGTATAGATGCTGAGCTGGAACGTGATCTGCGCTTTGCCGTGGTGGGGGCTGGACTCTTGAAGCGTACCGGTCGCGATGGTGTTGTCGCGATCCGAGCCGCAAATCGTCTCGGTCGATTGCGCGACGTCCGACGTGATTGCGGTAAGGCGCGTATTAAACTGGCCGTTGAGCGCAAAGTACAATTCATGGAGAGCATTGTTGAGATCGGGCGTTGCCACGGAGCCGGCGGCCGTAACCGGCGCGACGATCACGCCGCGCGACGGTTTGACTACGGGCGACGGCGACGCCGTGCGCGAGCCCTTATGTTTGAAGACCGAGTTGACCATCGCGCCGAGCCCCTGGATCGGAACCTGTGCCCCATTCGTGGAGCTAGGAGCGGGCGTGTTGGGCTGGGTTTGGACGCTTTGCGTTCCACGTCCGAGGAATGCGAGAATCTGCGCTCGCGCGAGCAACGATTGTGACGCAACGTCGGCCACGCTCGATACCTGAGCCGTCTGCGAAAAAAGAATGACCCCGCTCGCCACGCTTACGACTTGCTCGACGACGGCGGCGCTGTCTCCGACCGGCGTCACGTATCCACTGATATAAAAGTCGGCATGAGCGGCGCGCGCATTTTCAAGAAAATCCGCCCGCTTGACGCCTTGCGGAACCGGCGGGACGGAAATACCGCCGGCGGCGACCATCTCCTGAGCGAGAATCTGCCCGATTGCCATACCGATCTTTGGATCGGCGCCGGTTTGAACGTCGAAAGGATAGACGACGACGACCGGCACTTGTCCGATGGCGGCGGGCGTGACGACGGGAGGTGGTGTCGGCGGTTGTGCGGCGGCGGCGGCGGCAAATGCAAGCGACGCGCAGAGCACGAGCAACCCAAGGATGCGGCGCAGCGTGTGTATATTAACCATCGACCGCCGCTTCTTCGTGAAGTGCGTCGGAATGTCCGGTTGGCCAAGCGATGCTGTATTCGGCTCCAAACAAAAAAATCGATCCGATGCAGTAGAACCAAAGAAGGAGAACGAGAGGGGCCGAGAGTGCGCCGTAAATATGCGTCAAGTCCACGTGGGTCAAATAGGCCGCGAACGCGTACTGCACCGGCGGCCATGCGATTGCCACCACTGCCGCACCCCGCAGGGCAAATTGCCACGAAACGTCCTTGTTTGGAAGCCAGCGGTAGAGCACGACCGCGACGATGAATACGAGCGCAATCGAAAGCAAGTAGCCCATGATATGCGTAATGCTCCGTGGATCGCGTATTCCGGCGACGTGAAACGTGATCGCGAGGACGATCGGAAGCGCGATGGCTACCAAGAGGAGGACGCTCGTTACCGGGAGCATCACAAGCGAGAGCGCTAGGTTGTGCACGAGCGGGCGCCCTTTTGGAACATTTAGCGCACGATCGAGCGCGTACGCCAGGCCCATAAAGAGATTCTTTCCCGACCATAAGAGGAAGAGCAGGGCGATGATACTCGAGATGCCGCGCCCATAAATGTACGTCGTGAGGTTGTTTACGATGTAGTCGTGGAGCGTCGGTGCGAGCGTGTCGAAGAACGCCATGGTGCGATGCTGCGACTCGGGAAACACGAACGTGATCGCGCTCAGCGCGAGGACGCTGAGAGGAAAGAGCGCAAAGATGGCATTGAATGCAACCGACTGCGCGAGGAACGCGCATCCGTCGCTACCGAACCGTCCGACGGCTTCACGGAACGTGGAGATGAGTCGCTCCATTCCAGGCGGTATATCGTAAGAAGTGCCGCTATTCCCACCCGGAGCTCCGGTCACCGTGGTGATCGACGGGCGTCCTCTCGCGGCCTACGTGCGCGCGTACGTGGCTGGCGGGAGGGTCTTTGCGCCCGTCGCTCCATTGTTGACGCGGCTTGCAGATCAGTTTTGGTTTGACGGCGAGACGCTGGTCGTGCAACGCAAGGACCGGCGCGTACGCATTCGGCTTGTGCCGCAGTTGCGCGGGCAGCTTACCGGAGCGTTCGTGCCGGCCGGGCCGGTTCTACGCGCGCTCGGCGCAATGGTGTGCTACGAGTCTGCCCATCATCGCCTCGACGTTTCGCTCTCTGCGCGCAACGTCGTCACGTCTCCGACACCCTTTAACCCTATCGCTCCATCAGCGTCGCCGAACGCCGTCTTTACGTCCACGCCGGCAGCGACGCCGCGCCCGCTTTGGACCGGTTCACCAATGCCGCGACGCACGGCACTGCCGTTATCGCAACCGCCTCTTCGCCCGGGAATTATGCGCCAGGAATGAGCACTATCTTTCCAGGCTCACCGCGGTCGACACGCTCGTAGGCTTCGCGCGCGCGAGAGAGTGGGAAGCGTGCCGCAATCGGTGAGGGCTTGACGGAGTTCGTTTCAAAGAACGGCCCGAATTTCTCATAGAGCCGGACGATTTCGTCGAGCCTCATCGCCGCCGTGTCGAGCCCAAAAAAGCGCAACCGCCGCCGGTAAAAGGCGAAAAGGTCGACCTGAACGTGGCTGCCCGAACGAGCCGTGAAGATCACCATGCGGCCATCGGGCGCCAACGATTCAAAGAGCACGGGAAAGACCGCTCCACCGACCCCATTCAAAGCGACGTTAACGCCGCGACCGGCGGTGACCTCGTGCACCGCAGCCGGCACATCGTCGCGGTCCGAGCGCAGCAGCGCGGTCAGCTCGAGCCCTTGGAGCGGCGCAATGTCGTCGCTCTCGAGCACGAGCCCGATTACACGGCCGCCGAGCGCCAGCGCTAATGCAACTACGGCCGATCCGACGGCACCGGCGGCGCCCGCCACGATAACCGACTCTCCCTCTTTGAAACCTGCGAGATCGACGAGCGCGCTCCATGCGGTGACGAACGGCACGCCGGCAACCGCGGCATCTTCGGCCGAAAGCTGAGCGGGACGTCGAATCACGGCACTCGCGGGAAGAATCAGGCGCTCGGCGTGCGTTCCATCTCGCGTCATGCCCAACTCGCCGCCGCCCGAACCCCACACGGGCATACCGATTAAAACCTGCGGTCCTTCGATTATTCTTCCGGCGAAATCGCGTCCCAAGATGCGGGGAAGGGTTACTTTTGGAAATTTTCCAAGCGCAACACCGACGTCGCTCGGATTAACCGCGGCAGCCTCGATTTCGATACGCACCGAGTTCTGCGGCAACGGCGCATCGGGAAGGTCGCGCAGCGAAAGATTCTCGACCGGTCCGAACCGATCGATCTGTAATGCTTTCACCTTCGTCCTCCACTGGGAATACGAGCGCTCACGACCGGAACCAGCCATAGGGCGTAGCCGAGTGGATTGCGCACGTTGGCGATCATCTCATCGAAATACGCTCGGGCAGCGTCTTCGCTTATCGGCGTCGTCTCTCCGATCAGCGAGGCATATCCGTCGCGCCACGCCTCGAGGATTGTCGCAAACGTTTCCCTTGGAACGCGCAGAGTGTCGACCACAACGTAATCGACCGCAATCTCATCGAGACCGAGCGTTCCCAGAATGCCGTACGCGTTGCGGCCGATGAAGAGATCGGTTCCAGTGGCGCGCCCCGCGGCGAGGGGTACTTCGTGCCAAAAGTCACGAGCGTCGAGCGCACCACGCTGAAAGTGCAACATCCCATAATCCTCAGCGATGAGATGCAGTCGGCCACCGGGTCGCGTGACTCGCGCCAGCTCCGCGATGACGCGATCCGCATACGGAATCGAATGCAGGACGTGACGGCAAGCCGTGAGGTCGAACGTCGCATCGGGAAAGTCCATTGAGAAGACGCTTTGATGCTCGAATTGCAATCGAGGGGCGAGCGTTGCATGCCGCTTGCGCGCGAGTTCCAAATGATCGTCGAGAATGTCGATTCCAATTACCCGTGCTCGCGGGTACAGCTCGGCCAAGCGCGAAGCGATCTCGCCCGTGCCGCAGCCGGCGTCCAAGATATATGCGTCTTCCGGCAGCGCGTAGCGCCGTAGGAGCGCGACTTCTTGAGGCCAAATCGCGCGCGCCTGAGCCTCCAGGTTACGCACCATCGATTCATCGGCCATCTGCCGGGCCTGAGGATTGAGGTCCACGCAGGATTTGCTAACGCTGCGCGACGGCGGCAAGATCGAGATTGCCGAGGCCGCGGTCGGAAACGTTGCGCAACAGCGCTTCCATCGCATCGATCACCGGCAGACGTTCGTGATGCGCCGCCGCCTTCATAAGCATGGCGTCCTTATACGCCATGCTGAGCGTCCAGAACGGTTCGTATTCGCCGGCGACCATCCGCTTTCCACGGCCTCTGATCTGTCCGCATGGGTCGTAAAAATCGAAGAGCGTGTACGCGTGCTCGCGCGTAAGCCCCTGCACTTCGGCAATGCGGATGATGTCGTTAATGCCGCCGACGACGGCCAGTATCATTGCGTTACCCATCAGCTTGAAGATGGCTGCGTCTTGGGGCCGGTCGCCAACGTAGCGCAAATCGCTGCACATGGCTGCGAGATGCTCGTGAACCTCTTCGAAGAGCGTCGCATCGCCGGACGTCATCATGACTCCGTGCGACTCGAGCGCCATCGGCGGTCCCATGAAGACGGGTGCGTGAAGAAACGCGTAGCCGCCCTGCGCGAGCCGGACCGCGCGCTCGGCGACGCGTTGCGGCGATACCGTGGTATGGTCGAGAATGGGACTCTCTTTTGCAATTCCCGCACCGGCCGCGTCGAGCACGCCGTCGACGCTCGCGTCGTCGCTCAAGCATAGATGAACTCGATCGGCACCCCGCGCCGTTTCCACCGGATCGGTAAAGGCATGCGCGCCGTACTCTTCGAGCGCCTGCGCCCTCTGGGGCGTTCGATTCCAAACCCGGACGGCAATTCCGCGTCGCAGCATCGCGCGAACCATCGCCGAGCCGAGCATGCCGGCGCCGTAGAACGCAACGATCAAGGCGTTCGCTTCCGCACGAGCAGATTGAGTGCCGCAACGATGACTGCGGCTGCGAGCGCGTAGCAGACTTGTATCGGATCGGTGAGGAAGTTAAGGCCGAGGACGTTATCGAGCGAATAGAGGCCGTTGCCGCCGAAGGCGATCGCGATCGCGGCCGCGATGTTGGTGGCAGGCAGTTCCCAGCCGCCGTTTAGCGTGAAGAAACCTTTGTCGATATGCACGGAGCCGATTGCGACGAGCATTACGATGACGATGAGGACGGGCCCCAGCGCGCCGCCCAAACCCAGCACCGTCAACAACCCGCCGATGGTCTCGCCCAAAGCCGCCATCAATGCAAACATCCTGCCCGGACGAAAACCGATAGTTTCGAAGAAGCCGCCGGTTCCGGCGATGCCATGGCCGCCGAACCAGCCGAAGAGCTTCTGGGTGCCGTGGGCCATCAAACCCAGCCCCAAGATTAGCCGAACGACGAGAAAAGCAACGCTCACCGCAACACTCATGTCGATCACCTCTCGCTCACGGTCTTACCCTTACCCGCCGTCCAGGATATCGACCTCCTGAAGCTGTACCAACGCGCCATGCAATTAGACGGGCGAACGTTCTTAGTAAGCGGCGGCAGCTCCGGTCTCGGCGCGGCGTGCGTCACGGAGTTCGCGGGAAACGGCGCCAACATCGTGATTTGCGACGTCAGCGAGCGAGGGTCCGAACTGGCGCGAGAGTTGGGTAAGGCCGTCGTATTCGCGCGCACCGACGTCACGGACGGCGCACAGGTTCAACACGCAATCGACACCGGTGTGGAGAAGTTCGGTGCGTTGCACGGAGCGATCAATTGTGCCGGAATCGCCACGGCGGAGCGCGTCATCGGTCGCGAAGGGCCGCAACCGCTCGAGCACTTTTCCAAGGTTATCTCGGTGAACCTGATCGGCACGTTCAACGTCATCCGTCTGGCCGCCGCGAAGATGATCCAACGTCCCGTAGAGCCCGGTGAAGATCGCGGCGTCATTGTCTGCACGGCTTCGGTCGCTGCCTATGATGGCCAAATCGGGCAAGCGGCATATTCCGCTTCAAAAGGCGGGATCGTTGGATTAACGCTACCGGTTGCCCGCGAGTTTGCGCAGCACCAGATCCGCGTCGCGAGCATCGCACCGGGCATATTCGACACGCCGATGCTCGCGGGATTGCCCGACGCCGCGCGCGAGTCCCTCGGCAAGCAAGTGCCTTTTCCGTCCCGCCTCGGAAGACCGCATGAGTACGCGCTGCTCGCTCGACACATCGTCGAAAACCAAATGCTTAACGGTGAAGTGATTCGACTCGACGGGGCGATCCGGATGGCGCCGCGCTAAAGGCAATCTAGGAGAGTGCAGCCAAAAAACCAAGCGTGAAGTCCGCGCTTATTGCTGCGCTTGTGTTGCTCGGCATCTGCATAGCAACCGCACCGTCGCACGGTGCCATTCGTCCGGCAGCGACGGCGACGCCGATTGCGTTGCCGTCACCCGACAAGCTCCTCTATGAAATCCGGCGGCAGTTTCGTTCGCACCGGCCTCCGCCGCCGTACATCACGTACACATTAATTCGTAAGCAGACGCTCGATGACGGCTATCCCGATTTGCTCAACAGCTACACCTATCACATCTGGTGTCGCACCTACGATCGCGCGGCGCTCGGGCGCCGCGTCTATCGCGGTTCGTCGCGCGGCACGCTCGAGTTTCTTCGGCCCTCTTTCAACGAACCGTGGGATCCGGGGCCTCCGACGGCCGATCTCTTCGAGCCGGCGCCCGTCCACCCGCATACCAATCCACGCGAGTTCGTCCCCACGCCCGAGCCGACGGGAAGTCTTCCGCCCGTGATTGCCAGCGTTACCGTGCTCGGCGAATTCGATTACCGCGTCACGCGCATCGCCGACGAAGGCAATGTCACCCACGTAAGCCTTCAGCCGCGACGCGATCCCGATCGCAACCGTTTGCGCGAGCTGTTCGTCGATCGAAAGACGCTGGAACTCCAAGAAGTCGTTGCAACGGACAAGCTCTACGAGGAGGACAGCGGCAGACACGTCTATCCGATGCTCTTCACCGTCACGCTAAGCTGGATGAACAACATGCCCGTCGTCACGCACATACACGGAACGCCGACCTATCAGGCCGACGCCGAGTATCTTGGCCGCGACGCGACGGTAGATTACGATTTCAACGACATCACGTTTCCGGCGTCATTGCCGGACTGGTATTTCGATCCGCGTTCCTATGCGGATCACGGCACCGACGCCCCACTCTAGGCGAAGAGGCTATTATCCTTTTAGGGCCGCGTTGGCTTTGACCAGCGTCGGATACTCTTGGCGCAGCTTGCGCAGCTTCGGAAGATCGTTGATGACGATGTAGGGATCTTGCGGGTTGTGCACGGCGAAATCCTGATGGTACGCCTCGGCCGGATAGAAGCCGCGCAGCGGGGCGACAATCGTCACGATCTTCGATGAGTAGATCCGGTCGCTGCTCAGGTGCGCGATATACGCAAGCGCTTCCGAACGTTGCTGCGCCGACGTGTAGAAAACTTCCGAGCGGTATTGCGAGCCCTCATCGGGACCTTGGCGATCGAGCTGCGTCGGATCGTGTGCGACCAAAAAATACACGTCGAGCAGCCTCTTAAACGAGATCCGCGCAGGGTCGTAAGTAATTTCGACCGATTCGGCGTGCCCGGTGGTTCCGGTGCTCACGGTTTCGTACGTAGCGGTATCGGCGTTGCCGCCGGCATAGCCAGCCACGACCGTATCGACGCCTTTGAGCGATTCGAAAACGAGCTGCATTCCCCAGAAGCATCCGCCGGCGAGTACGACGCGCTGCGCGGGCACGCCCGCGGACGTGGGCGCGGCTCCAGCGACGCTGAGGCTGAGGAAGAGAACGGCCGCGCTAAAAAGCTTCATGCTTCTTATAACGCCCGGACGCGACGAATGGATGAGGGGCGCTCGCCTCAGCGGAGATGGTCGTCGAGCCAGTCGAGCCAGAGTCGGGTAAGCTCGGCGGTCTGCCGAGGATTGGCGGGGCCGTGAGTTGTCGCTGGAAAGACCGCGAATCGCACGGGTACGTGATTGTCGCGCAGCGCATGGTAGAGCGCGTAGGATTGTGTGATCGGTACGACCGGATCGAGCGTCGTACCCCAAATGAGAGTGGGCGTCGTGATCTTCCCGTAGTACGTGATCGGCGAGTTGTCGCCGTAGATGCGCTGACCGTCGTCCGTATACGGCGAAGTTCCAAGCGGATAACGGTCCTGCACGTTCGACGTCGAGAGGTTGTATTCGTCGAACTCGCTGTTTACCGCCGCGCCGGAGACCGCCGCGCGCCAGCGGTGATCGTGGCCGATAAGCCACGATGTCAACTCGCCGCCGTACGACCAGCCGGAGACGGCGAGGCGCGCATCGTCGACGCCGCCGAGACTCCTCGAGAGCATTGAGCCCCGCGAGAATATCGGCGCTCGGCCCGACGACGGTGTTGTGGACGATTGCCGTCATGTACGCGTTGCCGAGGTTATCGCTGCCGCGATAGTTCGGCTGGAAGACGACGTAGCCGCGCGAGGCGATCATCTGCGCGAGCGGCCATGCCTCCCACACGAAGTCGCGGCTGCTCGAGAGCCCCGGGCCACCGTGAATCAGCAACACCGCCGGGTATTTGACGCCGTCGCGGGAAGCGGGCGGGTGAGTCACGACGCCGTCTTCTGCAAAGCCGTCGGGACCGGTCCAGTTGAGTTCGGTCATCGCACCGATCGTGATGTGCGAAAGAAACGCGTTGAAGTGCGTCAGCTGCCGCGGAGTACCGGATCCGGCGGGCAGATAGTACAGCTCGCGGGCGCTTCTGGCGCTCGTCGCGATGAAGGCAATCGAACCGTCGCGCGCCGCGTCGGCTGCAATTCCCGCGTCGAACGTGCTGCTGGAGTACGGGTCGCAAACGACGTGAAGATCGCCCAGCAATATGGGAACGAGATTTCCGGCAAGGTCGACTTTCCACACGCGATTCTGCGTACGATCGCTCGCGCAGATCAGGAGATGTCGACTGTCGGGAAACCAGACCGATCCGGCTACGTTGCGATCCAAGTTGGAAGCGAAATGGCGATCGCGAGCACCGCCTACGATTCGCAGCGTATTCTCGGCGTTGAAGTCGCCATTGAGCGGATACCAATACGTCAAGTGTGAGCCGTCGGGAGAGTAGGCCGGGCTCAGCTCGAGTTCCGTCGTGATCGGTGAGTTTGTGCGTCGCTCGCGTCGCAGTGTCGATCTGCCATAGCGTCGAGTGCTCGTCATCGCCGCTGAACGTGTTCTCGACGCGCGTGTACGTAATGTGGCGCCCATCGTGCGTCCAGGCTATCTGTGGTGAGAAAATCCCCCCCGGATCGGTCGGCGCGATCGTCCAGGATCCGCTCGTGAGCCTGCGTGCACGGCCGCCGCCGGCCGGAACGATCCAAAGATGGTCGGGCGGCGTGAGCGCCGTTGCCGTGTAGTCGTTGTCGCCGGCAAAGAAGAACGGCGCCGGCTCCTGCCTGTCGGCGGCGACGTACGCGATCTCCTGAGCGTTTGGACTCCACGCCGCGTCGATGACGTCGCCCAAGGCATGCGTGAGCTGCACGGTCTCTCCACTCGGGGCGCGCACGAAAAGTTGCGCGATACCGCTTTCTGACGGACGCGCGAGATAGGCCAGGCGCTGGTCGCGCGGGGACCAGCGCGGAACCGCGACATCGGTCGCGCGCGTCACCGTTTGCATTCGGCCCGATTGCGCATCGACGAAGACCAACCTATTGAGTGATGCAGCGTGGGCGAGATCCTGGACGATCGCAACGACGGCAATTCGGCTGCCGTTGGACGAAATCGCCGGCTCTTCGAGGTCGACGATTCTCGCCATGTCACCGAGCTGTAAGACGGCGGCTAAGAGAACGTTGAACATTCGGCCCGGCTTCGGGCCGCAACGGGCAGCTCTTCTCGTCCGCGCTTAAGTCACGTGATCGTGGTCGTTCGGTTGCCGCGCATGCCGAAGAGTCCAAGAAGGCCGAGCAAACCGATCAGACCCCACCAACTGGTGCCGCTTGCCGGAGCCGTCGTTTCGGGAGAGGTGGTCACTCCGGGCTCGGCCGTTGCGGTCGCCATCGGGTTCATTGTCGCGGTCGCCATCGGCGCCGTCGTGGCGTTCTGGTCGGTGGCTTGTGCCAACCCTGCCTGCGGCAAGATGCCTAGGCCGAGCGCGAGCACCGATGAGAGTATCAATGAACGTTTCATCCGCTCTTTTTGCCCGTCATAGCAGGCGGCTAATCCGCGCTTGGAGTGCCTTAGCCGGCAACTACGGGCCCGGGTGTGGCGTCTGCGTCGGTGGAATAGAAAGCGCGATGCTGGACGAATTCCACCCGCTCGTGCGCGAATGGTTCTCCTCGAAATTTGGCGCGATGACGGAACCCCAAGCTCTGGGCTGGCGGGCAATTCGCGCCGGCAATGACGTATTGATCTCCGCACCGACTGGGTCCGGGAAGACCCTCGCGGCGTTTACGCTTGCGCTCGACGATCTCGTGCGCCAAGCCAGCGCGGACGTGCTTCCAGATCAAACGCTCGCCGTGTACGTCTCACCACTCAAAGCGCTGACCAATGACGTTCGGGAGAATCTCGAGAAGCCGCTGGCGGCTCTCGTCGCGCTCGCAACCAGTCGCGGCGCTGCGCTGAGTCCCATCCGCACGGCGGTGCGCACCGGCGACACGACGCCGTCCCAGCGCCAGCAGATGCTGCGCAAACCTCCGCACGTGCTGGTGACGACGCCTGAGTCGCTCTTCATCCTACTGACTGCTGAGAAATCGCGCCCCCTCTTTGCGGGCGTGACGACGGTCATCGTCGATGAGATACACGCCATGGCAGCAGATAAGCGCGGCTCGCACCTGGCGCTCACGCTCGCGCGCTTAGACGATCTCATCTTTCGCGCCGGCGGCAAAGCGCCGCAGCGGATCGGTCTTTCCGCAACGGTCCGTCCGATCGAGGAAGTCGCGCGCTTCTTGAGCCCGCGCGCGACAATCGTGAACGTTGGGCACCGCCGGGAAATGGAACTCTCGGTCGAGGTTCCGGCCGACGAGCTCGGGCCGGTCGCGAGCAAGGAGATGTGGGCCGAGATCTACGATCGAGTTGCCGAGCAAATTCGCGCCCACCGCACGACCTTGATCTTCGTGGGCACGAGGCGCATGAGCGAGCGAGTAGCTTTTGCGCTCAACGAGCGTCTCGGTGAAGGCTTTGTCATGCCACACCACGGCAGCCTTGCGCGCGAAACGCGATTCGACGTCGAGCGCCGATTGCGAAGCGGCGAATTGCGAGCGGTGGCAGCGACTGCGTCTCTTGAACTGGGCATCGACATCGGCTCGGTCGATCTCGTTGTGCAACTTGGCTCGCCTCGCGCGATTTCCGTTGCATTGCAACGCATTGGGCGGTCGGGGCACTGGATCGGGGCGAGGCCGAAGGGCATCTTTTACGTAACGACGCGCGACGAGCTCCTCGAATGCGGCGCGCTGGTACGCGCGATTCGCTCTGGCGCGCTCGATGCCCTCAAGATACCGGCCGCCCCACTCGACATACTCGCGCAGCAGATCGTCGCCGCGTGCGCCCAACACGAGTGGATGGCCGATTCGCTCTATGCGATGACTCGCAACGCCTACCCGTATCGTGACCTCGAGCGCCGCGACTTCGACGAAGTCGTCTCGATGCTCGCGGACGGAGTAGCGACGTCGCGCGGGCGCAGCGGAACGTTTCTGCATTACGATCGCGTCAACGGTCGCTTGCGTGCACGGCGCGGTGCGCGCCTAGCCGCGATTACGTGCGGCGGCGCGATTCCCGACACGGCGAACTACAATGTCGTCGTCGAACCGGATGGTCACGTGATCGGCACGCTCGACGAAGATTTTGCAATCGAAAGCATGGCGGGCGATATCTTTCTGCTGGGTACCAACTCGTGGAAGATTCGGCGGGTCGAAGCGGGTGTCGTCCGGGTCGAGGATGCGCACGGCGCGCCGCCCTCTATCCCGTTTTGGAACGGCGAAGGGCTGGGAAGAACGATCGAGCTCTCGCGCGAGGTCTGCGCCGTGCGCGCCGCGATCGACGACCGCGACGACGCAGCCGCGTGGGACTGGCTCGAGCGGGAGTGCGCCCTCGACCATGCGGGTGCGGAACAGGCGGTCGCGTACGTGCGAGCCGGCAAAGCGATTCTCGGCGTAGTCCCGACCGATAGCACGATTGTCGCGGAACGCTTCTTCGACGAAGGCGGCGGCATGCAGCTGATCCTGCACACGCCCTTTGGCGCACGCGTCAACCGCGCATGGGGACTCGCGCTCCGAAAGCGATTCTGCAGGTCGTTCAATCTCGAGCTGCAGGCCGCTGCAACCGATAACGGCTTCGTGCTCTCGCTGACCGACCAGCACGCCTTTCCGCTGGACGCGGTTTTCGAGTTCGTAAAATCGGCGAGCGCCGAGCCCACTTTGACGCAGGCGCTCCTCCCAGCACCGATGTTCGCAGCGCGCTGGCGTTGGAATGCAGCGCGGGCTTTGGCTATTCTGCGCTTTCGCGGTGGCCGCAAAGTGCCTCCGCAGCTGCTGCGCATGCGCGCCGACGATCTGCTCGCGGCCGTCTTTCCGGATCAAGCGGCGTGCCCCGAGAATCTCACCGGACCAATTCGCATTCCCGATCACGTTTTGGTCCGCGAAACGATCGGCAACTGCCTCCATGAAGCGATGGATCTCGACGAGCTTTTCGGTGTACTGCGCGCGGTGGAAACCGGGACGGTGCGCACCGTTGCAATCGATACCCCGGAGCCGTCGCCGTTTTGTCACGAGATACTCAACGCCAACCCTTACGCATACCTCGATGACGCTCCGTTGGAAGAGCGACGCGCGCGAGCGGTTCAGTTGCGTCGAACGCTGCGCGACGACGTCGACGGAGCAGGCTTGCTCGATCCGGCCGCCATCGCAGAGGTTGCCGCCGAATCGTGGCCGGTGGTGCGAGATGCAGATGAACTTCACGACGCCCTGGCGACACTCATCGTTCTGGAGCCGGTAGCCGCTTGGAGCGGGTGGTTCGATGAGCTTGTTGCCGACCGCCGCGCCAGTACTCTACATGGCTTCTGGACGTGCGCGGAGCGTTCGCAGCTAGCGGGTAAAGCTTACGGCGACGAGCCAGAAGCGCGCGTAGAAGCGGTAACGGAGATCCTGCGAGGTTGGCTGGAAAGCAGCGGGCCGCTCACGGTCGCGCGGCTGGGCGAAGGTTTGCGGATTAGCAACGACGTGGTCGAGGCGGCGCTGCTTCGCCTCGAAGCGCAGGGTCAGGTCTTGCGCGGCCACTTCACCGGGCCGATTGGCGCCGAAGAGTGGTGCAACCGGCGCGTGCTCGCGCGTATCCACCGCTTGACCATCGGAACCTTGCGGCGCGAGATCGAACCGGTTACCACGGCGACCTATCTTACATTCCTGCGACGTTGGCAGCATGTGGCGCCGGAGACGCGCCTGCACGGTATCGACGGAACACTGCAGATCGTGCGACAGCTTGAAGGATATGAGATTCCGGCATTTGCTTGGGAGACGCAGATTCTGCCGGCGCGGATCGCCGGATATCGGCCCGAACTTCTCGACCGGCTCTGCTATGCAGGCGACGTGATGTGGGGGCGACTCTCACCCCATCCTTCGCTCGAAGCCGGGCCGTCGGAGCAGCGCGCGAGCGTACGGCCGACGCGGCTTGCGCCGATCGCCCTCTTTCTTCGCGCTAATGCAGACGAGCTGATCGTCCGCCGCGAAGGCGATCGCGCTCCGCTTTCACATGCGGCGCGCGAGGTTCTCCAAGAGATCGAGCGATTGCGCGCGCCGTTCTTTGCCGAGATCGCGCGCGCCACGAAACGGTTGCCGAGCGAAGTCGAGGAGGCACTCTGGCAACTGGTTGCCGCCGGTTTGGTTACGGCTGACGGATTCGATGCGCTCCGCTCCTTGAGCGACGCAAAGCGCCGTCTCGGCGAGAAGGGCCTACGCGCGCGTCCTCGCTCATCGAGCGGGCGATGGGCGCTGCTGCAAGCCGCCACGGAACGCATCGAGCTCGAAGCGTTCGCGCGCCGACTGCTGGCGCGCTGGGGCATCGTCTTTCGCGACGTCATCGCGCGCGAAAGCCTCGCGCCCCGGTGGCGCGAGCTTCTCGCTGTGCTGCGCCGCATGGAGGCGCGCGGAGAGATTCGGGGCGGACGGTTCGTTGCCGGATTCGTCGGCGAACAGTTCGCGCTGCCGGAAGCCGTCGACGCGTTGCGCGCGGCGCGGCGGATTGGACCGAATAACGAGCCGATCACCCTAGGATCTTACGACCCGCTCAACCTCGCCGGCATCATTCTGCCCGATGCCGTAGCGTAGTGTGGCTCGCCGTCTTTCTGCTCGGCTGCTATCACGGCGTGAACCCCGCCATGGGCTGGCTCTTTGCCGTTGCGCTCGGGCTCCAAGAACGCAGCAGCGCGGCGGTTCTCGGCGCGGTCGTACCGCTGGTGCTCGGGCACCTTGCCTCGGTTGCGCTTATCGTTCTCCTCTTGGTCTTTGCTGCGACGGAGTTTCCGCATGCTATCGTACATCGTCTCGCGGGAGCGATACTGCTGGCTTTCGGCGCGTACCGCTTGGTCCGTGCGCGTCACCCTCGATGGGTGGGCATGCGAGTTGGGTTCTGGGGGCTCGTGCTGTGGGGATTTCTCGTCTCGACCGCGCACGGTGCCGGATTAATGCTCGCCCCATTCGTGACCGGTGCTTCGGCCGCTACGCAATCGGCAATGGGGATGCCGATGCCCCCGGCTCCGTCGCACGGTAGTTATGCGTTCGGCGCCCTTATCGTGAGCGTGCACACGTTAGGCTACTTGATCGCCCTTACGGCCGTTGCCCTCGTGATCTACACGAAGGTAGGGGTGAGTTTCTTGCGCACGGCATGGTTCAATATGGACATCGTCTGGGCGGCCGCGTTGCTCGCCAGCGGAGCCATCACGCTACTGACTTAGCGCGGTCGCCAGGAAATGGCTCTGCGGGAACCCAACCGTCTCCCCCTTATGCTGCTCAAACCAGACCCAACATTCTACGCATCCGCAAAAGACGCGATGCAGGCTCCTCCCGAGACTCTCGCCTACGTTGCGCTGCTCAGCGCAAGCGCAAACGGATCGCCCGATGCAATTGCCGTCGTCGATACCAACACCGCCTCGCAAAACTACGCGACCGAGCTTGGCCGCGTTGAACTTCCCAATACCGGCGACGAGCTGCACCACTTTGGTTGGAACGCGTGTAGCGCGGCGCTTTGCCCGTTCGCTCCGCGTCCACACGTCGAGCGGCGGTTTCTGATCGTTCCCGGAATACGGTCGTCGCGCATACACGTCATCGACACTAAGCCCGATCCGGCGCAACCAAAAATCGTGCGCGTGATCGAGCCGCAGGAACTGATCGAGCGTACGGGCTACACGCGGCCGCATACGGTTCATTGCGGGCCCGACGCAATCTACGTCAGCGCGCTGGGCAATGCGGACGGCGACGGCCCGGGCGGAATCTTCATGATGGATTGCGATACGTTCGATATCATCGGACGCTGGGAGGTCGATCGCGGGCCGCAATACCTTGCATACGATTTCTGGTGGCATTTGACACACGACGTTATGGTCACAAGCGAATGGGGAACGCCGAACATGATCGAGGGCGGCCTCAACCCCAGCCTGCTTCTCGAGGGAAAATACGGCCATCAGCTGCACTTCTGGGATCTGCGGCGGCGACGGCACGTCCAATCGGTCGATCTCGGCGCCGAGCAGCAAATGACGCTCGAATTGCGACCGGCCCACGATCCGGCAAAGGTCTACGGTTTCGTCGGTGTCGTCGTGTCGCTCAAGGACTTGTCGAGCTCGATTTGGCTTTGGCACCGCGAAAACGGCAAGTGGGACGTGCAAAAAGTCATCGAGATTCCCGCCGAGCCGGCCGATCCGGCGCAGTTGCCCGATTTGTTAAAAGGGTTCTCCGCCGTTCCGCCGTTGCTCAGCGACATCGATCTGTCGCTCGACGACCGCTATTTGTACGCCTCCTGTTGGGGCACCGGCGAGATGCGACAATACGATGTGAGCGATCCCTTTCATCCCAAACTCGTCGGTTCCGTTCACATTGGCGGCATTGCGCGCCGCGCCGCGCACCCAAGCGACTCTTCGAAACCACTCGCCGGAGGGCCGCAGATGGTCGAGATCAGCCGCGATGGGCGCCGGGTCTACTTCACAAACTCACTCTACCGCGCGTGGGACGATCAATTCTATCCCGACGGCGTCAAGAGTTGGATGGTGAAGCTCGACGTCGCCGAAGACGGGACGATGGCATTCGACCCGAAATTCTTTGCGGAGTTCGATGAAAAGCATCGCGTGCACCAAGTCCGCCTGCAGGGCGGCGACGCGTCGTCCGATTCGTACTGTTACTCTTGAGTCAGAGCGCGTAACCGCGCCTCGCCGGCGGTAGCGAGCGCCTCGAGGTCCTTGGCCGCGGCATACTCTGCTGCCGTCGGGCGCGCGTAGGCGCCTTCGAGCGAGTTGATCAGGAATCCGAGCTGCTCGCGAATTTTCGTCGGATGGATGACGTCATACTCACTGGAGCTCACGCCCAGCAGCGTTAGCGAAGCGATTTCGCCGTCGATCTGCAGGCGTTGCGCAGGCGCCGCGCGATTGCGCGCGTTCAATGCGGCGGCAATCGAGCGGTCGAGCCGGTCGATCGAGTTGCGCAGTTGCATCTCGAGCGCCAATCGCGCTTCCAAATCGCCTGGAGCAGGATGGATGCGCGGATCGAGCTGCACTTTTAGGGGCGCTTGCAGCCGCTGCGAACCATATTGAAGCACGACGGTGTACGCGCCGGGAACGACCGTCGGACCGTCCGCGGAATCGGCCCAATCGTCAGTCGGAACCGTTTTGAATCCGGGGTAGTCATAGGCGGGCGCATACTTCAGATCCCATTGGAAGTGATTCATGCCCGGTTGCGCGCTCGCGAGCGTTTCGAGCTCGTGCTCTCGCTCCTGATTGGCGTCGAGCTTCTCTTCCTGCTCGGGTGTCAGCTTCGGTGTCCGCTTGTTCTTTAGGTGAAGCGTAAACGTTCGGATCGTCGAGCCGTTTGCATCGAGGAATGAGATCGTCGCCGGCGTGCGCCCGCTGTAACTTGGCGGCAAGTTGAAGAACACGGCGGCGCCATATTTCGGATTGTCGCCGTAGTTCGGAATCTGAAGGAACGTCGGCCCACCATAGGCGTTCGACAGCCACGCCGTTTCAGGGCTGAATAGCGCAATGCCCGCGGTGGAAAGCGTGGTTTCTCGGGCAAGCTGTTCGAGCAGCGCGATGTTATCCATGATCCAGAACGCGCGGCCATGCGTCGCGGCGACGAGCTCGCCTTCGCGGGTGTCGATCGCGAGGTCACGCACTTGGACGCCGGGCAGATTAAGGGTGAGCGGCTCCCATTGCGCGCCGCCGTCGAGGCTGAGATATATTGTGCTTCGCGTACCTGCGAAGAGCAGATTGGGCTCACGCGGATCCTGCCGCACGACGAAAAGATACTGATCTGAAGGGAGTCCGTTCGTGAGCGTCGTCCAATGCGTGCCGTAATCGGTCGTCTCGTATAGGTACGGATGGTAGTCGTCCCACATATATCGAGAAGCCGTGAGATACGCTGTTCCCTTCGCCGTATGGGAGGGCTCGATCGAGCTAATTTGCGCCCACTGCGGAAGTTGCGGCGGCGTCACGAGCGTCCAATGCTGACCGTGATCGATCGTCACGTGGACGAGCCCATCGGCCGAGCCGGCCCACAACACATTTGCGTCGAGCGGCGAGGCCGCGAGCGATGCGATATCCGGAAACGTCTCCGCACCGGTTTGATCGGGATAGACGGGGCCGCCGGAGGTCCCTTCGGTGCTGGGATCGTTTCGCGTCAAGTCGGGGCTAATGATTTTCCACGTCTGCCCTTTGTCCGTGCTGGAGAAGACGACTTGGCCGGCGACTAATAACTCGTGCGGATTGGCGGGAGAGAAGAAGATCGGATGCGTCCATCCGAAACGGAACTTCGTTTCTATTGCCGGGTTGCCGGCCATGTACCGCGGCCACGGGCTGACGTTCTTTTCATCGCCGGTAATGCGATTGAGCCTGGCTAGCGAGCTATAATAACCGCTTCCGTAGGTTACGTAGACGTCGTCGGGATCGGGCGCAACGAACGTGCTCTCGCCCAGCGCCACCGAATGCCACGCGTCGGGTCCGATGCCAGGCCCGACCTCCGCGCTTACACCCTCGTATGCACCTTCGTCCTGCGATGCCCCGAAGACGTGGAACGGAAACTGGTCATCGATCGCGACGTGGTAAAATTGGCCCGTTGGCTGATTGAGGTCGCTGCTCCAAGTCTGCCCGCCGTCGATCGAGACGGATCCGCCGCCGTCGTCACCGACGAGAAGAATCTTTGGATTGCGCGGGTTGATCCAAACGATGTGATTATCGCCGTGGGGCGTCTGCAGCTCGCTCCAAGTCTTGCCGCCGTCTTTTGTCTTGAAAACGGCGTCAACTTCGGGAGCATACGCGACCTCGGGGTTGGTGGGATCGACGAAAATCGCCGTATAGTAAAATGCGCGCTGGCGTAGCTTCCACTCGGAGTTTACTCGTTTCCACGTTGCGCCTGCATCATTCGAGCGGAAGACGCCGCCCTCGCGCGCTTGAACGATGGCGTAAACGACGCGCGGATTACTCGCCGCGACCGCAACGCCGATCTTGCCGAGAATCCCGGTCGCGAATCCCCGATTCGTTGAAATCTTGTTCCAATGCGCGCCGCCGTCCGTCGTCTTGAAGAGTCCGCTTCCCGGACCGCCATTGATGAGCGTCCAAGGTCGGCGCTGCGCTTGCCACATCGCGGCGTAAAGGACCTTTGGGTCGCGCGAGTCCATCGCGAGATCGATGCCGCCGGTGTCGGAGTCTACGAAAAGCAGCTTGCGCCAGCTCTTGCCGCCGTCGATGGTCTTGAAAATGCCGCGCTCGGAGTTGGGCATGAAGACGTGACCCATCGAAGCCGCATAGACGACGTTCGGATCGCGCGGGTCGATCGCGAGCTTCGCGACCATGTGCGTTTCGCGCAATCCGGCGTACGACCACGTCTTCCCGCCGTTGGTCGTTTTGTAGACGCCGTCGCCGGTGTCGAAATCGCCGCGAATGTCGGCCTCACCAGTACCGGCATAGATCACCTTTGAATTCGAGGGCGCAACCGCGAGCGCGCCGATCGGATCCGCGATTCCGGGGATCTTACCGTCGGTGATGTTCGACCAGCTCAGTCCGTAATTAGCGCTCTTCCAAACGCCGGCCTCGACGCCGCCGAAATAGAAGAGATTCGGCTCGTTCGGTACGCCGGCAACCGCGACAGAGCGGCCGCCGATGTACGGCCCGATGCTGCGCCATTGCAGCTTGCTGATGAGCTGCTGCGAGGGTGAGGGTGCGGCAGCTCCCGCTCCAAGCGGCACAACGATGAACGACGCAACGATAAGTGCACTAACGATACGGGTCATGCGGCGATAATCGCGGACTGCGGTCGAAAATCCTGGGTATCAATTTGGCGCAGCCACGAGCACGAATGAGCATCGTCTGACGCAAGCAATCAGCCACAAGCAGAAGTAAAAGAGCGCCGAAGCCTTGAAAGCTTCGCCGCCATGTCTACCGAACCGAAGTCGCCGCCTCTGACGCTCGACGGGATCGAGCACGTCCTGCTCTTAGTAAACGGTCTCGACCGGACGCTCGCATTTTACGAAGGGGTACTCGGCGCGCACGTCGAGTCGCGGCTTCCCAAGTATGCGATGGTCGAGCTGCGCGTTGGCGCCTCGCACCTCGACGTCGTCGATACGTCGGTGCCCGAAGGCGCGTGGGCGTTGCCGCCGGTGGCGGGAGGCCGCAACGTCGATCACATCGGCTTGCGCGTCAAGGCCGATGAGACCGTATTACGCCGGCACCTGGCCGCGCACAGCGTCGAAATAGTCGAGGAACGCGCCAATGAGCCGGCCGGAGTTTCGCTGTACGTTTGCGATCCGTCCGGCAACGTCGTGGAACTCATGACGTGAAGCGAGTTCCCTTGGCGTGGTTGGTTTTATTCAGCGCATTTGCGTGGATGCCGGCGCCACGCCGAGGCCGAGCATCGCCTCATTGGCCATGGTGCATACGAATGTTTGCGAACAGGCTCCGAGTTCGCGGGAGATCGTCGAGCCGCCCGACATTGACGTCTGGACGTTTCCAGTCGATGCGAAGGGCGACCACGAACTGATTCTCGCCGTTCAGCGGGAGGTCTGCGGTCTGCCGGCGCGACCGTACCGTCAAATGCCGACCTCGTCGTCAAAAAAGGCAGCGTAGAGGAGTGGTATCTCGTCAACGCGACGATGGAAGCGCACGCCTTCCACATTCATCAGATGACGTTCGTGCAAGAGACGAGCCCGGCGGGCATTCCGCTCACCCGCGACACCGTATTCGTTCCGATCGGGAAGCTACTGGCGAATCATCGGGATCCTAACTACCCGCTGGTGCAGCCGAGAATCACGAAGATCTTGCTCGACTTTCGAAACGTGCCCCGCGGGACGTTCGTCTTCCATCGGCATATGCTTTTTCACGAGGACCGCGGAATGATGGCGACGATCCAAGTAGTGTAGGTTGCTTCGATCGCGAGGATGACGAAAGTTATCGCACCATAATCATCTTTAGCGTTAATTCTTTTCTCTTCATCTTGACTACGGTAAGGAGTGCCTATAGCATTGGCGTACTCGCGTAGCATCGTTTTGGAGAGACGAGAACATGAGCTGGACACGATTCTCGGCACTTGGGGTCATCGCGGCACTGGTTGGATGCAGCCAAAGCTCGACGCTCGCCCCGGCGCCGCCCTCGTCGGCGGCTCAAGCACAGCCTTCCGGCGGCGAACAAGATACCGCTGCTCAAGCCTTACGGACGCTGGGAGCGCCTTTTAAACGCTTTAAGAAGATTGCGCACGTCGTCATTATCGTCCAAGAAAACCGGACGACGAACGACCTCTTTAATGCGTTGCCGGGCGCCGATACGGTGCGTACGGGAGAAAACTCGCAGGGCGAGACGGTGCAACTGCAGCCGGTGTTGCTCACGGCGCCTTATGACATCAGCCACAAGCATAGTGCGTTCGAGACCGAATATGCAAACGGTCAGGGCAACGGGTTCGATAGGGTCGGTTCTCACTGCCATCCCAATGCGAAGTGCCCGCGCCCCGACGTCCGCGCATATGGTTACGTGCCGGAGCAGGAAGTCGAGCCATACTACGTCATGGCGGAGCGTTATGCGTTTGCAAGCAGAATGTTTCAGACCAACGAGGGACCGAGCTTTCCGGCCCATCAGTATTTAGTGAGCGGTACGTCGACGATCGCCGATGGATCGCCGCTTCGCGCGGCGGAAAATCCGCACACGCCCTCGGGCGGCAACACCGGCGGCTGCGATTCGCCGTCGGGATCGCTCGTGACGCTCATCGATCAATACGGGCAAGAGAACCAGTCGACCTATCCCTGCTTCCAGCGCAACTCGCTTATCCAGCTCATCGAGGCGCAGGGCCTGACTTGGCACTACTACCAGAATCATCTTGGGGCCGGTCTCTGGAATGCACCCGACGCAATCAAAGCGGTCTGGCAGAGTCCTGCGTTCTCAGCCGACGTCGTCGCACCGCCCTCGCAGGTGCTCAACGACATCGATGCGGGGGCATTGGCCAACGTCGTTTGGGTAACGCCGACGTCGGCTGCGTCGGATCATGCCGGCATTACCGATGGCTCCGGTCCATCCTGGGTAGCGTCGGTCGTCAATGAGATTGGCAAGAGCAAGTATTGGAAGGACACGGCCATCTTCGTAACGTGGGACGACTGGGGAGGTTGGTACGACCCGATCGTGCCTCAAATCTACAACTCCTATGAGCTCAGCTTTCGCGTGCCCTTGATCGTCATCTCGCCCTATGCCAAACGGCACTACATATCGACGGTAGCGCACGAGTTCGGCAGCATCCTGAAGTTCACCGAGGAGGCGTTTAACCTTGGCTCGCTCGGCACGACCGACGTTCGAGCCGACGATCTGCGCGATTGCTTCGACTTTGCAAAAGCGCCGAGCAACTTTCAGGCGATTCCGGCACCCCGCGACGCCAGATATTTCTTGAGGCAACCGGCTTCCACGCAAGTGCCCGACGACGACTTTTAGTCCAGGCTGGGGATCGTCCAACAACCGATCGCACCCCGAGGCATCGCTGCAATCGGTGCAGGCGCTTGAAGCGCACGGAAGCTTTGCGCGTGTGAACGCACGACTGTCTTGACGCGAATTCGTGTAAGCTTGCCGCCTATCCAGGAAAGCGGACTAATTTTTGTTGGCGCCAGGTTTACTGCAACATCTCCGCAGAGATAATAGTGGTACTCGCTTAGCCACTTAGGAAGGTGGAGCATAATGAACTGGAGCCGATTTTCGGCACTGGGGATTATCGCGGCGCTCATCGGCTGTTCCCAAAGCTCTACGCTCGCGCCGTCCCCCTCATCGGAAACTCAAGCACAGCCTTCCGGCAGCGGTCGAACCGGCAGTGCATCCGGAACTTCGCGAATGTTTGGATCGCTTTCTCAACAGTACGCGTCGTCGAAGATTGCCCACGTCGTCATTATCATTCAAGAGAACCGGACGACCAACGATCTCTTCAATGGCTTGGCCGGCGCCGATACGGTGCGCACGGCAAAGAACTCCCACGGCCAAATGGTGCAACTACAGCCGGAGTCGCTGACTGCGCCGTATGACATCAGCCACAAGCATAGCGCCTTCGAGACCGAATATGCGAACGGTCAGGGCAACGGGTTCAACCGAGTAGGGTCCGGCTGCAAATCAGGCGCGACTTGTCCAGCGGCGGACGTCCGCGCCTACGGTTATGTCCCGGAGTCGGAAGTCGAACCGTATTTTGCTATGGCGAAACGTTCTGTGTTTGCAAGCAGGATGTTTCAGACGAATGAAGGCCCGAGTTTTCCGGCGCATCAATACTTGGTGAGCGGCACCTCGACGATCGCGGACGGATCGTCGCTGCGCGCGGCGGAAAATCCGCTCACGCCTTCAAACGGGCCTGCCGGCGGCTGCGATTCTCCGGCCGGCTCGCTCGTAACGCTCATCGATCAATACGGGCAAGAGGACCAGTCGACCTATCCCTGCTTCCAGCGTAACTCGCTTATCCAACTGATCGAGGCTCAGTCCCTGACTTGGCGCTACTACGAAGCGCATGTGGGGGCGGGGCTGTGGGAAGCGCCCGACGCAATCGAAGCGGTCTGGCAGAGCGCTGCGTTCTCAGACGACGTCATCGCGCCGCCCTCACGGGTGCTCAACGACATCGACGCGGGGAACTTGGCAAACGTCGTTTGGATAACGCCGACGTGGGCTGAGTCGGATCATGCCGGAAGCACCGATGGTTCCGGTCCGTCCTGGGTCGCGTCGGTCGTCAATAAGATCGGCAAGAGCCGGTATTGGAACGATACGGCGATCTTTGTAACGTGGGACGACTGGGGAGGCTGGTACGACCCGATCATGCCCCAAATCTACAACTCGTACGAGCTCGGCTTTCGCGTCCCGTTGATCGTGATCTCGCCCTATGCCAAGCAACATTACGTATCCACCGTTCAGCACGAATTCGGCAGCATTCTAAAGTTCACGGAGGAGACGTTTAACCTTGGCTCGCTCGGCACGACCGACGCTCGGGCCGACGACCTCTCCGATTGCTTCAACTTTTCAAAAGCACCGGCCAAGTTCCAGCCGATTGCTGCACCGCACGACGCAGCCTACTTCTTGAAACAGCCCATCTCCACCCGAGAGCCCGACGACGATTTTTAGTTTCGGCGAATTTAACTACAACCCGACGTCGCCCCGCAAGAGTCGCATTTTTCGCAGGCGCCGTTGCGCACCATCGTGAGCTGCCCGCACTCCAGGCACGCATTGCCGGTGTAGCCTTTGGCCCGTGAGGCGTTGATCGCTTCCGTGCGCACGAGCGTTGCCACGGCGGTTCCACTCCCCGTGGACGGCGAAAAAGCCGCCGTCGGCCGATCGGGCGCGGGTGCCGTGCTCGCGCTCTGGGGCAGATCGTGGCCGGGATGCAGATGCGCGCTGACGGGATGGAGCTTCTCCGCGACGCCGGCCGGACGCACCTGAACTCCGGCCTCTTCCTCAGCGATGTACTCAGCCTGCGCTTCGGGACCCATAGCGTCCATCTGCATCGAGGGCTGAACGTGAGCGAGATCGTAGCGGCCGAGATAGCTGACGGCGAGCTCGCGGAAGATGTAGTCGAGAATCGAGGTCGCCATCTTGATGTGATCGTGACCGATGACGGGGCCGTTGGGCTCGAATCGCGTGAAAGTGAAGGCCTCGACGAACTCCTCGAGCGGCACGCCGTGCTGCAGCCCGAGCGAAATGGCGATGGCGAAGTTGTTCATCAACGAGCGGAAGGCCGCGCCTTCCTTGTGCATGTCGATGAAAATCTCTCCCAGTTGTCCGCCCTCGTACTCGCCCGTGCGCAGGTACACTTTGTGGCCTGCGATCGTGGCTTTTTGCGTGTATCCGCTGCGGCGCTGCGGCATCGACCGGCGCTTGGCGATGTAGCGGTAGACGATCTTCTCGGCGATTTGCAGCGGCTGGGCAAACGGCTGTTGAGACGAAAACGTGGTCTCTTGCTCGATCGGGTCGCCGCCGAAATCGTAGCTTGCGGCCAGCGGTTGCGAAAGCTTCGAGCCATCGCGGTACAGCGCCACAGCCTTGATCATGCGTTCCCAGGAGTAGCGATAGGCTTCCTGAACGTCGGCAATTGTTGCCGCTTGGGGAAGATTGATAGTCTTTGAAATCGCCCCGCTGACCCACGGCTGCGCTGCCGCCATCATGTCGACGTGCGCGAGCGGCCGTATATAGCGTGTGCCGTATCTGCCGCAAGGCGTGGCGCAGTCGAAGATCGCGAGGTGCTCGTCGTTGAGATGCGGCGCGCCCTCGACGGTCATTCGCCCGCAGATATGCGCGGAAGCTTCTTCAATTTGGCGCGACGTGAAACCGAGGCCGTCGCGTAAGATCGAGAAACTCCAGTCGTTCAGCTGCTCTGACGTAAGGCCGAGCTTCTCTTTACAGAACGCCTCGCCCAGCACGAACTTATTGAATACGAACGGCAGCTCGAATGCGCTCGGCAGCGCGGCCTCTACCCGCCCAATCGCGTCATCGTCGAAGCCCTTCGCCTTCAGCGTCGCACGATTGATGTGGGGGGACTCATCGAGGGTTCCGGTGCCTTTTGCGTAGGTCTCGATGGCATCGATCTGCTCTTGCGAATACCCGAGTTTGTGCAACGCAGCGTCGACGGATTGATTGACGATCTTGAAATAGCCGCCACCGGCGAGCTTTTTGAACTTGACGAGCGCAAAATCCGGCTCGATGCCGGTGGTGTCGCAATCCATCACTAGCCCGATGGTACCGGTTGGCGCGGTGACCGTAACTTGTGAGTTGCGATAACCGGCCACCTCGCCGATAGAGAGCGCGTCGTCCCACATTTTCCGGGCCAGCGCCCAGGTTTTTTGCGTGAAGAGCGTTGGCATGTGCGTCACCGGCTTGACGGTCAATCCTTCGTATTCGCTCGGATCGGCTGCGTAAGCGGCACGGCGATGATTGCGAATAACGCGCAGCATGGGATCGCGATTCGCTTCAAAGCGCGCGAACGGTCCGAGGTTCTGCGCCAATTCCGCAGAGGTGCGATAGGCCGACCCCGTCAGCAAAGAGTTGATCGCTCCGCACCATCCAAAGCTTTCCTCGGAGTCATAAGGCAAGCCCATTCGCATCAGCAGGGTACCGAGGTTTGCGTATCCTAATCCGAGCGTTCGATAGCCGTGGTTTTTTTCGGCGATGCGCTTCGATGGCATCTGGCCCATCGCGACGGAAATCTCCAAAGTCGTAGTCCAGATCCGTGCCGCATCCGCAAATCGCTCTGCATCAAAGTTGCCGTCGTTATTCAGAAACTTGACGAGGTTCACGCTGGCCAGGTTGCACGCCGTGTCGTCGATGAAGACGAACTCCGAGCACGGATTAGTAGCATTGATGCGCTCGTCGTTCGAACACGTGTGCCACTCTTGGATCGTGTCATCGAATTGCAAACCGGGATCCGCGCATTGCCACGCGGCGAGTCCGATCTGATCCCAAAGTTCGTGCGCTTTGATGCGTTTGACGACGTCGCCGGTCGTGCGCGCCGTCAACAGCCAGTCTTCGCTGCGGTCGAGCGCGTCAAAGAAAGCGTTACTCAATCGAACCGAGTTGTTCGAGTTCTGCCCGGAAACGGTAAGGTACGCTTCCGAATCCCAGCTGGTATCGTACTGCTCGATCTCGAGATGCGTGTAGCCTTGACGCGCATAATCGAGGGCGGTTTGCGCCGCACCCGAGGGAATGCCGGCTGCGATAGCCTCGCGGATCGCGTGGCGCAGCGAGGGATTGAGCGCGGGATCGAGTCGAGCGTTATCCGGGACGCGCGTATCGTGCGCGGCGCGGATGATCGCGTTGAGATGGCGCTCGAAGACGCGCGAGCCGATAACCAGGTCGGCCACCTTACGTTCTTCGCGGACCTTCCAATTCACAAACTCTTCGATGTCGGGATGGTCGGCGTTGAGCACCACCATCTTGGCCGCGCGGCGAGTCGTCCCGCCTGACTTGATCGCGCCGGCGGCGCGATCGAATACTTTGAGGAAGGACATGAGACCGCTCGAGGTTCCGCCACCGGTAAGTCTCTCGCCGGCCGCGCGGAGCTTCGAAAAATTCGCTCCGCTGCCGCTTCCACCCTTAAAGATGCGCGCTTCGCGCATGACGCCATCGAAGATGCCGCCTTCGTTAACGAGATCGTCATCGATCCCTAAAATGTAACAAGCGCTAACCTGGGGATGCGAAAACGTATCGGGAGAAGACTTTGCAATGCTGTCGGCCGGATCGACGTACCAATGCCCTTGCGGGGGCCCGGAGATTCCGTACGCCCAGTGCAATCCGGTGTTGAACCATTGCGGCGAGTTCGGCGCCCCGATCTGGCGCGCGAGCATCGCGCACATCTCATCGTAGTAGATTTGCGCGTCGTTTTCGGAATCGAAGTAGCCGTGCTTCCAGCCCCAATAGGCCCAGCATCCCGCCATCCGGTTGAAAACCTGGCGGGCGTCGCGCTCGGCCCCGAATTGGCCGTCACGCCCGAGAGCCTCCAGCGCCGGTCCGTCGGCAATCGAACGTTGGAGCCAGCCCGGAACGCCGTTTTCTTCGACTCTCGTCGTCGCTGTGGGGACACCGGCCTTGCGGCAGTACTTCTGCGCCAGGACGTCGACAGCGACCTGACTCCAGCTCGCCGGAACCATGACGTCCTTAGCCTCGAAAATGACCGATCCGTCGGGATTAACGATCCGCGAACTGCGCGGTTCGAACTTCACGCCCGCATATGGATCACCGGGAGCGGAATACCTGCGTGCAAATTTCATACGGAGCTCCTCGCCCTATCGAACACACGTTCGCTCCAGATCGATTCTGCGAACGCGAATCCGATACCTATAGTGCCAAAACTGGCTCCTTACCACAAGATATGGGGTAGCGCCCTAAAATCCTTGTGCATCTCCTGTGATCAAGCCGTGGAATCGGCGGCCGGCTGGGCGCCGAGCGCCAGGATGGTGCAGGGGATGTGGACAGGCCCGAGGATACCGGGGATAACCGGTGCAAGGCAAACAGCGTGCTGGGACCCAATCGCTTTGCGCCACGCCTTCACGACGTTCCGCATGAGGAGCTCGAAGCGGCCGGCATTCGAGGTCTCATCGTCGATCTGGACAACACGCTGCTGGGTTTTGGAGAGACCGAGTTGGCCCAGGAGCATCTCGATTGGGTGGCGCGCGCTTTGGAACGCGGTTTTCGGATCGTGATGCTTTCGAACAACCTTTCCGTCCGCGTCAATACCTTAGCCGCACGGCTTAACGTCCCGTGCTTTCCAAATGCGCTCAAACCGCTGCCGTTCGGCTTCTTGCGCGCGAAGCGATCTCTGCAGCTGCGCCGGCGCGAAATTGCCGTCGTGGGCGACCAGCTCTTCACCGACGTGCTCGGGGGCAAGATCTGCGGGCTCTACACGATCCTCACCGAGCCGATTGAGTCCAAAGATTTTGGCGTCACGCGATTTTTTCGGTTTTTCGAACGCTTGATGCTGCGGGGGCGGCGGGGATGAAGCTGGCGCTGGTCGGCGACCCGGTCGAACATAGCGGCAGTCCGCAGCTGCATCGAGCCTTCCTCGAAGAAGCGGGCATCGATGGAAGTTATGTTACGGTTCGAGTTCCGCAAGGAGAGGGCGCCGCAGCGATCCGGCACTTGCACGAGGAAGGATATACAGGGTGCAACGTTACCTATCCGCTCAAGGAGGAAGCCCTTGCGCCCTGTGAGGTGCTCAAGGACGAGGCGTCTCGGGCCCAAGCCGTCAATACGATCTTCCTTGGGCGCCAGATCGTCGGGACGAACACAGACGGCATCGGCGCGCGCAGCGCGATCGAGGCTTTGCTCGACGAGCCGGTTTCGCTCAAACGGGTAGGCGTGCTCGGTTATGGCGCGGCGGCGCGGGCGATTCTCGCCGAGTTGCACGATAACGATGTCTATACGTTCTTATGGGGTCGCGACGAGGAACGCGTACGTGAGACGTGCCGTCGCTTCGAGGCGCGATCGTGGCCGTCGGAAAACCCACCTGAAATTGTGATCAGTACGCTTCCGCCCGACGCATTTCTCCCCGAAGAGCTCGCCGCAGCATTGCAAATTCCCGACTTGATTATGGACGCAAACTACGGCGCTCGTGCGACGCTCGCGCGTCGGCTGGGGCGCGAGGTGATACCAGGCGACGGGATGTTGGAAGCGCAAGCGCGGGCAAGCTTCGATTTTTGGTTGGCCCAACTCGATCGCGTTGCCGGCACGTGACGCAAGGCCGCGCGTGGCGGAGAGGGAGGGATTCGAACCCTCGAGAGGCTTATCACCTCTGCTCGCTTTCCAAGCGAGTGCCTTCAACCACTCGACCACCTCTCCATACCCCAATCGACTGCGTCGATTGGGGGCCCCTCCTGTTTTAAGAGGCGCTCCGCACGCTGCGCGTGCCCCACGCCCCCCATCGGCAAAGCCGCTGGGGCCCCCACAACATCGACTGTGTCGATTGGGGGTCCCTCCTGTTTTAAGAGGCGCTCCGCACGCTGCGCGTGCTCCACGCCCCCCATCGGCAAAGCCGCTGGGGCCCCCACAACATCGACTGTGTCGATTGAGGGTAGTTGGGGTGCTTCTTGCGGTGCTCCTCGTTGGGGCGGCGCGGACGGCGGACGAACGTCACGCGGTAACGGGACACTTCAATGTGCCGCGTCAGCAGGTGCCCGCTCCCATCCAAAGCTCTTCGAGCAACGTCATTACAAACTCCGGGTTTGAAAGCGGAGCGATCGACGGCGGTTGGTATTCATGCGGCGACGTCGGCGCCTACACGACTACCGAGCACCCGTATCGCGGCGCGTACGACGAATATTCGGGCACGCGAAGCGGCGTAGGCGAACCACGTGGCAACTCGGGCGTCTGCCAACACGTTACCGTTCCGTCGGCCGGTTTGCTTACGGTCTGGCTCTATCAGCTCTCGGACGAAAGCGATGCCACGTTGGCGTACCAAGAGGCCGATCTGCTCGATGCGCGCGGCAACGTTGTCGTGAACCTGTATAGGGCGATCAATAATAAGGCCGGATGGGTGTCGGGTAAGTGGAATCTCGCCGCGTACGCGGGCCGAACCTTTTGGCTCTACTTTGGCGTGCACGGCGACGGCTATCCGAAACTCTCCACCGAGCAGTTTATTGACGACGTCGTCTTGACCAGTGCGAGCGCCTCCACCTCAAAATAGGAACTTTGGCGGCTCGAGCGCGAACAAACGATTCATGCAATCGCCCGACCCGAGGTCGCACTCCGACCACCTCGATGAGCACCACGAGCGGAGGCTTGCGCGGACGCTTTTTTGGATCGGTCTCGGAGTCACCACGGCTGCGGCCGGTGCGACGCTTGCGTACGTCGCCTTCCGTCTGGTCTCTGCCCAACGCCGCGAAGATCCGACCACACACCGCATTCAAGAACTGATCGACGAAGCGAACTCGCTGCTCAAGACGCTTGACGACCAGAGGCACAGCGCCTAACGTTGGCGCGACGCTCCATGAGGGCGTCGAACTCGAGCTCGCCTTTACCGATCTGCTCACCAACGGCCAAGGGGTCGGCCGCGCGGGGGCACTCGTGCTCTTTTGTTTTGGTCCGCTCCCGCAAGAGCGCGCTCGCGTTCGGGTCACCAAGGTAAAACAGCGTTACGCCGTTGCAGACTTAGTTGAAATACTGCAGAAATCGCCTGCCCGCGCGCAGCCGTTCTGTCCCGTCTTTGGAGCCTGCGGTGGTTGCCAAGTGCAGCACCTCGACTATGCCGCGCAGCTGGAGTGGAAACGCAACGTCGTGCGCGACGCGTTGGCCCGAATAGGCGCTTTGGGCAGCGTTGAGGTTGGCGCTACCATCGGAATGGCGCATCCCCGCGCGTACCGCAATAAGATGTCGCTCGTCGTGGACCATCGCTCTGATCCGCCCGCCGTCGGATTCTATCGCCAGCGGTCGCACGAGGTCGTTCCCATCGATGCTTGCCCGATCGTAACTCCGCAGTTGAATGCCGACCTTAGCCGGCTCGACCTGGCTCGTCGCACCGCGCCGGTGAGCGCGATGCTTCGCGACGCGCGCCATCTCGTCGCCCGCAGCGCGAGCGCGACGAGGGAGAGTCTCTTGACCATTACAACCGCGCGACGATCGGAGAGCGCCCGACAGGCGGCGCCGCTGCTGCTGCGCGAGCTTCCCGGCCTTGTGGGCGTTACCAACTCATTCGATCTTGCGAGCGCCAATGCAATCTTGGGCCGGCGTCATCGCGCGCTCGGCGGCGAAACGGAGATTGAGGAAACGATCGGCGGCGTGGTTTATCGCGTTTCGGCTGCCTCGTTCTTTCAGGTCAACGTTGAAATCGTCGGACGCATTTTCGAGTACCTCAAGCCGTTGCTGCAGTCTCCGCAGCGGATCGTGGATCTCTATTGCGGCGTTGGAACGTTTGCGCTGTTTTTCGCGAAATGTGGCTGGAAGGTCCACGGCATCGAAGAGAACCCACAGGCGATTGCGGAAGCCGTGGCCAATGCGCGCCGCAACGGCCTGACGCAATCGGCTCGCTTTACGACCGGGCGAATCGAGCAGCTCGTAGAGGCGCCGGCATTGCGCGACGTGTTGCGGGAGGCCGACGTGCTCTTCCTCGATCCACCGCGCAAGGGTTGCGACGACAGGACGCTTGCTGCGATTGCGGACGTACGCGTCGCTAAGCTCTGGTATCTATCGTGTGATCCTGCAACGCTCGCAAGGGATTCCAAGTTCCTGGTAGCCAAGGGCTACCGGCTCGGCACGGTACAGCCCTTCGACATGTTTCCGCAAACCGGGCACATAGAGACACTCGTTGCGCTGGAGTACGCTTAGAATTTGCCGCAGGACATCATCGACATACGGTACGTCGCCAAATTAGCGCGCCTGGCGCTGAGCGATGAGGAGATAGAGGTCTTCGGGCGGCAGCTCGGCGACCTGCTCGGTCATGTGAACGCCCTTGCGGAGCTCGATATCGAGAGCGTGCCTGCAACGGCTCAAGTGGTCGAGTCACGCAACATCATGCGTAAGGACCTTCTGGCGCCCTGCCTCGATCGCGAGCGCGTTTTGGCCCAAGCGCCGCAGCGGCAAGGCGGATTTTTCCGAGTGCCGCGCATACTCGCGGAGTAAGGACGCCGTGGCCGTAGAGCTCATCGAAAAGAGCGCCGCGCAAATCGCACAAGAGGTTCGCTCGAGCAATGTGAGCGCGATCGAGCTTACCGAAGCGACGCTCGCGCATGTCGAGGCGGTCGACGGCGTCGTCGGTGCATATTTGACCGTGCTAGGCGATCTCGCTCGAGCGCATGCGGCGCGCGTGGACGAACGCCTCCGCCGCGGCGAACGGCCGGCATTGGCCGGCGTGCCGATTGCCGTAAAAGACAATATGTGTTTGGAAGGAACGCGCACGACCTGCGGCAGCAAGATCTTGGAACATTGGATCGCGCCCTATACGGCAACCGCCGTAGCTCGAATGCTCGAAGCCGGGGCGATTCCGATCGGCAAAACGAATTGCGATGAGTTTGCGATGGGAAGCTCGTGCGAAAACTCGGCGCTCGGCGTAACCCGCAATCCCTACGATCCGACTCGCGTTCCAGGCGGCTCGAGCGGCGGGTCCGCCGCCGCCGTCGCGGCCTATGAGGCGGCGATCGGCCTCGGAAGCGACACGGGCGGTTCGATTCGCGAGCCGGGGGCATTTTGCAATCTCGTCGGCTTCAAACCGACGTACGGCAGAGTTTCACGCTACGGCTTGGTTGCGTTTGCGTCGAGTCTCGATCAGATCGGTCCGCTCGCACGGACCGTCGAGGACGCGGCGCTCGCCTACGACGCGATTGCCGGGTACGATCAAATGGACGCGACTTCGGTGGACCGCTCCGTCGAACGCACCGCCGGGGCACTGCTCGAAGATTTGCGGGGTCTGCGCGTCGGTATCGTTCGCGAGTTCGACACCAAGGCGCTCGGCAACGACCTCGATGCGCTCTACCGGCAAGCGTCGCGCGATCTCGAAGAACTGGGCGCGGAGCTCGTCGAGGTTTCGCTGCCTACCGCCGATTACGGAGTCGCAACGTATTACTTGATTGCGCCCGCCGAATGCTCGTCAAACCTGGCGCGGTTCGACGGAGTGCGCTATGGCCTGCGAGTCGATGGCGACGACGTCCGGACCATGTACGATCGGACGCGGGCAGCCGGCTTTGGCGCGGAAGTCAAACGCCGTATTCTCATCGGTACCCACGCGCTCTCAAGCGGCTATTACGACGCATATTACGTTCGGGCGCAAAAGGCGCGCACACTCATCGCGCGCGATTTCGATCGAGCGTTCGCGCGATGCGACGTAATCGCGTGCCCGTCCGCTAGCTCTCCGGCCTTCCAATTCGGTGCGAAGAGCGATCCGTACAGCATGTACCTGATGGATTACTACACGATACCGATGGCGCTCGCCGGACTGCCGGCGCTGTCGGTTCCATGCGGCTGGAGCATCCCCGCCGGCGGTAGCATGCCAATGCCGGTTGGCCTGCAGCTTTGTACCCCGCTTTACGGTGAAAAACTCTTGCTGGGTGTGGCGCATGCGTACGAGCGCGCGACTCGGCACGCCCTGGCGCGCAAGCCGTCGCTCGAGGACGTTCGCGCGTGAACTCCACCTACGAGGCGGTCATCGGCATCGAGTGTCACGTCGAGCTCAAAACCGTGAGCAAAATGTTTTGCGGCTGCGCTAACGAGTTTGGTGGCGAGCCGAACACGAAGATTTGTCCGATTTGCCTCGGCATGCCGGGAGCGCTTCCCGTACCGAACGCGAAGGCTGTCGAGCATCTGGTCACCGCCGGCCTGGCATTCGGCGCCGCGATTCCCGGCTTTTCAAAATTTGACCGCAAGAATTACTTCTATCCCGACATGCCGAAAGATTATCAGATTTCTCAGTTCGACATGCCGCTCGCGCTGGGCGGCACGGTCAAATACTGGCTCGAGGACGGTACGGTGCAAGAGTGCCGCCTGACGCGCATCCACCTCGAAGAAGATACGGGCAAATCCACTCATGCGGGCTCGGGCGACGGGCGCATCTCTGGAAGCTCGTACTCCTTGGTCGACTTCAATCGCGCCGGGGTTCCCCTCATGGAATGCGTCTCGGAGCCGGAATTGCATAGCGCTGCGGAAGCAATTGCTTACCTCGAATCCTTGCGGCGTACGCTGCTTGCGCTCGGGGTGAGCGACGTAAAAATGGAAGAAGGCTCGCTGCGCTGCGACGCCAACGTCTCGATCAGACCCACGGGTGCGTCGGAACTCGGCACGAAGACGGAAATCAAAAACATGAACTCGTTTCGGTCAGTCGAACGCGCGATCGAGAGCGAGATAGCGCGGCAAATCGAAGTTGTGACGTCTGGCGGACGCGTCGTTCAAGAAACGCGCGGATGGGATGAGGTCAATAGTGTCACCCATCCGATGCGCAGCAAAGAAGAGGCGCACGATTATCGCTACTTCCCCGACCCGGATCTCGTCCCGTTGGAGCCATTGCCCTCCGATATCGCACGGTTGACGGCCGCACTTCCAACGCTGCCGTGGCAACGCTTCGAGCAGTATACGGCGCAGCACGGTCTCGGGCCGAAGCAGGCGACGCAGCTCATCGATAATCCTTCGCTGGGCGGTTACTTCGACCGCGTCGTCGCCGCCGGCGGTAATCCGCATCAGACGAGCAATTTCGTCTTGGGCGACCTCTCACGGCTCGCCAACGAGACCGGCGTGGCGGTCGGAGATTCGCGAGTTTCGCCTCAAGATCTCGCGCAGTTGATCGCCCTGGTTGAAACGAAGCGTATTAACTCAAAAATCGCCAAGGAGCTGCTCGCGCGCATGTGGGAGGGTGCCGGCGCTCCCATGGCAATCGTCGAGCGCGAGGGGCTTGCGCAGACCAGCGACTCGGCGACGATCGAGCGCTTTGTGGACGAAGTTATGCTGTCGCACGAAAAGGCTGCTGACGAGTTTAAAGCGGGAAAGAGCAATATCGTGGGTTTTCTCGTCGGTCAGGTGATGAAGGCCTCGCGGGGGAAAGCCGATCCCGCGCTCGTTAACGAGTTGGTGCGCAAGAAGCTCTCTCGCTGAAGCCATTCCTTTCCATGACGCTGGCGGATGAGCGAACGCTCGATGCACTCGATTTTACCGCCATCCGCGATCGGATCGTCGCCGCAACTCGGACCGACCGCGGGAGGGCCATCGCTCTCGCAATCATCCCGCATGCGAACTTCGATCTCGTACGCCGCGAACAGCTCCATACCGAGGCGGTGCGTTCGCTGCTCGTCGGCTCCGATTTTCACGTTATGCCGGCAATCGAAACTTTGTCTCTGACTGAGGCGGCGGAAGTTGGACGAACGCTCGCCCCAGGCGATTTGCGCTCGATCGGCGACGCCGTCGCAGCGGCGGCCGCGGCGCACCGTGCCGTGCGCGAACATCCCGATCTTTCCGACATTGCGGGAGCGTACAGGCCGCTGCACGCGCTCGCGCGCTCGATCATTGATGCCATCGACGAACGCGGAGCGATCCAGGATCGAGCCTCGCCGGCGCTTGGCCGCATCCGGCGCAGCCTCGCGCAATCTCAGGCCGAGGCACGCGCCCGCGTCGGCGCGATCTTGACCTCCGCGAAATATGCCAAAGCGATTCAGGACAGGATCGTCACCATCCGGAACGCGCGTTTCGTCGTCCCAATCAAAGCCGAGCTCGCCGGAACGTTGCCCGGCATCGTTCACGATACGAGCTCGAGCGGACAAACGCTCTTCGTCGAGCCGCTAGCGGCGCTCGAAACCAACAACCGCGTGCGTACCCATCAGATTGAAGAAGAGCGCGAAATGCAGCGCATTCTTGAAAAGCTCTCTCGCGAGGTCGGAAGTCACGCCGCCGCTATCGATACGAACGTCGAAATGTTGGCGCGTCTCGATCTGCTCGGGGCAAAGGCCGCTCTCGCTTCTGCGACCGATAGCGTGGTGCCCGAATTGAGCGACGCGCCGTCGCTTGCCATCGAGCGGGGACGGCATCCGTTGCTCGGCGAGCGCGCCGTGGCGCAATCGCTTTCGTTGGACGAAACGACCCGCCTGCTCGTCCTCAGCGGACCCAACATGGGCGGTAAGACCGTCGCGCTCAAGATGGCCGGTCTCTTCGTCGTCATGGCCTATTGCGGAATGCAAATACCCGCGGCGCATAGCTGCATCGGACGCTTCGAACGCATCTTCGCCGATATTGGCGACGAGCAGTCGCTCGTCGCCAACGCCTCAACATTTTCGGCGCGCTTAGAGCGGATGCGCGAAATCATGGACCGCGCCAACGCCCGAACTCTTGCGATCGTAGACGAAATCGGTGGCGGCACCGAACCAAGCGCGGGTGCGGCGCTCGCTATCGCAATGTTGGAGTGGTTGCTCGAGCGCGGCACGCGGGCGATCGTCTCGACGCACTCTCTGGAACTCAAGCTCTTCGCGCACGCCAAGCCTGGGGTTGCGAATGCCAGCGTGCGCTTCGACCCGAAAACCTTTGCACCCACATTCGAGCTCGATGTAGGAACACCGGGGCAGTCGTTGGCGTTTCCGCTCGCAACCCGCTTAGGGATCGATCCACGAATCGTCGAGCGCGCCGCGAGGCTGCTCGAGCGGCGCGAGCTCGATTACGAGACGGCGTTGACCGAGCTTGCGCTGCGCAGCAGCGAAATGCGAGAGGAGCGCTCGCTTCTCGAAGCCGAGCGCCGCGATCTCTCACGAGAAGTCGAGGTCTTGCGGCGCGATCGCGGCGAGTTCGACGTCGAGCGGCGGCGTTTCAGTGCGCGGGCGGAAGAACGGTTGCAGCAAAGTCTGCGAGATTTCGTGGGCGAGCTGCAGCGGCGCGCGTCGGAACTTGGCTCGGGTGGCACCCGGCGAGCCGGCAAGGTAACTCCGAATCAGGCGGCATTGCTTGGGCAGACGATCGAGGCGATGCGCCGCGATCTCGGAATTAGCCGGGACGCTGCAGACGAGCCCGAAGTCGGAACGTATTCACCCGGCGATCCCGTACGGATCATCTCATTGAACCAGGAGGGCATCGTTGCGGAAGATTGGGACGAAAGGTTGCTCGTTTCGATCGGTTCAATGAAGATGATGGTGGAGAAGACCGACGTTCGCCGCGAAGGACCAACGAAGCGTCGGCAACGGTCTGAATCTCAGGCTCAGGTGCGCTTGGCAGCCGCGCAACGCACCACGGCAGAACTCGACGTTCGTGGCAAACGATATGCCGAGGCGCAACCGGAGGTCGACCGATGGATCGACGACGCCCTGCTTGCCGGAAACTCCGTGCTGCGTTTGATTCACGGCAAGGGAACCGGCATGCTGGGACGAGGCTTGCAAGAGTATCTGCGCGCCCACGATGCGGTAAAAAGCTTGCGATACGGCGACGAAGAGGAAGGCTCGACCGGCGTCACGCTTATCGAGTTGCGTACGTAACGTGACGGATGCCCCCGATTTGCTGCAAGAATTCGACCACGTTGAAACCGTCGCCGAATTCGAGGAGCGGCTTGCGCTGGGGCGCCCACTGCGCGTCAAACTGGGCATCGATCCAACGAGTCCCGACCTTCACCTCGGTTTTATGGTCGTGCTGCATTCGCTGCAGCGATTTGCCGAAGCGGGCCATCGCGTTACCTTAATCATCGGTGACTTTACCGCGCGCATTGGCGATCCCAGCGGCCGCAACGTCACGCGGCCGCAGCTTTCGCGCGAGGAGATCGAAGCGAACATGCGGGCCTACCGGGAACAAGCCGGCAAGGTGCTCGACCTCGAGCGCATCGAGGTACGGTACAACTCCGAATGGCTCGATCCGTTGACGCTCGCCGATCTCGTAAAGCTCCTGGCGAAGACGACCGTCGCCCAGATGCTCGAGCGTAACGATTTTCGTGAGCGCTACGACTCAGGGGTGCCCATCTCGCTCCACGAATTTCTCTATCCGGTCGCGCAAGCATACGATTCGGTTGCGATTAAAGCCGACGTTGAGCTTGGCGGCGCCGACCAGCTCTTCAACTTGCTGCTTGGACGGCAGTTCCAGCGTGAACACGGACAAGCCCCGCAAATCTGCGCGACGGTGCCGTTGCTCGTTGGGCTCGACGGGCAGAAGAAGATGAGCAAGTCGTTCGGCAATTACGTCGGCGTCGCGGAGCCGGCGCAAGAGCAATTCGGCAAGCTCATGAAGATCGCCGATGAGCTGCTTCCGACTTACGCTCGGCTCGCCGCATTTCGCTCTCGCGCAGACTCGGAACGGCTTGCGGCGGACCTTGCGGCGGGGCGCGCAAATCCGCTCGAGGAGAAAAAGCGCCTTGCGCAAGAAATCGTCGCGCGTTACCACGGCCCGCCCGCGGCGGCGCGCGCGCGCGAATACTTCGAACGCACCGTTCAGCGCCGGGAGATTCCGTCGGGCGAGCTCGAAGAGATCGAGCTTGGCGATTGCAAGCGCGTCGCCGAAGTTTTAGTCAAGTCTGGTTTTGCGGAGAGCCGACGGGCTGCCGAACGGCTCATTTCAGGCAACGCCGTAAAAATCGACGGCGATCCGGTTCGCGACGTCCACGCGCTGTGGACCTGCGTCGGGCCCGCGGTGCTTTCGGTAGGCTCGCGCCGGTTCGTCAGGGTGCGGCCGCGTCCGCATCGATTGCCTGGCGACGGTTGACGCGCAGTAAGAGGGCGGCTCGGTCATTGTTACCCCCGCGCCACTAGCTCCTTGATCTCTGCGGCCGTAAAAACGTAGGCCGTCCTGCAGTACTCGCAGGTCGCTTCGGTGCGATCTCGTTCTTGGATCAGTCGTAAGAGTTCATCGACTCCCAATCCCAAAAGTACCGACTCCACCTTTGCGCGATTGCACCGGCAGGCGAAGCGTACGGCGATCGAATGTTGCGAGCGCAGCTCGAGGTCGCCCGCAAGCTCACGCAGCAATGCGCCGGCGTCGGCGGTTTTGGCGATGAGCTGTGTCACGGGCGGCATGGCCGCCGCACGTGCCTCCAATGTTGCGAGCGCGCTCTCGTCGGCCCCCGGAAGCGCTCGCGCGAGAATTCCGCCGGCCGCGACGACCCCGCTCGGATTTGCCAGCACCCCGAGCGCGACGATGCTCGGAATCTGCTCCGATTGCGCAAGATAGACAGCCAAGTCCTCGGCGATTTCGCCTGACTGCAACGGCACGACGCCCACGTACGGCTGTCCGACGTCACTCGACCGGGTTACCTGCAGAGATCCGTCACCGATCGCGCCGGCGACGTCGAATTTGCCGCGCGCGTCAATGGGCAGCTCGACGCGTCCGTTGCGAGCGTAACCTCTCGCGCCGGCGGTGCGATCGTCGACAAGCCACGCATCGGCGGCTAGCGTTCCCAAGGGGCCGTCGCCGGCAATCTGCAGCGAGATGCGCTCGTTGCCTTTGAGGCTTGCGCTAAAGAGCGCGGCGCCTGTCGTGAGGCGTCCGACGGCCGCGGTTGCGGTCGGCCAGAGATCGTGTCGATCTCGAATTTCCGCGACGAGCTCGGTGGTGATCGCCGCCACCAGTGTAATTCCAGCCTCGAGATTCGAGGCGGCAAGCAGCGTATCGGGCATGAGCGCCTCTGGTTCGAAGGCCCGCGCTTTTCCTCCAAAGAAGCGAGGACGATGCGCGTTTTGGTTCTGCACGGACCGAACCTCAATTTACTTGGGGAACGGGAACCGGAAATCTACGGAACGCAAACACTTGCAGAGCTAAACCAAGCGATCGTTGCCGGCGCAAAGAGCCTAAGCATGGAAGTTCTTTGCGAACAGCATAATGCGGAAGGCGCTATTGTGGATGCGCTCCAGGCGGCCCGGAAGTCCTTTGCCGGCGTCGTGATCAATCCCGGGGCGTACGCGCACTACTCGTACGCAATTCGCGACGCTATCGCCGCAATCGACATTCCCGTTGTGGAAGTGCATCTCTCCAACATCGCGGCACGGGAAGCGTTTCGCCGCAGGAGCGTAACGGCGGCCGCTTGCCGCGGCGTCGTTAGCGGTTTCGGCGCGTTCGGCTATCTGCTCGCGCTCCGCGCGCTCGGCGAAACCGGTTCGCGGTGAAGCAAGAAGGAAGGCGACGCCCTGTTGAGCGATTTCTCCCTCGTTGCCGCTGGTGAGGAGATGCAAGGTTGACGAAGGCCGATGTGATTGATGCCGTAGCCGTTGAAGCGGAGCTTTCGAGACGTCGAGCTAGCGAAATAGTAGAGTTCATTTTAAGCCAGATCAAGGGAGCGTTGCAGCAGGGCGATCGTGTAACTCTCAACCCGTTCGGGAGTTTTGTCGTTCGGGCACGTCAAGCCCGCGAGGGACGCAATCCAAAGACCGGGGAAAAGATTAGTATCGCTGCTCGGAAGGTACCCGCGTTCGTTGCGGGGCAGTCGCTCAAGGAAGCCGTCGGCGGCGCGAGATCGCGCAAGAAAAAACATCCGAGAAAACCCAGCGGGCTGTAGCGAAGCTTGGTTATCGCGCTAGTCTGGGGGACTAGAGATCGCTGGTTCGAATCCAGTCAGCCCGACCATTTATGAAAATCGGAACGCTCGAGATGAAGATTGCGCGAGTTGAAGGTTTTCAAGTGCGCGTTCGCACGTCCGACGGCCGCGATATTCGATCCGATCGAGAAGGCATGCCGCCTTGGCCGTATGAGAAAGGCGCGCGCGATCGATGGTCGGTCGCACGCTGGAAGCAGGATCGCTTTGTCAGTCTCTATCCGGGTTTCGGTGTCGACGTGCTCGACGGCGACGGCGATATCGTCGAGTTCGGGCAGACGCTGCTCGAAACCGTACGTGAAAGCTACGATTAACTGACGAACGGCAATAAACAAAGTCAACTTATTCGCTTGTAAGAGGAGAGAAAGGAGGCTCTCGGCCAAGTACGCGCGGCTGAAAGGAAGGTGCGTGCTTGCGTTGCCGGGCGGCCGGATTCTTATTTTTGCTGCTTCTTGTGAGCGGCGCACTCGTCGCGTGCAACGGCAGCTCTTGGGAAGCGTCGAACGGGCCGTTGCCGGCCGCGCAAAGCTTGCGCGGAGCGCACGAGAGCACCCCGATCTCGCACGTCGTCATCATCATTCAAGAGAATCGCAGCTTCGATAATTTGTTCGCCACTTTTAGCGGCGCGAACGGAACGACCGTTGGAAAAGCCGAGGCTATGCCGGCGGCGATTGCGACCCCATGCACAACGGCAGGCCAGCCGGTCATCACGAAGCCGACCTCGGTCCCGTTGACGAAAGTTGATCTACTCGGCAAGGGCTTTCCAAATAATTGGGATTGGGATCAGGATCTCGCGCATGATTTTCGGCACGGGTACCTCGGCGACTGCGACGCGGGTGGAAATGGATCGAACGCGGAGCCGAGTTCGTCGAACGCGTGCAAGATGGACGGATTCGATCGCTCGTACTCCGGCCCGGACGGCTCGGGCTCTCATACGAGCCATCCGACGTGCACGTACACCTACCAGTACGTCGACCCGAAGTCTATTCAGCCGTATTGGGACATGGCGAAGCAGTACGTGCTGGCCGACAACGCCTTCCAGACACAAGGCAGCGAGAGTTTCACGGCGCATCAAGATCTCATCGCCGGCGGCACCGCGATCGAGCCATCCGAGAGCGTCATCGACGATCCGAGCAACGTTCCATGGGGATGCGATGCGCCGCCGGGCGAGAACACCTCCCTGCTGACGACCAAAGGCGAAGTATCTGCAGGACCAAGGTCCGTTTCCGTGCTTTACGTACGAAACGATGCGCGACTTGCTTGACGCCGCGGCAATCCCGTGGAAGTTCTACGCCGTGAAGGTGAACGGCGGAAACGCCGGCATCTGGAGTGCCTTCGACGCGATCGACGCCGTGCGTCACAGCAAGGAGTGGGGAACCAACGTGGTGTGGCCCGACACACGGATCTTTGACGATATCAAAGCCGGGCAGCTTCCGAGTGTTTCGTGGATAACTCCGGATGGCTTGAACTCCGACCATCCGGCCGAAGTGAACCCAAAGAACGACAAGGCAGAAGACGGCGGCCCGTCGTGGGTCGCCTCCGTCGTCAACGCGATCGGTGAAAGCAAGTATTGGAAAAGCAGCGCGATCGTCGTGCTTTGGGATGATTGGGGCGGCTTTTACGACCACGTGCCGCCGCCTTTCTACGACGATCAGGGAGGGCTCGGTTTCCGATTTCCCATGATCATCATCTCGCCGTACGTGAAACCCCACGTCGAGCACACACAGTATGAAACGACCAGCGTGCTAAAGTTCATCGAAAAGAATTGGAACCTAGGCTCGCTCGGACAAGAAGACCAGCGCGCCGCGAGCATCGGCAACGCATTTGACTTTAATCAGTCGCCACGTCGGTTCAAGATGATCTCGGCTAAATACTCGCGCGCGTTCTTCCTGCAGCAGAAGCCGTCAGGCCTGCCGCCCGATACGGAATAGGCTAAAGCGACCGCTATGCGCGTAAGTGCGGCTGCGCTGTGCTTCCTTTTGCTGACGATGGCTGCCGGAATCGTGGCCTGCGGCGGCGCATCTCCGGAGGCAACGCCGGTCCTGCCGACCGCATTCGATGCTGCGCAAAGCAAGACTCGCATCAAGCATGTCGTCGTCGTCATCCAGGAGAACCGCAGCTTCGACAACTTCTTCGCGACCTTTCCGGGAGCGGACGGTACCAAGAGCGGTAAAGCCGCCGCAATGTCGAGTTCGGAGCAGGCGTACTGTCGCGATAATGGCATGCCGGTGATTACAAAACCGACGAGCGTTCCATTGACGCAAACCGATCTGATCGGCTCGGGCTTTGGTTCGAGCGGGAAGTTCGATGAAGACACTGATCTCGACCACATTTACAGCGGCTTCCAGCTCGAGCGCGACCACGATCGAATGGACGGTTTCGACCTAGCGGGATCCGCGGCTGACGGAAGCGGCTTTCCAATTTGCACCTATGCTTACCAATACGTCAATCCGTCGGAGATTGCGCCGTATTGGGATATCGCGAAGCAGTACGTTCTCGCCGACCACACGTTTCAGACTCAGGGCAGCGGCAGCTTCACCGCACATCAGGATCTGATCGCCGGCGGCACGCAGATCTCGGATAATGCGGCGCTGATCGATAACCCGACCTATTTCCCGTGGGGATGTGACGCCAATAGCAGCGTAAGGACCGCGATGATCAAGCGCGGCGGCAAAGTCTACCGCTACGGCGGCCCCTTTCCGTGCCTGACGTATTCGACGTTGCGCGATCTGCTCGATGCCAAACGAGTCTCTTGGAAGTTTTATGCGGTTCCCATACAAAAAGAGAACGGTTGCGAGCACGGCGATACGGCAGGCATCTGGAGCGCCTTCGACGCGATCAAGGCGGTGCGCTATAGCGCGGAGTGGCGAAAGAACGTGTCGCACGGCAACAAGCTCTTCTTTAAGGACGTCGCGAAACGCGAGCTTCCCGCCGTTTCGTGGATCACGCCCGACGGACTAAACTCAGACCACCCGGCCGAGTACAACCATTCGCCCTGCAAAAACGGCGGAGCGCCGGCAGACACCGGGCCGTCGTGGGTGACGGCAATCGTCAACACGATCGGCGAAAGTCCGTATTGGGACTCCACCGCGATCGTAATTCTTTGGGATGATTGGGGCGGTTTCTACGATCACGTCGCGCCGCCGCATCCGCGAGGCTGGCAGGGTGGCCCAGGCTTCCGCGTGCCGATGCTGATCGTTGCGCCCTACGTCAAACCTCACGTCGATCACACCGTTTACGAATTCGGCAGCGTTCTGCGCTTCATCGAAGACGTCTGGAATCTCGGGTCGCTGGGAAAGAACGACGCCCACTCCACGAGCATCGGCAACGTCTTCGACTTTACGATGCCGCCGCGCAAATTCCACAAGATCGCTGCGAAGTATTCCCGCGACTACTTCATGCACCAGCAGCCCTCGGGTATTCCGCCCGATACGGAATAGAATGAAGACGATGAAGGCTCGCAGATTTTCTCTAAACGGCGTTGCGTTTGCCATCGGCCTCGCGCTGGTTGCTTGCGGCGGCATTGCCTCGCTTCCGACCAGAACGCCGGTTGAACCGGCGGGCCGCTCGGCGAGCTCGCCGATCAAGCACGTCGTGCTGATCGTTCAGGAGAATCGAAGCTTCGATAATTTCTTTGCAACATTTCCCGGCGCTCACGGCGCGACTCGCGGCAGAGCCAAGGAGCCGAAAGGAAACGGATACGTCGACAAATGGGTGACGCTACAGGCTTCTCCGCTGATCATCAACACCGATCTGCAGCACTGCCATAATGCCTTTGTAACCGATTATGACGGCGGCAAGATGGATGGTTTTTACCTCGAAGGAAAGGGCTCTTGCCCGACTGGAGCCCCGGCGGAAATGCTCCCCTATCAATACGTGGAGGAGTCTCAAATCAAGCCGTACTGGGACATCGCCAAACACTGGGTCTTGGCCGATGAGATGTTCCAAACGCAAGGCAGCGGCAGCTTTACGGCTCATCAAGATCTCATCCGCGGGGGAACCTGCATCGAGGCATGCGGCTCCCCGTCGTCTAAAACGGAGAGCCTCGTGGACAACCCCACCTATTGGCCATGGGGCTGCGACGCACATAAGAGCGTCCGCACCTATACTATCAACGTCGACGGTCAAGTCGACGGCGGCGGCCCGTTCCCGTGCACCAACAAGTTTCCCATCAAATCGGCAGGGTATGTCACGCTGCGCGACGTGCTCGATGCGGCAGGCGTGTCGTGGAAGTATTACACGCCATGCTTCAGCACGAAGCAATCCGGCTGCAATCCCAGCTCCGACTGCACCAGCGGCCAGGATAATTGCGATGGCAACTTGCTCGATGCCTTCGACGTCATCTATCCGGTTCGCTACGGCTGCCCAATGGGGGGCGAACGTTTCTTGGCCGGAGACGAATATCTTCGCCGACATAAAAAAGGACGCATTGCCGGCGGTCTCATGGGTGATTCCCGAAGATGATGAAAACGATCATCCAGGCGAAGCACACGACGATGGCCCCCAGTGGGTTGCGAGCGTCGTCAACGCCATCGGCAAAAGTCCGTATTGGAAATCGAGTGCGATTATCGTCATTTGGGACGATTGGGGAGGCTTCTATGACAACGCTGTGCCGCCGCAGTATAAGGACGTGCAGGGCGGCCTTGGCTTCCGCGTCCCAATGATGGTCGTCTCGCCGTTCGCGATCGCCGGTTCGGGAGGCAAAGGTTTTATCTCGCACACGCCATATGAGTTCGGCAGCATCTTAAAGTACATCGAGCAAAATTGGAATCTGGGGTCGTTGGGGACGACGGACGTTCGCGCCGCGTCGATCTCAGACGTCTTCAACTACGCGCAGACGCCGCGCGCGTTTTCGAAGATCCGGTCGAAGAGATCGGCGCAGTATTTCATCAACCAACCACATCTGGTGCAGCATGGCGATCCGCAGTAAAGCCCCGTCGTTGCTTGCGGGCCTCGCGCTCGCCGGCTGTTCGCTGGGTTCGCAACCCACGGTGCCGTACATGCAGAGCGCGGCTGCCTTGGAGTCGCTTACCCAAACGGGTGCCGGCAAGATCAAGCACGTCGTCTATATCGTGCAGGAGAATCGAAGTTTTGACGATCTCTTCCACGGCTATCCCGGGGCGGACACGGTCTCCAGCGGCAAGGACTCGAAGGGCCATACCGTCATTCTGAAACCCGTGCCGCTCTCGGATCAGTACGTCATCGATCACTCGGCGGCCGCGATGTTCGCCGCATGCAACGGGACCGGGAAGTTGCCCGGGACCGATTGCCGGATGAACGGCTTCAACAATGAGTCGTATCTGCTGCGGTCCGCAGGGCGTAAAATATCCTATGTACGTCTACGCTCCGCATTCTGACACGAAGCCGTATTTCGACATGGCGCACGAAGGCGTGGTGGCCGATCGCATGTTCCAATCTCACCTTGATGAGAGCTTCGTGAGCCATCAATATATTATCGCCGCGCAGGCGGCCTCGAGCGTCGATCTGCCGTATGGGGCGTGGGGCTGCGAGGGCGGTGCGAGCGACGAAGTTGAGACGATCACCAAAGACCGACAGTACGGCCCCCCCAGCAGGCCTGCTTCGATTACCAGACGCTTGGCGACGAGCTCGACAAAGCGAAGCTCTCGTGGCGCTTCTACGCAAGCAAATACGGAAGCCCGTCCAGCGGAGCCGGGGGCTACTGGTCGAGCTATCAGGCAGTGAGGCACATCTACTACGGTCCCGATTGGAAGAAGGTCATCTCGCCGAACTGGAAGTTCATCACCGACGTGCGCGCCGGCAAACTCGCCAACTTTACGTGGATCACCCCGGTCTGCGACGACTCCGACCACGTCAACTGCCCCGGCGGCTATGGCCCTTCGTGGGTCTCGGCGCTGGTTAATACGGTCGGTAAGAGCAAGTTTTGGGACTCGACGGCCATCTTCATACAGTGGGACGACTGGGGCGGTCTCTACGATCACGTCCCGCCGCCGTACGAGAATTACGACGGCTTGGGCTTCCGCGTTCCGTTGCTCGTGATCTCGCCGTACGCCAAGCACCATTACGTTTCGCACGTGCAGTACGAGACGGCGAGCGTGCTGCGCTTTGCCGAAGACCTCTTCGGTCTCGGTCAGCTCGCCGCGGCCGACAAACGCGCGAACTCACCGGCACTCGATTGTTTCGATTTCTCGCAAATACCGCGGCCGTTCGTGAAGATCAAGGCGCCGCTGCCGCCGAAGTTCTTCATGCGCCAGTACGACGAGTACCAGGCACCCGATTACGAATAGGCGTTACCCCGGCGTCTGCTCTTCGTTTGCCACGTCGCTGATTTCCGCGCCAACCTGTGCGGGCTCGTTGACGAACTCCACCGTTTCGATGTCTTCGGCGGCCGAGATCGCCGCCCGGCGAACCTCGTAGTTGCCCAAGGCTGGGTCTCCCACACTCCACTCGATCGCGTAAGGTGCTTTAACGCTCGCTTGCGCGGCAAATCCCGACAGAAGCTTGCCGGTCAGATTTCGTCCGCGGTAATTGATCCTGACTTCTTGGTCGACAAATCCTTGAAGTTCTTCGTCTGTCATCGTTAGCGAGTTTCATCCACAAGAGGCCCAACCCATTTGAGTGCGCTGATTCAATGCTGACGCGAGGAGGAGCGCCGGCCGCGGTCCCCGCGACCTGACCGCTAAGATGCTTTAACTAATTTTCAGGACGGTATGGCGGCGTCACTTTCGATCAGATGCTCCGATCGAAGATCAGACCAAAACGCATGCGGGACTTTCGTCTCGAGCGACGTGTAGTCCGCGAGCACCTGCTGCGGAGTCGCGCAGCCGACAACGAGTGCGGCCGCGACGTCCGGCGCGCTCGAGAACTGCAATGCGGCCGTGCGAAGGTCCACACCGTGGCGTGCCGCAATCGCGCGCAAGCGGTCGCGCTTCTCGATAGCTGCAGCCGGAATCTTGTAATTATCCTTGCCGTAATTGAAGCGCGGACTGCCGCTGAGGAAACCGGCGTTGAGCGAGGATCCTACGACAAACGCCATTCCGAGCTCGCGCGCCTTCGGAAAGACCTCATGCAGCGCGTTCCCATGATCGATGAGCGAGTATTGACGGGCCAAAAGACACACGTTCGCGTCGGCGGCCTCCATCAGCTTGAGAATCGGTTCGGGTGAGTTGACGCCAAGACCCCAGCCTTTGATCACGCCTTCGTCGCGCATCTTGCTTAATGCTGGGAACGCGCCTTTGCGTGCGATCTCAAATTGCTCTTCCCAGGGCCCCGGCAGCCACGGATTGTCCGGCGAGAGATCGTGAACGAAGACGACGTCGAGCGCGTCGACGCCTAACCGCTGCAAGCTATCTTCGATCGAACGCTTGACGCCGTCGCCGGTGTAGTCGTAACGGAGATTGTTCGGTGAAGGAGTGAACGGATAGTACTCTTTTGCGTTGTTGTTGCGCGACGCCGTGAGTAGTTTACCAACCTTCGAGGAGAGGAGGTATTCGCTGCGATTCTGTTTGTGCAAAAAAGTGCCCAGGCGCCGCTCTGCAAGCCCTAAACCGTACCACGGAGAGGTGTCGTAGTATCGCACCCCGGCGTTCCATGCGGCTTCGATGGTAGCGTTCGCATCTTCATCGGTGACGTACGCGAATTCGTTGCCGAGCGGCACACCGCCCAGACCAAAGGGTTTTCCCTGGAAGATTTCATAGGCATTCATGGATAGCCTTATCCCCGCATGCCCGCAAAACTAACGCGCCGTCGGCGTTATCGTCTGTAAAGAAGTGCCACAAGGGCTGCGCGCGTCGTTCTCGCGCCCCTTGCGTTTCATGGTCACTTGTATCCCGCGATTGCGTTATTTTTCAGCTCGGTGGGCACAAGTCGGCGCCTTGACAGAGATTCATGCGCCGTTTATAAAAACTTTCATGACTTGGAAATGTCCACGGTGTCATCGGAGCTTTCGCCAAGTCAATCAACGTCACGCCTGTGGCGTAGGCGGGGCGGCCGCCTTACTCAAAGACCGTCCGCCAGAACTTGCCGGCCTTTACCGCAAATTCGAGGCCACGATCAATGCCTTCGGCGTCGTGGAGGTGGTTACGCGTAACCGGTACGCGCTCTTTCGCACTACGCGCATCTTTACTGACCTGACCGTGACGCGTGATGCGTTGCGAGTGGTGATTCACTTGGGGCGTAAAGTGAGCGCACCTTGCTTCATCAAAATAGGAGAAAGCAATAAGCGCGTCGCTCACGTGGCTTTCGTCCGGACCGATGAGGATCTTCGCACCATCAAGCCCTTCCTGCTCGAGGCGTACGATCTCGCTGCCGGTGAAGAGTAATGCTCCTAATGCCGGCGGCGCAGGCCATCGAGCACGATGCCGAGATAATCCGGTTCACCCGCAAGCTGGTGTTTTCGATATGCGGCCTCGTCGAAGAGCCAGTCGGGCAGCCTCGCGGGAAGTCCGATCTCGTCGTTTTGCACGTCGAACTCAAATAATACCGGCGGGTTCTGATACGTCCACACCGCGCGGGTGACAACCCAGCACCCCACCACGTCGCGAAAATAGACCGTAACCTCGGTGGGGCTCACCGGTGCCTTTGGCGTCGGGCGGTACGTTCCCACGAAATGCGCCTTCCAAAGATCATGCGTCTGCACGTCGATCCAGAGATCTCGAAGGTTATGTTTTTCGGGATCGCTGCGCGGATGCAGCTGCAAATGATACGCTTCGTGACCATCGATCTGTTCGATCGGGGGAGTACCTGCCGTGTTGCCGATCGTATATGCCGGCTGCGCAATGGCAACGACGGTCGCGATCGTCTTCAAGCCGGCCACGTCTGGCAGCAGCGTGACGCCATTGCCGCGCGGTGGTACGTGTACCGAGGAGCGGGTCGTAAACGCGAATGGTCCCAAGAACTCCGGCGCAATCATTGCGGGCGGAAGCTTGCCGTTGGGAGCAGGATCGCTGACGTTCTCCATACCGTCGGCGAGCCGGACCGCGTAGCGATGCACTTCCACGTTCGACGCGCTCCCGTGTAGTAGCCCATCGGCGTTGTCGTCACGTGCCAGGTCGCCGTCCAGATCGCGTAGGGCGGAACGGGATACGTCTGCCAGCGGCGAAACGCGACGTCGAAGACCTGTTGAAGAGTCTCCGGTCGTGAGGTTACGCCGCGTCCGGCGTGAGCGGCAGCGTCGCTTGCGCGCGAGCGAAGGAAGTTTCGGCAATGAGAATAATCGCACAGCCCAGCGCGCAAAGGAGAGTTCGCATGCACGTGCTTAGGAATCTCGCCATTTTATCCGTGCTATTGGTCGCGGTGTTCGTACCCGCCCGTTCGGCCGGGGCGACCAACCCGCCACGGTACAGACGGCCTCGCCGAGCAGCGCGCTGACCGGACGTTTACGGCTTCCTCACCGACGTGCTTGCGGGCCGCGTGCCGGCGACGGGCCTTACCGACGCGATGAAGAGCGGATTGACGCCGCAAATGCTGTCGCAGATCGACAGCTCCTTCGCTCCGCTCGGAGCGTTTCAAAGGCTGCAGTTCGTTCGTCAGGATACGATCGAGGGATATCAGCGCTACCATTACGCCGCAATCTTCGCCAGGGGCACGCAGCCGCTGATGTTCGTTCTCGATGCCGGCGGCAACCTCGCGGGCTTCTTTAAAGACCCAGCCCACAGTAAATCCAGCGAGGTGCACCGATTCGACCGGTGCACCCGCGTCAATTGAAGCGCTACTGCGCGCCGATTTTTTGATTGGCGTTATTGAGCAGATAAATCTTGTCCGCGTGGCGTACGCCCAGCGCCTTCTGGTCGTAGATGATGCCGACGTATTGGCCTGGTTTTATCTTGCCCATTTGATACGTCGTCTTTCCGTCCGCTGAAAAGACCTGATCGAACTTCGGCAGGAGCACGAAGCTCAAAACCTGTTTTGTCCTGGGGTCTTGCACCTTGATATTGTCGGACGAAACATGGACGGTAATGCCGTAGAAGGTCGGCGTGGTCGCCGCCGGCGTGATTTGTGGAAAGGCGCAGAAGAGCGTTGCCACAAGCGTCAGCGCGACGGCTCGAGGAGTTAATGAATGCGTCATGTGAAAGGTGTACCCAGCGGGCGGGCGGTCTATGCCCGACACCGGCGAAGGGCGCCCAATGGACGCGATGCTCTTTGCCGATGGAGGATCGCGCGGCAATCCGGGACCCGCTGCG
>CAVRDR010000018.1:0-26239 GCA_963719905.1 Vulcanimicrobiota bacterium
GCGTCGCACAATCTCCCGCCTTGCCATGGTAGCCGGTAAAGAAAACCGCTCGAACCCCGCCGTCGAGCCCCTGCATCATGCTCCACGGCTTTGGAGTCCCGGAGATCACGCGCAGGTCGTCGTCGTCCGGCAGCTCGTCGAGCAGTAAATTGCGCATAGACCAGTGTGAGTCGTTGACGATGAAGGCGCGCGCCCCCGCTTCACGTGCGCCCTCGATAGCCGCGCGAACCTCGTGCGTCATGAACCGGCGAAAAGCCGGGTATTCGTAGGCGTCGCTCGGATCGCACTGCTTCCACGAACAGACGCCGGCCGTTCCTTCCATGTCGCACGAAACATAAATGCTCACCGGCACTATTCTCTTAACGCTGCACGAGCCTGCGCGAGACCGGTCTGCGCGGCGACGTTGCGCGGGTTTGCCCGTAGGGCGCGTCGATAGAGTGGTATCGCTTCCTGGAAGCGGTTCGCGGCGAGGTACATATCGGCAAGTTGCGTCAGCGCGACATCGTCCTTGGGATGCGCCGCAATACGCTCGCGCAGCGTCTGCAGCTGTGCCACGACAGGTGCGGGCGGGCCGCCTTCGACGGCGTTCTGCGAACCTTGCTGCTGCGCGGTCGTCGCCGGTGCCGGTTGCGCCGCCTTACCGAAGACCGAGCCCGTGACGCCGAATCCAATTGCTACGAGGTATGCCATGGTGCAAAGAAAGATTGCGGCAACGAGAGTGACGATCGGAACGTAAATCCGGGGAGGCAGCCCGCTCGACTCGTATTCGGACACGATGGTTCTGTTGGACGCGCACCGAAGTAAATCTTGCGTGCCGTCAAATGCGTTGCCGAGCGAGGCCGACCTGCAGTTGCTGTTCGCGCGTTTGAACTACGAGTTCTTCAACGGCGAAGCTCCGGATTGCAGAATCCGCTACAACGAACGCTTCTCGAATTCGGCGGGACGCACTACCTACGGGAAGCATCCCCTCGAGATCGAGCTCTCGCCCAAACACTTCCGCGAATATCCCGAGGCGCTAACCGAAACGCTCCTGCACGAAATGATCCACGCGTGGTGCTACGCGAAGTTTCGCGACACCGGACACGGCCCGCGCTTCAAGCGGAAGCTGCGTCAGTGCGGACTGCACTCGATCTACCACGATCTCGGCAACGTGGGTCCGCTCAAAGAATCGAGCAAGCGGTTCATACTGCGATGCGAGCGTTGCGCGTTCGAAGCGCTCCGGCGCGGGCTTCCGCGCAAGCCGTCGAGCTGCCCGCGCTGCAACAAACGTCGCTTTGACGAACGGTATCTTCTGACGACCTACGAGATCGTCGAGATGCGCGTCGCCGGGACGACTCTCGAGGGAGCGCGTGCGGCGCGGAAAGGCCGGTAGCGGCGACGAACGTAAGGGCGATGACGACTACAAACGTCAAAGACGCGCGTATCGAGAGCGACTCCATGGGGGCAGTCCAGGTCCCTTCAGAGAGATATTACGGCGCTCAGACCGCACGTTCGCTCATTCACTTCGACATCGGTGACGGCGAGTGGCCACGCGACGTGATGCCTTCGCAAGTCGTCAAAGCGATGGGCGTCTTAAAGAAGGCCGCCGCATTGGTCAATCACGACCTCGGCAAACTCGATGCCGAAAAGATGCGGTTGATCGTTCGCGCGGCCGATGAGGTGGTCGAGGGGAAACTCGATGCGCATTTTCCGTTGCGAGTCTGGCAAACCGGCTCCGGAACGCAGACTAATATGAACGTCAACGAGGTCATCTCGAATCGCGCAATCGAGCTGGCCGGCGGGGAGATGGGCTCGAAGAAACCCGTTCACCCCAACGATCACGTCAACATGTCGCAGTCATCGAACGATACCTTTCCAACCGCGATGCATGTCGCCGCCGCGCAGGCTATGGCGGGCATGCTCCCTGCCGTCGAGGCGTTACGCGACGCACTTGCGGCTAAGGCGAAAGGATGGTCGCACGTCGTCAAGGTGGGAAGGACGCATCTGCAAGACGCGACGCCGCTTACGCTCGAGCAAGAGTTCTCCGGATACGTTACCCAGCTCGATCGTGCGATGGCGGCCTGCAAAAAAGCGCTCGATCCGCTCTACGATCTTGCGATCGGGGGCACGGCGGTTGGGACGGGGCTCAACGCGCATCCCGAGTTCGGCGAGCGCACCGCAGCCAAGATCGCAGATCTGACCGGCCTTCCGTTTCGCTCACACCCAAATAAATTTGCCGCGCTCGCTTCTCACGACGACTTCGTCTTCGCCTCGGGCGCGATGAAAATGCTTGCCGCGGCGTTGATGAAGATCGCAAACGACATCCGGTGGCTCGCATCGGGTCCGCGCGCGGGGATCGGCGAGCTGATTCTGCCCGAGAACGAACCGGGCAGCTCCATCATGCCGGGTAAGGTGAATCCGACTCAGTCTGAAGCGATGACGATGGTCTGCGTCCAGGTTTACGGCAACGACCTCGCGATTAGCTTCGGCGCTTCGCAAGGAAACTTCGAGTTGAACGTGTTCAACCCGGTCATCATCTACAATTTTTTGCACTCGGCGAGACTGCTGCGCGACGCCTGCACGATGTTCCGGGAGCACGCGGTCGAAGGACTCCAAGCCGACGAAGAGCAGATTCGAAAATATCTCGACGAGTCGCTGATGGTCGTCACGGCGCTTTCTCCGCATATCGGGTACGACAAGGCCGCCGAAATTGCGAAGAAAGCTCACCACGAAAAGACGACGCTAAAGAAGGCCGCCCTCGGGCTCGGACACGTCACGGAAGAAGAGTACGATCGGATCGTCGTTCCCAAGGAAATGACGTCGCCCAGTTAACCAAGCCGCTCGAAACTATAGCTGGCGCCAAACGAGCGTAACGGCCGCCGTCACGAGCGCGATTGCGACGACGATCAATAACTGTGGCGATCTCAGGCGAAGGGAGAGTCTTGCGCCGATCGGGCCGCCGAGCAACCCGCCGGCGACGAGCGGGACGACGTCTTTGCCGATAACATCGCCCTGCATCACGTGCACGATCAGGCCGGGTGGCGAAGTGAGAAGGATGGCAAAATGCGAGGTCGCGCTTATCGCGTGGGCCGGCAGTTCAGAGAAGTAAAGGAACGCCGGAACGAGTACGATACCTCCGCCCAAGCCGAAAAGACTCAAGAAAATTCCCACGAGAAACCCAAGCGCCAGTGCGCCGCGGTACGACATTCCTTTGATTTCGTGGAGACGATGCCAGTCGGGCCGGCCGGCCATGCGCCTCTCGGCATTCCACGCCATATCGATCGCCACGGCGACCAAGAGAATCGCGAGAAGCACGTCAAACATACGCCCGGGAATGTGCAGTGAAATGACCGCGCCGATGATGCTGCTAGGCAGGCCGCCGAGCGCGATCAGCAATCCGATACGAAGGTGCACGCGCCGGTGCAGCAGGTAAGTGAATGCACCGCTCGCGCTGTTGGCGACGATCAGTACGAGCGACGTGCCGGCCGCATCGGCCGGCGAGAAACCCAAGAAAAGCCGCAGGATCGGAACCAGGATGAAGCCGCCTCCGAGCCCCACCATCGAGCCGAAAACGCTCGCAAAAAATGCAGCCGCGAAGAGCTCCAGCGCAAATCGCGCTAGCGTCTAGCTTACCCTCCCGATGTAGCGACGATCACGCGTATCGATGCGTATGACGTCGCCGCTTTCTACGAAGAGCGGAACCGCGACGGTTGCACCGGTCTCGAGCTTGGCCGGTTTCGTAGCGTTTGTCGCGGTATCGCCTTTGAAGCCGGGATCGGTTTCAACGATCTTCAGCTCGACGTGTGCCGGAAGGTCGATACCGATCGGCACACCATCGTGGAATTGCACGTCGACGGCCATACCGTCCTTCAAGAAATCGGCGGGATCGCCGATGAGGTCGCGCTGGAGCGTGACGTTTTCGAACGTCTCCTGGTCCATGAAATGGTACCCTTCGGCGTCGTTGTAGAGCATTTGCATCTGCCGGTTATCGACGATGGCCCGCTCGAGTTTTTCGCCCGCCCGAAACGTTCTTTCCAACGTGGTACCGGTCTTGACGTTCTTCATTCGAGTGCGGACGAACGCCGAGCCTTTTCCGGGTTTGACGTGCAGGAACTCGATCACCGTCCAAAGCTGGCCATCCACGACGATGGTCACGCCGTTGCGCAGGTCGTTTGACGAAATCATTGCGTTGCGCACAGTACGGGCTGCAGCAAGGCAAGCCCTGGCGACTCCGGCAGACCTTTACGTGCGCCGCCCGGAGAGTCGAATGGCTCTTTCCGTTCCGGCTCGAAGCCGAAGAATATTTTCTCGGTGCGTGAAAAGGATCAGCAATGCGGCAAAAGCGCCATAGAGCGTTTCGGGAACCGAGCCCGTAAAGAACCAGATCGCAATCGCCGCAACGATACTGCCAAGCATCGAGCCGACCGAGGAATAGCGGGTTAGCGCCGCGCCGACGACCCAGCCTCCCACGCCGACGAGACCTGCCGGCCAACAGAGAGCAAGGGTTGCTCCAAACGACGTTGCGACCCCCTTGCCTCCTCGGAAGCGAAGCCACGGCGAAAAACAATGCCCCAGTACGGCTCCGGTCGCGACGAGCGCGCCGATGATTTGGTCTGCGGGCGGCAAGCCTTCGATGTCGAGACGACCGCGAAAGAATGCCAGAGCCCAAATCGTCGGCACGAACCCCTTGAGCGCATCGAGCAGTAGGACCGCTAGGGCACCGGCTTTGCCCAGCGTACGCAGGGCATTCATCGCACCGATATTTCCGGAACCTTGCGTGCGAATGTCGGTACGGTAGAAGACGCGACCGATAACGTAGCCAAACGGGATCGAACCGATCAGGAAGGCCCCGACAAATGCCGCAACGGGAATCCCAGTCAGAAGCAGGAGCAAAGATGCCGAGGGTAAGCCGACATCGCTCACGGCTTCGACTCGTCCCGATCGCGGCGCGCGCGAAACTCGAGCGTCAATGGAACGCCTTCAAACTCAAAATGTTGCCGGATGGTATTCTCCAAGAAACGTTTGTAATGCGATTGCACGAGTTCGGGGTCGTTGCAGTGGAAAACGAAGAGTGGAGGGTGCGTCGCAGGCTGCGACGCGTAATAGATGCGCAGTAGCTTGCCCGCAGTTGCCGGTGGCGGGTGCGCCAGAATCGCAGCGCGCAGCGCCGCGTTGAGCTGCGCGGTTGGAACGCGACGGTCGAGATTCTCCGCGACAACCCCGACGATGGGCATGAGGCTGCCTAACCGGCGATGCGTCTTTGCTGAAAGAAACGTAATCGGCGCGAAAGCCGCAAAGGGCACCGACTCCCGAACGACCTGGGCAAGCTCGTTCTGACTGAACTCGCCGGCCTGGTCGCGGACGAGGTCCCACTTATTGCCGACGATGATGAGGCCTTTGCGTTCTTCGAGCGCGATGCCGGCAAGTCGGCGGTCCTGCGTCATGATGCCCGTCATTGCATCGAAGACGAGCAGCGCGATGTCGCAGCGCGCGATTGCCGACAACGAGCGGAGCGCAGCGTAGTATTCGATTGCTCCGTGGGCTTGCGGCTTCTTGTGAAAGCCCGCAGTATCCACCAAGCGGAACGAACGGTCGCGCCATTGGAACACGGCGTCGACGGCGTCGCGCGTCGTTCCGGGGCTTTGCGAAACGAGCGCCCGCTCTTCGCCGAGCAGCGCGTTGACCAAAGAGCTCTTTCCGACGTTGGGACGCCCGATCACCGCGAGCGCAAGCGCGTCGATATCCGCCGCGTCGGGAAGCTGTGATGGCAAAAGTGCGACGATGCGATCGAGCAGGTCGCCCGTGCCTTCCCCATGGATGGCCGAAACGGCGATTGGCTCGCCAAAGCCGAGCCCGCCGAACTCGGCATGGACGGCAGCCGCCGCGTCCGGGGCCTCGGCTTTATTCGCAACGAGCACGATCGGCTTTCGTTTGCGCCGCAGGATGCCCGCAACGTCGTCGTCGAGCGGATGAAATCCCGCTTGGGCATCGACGACCATAACGATGACGTCCGATTCTTCGGCGGCAGCCTCGGCTTGACGACGAGTGACATCCGCGAGCTCCGCACCGTGCGCCACGTCCGCGCGGGGATCGATGCCGGCAGTGTCGACGACGCTGAAGGTCAAACCGCGCCAATCGCTGAGCGCGTAGAGACGATCGCGGGTAACGCCTGGCGTATCTTCGACGATCGCGAGCCGCCGGCCAATCAGGCGGTTGAAGAGCGCGCTCTTGCCGACGTTTGGTCGTCCAACGATGGCAACCGTCGCCGGCCGCAGCATTCCTCTCATTTCTCAGTTGGTGGGAGGGAGACCCATCGGGCCGGAACGGCCGCGTCGTCGAGCGAACTGCATGACCGGATATGCCCAGCGTCTACATCGAGACCTTCGGTTGTCAGATGAACGAAGCCGATTCCCGTTACATTGCCGAGCGCGCAGCCGCCGCAGGGTATGGCATCGTCTCTGCGCCCGAAGAAGCGAACGTCGTCGTTCTCAATACGTGCACGGTCAGGGATAGCGCCGAGCGGCGAGCGTACGGGCGAATGAACCACTTCAACGCATTGAAGGCCTCGGATCCAAGTGTCCGTCTGGTGGTAACGGGCTGTTTGGCGGAACAAGATCGGCAAACGGCTGCGGCAACGGGCACCGCACGTGGACGCGATTTTCGGCACGCGGGAGCTGGTGCAGCTCGGCGACCAGCTCGCCGCATGGTCCTTTGACTCCGCCGGCGACAAACTGCATCGAACGGCTCCGGACGACGGTGCCGACAACATGCTTAAATTCGCGCTCGGCGGCACGGCCGACGGAGTAACCGATGCGTTCACTCATCTGCGCGCATTCGTTACGGTACAGCGCGGTTGTTCCTACTATTGTACCTTCTGCATCGTTCCATACGTGCGCGGCCGCTTCGATCACCGGCCGCAGAACGCCATCGTGGAAGAAGTAGGCGAACGGATCGCTCGAGGAGCTCGGGAAATCACGCTTGTCGGCCAAACGGTGAATGCATGGCGAGATTGCGCCGGCGCAGATTTCGGCGATCTCTGCCGAACGATCGGGGGGCTTGCGGGCCTGGAACGGCTGACATTCATCTCGCCACATCCCAAAGACTTCACCGAAAAATTCTCGACGACATCGCCGCCGTTCCGCAGCTCAGCCCGCGCATTCACCTGCCCCTGCAATCGGGAAGCGATGCCGTCTTGCGACGAATGAATCGCAAATACACGCTGGCTGACTTTGCGCGGATCGTCGCCTGGGTCCGAAGCCGGCTGCCCGAGTGCGCGATCACCACAGATATCATCGTCGGGTTTCCGGGCGAAACCGAGGCCGACTTCGAAGCTACGCTCGGATACGTCGAGACGGGCGTCTTTGCAAATGCGTTCATGTTCATCTACTCGATTCGACGAGGAACGCCCGCCGCGAGATGGGAACAGGTACCTCGGGATATCGCTCTAACGCGCTTTACGCGGCTGGTCGACGCACAGAACCGAACGACGCGCGCGTATCACGATCGTAAAGTGGGTCGAGTCGTGCGAGCGCTGATCGCCGGAGATTCCAAGAAAGACGCAAGCCGCCTCACTGCCAAGACCCCCGACAACGTCACGATCGTCGCGCCGAAGCCGCCCGATTACCCATTGGAGCGCCGGCCGCAAACACATCCCTACGCGCGGACGCCGTGGCTCGACGTCGCGATCGAAAGCGCGCACGTCTGGGGTTGCTTCGGAACCGTAGTCGCGCGAGCCGAACGATTCGACGACGCCGGAGAAAGAGTCGAGCGGCCAATGATCGATCTGACGGCGCTGGAGCTGCAAACGCTGCGCCGGTAACCCGTGGCCAAGTTTTCACCGATGCTCGAGCAGTACTTCGGAATGAAAGCCAAGCATCCCGAAGCGATACTTCTGTCGCGCGTCGGCGATTTTTACGAAGCGTACGGGGAGGATGCCGAGGCCATCGCGCGTGCGTTGCAGATCGCGTTGACGAGCAAGGAAGCCGGAAGCGGTCAGCGCGTGGCCATGGCCGGCGTGCCGCACCACGCCCTGGCCGGCTATCTGGCGCGGCTCGTGCAGCAGCGATTCATCGTCGCTTTAGCCGAACAGCTCGAGTTGCCGCAGCCAAACCGGCTGGTTCGCCGGGAGATCGTGCGATTAATAACACCCGGCACCTTGGTCGAGGAACAGCTTCTCGACGGCAAACAGAATAATTATCTCGCAGCGGTTGCCGTGGTCGGCGAGACGTTTGCCGTCGCGTATGCCGACGTTTCGACGAGTTACGCCGCCGCCACGGTGATCGGCGGCGAAGACGCCTACGACGAACTCCTTGCCGAGCTAGCGCGCATTGGGCCGGCCGAGATCGTCGCCGACGTCTCTGCCGAACTTCGCGCGACCATCGCGACGGCGATCGACGCGATGGGTGCGCGTTTGGCCACCCCCAGCCTAGGTCTCGTCGAAACGCGCGAGCGCGAAACGTTCGGCGGCTTTTCGATCGAAGAATCGGTGGCCATACACCGGGCACTTGAGGCCCTTGCGGCGTTCGTCAAGCGGACCGGTGTCACCAATGGTCAACTCGGACCGAGCGATCCGGTGCTATATCGCCGGCGGCAGTTTTTGTCGCTCGATCCCGCGACACGCAAGAATCTCGAGCTGACCCGAGCGCAAGGACAGAACCCGTGCGCGACGCTCCTGGGAACGCTCGACGCATGCGTAACTTCAATGGGATCGCGTATGCTCGCGCGCTGGATACTCGGTCCGCTCGTGGATCGAGAGGCTATCGGCCATCGCCAGGATGCGGTTGCAGCGCTGGTTGGAGAGCATTCCCGCCGCGAGGCAATTCGTGAAATTCTCAAAGGTGCGTTCGACCTGGAACGGATTGCACAGAAGGCGCGTTTTCGACGGGCCACGCCGCGCGATCTCGGGTCGCTGCGCCGAACACTGGAGATACTTCGGCCACTTCAGGAAGCCGCGCTGCCCGCATTGGTCGAGTTGCTTGCGCGCATCGGTGATTTTGCCGACCTGCTCGGAGATTTGCACGCGACGCTCGTAGACGAGCCCCCTGCTTTGCTCGGCGAGGGCGGAGCAATCCGGCCGCAAATTAGCGCCGAACTCGCCGAATGCGTGTCGCTCCGAACCGACGCGCGTTCGAAACTTTCAGAGCTAGAGCAGCGCGAACGCGAGCGCACGGGTATCAAGACGCTTAAAGTAAAGTACGCAAGCCCCTTCGGCTATGCAATCGAGGTGAGTAAGAGCTACGCGGCGGCCGTGCCGCCAGAGTACGTTCGCAAGCAAACCTTGAGCAGCGGAGAGCGCTACGTTACGCCGGAACTCAAGGAACTCGAGCTAGCAATCTCAGTCGCGCAGGCGCAACAAGAGCGGCTCGAACGGCAGCTTTTCGACGCGCTCGTCGACCGCGTCGCCGGCAGAGCCGAGGAACTGCTCGAAGCCGCCCGCGCGATAGCCGAGATCGACGTCCTTACTGCGCTGGCGCGGTGCGCTGCGGAGCGCGACTACGTACGTCCTACGTTCGTTGATGAGAGCATCGTCGCAATAGAAGATGGGCGTCATCCGGTCATGGAAGCCGTTTTGCATACGAAGTTCGTTCCGAATGATCTGAACTTGCGCGCACGGGAACGGCGCTTCATACTCTTGACTGGGCCGAATATGGGTGGCAAATCTACCTACTTGCGCCAGACCGGACTGCTGGCCATCATGGCGCAGATCGGTTCGTTCGTACCAGCGAAGCGAATGGAGCTCGGCATCGTCGACCGGATCTTCACGCGCATCGGCGCGGGCGACGATCTCGCTTCTGGTCAGTCGACGTTTTTTATGGAGATGGCGGAGGCGGCGAACATCTTGCGACGCAGCACGCAGCGCTCGTTGCTTTTGATCGATGAAGTGGGGCGCGGAACGGGCACGCTAGACGGCCTGGCAATCGCGCAAGCGATCTGCGAATTTTTGCTCTCGCTTGAGGATCAAGTTCCGCTGGTGCTCTTTGCGACGCACTTTCACGAGCTTTGCACGCTGAGCGATCACTGGAGCGCGGTTGCCAACTATCACATCACGGCGGTCGAGAATACCGCGCGTGGAGGTGCGCCGGTCTTTTCGCACCGCGTCCAACCCGGAAGCTCCTCCCGCTCGTTCGGAATAGAAGTCGCGCGCATGGCGGGATTGCCCGAACCAGTCGTCGAGCGAGCACAGGAGATCGCCGATGCACTCTCCGGTGAGGCCGACGTCGAAGCGCGCGTGCCTCTTGGTAAAAAGATGCGCAACCGCACGCTGCCCGAACGGCAGCTTTCATTGCTCTAATCCTGAGAATTGCTTGAGGGTGTGCAAAAGGGGTCGTTCGGTAGACGACGGAAAGCCGCGCTCTTGAGGACCTCGCGCGCTGTCTTCGGATTCTGCTTGGCCGTTGCCGTGATAGCGGCGGCAATCGCGGATCCGTTGGTCGAATTCGGTTCGAACCTGGGATGGTTCGGGCCAGGAAGCTTAACGGATCACAGCAATCTCGACGTATTTCCGGCGTTGCTCGCGGGCATCGCGCTCCTGGCGCTGTTCATGTTGCGCAAGGCTCGAGCCGTTTTGGCTGGACGCGCGCTCTCAAGGGGTTGGGCAACCTTGTTACCGGCGATATTCGTTCTGCAAATATTCACGCTCTATGTAATGGAGACGATCGAGCAGCTCCTCGCGTTTGGACACGTGCTTGGTCCCACGATATGGTTGGGCGCGCCACCTACCATCAGTTTGGGCGTTCATGCGGTCGTTGGTATTGCAGTCGCATGCGCGATCGTACGCTCGAGGCGAACTCTGGCGGGAACGACTTTACGAGTCGTTCGCCTCATCGTGGCGATTTTGACGTTTGTTCCGCAGATCACCGCGCCGATTTCGCTGCGGCGATTCGGTGACGTCTGCTTCAAGGAGTTCTTGCCCGTCTTATGTACGATTGGAGAACGGGCTCCCCCGATAATCGTGCGCTAGTCACTATGCTGACTTGCTCTCCAAACGCCGCCGGGCGTTGGGAGAGCGTTTAAGGGGGATTGCAATGTTTTCCAAATGGTGGTTCCGTCTCGTCGTAGTCGCTATCGCAGCCGTCGCTTCGGTGGCTCTCGGGTTGCTGATGGCGCGGGGCCCGATCCGACAGCAAATCGTAGTGCAGAGTGCGAAACATTCCTTTGGGCAGCTCAAGCTTAACCTGTTGATTCTCGGCTATCAAGCCGATGAAATGACGACCGATACGATTATCATCGCGCACCTTGACGTTGGACGGCGCGCGGCCACGCTCGTGTCGATCCCGCGAGACACCTGGGTAGCGGTTCCCGGAGCCGGCTTTGGCAAGATTAATTCGGCATATGCCTACGGGGGAGCGCATGCTAGCGGGCGGGTTGCGAGCAAGCTTCTGGGGGGCGTTCCCATCGACGCAATCGTGGCGTTGCAGCCCGAGGGCGCGGCCGCTATCGTCGACGCTTTGGGCGGCCTCAACGTCAACGTCGACGAGACGATGGATTACGATGACAATAGCGGTGGCCTTCACATCCATCTCAAGAAAGGCGAGCAGCACCTCAGCGGAAGCCAAGTCGCTGGGTACATCCGTTTTCGTGAAGACGCGGCCTCTGATTTCGGCCGCGTCCGCCGGCAGCAGCAAGTACTCAAGCTCATGCTCGACCAGTTGAGCCAACCGCAGAATTGGGCCAAATTGCCCCACATACTGCAAATGGCGCGAAAAGAGATCAATACTACGATGAGCAATCGGCAAATGATATCGCTCTTGACGATATACCGAAACGTACCAGATGAGAACATCCGGTCATTCACGCTACCAAGCAGAGTCGGTTGGGTCGGTGATGCTTCGGTCGTTTTTGCCGATCCCCGATGGTCAAAGCTAATCGGCTCCGTTCTCTTCGGCAAAAGAGATCCGCCGCAGGATGAGGTTTTGGTTGCGAATGCTACCGGAAACACGAGACTTGATGGAACGATCATCGGTGCGCTGCGCGGAGCCGGCTGGAACGTGCCTACCTTCATTGATACGAAGGTAAAAACAAAGAGCGTCGTCATCGGAAGATCGGCCGCCGCAGCGGCACTGGCAAAAACGTTCGCGACGGCAATTCGGCCCGGCACAAAAACCGCGCTCGTCCTCGGGGTGGATCTTGCACCTGAAACGGAGTAGAAGGGTCGTAGCCGCGACTCGGCCTCAGCTTCCGAGGGACGGAAATACGATTTGCACCGTCGAGATGAGCGTAAGAGCGCCGACGATCGCCACGGTTGCCCACGCGATAACGTTAAATGCAGGCCGGTTCGTCCAGCTCCCCATTAGCCGCTTGTTGTTGATGAGCAAGAGCATGAGCACGAGCACGATCGGCAAAAGCACTCCGTTGAGTACCTGCGAATAGAAGATGATCGCTAAGAGCGGCGCTCCAGGGACGATCACGATGCCGGCGCCGAGGCTGATCAAGGCTAAATAGAACCCGTAAAAAATCGGTGCCTCGCGAAATTGCTGATCGACTCCACGTTCGAATCCGAAGGCTTCGCAGACGTAGTAAGCGGTCGAAAGCGGGAGAATCGAGGCAGTAAAGACTGCCGCGTTGAGCAGGCCAACGGCAAAAAGTAACGCTGCGAATTTTCCGGCAATCGGTTGGAGGGCAACGGCGACATCGCCGACGCTATTGACCTGGATCTGGTGTGCCGCCGGAACGTGCTGGTTATGAATGAAGATGGTTGCCGCGCACGAAACTATGATGAAATACGCGATGACGTCGGTCCAGATTCCTCCCGTTACCACATCGAGGCGTGAATAGGAGTAATCGTCCGCGCGGATACCCTTGTCGACGACCGCTGCCTGGATGTAGAATTGCATCCACGGCGAGATCGTCGTTCCAATGACGGCGATAACCATGAGGATATACGCCTTCGACGTCTGAAAGTTGGGTACGATACTCTGCCGCAAGACATCGTGCCAATCGGGGCGCACCAAAAACGCGCTGACCACGTAGGCAACGTACACGAAACAAAAAAAGAAGAAGATGCGCTCGATGACCTTGGCCGTCCCGCGCGTCACGGTCAGAAAGACGAAGATCGCGGCGCCGACGACCATGGCGATTTTGAATGCCTCCGCATTCGGTACGTGCAAATAGCCGCCAAAGATCGGCGCTGACGACGCGACACCCGCAAACTCGGTGGCAGTGTTGCCGATATCGCCAAGCACGAAGAGCAGAAGGCACCAGAACGTTACCTTTACGCCGAAATTCTCGCGAATGAGATCGGCTAATCCCTTGCCCGTGACGGCACCCATGCGCGCGCACATCTCTTGCACGACGACCAGCGCGATCGTTATTGGCACGAGAAGCCAGAGCAACGAATACCCGAACTGCGCGCCGGCCTGGGAGTACGTGAGGACTCCGCCAACGTCGTTATCGGCATTGGCCGTGATGATGCCCGGCCCGACGATCGAAAGGAACATGATGACCGACCGCCAGACGTTCGGCCGCGTGGTGCGCGCGGCGGGAAGCGATTGCGTGCTCACATGCTCATCCTGTGATCGACAGAAGGTGCCGTCTCTATCGCTTTTCGCGATACCTTAGCTGACGAGAGCGCGCCAGAAGCTGAACGTTTGTCTGGAATCCTGGCCCTGATTTGCACGAAGGGTATCATCATGGAAAGTATCGTTTGAATGGCGGCTGCGAGCGAGATTGAACAGAAATGCCAAAATCTTCTTCATGACACGTATCTCCTATAGTTGACTCTTTGCGGTGCCGCCCGACGGGCATCAACCCTTTCCGAAATGAAAAAACTGTCGCCGCTCCTCGCAGGTCGACAGTTCGAGAAACTTCACGCGGCGGGCCGCGCCATCTCCCTCAGCGTCGAGCTTTAGCACTGCACAACTTAGACCCACTACCTTGTCATCCTGAGCGAAGTCGAAGGACGCTAGGGTCAGCCGCGTTAGATTCCGCCTTGATTCGGCGGAGTCTGGTCACCCGTTGGGGTCTCTCGACCTTTCCGGGCAGCGGCATCTCTTCGTGCAGACGCCTCACCTAACGAGGAATCCTTAATCAGGATACTCGCGACCGAGGCTTTGTCAACCCCGAGCCGCGAACTGCTCGTCGTGGCAAGCATTCACGAACTCGACGCAGTGACAATCGGTCAGATTGCTGCGGGAGAAATCATCGATCGCCCCGCTTCTTTAGTGAAAGAGCTGGTCGAAAATGCAATCGATGCCGGCGCCGGGCGCATTGCGGTTAACGTAGAACGTGGCGGGCTCGATCTCATCGAAGTGATCGATGACGGCACCGGAATAGCGCCGGAGGACTTGCCGCTCGCGGTGCGCCGTCATACGACGAGCAAGCTTCGAGCGGCCGACGAGCTCGAATCGATTTCGACGCTGGGCTTTCGTGGAGAGGGTTTGGCGTCGATCGCTGCGGTCGGACGAACGGAGATCATTTCGCGAGAATCGCACCGCTCGGTGGGCGCTCGCGTGCAGGCGTATGGGGAAGAAATTAGCGCCATAGACCCGGCCGCCGCGCCGGTTGGTACGTGCGTTCGAGTTCAAGCACTGTTCGAAAACGTGCCGGTGCGCCGAGAATATCTTCGTTCGGCCGGCGCCGAATTCAATCGTATCTCGTCGTGGCTCTCCAGCTTCGCGCTTGCCTATCCGCAGCGGACGATTACGTTACGCCACGATGGCAAGGAGACTTGGGTGATGCCCAGCACCAGCGACGAGCGCGAGCGCTTGGCGATGGTCTTTGGAAGGGAAGCGGCCGAAACGCTGTTGCCACTCGACGAGGCCGCAGCGCGCATGCTCGACGGACGGTTGCGCGGCTTCGTGAGCGCTCCAGGATACGATCGTCCGGACCGCAGGATGCAGCTGCTCTTCGTCAACGGTCGGCTTCTGCGCAGCGTGATTCTGGCCGGCGCGTGGACGAGCGGCTACGCAACCTTCGCAATGACCGGACGCCATCCGTACGGCGTGGTCTTTCTCGATCTTCCGCCCGACCACGTCGATCCGAACGTACATCCCACCAAGAGCGACGTCCGATTGCGCTACGCGAGTCAAGTCTTCGATGCCGTGCGCCGGACAATCGCCGCAACGCTTACCGCTCGCGCCAAGGCGCGCGCTCTCGACCAGGACCGCAGCATCGGAAATGCAGAGGTCTCATTCGCTCCGGCGGAAATCGCTCCGAGCTCGGTGCACGCGGCCTCGCTCTTCGATCGTACGATTGCAAACGCCGACGTCCCAAGGGGCCGCCTTCGAATCCTAGCGCAACTCGATCGTACCTTTATTCTTGCGCGCGAGGGAGAGGCGCTGCTATTGGTCGATCAGCATGCCGCCCACGAGCGGATCGCCTACGAGAGAATCGTAGCCTCGGCCCGGGGGGTTGTCTCCAGCGAGCCACTGCTCGTTCCGCACGTTGTCGAGCTCGACGCGGAGCGCAGCGCAGTGCTCGATCGAACCCTCGAGCCGCTGCGCGAAGGCGGACTCGAGATCGAACCGTTCGGCGAGCGCACGTACCGGATCGTGGCGACTCCATTCGGCTACGGTGCTCGCCGCTTCGACCTCGCCGGATTTATCGACGATCTAACCGACGAGCCCAAAGAACGCGACGTGCGCGAACGAGTTTGGGCATCGCTCGCCTGTCATTCCGTAACGATTGCGGGTGAGAGTCTCGAAGCCGAGGAGATGGCGACGCTCGTCGAGCGGCTGCAGGCTTGTGAGAATCCGATGCACTGCCCCCACGGCCGCCCGACGCTGGTTCGTCTTGGTCCCGGCGAGATCGCGCGCATGTTCAAGCGTGTCTAGGACTCCTAGCGTTCTCATCATCGCCGGCTCGACCGCAAGCGGAAAGACTGAGCTCGCGATCGAGCTTGCGCGCGAATTCGATGCGGAGATCGTCGGCGCCGATTCCAGACAAGTCTATCGAGGGATGCGGATTGGTACGGCGGCGCCGTCGCCCGACCAGCTCGGCGAAGTTCCGCATCACCTCATCGGATTTCTCGACCCATTTGAACGCTATTCTGCGGGACGGTATGCGTGCGACGCAATTGAGGCGCTTAAGGATATTCACCGCCGTGGTAAGCGCGCGATCGTCGCCGGCGGCACAGGCTTCTATATTCGGGCGCTAACCGGGGGTGTCGCTCTCGCGCCGCAATACGACGAGGCCTTGAGGGATCGTCTCGCTCGTGAAGCGCTGCTGCACCCAGCGGACTTTCTCTATGGTTGGCTCGAACGGTACGACCCGGTTCGCGCGCGTTCGCTCCTCGCGAGCGATCGGTATCGCGTGCTGCGTGCGCTGGAAGTTGCGCTGGCTCGCCCGAGGGCGACGCCTCGCGAGGAGCCGGCACGCACGCTCGCAAGTGAAGGCTTTGCGGCGCTCGTCGTCTTTCTCGATCTGCCATGGAGCGTTATCGATGCGCGGATTGCGCGCCGCACCACGTGGATGATCGAAGCCGGTCTCATCGAGGAAGCGGAGCGTATCGGAAGCGGAGCCGTGGCGGCGAACGCGGTTGGGTATCGGGAGGCATGCGGGTATTTGCGCGGGTGGAGCACGAAGAGCTGAGCTGCGCGCGTCGCTCGAACGAGCGACGCGGCGATACGCGCGCCGTCAACGAGCATGGTTTCGCAGCGAGCCCGGGACGCTCTGGCTCGCGCCCGAATCGGTGAGAACCGCAGCACGGGAAAAGCTGAAATGGTCTGCGAAGCGCGGCTGATGCACGTTACCAAGATGCACGGGGCGCTCAACGACTTCGTGATCGTCGATTTACGGATTATGCGACCGAGCGACGTGGCATCTTTTTCGCGATGGGCATGCGATCGTCGCGCCGGTATCGGAGCCGATGGAGTGATTGCGCTCGAGCGGTCGCAAATTGCGGACGTGAGAATGCGCACGATCAATGCGAACGGAACGGAAGCCGAGATGTGCGGTAACGGTATTCGTTGTGCAGCGCGCTGGCTCGATGAGGCCGGCGAGGGTGATCGCGTCAAATTCGAGACTGATGCGGGCATCGTGCGAACCGAGATCGTCACGCGCGAACCCGAGTACTCGGTCAAAGTTGCGATGGGACGCCCTACGATTCGCCAAGTATCGCTGCCGGCTTTCCCCGGCGCTGCGTTCGTCGAAATCGGCAATCCGCACGTCGTCCTTTTTCGCGCGAACATTGAGGAGATCGATCTCGAAACGCTGGCCGAAGCTCTGCAGAAAGAGTCGATCTTTGCGGCGGGTACCAACGTTCACGTTGCGGCCGAGCGCGACGGCGCGCTCTGGGTGCGTCATTGGGAACGCGGCGTGGGCATGACGATGGCCTGCGGAACCGGTGCGGTCGCCTGCGTTGCCGCCGCCACCGAGCGCGGAGCGGTAACATCGCCCGTTGAGGTCTTCGTTCCCGGCGGGCGTCTCATCGTCGAGTGGGACGGCACTGGCCATGCGAATCTCATTGGTCCTGCGGTTAGGGTCTTCGATACGGAGGTGAACGTTGGCGTCGGTGCGCTGTCGTGAGCGACGTTCCGTTGAGCTCGCTTCTTGCGATGCCGGCGGAGGAATCTCTTACGATGCCGGCCTCGTTCCGCTGGCCGATGGCGGCCTCGTCCGCGAGGCTTCGCTCGAAGAGCTAATCCCGGCACCGCCGGGCACGCTGGAAATGATCTTGCCGCAACGGCGCCCATTGACGACTATCGGCCCAATCGCAGAACGAAGTGTGCTGGCCGTCGCACTACCGGCCGGTTACACGCGTCTGTTGCTCCCCGCATATGTGGCAGATCGTAACGCGCCGGCCCTGCCGCTCTTCGGCTACACGTTTGCGTGCGCCGTCAAGGATCGCTTGCAAGTGGCCGCAATGCGAACCGACGAAAGCGAGGATTGGGAACCGCGCCACTTTGCCGGTGGAGAGCTCGAAAACGTCATAGCGCGGCGCTTGGCGTGCGAGCCGAACAATCGCATCCTGCGCCAAGTCGCGCATTGCTCGCTCGAGTATGCTTGCTTCACCGCGCAAAACGTCTTTCTAGAACGAGGCGAAGCCGCATTGCCGGTTTCGCCAAAATGCAACGCCCGCTGCATCGGCTGTATCTCCGAACAAGATATGGAGGCGGGAGTGCCTTCTCCACAGGCGCGCATCGCCGATGAAGGGGCATCGCAGGAGCTCGCCGCCGTGGCGATTCATCATTTGGTACGCGTGGAAGAGGGAGTCGTCTCGTTTGGGCAGGGCTGCGAAGGCGAGCCGCTCTTACGCTCGGTTACGATCGCGCGAGCGATAGAAGCGATCCGCGCCAAGCAGTCCAATGGAACAATAAATCTTAATACGAACGGCAGCCAGGCGCGCGCTCTAAGCCGTTGCATCGATGCCGGATTGGATGCCGTGCGGATTAGTCTCAATTCTTTTCGTCCGCGCGTATACGCCGCCTATTACCGCCCGATCGGATACGAGCTCGAGGATGTCTTCGCGTCGATCCGCTTGGCATGCTCGCGCGGGTTGCGAGTCAGCTTGAATCTTCTCACGCATCCTGGCGTTACGGACGATGAGGAGGAAATTTCGGCGATGGAGGACTTCTTGCGCGACGCGCCGGTCGCGATGATCCAGACCCGCACACTCAATATCGATCCGGCGACGTATTTCGACGCCGTCGGCCGGCCACGTTCGCCGATCGGCATGCGCCGTGCAATCGAGCGCATACGCGACCTCGCGCGCGTCGGAAATTTCACGCACACGCATTAGTCGGTGAAGCTCTGGCAGATTCTTCTCATCGTCGCCTTGGGCGTCGCTTATGGACTGATTCAGCCTGGGCGTCTGGCCTATGCGTTCGGTCACGCGACGCTCTACGTCTTTCTCCCGGCGTTGCTCTTCGAGGCCGCTTGGAACCTGAACTATAGGGCGATCCTGCGGCAATGGATCGCTATCGCGACGCTCGCCGGGCCCGGCGTACTGCTAACGGCGTTGATCGTTGCGGGAGCGCTTTCGGTCGTGCGAGTGCCATTTGGCCCCGCGTTGCTCGCCGGCGCGATACTGAGCGCGACGGATCCGATCGCGGTCGTAGCAGTCTTTAGACGATTAAAAGTTCCCAAGACGCTCGTAACGATTGTCGAATGCGAGTCGCTTTTCAACGATGCGGTCGCGGTCGCGCTCTATCGGGGCGTGCTGGTATCCCTGACGCTAGGAGCGACAGGTGCCGGCGCGATTGCGCTCGTCGCGCTCGACACGTTAGGCGGGGCCGCCGGAGGAGTTATTTTAGGCGTCGTCCTCGCGTTTGTACTTGCACGCGCCCTGCGGGGCAGTCGCAACGTTGGGATTCAGATAGCCGCGACGGTTCTGTGCGCCTACGGAGCGTACTTCGCGGCCGACGAGCTTCGGCTCTCCGGCATCTTCGCGACGATCGCATGCGGGATTGCGCTGCGATATTACGAGCGGGCTTGGATCACCCTGAGCATCGCGGAAGACGTGAATCGATTTTGGGATGTCGGGGCTCTCTTGGCCAACGTGCTCGTTTTTTTCCTGGTCGGTGCTGCGTTACAGATCGGGCGGGTTGCACACGAACCTGTTTTTGTCGTCGCATGCATCGTCGCAGTCGCCGTCGCCCGGATCGTCGTCGCGGGGCTACTCTTACCCGGTCCCTATCCGCGCGAGTGGATCGACGTGGTGCGCGTAGCAGGGATGCGAGGCGGCCTATGCCTGGCGCTCGCATTGGCAATTCCGGCGAGCATTCCGTATCGCGAGGCAATTGTCGACGCGACTTTCGCCGTGTCGCTGGCAACCCTGGCAGCAGGTAGCCTGATGCTCACTAGGGTGGTGGCCCGTGCGGCGCTGCACATCAGACCCCGAGCGGATAAGCCTCTTCGCCGTGAAGTGCGACTTCCAAGCCGCGTTCTTCGGCGAGTTCACGACTTTAACGCGCGACGCGCGGGGCCTCGGCTAAAACGTGATGTGGTTCTGGAGCTCGAAGTGCTCGACGATGGGGCCAAGGAGATCGGCCGGAAGAAACGTCAGCGCGCCGACGAGGAGGATGACTCCAATAAGCAGCGCCACAAAGAGCGTATTGTCGGTGCGAAATGTGCCGGCGTGGGAGAGATCGTTGGTAGGGCGAGCCGCCAGGCAGCCGGCGAGCGCCAGGGCGGGGATCGTCACCAAAAAGCGGCCGCCCAACATGATCAACCCGATGCCGAAGTCGTAGAAGACGTTCGGTCCGAGGCCGGCAAATGCTGAGCCGTTGTTCGCCGCGCCGGAGGAAAACGCGTACAAGATCTCCGTGAAGCCGTGCGGTCCGGAATTGCCCAGGGTTGCCACGCCTTGAGGCACGACGACCGCAACTGCCGTCGCGAACAGGATCATGCAGGGGAAGATCAACACGGCGAGCATCGCGAACTGCACTTCGCGCCGTTCGATCTTCTTTCCAAGGTATTCGGGTGTGCGTCCGACCATGAGGCCGGCCAAGAACACCGTAACGACCGCAAAGACGAGCATTCCGTAGAGTCCGCTGCCGACGCCGCCGAAGATGATTTCCGCGAACTCGAGATTGAGCAACGCGAAGAGCCCGCCGAGCGGCGTGAGCGAGTCGTAGGCGAAGTTTGACGATCCGGTACCCGAATCGGTCGCGACGGCGAGGGAAAGCCCGGCATTTGCAACCCCGAAGCGCGTTTCCTTACCCTCCATATTGCCGCCATGTACGCCGAGTGCGTGTACGATCGGGTTTCCGGCCTGCTCGGCCAACTGAGCTCCGACGAAAGATGCGATGCCGAGTACGAGCATCGCCGCGAGGAGCGTCCGCCCGGCACGCTCGTTGCCGATCATTCGACCGAAGAGCAAAGGAAACGCTGCGGGGATAAGCCAGATGGCGAGCAGTTCCAAGAGATTCGAGATGCCGGTCGGGTTTTCGTTCGGCGCTGCGGAGTTGGCACCGACGAAACCGCCGCCGTTGCCGCCCAAGAGTTTGGGTGCCTCCTGCGACGCGATCGGGCCGCCCGTAATGCTTTGTGCGAATCCTTGTGCATTCGTCACGCCAACGTAGTGCATGAAGTTCTGAGGAATGCCTTGCGATGCGTAGAGGAGCCCAAAGAGCGCGCAGAGCGGCAGCAGGACGCAGAGCAAACTTCGCATGCAGTCGACCCAAAAGTTCCCGAGCGTCGCGCTGCTCTTTCGCGCAAACCCTCGAATGACGGCGACGCCGGCAGCGAGGCCGATCGCGCCTGCGATGAAGTTGAGCCATGCCAGACCAGCCATCTGCGAGAGGTAACTCATCGTATTCTCGCCGCTGTAGAACTGCCAGTCGGTCGTCGTGATGAAGCTTACCGCGGTATTCCATGCGATCCACGGGGCTACGTTTGGAAAGCTCTGTGGATTGAAAAAATGGCCGTGCCATTGTTGCGTCCGCATGATGGCGTACGCCGCAAGCGTGGCAACCAGAGAGAATGCGAGGGCGGCGATGGCGTACTCGGCCCATCCCATCTCGTGCTCGGGATCGATGCCGCACCATCCGTAGACGACACTCTCTCCCCATAATCGGAGGCGCCCTTCGAAGACGGCCTGCATGTATCGCGCAAGTGGGGCCGCCGCGAGTAAGATTATCGCCAGGAATATACCGGCGTTAAACCAGGGCACTTTGGGGCAATTATAGGAAAGATGCTGGAATAATGACAGCGTCCTAACGGATCATCCGTTCGGCGGCTGGCGCGCGGCAAACCCCAAATCCTAAGCTAGAGGCACTGGTCGAGTTGTCCGTCCGGCATCTCGTCGGCGCAAGCGTGCTTTGTGCGAAGGCGCAACCGCTTACAGTCAGCATCCGGCGCCCTCAAGCGCGGAGGGGATGCGCTGTCGCTGACTCTGGCGCGCGATTCGGCGTCGATTCCATATCTTGCACCGATCGTCAACGCGGCGTCTGCCGTTTCATTGGCCGCGTTGGCGGCGAGCAGCCTTACACTTCCGCGGGCGGCGCGGCGAGCCTCGTTGCGTTAGATGCCGAGCGGATAGGCCTCCTCGCCATGAAGCGCGACGTCGAGGCCGCGCTCTTCGGCAACTTCGTCCACTTTAACCGCGTCACCAAGTTGATAAGCCAAAGCATCGCATACGTGAAGACGAATGCCCACGTGCTGCAGACGAGCGCCGCGACGAACTGCTTGCCAAGAAACGCAGGATTCCCGCGGAGAAGACCGTCGGCGCCGTTGGGATTCCAAAGCGTCGACGCAAAGACGCCGAGCAGGACGATGCCGAGGAAGCCTCCCACGCCGTGCACGCCCCAGACGTCGAGCGCATCGTCCCAACCTAGCCCGTTCTTGAGCGCGACCGCAAAATAGCAGACCACGCCCGCCGCGATGCCGACGATCACTGCAGTCGTTGGTGAAACGTAACCTGCGCAGGGCGTGATCGTTGCGAGGCCTGCGACCGCGCCGGTCAGCAAGCCGACGAATTTCGGCTGCCGCCCACGGGCCCACTCGACGAGCAGCCAGGCAATAGCGGCAAAAGAAGCGGCGATGTCCGTGTTGAGAAAAGCGGAGGCCGTTACCGAGTCGACGCGCAGCTCCGAGCCTGCGTTGAAGCCGTACCATCCGAACCACAGCAACCCGGTCCCCAGTGCGATCAACGGAACGTTGTGCGGCTTGTTCTCGATCACGTGGCGGCGTCCGACGTAGAGTACCGACGCTAGTGCCGCAAAGCCCGCCGACGCGTGCACGACGATGCCGCCGGCGAAATCGAGAACACCCCAGCTCGCCAGAATGCCGTTCGGACTCCACAGCATGTGCACGAACGGAAAGTAGACGAAGATCAGCCAGGCGGTTAGGAACAAAAAATACGCCTTGAACGTCACACGATTCGCAAAGGCGCCGGTGATGAGTGCCGGCGTGATGATTGCGAACATCATCTGATAGGCGATGTGCACAACGAGCGGTATTCCGGCGTCATTCCCGGTGAACATCGTGTGCAGGGTTACGCCTCGCAGGAAGGCATAGGTCGCCGGGTTGCCGATGATACCGTGCCAGTCCGGGCCGAAGCTTTCCGAGTATCCGAAGGCAAACCACAAGACCGTCGTCCATCCGAGCGACATAAAGCTCTGCATCATGATCGTAAGCACGTTCTTGCGCTGGACCAGGCCGCCGTAGAAAAAGGCAAGTCCCGGCGTCATAAGCATGACGAGGCTCGCGCAGAGCAGCATGAAGCCGGTGTTGCCGACATTGACTGGAATCGACGCAGTATTCATAAGGCTCGCCGTTAGGCAGACCTCATGTCGTTCCCTAGTTCATGAAGGAGAGTCCGGCTCCAATATAGTGCTGCATTTGACCGTTCACGACCGTCGGAGAGAAGCCATACTCGGCGTCAAATTGCAGATGGCTGCCGAAGTCGCGCTGATAGACGAAGTCGATCAGGCTCTTGGATCGGACGCCCGGCCCTGCGGCCGAATAGTAGGCGTACTCCGCCGAGATTTGGGACGGACCGCCGGGAAGGGCAGCGCTGAGTTCGAGGCTCGGAATAAATGCAAAGTAGGATTGCGCGACGCCGGCCGAGTTCGCTCCGCTCAAGGCGTTGAAGCTGAGAGTGCCGGCGAGGCCGAACTCAGAGTTGATCGTGTAACCCCAATCAAAATCTCCGGTAAACTGCGCATTTCCGGCGGTAAAAGTGCGACTTCCCGTCGGATACGTAATCGCGCCGTACAGTCCCCAGTCGGCATTCGAGCTGTAGCCGAGCTCGTACTTCGTAGCGAGACTGACGTCGCTCGAGCCGGTTATCGTGGGCTGACCGACCGATGACGTTTCATAACTGGGAAGGCCGAACTCGAAATCCAGGTGCGGATCGGCCGTCCCGATGCGCACGAGCGACTGAGGGTAGATCGCGTTGCTGCCGCCGCCCACGCCGGTTGTCGTAGTGTTCGTATAACCGTTTTCGACGTCGAAATGCCCGGTACGTACGGTGCAAACGCCGGTAGTAACGGTCGGTCTATTTACAATTGATAGAATCGACCCGCAGGGATCGCTGGGAACACTCGGCGTCGGCGAGGGTGAAGGTGCCGGCAGCCGGAACCGCCATTGCGGGGCCGGCGATGAAGGCATTCGCCCATGCGAGGGCGGCTCCTGAAAGAATCGCGATACGTAGCATAGCCCTGCAATTATAGGTGCCGGAGCGCGAATGCGAGCATCCGTCACTCGGATGATCCATCCGGCTCATCCTTTTGGATCATCCGAGTGGCGGGTAGCACGCGCGCGACCGGTCGGCTATGCTAAGCGCGTGCTTCTCGAAATAGGGGTCATCCTGCTGACGATCGTGGGTTTCGTCCTGCTCGACCTTTACGTGGTCGGCTGTGAGAAAGTCTAGCGATGGGCTTCGATGACGCTTTGGGTCTCGCTCTTACCGTTGCCGGCTTAGGGTATCTCATCTACGCGATGCTGCGTCCCGAGAAATTCTGATGACGTCGATCGGATGGCTGCAGGCCATCGCCTTTTTCGCGATCATTCTAGCGCTCACCAAGCCGCTGGGTTCGTATATGGCGCGCGTCTTCTCGGGCGAACGGACGTGGCTAAGTCCGGTACTGGTTCCTCTAGAAAAGCTGATCTACCGCCTGTGCGGCGTTCGTGAAGACGAGGAGATGACCTGGTACGCGTACGCGCTCTCCATGCTCGCCTTCTCGTTGATCGGCCTGGCCTATTTGTACATCCTGTTGCGCACGCAGAAGTGGCTGCCGTTCAATCCTGCTCATATCGATAACATGTCGCCCGACTTGGCGTGGAATACTGCTGTCAGCTTTACAACGAACACGAACTGGCAGTTCTATTCGGGCGAGACGGCGATGAGCTACCTTTCCCAAATGGCCGGTCTCGCGTGGCATAATTTCGTTTCGGCTGCAACCGGAATCGCGATCGCTGTTGCAGTCGTGCGCGGTCTCGTGCGAACTAATATAAAAACGCTCGGGAGCTTCTGGGTCGATCTGGTTCGCTGTTCGCTTTACGTGCTGCTACCGGTATCGATCGTTATCGGACTCTTTTTGGTCTGGCAAGGGGTCCCGCAGAACTTCCACGCCTATCAAAGTGCAAGGTCGATCGAGGGCTTCGCGCAGAGCGATTACCGGCGGCCCGATGGCCTCACAAGAAGTGATCAAAGAGCTCGGCACGAACGGCGGCGGCTTCGTCAACGCTAACTCGGCCTCGCCCAACGAGAACCCCTCGCCGGTAACGAACTTCATCGAGCTTCTCCTGATCTTTTCCCTTGGAGCCGGTCTGACGTATATGTACGGCAAGATGGTAAAAGACACGCGCCAAGGCTGGGCGATCTTCGCCGCGATGGCAATTCTATTTTTCGTGGGCTTTAGCGTCGCTTATTGGGCCGAATCCGCCGGCAATCCCATCGTTCATCAGCTGGGTGTAAGCGGCGGCAACATGGAGGGGAAGGAGTGCAGGTTTGGTATCGGGACGTCGGCGCTCTTCGCCACCGTCACGACGGATACGTCGTGCGGCGCGGTCAACTCGATGCACGATTCGTACATGCCCCTCGGCGGACTCATCCCGCTGGTCGATATGCAACTGGGCGAGATCGTCTTCGGCGGCGTCGGCAGCGGCCTTTACGGGATGATCGTCTTCGTCGTCTTGACGGTTTTCATCGCTGGCTTGATGGTCGGGCGTACGCCGGAGTATCTCGGCAAAAAAATCGAGCGCAGAGAGGTGCAGTTCGCAATATTGGCGGCGCTGGTAACCCCAGTGCTCTGCTTGGTCCCAACGTCGATCGCTGCTATTCTGCCGACAGGCTTGGCGACGCTCAATAACGGCGGTCCGCACGGCTTCTCGGAAATACTTTACGCGTTTACTTCAACCAATGCCAATAACGGCTCGGCGTTCGCCGGGCTAGGTCCAAACCTTTTCTATAACTTAATGACCGGCGTGAACATGATGTTCGGGCGTTTTGCCGTGGCAGTTCCCGCGCTCGCACTGGCAGGCGCATTAGCCGGAAAGAAGTCGGTTCCCGAAAGCTCGGGCACGTTCACGACGCATTCAGGAATTTTCGTCGCGCTGCTCATTGGCGTGATCGTGATCGTCGGCGCGCTCACGTTCCTACCGGCCGATTCTCTCGGCCCAATCGTAGAACATCTGCTCGTCCTGCAAGGAAAGACGTTCTGATGCTAAGTCAACGGCGTTTGGAGCGGCGTCCGAAGGCGCGGTCGCTGTTCGATCGGGCAATCATCACGCGAGCCCTCAGCGATTCGTTCAAGAAACTCGATCCGCGCTGGCAGGCCCGCAATCCGGTCATGTTCGTCGTCGAGGTCGGCGCAGCGGCAACCACGATCTTTTTCGTGCGCGACATTCTGCGCCACAGCGGCAATCCAGGCTTCGA
>CAVRDR010000019.1:0-22655 GCA_963719905.1 Vulcanimicrobiota bacterium
GCCGTTTCGGCGGCTCCCGTCGAGCCGGAAGATCTTTTCAGGCTTACGTTCTTGAGTAACGCCGTCATCGCCCCCGACGGCGCTCATGTGCTCGTCGAGGCGTCGCGCATGAACGGCCCCAAAGACACCTACGATCGGACGATCGAGCTCGTAGACGTTTCCAGCGGTCGACTGACCCATAACGTTACCAAACGCGTCGGTGACGGCGATTATGCTTGGATGCCGGACAGCCGCAGCTTCGTCTTCATTCGGACGCTGGATAAACAGAAAGGTCAGCTCTACCGCTACACGCTTTCGAGCGGCGCGGCCGTCCAGTTAACGCACATCAAGCAGGGGGCCTCGGCGCCGGTCGTTTCCCACGCCGGCGACCGAATCGCGTTGACCGTTACGAATACCGACGCAGCCCATAACGCGTACGTCGATTTTGGGAAAGCCGGTTTTACTCCGAAGAGCACGCAGAAGAAGAGCGACATCAGCGTCATAAATCAATTGTTCTTTGAGGCGAACGGACAGGGCTACACCTATCGCGACCATCAGCATATTTGGACGATCGATGCGGACGGATCGCAGCCCAAGCAGCTCACCTCCGGCATTTACTCCGAAGGCTTTGATGCGTGGTCGCCCGACGATCGCACCATCCTCTTCGACTCATTGCGCTACGAATCGGTCGATAGCGGCCGTAGCGACGTCTATACGATCCCGTCCGCCGGCGGGTCGATGCAGAGAGTCGCCTCACCTCTGCCGGCAAACAACGGCCTGTTCTTCGGCAGCGCGGGCAATCGGGTCTATCTCTTCAGCGGCGACGTGAAAGATGCAGCGGAGTTGCCCGCGCTCGTTTCTTCAAACCCTGACGGCTCCGATCGGCGAGTCATCGTCGCCCACAATACCGTCTCCTGGGGAGATTCGCTGCTCGCCGATATGAAGGAAGGCGGCGGGTTTTGCGGGTGGGCGCTGCCGCGCAGCAAAGAGGCGCTGCTGAACGTGGACGGCGCGGGCTATTCGAATCTTCGAAGACTCGATTTGAGCGATGGCTCGCTTACGAACATCACCCCGCCTAAGGGCGAGGCGTGGTCGTGCACCATTTCGCAGGATGGAAGCCGGGTGGCATATCTGTACAGCGACTTTACGCATCCGGCCGACCTCTACGTCGTCAACGTAAACGGCGGCGTCCCGCGTCAGCTCACGAACGTCAACGCGGCGTACCTCGCATCGGTGACGCTCTCGCAGCCGCAAGAGTTCGCCGTTAAAGATCCTTCCGGCTCTACCGTACAGGCATGGTTTATGCCCGCTACCGGTGGCGCCGCAGGAGCGAAGCACCCCACGCTTCTCGACATTCACGGCGGCCCGGAGACGCAGTTCGGCGACACCTTCTTTGCGGAATTTCAAACGTACGCGTCGATGGGATATAACGTCGTCTTCTCCGATCCGGCAGGCAGCAGCGGACACGGCTACGCTTTTGAAGAGACGCTCGAAAACGACTACGGGGACGCGATGTTCCAAGACGTCCAAGCGGTGATGGACGCGGCCGCCCGCCGGCCCGACGTTGATACCAGTCGCTTGGGCGTACTCGGTGGCTCTTACGGCGGATACGCGACGCTCTGGGTAATCGCGCACACCGATCGTTACAAAGTAGCCGTGGCCGAGCGTGCCGTCAGCAACCTGCGGAGTGAAAACCTCGCGGCCGATTTCGCCGGTAAGAACGGATTAGGTGGAGGCTATTACAACTGGGGATCGCCGTGGGATCCGGCAAGCACCGACTACGCCAAATTTTCGCCGCTGACGTACGTTGCGAACGTGCATACGCCGCTGATGATTCTTCACTCCGACGAGGATACGCGTTCGCCGGTCGATCAGACGCTCCAGGAATACACCTCCCTGAAGATACTCGGGCGTACGGTCGAATACGTCGTGGTTCCTAATGAAAATCACGACCTCTCGCGCACCGGCTCGCCCGTCCACCGAGTCGAGCGCCTTCACCTCATTTTGGACTGGCTAAGCCGGTATATTTGAGCCTGCTTGCCGTCACAGGCAGGTATCGCCGGACGTCGTAGCCGTAGAGGAGCTTTCGTGTTGCGAGTAGCGGTTTCACTGATGGTTGTGCTGCTCGCGGCCGGCGCTACGCCGACGCCAACGCCGCCGCCGCAGATTTACCACATCGTCACCCGCCCGCTCTGTGCCGAGCTTCACCAGCACATCGCGCCGGCCATCGGCATGATGCTGCAAAACGATGCGACGATCAAAAAAAGCCCGAGCCTGTTCAAGCGGTACAACGATGCCGCTCTCGAGGACCCCAACTCAACGGCAACATCGAACAACCCCGCAGGGCGCGATCCAGGCGGCTCGTTGAACCCGTCGCAGAATATGGCGCTGCAGGGAATGGAAAATCTGATTCGTCCGATCGCCAACAACATCATCGCAATCCAAACAATGCTTGATTCGCCGCCGCTTCTCACGGGTACCGGGCGTCAAGACGACGACAAACAGCTTCAAAAGATTCGCGAGAAGCTGCTCAAGGCACTCGCCGTTCAGAACGCGTCGCTCGACATCATCAGCGGCTTTGTTGATACGCAGCAGATGGCGGATTTACAGCATGCCGGCGAAGAGTACATCAGCTCCATCGCCCAGCCGGATCTGACCGGAGCACAGATCTCGACGCCCGCCCCCCTAAACCCGCTCGCAGCGAACCCAAACTATGCCGGCCTTCCGCCCAATCCATACGACATCGACTTGGCAAACGTGCCTGGCTTGACGCTGGGTTATAATCCCGTCACGCGCTTGCTCGAAGCCCTTCATTGGACCATCGACCAGACTGCCACGCGTGAGAACGAAGCCGCAAACGCGGTGATGTCGAGTGCCGCGCTCTGCAGCAACGTGTTCCCCGCCTCATCGCCTTCACCACGGCCTTAGGGCTTGTACGTAAATCCCTGAATTGACGCCGACCCGGTCGCGCGGTCGCTCCATACCGTCCAGATCGTGCCGGTGCTTGGATCGATGGCGGTGGTATGCATGCCTTGCGCGATCGGCAACGTCCCAAGGAGCTTCGGATCGGAGCTGCCGTCGTACGAGTAGAGGGTGATGCCGCCGCCGGCGCAGGCTAGCCATCTCCGCGAGGGTTCCCAACTGCACTGATCGACGCGCCCCGGATAGGTAATCTTGTGCAGAAGGTTTCCCGTGCGATCGTAGACGGCAAGAACCCTATTCTCGCCGGCCACCAAGAGCGCGTGATCTTCAGCGTCATATTGCAATGGGTGATTGCTCGCAAGCGATGGCGTCGGAATCGAGCGCACGACTCTTAAGGACTTCGCGTCGATCACGACGATCCGGCTTACGGCGGGGTCGTCGCTGGAAATATTTTGGTAGACGTCGTGCGTTTCGGGATCGATCTGAAGATATTCGGGTTTGTGACCCGGCAGATTGACCGTGGCGATTTGTTTGAACGTTTTCGAATCAATGACGAAGAGGCGGGTGCCGTTGTCTTCATCTGCGTAGATGCGGCCGATACCGGGATCGTACGCGATCGCGTCGACCGCACCGTCAACGGCAACCGTGCGCAGGATCGTCTGCGCGCTGGGATCCACTTCACTCACGGAGCGCCCTCGGCCGTTGCCGGTAAATACATGACCGGTTGCGGAATCGACGGCAACGCCTGCCATCGGCCCGACCTTGACGATGCCGAGCACGCTGCCGGTGTCGGCATCCGCAATCATCAAGCCTCCGCCCCCGCCGTGCGCGGCATAAACGCGACGGCGCTGCGCATCGATTGCGACGTAATCGAAGCTTCCGCCGGGTCTCACGGGCTGCGCTTGCGTTAGGGGAACGATGGGCACGCTCGGTCTTCCGGCGGCACCAGCCAATAATCCTCGCACCGTCGCCGCGCTCATCGGCCGCGTGATGAACTCGCGTGCGACGACTTCATGCGTCTCGTGGCACACGATCCACATAAACGAGGGGAGAGGTAGTCAACAGCTCACGACGTAAGCTCCTCAGCGTGCACAACGTAACCGAGACGCTGCGGCTGCCGTCGCCCGCACCGCGTCCCCAGGCGCTCGCTTTCGACGGCGAAAAGCTCTGGATGGGATCGATCGAGACCAATCGGCTTTACGCGATCGATCCGCGCCAATGGACTCTCATCGAGGAGGAGAACGCTCCCGGCAAACCCTGGGGTATGACGGTCGTCGGCGACGAACTGCGCGTCGTTTGCGGGATGGGCGAAGACGACGATCGCGTTATCCGCCGCTTCGTTCCCGGGCATGGTTTTAAGTCGCAGGGCGCCATCGATTGTCCCGACGCGACGGGATCGCAGCTCAGCTACGACGGCACGCGTCTCTACCTCAGTCAGTGGTACAACCGCCGGATCCTGGGCCTCGACGAGTCGGGTAACATCGTACGCCAGATCGACGTGCCGCATGAAATCTGCGGACAATGCTACATGGACGGGAGCTTTTACCTCGTTACGACCGATCGCGAAGAGACCGACGACTATTTCCTCACTCGAGTTTCCGCAAACGACGGCAATGCAGCCGAAGATCTTGCTCGAATCCCGTTTGCGGCCCGTTCGCTCGCCTACGACGGCTCGAAGTTTTGGACAAGCCATCGCGAGGCGAATCAAATCGTCGCATTTGATCGCTGAACGATTCGCGTCGAGCGATCCGCACGCCCGGCTCGCCGCCGCGGTGCTGCGGCTGCTCTTCGGAGAAGAGTATGGACGCGACTTCGGAGCTCGGCTGTGGGACGGAACGCGCGTGCGCGCATCAAACGACGAGCGATTCGTTTTGCAGGTCAACGCTCCGGGAGCGCTCCGCTCGGCCTTCACGCCGCCGATCGATCTTTCGGCTGGGCGCGCTTTCGGCGCTGGTTTGCTCGACGTGGATGGCGATCTGGAGCATGCCGTCGATACCATCTATCGCGCGAGCGCGTCGCTCGGTCTCGCCAACATCATGCGGCTGCTTCGCGTGCTGCGCAAGTTGCCGAAAGAGGCGATACCGCGCTTACGCGAAGCTCACCTTCGCGGAAGAGTGCACTCACGCGCGCGGGATCGCGCGGCGATCGGATTCCACTATGACCAGCCCGCAGCGTTCTACCGCAGCTTTCTCGATCGGGAAATGGTCTACTCGTGCGCGTATTGGGATGAAGGCATCGAGTCGCTCGATGCAGCTCAATCGGCGAAACTCGACTACCTATTGCGCAAACTGCGGGTACGTCCCGGCGAACGGCTGCTCGACATCGGCTGCGGCTGGGGCGCATTGGTTATTCGGGCCGCGCAGTCGGGAGCGCAGGCGCTGGGAATCACGTTGAGCCGGCTACAGCAGGAAGAGGCGCAACGGCATATCGCGGCTGCCGGGCGTGGGCGATCGGGCCCGCGTCGAGCTGCGCGATTACCGCGAGCTGGGATGCGAGCGTTTCGATAAGATCGTGAGCGTCGGCATGTTCGAGCACGTGGGGCGTGCGCGTTTTTCCCAATACTTCCAGTCCGCTTACGACGCGCTGCGTCCGGGCGGACTCTTTCTCAATCACGCAATCGCCGACCAAAGCCCCGGGCGGCGCCGCCGAGGTCCGGAGCGGGGATTTTTGGGTCATTTTGTTTTCCCCGACGGAGAACTCGTTGCGGTCGCCGATTCCTTACGCATCGCCGAGGAAATCGGTTTTGAAGTGCGCGACGTCGAGAACTTGCGCGAGCACTATACGCGTACCGTACGCGCCTGGACTGCGAATCTCGAGCGCAATCGCAGCGAGGCAATCGCTGCCGCAGGTGAGGCGAGTTACCGCATGTGGCGCCTCTACCTGGCCGGAAGCGCGCAAGGCTTCAACGTCGGCCGGATCGGCGTCTTTCAGTCGCTGCTGGCGCGGCCGGATGAAGATGGGCGCGTGAAAGTGCCGCCAACGAGGCGGGATCTCTATGCTACACTCAGTGATGGAGCGAGCGGTCGTAGCTCAATTGGATAGAGCAACAGGCTTCGAACCTGTAGGCTGGGGGTTCGAGCCCCTCCGACCGCGATTCCAAAAGCGCTTTCGCCCCAGCGCACTACCGTTATGCTTAGCGACTAGGGCCGTTTGTGCAATCCGCACTCTTTGTTGTTTCTATGTCCCCACCAAATCGGAACAGATCCGTTGCCGCTATTGACGCCTGTTTGCGAGGACACGTTGCTTGCACTCGGCTTCGCGTAACCGGAGCCACCGCCCATATCGCTACACCGCCGTAATAGCCGCCCCCATCTGCACCGCTAGCACAGGCGCCTGTTCGGTCGGGACTACAAAATGGCGATCCTGTGTGCCGCCGCCATCGTTACGAAGTCCAGTACTACATTCCGTAAAACTTCTCATTGAAACGGTCCCGCGGCAGGCCCGCAGCGTAAATTTTTACCTTTCCCGAATACCCATTGTCAGTCGTGTACTCAAAGACACCCGGGGGTTCGCCCGACGCGTCTATGTTTCCCGAAAATCTCGATGATCCTGAGATAATGGTGAATCGTTCAGAAAAGCTCGAGCCGCAACCAAAAGTGGGTTGGCAGCGCGACCTAAATTGTACGTGTGCGTTAAACGTTCCAGGAAAAGGCCCGGCTGCCGTTCCGCCCTTCACGCTAAAATAGCACCAACTTTCAATACCATCTCCCCCGCAATTCCCGTTGTGTACACTCCGAGACCCAAGGTGTTCAGTCTTCCTATCTCTGGAACCCGGGCGGTCGGGACTGATGTTGCTTGGCGAAGCGACGTGCCCTACCGTATAAGCGTTAGCAGTGGCCGTTTGAGCTGTAGGATTTGGGAATTGCGCGCAGCCAGTAACAAGACATGAAACCACGATTGCACCCAGCAGACGCGGCATTAGTTCGCCTAGGGCTCTCGCTGCTACGCGGGGGATAGAACACCGATTTTGTTTCATGATCGCTCCTTGCTCCGGATAATTAAGTCGGGATTGGTGGCGTAAGGGTATCATCCTGTGCCTTACATTTGCCTTACGACAAGCCAGCCTGGGCGACAAGCGGTCGCCGCGGGTGCGCCCGCTGCAAATAACGCCAAATTGCTTGGCCGGCGGTGGGAATGTGCTCAGGCTGACGGCGCAAACGGCAAGTTTGGGTCGGCGCAGAGCGTCAGCGGATCGGCGCGAACCGCGTCACGCTGGTAATGGGCCGCCGCGGCAATCATCGCTGCGTTGTCGGTGCAGTACTTCGGCAACGGCATGAAAGCGGCGATGCCGTTGCGCGCGCTCCAAGAATGGAACGCCGTCTGAAGAGCGGAGTTCGCCGCGACGCCGCCCGAAAGCACGACCGCGTGATAAGAGTCGCGTTCGTAAGCCGTTTGCAGGCGCGTCATTAGCATCTCGACCACCGCGGCTTGAAACGAAGCCGCGACGTCTTCGGGTTTGGCATTTCGGCCGGCTTGCGATTCTAAGAAGTAACGTACCGAGGTCTTGAGCCCGGAAAACGAGAGATCGAGCGAGTCGGCCGCAGGCCGATGGCGGGGAAAGGCGTAGGCACGCGGATCACCGCGTTGCGCCAACGCGTCCAGCGCGGGGCCGCCGGGATACGGCAGACCGAGAAGCCGCGCGGTCTTATCATACGCTTCGCCTGCAGCGTCATCGTGCGTGCGCCCGAGTACCTGCATGCGCGTCGCCGACTGCACGGCTACGAGCTGCGAATGTCCGCCCGAAACTAAAAGCGCGAGGAAGGGATACGGCGGGGTCTCCGAACGATCGAGGAAGGGCGCGAAGACGTGGCCGTGCAGATGATTGAGCGCATAGAGCGGCTGGTGCAAAGCGAAAGCATAGGCCTTTGCCGCCGCGACGCCGACGACGAGGCTGCCGATCAAGCCGGGACCGCGCGTTACCGCGATTCCATCGAGATCCGCAAAACTCGCGCGCGCGCGATGCAGCGCATCTTCGACCACCGCGGAGAGCAAGGCTACGTGCCGGCGGCTGGCGATTTCGGGAACGATGCCGCCGTATTTCGCATGAAAGGCGTCTTGGTTGGTCGCGACGCTCGAGAGCACGTCGCGCCCATCGCGAACCACTGCCGCAGCCGTGTCGTCGCAGGACGTTTCGATTGCAAGCGTGAGCACGCCGGAGCGAATTGGCGGATAGGAGGAGCGGCCCTCTAAAGCAAGCAATCGACTTTGCCGTGAGCGCTCGAATCTTTGGTTCCGGCGAACGAATCGCTGCTTATGAGGTGGACGATACGCAGCTCGCCGTCGGCAGTACGCTCGGCGGCCCAAAAGGCGCCATCGTCATCAAGGCCTCGGGGGCAATCGACAAGTTTTACTCCTCTGACCTGGGGCTGACGCTTCTTTGCGGCGTCTCAATTCAGTTTTGGGATGCGCCCTCCGGTGCGGCTCGCGCCAAAGTGGGCGGTAGGTTCCGAATCCACACGGATTCGCAAGAGTACGAGTATCGCATCGATGAGGGCGTGACCGTCGTCGAAAGACTCTTCGTCCTCAACGGCAAGCCGCGTGGCAACAAAGTGGATCCGTTGACGGCGTACCTGATCGTCGAATTGCGCAACGATTCGCAAGAAACGCACGAGTTCGACAGTCTCACGGGCGCACTTCTGCGCGGCAACACGCTGCGTGACGTGCGCGCAACCTACGATCAGGTGCTTCGTGCCTTCGTAGCGTGGAATGGCTCAGATCGCAACCAGGGAAGAGCGATAGGCTCTTCGAGCGCGCCGGCGAGCTTTGAAGTAAGCGGCGACCACGGCAAGGTGACGCGTCCACACTTTGCGGGCAAGCTTTCAAACTCCGTTATCCGTGACGCCGCCGATCCGATCGCGCTCTTCCATCATCGGCACCGTCTCTTACCGGCGAGCCGTCGGCGCCTGTGGTTCACGCTCGTCGGCTCGCCGCAGGGCGCTTCCGGCGCGCGCCGCTGCTACCGGGCTGCGCCTTCTGCACAGGCCGCGCTTGTCGCAACGCGCCGCCACTACCACGAGGTGCTCGGACGCGCGGTCGTCGTGACGCCCGACGCCAACGTCAACCGGGGCGTGCTGTGGGCGAAGGCGAACATGTTGCGCACGGAGCTCTATACGCCGACGGGCTGGTGTTTCGTCAACGATCCAACCCGCACGAACAATAGTGTGGGACGGGACACGGCTTCGTTCGCGTTCGGCTCCGATTACGTCACGCCGGATTTTTCGCGCGAATCGTTGCGCTGGTATTTTCGAAACGCTCAACACAGCGGCAAAATTGTCGAGTATTATGACGTTCGCAACGGCGAAGCCAACGACTACGGCTTGAACGTGAATGACGACACGCCGCTGATTATCCTGGCGTTGAACCATCATCATCTCGTGACCGGCGACATCGAGTTCCTACGCGAGTCCTACGCCGCCGCCAAACGCGCGGCGGAATACCTGCTCGACCAGCGCGACGCGCGCGGCCTCATCTGGTGCACGTCGACGAAGACCTCCATGTGGGGCATCGTGGGGTGGCGCAACATCATCGACGATTACCGAATCTCCGGCGCGTCGACGGAAGTGAACTCCGAATGTTACGCGGCCTTCGCCGCGATGGCGATGATGGCAGAGGCGCTGGGGAAGGAGAAGGACAAGCACCGCTTCCAACGCGAGGCGTTCGCGTTGCGTGCGGCGATAAACCGCCACCTCATCGATCCCAACACCGGACTGTACTATCTCAACATCGACGTTGACGGCCGGCCGCGCTCAAAGGTTACCGTCGACATGCTCTTTCCCGTGGTACTCGGCGTCGCCGAACACGACACGGCTGCGCGCATTGTCAGCCGGCTCAGCGTCCCGTCGTTTTGGACCGAGGCCGGTATTCGGACTGTTAGCCGCGACGATCTCGAATATAGTCCCATCCAAAGTTGGGGCCTACTCGGTGGAGTCTGGGTCGGGGGCACCTTCCTTTATGCAATGGCGGCAGCGCGCTTCAATCCTGGCTTTATGGCCTACGCGCTCGGCACGAGCTTCCAGCACTATTCGCGCGACCCCGGACGAAATAACACGGTCCCGGGCCAGTTTTCGGAGTGGCTGCACGGCGAGACGCTCGCGAACCAAGGAATGATGCTCTCGCCTTGGTATCCGCCCCGCTACGTGTGGTCGGCGATCGAGGGTGCATGCGGTCTCGAAATCCGGGGTGCGCAACTGGTCTGCAATCCTCGCCTTGCGCCGCAGTGGAAGTGGCTTGGCGCTCGTAACGTGTCTGTTCGCGGCAAACGCCTCACCTGGTTTGTCGCCCGCATTCCCGTACCCAAGCTCTACGCGAGCTTTACGTGCGCTTCCGAATTGAGTCTTGAAATGTATGACCGCGATGTGACGCCCATGCTGCGCTTGAGCGACGACGTCACCGAGATCGCGCTGCAGCGACGCGGCAAGTTTATCCTCTTCATAGGTAACACGGCGACGCGCACCGTTACCACGCCGCTTCGCTTCGCTCGACCGCCGCGCGGGCGGTATCGGGTCCGCTATTTCACGAGCTTGATCGGCGAATGGATCGAGCGCGAGAGCTTGGACGCGCGAAAGCTCGAAGTGGGCTTCGCGATCGATCTGGATGCACTGGGGTTCTGCGTGATTGAGCTCGTGCGGGAGCCGGCTCGGCCTCGCGACGCGCCCAGGCGGCAACGGTAATCAGGAGCGCGCCGAGGACCACAAGGCCTCCCAGTATCCACATCGCGGCCGCGGCGTTGCCTTGATCGGCAAGCGCGGCCGCGCGCGAACCGGCGGCAGCGGCGTAGTGCGGGTAGAGAGGCTCGCGGGCGCTTGCGATGACCATGGCGAGAAGCGCGCCTTGCGGCAGCGCGACGACGAGATAAAGCAATCGCGCGGGATAGCCGAGCGGGCGAAGTGGCGGCGGCGCAACGACGGGGAGCCAAAAGGCGACGCCGGCCGCTACGTAGAGCGCATGCTCGGCGACGTGCGCCCACGCGTCGTTCAAGGCAAGCTCGTACAGCGGTGAAAAGTGAGTTGCCCAAAGCGTCGATACGAAGATGACCAAGGCGACGGGCGGCAGCGCAAGCGCTCCAAGCGGGCGCGTGATGCGCACCAACGCCGCGGTCGACCGCTTTCCGGCGATTCGCGCGAGGGCGTCGAATGGCCGTGCCAGCAGCAGCAAAAGCGTCACCACATAGAACAGCGCGAGATGCTGCACCATGTGCCACGCGAACGACGTGTCGGCGAGGCGATCGAGCGGAGGTCCCACCGCCGCAGTTCCGGCGAGCAGCGCGGCCGCGAGGAACAGCACCGTTTTCGAGATCGCGTTCACGGCAGCGGCTCCTCTTCGAATCCGCCCCGGACGTTGCGGCGTAGCCGAATGCGCGACGCCTTATGCACGCCGGCGCGCTCGCGCAATTCGTTCGCCATTGCATAGGCGGCGGAGAAGCCGAGGATCGGTCCGATTATGCAGAAGACGCGATAGAAGATCACGATCGTGGTGATGTTGACGTGCAAGTAGCGGGCCTGAACGTCGTCGCCGCCCGCGGACGTCAAGCCGAACGCGAAGATGAAGATCGCGACGCCAACGCCGGTGCGCCACGGCACGTCGCGCGGATTATCGAGCAGTTGATGCGCGCCCCAATCCTTGCGAATCGCGGCGTCGATCCACGGCCAAACGAGAAAAACCGCGAAGAGCACCAGAGGGAGCAGCACCGCCGGCCAAAACGGTGAGGGAATCATGTGTCCCCAGATGTGGACGGCGAAGGGCGGTCCAAGACGAAGCGCACCCTCGAGCCAGCCGACGTACCAATCGGGTTGCGCCGGGCTGACGGCGTTCCAAGGCTCGTTCGGGCCCCACAGCCAGATCGGATTGATTTGAACGAGCGCGCCGAGCGCGCACACCGTCGCGATAACGGCCATGAACAGGGCCAGCGACTTCGCGGCGTACTTGGGAACGAGCGGCGACCCGACGACATTGCCCTCGGTTCTGGCCGGCCCGGGAAACTGCGAGTGCTTTTGGCGCCAAAGCACGATCAGATGCAACGCGATCAATCCGGCCAAGGCGAACGGCACCAGATAGATGTGCAGTGTGAGGAGCCGCCCGACGAGCTGTTTTGTGGGATAGACGCCGCCGATCAGGAGAAAGCTGAGCCAAGTGCCGACAACCGGCACCGATTGCAGCACCGCAACCGCGATTCGCAGCCCGATGCCACTGAGGAGATCGTCGGGAAGCGAATATCCGGAGAAACCTTCAAAAATCGCCAGCCAGAAGAGCAGAAAGCCGATCACCCAGTTGATCTCGCGCGGCTTGCGAAACGCTCCCGTGAAGAAGATGCGTCCCATGTGGACCGCAATTCCGGCGACGAAGAGAAGCGCGGCCCAGTGGTGGATCTGTCGAACCAAAAGCCCGAGGTTCACCTCAAAGCTTAGCGCCATGACCGAGCGGTAGGCGTACGACATGCGGACGCCGTCGAGCAGCGTGTACGGCCCGTTGTAAACCGTTTTGGACATGTTGGGGTCGAAGAACATTGCCAGGAAGGTTCCGGTGGCAAGCAAGATGACGAACATGTAGATGTTGATCTCGCCGAGCATGAACGACCAGTGATCGGGAAAGGCCTTGCGCAATGCATGGCGCAGAAAATGCGCCGTTCCCAGCCGGTCGTCGACCCAGAGCAAAAAACGTTCTATCATCCGCGCTCCCAAAAACCGGGGCCGACCGGATCGGGAAAATCGCCGGTCGCGCGCAGCACGCCATCGTCGCTGACTTCGATCGGCAGACGCGGCAACGGGTGATCGGCGGGACCCGCGACGACCGCGCCGTTTGCCAGTACGTCGAAGACGGACTGATGGCACGGGCATATCAGCTCTTTGACATCGGCTCGATAGAGGGCAACCGGACAGCCGGCGTGCGTACAGAGCCGCGAATAGACCATGTAGCCGCTCGCAGTTCCCGCGGTTTCTTCCCGAACGCGGATCAGGGTTGCGACCGACTGCGCGTCTTCCGTCGCACCCTCTGGAAAGATCGTGACCGTGGAGTCGACGTTTAGGTCGTTGACGTGGACGAGGCTGCCGTCTTCGCGAACCACCCGCCTCCCCTTACGCCAGCGCGTGTGAAAGAGCAGATCGTCGGGCGCAATCCCCAGCGAGCGAATGGGTAGAATCATCGCCGCTGCAAACGACGCGAGCGCGCCGCCCAGCAGCCCGACGAGCACGCGCGGACGCGTCACCTCGCGCACGTCCTCGGCGACTTCGCCGCTCTGGGCGGCGCGCTCGCCGGGCGGCGACGGATAGGTGTCGATTTCGTCGACGACTTGCTCGTCGGGAATGATCCAAAACGCCCAGCCGACCGCGGCCGCGCACAAACCGGCGGCGGCTATCGCGAGGCCGAGGCCTTCAAAGAGGCGATCGGCCGTGGTGAAGTAAGCGGCGATAAAGATGGCGCTCCCGAGGATCGCGACGAAGAGCGCCGAGGCGATCGCGGCGTCTTTTTTCATCGCACGAAATAAATGGTGGCGAAGATTCCGACCCAGACGATGAAGACGAAGTGCCAGTAGTAGGTCATTGCCTCCGCGCCGGCCCGCTGGTTGACCTGTAGGGCGCGGCTGCGCATGCCGACGAGCAGCGCGGTCAAAATACCGATGCCCGCGATGACGTGAAGCAAATGGAACCCCGTCATTGCGTAGTAGATCGAGCCATAGGCGTTGGTCGAAATTCCAAACGTATCGTTGGCGTAACCGTGCATCGCTTCCAACACGAAACCAATTGCAGCGACGATCGCGCAAAGCGTCCACCAGCGGGCTGCCCGCATATTCTGGCGGTCCATCGCTTTGGTCGCCAAGACCATGACGACCGAGGCGACGAAGAGTAAAAACGTCCCGTATCCGGCTTCAATCGGCTTGAGCTGAACCATCGGGGGCGGCCACTGCGCGCGATTGGCGCGCAGCTCGTAGTAAGCGGCGAAGAGCGCCGCAAAAAACATCAGCTCTGAAGCCAGGAAGAGCACCACTCCGAGGACGAGGGGGTGCGCGCGAATAGGCAACGGCGCGAGCGACCTAGCGCTATCCTTCGCCGAAGTGGCCATGCCTCGTCCTACCCGTCGAGCGGGCCTCCTACACCACGTTTAAGTTCGGGGTAAAACTCGAATGTGAACTGGCTGATGAATCCGGCCTCCAGCCACGGCGTTCTCATGCGTACCGATTGGTACGTCTTCATCGGGGCCGGCATTTTCGTCGGACTCTTCGTCTATGCGTGCATCTTCTGGTGCATCTTTCGATATCGCCGGCGGACGAATGACCGGCCCGAGCAGTTCAGCGGGAACACGCCGCTGGAGCTGCTCTACGTCGCGCTTCCGCTGTTGATGGTCGGTGGACTCTTTGGCGTGACGTACGCCATCGAGATGCCGGTCGACCACGTCGTAGCCGATCCTGCCGGCAAGATTGCCGTTACCGCTTTCCGCTGGTCTTGGCGTTTCGAGTATCCCGGCGGCATCGCTACGTTTGGAACTCCAACGTCGCCCCCGACGCTCTATCTGCCCGAAGGGGAGACCACCGAGATCGATCTGCGTTCGGCCGATGTCACGCACTCCTTCTGGGTGCCGGCCTTCCTTTTCAAGCGTGACGCCATTCCGGGCATGACGAACGTCTTCGATCTCACTCCAAATCGCACGGGAGCATATCCCGGCCGCTGCGCGCAGTATTGCGGGCTCGACCATGCCCTGATGTCATTTAGGGTTCAGGTCGTGCCACGCGCCGCGTACGATCGCTTTATTGGCTCTCGGGGGGCGGTAACGCCATGATCGAGTGGCTCACCACGACGAATCACAAGAAGATCGGCATCATGTACATCGTCGCGGTGATGTGCTTTTTCTGCGCGGCCGGCATTCTGTCGCTGCTGATTCGGACCCAACTCGCCGTTCCGGACAACACGTTCTTGTCGCGCCACGTCTATAACGAAGTCTTCACGCTCCACGGAACGGCGATGATTTTCTTCGTCATTGCACCGTTCGGAATCGGGCTGGCGAATTTTTTGATTCCGCTGCAGATCGGCGCGCCCGACGTGGCTTTCCCGCGGCTCAACGCGACGGGTCTTTGGCTCTTCGTGTTGGGCGGCATCACCGTCTTCGCCGGCTTAGCGACCTATGGCGGGGCGGGGGCGGCCGGCTGGACCGCTTATGCTCCGCTCAATGAATTATATGAAGGGACCGGCGCCGGTCAGGACCTCTGGTTCATTGGCTTGTTGATGGCCAGCGTCTCGACGATTATCACGTCGATAAACTTCCTGGTGACGATATTTCTCTTCCGCGCGCCGGGAATGACGATGTGGCGCATACCCATCTTCACCTGGGAGATGGTCGCCACGGCGCTGCTCGTCCTCATGGCCTTCCCGTCGCTCGCAGCCGTCTTTGCGATGGCTCTCATCGAGCGGCATATGGGCGGCCACTTTTTCGATCCGCTCTACGGCGGGAATCCGATTCTCTATCAGCACCTCTTTTGGTTCTTCGGCCATCCCGAAGTCTACGTCATGATCCTGCCGTATTTCGGGATCGTCACGGAGATCATCGCGACGTTTTCTCGAAAGCCGGTCTACGGCTACGTTGGAATGGTCATCTCCGCCTTTGCGATCGCGGGCCTCTCGCTCGGCGTTTGGGCCCATCACATGTTCACGACCGGGGCGGTCAGCAACGAGTTCTTTTCGGCAATGTCGTTCTTGATTGCCGTGCCGACGGGCGTCAAGTTCGTTAACTGGATTGGAACGATGTGGAAGGGCTCGATCGAATTCTCGGTGCCGATGCTCTTTTCAATCGGCTTCCTGCTCAACTTCTTGATCGGCGGAATCACCGGCGTGATGGTCGCTTCACCGCCGCTGGACTATCAGGCACATGACAGCTACTTTATCGTACAGCATTTCCATTACACGCTCGGCGGCGGCAGCATGTTTGCGCTTTTTGCCGCGCTCTATTTCTGGTTCCCGAAGATGTTCGGAATCAAGCTCGATGAGCGCCTTGGCCGCTGGGTATTCGCATTCATGTTCGCGGGATTTAACGCGACGTTCATCCCGATGGGCTTCATGGGCATGGAGGGCATGGCGCGCCGCGTCTTCACGTATCCGCCGATGGGGCATCTCGCATTGCTCAATGCGATAGCGACCGCGGGAGCTTGGCTTATCGCGGTCGGCGCCATTTTGTTCTTCGTGGATGTTGCGATTTCGGTTTACAAGCGGCTGCCCGTGGGGGCTAATCCTTGGGGCGGCTATAGTTTGGAATGGCTGACGTCGTCGCCGCCGCCTGAGTTCAACTTTGAAGAGCTGCCGCCGATTCGCAGCCGGCGTCCGGTTTGGGACCTCATTCCGTCCGAGGCTCCGCACCGGTGAAGTCATTCGTCGGCCTCTTTGGATTTTCGGCGGCCTTCGGCTGCGCGGTCGCAATCGCGTACTTCTTCATCGCGCACGAGGAGGGCGCCGGTACGGCGCTGTTGGGAATCATGGCGGCGGCACTGAGTTTCGCCGCTCTTTACGCCGTCGTCGCCGAGCGCGACGCCGACCTCGAGGGCGATTACCCAAACGAGCGCAACGAAGAGGTTGCCGGTGAAGACCTCGGCATCTTTACGACGGAGACGCCCTATCCGATTTTGATCGCGGTATCGGCGCTGGCCATGATGACGGGCATGTTGTGGTCGCCACTGCTGGGAATCGCCGGCCTTATCGGGATGCTGCTCTGCTTTTGGCGTTTAGGGGCCGAGAGCGCGCGAACGTAGCGCTTGGCCGCCGTTGTTGAAGACGTCGGGGAGTGGGTACGGTTTCCCAAATACTCCAACGCTCGGCGGGGAATTATGGACATCAAGAAGCTTTCGGAAGACCTCGGCGTACTCGTCCGCAGCGAGCTGCAGCTTGCGCGCCAGGAACTGGCTGAAAAAGCGAAAACCGCCGGCGTCGGTGCCGGGATGGTCGGTGGTTCGGCGCTGACCGGGTTGATGACGCTCGGCTCACTCACCGCCCTGCTCATTTTGGCGATCTCGCTCGTCCTCGCGCCATGGCTTGCCGCGCTCATCGTCACCATCGTGTGGGGGGCGATTACGGCGATTCTGGCGTTGGTTGGCAAGCGAAAAATTCAGAGCGCCGCGCCATTTATTCCCGAGCAGACCATTGAAAATGTGAAAGAGGACGTGGAATGGGCGCGCAGCGGGCTCGACTCCGCCGAGAAATAGTTCTCTTAGGAAAAGAAACCATCGCCGGTTTTCAACGCCATAAAGCGCAATGGCTTGCGGCGGCCATTGCGTACTTTACGGTATTTGCCATCGCGCCGTTGATCATCGTCATCGTTGAAATTGCGGGCGTTATTCTCGGGCAGCACCGCGGCGTGCTCGATACCGTTTACGGTTATTTGTCGCAGACGGCGGGGAAATCGGCTGCTGACGGAATTCGCGCGATCGTCTCGGCCACGTTCACCCAAAAGCGCGCGGGTCCACTGGCGCAAATCATCAGTTGGGTTGTCTTTGGCGTGGCGGCGATCGGGCTTTTCGGATCGTTGCAAGAAGCGCTCAACACCGTGTGGGACGTCGAACCAAGGAAGCGCGGCCTCATGGACATGCTGCGGGAGCGAGCGTTGTCGTTCGCCGGCGTCCTCTGCATCGCGTTTCTCTTGCTCGTGGCGCTCGGGGCCAATACCATGCTCACCATTGCCGGCCACGCCCTCGCGCACGTTTTTCCGTTCTTTCCGACGCTCATCAAAGCCGCGGACTTCGTCCTGTCGTTTGCGCTCATCATGGCGCTTTTTGGATTGTTATTCAAATTTCTGCCGGAGTGCGAGATCGCGTGGGCCGACGTCTGGCTTGGTGCCGCGGCAACGGCGTTACTTTTCGTGGTCGGGCAATTTTTCTCGGCTGGTATCTCGGTCGAACCGGAATTTCTTCCACATACGGCGCCTTCGGTGCCCTCGTCGTCTTTTTGGTGTGGGTGAATTACTCGGCGCAAATCATGCTCTTAGGAGCCGAGTTCACCCACGTCTACGCTAAGAACTTTGGTTCGGTCGCGTCGAAAACGACGACGGCGCAAACCGGCCTGCGGCGAAGCAGGGCCGCAAGCGCGTAACAGCCGGCGCTACGATTCTTCTCCGGCGGTGCCGATGCTGCGGATGAACAGAACGAGCGCGCCGAGCCCGAAGACCCATGCGATGAAGCCCTCTGCGACCGGTCCAACGTGCGCGAGCGGGAAGCCGCCGGCGTTGGGTCCGTCGGGTTCGTCGGCGTGCGTCTCGACGAAATTGACGTAATAGGCGATGTCATCAACGTCTCGATCGCTCAAGACGTCGGGACCGAAGCGCGGCATGACGCCGGGACCCGCGCGAATCGCCTCACCGGTTTGAAAGACGGTAGCCGTCGCCAGATCGGGCGCGACGTTATCGGTTCCGACCGAGGCGCCGTCGCCGACCGCCCCATGACACTGCGCGCAGTTCTCGGCAAAGAGCGTTCGGCCGTGGTTGACGTTACCCGATGTCAGCAAAGGCAGTGAGGTGTTCACGGGCCTTGGCGAGAGGCCGGCCACGTAGCCGACGATCTGGTCGATCTGCGCGTACGTGAAGCGCGGTACGCGTGGAATTTCGTTGATGCCCGCGGCTGGTGCCGGCATTCGGCCCGTATCGAGCATGAAGTGAACGTAAGCCGCCGGCCTGCCGATGAGCGAGGGCGCGAGGTGGGTTCCCTCTCCGTGAACTCCGTGACACGACGAGCAATACGTCGAATAGAGCGTCGCGCCGTCGTCGGTGGCGCGCGCTCCCAGTGGGGCAAACGCGAACAAACCTAGAGCGGCTGCCGCCAGCCTCATGGTGCTCTTTACCCAGCCGGTTGGCGGGTACACTCCAAACACAATGGGCATCGCTCGATCGATTACCGCCGGGCTCGCGTTGTTGCTCGGCGCCTGCACGACGGCGTCGTATGGAGGAAACGCCGTCGCCGTCGGTGCCGGCGCTACGGAAGGCGGAGATAAGAGAGCCGGTGCAAAGCTCTTTTCCGTTTACTGCGCGAGCTGCCATGGCGCGCAAGGCGCCGGCGGCGGCGTTGGTCCGTCGCTTCGCGACGAATCGCGACGGATGAACTTTGAAACGCTCGCCTCGTGGATCGAAGACCCCGAGCCCCCGATGCCCAAGCTCTATCCCGCCCAGGTAGATAAGAAGCAGACTCGCGACATCGCCGCCTACGTTCAGACGCTCTAGTATCAGTACGCCTTCGGCGCGTAAACGTTAAAGGTGACCGCGCGTTCGCTGGAGCGGTTCGCAAACTGGTGCGGGGCACCATTCGGAACGATCGCGCTGTCGCCGGCCCGCATCTCAAACTTCTTGCCATCGATTACGGCCTCCACGCTGCCCTCAACCACGAACAGAACCTGCTCGCTCGAAGGATGGTCGTTTCCTAGTGGCCCGCTCTCCTGGCCCGATTCGAGCACCATCACGGCCGTCTGGACGTGGCGCCCGTTTTCGAGCACCGCGAAGCCGGCCCGCGCTTCTTGAACGTTACGCATGCGCAGCTTATACCCTAAGCCGCACAGGCAGCCTGTGCGACTTGAAGATCTTCGACGAACTTGTTCATTTCTCGGTGCCTCGTCGTGTCGTCCGGCGCTCGCAGAATCGAAGAAGGATGAACGGTCGCAAGGACCGGTAGCGGCAGGACGGCAGCGATGATCCGCCCACGATTTGCCAGCAACCGAAAACCGCTGCCCAAGAGTGACTGTGCCGCGGTCGCGCCCAGTGCCACGATCAATGCGGGGTGCACGACTTGAATCTCCGCGTCGAGCCACGGCTTGCACGCGCGGATTTCGATCGCTCTCGGCTTGGCATGGATTCGCCGCTTACCCCGCTCGACGAACTTGAAATGCTTGACCGCGTTGGTAACGTAGACGTCGTCCGGCGAGATTCCGGCACGTTCCATCGCGTTATGGAGCAGCTTTCCAGCCGGGCCGACGAATGGATGGCCGAGCCGGTCTTCGCTGTCGCCGGGCTGCTCCCCAACGAGCATCATTCTCGCCTTGACGCGACCTTCGCCAAAAACCGTCTGCGTTGCGTATTTATAGAGATCGCAGCCGCGGCACTCTGCCGCCGCGGAGCGTAAACTGGTTAACGAAAGGCGAGCCGGCAAAAAAGAAGCAGCGGACATGAGCCATCACGGTCGCGAACGTGCCGGCGACATTGCCGAGCGGTCAGAGATCGCTGCGCACGACGATGCCGTAATGGCGCTGCGCGGTTCTGAGAAAGCGCTCCTCATCCGCGTCGTTGCTGACCAAAATGGCCTTGGGTTCAAACGGCGGAGGATTGCCTTGCAAGAAATCCCGAGCGCGGTCTTCGAAGTCGTTTGCGCCGCGCACGAAGACGTCGGCGCTAAAGCCCAACTCGCGCAAGACCGTTGCCGCGGCCGACGCTTGCGGTTCGCTCTCGAAAGCCGCTGTTGGCAAGCGCTTAGACCGGAGCGGCCGTGCGGCGGAGCGCAGCGAGCATCGCGTCATTAAAGGCGGGAAGGTCCTGAGGACCTCGACTCGTGACGAGATTCTCATCCACCACGACCTCGCGGTCGACCCATTTCGCGCCGGCATTGCGCAAGTCGTCGGCAATGGTCGGCCAGCTCGTCAGAGTTCGGCCTTTTGCCAGGCCGGCGGAAACCAGAAGCCATGGAGCGTGACAAATCACCGCCATCGGTTTGCCCGCCGCGTTCATCTGCCGTACGAACTGTTGCGCCTTCGGGTCGGTTCGGATCGCGTCGGCGTTCAGCGCACCACCTGGGAGGAGCACCGCATCGTAACCGTCGGCCGAGACTTCGTCGAGCGTCTTGTCGACGTCTATTTTAATCGTCTTATCGTGGTGCTTAAAGCCTTGGATCGGGTCGCGCTTTTGCGAAACGATCTCGACGGTCGCGCCCGCTTGCCGCAGCACTCGTACGGGTTCGGTCAACTCGCTCTCTTCGAAGCCGTCGGTCGCCAAAACGGCAACCCGTTTTCCTTTCAAATCATCCATATCGTGGATATCCCGCGATGTGGCGTCTGATAAACGCAGTTCGCCTAAGTTCGCGGCCGTTTCTTGCGTGTCGCAGCTTTCGTCGTTTTCCGTGCAACACTCGTGCGCTTGCGGGTAGCCGCTCCTTTACTTGCAGCCTTCTTCGCCGAACCGGTGCGGCGGCGCGTCGTCGCTGCCTTGCGGGCGCTTTGCTTGCGTCGAGGCTGCGGATGGACGCCGAGTTCGTTCCACGACGTCTCAGATATGTCGACCCCGTAGTGGCTTGCCGCCTTTTTGATGTTGGCAAACGCCAACTCGCGAGCGGCGTCGGAGACGCCGGTCACTTGATCGAATCGGGCCACCGCGTTGCGAACGTGACGTGCGTCGGTCAACGGCTCTTTGCGCTCTTTCGGGAACGCATACACGCTATCGGGGAGGTCACTTTGTGCGGTCAGCCGCCCGTGCTTTTCGTGAGGTTTCCAAGTTGCTCTCATGGAGTCATGGTACCCAAGCTTGTTTGACTCTCCACGCTGTCAGGCGCAGCTTCTTCGCCGCGCTGACCGAGTTTTAGCTAAGGCGAGGGAATGCCAACAGCTCGAGGGGCCCGGCTGCTCGGCGCGCGCGGAAGAATCACGCGGATGTGGGTTCCAAAGCGCGGCAGTATTTCGACGTCGAGCTGACGTTCGAGGTGCTGAATCTCCCGCAGCCCGTGCCCGTGCTCGGTATCTTCCCCACGGTCGATAAAGTGCAGAACTGCATTTCCGTCGCGCCACTCCAGCGCGACATCCACCAGGCCGCCGGCGTGCCGCGCGACGTTGGCGGCCAACTCGCGGAAAATCAGTTGCGCCGGCTTGAGCTTGCTCCCTTTGGCGCCCCTCACGCCGAGTTCGCGCAGAAGCTCGCGACGCACTCGGCTCGTCCCACGACGGTCGCTCGAGTCGAAGGTCCAGCGCCGCGAATCGACGAAGTTTAGCAGAAGTAACGCGACGTCGTCGGGCGATTGATGGCGCAAGCAATACCGCTCGAGATAGTGCGCGGGACTCTCGACGAACAAGACGGCGTCTGTAGAGAGCGCCTCGCGCAGCAGCCGCTCTCCCGAAGAAATATCTCGCGTTGCTTCGGTCAGCCCGTCCGTGTAGAACGCGAGCAGTAACGCATCTTTGAGAGACTTTGTGCGAACTTGGGCGGCTAGGCCCTCCGGATCGCAGGCCAATCGGAAGCCCGTCGGCCTCGAGTTCCTCGAGCGATCCATCCTTGCTGCGTAAGATTGGATAAGGATGACCCGCATTCGCATAGGTCAAGCTCCGATCGCGGTCGTCGAAAATAGAGACGAACGCGGTAGCGACCGAGCCTGGAAAACGTCGTAACAGAATGCGCTCGGCAGCATTCAAGATTTGTACCGGGTTGCGCTCGTACATCGCGACCACGTTGATCGCGTGCCGCAATTTGCCCATAACGACCGAGCGCTTCGAGCCCGTGGCCGGTTACGTCGCCGACGGTAAGCAGCACGCGGTGATCGTCGAGATCGAAGGCGTCGTACCAGTCGCCTCCAACTTGCACTTCGGAGGCGGCGGGACGGTAGATAGCGCTCAACGAGGCGCCTTCCACGCTGGCCAGTCGTGACGGCAGCGTGGCTTGCTGGAGCGTTTGAATGAGCCGCCGCTCGCGGGCGAAGCTTTCGGCGTGTTCGAGCGCGAGAGAAGCGCGCCGCCCTATTTCTTCGAGAACTTCCAACTCGCCCGCATCGTAGTAATGCGAGTTCGAACAACAGACGATTCCCCCAAAAATCGTATTGCCGACGAAAACCG
>CAVRDR010000020.1:0-16988 GCA_963719905.1 Vulcanimicrobiota bacterium
GACTAGCGTCACAATCGCCGATGCGAGGCGTTTGTACCCACGACGACGCCCATGAGCGAGGAGAACATACGATGAAGGCACGCTTGGCCGCCGCCTTAGCGGCTCTTTTCGCAATTACCGCCGTTGCGCGCGCAGACGAGGGTCCCACCTTCAAAGGACCGCTGAGTTCGAGCGAAGCGCAGTTCGTCCAGTCGGCTCAACGCGATCTTATGGCGCGCTTTCCCCATGCAAGCGACGCCGAGAAGGCCGGCTACGTCCGCTACACAGGTGTGGACGACACCGGAGCGATCAGCTATGCCAATCAACAGTGGACGTCGGATCCAACGCATCCGAGCCAGCTCTGGTACGATAAGGACGGGAATCTGATGGGCGCGGACTTTTCCGTGCCTCGACCAAACAACGAGCCGCGACCGCAGCTCTGGAGTGTCAATCCGGGTCGCTGGTACGAGTTCAACGGCCACATCCATTACGTCGCCAAAGACCCTGCGACCGGCAAGATGATCTACGACCAATACATATGGAATGCCGACTTCGTCAAAGCCGGTGGCGACGTCTCCAACCCTTCAGCGCAAACCGTGGCCAAAATGGGTAAAGTGACCAACGCTGCGGATATCGTAACCATCTTCAAGTTTCCGACCATCTGGGATCTCATCGTCTGGTTGAAACCGCATCCCCGCGGTGCATTCGCTTGGTAACGTTCTGAGCGCTAAAAGTGCAAGAGCGTGAGAATGCCGATCACGACTTCGAAGGCGACGAGAACGACGATGATGATTTCTAGGAACGCGTCGCGGCGGCTGCGAGCCTCGTCGCTGAAGAAGCGATACATCTCGCCGACACTCGCCAGCTTCGTATCGATCTGATGTTGCCAGTCCGCAAGGCCGAGTCGAGCTGCGGCCGAACGATAGAGGCGAGCGTAATAGGCGTCACCCACTACTTTTAGGGCGTTGCTCGAACGGTCCATCAACTCGAGCACGTCGACGATCAGATAACGCAGGGTCGCCGCCTGATCGGCCTCACGGCGGCCTCGAAGCGATCGCGCCGGCTCGCCCGGCTGCATTTTATAGATCGCGTCGAGCTCACTATCGAGCAACGCGTCGTACGCACGCAGCTCGAGCAGCTGGGAATTTGCAAACTCTAAAATTTCCTCGATAGCTCGCGCGCTCTCGCCACGGTCGTAGACGATCGCCGTGTCCCACTGCACGATCGTCAGATCGTCCTCATGGTAGGAGAAGCGGACACGTAACGCCTCCTCGGTCTCGGTTGCGGAGAGTGGGCGCCGCTCTCCCAGCAAAAGGGTTGCGAGCAAGGCGGAATGGTCGTGCAGAAGAGTCTCGGCGTCGATTGCCTGCGCGAATCGCTCGATCTCGACGATGAGGTAATCCTCAAAAAGAGCCGGATGGCGCTCGTCGAGGGCGTGCGCGTACTCGTCGCAGATTCGCATGACCGTCGATTCGGCGAATCGGGTGATGCGCTCGTCGCTGCGAGCCCGTTCCGTTAAAGTCGTCAACTGGTTCCATGAGCCTTCGGCGGGAAAGGTCAATCGAAGCGAGACGACGCCGTAGTCGTAAAACTTTACCCGTACCGTGCACTGCACTCCGTCGAAGTCGGCTTCGCGCAGATTTGCCACCAGCGGCGGAACGGGGAACTGCAAATACGGCGGCGCTTGGCGGCTCAGCGGAAGCGCAGCGGGCGCGCGCGTCTCGCCGCCTAACACGCTTACTTTTGCCAGATCAATCGTGTCGGCGACGTCAAACAGGTAGTAGGCTCGCACGGCGCCGCCCGCGATTTCGAGCATCGCCGCGCCTTTGGGCCCCAGGCGGCGCCCTCCTTTAAGAGAGGCGGCGCGGCTTTGCCAGGTAAAGAAGCGCCGATGCTCGCACGAATATTGCTTTTTTCCGGCACGCTTGCGCTGGCCGCTTTTCCGTTGCCGGCGAGAGCGGAGGCCGGCTCGAGCGCCTTTCTCACCTTGAAGTATCGCGAAATCGGGCCGGCTATTAGCGGAGGACGCAGCACCGCGGTTGCCGGAAGCAATCGCGATTCGCGCTTGTACTTTGCCGGCGGCGCGGGCGGCGGCGTTTTTAAGACGACCGATGGCGGAGCGTCCTGGTCCGCGGTTTTCGACCGCGAGCCGGTCGCGCCGATTGGAGCAATCGCAATATCGCCTCAAGACGATCGCGACGTTTGGGTTGGAACCGGCGAATCGAATCCGCGCAACGACGTCGAGTCGGGCGACGGCGTCTATCATTCGGTTGACGGTGGCAGGAGCTGGCAGCACCTCGGCCTCGAGCGCTCCGCACACATCGCGAGCATCACGATCGATCCTCGCAATCGTCGATTCGTCGCAATCGGCGTGCTTGGACGCGTTTCGGCAGACGATCCCGATCGTGGCGTCTACGTCACCCACGACGGCGGCGTACATTGGACCCGCACGCTCTACGTCGGTCCTGCAAGCGGCGTTTCGTCCCTCGTTCGCGTTCCAGATCGGCCCGCGACGCTTTTTGCGGGCGTCTGGCAGTTTCGGCGAACGCCGTGGCGGCTCGACAGCGGAGGCCCGCTCGGTGGCATCTATCGCTCCGACGACAACGGCGCAACGTGGCGCAAGCTGATCGGCAGTGGTTTGCCGAGCGGCTTCACCGGCCGCATCGGCTTGGCCGCGGGAACGCATGGTCGAATCTACGCGATCATACAATCTCGCCAGGGCGAGCTGTGGCGGTCCGACGATGGCGGAGCGACGTGGAACGCGATGCCGCACAGCTCGTTTCTCGGCGCCCGGCCATTCTACTTCAGCAGCATTTTCGTCGACCCAGCGAATTCAAATCGACTCATCAACGTTGCGCTCATTCTTTCTATGAGCACCGACGGCGGCCGCTCCTTTCACGCGATTGCGACCAACGCCGGTTGGGATTACCATGCGATCTGGTGGTCAGCCGACGGCAAGCGCATTGTCGTCGGATGCGACGAAGGTGTCATCGCCTCGTCCGACGGCGGTGCGCACTTTTGGCAGCCGTACGATCTGCCCTTCGCCCAGCCATATCACGTGGGGCTTGGGCCATTGGGAATAAACTATCGCGTCTGCGTCGGCTTGCAGGACGACAACTCGTGGTGCGGTCCGTCGGCACCACCCAATGGTATCGGTGTCATGAACCGGGATTGGTATCAGGTGGTCCCCGGTGACGGCATGTGGGCGGTGATCGATCCAAAAGACCTCGCGCTGGTCTGGTCTAGTTCGACGAACTCAGATACCGGGCAAGTCTATCTGTGGAATGCTTGGACAAAGCAGGCCGATGAAGTTTCGCCGGACGCAGAATCGAGCGGCGAGCACGCAGCGGGCCGGCTAAGATATCGGTTCAATTGGGACACGCCCATTGCGTTTACGAACGACGGAAAAGCGCTCGTCGGAGGCAACGTCGTCTTTGAGAGCGCCGATCGCGGACGGACCTGGAACGCCATCAGTCCCGATCTCACGCGCAACGACAAGAGCAAACAGCTCGATTCGGGCGGACCGGTTTCGCGCGACGAGTCGGGGGCAGAAATCTACGACACGATACTTTATCTCGCTACCACCTCACTCGATTCCGGCGTCATCTGGGCGACCACGGACGACGGTCTGGTGCAGGTGACGCGTGACGGCGGTGTTCACTGGAGGCAAGTTGCGCCACCGACGACGCTCGTGCCGCCGTGGGGACGCATCATGGGTTTGGATGCGGGGCCGTTTGCCGCCGGCACCGCCTTTATCGCCGTCGAGCGCCATCTGCTCGGAGACGAACGTCCGTACATTCTGCGCACCGACGACTTCGGTTCGACCTGGCGTTCGATCTCAGGCGATCTCCCCGCGGACCAATTCGTACGCAGCATTCGCCAGGATCGGCGCAACGCTGAGGTCCTCTATGCGGGAACCAATCGCGGCGTCTGGATCAGCTTCGACGGCGGATCGCATTGGGAATCTCTGCGCTTGAACATGCCCGCGACGGCGATCTACGATCTGCAGATTCAGCGCGCCGCCAACGATCTCGTCGTCGCGTCGCACGGGCGCGGTGTCTGGATTCTCGACGACTTGACCGCACTGCAGCAATGGGAGAGCGCGAGGTCGTCGGAGGTGACGCTCTTTCCGATCCGCGATGCCTACCGCATGTGGCAGTGGGCGCCGGTGAACGTCTTCACTAAGCCGAAGGTTCCGGCTAACGAATTCGTGGGCGCCAATCCGCCCTACGGCGCAATTATCACCTACTTTCTCGCCAAGACGCCCAAAACCGCAGGAATCGATATCCTCGATCCTCTTGGAAGAGTCGTCCGCCATCTCGAAAGCAAGGACGTTCCCACGCATGCCGGCGTAAACCGCTCGTCATGGGATCTCACCGAGGACGCTCCACCAAAATGGACCGGAACCTATAAGGAGAATCAAGGCGTCGACACCGGTGCCGAGGTCGTACCGGGTTCGTACACCGTGCGTCTCGACGTCGACGGCGTCGCAAAAACGCAGCCGTTGGCGGTCAAAGTCGATCCGCGCGATCCGGATCTGGCTCGCGCTCGAAGCCGACACGATTTCCTCGCGGCGCTCTACGGCGAGCTCGGGAGTATCGACACGATGCTGAATCAACTCGACGCGCGTCTGCAACGCGCATCGGGATCGCAGGCGGCGCGGTTGATCGAATTCAAACACCGCGTCACCTATGACCCTCGCAATATCGAAGACCTGAGCGGGCCCGCGCAGCTCCGCGAGGACGTGCTCGATTTGATTTCGAGAATGAGCAGCTCGTTTCAAGCGCCGACTGCGGCGCAACTCGCTCAAGCGGCCACTTACAAGGCGCAGCTCGACGCGCTGTCGGCTGCTTACCAGCACCTATGAATCGTCGAAAAGACTACTCAATGAGGGGGCCCCGCTGTATCATGGTTGGACGATGAACGTAGAGAAGATGACGGAGCGCGTCAGCGAGGCGCTCAATGCCGCCTACTCGCGCGCACTTGCGGAACACAACACGCAGACGACGCCCGAACACATGCTCGCGGCTCTGCTCGAGCAAGAGCGCGGCATTGCGCCCGACATCATCGCTAAGGCCGGAGGCGATCCGAAAGCCCTTGCGCGCCAAGCCGACGAAGCAATCGGGCGTTTGCCGCGACTCAGCGGCGGGAGTGCCGATAGCGCGCAGGTGACGCTCTCGCCCGAACTCGCGCGCATCATGAGCGTCGCAGAGAATGAGGCAAAAGCGCTGCAAGACGACTACACCTCCGTCGAACACGTCTTGCTTGCGATGGCGCAGTCGTCGGGAGCCGTCGGACGTCTCTTCCGTGACGCCGGCTTGACGAAGGACAAGTTGCTGCAAGCGCTCCGTGAGGTTCGCGGAAATCAGCGCGTCACCACAAAAGATCCCGAAGGTACCTACAAATCGCTGGAGCGCTACGGACGCGACCTGACGCTCGAAGCCGAACGTGGCAAGCTCGATCCGGTGATCGGACGCGACGAAGAGATCCGCCGCATCGTCCAAGTGCTCTCGCGCCGCACCAAAAACAATCCGGTCCTCATCGGCGATCCGGGTGTCGGCAAGACGGCGATCGTGGAGGGCCTCGCTCAACGGATCGTACGCGGCGACGTTCCTGAAGGCTTAAAAAACAAGCGCATCGTCTCGCTCGACATGGGCGCGCTCATCGCCGGCGCCAAGTATCGCGGCGAATTCGAAGAGCGCCTCAAAGCCGTGCTCAAAGACGTCGCCGCATCCGAGGGCCAGATCATACTCTTCGTCGACGAACTGCATACGGTCGTCGGCGCGGGCAAGGCCGAGGGTGCGATGGATGCGGGCAACCTGCTCAAGCCGATGCTCGCGCGCGGCGAGCTGCACATGATCGGGGCCACGACCCTCGACGAATATCGCCGATACATTGAGAAGGATGCGGCGCTCGAGCGCCGTTTCGCGCCCGTAATGATCGATCAGCCCAGCGTCGAGGATACGATTTCCATCCTCCGCGGGCTGAAGGAGAAATACGAGGCGCACCATGGCGTCCGCATAAAAGATGCCGCACTGGTGGCGGCCGCGACCATGAGCAATCGCTACATCACCGATCGCTTTTTGCCCGATAAGGCGATCGATTTGGTCGACGAAGCGGCGGCGAAGCTGCGTACCGAGATCGATTCGATGCCACAAGAACTCGACGAAGTTTCGCGACGCGTTCTGCAGCTCGAGATCGAGCGCGAAGCGCTGCGCAAAGAAGACGATAGCGCGAGCCGCCGCCGCTTGGAGCAGATCGAAAAAGAGCTGGCGGAGCTCCGTGAGAAGCAGGCCAAGCTACGCGTGCAATGGGACGCGGAAAAGAGCGCCGCCGTCAAGCTGCGCTCGAATTCGCGATCAAATCGAGCAGGCCAAGGTCCAGATCGAGCAGGCCGAACGCCAGTACGACCTCAACCGTGTCGCCGAGCTGCGTTACGGCACGCTGCCAAAACTACAAAAAGAGCTGGACGCCGAGGAGCAGCGTCTCGCTAAAAAAGACGGCGCGCGACTCTCCAAAGAAGAGGTCGACGAAGACGATATCGCCGGCGTGATCTCGCGCTGGACGGGCATTCCGGTCACGAAACTCTTAGAGGGGGAAAAGCAAAAGCTGCTCCATCTCGAGGACGAGCTGCACCGGCGCGTCGTGGGACAGAACGAAGCCGTCGACGCCGTCGCGCAAGCGGTGTTGCGGTCGCGCTCGGGTCTCGCCGATCCCAATCGGCCGATCGGATCGTTCATATTTCTCGGGCCGACCGGCGTCGGCAAAACCGAGCTGGCTCGAGCGCTCGCGGAGTATCTCTTCGACGATGAGCGCGCGCTCATTCGTATCGATATGTCCGAGTACCAAGAACGGCACACCGTCGCGCGATTGCTCGGTGCGCCGCCGGGATATGTCGGTTTTGAAGAGGGCGGTCAGCTTACCGAAGCGGTGCGCCGCCGCCCGTACTCGGTGATTCTCTTCGACGAGGTCGAGAAGGCGCACCCCGACGTCTTCAACGTTTTCCTGCAGATTCTCGACGATGGACGCCTCACCGACGGTCAGGGCCATACGGTCGATTTCAAGAACACGATCGTGATCATGACCTCGAACATCGGAAGCCATCGTATTCTCGACTACAAGGGTTCCTTCGACGGCGCCGATTATGCGATAATGCGTGCGACCGTGCTCGACGAGCTGCGCCAGCACTTCCGCCCCGAATTCCTCAATCGCGTTGACGAGATCATCGTCTTCCATGCGCTCGACGAGGACGAGCTGTTGACGATCGTGGATCTGCAACTTCAGCGCTTGCGGCAACGGTTGGCCGAGCGGCGCATCACCCTCGTGCTCTCCGATGCGGCGAAACGCCACATCGTGAAGGTAGGCTACGATCCGCACTACGGCGCGCGTCCGCTCAAACGCACGATTCAAAAGGAGTTGGAAACGCCGATCGGCAGAAAGATCTTGGCGGGTGAAATTAACGACGGCGACGCCGTGGACGTCGGCTTCGACGAGAATCGCGGCGAGCTGACCTTCGCGGTCGGGGAACGGGTCGCAGCCACGGCGTAAGAGCGTTCATGCTTGCCGCATTTACGCTGGCTCAGATTCTGCGCTATCCGTTTCCCGCTGCGCTCGTTCGCGATGCGCGTGGGACGGCGATTGCCTACGCCCTCGATACGCAAGGCGTTCGAACGATCTGGTTCGCACGCGCGCCGGCCTGGACGCCGGTGCAGCTCTTTTCCTCGAAGAGTGACGACGGGCAAGAGCTGACGAATCTGGTTATTTCAAAAGACGACGCGCACGTCGTTTACGTGCGCGGCGGCGACCACGACGCGAACTGGCCGCTACCGCTCCAACCCGGCCCTGCGTCAAGCCCACAGCAACCGGAGATGCAGGTGTGGTCGGTCGCGACCGGCGGTGGTGACGCGCCGAAACTGCTGGGAACAGGCGACTCACCGGCGATCTCGCCCGATGACACCCGCGTGGCTTTCACCAACGGCGGCGTTGTCATGATCGCGCCGATCGACGGCAGAACTTCCGCGCTGCGGCTCTTCTTCGACCGCGGCCAAGATTCGGATTTGCATTGGGCGCCTGTCGGATCGGCGCTTGCCTTCGTTTCGACGCGCACCGACCATAGCTTCATCGGAGTCTATCGAAACGACGCGACGCCGATCGAATACCTCGCGCCGACGACCTCGCAGGATTTCATGCCGCGCTGGTCCCCGGGCGGAGAAAGTATTGCCTTTATTCGATTGCACGGCGACGGCGGGCCGCCGCAAAATCCGTTGAACTGGAATCCCGTCCCTTGGCAGATCTGGGTCGCCGACGTGCGCACCGGTGGTGGACGTGAGGTCTGGTCGAGCGCGACTTCTTCGCGCGGTTCGCTGCCGCAAACCGCCGGGGGACCGTTCTTAGAATGGGCGGCCGGAGACACTCTCGTCTTCAAGAGCGAAGAGAATAACTGGCCACAGCTGTATTTGGTCGCGGCGAACGCGGGCTCCGATTCACCAACCCGAAGTGCGCCGCGTTTGCTGACGCCGGGCAATTTTATGGTCGAGGACGTTGCCATTTCGCCGGATTTGCAATCCGTCGTTTATTCGGCCAACACCGGCTCGACGCCGGGCGACGACGATCGCCGGCACGTGTTTCGTGTGGATGTAACAACCGGCGGTATCACGCCCCTCACGAGTGGCGCGAGTAGCGAGACGAGTCCAGTCGCCCTCACGTACGGTTTTGTCGCCTTTGATCGCGCGACGGCACAACAACCGCTGCTCGTGACAGTGGAGCTAACGTTGCTTACGATAGCGCAGCCCAAAGCTTGGCCCCCTAGGCAAACCGAGCTCAATGGGAGCCTGGTCCCCGAGCGACTTTCCTTCGTCGCAACTCGTAACGCCGCGGGAAATTTCATTCCACGCCGCCGACGGCTGGCTGATTCATGGCCAGCTCTTTCTGCCTCGCGGCGGCAGGAAAGCATCCGGCCGTCGTCTTCGTGCACGGTGGGCCCGAACGCCAGATGCTGCTGACCTGGCATTACATGGATTACTATTCCAACGCATATGCGGTGAACCAACTCTTAGCGAGCCGTGGATTCGTGGTGCTCTCCGTCAACTACAGGACCGGTATCGGCTACGGTCACGACTTCAACTTTCCGGCGCGATGGGGCCCGACTGGTGCGTCGGAATATCAAGACGTCGTCGCCGGAGCGCGCTTTCTGCAGCACGATGCGCGCGTCGATTCCAAACGCATCGGCATTTGGGGCGGCTCGTACGGCGGCTACTTGACGGCCCTCGCGCTTGCGAGGAACTCCGACATCTTCAAGGCAGGCGTCGATTTTCACGGCGTGCACGACTGGTCGTTCGACATCGACAATCCGCTCTGGGGCTTCACGCAGCCCAAGCGCTATCAACGATACGACACGAGATCGATCATGAAGCTCGCTTGGGAATCGTCACCGGACTCCGCAATCGCAACTTGGAAATCGCCGGTCTTGCTGATCCAAGGCGACGACGACCGCAACGTCGAGTTCCATCAAATGGTGGACTTGGTCGAGCGCCTTCGCCTCGCACACGTGCCCTTCGAGCAGATCGTCATCCCCAATGAAATTCACGGCTTTCTCCGGTACGCGTCCTGGTTGCAAGCCGACACGGCGACCGTCGACTATCTCAGCCGCATGCTGTCACCGTAAAGCCGGCGCTATCGATTGGAGCCTGCGGCCGCTTCGCGCTTGCGCAGCCGCAGGCGGTCGGTCTCCTTGAGAATCCGCTTGCGCAACCGGATCGACTCGGGCGTTACTTCGACGAGCTCATCGTCCTCGATGAATTCGATGGCGGCTTCGAGCGAGAGTTCCTCGGGCGGGGCTAACTTGACGTTCTCGTCCGATCCAGCGGCGCGCATATTCGTCAGTTTCTTTTCGCGCACCACGTTCAGCGCGACGTCGTAGTTGTCGTTGGCACGCCCGACGATCATGCCTTCGTACACATCGACTCCCGGACCGATGAAGAAGCGGCCGCGCTGCTCCACGCCCATCAGCGCGTATCCCGTCGTCCTGCCCGTATCGCTCGCTACCAATGCGCCCACATTCCGGCCGGAAAGTTCTCCTTGCCACGGCCGATGATCGTAGTAAGTATGCGATAAGACCGCCGTACCGCGCGAGAGCGTCAACAGCTCACCGCGCAGTCCGAAAATAGCCCGCGTGGGCATCGTGTACTCGAGCCGCTGAGCATCGCCCAGAGGGAGCATGTTCGACATGGCGGCCTTGCGCCGCCCGAGGGCCTCGATGACCGCCCCGGCGTAGGCTTCGGGCACGTCGACGACGACGTATTCGACCGGTTCCCAGCGCCGGCCGTCGCGCTCCGTAATGATGACCTGTGGCTTGGAAACGGCCAGCTCGTAGCCTTCGCGCCGCATCGTTTCGATCAAGATCGCCAGATGCAGCTCGCCACGCCCGCGTACTTCGAACGTGTCGGGCGATCCGGTTTCGGCGACGCGCAAGGCGACGTTCGATTCCAGCTCTCGCATCAGGCGTTCGCGAATTTGGCGCGACGTGAGAAACTTGCCCTCTCTTCCCGCAAAGGGCGAGTTGTTGACGCTGAAAAACATCGAGACGGTCGGTTCGTCGACGGCGACGGCGTGAATGGGTTCGGGCGCGCTCGCATCGGCGATCGTGTCGCCGATGTTGAGGTTGTCGATTCCGGAGACGCAAACGATGTCGCCGGCCGACGCTTCCTCGACGTCGATTCGCTCCAGGCCGGCGAAGGTCAACAGACTTGTCAGGCGCAGCCCCGTCGTGACGGCGCCGTCGCGGTCGATCTTGACGATCGGTTCGTTGCGCCGCGAGCTTCCGCGAAAGATTCGCCCGATGCCGACGCGCCCGACGTACCGATTGTGGTCGATCGCCGAGATGAGCAGCTGGAATGGCCCCTCTTCTGAGGGAGCCTCCGGAACGTGCGCGACGATCGTTTCGAAAAGCGGCTCGAGGGAGTCGCTGCGTTCTGAAAGCGATCGCTTAGCGATGCCTGCCTTCGCGTTGGTGAAGAGGACCGGAAAGTCTGCCTGTTCGTCGTTCGCGCCGAGTTCGACGAAGAGATCGAAGCTTTGATTGACAACCTCTTGGGCGCGGGCATCCTTGCGGTCGATCTTGTTGATGACGACGATGGCGCGCAAGTCGAGCTCGAGCGCCTTGCGCAAGACGAAGCGCGTCTGGGGCATTACCCCTTCGGCTGCGTCGACGAGAAGCAGCACGCCCTGCACCATCTGTAGAACGCGCTCCACCTCCCCACCGAAGTCTGAATGTCCGGGCGTGTCGACGATGTTGAACTTGACGTCGCCGTGGCGGACGGCGGTGTTCTTGGCCAGGATGGTGATGCCGCGCTCGCGCTCGAGCGGATTGGAATCGAGGATCCGCGTGGCGACCTGCTGGCCTTCTCGAAAAACACCGCTCTGCCTGAGCATTGCGTCCACGAGCGTCGTCTTACCGTGGTCGACATGCGCGATGATCGCGACGTTACGAATGTCGGAGCGAGTTTTCACCACCGGGTAAGTTCGCGCACCGGTGCGCCGAGGCCCCGGTAGGCCGCTCGGGCTTAGCCGTGACCCTCTTCGGCGTCCTGGTCGTCCAGCGCTTGGCGCTTCTCTTCGAGCACGTATCGATTCGCAGCTTCACGCTGCTCGTCCGAGACGTGGTTATCGAAATACTCGACGAGCTGCTGGTCGTCGAGCCCTTGCGCGATGAGGAGGTCGAAGGCATTGCGCGTGATGCCCGTGCGATCGAGAAACCCCATCGATAGCGGACAGTATCCGACGTACTCGCCTTGTGTGCCGGCATGTTCGGCGCGAACCTTGTCCGCCAGCCTAGCCAGCCAGGCGTAGCTTCCGAGCATCTCGCGCCCGCTGCGGGGCGGCGTTTTGGTAAGGTCTGGTGAGGCCGCAATCATAACTCAACAGAGCTTTCCCAAAAGCGGTCCGAACCAAGCACGGCGCGAACGAAGGTCGATCGTGGGAACAGACGAGCCGGTGGAATTTCGCATCGCCAACGACGTGACCGTGCAGATGGCGTTCGCATGCGACGACTTCAGCACCGACCCGTTTCAACGCGTCACGTTTCACAATATTGCGGAGCGAATAAACTCGCCGATCTTTCCGGCAACCACCGGTATGGTCTTCGTCGTCTTTGGTTTCCAGCGCTCGATGCCCGGATTCTTGATGCAATGTCGCGTCGAGATTCTTCCTTCACAGGGTGAACCGATCGCGACCCAGGCGATCGCGGACATGGCGTTCCGCCCCGATCAGATGAGCCAACGTGCCGTCGTGGGCTTCGGCGGGATAACATGGCCAAATCCCGGCCCGTATATGGTGCGGTTTACGTCACGAGGAAAGACGATCGCCTCGTTTACGCTCGAACTTGCCGCAATGGAGCCGCCCCCGCCGTCGGCGCAATTTCCGCCGCCGCAGTAACTATCAATGGCCATCCAGTTTCGGAAGGCTCTGCCCGACGAGGCCGAAGCGCTTACGGATCTTGCGCTGCGCTCGAAGCGGGCGTGGGGTTACGATCAGACCTTCATGGCTCGGGAAATGCCGGATAATGGTCGTGCGTCCTGAGTATCTCAGCGCGGAGCACGGCATCGTAGCCGAGGACGATAGGGTCATCGTTGGCTACGCCATCGTTCGCATCGATGGGAAAGTAGCTTTACTGCGCGATCTTTTTGTGGAGCCGACGCGCTTTCGAAAAGGATTCGGTCGGGCTCTGTTTCAGGAGGCGGCGAGGTTTGCGCAGATGCACGGTGCGACGACATTGACTTTGGTGGGAGACCCCAACGCCGTCGGCTTTTACGAGCGAATGGGGATGTCTCTTGTAGGCAGTGAGCCATCGATCGCCGGTGCGGGCCGAATGCTGCCCGTCATGGCGTTGCGCCTGTCGACCGACGCGACCTCAGGACGTCGCGGCCTCAGATTCACGCTCAGACGATAGCGGAAGGTGACCTAAAGCTCGTCAGCAAAGGCGAATCGACTTCGCCGATCGACGCATCGTGCGTCGAAAAACATTTGCCGAATATAGTTTCGCCATCGTGGGAGCGTACGGGTCTGGTGGCTCGCACGGTCTTCAAATGCCTTGCAAGACGCAAACTCGCGGACTCTCGCCAACGCACGTGCAGTGTTGTGACGACGTGGAAGGGCCTGTGTTATAAGGGTTTTTCTTATCCACTTAACAACTCGCGCAGACTCGCGCTGGCGCGCTGACACTCGCATCAGTCCGTGATGCCAATGCCGGCTCGCCGCGTGCCGACGTTCTGGCGAAACGAAAGCAGTGTGATTTTGCCGCTTTACGGGCGCAGGGCGGGCTTTGGCGTGTGCAGGGGGATCGTCCCAGAGTCATCCGATTGCCTAACGGACGCGCAGAGGGCGAGGAAACGCCAAAGGAAGGGCGTCGATGATGCGTGTGGTACGCGCTTACGCGTTTCGAGGGAAACTAAAGGAGACTATGCGTTAGTGGCGATCGACCACGTCGAAGCGGCGTTCCGAGCACGGATGCAAGCGCTCGCGCACAAGGGCGGGGCCGTCACCAAACGACGGTATGGTAATAACCCCCGATATTATCGCGACATTGGCCGGCTTGGCGGCAACGCTCCAGTCGCTGCCCGCAAGGCGCGGCTCGCCGCTGAGGTCGATGGCGTTGCAACCAATGAATCTCCGATTCTCGACGCCGCCGCGGCCTCTGCTGAAGCGCCGCAGGCGCCCCCGCGGCCGACGCTGAGCCCGTACAAAAAGCTTCTGCACGACCTACGCAAAGCGAGCCCTTATCGCCCCTCGGCTAGTCGTTCGGACGATTTCGCCGAGCAACAAGTCGCGCGCATCATGGCGCAGATGAACCATCGCGAGAACGGAGAATTGGGATGAGCCGTTCGATGAACTCGACTGACGCGAGTAGCAGCCGAACCAGCCGCAAAATGACGCATTTCGGGGTACCCCCCTCCCTTATTCTCGCGCGCGTGCGCGCGCGCGGGGCGTGAAAGCGCCAGCCGCGGTTGGGTTAATAGCGCGATTCGCGACTCGGTTTACTTAACGAACGTCGGACGTTGCGAGTCTCCCTTAACACTGCAAAGAGCTCGAATGCGAGATAACCGAAGTTACATCGCATCGCCCGACCTCCAGCGATCGGGCGGAATCATCCAGCAACGAGGTGCGTATCCGCGATCCCGTTCCCCCTTGCGCGGCGCGATTTGCCGCGACGGCATTTCGGTTGAATGGCCCCTCGAAAATTTTAAAATCAAGTCAGGTAGATCGCAGCGCTGCCGAAGCAATGCGTCATCCGCTGGGCGAGGAACCGGTGACAATGCTGATAGATTCACATATCTCGCGTCGGGAGCATAACTGGGGAGCCGTGGCTATCGTCAAGGTGAAATCGAAAAGACGGTCCCGCATCCGGGAGGCCGCGGATCTCCTCAGCCCCGCCTGATTGCGGCCGCCCTCCTCATCGTAGTCCCGAAGAGCGTGCCTTGAAGTCGATCAGGCCGCTCGTGGACGCGCCGTCGGGGTGACCGTTACCACGACCCTTAAAACTGTAAAGTACGGCCTCCTGACCGGAAGTCGTGATCGTAAAAACGCGTCCCGTCTTGTATGTGCCCCCAACAGCCGTCGTTCCATAGAGCGTGCCGTTGACGTTCAACAGGTTTGACACTGGATGTTACCGTCAGGCGAGCCGGCGAAACTGTAAAGTACCTTCTCGTTCCCGAAGCATCGATTGAGAATACGGTCCCGCATCCGCACGACTCGAACCGCCGTCAGTCGTCGTTCCGTACATCGTGCCGTTGACGTTGGTTAAACCGGCCTGCTGGCGTGAACCGTCTGGCGGGCCAGGAAAGCTGTGAAGCACTTTCTCACTGCCAGACGTGGTCACCGAGAACACGGTCCCGCATCCAGCTGTCGCATCCAGCACCCCCGTCATCGGTGGTCCCGTAGAGCGTCCCATTGATGTTGATCAGGCCTGCCATCGGACCGTCGCCATCCGATCCGCTCCCGAAACTATGAAGCACGGTCTCATGGCCCGTTGTCGTGATGCTAAAAACCGTCCCGTTGCCGTATGTGCCCCCTTCAGAGGTCGTTCCGTACAGCGTGCCGTTGACATTGGTTAGCGCGCCGACTGGCTGGCTACCGTCGTTAGGATAGCCCGCAAAGTTGTGAATCGTGGTCAGCTTGCCGCTTTGCGTGATGCTAAAGACGGTACCGTAGCCATCACTTACATTTGCACCTCCGTCGTACGCTGTCCCGTAGAGCGTGCCATTGACATTGATCAGTTTTGCCACCGGGTAAGCACCATCCGTACTGTCAAAGGTGTGAAGTACACGTCTCTTTGCCAGAAGTTGATCTTGAACACCGTTCCACATCCGTTGGTGCCGGGACCGACTTAAGACGGTCGTGCCGTAGAACGTGCCGTTGACGTTGAGCAGCGCTGCCTGTGGATCATAGCCATCTCGACCAGCACCAAAGCTATGGATCACACGTTCCGTTACGGATGACGGACGGATCGAGTGGTACCGAAGTTGCCCGCCACCGCCGCTCTTGCGCGCGATTGCGGAACCGGTCGGCAACGTCTGCGCCTGCGGCGGATTGAACCCTGTGGTTCCGGCACTGACGATTGCAACCCGCTGTTGCAGCCGGCGAGCATAACACCCGCCGCGCATACGACTAATGGCGGCGTACCAAAACTGAATTTCGCATGTGCTCTAACCTTTTCTTCTCCGAAGCAGTACTTCGACTTCGGAATCACGCGCCTGCGGCGCATCATCCGAAGTGAACAGTCGCGTCGGAATTCGAGACTTCGCGGGACTGACGTGAAGGGCTGGGACTGCCAGAAGAGATCGTGCAAGGAGCCGCGGCCGCCGGGCAGAGAAGAGACCTTGAGACCGCTAAGATGCGCCTTCCTGCTGGCGTTGTCAATAGCGAACAAGCATCCCATGCATAGCTTCTTTCACGGACAGAAGCCAAGGTGCGAATCGGAGTTGTACGCAATTAGTGCAAAACCCGCGGTACCGATCGGCGCGCCGTGTCGCTATGAAGCCGCAGATATCGCGCCCGCATCGGGCACCGGCTCCTAGCGGTTGTTCAGTCTATGGCGAGGCCGCCGCAGTTCGACTCCCGTTTCGATGAGCCCGAGTTAGACCTCCGCTCGATCAAGGCCACGCTCAAGCGACTTCCCGCTTCCAATCGCGCAAATATCTTGAGCTGGCTTTGCCTTTATTTTGACGATTGCGGCGAGCGATACGGCACAATCAAAACGTCGGCGCATTGCGATTGGCGGCGAGGAGCATTGGATAGTCAAGGTACCGAGGCGAAAAAGAAGCATGAACCGTGCAAATCCTAAGCAGTCCCTCATTGATGAAGCGGTCTTATATCGCATTCGCACCCGATGAGCGATCTCATCGATTTCGGGCAGCGGAAAGATCCTGCAACGCGCCACCCGCTCGCCGCGTTCGAGCAACCACGCGCGAGTAGTCTCCGTGGATAGTCAAAAAGAGATCGTTCGCGGTATTGCGGCCCGAGTGGTCGCCGGTGATTTCGTCCCGTTCATCGGTGCGGGCTGCTCGAAAGCGCTGCTTGGGGGCAACGATTGGGCGGGCATCACCAAGGCCATGGCAAAGGTGCTCAGCATCCCCGCCTCCGACGATTATACAGGCATCGCGCAGTTATACGAAGAGAAGCATGGCCGCAACGGGCTCGCCCGTTTCCTAGCCGAGCGCCTACGATTAGAGCGCTGGAGTGATACCGCCGGATACTCCCACATCGCGCTGATGGAGCTTCGTTTTCCCTTCTACTACACGACCAATGTCGACAACGCAGCGGAGCTATGCTATGGAAGCTACAATCATCCGCTCGACGTGATCGTGCCCAGCGACGTCAAGAAGCAGAGGGCTGGAGCGGTGACGCTCTACAAGTTTCACGGTGATACCAATCATCCGGACGATCTCGTCTGGACTGAGACCGACTACGAGCGCCGATACCGGGCCCCAGAGCACCTCATGCATGTGCTGTTGCGC
>CAVRDR010000021.1:0-67363 GCA_963719905.1 Vulcanimicrobiota bacterium
GGGATGATGGTTTGCCAACGGCTCAATGCCCACCATTGCGAGCTTCGTACGAGCGATTTGCTCGCGTTGCAACTCAGAAACACCCGCATAGACCATTGGCAGCTCGACGTTTTAGAGAGCGCTCGTGCGCGGTAGCAAATTGTAAGCTTGGAAGACGAATCCGAGTCGGCGGCCGCGGATGTCGGCGCGCTCGTCGGAAGTACGGTCAAGAACTTCCGCGCCTTCGAAGCAATAGGTTGCCCGCCGTTGGGGCGTCGAGCAATCCGACGAGGTGCATGAAGGTCGACTTGCCCGAACCCGAGGGTCCCATCACGGCGACGAACTCACCCGACTCGACGGTCAAGTCAACGCCGCGCAGCGCGTAAACCCGATCGTTCCCCATGAGGTATTCCTTGCACAAGCCGCTCGCGGTGACGAGCGGGTCCCATCAATGGAGTCCCCGCGTGACGCCGCCCATCGTGCGCACCGCTTACCGGAGATCGCGCGTTCTGGTTGCGCAGCGCTTGACCGTTGTGCGGCGTCGAACTCGTTGACGATCACGACTAGATCGCCTGCGGTAGGAGCGCGCCGGGCTGTAGGGGTGCGACTGCGGCTTGGGTACCGTTGGTCAGGCGAATAGAAACTTCGATTGGAACCGGTCTGCCGTTGCGATCGACGACGAGTCGGGCCGTCGAGCCGGCTGCGATTGCGGCGTTTGCTGCCGAGCCGGTCACGCTTCCCCAAGGCGTTGTTGCCGCGCGCCCGGGCGTGTGAAGCGCACTGAGGGGAACGGTGAGAGCGTTGCGCGCGCTTGCGACGGCGATGGTCGCGTTTGCCGTCATGCCCGGCAGAAGCTTGCCGCCGCTATTTTGGGCGAAGACCACGACATCGTAGGTCACGACGTTGTTCAGCGTTTGGGGGTTGATGCGCACTTGCGAGACAATCCCGTGGAAAACTTAGTTCGGATAAGCAAGGACCGAAAACGCGACCGGATCGCCGGACTTGACGTTACCGATGTCGGGCTCTCCGACGTTAATGTCGATTTCCATCTTTCGGAGGTTCTGTGCGATTGAGAAGAGCGTCGGAGTCTGCAATGACGCAGCGACGGTCTGACCGACCGAAACGTCGCGGGCGACGACGGTACCGTCGACGGGCGAAGTGATGACGGTATGCTGCAGGTTGAGTTCGTTCTGCCGAACGACGGCTTGTGCCGCGTCGACATTCGCTGCCGCTGCTTGCGTGCTTGCGACTTGGCTCTCTGCCGTCGATGCATTTTGGCTCACCGTGGCGTTGCTTGCGATGCCTTGAGCCTGCGCTTGCGCAACGGCGGCTTGCGCAGCGGCAACGTCGCTCTCGTCCTGCGCAACGTTCGAGCGATCGGTATCAACCGTGCTCTGAGCGACGTAGCCTTGTGCGAGGGGTGCGCCGTCCGCGCTTGTGTTTTCTGCGCCAGCACCAACGCGGCTTCTGTTTTGGCAACGTTGGTTTTGGCCGATGCGATCGCGGCCGATTCCGCCGCGGCGTTTGCGCTTGCAACCGTGATCCCCGACGCCGCACCGTTTGCGCTTGCAGCCGCCTGCGTCACCTGGGAGCGTGCTTGGGCGAGTGCGGCTTCGGCTTGTTCGAGCTGGGCGTCAAACATGCTCGGATCGAGGCGAGCCAAAACCTCTCCTCGCGTGACCTTGCTGTTGTAGTCGACGTCGATCGACGCAATCGTCCCCGAAACTTGCGTGCCGACCGAAATGAGATTTTGAGGGTTAACCGTGCCCGACGCGGTCACCGAGGCAACCAGCGTCGTCTGCGTTACCGGAGTGGTAATGAGCGCAACATTCGAACGCGTGCGCACCAAGAGGCCGGCGAAGATAGCACCGGCAACCAGAAGCGCTGCCGCGCCCCAGAGCCAGCGCGGCAACTTCGCAAGAATGGTGCCGGTCGCACCGGCGTGTGAGGCGGGAATCGTGATGGTCGATATGACGCTCTCACGATATCTGATGAGCCTGACAAGCGGTGGAGATTCTCCGGCCGCCGCTTAAGCGGAGATTAGCGTCTCAAGGCTACGGGTGCGGGGTCGGTTCCATGTCCGGCGCCGGCGTGCCCGTAAAGATATACTGGTCGTTCGTCGAGTTTGGCGAAATCGGCGGCGGAGGACTTACAAACTGATACTGCATCGAGAGACCCGAGAGCACTGCCGCCGTCTCTGGATAGACTTGCCCTCGGAAGGAACCATCGTTATTCATCGTTGCGACAACGTGGAGCTTTCCCTCAGGACCCGCGCCGAGGCCGAGGTCGATGGTCGACGGTCCGATGTCAAACCAAATGTAGTTGCCGTCGCGACCGCCCGCGACCGGGATAAAGAGCTTGTAGTACGCGGTGTGGTAATATCCGCGCAGCGTGCCGTCGGAAAAGAGCTCGATGTCGAGGCGCCCGGTAAGCGGATACGGCGATCCGTAGACCTGGGTTATCGCTGTGGTGAATTGCGAGTCGGTTGGCTGGCCTGACACTGCGCTTGGCATTATGGCAATGGGGATGCTTACGAGCGCAATGTAGCTCACGAACCGCAACATGGAAGACCGTACCATTCTAACTCCTCTCGTTCGACCTCTCTAAGGGAGTAGAGCGCTCGGCTTGCCGAGAACGTGACGAGAGTGATACAGCCAGCCGAAATCGACTTACGAGGCCTTCCGGCCTGGGAACGGCCGGACCTCGTGCGCAAAGCCCTCGACCGTCTTCCATCGGGAGCCTCGATTACCCTGATAACCGAAAACGAACCACGCGCGCTCTCGTCGCGTATCACTCAAGACCGGCCGGAGCGCTTCGTAGTCGAAACGCGTCGCGTCGCGAGTCGGGTTTGGCAGTTGCGTTTGACTCACCGCCCCGGCGAAGGGACGGATCGCAACTCGGCCGTGCAGTATTTGAGCCGATGTCCCGCCTTCGCGGGGCTGGATGCTGGCGTGCGCGCAGAACTCGCCGACTCGGCGATTTGGCAGACAGGTCGTCGCGGACAGACGCTCGTCGCGGAAAACGTCGATTGGCCGTACATGGGAATGGTAACCGAGGGGATCGTCGCGCGCGCGAACGGCGGCGGTCGCGAGCGCGAGCGCATTCTTTATGAAATTTTTCCCTATGAGCTCTTCGGGGTCGCAGAGTATTTCGATCGTGGTCTAAAGATGGCGCGTATCGCCGTTTTTTCAAAGACTGCGCACGTACTCAAGCTGCCGTGGGACGTCATTTCGCACGTTACCGCGCGTTATCCCCAGCTGACCAACGCGCTGGGAATCGTGATGGCTCAACGCGTCCGCCTCTTGGCCGACGCGTTGAGCGTGCAGGGTTCGCTGCCGATACTCGGACGCATCGCTCGCGTGCTGTTGCCATACGCGATGCCGGAACGTGGCCTCGCGCCGGCGTCGGCTTCGTTATCAACCGTTACGCAATCCCAGATCGCCGCCGCGGGTGGAACCGTCAAAGAGGTTGCGGCCCGCGCGATTGCCGAGCTCGAATCGCGCAACGCACTACGGCGCGAACACGGTCACATCCGCTACCTCGACCGCGAAGTGCTGCTCGAGCTCATTCAAGACGTTTCCTAGAACGGTTAGCTTGCCGTTATTTGATGGCAGAAAAGCCGGCGTAGGAATGTAGCACGGGCGGCAGCACGACCGAACCGTCGGGCTGTTGAAAGTTCTCTAGGATAGCGATCATGGTGCGGCCGATGGCGAGTCCTGACCCGTTGAGCGTATGCACGAACTCCGGTTTGCTCCCCGGCTCGCGCCGAAAGCGTATCGACCCTCGGCGTGCCTGAAAGTCGGTGCAGTTCGAACACGAGCTGATCTCGCGATACGTACCGTTGCTGGGAATCCACACCTCGATGTCCCGTTGCTTCGCCGCGTTGAATCCTATGTCGCCGCCGCAAACCGCGACGACGCGATACGGAAGTTCCAATTCCTGCAACAGCGATTCTGCGTCGTGCGTGAGTTTGTCATGTGCGTCGAAAGAAGTCTCTGGTGCGGTGAGCCAGACGAGCTCGACCTTGTCAAACTGATGTTGACGCATGAGTCCGCGCGTATCCTTGCCTGCCGCACCAGCCTCTTTGCGAAAGCAGGGCGTGCCCGCGACGTACTTGCGAGGCAATTCGTCGAACTCCAGGATCTCGCCGCCGCGAAGCGCCGTAAGCGGAACTTCGGACGTCGGAATCATGAAGAGATCGGCGTCGTCGTCCTTAAACATCGCGTCTGAAAACTTGCTCAACTGTCCGGTCGACCACATCGTCTCGCGCGAAACGAGCAGCGGCGGTGCGATTTCGAGGTATCCGCGACTCGCTGCGCGATCGAGGAAAAATGCGCCCAGTGCGCGCGAGAGGCGCGCGCCCGCGCCGGCGAGCACGGAGAATCGGCTTCCCGAAAGTTTTGCAGCGCGCGCGAAATCCAGAATCCCCAGCATCTCGCCGAGTTCCCAATGCGGCTTAGGCGTGAAGTCGAACGTGCGCGGCTCGCCCCAGCGGCGCAGCTCGACGTTGGCGCTTTCGCCGGAGCCTTCCGGAACGGACCCGTCGAGGAGATTCGGCATATTGTCGAGCAGCGCGCGCAATGGCGAAGCCTCGTCTGAAACAGAGAGAGAGCGCGCACGCTCTTCCAAGCCTTCGAGGCGTTGCGCGAGTTCGCTTAATTTCGGGCGCAGCTCGCGCGCAGCAGCCGCTTTATCCACCGCCTCGCCGATTGCGAGGGAGAGCCGGTTCTTCTCGGCCTTTGCTTGCTCGACGCCGCTCAGGGCGGAGCGGTACTCTTCGTCGTAGCGCAGAATCTCGCCGACCGGCGATGGATCGAGCCCGCGTCGAATGAGAGTATTTCGCACGCGGTCGGGATCACGCCGAATCACAGCGATATCGAGCATGGAGAAACGCGCCTTATGCGGTCCGTAAATCCAGTCCTACCGAAAACCGAATTTGCGGTAGAGCGATTGCTCCCACCGCGTCAGGCGATCGGGGCGTTCTTTGCGCGCGTAACGATTCCACCGCCGCGCAGCGAGCTCATCGCGCTCGACGAGGCGCTGGGCCGAGTCCTAGCCGAGCCGGTTGTTACCGATGACGACTATCCGGGCTCGCACCGCTCGGCGATGGATGGCTTCGCACTGCGCGCTCAAGAGACGCCCGGTGAGTTCGAGTTGGTCGATGAGGTTCGCATGGGCACCACGCTCGCCGCCTCCATCGCCGAGAGATCCGCTTGCAGGATTCCAACCGGTGGCGTGCTTCCAGAGGGCAGCGATGCGGTCGTACCGATCGAAGAGGCGCGTGCCGCGCAAAACCGGCTGGTTGTCGACAAAGCCGTGGCGACCGGGGCCAATGTTGTCGAACGCGGCGCCGACATGCGCCGCGGCGAAACCGTTCTTCAAGCCGGCCGGCGCATCCGGGCGCCGCAGATCGGCGTGCTCGCGACGCTCGGGGTCACCGCGGTTCCGGTTTATCGGCGGCCGGTCGTCGCGGTCTTCTCGAGCGGCGACGAACTGGTCGACCCCGATAGATCACCGTCGCCCGGTCAGATTCGCGATTCGAATCGCTACGCGATCGCGGCGTCGCTTCGCGCGATGGGCGCCACGGCTCGGCACTACCCGACGTTGCGCGATGAGAAATCGGAGTTCGAATCGGCGCTCGCAAAGGCATTGGCGGAGTGTGACGGCGTCGTCGTGACGGGAGGCTCTTCGGTCGGAGAACGGGATCGCTTACCGCACGCCGTTGCAACGATCGCAGATCCCGGCATCGTCGTCCACGGACTTCGGGTAAAGCCGGGAAAGCCAACGCTCTTTGGCGCCGACGCCGGCAAACCGATCATCGGATTGCCGGGTAACCCAATGTCGGCATTGCTCGTGCTCGAGGCGGTCGCCACGCCGATTATTGCCGCGCTGGTCGGTGCGCCGGCTGTCGCGCCGATGCTTCAGGCGCGCCTCGCGGCGCCCGCTCGCAGCCGCGCCGATTGGACGTGGTACGTGCCGGTAACGCTGCAACACGATGGCGGAGCGCTTTTCGCGCATCCACTCCCCGTGCGATCCTTTTCGGTCAGCTTGACGGCGCGTGCCGATGGATACGTCGTGATGGAAGAGCGCGACGAAGAGTTGCCGGCCGGTACTCTCGTCTCCGTTCTCGCGTTTTTGGGAGGCTGATTCTAACAGTGATTCGTCCGACCCGCGCCGTCGAAGCGATTCCTTTGACCACGCCCTTCATCGGCCCCGAACAGTTGATGCGCGAAACGGGTCAGCGTGAACTCGTGCGCCTCGGTGCGAACGAGAGCGCGTTTGGCCCGTCGCCCAAGGCCGTCGCGGCGATGAGCGGCGAGCTGACGCAGCTCTCCTGGTACGGCGATCCTGAATCGCTCGACTTACGCGACGCGCTGGCCGAAAAGCATGCCTGTCGTCCGGAGCAGATCGTCATTGGGGCCGGCATAGACGATCTCATGGGTTTGGCGGTGCGCGCGTTCGTGGCGCCGGGCGCTCCGGCGCTCGTTACGCGCGGCACCTACCCGACCTTTGCCTATCACGTCGTTGGATACGGCGGCCGCCTAACCGAAGTCGCCTATCGCAATGACGGCACGCCTGATTGCGAGGCGTTGGCGGCGGCGGCGCGGCGAGAGCACCCGTCAATCGTTTACCTCGCCAATCCCGACAATCCGAGCGGACGCTTCATCCGAGCCGACGAGATCGTGGCTTTCTACGGGGCGCTGTCGCGGGACAGCCTTTTGTTGCTCGACGAGGCCTATGCCGATTTCGTGGACGAAAGTGAATTATTGCCCCGAAGCTTTGAGGACCGGCTCATTCGATTGCGCACGTTCTCGAAGGCGTACGGCATGGCCGGCGCCCGAATCGGCTACGCAATTACGACCGAGAGCAACGTCAGGACGTTTCAGAAGATTCGGCTCCATTACGGAATCAACCGCAACGCCCAGATTGGCGCGCTTGCATCGCTTGGTGACGATGCGTTTCGTAGGTACGTCGTCGAGGAAACCTCACTCGCGCGCGACGACTATTACCGGCTAGCACGTGCACTGGGCCGCGGATATATTGAATCGCATGCGAACTTCGTCTGCATCGAGATGGAGACGGCCCAACGCGCGTCCCGCGTCATGGACGAGCTGCTGGCACGGGGCGTCTGGATACGTAAGCCCGGTGCGCCGCCGCTGGATTCTTACATAAGAGTCAGCGCGGGCACTGCCACGATGCGCGCAGCCTTTGCCGACGCGCTGCGCTCGGTGTTGGCCGAGGTCTTTGCCTAACGGTGAGGTACGCGATCGTTTCAGACGTGCACGGGAACTTGGACTCGCTCGAGCGCGTCTTTTCGACGATTTCCGACGAAGACGCCGTACTCTCGCTGGGCGACGTTGTCGGATATGGTCCGAATCCGAACGAGTGCGTGGCCGCACTGCGCGAGCGTTGCCGGCACGCCGTCTTAGGCAATCACGACCTTGCTGCCACCGAGAACTTCGGCGTGGAGAACTTCAACAATGCGGCCCGTACCGCGATCGCCTGGACGCAGAGCGTGCTCGACGAGACGAGCCGGGAATGGCTGAACGCACTTCCGTACGAGATGCGCCTGCCGGAGTTTTTGCTCGTGCACGGCGCACCCATAAACTACTTCGAGTATATTCTCGACAAGAGCGCCGCCGCGCGAGCCTTCGACGCGACCGACGCGCGCGTCGTGTTTGTCGGACATACGCATATCGCCGAGTACTGGACGCTCGACGCGGACGGCAGCATCGGACATAAGCACATGCAGCAGGGAGGCGAGCTGAAACTCGAGGCCGAGAAACGGTACATCATCGACGTCGGCAGCGTCGGTCAACCGCGGGACCTCAATCCCAACGCAAGTTTCGTTCAATACGATCCAGCCGCCCAATCCGTAACGTGGATTCGTTACGAGTATCCGATTGGCGAAGTCCAGCGCAAGATGCGCGCGGCCGGCTTGCCGGCATATCTCATCGAGCGGTTGCAGGTGGGACGATGAGCGGCGTGCCGTTCGACGACGGTAACTGCTTTGCATGCGGTCCAACCAATCCTATCGGCTTGCACGTCCACTTCGATCGTGCCGACGATGCGAATGGGGTGTTCGCCCGTCTCACGCTGGCGCCGCAGTACCAAGGATGGCGCGGAATCGCCCACGGAGGCATCGTCATGGCATTGCTCGACGAGGCGATGGCGCATGCTGCCGGTTTTGCGGGTCATCGCGGCGTTACCGCGACCGTCAGCGTGCGTTTTCGCAAACCCGTGCCGCTCGAGGAGCCGATCGAGGTGCGCGGTCGCGTGACGTGGCAGCGTCGCAACGTGCTTGGCGTCGAAGCCGGCGTTTTTGATACGAACGGTCACGAACTTGCGCGGGCCGAAGGCAGCTTCGTCTCGCGCGGAAGCCTGGAAGCTGCCGACGACCGTCGCAATCCGCTCTTGACGCAATGAGCAACGCACCGTCGATCGACAATCGCCGCGCGCGCTACGAGTATCACATCCTCGAATCGCTCGAAGCAGGGCTCGTTTTGACTGGAACGGAGGTCAAGGCCATCCGCGGCGGCGGAGCCAGCCTGAGCGAGGCTTACGCGCGCTTCCGCGATGGCGAAGCTTGGCTGCTGGGAATGCACGTTCCGCCCTACAGGCAAGGAAGTTTTTCGAACGCCGAACCGACGCGACCGCGCAAACTGCTCTTGCATAAAGAAGAGATCCGGCGTCTGCAGAGTAGGGTCGCCGAAAAAGGCTTGACGGTCGTGCCGCTTCGTCTCTATTTCACGCGAGGCATGGCGAAAGTTCAGCTTGGGCTCGTGCGCGGGAAGAAGCTTTGGGATAAGCGAGCCGACGTGGCAAAACGCGACGTCGAGCGCGAGATCGCGGCCCACGTGCGCCGATAGTGGCAAACGAGTCATGAGAGGCGCGCATCCGGAGCGTGCCGTCGAGCGCGCGATCGAGCGGAGCGGCGTTTTTCGTGAGGGCGATCATGTGCTCGTCGCGTGCAGCGGCGGGCCAGACTCCGTTGCGCTCGCCGCCGCCATGAACGCCGTCGGAACGCGCGATGGGCTTACGATCCGGGGCGCCTTCGTCAACCACGGCATGCGCGCTTCCGCGTGGCAGGACGAGTGCATCGTGCTGCAGCTCGCGGCTCAACTGGAGATGCCGCTCGATCTCGTGGCGCTGCAACCCGACGGCTGGAACGAGGAACGATTGCGGACGGCCCGCTACGACGCGTTGATCGAAGTGGCAAAGCGGCGGGCGTGTACCGTCGTCGCAACGGGACATCACGCTGAAGACCAGAGCGAAACGGTGCTCCTGGCGTTGCTTCGCGGCACCGGGCCGGCCGGGCTGCGCGGCATGCGCGGCCGTCGCCGGCTGGCTCCATCGCTCGATCTTGCGCGGCCTCTGCTCGTAATTCCGTCGGAGGCGCTGCGCGCCTATTGTCACTCGCGGGCGCTGCCTTACGCCGTCGATCCATCGAATGCCGACGCGACCCTGCGCCGCAACGCAGTCCGCGAGGCTCTCAACACGCTGCGTCCGCTCTTTCCAGGTCTGGATTCGGCGGTCGCACGGGCGGCTGAACTGGTCTCAGAAGAGCGCGATGCATCGGCGCGAGCGCAGCTTCGCCGATCGGTGCGCGAGCAGCTCGGGAGGCAAGACACGCTTCGCGACATCGATTTCCTCCACGTGGAGGCGGCGGTCCAAGCACTCGAAGGCGGCAGCACGGGAACCTTCCATATGAAGCCTGGGCTCGCCCTGAGAATCGAGAGGGGCGTTATCACGAATATCACTCGGGAGTGAAGTATGGGGGCTGCGCACAGGCGCTCGGTCGCTTAGCGGCTAAGGTAGGTAGAGACTACTTCTGGCAACCGCGCATTCTGATAAGTGTGTTTAAAGGAGGGCTTTGTTTCGTACAGCGTTACGGGAGCTCGGAAGGCCGATGGCAGCACGGTGGAGTCTCTTCAAGCGTTGTTGGGAAAAGCGCACAATAGGTTACGTTTTGGACCATACGGAACTTTATCGTAATCTTCCTTATATAGCCGAGCTTCATATAGCCGAGCTTCGAGAGGGGTAAAACGGTCTAACGAACGGTGAGCAAGCATCTCAAGTCCATCGGCCTCATCATCTTAGCGGTCATTGCCGTCTTCATCATCGTGGAGCGGTTCGTCCAGCCAAGCGAAGGTGAAACACGGCTTGATTACGGAGCCTTTTACCAGAAACTCGAGGCTGGCCAGGTCCAATCGTTCCATGCGACCGGGCTCAATGCGATCGGAGATCTTTCCAATGGAACCAAATACTCCGTCGCGGTCCCCAACGTCGACCAGACGTTCGTCGATCAGGTTTACAAACGCGTCAAGAGCGGAGCAATAAGCTTCGACCAGCAGTCCAATACCGGACTCCTCTCTAGTCTCATGACCTTGGGACCGCTGGTGATAACGGTCCTCCTGCTCTTTTTTATCCTGCGCCAAGCCCAAAGCGGCGGAAGCCAAGCGCTCTCCTTTGGGCGATCTCGCGCAAAGATGCTCTCAGAGAATCGGCCCAAGGTGACGTTTGCGGACGTCGCAGGAGTCGACGAAGCCAAAGAGGAGCTCGCCGAGATCGTCGATTTCTTGAAATATCCCAAGAAATACCAGTCGCTTGGAGCGCGGATTCCAAAAGGTGTTCTGCTGCTTGGTCCGCCGGGAACCGGCAAGACGCTGCTGGCGCGCGCGATCGCTGGAGAGGCCGGGGTTCCGTTCCTTTCGATCTCTGGCTCCGATTTCGTCGAAATGTTCGTCGGCGTCGGCGCCTCGCGCGTCCGAGATCTCTTCGATCAAGCTAAAAAATCGGCGCCTTGCATCATCTTTATCGATGAGATTGACGCCGTGGGACGGCAGCGTGGCGCGGGCTTGGGCGGGGGACACGACGAGCGCGAACAGACTCTCAATCAGCTGCTGGTTGAGATGGATGGCTTCGACCAAAATACCGGCGTCATTCTGATCGCGGCGACGAATCGTTCTGACGTGCTGGATCCGGCGCTCCTACGACCGGGACGTTTCGACCGTCAGATCGTCGTTGGACGCGCGGATTTCAGGGGACGTGAAAAGATTCTCGAAGTGCACGCGCGCAACAAGCCGCTCGGGAAGGAAGTTTCGCTCGAAACGCTCGCAAAGCGAACCCCGGGTTTCTCCGGTGCCGATCTCGAAAATTTGCTCAATGAGGCTGCGCTGCTCGCGGCCCGCAAGAACAAGAACTTTATTGAGATGAACGACTGCGACGAAGCAATCGATCGCGTGATGGTAGGTCCCGAGCGTAAATCGTTGGTGATGTCGCAAAAAGAGAAGGAGGTCACGGCATTTCACGAATCGGGCCATGCGATCATCGGCGGGTTGCTCGAAAAAGCCGACCCGGTTCACAAAGTAACGATCATTCCGCGCGGCATGGCGATGGGAATTACATGGTCGTTGCCGGAGGACGATCGGCATAGTCAGACTCGCGAAGAGCTCCTTGCGGCGATCACGATGGCAATGGGCGGACGTCTTGCCGAAGAGATTAAGTTCGGCGACGTTACGACCGGCGCGAGCAACGACTTTGAAAAGGCCACCGAGCTCGCTCGCCGGATGGTGACTCAATATGGAATGAGCGAACTGGGTCCAATACAGTTCGGTCGCGGCGCCCATCAAGTCTTTCTCGGCCGAGACTTCGGCGAGGAGCGCAACTATTCCGAGGAAGTGGCGAGCAAGATTGACGCCGAGGTGCGCAAGATCATTGAAAGCTGCTACCGGAACGGTAAACAACTCCTGGACGAGAATTGGATGAAAGTCGAGCGAATGGTGGCGTCTTTAATGGAATACGAAACGGTGGAAGCCGAAGAAGTGCGCGCCATACTCGAAGGCCGACCATACGACCGCGCAACCGGCGTTGCCGCGCCGGCAACCGACGCGCAGGCCGAGCGTCCGGCCGTAGATGAGCCCAAACGCGTCGAGAAGCCTTCGCGCCTGCCGCCCAAGATATCGCCGGAACCCGCATGATTCTCCGCGCGGCTGTTGCGGTGGCTACGCTCGGCGTCGCCTCGCTTCTGATTGCTGCCCCGGCAACCGCCGCCATGTCGCAGCATCTCGGTTCCTTACCTCGTGGTGGATCGTACGTGCTCGATCCCGACCCGACCGTCGAGTCTGCCGCCGTGGGGCTTTGGTTTCGCGCGCCGGGCGCCGGTTACGATAATGCGACCCCCGGAATATCGGACTTAGCGGCAACCGCTGCAGCGGTCGCGCCTCTCGCCAGCGGCAAGTCGCTTTACGCGCTCGTGCATACCGTCGGGGGAGAACTCAACATCGAGGTATATCCCGACATCGTCGGGATCGCGGCGATCGTCCCGGCCTCGTACGTTCGACGCGTCGTTGCCGCGATGACCGCGGCATATTTTGCTCCGACCGTTGACGATGCCGCGGTGAAGACTGCCCGGGCGAACGCCGCCGTCCTGGGCGTGCAGCAACGTTACGAAAGCGACACGGCGCTGCATGACCTGCTTTTTCGACAGATCTTTGCAAACGGACCGGCGCATTATCCGCCGCTGCCGAGCTCCGTCTCCGCGCTCACCAACATCACCGCCCCTCAAGTGAGTGCTTTCGCTAAGCGCGCCTTTCGCGCGGAGAACGCGGTGCTGACGCTCAGCGGCAACGTCGACGCCTCGACCATCAGCGCGGTTACCGACGGGAACACAATCGGCGCAATGGATGCGCCATATGACTCGAAGCTCGCGGGTGCGCCCACGTACTACGACGGCGACCGGCGCCATTGACGGCATCGGGCTCGCGTGGACCGGTCCTCCGATTTCCGACGAAAAAGCCGCGACAGCCTTAGACTTTGTCGCGGATTATCTTTTTCGCGACCAGACCGGCGTCGTTTCGAAGGCACTCGATCGATTGCAAGAGCGGCGCCGTGGTAGTCGGCCAGTTCATTACGTTGCACGACCCAGGCGTCATGGTCGTGACGATTGGCGGAGATCATGGGAAGCAGGCCGAGCAGCGCGTGCTCGAGGCACTGACCACGATGCAGCAACCTATGGACCGGCAGACATTCGAAGCCGCGCGCGAAGCATTTCTTTACCACGTCGCTGCCGATACGCAGACTCCGCAAGAGCGCGCCGACAATTTCGGCTGGTATACGGTCGAGGGCAATCTCGATTACGCTCCAGGAAGCATAGATGGATCCTACCAGCGAGCGGCGCGCGAGCTCGATCCACAATACGTTGCCGACGTCGTCCGGCGCTATCTTGGCAAACCCGTCGTGGTCGATCTAATCGCAGCAGCCGCGCAAAAGGAGTCGTCTCCGTGAAGCCCTTGTCGTTCGTTTGCTCTTGCGGCCGCTTTAGCGATTTCACTCTGTCCGCGTCCGGCCCCGGCGCGCGGCGGCAGTGTCGGTTCCAAGCGTGGAGAGCTCGGGTGGCGTTACGATCGTTAGCCAGCCCGATAGCGCCGCGTCACTCGTCGGCGTCGCCTTCGTGGTTCGCGCCGGCCTCGATCGTCAAACCATGAAACAGAACGGCTTGGCAGCGCTCGTCGCAGAAATGATCGTGCGTACGCCGGTCACGCTTCCGTCCGACTCCGCTCAAGGCAAGCCGGCTGCAGGTAATGGGACCACGCTTCCGCTCGAAGACGCAGTCGCTGCGCGTGGCGGTTCGGTTCACTTCACCGTCGATTCCGGCGACGTACGGTTTTACATCGAGGCACTGGCCGAAGACGCCCCTGCCGTTCTCCAACTTTTCCGTAACGCGATCGCCGCGCCGGATTTTTCGCCCACAACGGTGCGAGAATCGCGTACGGCGCTCGTACGGCAAATAGCGCAGAGTCAACAGGTCGCGCTTCAAGTCGGCCTCGACATGCTCAATCAAGCATCCTCCGCGCAGGCCAACGCCGGATTGCCGGAGCTGGGCACGCCCGCCTCTCTTGCGCAATTCTTCGCCAGCGACGCGCGGGCATTCTATCGCGCATACTATCGGAGCGGCGGCGCGCTGATCAGCGCCGCAGGACGGCTCGACGCACTCCCGCAGGGTGCGTTGGCTGCGCTCTCGACCGCGCTTCCGCAAGGAACGACGGCGCCGGTTACCGTGCGAGTGCCGGCGTTAACCGGCGCAACGCACGAAATCGTCGCGCATCGAGATATTTCGTCGCCGTGGTTGATCGCCCAGTATCCGGCGCCGAACGTCAACAGCAATGATTTTGGTCCGATGCTCGTCTTGGCGGCTTTCGTCCGGCGGACGCTCTCGGACATCGCGCAAGTCCCGGGCGTCGTCTCCCCAACCTTCGCGTCGCACTCCGTTGGTGCGGTTTACGCGTACGATCGGGCGCCGGCGGCTTTGGTGCTGTACGTCAACGGCGGTTTGAATGGTAATCCGAGCCGCGCCTTCGCAACGGCGCTTTCCGTCGTAAACGTCCTCGCGGCAACGCGCCTCCAAGGCTCAATCGAAGAGTTCAAGGCAGAAGCGGCCGGCGATTTCGCAAACGACGCCACGACACTCGAGACGCGGACCTGGCTCGCCGCCGTCTTCTCCCGGGAGAGCGAATCGCCCGACTTTATCAAACGCGCTCTGGCTGCGATCTCTTCGACGACGCCCGACGACTTGCAGCGCGTGGCCCGGATATATTTGGGCAATCCGACGATTGCGCTGGTGCTTCCCCGCGGCACGAATTTGCAAGACTAAAAGAGGCTTGATTTCGTCCATGCCGTTGTTGCCGAAAGGCTCATGTGCAGAGCACACCTCGCCTTTCGTTGCCTAGGCCTGAACGAGATCAATGCCTTTTTTGCATCGCTAATTGAACGTTGCGCTCGTTCACGACTACCTAAACCAGCGCGGCGGCGCAGAGCGGGTCTTCGGCAGAATCTCCCAGGCGTGGCCGGACGCGCCGATTTTTACGGCGCTCTACGACGAGCACGTTCTCGGCGACCTCTTCCCCGCGCGCCGCGTTCGCGCATCGTACCTGGCTCGAATCCCTTTTGCAAATCGCTATTTTCGCGCGCTCGCGCCGCTCTATCCCGGAGCGTTCGAAGGGTTCGATTTTGGCCAGTTCGATGCAATCGTCAGTTCGACCACGGCGTGGGCAAAAGGCGTGCGCGTCCCCCCAAACGCAATCCACGTTTGCTACATTAATACGGTCAGCCGTTTTGCGTTCGCTCGCGACGAGTACGTCCCCCGACCGGCACGCCGGTTTCTAGAGCGTTTGATCGTATGGGATCGCGAGGCCGCACAACGCCCGACGCGGTTCGTTGCAAACTCGCGAAACGTTGCCGATCGCATCCGACGATACTACGGCCGCGACTCCGACGTGCTTCACTGTCCCGTCGAACTCGATCGATTCACCGTTGGAAAAGCAGAAGGCGACTACTTTATCGTCGCCTCGCGCCTGCTGCCATATAAGCGCATCGATCTCGCCATCCGTGCTGCGTCGCTGGCCGGCGTCAAGCTTTTGATCGCGGGCACCGGTCCCGCGGAGCGATCGCTCCGAGAGCTAGCCAAAGGCACGACGACGACGTTACTCGGGTATGTTCCGGACGCGCGTCTCAACGAACTGATGGGAGACGCTCGCGCCGCGATCGTGCCGGGAGAAGAAGATTTCGGACTCGTGCCTCTCGAGGCGGCCGCGGCCGGACGCCCAACGATTGCTTATCGCGGCGGCGGCGCGCTCGAAACGATCGTCGAAGGCGAGACCGGCGCGTTCTTCGATGAGCCCTCTGCCGAATCGCTCGCAGCGGAGTTGCGCAACTTCGAGCCGGCGCGTTTCGATGTGCGCCGCTTACGGGAACATGCAGAAAAATTCTCGCCTGCAAACTTCATCGATCGTCTTCGCGCCATCGTCGAGCGGGTTTATCGAGAGAAATTCGAGCGGCCCGACGAACCAGCGGGCTAATGAGGCGAATGGCCCTGCCGTCCCGGCGCGGAAGCTTGCGAGCAACGTGGATCGCCGTAGGGGCTTTTGCGGCAGTCTATATCGCGCTGGATTTGAACAAGCTCTACGCGCTGCGGTATGGAGCCGATCTCGGAACGTATCTGCAGACGCTCGTGAACCTGCAGCACGGTTCGTCGTGGAATTATGGGGAGTGGAAGCATCACTTCCAAGTGCACGATTCATGGATCCTGACTTTGCTCGTTCCGCTTGTGGCGCTCTTTCCGTATGCGCAGACGCTGATCGTCGTGCAAGTCCTGGCCGTAGCGTGCGCCGCCATTCCACTGGTTCTGCTGGCCGGCGAGCTCGGCCTGACTGCGACAGCAGCGAATTTGCTCGGCATTGCGTACCTGCTCTCGCCGGCCGCACAGGGCTTGAGTTACGATAACTTTGCGGAGAACGCTTTCGTTCCGGTGCTTGCACTGTGCGGCGCTCTCGCGGCGCGCAAGCGATCGTTGTGGTGGACGCTGCTCTGCGCGCAACTCCTGATGGGGCTCAAGGAAGATCAGATTCTGTTCGTGCTCTGGTTCGCGGCGGCGTGTGCCCTCTGGTGGGACCGGCGTATCGGTTTGGTGCTGGTCGGGCTGGCAGTGGTCAACGGCGTGGCTTTTTGGAGCTTCGAGCACGCGCTCGGCGTGCACCCGAACGATCCGGGCTATTCGCTCGAGATTTTCAATCCGGCGAGCAAGTTCAGCATGTTCTTCTTGCTGCTCGCGCCGTTTGCGTTTGCACCGCTTGCGATCGGGAGATGGCTCCTGCTTGGACTACCCCTCGCAATCGAGATTATCTTCATGCGTCCATGGAACTACGAACCGAGCCGCATCGGCTCGCATTACGTCGCGCCGCTCTTTGCGGCGACGGCTACGGCGGCGGCATTCGGCGTGACGCGCTACAGTCGCTTTTCGCGATACCTGGTTCCGTCGGCTCTGGTCGTGATGCTGCTTTTTAACGACACCGTGCTGCGGCCGGGGCGCTGGCCCTTTATCGTCGATTGGAATGCCTACGCGCGCGCCGTCGCGCTGCGCCGGAGCAGTCAAGACGCGCTGCTTTCGCGGCGTGACGAAGGCGTTTGGGCGGTCGCCGCAGCCAATCCCGGCGTCCGGCTCGATCCGCATGTCGATCCGCAGTTTCCGCGATGCCCCGCGTACGATACGAATGCGCCGGCGTTTTTCGCAAGCGTGACCGGAGGCGCACCGTCTCACCTCTGCGGCGGCGTTCCCGTGCCTCACTGATGGAGCTCGCGAGGCTAGTCGTACCGGCAATCCGTGAAGATCGCGGCCGGTTTGCCGCCCTACGCAATGCGCGGGTTCTAATCTATTGGCCGCACGGCTTGGGCGACTGGGTCCACTTTGGCGGCGTTGCAGCGTTGCTCGAGTCGTCCAATGCGTACGCAATCACGCGTTTCGGCGACGACTACGTGAGCGTGATGGAAGGAAGCTCGCCGATCGAGCCGCTCTTCAGCGGCGTGCGCTCACCCAGCGACGGCGCCTCTTTCGGTGCGCGCCATATGGGGATGCGCTTGAGTCAGTGCGATGGGCGAAAGGTAGGCGTCGTGCTCCCGCCTGCGCTCGACGTTGCGGTAACGCGCTTCACGCCGAATGTCGTGCTCTGGACCGATTATCCCGAAACAGAAGGGCGCACGCCGTTTCCGTTTCACACGAAAGCCCGGAATCTGATACGACTGTTGGTGTCGTCTGAACGGCTCGCGCGCGTCGACCTGGCCGCGCCCTTGAGCAACGTAATTGACTTCGCCGCGCCCCCCGACACGCAACGTCGTCTCGACGAACGGTTAGCGCAGTTCGCACGACCTGCTGGACGCCTCGCCGTGATCTCACGAAGTGGCGTGACGGCGGCGCGAAAGAATTGGGGCGACGGCTCCGAAGCCCGCGCGTTTGTCGCTGCAATGCGTCGCGAATCGCCGGACTGGCGCTTCATCTCGATGGATGACGAAGATCTCGGCGAAGGCGCGGTCGGGTTTCGTGCGCTCCTCGGCGGCCTCGATGAACCCTTTGCGCGAGTATACAAGGCGCTTGCCAAACGCACCGACCTCTTTGTCGGAATCCCGGCCGGCCCGCTGCACCTTACGATGGCCCGTGGCGGCATTCCCACGATCGGCATCTGGGTGGCGCACCACCCGGACTGGTACGACGAGCCTAATCCGGATGCGATTCATCTCGTCGGGCGGTACGTTCGAGAGCGCGCCTTCGAGCGGCGTCCGGCAACGACGACGAAGCCACCGGCCCTCCAACACCGTCTGATCTACCTCGACGAAGAACGTGATCGGTGCCGACGTCGTCGTCGAGTTTGCGCGCGAAGCCTTAGGTAACTTGCGGCGCTACCAAGAGCGCCACGATCGATACGGCATTGAACAACGCGTGCGAGATCATCGAAGCGTAAGCGTTTCTGGTCCGATAGTAGACGGCGCAGAGGATCACACCACCCAACGCTAACGGCAGCGCGGCATAGAGATCGCCGTGCGCGATGCCGAACAGGACGCCGCTAAGAATGGCGCCCGTCCAGAAGCCCCCATAGCGCAGCCCGAGATTAAAAAAGAAGATTCGAAAAAACGTTTCTTCGGCAAAGGGAGCGAAGACGACGGCGAAAGCCGCGAACAACGCGACCGTCATGCGGTCGTGTAGCCCTTTGAATATTTGCACGATATCTTGTTGATGCTGACTATGCGCGAGATAATCGACCAGCGAAGCGCCGCCGTTGGCGACGATTACCATGGCAATCGCACCGAGGATCGCGGTCCCAACGGTCTGGGTGCTCGGACGGCGAAATCCGAGCTCGCGCAAGCTGAATTTTGAAAGTGCCGGCAGAGCGGCGAGTACGATGACGAGCAGGATGCCTTCGAGCACAAACTGCAGCAGGATCAATGCATCGAACTCCGTCGGGCTCATCGCCGGCACCCGGCTCGTTTTTAACCCGGCGACGAACGCGAAAATGAAAAGCCCCGCGACGAAGCCGGCCAGCAGCCACGTCGAAATGCCTTTGAAGCTATTCTTCGGCCAGCGCGTCGGCCAAACGGGCGAAATCGCCGAGGTCGAGTCGTTCACCGCGAAGCTCCGGAGAGAGATTGCTCAACTTGAGCGCTCGTACGATCTTCGCGCGATCGAGATCGAGCGCAAGCGATAGACTGTTGGCGAGCGTCTTGCGCCGGTACGCGAACGCGCCGCGCACAACCTTCCAGAACGTCGCGGAATCGCGCGGACTGACTGCCGGCTGCGCGCGCCGGACGAGCCGGACGACGCTCGAATGCACCTTTGGCGGCGGATAAAATGATTCGGGGGAAAGCGTCAAAACCGGCTGCGCGTGCATCGCGTACTGTACTGCGACGGAAAGGCTCCCGTACGCCGGCGTGGCCGGTCCCGCGATGAAACGCTCGGCGACGTCCTTCTGCACCATGACGGTTAAGGAATCGGGACCGTGCTCCATCTCGATCAGGCGCAGCATCAGCGCGGTTGCGATGTTATAGGGAAGGTTTCCGGCCACGTGCCATCGTCGCCCGGAAGACCAGGCGAGATAATCGAAATCCAGCGCGTCGGCTTGCACGATTTCTGCGCCCGCTAGTGCCTCGCGTGAACGCAACAACGCCACGAGATCCGTATCGATCTCGATTGCGGTGAGGTCCGCGCCTTCCTCGAGAAGCGCGAGAGTAAGGGCACCGGTGCCTGCTCCGACTTCGAGGATTCGGGCGCCCTGCGACCCGGCGACGCTCAGCCGCGCAATCGTACGGGCCGCGGGAGCGTTCTGCAGGAAAGTCTGCCCGAAGCGCTTCTTCGGCCGTACGCCGGCGCGCGCGAGCAGTTGGCGGGGATTAGGATCTCGCCCCACCTCGCGATTCTACGCTATTTGAGCTGGTAAACCGTTACCGCACGGCGCCCGAAAAGCATCGCGTCGCGTTGTGAGTCGAAGCCGAGATCGATGCGGCGACCGATGATGGCGCCGCCGGTATCGCCGGCGATCGCCAAACCGTAGCCCGTTATATAAAGATGCGTTCCGATCGGAATAACTCGCGGATCGACGGCAACGATTCCGTGGCCGGCGCGCCGTCCGATCTCCGTCCACCCGTCGCAGCCCGCGCAGTCGGCGGTATAGGCAGTGGCGATCATGTTGATCGCGCTTCGCACCATGTGGGTCATCGCGGCAATGCCTCGGGATTCGAAGAGAGAGAGCGGCATGGCGCCGATGCCATCGGCGACGATGCGTGGCTTCGCCGGGCGAATCACTCTCGCAACGAGCACGTAGCTGCGAACCGGCCCTCCATCCCGCTGGGCATATCGCATGCGGACCTCAAGGAGGCCGGGGCTACCCGCCGCGACCAGTTTCGAACGAGCGCCGACGTTGAGCGTGAGGCGGTGAACCGTTTTCGGTGCGATCGGCCGAACCTCGACGCGGTCCCACGTTAAGAGGCCGTCACCGTGCCATGTTACGGAGGTCGGCGGCGTCGCGGCGCAGAGAGCTACAGCCGGCTGGACGCCGAGTGTCGCTACGATGAAGGCGGTGCAGAGAAAGCTTCCTTTCAACCCGATGTTCCTTTCTTCTCTCGACTTCGTCCCGGTTCGTCTGCCGACGCAAAGCGCAGCCAGGACGAGGAGTCGCGTGTTTTGGGAAGCGGCGCGAGTCGGCCGCGGGCGATTGGATCACGGAGAACCGATGATCCCACCTGCCTGCCCTCCGTGTCGGCAGGCAGTCTGACCCGGGAACTATAGCATGTCCTTGACCCTTGGGGAATATGCTCAAAGTCATAGCGTGGCAGGAGCATCCTTTTGCGGGGCGCTCCCGCGGTCCAAAGCGAAGGGAAGCCGAAAACATGGACGGGTTGCGCCTGGGGTTTTTTACCGAAATATATAGGCCGGTCGTCAACGGCGTCGTCACGGCGGTCGAGTCGCTCGCCGAAGGCTTGCGCGGTCGCGGCCACCACGTCTATTGCTTTGCGCCGTGGATGCCGGGCTACACCGAACCCGATGGGCCAGTCTTTCGCATGCCGTCGCTGCCCTTGCCGATGCGTACCCCGTACCGTCTGACGCTGCCGCTGGTGAGCAAGCGCAATCTCAACGGCGTCATCAAGCGGTTATCGCTCGTCCACGCCCATTCGCCATTCGTCACCGGTTGGATGAGCCTGCGCTACGCGCGCCGGTATGGCGTACCTCTCGTCTACACCTATCACACGCAACTCGAAGCCTACGCGCACTACGTCCCGTTCGAACCGAACGCCACTCGGTTTGCCGCTGCTCAGCTGACGCGGGCCTTTGCCAACCACGCCGACGCCGTGGTCGTTCCGACTCCGGCGATGGCAGCGCGGCTGCGTGCGCTGCGCGTCACCGTGCCTATCGAAGTCGTGCCGAGCGGTATCGACGTTGCGCGCTTCGGAGCCGGCCGGCGTGACGAATCGCTGCGCGCGCGGCTCGGCGTTGGGCCCTCCGAGCACCTGCTCTTGTACGTCGGCCGGCTTGCCAGAGAGAAAAATGTGGAGTTGCTCGTTCACGCGTTGGCTCGCGCGCGGGACGACACGCTGAAGCTGGTCGTGGCCGGGGACGGCCCGCACAGACACGAGTTGGAGCGCCAGGCTCGCGAAGCCGGCGTCAGCGCAACGACGCACTTCCTCGGTGTTGTTCCGCGCGACGAACTCCCCAATCTCTACGCGAGCGCGGATCTCTTCCTCATGCCGAGTACGACCGAAACGCAAGGGTTGGTTCTAGCCGAAGCCCTCGCAGCCGGAGCCTTCGTGATCGCAGCCGATGCCCCGCAAAACCGTGAGGTGCTGGGCAATGCGGGTCGCGTCGTGGATCCAACCCCGGAAGCTTTCGCCGAAGCGTTCCAGACGATGGCGAACGGAAGCCGTTCCGACGGACGCGAGGCACGTAGTGCGTCCCTCGCGTTCTCCATCGAACGCCAGGTCGACCGCATGCAAGCGCTTTACGAAAGCCTCGTGAGCGCCGCTCGCATTGCTTGACTACGAACATACGTTCGTATTAAAATGTGGGGGAGGCCACCAAAATGCAAACAAAGCGAAGCTACGATCCCGCAGTCGAGGCGATCGTCGGGTACGCTGCCGCCGAGGACGGAAATGGTCTAGCCTATGTGCGGGTCACGGGCGCGCAAGCGAAACAGCTGCTTCGAATCGGCTTTCGCGTTACGGCGCCCGCGCCATGGTCCGACCGAGCGATTGGTTACGCCGCGCTCACGGCGGTGTCGCGAGCCTTGGGTAAGCGTGGCGTCCGCGAAGTGCGCTTCATACTTGGCAATCCTGATTTCGTCGAAGAGATTGCAACGGGACAAGGCGTCGGCGAAACGCTGGTTCTTTCATACGTTCGTCTGCGATGCGCGCTTAACTCTCTCGCGAAGTTCGGAGTTCAGACCGGGCCCTACCGAGGATCTAACGAACAGGGCGCGAGCCGAAGTGGTGCTGAACGTTGCGGCATGACGCTTCACCGGCTGCGGCCGGCACAGTTACCGATCGAAACCCGTGCGCTGGCGCGTGCTTTGCTCGGCTGCGTTCTCGTACGCGATAGCGACCAAGGAATAACCGCCGGGCGAATAATCGAGACCGAAGCCTATCTTCCCGGAGATCCGGCCTGCCATGCATATCGAGGTAAGAGCCTGCGTAATGCAACGCTCTTCGGCCCCCCGCATCGCGCCTATGTCTATCAAATTTACGGAACGTCGTTCTGTTTCAATTTATCAAGCGAACCCGATGGGAAAGGTGCCGGCGTGCTCGTGCGCGCGCTCGAGCCCACCGAAGGCATCGCGCTCATGCAGAAACGGCGCGCGACCGAGAGTAAGCGCGATCTCTGTCGAGGTCCGGGTCGGCTCTGCCGCGCGCTTGCCATCGATCGTTCTTTAGATGGAGTCGATCTCTTCGACGATCCACGCCTTTGGTTGGCGGAGATGGACGAGCTCCCCGTGCGCGTGCGCCGCAGCCCCCGCATCGGAGTGACCCGAGCGGCAGAGCGGCGGCTGCGTTTCTATGCGGCGGGAAATCCTTACGTTAGCGGAGCCGCGCGGCTGAGCCCTGCTTGAACACCCGTTGAGGGTGTGTTATAGTGTGGTCGTCGCGTTGCGGTCATATGGTGACAGCCGTGACACCAATTGATACCTCCACGTTCGTACCAACGATCTGATTGCGAAGGCAGCCTCGCCTCGCCCTCGGTCGTCCCACTTGGCGCGAACGGTTCTAGAGAGAGATACTCTTCTGCAAACGGAACATCGTCCCACCATCGAGCATCGCCCCAACAACGATATACGTCCCCAACAACCTGGAGGACGCCGCCGGCGATCGCGTCGCCGGCATCACTTTGCGCAACACCCTGCGGTCTATCACGATCAGGTTCCACAGGTTGAAGCACCGCCGATACAGACCGCGGCGCAGCTCGCTGAGAAGACAAAGACGGAGCTCATCGACATAGCAAAAGAGCTCGAAGTCGAGATTCCTACCCCGGCAAAATTAAAGAAGGACGAGATCGTCACGCTGCTCGTGCAAGCGCAGATAGCGCGCTCCGGAATCGAAGTAGCCAGCGGCGTTCTCGACGTACTTCCGGAAGGGTACGGGTTCTTGCGCCGAGCGGGCTACTACATCGGCAACGACGATATCTATGTGAGCCAGTCGCAAATACGCCGTTTCGAACTACGGCGGGGCGACATGGTGGAGGGCCAAGCACGCCGCCCGAAGGAGAGCGAGAAATACTACGGGCTGATCCGCGTCGACAAAATAAACGGCTTAGACCCGGAGGCGATAAGAGGCAGGCGCGTCTTTGAAAAAGGCACGCCGATCTATCCGCAAGAGCGCTTTAAGCTCGAGGTGCGCTCCACGCAGCTCTCGACGCGCGTCATCGATCTGTTCTCGCCAATCGGCAAGGGGCAGCGCGCCCTCATCGTCTCGCCGCCCAAGGCCGGTAAGACGACGCTTCTCAAGAACATCGCAAACTCAATTTCGATCAACCATCCCGACGCACATATCATCGCGCTGCTCGTCGACGAGCGCCCCGAAGAAGTCACCGACATGCAGCGCACCATCGACGGGGAGGTCGTCGCGTCGACCTTCGACGAGCATCCCGAAAACCACACGGCCGTTGCCGAACTCGCGATGGAGCGCGCGAAGCGTCTCGTCGAACTGGGCAAAGACGTCGTGATCCTTCTCGATTCGATCACGCGCCTCGCGCGCGCATACAATCAGGTCGTCGCAAGCTCTGGGCGCACCCTTTCAGGCGGTCTCGACACCGCGTCCCTCCACAAGCCGAAGCGATTCTTCGGTGCGGCGCGAAAGATCGAAGAAGGCGGCTCCTTGACCATCATTGCGACGGCGTTGATCGAAACCGGTTCGAAGATGGACGACGTGATCTTCGAAGAGTTTAAAGGCACCGGCAACATGGAGATCGACCTCACCCGCAAGCTCGCCGAATCGCGCGTCTTCCCGGCGATCGACATCAAGCGTTCGGGAACGCGGCACGAAGAGCTGTTGCTGGCGCCCGACGAAATGCGCAAGCTCTGGATGCTGCGCCGCGCGACCGCGGTGTTGAATACCGGTGACATCACCGAGATCATCCTCGACAAGATGGCGCAGACGCGCACCAACGAAGAGTTCTTGCAATCGGTCACCAAGGAAGCGCTCTCAATGTCGCGCGGCTCCGATGATGGTGGTAACGGAAGGTACTAGGAAACTTCCTGCGGAGTCCTCGGCCCGGACGTAGGTGATTCGAGGACGCCCGTCGCTTCGCATCCGTGCTGCGCTCCTACTGCTCCACTTTTTCGGGAGAACAAAGTTTTGAATACCACATCCTGTGGTGCCCGAAAAAGCTGGAGCCTTCTCATCCCCTACGTCCTTGCCTCGGACTCGTCAGGAAGTGTCCGGCGTTCGGCTTAATAAATATTTGGCGAAGGCGGGAGTTGCCTCGCGCAGGCATGCCGACGAACTGATTGCGGCCGGATCGGTACACGTTAATGGCCGAGTCGTCACCAAGCTGGCAACGCTCGTCGACGAGGGTGACCGCGTCGAGGTTAACGGCGTTGCGCTGGGAACTCCGGCGCAGCCCACATATCTCCTACTGCACAAGCCCAGTGGCGTCGTTACGACGATGCGAGATCCGCAAGGGCGCCCGACGGTTGCCGAGCTCATCCCGCAGGGACCTCGCGTCTTTCCCGTCGGGCGGCTCGACTATGCGACCAGTGGCGTGTTGCTGCTGACCGACGACGGAGAGCTCGCGCATCGCCTCCTTCACCCACGTTTCGGAGTCGAAAAGACATATCGTGCGGCGATCGGCGGCCGTCTCTCCTCTGACGACGTCCGACGATTGAATAGCGGAATCTTCCTCGACGACTTTCGCGCGGCCGGTGCGAAAGTGCGCGTCGTGGCCGCACGCCGCGATCGTTGCATTGTCGACGTGACCCTTCACGAAGGGCGCAATCGGCAGGTTCGCCGGATGTTTGAAGCCTTGGGCCATCCCGTGCTCGCGCTGGCCCGAACGCGTTTCGGGCCGCTGAGCCTTGGCGAGCTGCCACCGGGGCGCGCTCGTCCGCTTACCACGAGGGAGCGCGCCGCGCTCGAGGCGCATCGCAGGCCGCCGAAAGAAAAGCCTCGTAGCAGGGAACAAACGATTGAACTTCAGTAAGCCGAGGTACGTCATGAACGCTCACTTTCGAATCGTCGCACCGGCCGTCGCGGTGCTGCTGATGCTTGTAGAATCCCCCGCGCGCGCGCAATACTCCAACGAATTCGTCCCCGCAAAGCTCGTCAAGCAGGGAACGACGACCCACTCTATCGCCGGCAGCGGCACCGTCGTCGTGCAAGTTCAGGTCAATGCGGACGGCACGCATAAAGCCATCAAGGTCATTCACTCGAGCAACTCCGGCGACAATGCAGCGGCGATGGACATCGCCCAGAACTCGAGCTACCGCCCTGCTCATCGGGGGACGGCGCCCATTACGTCTTTCTATGACTTCACGTTGAAATTTAACGGCAAGTCGGTCGCAAGCAACCCGACCGAAAGCGCGGGGCTTCCGTCAGGCGGCGCGCTCAGTCCGGCGGCGGCTCAAGTCGCCGCGCTGGTCCGTCAGGGTCAATATCAACAAGCCAAATCGAAGGCCGAAGCAGAACTGTTGTCGTCGCCAAGCGACGAATCATTGCGGCAGATGCTCGGCATTGCCGCGTACGATGCCGGCGACTACGCCACCGCGGCAGCGGCCTTCGATAAAGTTACGACAATCGGATCCCAGTTTCGCCCGATCGCCGCGCGCAGCTTCGCGGCGGCGGCCACAAAGCAGGCGCAGAGCAACCCGGCTCAGGCACTCGCCTACGCGCAGAAGGCGATGGCTCTCGATTCCGGTCCGAACTCACGCTTTGCGCTGGGTGTCGCGCAGCTCGCCAACAACGACAACGCGGCGGCGCTGGAGTCGTTAAAGGTTGCGCACGACGCGACCGTATCGGACCCGAAGATTCCCGTGGCCTCAAAGGTCAATGTAGATTCTGAGCTCTTGCAGGCATACTTGGCGAATCACGATATGGCCGGCGCGCAGTCAATCGCCGCTCAAATCAAGCAACTCGACCCAAACAGCACCGCGGGCGGCCAAGCAATGGCGGCCAGCCTCATCAAGGCCGGAAACGCCGCGGTGGAAGCCAAGGATACGACGACGGCCCTCACCGACTTCGATCAGGCCGCGGCGCAAGGCGATCCCAACACTGCTGTCACGGCAAACACCCTTGCTGCGTTTGCCATAGCACGCAGCACGAAGCCGGATTACAAGCGGATGCAAGCTTATGCAGAAAAGGCCCTTGCCATCAAGCCTAACGACGCCGCGGCGAATTTCGCCGACGGCATCGCATTGACCGCGCAGTGGGCGTCGAGTCACGACGACGCCACCAAGAAAAAGGCCGCGGCCGCGCTCGACAAAGCCGACCAGCAAGCTAAGGCCGAGGGGAACGAAGCACTCTCACTTCAGATCGAGACGTTCGCCAAAAAGAATCTCAACGCAGCACCCGCGGCCCAATCGGGAGGCGGCAGCTAACGTAACCAGGACTTTAAAAGGGTATAGGCCAATGGCACGCCCTCACAGGGCGGGTGATGGCCGCCGAAATTCATCTTGTGGAGGGTCATAGAAGCGTGTTTTCGGGATTTTTGAGTCTCATGCAGCAGGGCGGCTGGGATATGTGGCTGCTCTTGCTCATTTCGATCGTCGGTCTCGCCGTGGTCATCGAGCGCCTCGTCTTCTTCCAAACGCAGCACGCCGACACCAAGGGTCTGCTACGTCAGATTGGAACGAAGGTTTCCGCCGACGACCTCGACGGCGCGATTGAGGTGTGCAAGAAAAATCGCGGGATGCTTCCGCGGATCCTCGAGTTCGGGCTTCGTCGAGGCGAGAAGAACCGCGCCGACATTACCGACGCGCTCTCGATCGCGCTGATGGAACATCTCAACTCGCTCGAGCGGAACTTGGCAATCATCGGCACGATAGCCGTGATCGCGCCCTTCGTCGGTCTCTTCGGAACGGTGCTCGGCATCATCCGCGCCTTCCAGGACATCGCCTTGAAAGGCAACTCGACGCCGGCCGTCGTCGCGGCGGGCGTTTCGGAAGCGCTGATCACCACCGCGAGCGGTCTGATCATCGCGGTTATCGCCGTAGTCTTCTTCAATTTCTTCAGGTCGCGCATCAAGAACTACAATCAGGAGATGATCGTCGCGGCCAATCAGCTGGCCGAGATGCTGCACTTCCACAACACCGGCGCGCCGATCCCGACCGAGCTCTATCAGCCCACGAGAGCGACGGCTCGGTAGTAGAAGGGCGTCATGGGACTGCTATCGGCACAGCAAGACCAAGAGGTGATGGCGGAGATCAACATCACGCCGTTTACCGACGTGCTCTTGGTTTTGCTCATCATCTTCATGATTCTCGCCGCCCTCGTGGCGCCGCCCGGTTTCGAGAAAGAACTGCCGAACAAGAATCCGAACAGCTCGACTGAAAACAAGAATAAGAACGATATCGAAGTCGACGTCAACAACAAGGGCGTGATCTTTGTGGACGGCGTCAAGACGGATCAGGTTGGCATCTATCGCGTGATGTACGATGCGTCGAAGAAGAAGCCGCACCACCACGTGGCGGTCGTAGCTGATGTGAAAGCTCCGTACGGGATCATCATTCGGATCCTAGACGCCGCGAAGAATGCCGGCCTCGAAGACGTCGGCTTCGTAACGTCGTAAGCTTGTTGGACCTTCATAGTCTCGTAAAGGGAGGTTAGAGAAACGTGGCCGTTTCCACCGGAGCAGGCGAAGATGAGGTGATGTCGACGATCAACATCACGCCGTTCACCGACGTGTTGCTGGTCTTGCTCATTATCTTCATCATTTTGGCATCGGTCACCAAGGAGCCCAGACTTCCCGACGCCTACAACAAGGAAAAAGTTCAGCCGTCTCAGATCGTTGTGATGGTCGACGAAAACGACCACGTCCAGATCGGCTCGAACCAGGTAGCGGTCGCCGATGCCAAGGCGGCCTTCGCGCAACTTCAGGATGAGACCGATCACAAGTTCAAGAGCGTCATCATCAAGGCGAACCCCAAAGCCACCTACGGACTAATCCTGCAATTGATGGACGCGGCGAAATCGGTCGATCTAACCGACTTCGGTTTGGCAAATCACGTTGAAAACACGCCCGAGGGTGTGAACCAGTAGCCCGTGGCAAAGCGCGGCTCTCCCTACATTACGACCGGCGAGCGCGTCCGCAGCTATTTAGGCTGGGCGTTCGTGATCTCGCTCGTCGCGCATTTGGCGTTCGGCTCGATTCTTCCAAACTTCGCGCAGCATCACGAGCAACAAGAAGTCGAAAAAGTAACGATGGCAAAGAAGACGCGAGTACGGGTGCCGACGCCGCCGCCGCCGACGCCCACGCCGCCACCGACTCCGACTCCCAACCCCCGGACGACGCCGCCTCCCAAACAACAGCACGTCACCCAACCCAAGCTGAAGGTCAACCTCGTTCATACGACGAGCAAGTCGGCGGCCGGATCGACGGAGAACACGGTCGCGCAGCCGAAGACCGGCACTGAAAATGGCGCGCCGCAAGGTCAGGGTACGGGGCCTCCGGCGCCGGCAACCGCGCCTCCCGGAACGCCGAAGCCGGCCTGCGCGAATCCGAACGTCGAAGCGACGGTGACCAATCCCGTCCAGCCCGATTATCCGGAATCGGCGCGCGATCTGGGCCTCGGTGCGGTGACGGTGGAAGTGGAAGTCACGGTTGCTCCGAGCGGAAATCTGGTGGATGCGAAGGTCTATAAGAGCTCGAGCAACATGTCGATCGATCAGGCGGCTCTGCGCGCGGCTCGCCAGTCGACGTACTCACCGAAGCTGGTCGACTGCCAGCCGACGCAGGGCGACTATCTTTTCCGCGCCGACTTCCAACCGGACTAGGCTTACCAGCTTACCCGTCGCCAATGAGTCATGAAACGCGGCCCGCGTTTACTACTCGTTGCGTTTGCGCTTTCGTTGCTGGTTGCACGTTGTCGTCGCAGTGATTCTGCGTCCCGCCTCGCCCGGCCCAGAAAATCAGGCTGAAGTCGTTTCGATCCAGCATCGTCCCGCCACCATCGCGGTAAGGAAGGCGCCGACTCCACCGCCGCCTCCCAAACCAACGGCCGCTCCGCGCACGCAAAGCTCTGCGCCACCTTCGCGACCGGGACCGGGACCCGCGGTCAAGTCGGGTGGCGCCCACAACGCGACTCCGAGGCCGGTCGTAGCGACCGCAACGCCGCAGCCGGTTGCGACGGCTGTCGCGGGGTGCGCGCAGCCGAACACCCCTGCCATGGTTGCCGCCACGCCCCCTCCGCCGGATATCACGCCCGAAGCGCGGGCATCCGGGACGAGCGGTACGGCGCTCGTGAGCGTTGCCCTCGACGCCGCCGGTCAAGTCACCACTGCTAGCGTTGCGCAGAGCACGGGGAACTCGTCACTCGACCTGGTCGCCATAGCGATGGCTCGTGGCGCGCGCTACACGCCTGCCCTTCGCGATTGCAAACCGGTTACGAGCGCCTATACCTTTAGCGTCAAGTTCGTCGCGTGGTAAATGAGATGACCTTTTGGCAAGCGCTCGTTCTCGCCATTTTGCAGGGCGTCAGCGAGCTCTTTCCGATATCGAGCCTCGGGCATACGATTCTCGTTCCGGCCGTGCTTCACTGGCAGAACATCAGTCGCGCCAGTGCCTCGTTTCTTTCGTTCGTCGTGGTCTTGCATCTCGGAACCGCGCTTGCATTGATCGTCTTTTACCGGGCCCAATGGTACGCAATCGTGCGTGCGCTCCTGGCGAGCGTCGTGCGCGGGCGCTTGAGTCAGGATCGCGACGAAGAATTGGCTGGCGCCTCGTGGTCGGAACGATACCCGTCGGGATTCTTGGCGTCATCTTCGAAGTGCCGGTACGCCGGCTCTTTGGATCGCCCGGTCCGGCCGCATTTTTTTTGGTCGTCAACGGTCTGGTGATGTTTGCAGGTGAAGCGCTGCGCCGGCGTCAGCACAAAACGGCCGGCGGCAACAAGCCAATCGAGGAGTTGAGTTACTCGGCGAGCCTGCTGATCGGCGTGGCACAGTCGCTCGCATTGCTGCCGGGCATTTCGCGTTCGGGCATCTCGATGGTGGCGGGTCTGCTCTGCGATCTCGATCACGAGCAGGCCGCTCGATATTCCTTCCTCCTCGCCACCCCGGTAATACTCGCTGCGGCATTGCTCGAAACGCCAAAACTCTTCGTGCCCGAGGCTCACCTCGTACTGCTCGAAGCGATCGTCGGCGGATTGGCAGCGGGCGTCGCCGCATACTTGTCGGTTGCGTTCCTGACGCGGTATTTTAGATCGAACGATTTGCGGCCGTTCGGCTGGTACTGCGTCGTGGTCGGAAGTATCTGTTTCTTTCTCGCACGAAGGGGAGTCATTACATGAGAGTCATCGCCTATCTCTTGGCCGCCGTGTTTTTCATTTTAGGCATCTTGTACGGCTTGGGTAAAGTGAATCTTTTCACGGAGTCGGGTCCCGAGCACGCACATCACATTACTCATCTCATCATCCTTTGGGTGCTTGCATTGCTTTGCCTCATTTGGGCGCGGTTCCAGAGCTCGCCGCGGTGAAGCCCTCGCATATCGCGCCCGACGGCAGCGTGGCAATGGTGGACGTTGCGGGCAAACAGGCGACGTCCAGGCACGCCCTCGCCGAAGCGCTCGTCCGAATGAGTCCGGCTGCGCAGGCTGCCCTCCGCTCCGCAACGCTTCCGAAAGGCGATGCGCTGGTTACCGCCCAAATCGCCGGCATCCTCGCGGCAAAACAAACCGCCGGGCTCATTCCTCTGGCGCATTCTTTACCGTTAAGCAGCGTCGACGTGCGCTTCAATTGGCGTGGCGACGGCGTTCTCCGAGTAGAGGCCGAGGCGCGCACGACGGCTCGGACAGGCGTGGAAATGGAAGCCATGGTGGCCGTCTCCATCGCAGCACTGACGATTTACGATATGTCGAAGGCGCTTGACAAAGGCATCACGATTGAAGGCGTTCGGCTTCTCCGTAAGAGCGGCGGCAAAAGCGGCCCCTTCGTCCTTCGACAAGCGCAGGATGATGCAGGCGACAAGTGACGTTTAGGGTAGCGCTGATCGTGCTTTCCGACCGCGCCGCTTCGGGCGAGCGAGCCGACGAGTGCATTCCGGTCATGAAGGAGCGTCTCGGCGGCGTATACTCGATCGTGCGCGAAAGCATTTTGGCCGACGACGCTGCCGCGCTGCAAGCCGAGATCATCGAGCTGGCCGATACGCGTGCGGCCGATCTCGTTCTCACCAGCGGGGGTACAGGGCTCTCGCCGCGCGATCGCACGCCTCAAGCGACGGCGGCTGCACTCGATTACGAGGTTCCGGGCATTGCCGAAGCGATTCGCGCCAGCTCCCTCGCAAAGACGAAAACCGCGATGCTCTCGCGGGCGGTTGCGGGCGTTCGCGACCGCACGCTGATCGTGAACCTCCCTGGAAATCCACGAGCCGTGGCGGAGACACTCGACGTCGTGTTCCCAGTACTGCCGCACGCTTTGGAACTTCTCTCCGATCAGGTGGTGGACGGGTGAGCGCCGTATCGAGGATTCTTAGCTACGACGAAGCCGAAAGCTATCTGCTCGGCACGATCGACGAAATCGCATCCCGCCGCACGTCGTACAAACTCGAACGAATGCGTGCCTTTTTGCGCGAACTCGGAGATCCACACCGAGCCTATCCCACGATTCACGTCGGAGGGACGAGCGGTAAGGGATCCACCGCAACGATGATCGCGTGCACGCTTACAGGCCGCGGGCCGGCGCACGGGACTACATACCAAACCGCACTTTCACTCCATGACCGAGCGCGCGCGCGTTGATGGCCGGTCGATATCGCAGGAGCGCTTCGCCTCGTTGCTCGATGCAATGATGCCGGCAATCGAACGCACCACGTCGCAGTACGGGCGACCGACCTATTACGAAACGCTGCTCGCACTGGCTTTTGCGCACTTCGCCGCAGAGCGAGTCGACGTTGCGGTGATTGAAGTTGGGCTTGGAGGGCGATTGGACGGCACGAACGTCGTTCACCCGTTGGTTGCTGCGATTACTTCGGTTGCTCACGACCATACCGACGTGCTCGGCAACACCATCGAGGAAATCGCCTTCGAGAAGGCCGGCATAGCTAAGCCCGGCGTACCCCTCGTTCTCGCCGCCGTAACGCCCGCGGCTCGCGCAGTGATCGAGCGATATGCCGCCGAGGTGGGTGCGCGAGTCGTTCACGTTTCCGACGTCGTGCGAGTCGAACTCGACGAAGCGAGTGATCTGCGCGGCCAAGTGCTATTCGTAACATCCACTCGCGGCTCGTATCGGTTGAAGGTGCCGGTTCTCGGAATTTTCCAGCGAACGAACCTCGCAACGGCCATTGCGGTTCTCGAACAGCTCGGCGAAGATTTGCGGCCGAGCCGCGACGACCTCATCCGCGGTTTCGCCGAGTTGGCCATTCCAGGTCGCATGGAGCTCATTTCGGGGAACCCCAAAGTGGTCTTCGACATCGCTCACAATGCCGAGAAGGCCGAATCGTTAGTAGCGTCACTGCGCGAGAGCTTTGCCGATCGCCGAGTGCACTACGTGGTTGCCATTGGGGAAACGAAGGACGCCGGGCGTATCGTGGAAATACTGTCGACGTTGCCCTCGACTTTTACGTTTACGTCGTTTGCGATTTCGGGTCGTCGCGCGATACCGCCGGCGCGCCTCGCAACGCTTGCGGAATCACTGGGGAGCTGGGGGCGAGCGATCGCCGATCCAATCGAGGCCCTGACGGTATCGCGTCGCATGGCGGAGTTCGACGACGTGGTCGTCGTAACCGGCTCGACATTCCTCGTCGCCGGCTTGCGCGAGTGGTACGTCCCGACGACGGTTTGACAGACCGCGGTGCGCTGCTTCTGCGAGGAGCGAGGCTTCAATGGGGGGCGCGCACGTACGTCATGGCCATCGTCAACGCGACTCCGGACTCGTTTTCCGGCGACGGCGTCGAAGACGTAACGCAATCGATCGCTCGTGCGATCGCGCAGTGGAACGCGGGTGGGGATATCTTGGACATCGGTGGAGAGTCGACGAGACCGGGTCATCAACCCGTAGACGCGTCGATTGAAATCGCGCGAGTCGTTCCCGCGATCAGCGCGGTTCGCTCGAAATTGCCGGACACGCCGATCTCGGTCGATACGTACAAGACGTCAGTCTTGCGCGCCGCGCATGTCGCGGGCGCCGACCTCGTCAATTCGGTTTGGGGAGCTCCCGACGAGCTCTTAGAGCTGGTCGCCGAGCTGCAGATCGCAATCGTTGCGATGCACAATCAGTCGAGCACGTCGTACCAAGGCTGCGTCGTGGAGAGCGTACTGCGCTACTTGGACGACTGCGCCACCCGAGCGGCTGCCCGAGGCATCCCACGCGAGGCGATAATCTTGGATCCCGGTATTGGCTTCGGAAAGACGGCCGACCAGAACATCGCCGTCCTGCAAGCACTCGATCGAATCGTTGCGCTCGGCTTTCCGACGATGATCGGCACCTCGCGCAAATCGACCGTCGGCAAACTTACGGGGCGCGGGGTAGCGGATCGCGTCTACGGCACGGTGGCGACGACGGCGCTCGCCGTGAAGGCCGGCGTCGATATCGTCCGGGTGCACGACGTTGGCGCAGCACGCGATGCGGTCGCCGTGACCGATGCGATCGTGCGCGATTGGAGGCCGCCGGATTGGACGTCATAACGCTGCACGGCGTGCGCGCGTACGGCCGCCATGGTTCCAATATCGGCGAGCGCGATCGACGCCAGCTCATTGAGATCGACGTCACGGCTGAGATCGACCTTCGCGCAGCCGAGCGTAGTGACGAACTTGTCATGACGATGGATTATGCTGCATTGCACCAGCGGCTCGTGCTGGTCGTTGCGACGACGTCCTATGCCTTACTCGAGCGTTTGGCGGGCGATCTGCTCGAGGCGGTCTTCGTCGATCCCCGAGTCGTGCGCGCCAAGGTGACGGTTTCCAAACCGCAAATTCTCGACGGCGCTACGCCTTACGTGACGCTCGAACGCGAGAACCCGCGGCACGAGCCGGCTTGACGTGCATCGCGCTTACGTCGGGATCGGTTCTAATCTGGGCGATCGCGTTCTCAACCTCGAGCGCGCGCTTGCCGCAATCGGAGCGTTTGGAAAATTCTTCGGCGGTCGTCTTTCTACCAGACCGCTCCGTGGGGAAATCCGGCCCAGCCACGGTTTCTCAACGCCGTCGTTTTACTCCAAACGCAATTGGAGCCACGCGATTTTGCTCGCCAGTTTGCGCGTCGTAGAAGAAGAGTTGGGGCGTGTGCGCAGCAGTCGCTGGGGGGCCCGAACGATGGATCTCGATCTGCTGCTCTACGACGATCGCGAGATCGACGAACCAAATCTGCAGGTTCCTCACCCGCACATGCACGAGCGAGCTTTTGTCTTAGTCCCATTGGCCGAGATCGACGACCGCTTCGAGACGCTACGCAACGCGTTGCCCGCGGCGGAGCTCGCGGGGGTCGCCCCGCTCGAGCGCGAAAGCATTACGTCGATGCCCGAAGAACGAGCTTTATCCGCAAGCGCGCACGTGCGCGCGCTCGCGCAATTCCTTGCCGACGGCGAAGTTTTGCGCGTACGCGTTCAACGCGCTGATCTCGATATCGAGGTTGCCGCAAAGCCGCACCGTTCTCCCGAACGATCGGGCGACCGGACACCAGCCGATTCGTCAATTGCGCGCATCGATACCATCAAGGCGGACCTCGTAGGAATCTTTCACGCCGGGCGTCCGGTCCCGGTCGAAGGCGACGTTTTCGAAGCCGATCGGGAGCTCGGATATATCGAAGCCCTGGGCATTCGTACGTCCATCCATAGCATGGGCCCGGGGCGGCTCGTCTCGGTGGCAGTCCGCGACGGAGCGGCCGTCGAGTATGGGCAGCCGCTCTTTCTGGTCGCGCGAGGAAAGTAACATTTTTCGCAAGGTGTTGATTGCAAATCGTGGCGAGATTGCGCTGCGAATAAACCGCGCCTGCCAAGAGCTGGGCGTACTGACGGTCGCAATCTACTCCGAAGCGGATCGTGATTCGCTGCACGTTCGTCAGGCCGACGAAGCCTTTTGCGTTGGTCCGGGGCCCGCAGGGCGCTCCTATCTCAACATACCGAACATTATCTCGACCGCGCTGATCACAGGTTGCGAAGCGGTTCATCCGGGGTACGGGTTTTTGGCGGAGAACGCGCGCTTCGCAGAAATCTGTAACGATCACGGGCTCACCTTCATCGGTCCCAAGCCGAGCGTGATCGCGCTGATGGGTGATAAAGCGACGGCAAAGCGTGTCGTCAGCGAAGCCGGCGTCGCAACGACGCCCGGCAGCGACGTGCTGGCTTCCGTGGAGGAAGCGCAGGAGGCCGCCGTTTCGCTCGGCTATCCCGTGTTGCTCAAAGCAACTGCGGGTGGCGGAGGAAGAGGCATGCGCGTCGTGCACGATGCAAGTGAGATGTCGCGCGCGTATGCCGGAGCCACCGCCGAAGCCGAGGCGAGCTTCAAAGACGGGCGCGTTTACGCGGAGCGATTGATTCGAGGTCCTCGACACATCGAAGTCCAAGTGCTTGGCGACGAGTTCGGGAATCTCGTCCACTTAGGCGAACGCGACTGCTCGGTGCAGAAACCGGCACATCAGAAGCTTGTGGAAGAGACCCCAGCACCCACCCTTTCGACTCGCAGCCGCAACGCGTTGCACGAGATGGCCTTGCGGGCGGCGCGGTACGTCGGTTACACGAATGCGGGTACGCTGGAGTTTCTCGCGACCGGAGACGACGCCTATTTCATGGAAATGAACACGCGCATTCAGGTCGAGCATCCAGTGACCGAAATGGTCTATAATATAGATCTCGTAAAAGAGCAGATTCGTATAGCTTCCGGCGAGCCGCTCGGGTACACGCAACGCGATCTCGTCGCACGGGGACACGCCATCGAGTGCCGCATCAACGCCGAAGATCCGCGCAATAATTTTTCGCCCGCGGCAGGCACGGTTTCAAATCTCGTCTTCCCGGGTGGTCCTGGAATTCGCGTCGACACCCACCTGTATGCCGGCGCATCTATCTCGCCGTTTTACGATTCGATGATTGCAAAGATCGTTGCGTTTGGCGATACCCGCGACATCGCTATCGCGCGCATGGAGCGCGCTTTGCGAGAAACGCTGATCGAAGGGGTCAATACGACGATCGCACTCTGCCTGGAAATTCTGGCGACGCCGGCATTCCGGCAAGGCCGGTATGACATCGAGTTCATTCCTAGTCAAATTTTGTCAAACGGAGAGGTAAAGACGAGTCGATGACGTCGCGGCGAGTTGCGCGCGAGCAAGCGTTGCAGGCGCTGTACTCGATCGTGATCGGCGATCGAGAACCGCGAGATGCGGTGAGCGAAGTTGTTGGCGATAACGCCGACAGCGAGCAACGAGCCTTTGTCGAGGAGCTTGCGCTGGGTACGCTCGAATACGCAGAGCGCGCCGATCGCATCGTGAGCCCTCTCTTGGAAGGCTGGGCGATCGAACGCCTGCCTACCATCGATCGCCTGCTCCTAGAAATGGCTACATTCGAACTTCATTGCCGCCCCGAGACGCCCAAGGCGGTCGCGATCAACGAGGCGGTCGCCCTCGCGAAGCGTTTCTCCACCGAGGATTCCGGACGTTTCGTCAATGGGGTTCTGAGCGCCGTCGCTAATGCCAAAACGTAAGCGGCGTCGCGGCGGCGGCCGTATTTGGCGGGGCACGCTGGTCGCGCTGGCGATGATGGTCCTCTTCGCGATTGGAGCCGTGGCCGGCATGGTTGCTGCCTACGCGCGTAACCTTCCGGATATCAGCCGAATGGCCGATTACCAGCCGGAGAGCTCGACTCGAATCTTTGCGCGCGACGGAACTCAGCTCGCATCGGTCTACAAGGAAAATCGAGTCTGGGTACCGCTTTCGCGGGTTCCGGTCGTCGTTCGCGATGCGTTCATTGCCAACGAAGACCATAATTTTTACTACCATCACGGCGTCGACTTTGAAAGCATCGCTCGCGCCGCGACTGGCCGACGTCACCCATCAGCAGTTTCAGGGCGCTTCGACGATCACGCAGCAGCTCGCGCGCCGGCTCTTCCTCAACGACGAAGTCTCGCTTTCGCGCAAGGTTCAGGAAGCGCTGCTCGCGATCGAAATCGAACGTTACTATACGAAAGAAGAAATCCTCGAACGCTACCTCAATATCATCTATCTCGGCGCGGGCGCCTACGGCGTCGATGCGGCGGCCCACACCTACTTTGGGCGGAGCGTCGATAACTTGACTCTGGCACAGTCCGCGATGCTCGCGGGCATCGTGGCCGCCCCTTCCGTCTACTCTCCATTTTCCAATCTTAGCTTAGCGCGAGAGCGTCAGCGTCACGTCTTGGATCGCATGGTTGAAAGCGGCTACGTCACGCGGGGAGAAGCGGACGATGCGTACGAAGCGCCGCTCGATCTGATTACGCAACAGCCTCCGGGCCTACAAGGTTATCGTTTCCCATATTTTACGACGTACGCGATCGCGCAGTTAGAGCGGCAGTTCGGCAAGAGCACCGTCGAAGAAGGCGGCCTTCAGGTATACACGACTCTCGACGAGCGCATGCAGCGCCTTGCACAGCAAGCGGTGACGTGGGGCGTACGCCAATCGATCTCGGAAGGCATCGGCGCGCACGAGGCCGCGTTGATTGCGCTGCGTCCTTCGACCGGTGAGATTCTTGCCATGGTCGGGGGCGCGGGATTTTCGCTCCACAATCAATTCAATCGTGCCTGGCAGGCTCATCGCCAGCCCGGGTCCTCGTTCAAGATCTACGACTACACCGCAGCAATCGACGAAGGCATCCCGGCCTCGACCGTCATCGACGATTCGCCGGTCAGTTACCCGATGGGTGACGGCACCCAATGGTCTCCGATGGATGACGACAACAGCTACATGGGCGCGATTTCATTGCGCCAAGCCCTCATCTTTTCGCGCAACATCGTGGCCGTAAAGCTTGCCGAACGCGTCGGGTTGGATCGGATTATCGATTACGCGCACCGCATGGGCGTAACGTCGCCGCTCGAGGCGAATCTCTCGCTCGCGCTCGGCTCATCGGGCGTCACCGTGCTCGATCAAGCCAGTGGGTACTCCACGCTCGCAAATCAGGGCCTCCACGTCGATCCCACTCCGTTTCGCCTCGTCAAGGATGCCTTGGGCAGTACGATTCTCGACGCGCGCTTTCCGGCGCCAACCGACGTCGTGAGCGCCGGAACCGCATACATTATGACGTCGATCTTCGAAGACGTGATCGCACACGGGACGGGATACCCCAATGCCGTCATCGGACGTCCGGCGGCCGGTAAGACGGGGACGACCTCAAACTTTCGCGACGCGTGGTTCGTAGGCTATACGCCCGACCTCGTCGCCGCTGTGTGGCTCGGAAACGACGATTACACGCCGATGGTCGAGTCGTACGGTGGAAATATTCCGGCGAGAATTTGGGCGCGTTTCATGAAAGCCGCACTCGCCGGCACGCCCCCGCACGAATTTCCATTTCCGTCCGAGGAGATCGCGAAAATAGCCGGCTGCGGTAGCCGTGGCTACGAGTATTATCTGAAGGGAACCGAACCACAATCGGGGTGCGGAAGCTCGATCGATGCTTACGATGAGGATCAAAAGGGCGAGTCGGCAGCGGCTGCGGAGCTGCCCCAGCCGAGCGTTCCACCACCCGACGCGACGCCGCCTCCGTTCGCGCCGCCCCCGCCGACCGAATCGCCGTGGGCTGGATCCGCGTCGCCGTCGGGATCCGCATCGCCGGTGCCGCACGTTCGCAAGTGAGGCTCTTCGAAGAACCACGCCACGTTGTGCAACTTACCGTCTCCCAGTTCTGCGAGCGGCTGTCGCAGTGGATAAAGAAGCGTCCCGAGTTGCAGCGCATCGCCATCGTCGGCGAGATCACGGGTTGGAAGCCGCAGGCCAGCGGTAACGTATTTTTTAGTCTAAAAGACGACCGGGCAATCCTTAGATGCTTCGTCTACTCCAGCGATGCAAAGAGATTTCCCGCCGTTCGCGACGGAGTCTCCGTCGTCGCGACCGGGGCGATCGGCATCTGGGAACGTAGCAGCGAGTATCAGCTTCGCGTCGTGGAGATTGCTCCGCTCGGTGTCGGTGCAATCGCCGCAAAAGTAGAAGCCCTACGCAAGCGGCTTCAGAGCGAGGGCCTCTTCGACCAAGCGCGTAAGCGCGAGTTCGCGCGCTTTCCCCGCCGCGTCGCATTGGTTTCGGCACGCGGCAAAGGGGCCAACGATTTTGAGACGACGCTTCGTGAGAAGTCGCCGAACGTCGCGGTGCGGTTTGTAGAAACGCGAGTTCAAGGTGAGGGCGCCGAGATCGATATCGCCGAGGCGATTGACCGCGCCTCCCGTGAAGACGTGGATGCCATTATCGTGTTGCGCGGCGGCGGCTCCTACGAGGACCTCTATCCGTTCAACACTGAGCCGGTCGTTCGTGCGATCGCGCGTTCGCGCCACCCTGTCGTGACCGCAATCGGACACACTGGCGATCGCCATTTGGCCGATGAGATAGCCGATGCAGTCTTCAAGACGCCGACCGCAGCCGCCGAGTATATCGCCGGTTCTTGGGCGGAAGTGACAGGCCGGATAGCGCGCCAGCGCAACGCCCTTACCCGCGCGATCGAGTATATGCTTGCCCGGTTCGCGCAACGACGCGATACGATCTCTCAAACGCTGGGTCTTGGAATCGATTGGCGGCTCTCTCGATCGCGTCAGCGTCTACTGCAACTTGAGAATCGCGTCGAGCGGCAGAATCCGCGGCACCGCCTCGCGGCACGCGAAACGCGTCTAACGGCGATCGCGTCGAAGCTCGATCGAGTGCGGGAACGAATCTTCTCCACGCGCGCAAACGCGCTTGCGTTGGCACGCAGCCGGCTGGTTTCGGCGAATCCGGAGGGCCCGTTGGAGCGCGGATATGCGATCGTCACGCACGCCGGGCGCGCGCTACGCGATGCATCCGAAGTGTCGCCCGGAGAAATGATTGAAGCGCAGCTCTTTCACGGGAGGCTTGCGGCAACCGTCGAACGAGTGATGCCCGATGAGTGACCCCGGCTCCGGCTTCGAAGCGAAACTCGATCGCATCGATGCGATTGTCAAAGAACTCGAGAGCGGCGACACGAAGCTCGACCGCGCAATCGTGCTCTTCAAGGAAGGCAAGACGCTTACGCGCGAATGCGAAGCGCTACTCAAAAACGCGCAAACGCAGATCGAAGAGGCGATGTCGGAGCCGGAAACCGCCGCTGCGGACAAGCGAGCCAGGAGCGACCAGCTCGACGATCAGATACCCTTTTAAGTGAAGGTTCGGCTCGATGCGGCAGTCGCGGATCGCGAAGGAATGACGCGCTCGCAGGCACGGAGTCTCATCATGGAAGGACGCGTCAGCGTCGAAGGCACCGTTGCAACCAAGGCCGGCCAGAGCGTTGCGCCCCAGGCGAAAATCGAGATCGCGCGGTCGCGGCCTTTCGTCAGCCGCGGCGGCGAAAAGCTCGACCACGCGTTAAGGGTTTTCGAAGTCGACGTTCGCGGCGCAGAAGCCCTCGATGTGGGCGCCTCGACCGGAGGATTCACCGACTGCCTCTTGCAGCGCGGAGCCGCGCGCGTTACCGCGGTCGACGTCGGCTACGGCCAACTTGACTGGCGGCTGCGTAACGATCCGCGCGTGCGCGTTATGGAGCGGGTCAACTTTCGCCGCCTTGGCGACGATGCGTTCCCTGAAGGTTTCGACGTCATGACGATCGACACGTCGTTCATCTCGTTGCGCACGATCTTGACGCGGGGAGTCTCGTACCTGCGCCGTAATGGCGTCGTCGTTGCATTGGTCAAACCGCAGTTCGAAGCCGGACGGGAACGGGTCGGCTCGGGAGGCGTCGTTCGCGATCCTCAGACGCACCGCCAGGTGCTGGCCGCGTTGCGCGATGCGGCCGGCCAGATTGCGCTCGTTCCGGTTGGCCTTGCGCCCTCTCCGTTGTTGGGACCGGCGGGAAATCGAGAGTTTTTGATGGAGCTGCGCCGCGACGGCGAGCCGTTTGACGACGCACGACTCGAGACGGTTATCGGCGAAGAGAGGCATCTATGACGACGATACTCGCGATCGAGAGGAAGATCGTCGCCCTTTTTGTCGACACTGCGCGCGAGCACGCTCGTTCGATCTCCGCGCGCATCGCCTCGGACTTTCGAGCGAACGGTTTCGACGTCGTCGACCCGAGCGGCGCAAGGGCAGCTTCGCTGCTCATCACCGTCGGTGGGGACGGGACGTTGCTGCGAGCGGCTCGCACCGCCGTCGAGTACGACCTTCCGCTTCTCGGCATCAACACGGGCCGGCTGGGCTTCTTGACCGAGCTCGACGAAGACGATCCCCGCCTCGCCGATCTGCCGGGTTTGGTCGCGCGCGGGCTTTTCATGGACGAGCGCACAGCCCTGCAGGCCGAGTATGACGACCGCCGCTTCTTTGCGCTTAACGACGTGGTCGTACGCAAGGGAGAAGTCTCGCGCCTCGTACCCTTCGGGCTTCGCGTCGAGGATGGCGCGCCGACGCAAATCGCCGCCGACGGGGTTTGCGTCGCGACGCCGACCGGTTCGACCGCTTATTTTTTGTCGGCAGGCGGTTCGCTGATCGCGCCGAGCGTCGATGCCTTCGGCGTCGTTCCGCTGCTTCCGCACACGCTTTTCTCGCGGCCACTGATCGTTCCGACAAACTCGCGAATTGAAATTACCTCGGATTTAGAGTCGGCGCACGCTCACCTCGAATGCGACGGCGACGTTCTGTGCGACGTTGCGCCGAGCACGAGCGTCGTGATACGACGCCATCCCAAGAGCGTCTACTTCGCGCGAACGGCACCGTTGCATTTTCTCGAGCGCTTAGAATCGAAGATGCTGTGGGGCGTTTCCATCAAGGATCCGCGTCGGTAAAAGACCTTATAACCGATGTTGCGGCAATTGCGGATCGAGGGCTACGGGCTGATCGATCGTGCCGATGTCGAGTTCGCCGAAGGCGCGACGATCTTTACCGGCGAGACCGGATCGGGCAAGACGATGCTGATTGGAGCGCTCGACTTTGCGCTCGGAGCGCGAGCCGGTCCCGACGTAGTTGCGAAAGGCGAACACAAGTCGCTGGTAACTCTCGCGTTCGATCCCGACGACGCGTTACGGGCTCGACTCGCTGCCGACGGCTTCGCGCTCGACCGGGGAGAGGTAGCGACGATCTCGCGCGAGATGACCGACTCCGGGCGCTCCACGCTTCGCATTAACGGCCAAGCCTCGACGGCCGGATACGTGCGTGATATCCGCGACGCGATCGCCGAGATCGTGGGCCAGCACGAGGCCCAGCGATTGCTCTCGGCCGCATATCATCTCGAGCTGCTCGATCGATTTGCCGGTGCAGCCGCACTCCGATTGCGCGACGACGTGGCGGCTGCCCACGCGCGAGCGCAAGAGTTGGCCGAGGCACTTGCGGCGCTTACCCAGGACGAGCGACGGGCGCGCGAGCGGTACGACGATGCGTGTTTTACGCTGCGCGAAGTCGAAGAGGCTCGGTTGGAGTCCGGCGAGAGCGAGCGGCTGAGTGAACGGCGTGCATATCTCGATAACGTCGAGCGCATTGCGGTGGCCTTGCACGCAGCTCGCGAAGCGCTCGCGCGCGAAGACGGCGGCGCCACGAGTGCATTGGGGGCTGCGGCGGGCGCACTTTCGAGTGTCGGAAAATTCGAAACGACGCTGCGGGAGGCGGCGGAGCGCGCATCGACGCTCCAGGCGGAGGCCGTGGAGCTTGCCGCCGACGTCGCTCGCGAGCTCGACGCCGCGGAGTACGATCCGGGCGAGCTCGACGCGATCAATTCCCGCCTCGACCGTATCGAACGGCTAACGCGAAAATATGGCAACACGATCGACGACGTCATGTCCGCTGCGCGGCGCGCACGCGACATCGTCGACGAATACGAAGGGCGCGAGGGCCGAACCGCGCAGCTTCAGGCCGAGGCTGACGCAGCCATGCGCGAACTTCGAGAGGCCGCGACGGCACTGCGTGCATTGCGCGAGCGAGCAGCGGACGCGCTACGCAAACGAGTCGTCGCGCAATTTGCCGGGATCGCGCTTGCCTCGGGCCGCTTCGAGGTGGCACTCGAACCGCTGGAGCAGATCGGCCCGCGTGGCTCCGAACGCGCAGAGTTTCACTTTGCTGCCAACGCAGGCGAGCCGGCGCGCCCGCTTGCCCGGGTCGCCTCGGGCGGCGAGCTCTCGCGCGTGTTGCTCGCGCTCGTCGTCGTCCTGGCGGGCGCGAGAGATACGAACAGCGCGCTTGTCTTCGACGAGATCGATGCGGGAATCGGCGGCGCGACGGCGGCCGCAGTCGGCGCGTCAATCGGTGAGTTGGCGCGACGCGGGCAGATCGTTTGTGTGACCCATCTCGCGCAGCTCGCGACTTGGGCGGACCGGCACTACGTTCTCGACAAAGTCGAACGAAAGCGTCCTTCGACTCACGCACAGGACGAGTCCGCGACTACGCTTAAGACCAGCTCCACGACGATCGTGGTGCGTCCGATCGCCAGCGCAGAGGAGCGTGAGGCCGAGATCGCGCGCATGCTTTCCGGCGAGTCGCACGACGTCGCGCTTCGACACGCTCGCGCGTTGCTGCAGACGACGAAGAGATCGGCAGGTCGAAGGTTGCGCAGCTATGGGATCTGATGGATTTTGAGCACGTTGGTTCCACCCGAGCCAACGGGCATGCCGGTGGTGAACGCGATTAAATCGCCAGAACGCGACCAGACCGTGGTGCACCATGGCGCGCTCGGTCATATAGAGCAAGACGTCGATCGACCTGTAGGAGTCGATCAGCAGCGATTCGGTCCCCCAGAGCAGGGCGAGCCGACGGGCGACGCGCGGTTCGGGCGTCAACGCAACGATGCGCGCTTGCGGCCGAAAGGCAGCGATATGGTGCGCGGTGTTCCCCGTCGTGGTGCCGGTGACGATGTAAGGAAGCTTCAGCTCGGCACTGGAGCGCGTCGCCGCTTCGGCAATCGACGAAGCAATCGTGGGTTCGAAGTTCTCCAACCGGCGGTCTCGCAGCGAAGCGTGGGGATAGTGCTTTTCGACTTCGCGAGCGATCTCTGCCATCGTGCGAACGGCTTCGGTTGGATACGCGCCGAGCGCCGTCTCCGCCGAAAGCATCACCGCGTCGGTACCGTCTAGAATCGCGTTGGCGACATCGGTCGCCTCGGCTCGCGTCGGACGGGGTGAAGCGATCATGGACTCGAGCATTTGGGTCGCCGTCACGACCGGTTTGCTGGCTCGATTGCACTTGGCGATGATATCTTTTTGAATGATGGGAACCGTCTCAATCGGAACCTCGATGCCGAGATCTCCGCGCGCGACCATGATTCCGTCGGCGGCCGCAATGATCGAATCGAGCTCGGCGAGCGCCTCGTATTTTTCGATCTTAGCAATGACCGGTACGCGTTTGTTCCGTTCGGCGATAAACGCCTTCGCTCGCTCCACGTCTTCAGCCGAACGCACGAAGGAGAGCGCTACGTAATCAACGCCTCGTTCGAGACCGAACTCCAAAAACTCAAAATCGCGTTGGGTGACCGATGGGATATTCAGCGAACCGTCGGAATAGTTGATGCCTACGGATCCGCGCAAATCGCCGCCGAATTCGACCGTCGTATCGATCTCCGTCGCGCTCTTTCCGACGATCAGCAGCGCGATTTGTCCGTCTTGAAGATAAAGGCGCTTGCCGATAGCGACGTCTGCCGGCCAGGTCGCGATAGGTCGTGCTGACTCGTTGCGGCGTCCCAGCGACCGGCTCGGACGTGATGACGAAGCGTGCTCCGCGCTCGAGCCGGACGGAAGGGAGACCACCGCCGAGCGGTCCGGTGCGCACTTTCGGACCGGGCAGATCCTGTAAGATGGCGGTGTAAATGCCGAGCTCCGCCGAGATCTCTCGCGCGGACGCAATGACTTGCGCGTGCTCGTCGAACGTGCCGTGTGAGAAGTTCAAGCGTAGGACGTTGGCGCCGGAAACAAAGAGCGAGCGCAGAATCGCCGCATCACGCGAGGCCGGTCCCACGGTCGCAACGATCTTCGTGCGCTTTTGCAGAATCGATTCCATTACGGCGCTTGCTTTGTACGTGGATGACGGCAGGCTCCTGCGCTCGATGAAGCGCAGTTAACTCCCGCGTGAAACTCAAGCGCAATCCGCGCGACCGCCGGTATCCGGAACGACTGACGGCGAGCTTCTTAGCCTCTCTACTCATACACGCGCTGCTCGCTGCGCTGCTCTTCTCCGTGCTATCAAGCTCGTCACAAGAGGGCGCGACCGAGAGCGTCGCGGGCGGAGAAGTCGTCACGATTCAGCGCACTTCGCCGATTGTCGTCGCCAATCAACCCGCAGCCGCGCGCGCGGCAGTGCCGGTCCCGCACGTTCCGGTGATCGCGCCCGTGCGCCATGCGCCGTTGGCCCAACCACAGTCGCAGCGGCTTCCGGTAAATCGGCACGAGCTGGCAAAAACGGCGCCGACGGCGCCCCCGAATCCCCGCCCGATCCCACAGCAGACGCCGCAGCCAAACCCGCAGCCAACCCAGAACGTCTTTGAGACCGCACCTCGTAACGAGATACCGGCCGCTCCAGTCAGCGTTCCCACCGCAGGGCCGGTCGCGGTGGCTTTGAAACCGCCCCCGACCGCGGCGCCGTCGCCGGTTCCCACCGTTGCCCGAGTCGTGCGCCCCTCACCAAAACCAGCCGCGCCGGTCGTGCAGGCCAGCGCGCATGCGGCGACGCCGGCGCCGGTCCAGCCGAAGGCGTCACCGACCGCCGCTGCCGTTGCGCCGTCCACTGCCGCACCTAACGCGACGGCTGCCCCCGTGGCGCGCGCTTCGCTGGCGCCTGCCAACCGCTCCGGAGTGCCGAATCCGAGTCCGACAAGCACTGCGGCGGCCGTAGCGCGGACCTCAGGGACCGCGCCTAAACCGGGACCTAGCGGCGGTGCTTCGCCGGGCCCCAGACCGGGCGTTGCGCCAAAGAGCGCGCCGGGCGCCCGTGCGCCCGGTCGAAATTCGGCCGACGCCGGCTCCGGCTGCTCGCGTCACGCCCGCCGCGAAGTCGAAGAGCGCGCCCAACATCAATGCCAAGCTGCGCTCGATGCTTCCGAATAATCCGGTCAATCCAACGAGCAAGTCGTATACGCCGTCGCTTTCATTACGAGGGCGGCTCGAGCCGACTCCGCCTCCGGAGGTGCTCGCCAAAACGAAGTACATCTACGACGTGCGCGGCACCGGCGGAGAGCTTCGCGTTAAAATGTGGGTGACGGCTTGCACGCAAAGACGGACCCACGACGATCTGTACCGGATGGCTCGTTCGCTATCCGCAGCCCGTACGCGGGGGTTACGCCGATGCTGCTGCTCCGAGTAACGTCCAGAACAACGTGCATGCCGGTCCAGCGAACGGCACTCAGATTGCAATTGGCGGAGCGGGGCCCGCATCGCCGCCGCTGGCGCCGTTCGATGCGGGCATCGCGCCAATCGTTGATGGAATGGTCTCCGCGCCCTGCGACGGGCGACGCTTGGTGCCGTACGCACCGTCGACCGAGTCGTCGCCGTAAGCCGATTCGTTTCCCGCTTGAATTTAAAAAACGGCGGCTCTAAAATTCTCTTGTGCCGGGAAGGCCGGCACTCTTCGTCAGATACGAAGGAGGGCGGTTGGAACCGCAAGATCCACCGGGCGAACGAGCCCGCGAAGTACGCGCCGGATAAGGGGCGCCAAGAGCGCGCCCACGTCGGCCGGACGATTTCCGGCGGCGCGCCGATTCGCAAGATAGGAACACAGAGCGAGGGGTCGCGCCCACGTTGGGTTGCGGCCCGTCGCAATTATTGCGCAACCGCAGCGAAATGCCGCGTAAAATGAGTGGGCGCCCCGGATCGCGAAGCGGTTAGGGGAGCGTGGGCGTGTCCCGCGCTTTGCTGCTTCAAAGACCGGGCAAAAGGAAAGGTGAAAACGCGTGTCGAGGGTCGGTGCGACGGTAGCGGCGGCCTTTGAACGGGAACTCGGCGCGATCGTACGGGATCAGGCCTTCGCCGGCCTCGAAATCGTTGCGCATCGCGTCCGTCCGAATCGAGGCTCGACGGCATTTAGCGTGACGATCGACCGTCCAGGCGGCGCCGACTTGACGCTTTGTGAGCGCGTGGCGACTCGACTCAATGCCAACCTCGCGGGGCTGGACGGAGCCTATACGCTCGAAGTGGAGTCGGCGGGACTCGATCGGCCACTGGTGCGGGGATCGGACTACGAGCGCTTTGCCGGGGAGCGCGCTCGAATCGTCACCTCACTGACGGTGCGCGGCGGCAAAACGCACCGCGGGATTCTTCGCGGTCTGCGAGGAGAGGCGGTCGTCGTGGAAACCGAGCAGGGCGAGCTGCTTCTCCCGATAGCGGCCATCAAAACGGCGAATTTGGAATACGATCCGCGGACGGATCTTAAACGCGATAAACTCCAACGGAAACAAAGGCATGGCAACGATAGAAAATACGGCAACTGAAGAGAAGCTCATCGACGTTCTCCAGTTCATCGCGAGGGAACGGAACATTTCTTTCGAGATGTTGCTGGAAGCGCTCGAGGCGGCGTTGGTCACTGCGTACAAGCGGCATTTTGGAAGCGAATCGAATGCGATCGTCATCGTCGACCGGCAAAGCGGAGCCTATCGCGTCTTTCATCGCCGTGCCGTCGTTGAGGAAGTGCAGGACCCGAAGCTCGAGATCTCCGTGAAAGAGGCCGGCAAGCCGTACCAAATCGGCGACTATTTCGATCAGGAAGTCACGCCGAAAGATTTTGGCCGAATCGCCGCGCAGACGGCCAAGCAAGTAATCGTGCAACGCATTCGCGAAGCCGAGCGTGACACCGTCTACAACAAATACGTCCGCAAGCTAAACGATTTGGTGACGGGCACCGTACAAAGGTACGAGCAGCGCAATATGTTCATCACGCTCGAAGGCCGCGACGAAGCCGTCATGTATGTCGACGAACAAGTCCCTGGCGAGGCCTACCGCATCAACGATTTCATTCGGGCATACGTGCTCGACGTGAGAAAGTCGCCGAAAGGCCCTCAGGTAATTCTCTCGCGAGCTGCGGAGGGTCTCGTACAGCGCTTGCTGGAGCTCGAGGTCCCCGAAATCGCCGATGGAACGGTCGAGATCATGGCGATCGCTCGCGATCCCGGTAGCCGTTCGAAGGTTGCGGTGAAGAGCAATCGGGCGGAAGTCGATCCAATCGGTGCATGCCTTGGGCCGAAGTCGAGCCGAATCGCGAACGTGACGGATAATTTACGCGGCGAAAAAGTCGACATCATACGCTACGACCCGGCGCACGCAGCGTTCATCTCCAACGCATTGGCCCCGGCAAAGGTGATCGGAGTCGAGCTCTTCGAGGACGACGGCGTCGCGCTGGTGATCGTTCCCGATTACCAGCTCTCGCTGGCCATCGGCCGCGAGGGACAGAACGTGCGCCTTGCGGCACGGCTGACGGGATGGCGTCTCGACATCGCGACGGAAACAGAATCTGCTCAAGCTCGCGAGCGTTACCTGGCCGAGCGCGAAGAGCGCGCCGCGGGCGAGCAGCCGGCAGCCGAAGCTGCGGAAACGGCGATCGCAGCAACTGCCGAGGAGATCGATGCCGAGCTCGTGCGGAAGCTCGAGGAGTTCCGGCGAGAACGATTGGGGACGCAAGGCTCATAGCGCCGGTTCGTACCTGTGTGGGCTGCCGCGGACGATTCGCGCAGCACGAACTGTTCCGCTTCGTTCGTACGGACGCGGGCTGGCTGGCAGACGGCACTTCGCGGCGCAAGCAACCGGGGCGTGGGGCCTACGTCTGCTCAGGCCAATGCGTTGAACGCGCCCGTAAGAACAAACGCTACCCGGGGCTTGGCACCGCGGCGGCAGAATATGGTTTAATAGAGAGCTCGTGCAAAAAGTGATGCAATGAATCTTCGTGGCGACCACCCCCTCCGATGAGGGCGGACATTTGATTACCTAGCGGAGCCAGACCGTTGGTTGGGGCTCCGCGCACTCAACTGATGGGACTCGAACGACGTGCGTTCGAGAGTGAACTTGGCCGGAAAAGTAAGGATCTTCGAGCTCGCCAAAGAGGTCGGGCTCACGTCAAAAGAGCTGACAGCGCTCTTCAACGACCGCCTCGGGGGCGTCTTCGAGGCGAAAAATCAGCTGAGCGTGGTGCCGGACCAGATCGCAGATCTGGTGCGTGCCGTGCTATTGAAGCCAACCGAGAAGGTTCCCGCCAAACCGGTGGCAGCCGCGGCGCCCGCCCCGGCTCCCCCCGCAAAGCCTCAACCTAAGGCGGCTCCGCCGCCCCCGGTCGTGCGACTGCGTCCGGTCACGGGAGCTTCGCCGCGAACGGCCGCCCCCCGACGCCGCCGCGCACGCCCGAACCGGCAGCAGCGCAACCACCGGCGACGCAGCCGGTGCCACGGCGGCAACGCCCGGAACCGGCGGCGACTCCTGCGGCCCAGTCAATTCCTCAGCTACGACCAGTGCCCGCGGGGCAACCCTCTGTGGTTCGGCGGCAAGCGCCGCCCCCGACGACCGGAACTTCCGCGTCACCTGGGCCGCGCAGCGGCCTGCCGGGTCGTCCGGGCGTCGCGCCGCGGCCGGGAGAAGTCATGCCCGGCCAGGGAGGCAAAGCTTCCCCACCGGTGCGCGCTGCCGTCCCGGGCGTCGTATCGCCGCCACGACGTCCAAGCGGAAACGGACCGTTTCGTCCGATGACGCCAGGCGTCCGGCCGGCTCCGGGTCGATCCGGCACCATCCCGACCGATCTGCCCGCGCCTTCCGCCGGAGCGCGTCCCGGAGATCGCACGCGGACGCACGAGGAGAAGGCAACCGCTAAAAAAGATCGTGAGAAGGAGCTGCTACTCGAAAAAGAGCGTCAGCGAAAGAAAAAGGGCGACTCGCCTGCCGCGGCGCCGGCGCGCGCTCTCGAAACGATCGAGATCCCCGATTTACTCACCGTTCAAGAACTGGCTACTTCGATGATCGTTCCGGTCAGGGACGTGATTACCGAATTGATCAAGATCGGTACGATGGCCACGATCAATCAAAACATCTCGAGCGATGTCGCGATCCAGGTCGCAAAGCGTTTCGGTTTCAATGCGGTCGTTAAAGAAGCCGGCGAAGAAGTGACGGTCGAGCAAGAAGAGGACAAGCCGGAGATGCTGACGGCGCGTCCGCCCGTCGTCACGGTTCTCGGCCACGTCGATCATGGCAAGACTTCGCTCCTCGACAAGATTCGGGAAGCGAACGTCGCCGGCGGCGAAGCCGGCGGTATAACGCAGAAGATCGGCGCGTACACGGTCGAGCGCAACGATCGTAAGATCACTTTCGTCGACACTCCCGGTCATGAAGCTTTTACTGCGATGCGCGCGCGCGGCGCAAAGGTAACTGACGTCGCGATTCTGGTCGTGGCCGCCGACGACGGCGTCATGCCGCAGACGAAGGAGGCAATCGCGCACGTCAAAGCGGCCAACGTGCCGATCGTCGTCGCAATCAACAAGATCGACAAGCCAGACTCGCAGCCGGATCGCGTCAAGCAGCAGCTTGTCGAACAGGGACTGCAGCCGGTCGACTGGGGCGGCACGATCGAAATGGTGCCGGTCTCCGCGAAGACCGGCGACGGTATCGAGGGCCTTCTCGATACGGTGTTGCTCGAAGCCGACATTCGCGAGCTGCGCGCGAACAAAAATCGCCGCGCCAGCGGCGTCGTGATCGAATCTGCGCTTCACCGTGGGCGCGGTGCGGTCGCAACCGTACTCGTGCAGAACGGAACGCTGCGCGTCGGCGACATCGTCGTTGCGGGCGGGACCTTTGGAAAGGTGCGGGCATTGATCGACGACAAGGGCAAACAAGTCAAGAAGGCCGGTCCGTCGATCCCCGTCGAGGTCATGGGTCTTTCGGACGTTCCCGCGGCAGGCGATACCCTCACCGTCGTCAGCGACGAACGCGTCGCACGCGAAACCGCCGAGAAACGCGCGACTCGCCGCCGCGACGTGCGTATGGCGGCGACGGGAACGCAGCGAGTCTCGCTCGAGACGTTCATGTCGATGCCGGCCGAGGGCGGGAAAGTCCTCAATTTGATCATCAAAGCGGATGGACAGGGGTCGCTTGAAGCGTTGCGCGCCCGCATGGAATCGCTCTCGACCGACGACGTGGAGATTCGCGTCATTCACGGCGGCGTCGGCGCAATTTCGCCCAACGACGTAAATCTAGCGAGCGCATCGAACGCCGTGCTGATCGGCTTCAACATCCGCCCCGATGAAACGGCTCGCCGGCTGGCGGAGAACGAGGGCGTCGATTTGCGCTTCTACCAAGTCATCTACGAGATCGAAGACGATCTCAAGAAAGCGATGCGAGGCATGCTCTCGCCGATCGAGCGTGAGGTCGTGTTGGGACGCGCCGAGGTTCGCCAGGTCTTCAAAGTTAGCCGCGTGGGCACCATCGTCGGGTCCTACGTGACGGCCGGCAAGATCACGCGTAACGCCAAGGTGCGCGTCATTCGCGATGCCGCGGTGGTCTTCGACGGTGAAATCGAAAGCTTGCGGCGGTTCAAAGACGACGTGCGTGAAGTAGCCGAAGGATTCGAATGCGGCATTCAAGTCGCAAGATTTCAGGATCTCAAAGAGGGCGACGTCATCGAAGCCTACGCGCTGGAGCGGGTCGCACCGGAGCTCGTTCGGGCATGAAACCGCAACGATTAGCAAAAATCGACCACGAGGTCCAGCGGATACTCGGCACGCTCGTTTCTCAGCAGTTGCAAGATCCCAGACTGGCGTTCGTGACGGTAACGCGCGCGGAAGTGAGCGACGATCTGCGCCACTGCAAGGTGTTCGTATCGGTGATCGGCGACCGGCATCAAGCGCGTCAGTCGCTCGACGCCCTCAGGCACGCGGGGCGCTTCCTGCGCGGGGAATTGGGACGCAAGATCGATTTGCGTCACACTCCAGAGCTGATTTTCGTTGAAGATCGGTCGGCCGAGCGGGCAATAGCACTCGCGAAGACGCTGCGCGAGGCCTCATTGAGAGTCGTACCCGAGGAGAGGGAATGATCGAGAGCACGCCGCGCATCGCATCGGTGCAGGAAGTCGTCGCAGAGCTGCGCCGCCGTAAGGCGTTCGTGATGGTCAGCCACGTGAAACCGGACGGCGATACGCTGGGAGCAGGATTGGCGCTGGGCTTGGCGCTCAAACGCCTGGGCAAGCGCGTCGTGTACTTTCAACAAGACAGCGTGCCACGAAACCTCCGTTTCATGCCCGACGCCGACCTCGTGACCCCAACGTTGCCGCCGGATCTCCTCAGCGATACTCTTTACGTTTTTTGCGATATGAGCGATTGGAAACGCGCCGGCGAAAAACTGCCTCCGGTAGATCGCGAGAACATGCTCGACATCGACCATCATTTGGGTAATTCGCTCTTCGGAAAGTTGAACTTCGTGCTGGAGAACGAGTGTTCGACGGGAAGCGTGGTGATGCACCTCTTGCGCGAGCTTGGCGTCCCCATCGATAGCCGGATCGCGACGTGCATTCTTGCGACTGTCATGACGGATACCGGCGGCTTCATGCACTCGAATACCACGCCGGAGGCGCTCGAGCTGGCGGCGGAATTGATGCGACTCGGTGCCGACAAGGAAGAGATCACCGAGCAGATTTTCTTGTGCAAGCGCGTTGCAGCGACCAGACTCTTAGGGGGCATCATCGAGGCGATGCGTTTCGAACACAACGGTCGCTATTGTTACTCGTACGTCGACGATGCGATGCTGGCAAAAACCGGCGCCGATGGAGAAGACACCGAAGATACGGTCAACACGCTCCTGGGACAAGATGGAGTCGACGTAGCGGCTCTCTTCAAGGCGATCGAAGGCGAGATCCGCGTGAGCCTGCGTTCGAGCGGACGGCTCAACGTGCAAGCCGTGGCGCAACGGTTGGGAGGAGGCGGCCATTTTCGCGCTTCCGGCCTGACCTATCAGGGATCGTTGCAAGATGCCTTTGCGGCGGTCGAAGCAGCTCTCGTCGCCGAAGGTTTGTAGCGGGAAGCGAGCTTCCCGCCAGAGCGTGATTGGTTTCGTCAACCTCTTTAAAACCGCAGGTCCGAGTTCGGCACGCGCCCTTGCACGCGTGCGACGGATCTACGGGCTCCATGCCGGCGACCGGAACCTCGCTGCCGGCCATTTAGGAACCCTCGACCCTCAAGCCGCCGGCGTGCTTCCGGTTGCGATTGGAAAAGCGACGCGATTGATACCTCTGCTCGCCGATCAACGTAAGAGTTATGCGTGCACGTTGGTGTTGGGATGTTCCACCACGACGCAAGACGCGCAGGGCGAAACCGTCGATCAGGGTCCCCTGCCGTCGAACTGGTCCGTACTTCTGGAAGACGCGCTCCCGTCGTTCATTGGCCGAATCGCGCAAACGCCGCCGATGTTCTCGGCGGTGCGCCATCAAGGGAAACGGCTCTACGAGTTGGCGCGCAAAGGAAAGAGCGTCGACCGCAAGGCGCGCAGCATCACGATCTACGGTCTTTCGTTACTGGGCATCGAGCCTTCAAACCCTTCGACGGGGCAGGCTACTGCGCGACTACGTGTCGCCTGCAGCGAGGGAACCTATATCCGAACGCTCTGCCACGATATCGGATCGGCGATCGGCATTCCGACGCATATGGGAGCGCTTTTGCGCGAAGGGTCGGGACCGTTCTTGCTCTACGAGGCCCATACGATCGATGAAATCGCGCACGAGCCACAACGCGCGCTCATCGCACCTGAGAATATCATTCCGTTTCCGACGATCGTACTCGATCTGCGCGGGTCCGCCGATTTTCGCGCCGGGCGCGTCGTTCCGCTGCCGCAAGGCGCGACGGGCCGTCACGTATTCGTTCGCGACGAGAGCCGGACACTCGTCGGCGTCGGCGAGGCGCTGGGCGCGTTGCTCGCTCCGCGCAAGGTTTTTGTTTAGACTCATAGTGCAGGCGAGCTCTTAGTGCAGATTCGCCATGAGCTCGTTCGCGAAAGCGCACGGCCGCTCGTGCTGGCAATCGGGTTTTTCGACGGGTTTCATCGAGGGCATCGTGAAATCGCGCGCCAAACGTTGCGATTGCGCAAACCGGGCTGGCGGTCCGGCGTTTTGACGTTCGCAAACCATCCCGCAGCCCACTTGCGGCCCGGATCGGAACCAGCACTGCTCTGCACGCCGGAGGAACGGCTCACGCTTTTTGCGCTCGCGGGCTTCGAGGAATGTTTCTTCGTCACGTTCGACGACGCGATTGCCACGCTATCGCCCGAAGCTTTTTTGGAAATTCTGGTTGAGCGGCTCGGCATGCGCGGCATCGTCGTCGGTGCGACGTTTCGGTTCGGCCATAAGCGTGCCGGCGACGTTGGCCTTATGCAAGAGTTTCTCAGAGAGCGTGAAGTGAAGATCGTGCCCGTTGAGCCGGTCAGCGATGGCGGCGAGCGTATTTCGAGTACGCGGATTCGTGCGCTCATACGCGAGGGTGATTTCGTGCACGCCGATCGTTTGTTGGGCGGCACCGGGTACGAGATTCGCGGCCTGGTTGAAATAGGCGCGGGGCGAGGCCACGCTCTCGGCTTTCCGACGGCAAACGTTCGGGTTCCGACTAAGCTACTTCCCAAGGATGGCATTTATTCGGCGCTGGCACGTTATGACGGTCGCGATCACGCGGCGCTGGTTTCGATCGGAACAAATCCCCAGTTTGGCGGCGGCGCGCGCACCGTCGAGGCATGGCTACGCGATTTCCAGCAGACCATCTATGGGCGCGAGCTCGCGCTGCGCGAGCTGCGTTTTGTGCGAGAGCAGCGGCTTTTTGCCGAAGTGGGCGAACTCGTCGAGCAAATGCGGCACGATATGGAGGCGATAGGCTATCCGAGCTATGGATAGGAGGATCGCGTGCCTTGCAATCGCGGTTGCCTGTTCGACGGCGGCCTGCGGCCGACAGGGAGCAGATTCGACGGCATCGCCGCAAACGGCTCGCGTTGGGTCGCCGGCGCCGAATTGGTCGGAGGCAAGCGTTCCTGGGCCTCGTCTCTCACTTGCGTCGCTGCGCGGTAAGGCGATCTACCTCAATTTTTTTGCGACGTGGTGTCCACCGTGCAATGAAGAGGCTCCCTCGATCGATGCGCTCGCTCGGACGTACGCATCCCGCGGTCTGCAGGTCGTCGGCGTAGACGTGCTCGAGAATGGGCGCAAAGCCGCGGCATTTCGCAGCGAGCACCGCTTGACGTATCCCGTCGTCGTCGATCAGGGAGACTTACGCGACCAGTATCAGGTGAACGGGCTTCCGGTGCACGTCTTTATCGACCGAAGTGGGATCGTTCGAAAGATCGTGGTTGGCGAGCTCTCGCCGGCAGCCATGCGCGCCAACGTCGACCGCATGCTGCGCTAGCCTGGCATTCGATGCGCGTCAAACGATTCGTGCCGCCCTCGCATGCGGCCGTGGCCTTCATCGCGGTGCTCGCGGCGAGTTGCGCGGGCGGCGGGGGCCAGGGGAACGTCTTGATGCCGGGCGGCAGTAGCGGTAGCAGCTTCGCGGGCGTTGGGAATACCGTCGTTCGGATTTTCGTTCCCGCGGGAAGTCAATTAAACTCGGCGACCGCGAAAACCGCGACGTCGCAGCCGCCGCCCATCGTTGGCGCGGTTCCCGGAGCCGTTCCTGGAGCCGCTCCGAATATCCAAACCACTGCGACGCCTTCCGTTTCGACTCCGCAGCCTGCCGTCGCCGGCTCACAAGTCCTGGCCATCAACGTCAGCGGCCCTACCACCATCAGTCAAACTCTGCCGGTCGGTCCGAACGCGGGCGACTGCGTTCCGTCGCCTGGCGGCGCGACGTGCCAGCTTGCGCTCTCGCTTCCCGCTGGAACCTATACCGGCACGGTCGGCAGCTCGGCCGTTGCATTCAACGTCGGCGCCTCTTCAAACAACGTGCTCAGCCTCACTTTGGGCGGCGTGCCCTCACAGGTCGTCGTCGTTCCCGCCTCGTCCATGAGCGCTCAGAATCCGCAGGGTGGAATCGATCTCTACGGCGCCGGAAAGCATTTGGTGCTCGTCGAGATGCTCGACGCCAATCAAAACGTGATGATCGGGGGCGGCGGCGCAAACTTCGGATTGAGTCAAGCCGGAGGATCGCTCTCCACGGCCGTCGCGCAAGCCACGACGATCGCCCCGAACTTGTTTTACGTAAGCGCGGCACCCGCTTCCAATGGCAGTTCGGCCATTCTCCGTGCCACCGCAACCTACGCCGGCCCTGCCAATCCGTGCGCGCAATCGAGCGCGGTTTGCGCCGGCACGGTTCGGGTGGACGTGCGTCAACTATTGGCAGTGGCGAACTCCGGCGCAAACAGCGTCACGCTCTACACCAGCGGGCAGAGCTTTCCGCTCACGACCATTCAAAACGGCGTAACCGATCCCCAGGCCCTCGTCTTTGATGCCGCGGGCGATCTCTTCGTCGCAAACCTGCCGGGGAGCGTAACCGAATATGTTCCTCCATACAATCAGCCACCGATTGCGATCGCCAACAGCATCAATCATCCACAATCGCTCGCTGTCGACGTTCACGGAAATCTTTTTGTGGCGAACGGCAGCGGCAGTAACACCGTCACGGTCTACACACCTCCCTATAACGGCGCGCCCGTCGGCGACTATTTCTTCGAATGTGAACGACCCCGTAAGCCTGGCTTTCGATTCGACCGGCGACCTTTTCTTCGTCAATGCCGCTGCCAACACGGTCACCGAATACGCGCCGCCGTATGCCGGCGCGCCGACGATCATTTCTAAAGGGCTCAACACGCCGAGCTCGCTGGCCCTGGACGCGCACGGAAATCTCTTCGTAGCAAATCTCAATTCCACGCCAAACTCCGTCGTTGAGTTCGCGCCGCCTTTCACCAGTGCGAGCACGCCGGTCGCAACGATAACCAACGGAATCAACGAGCAGGGCTCGATCGCCGTACTATCGGCGAACGTTTTTGTGCCTAACCAAGGTGCGAACACGGTGACGGAATACGCCGCGCCCTATACGGGCTCGCCGACGACGATCGTCGGCGGCCAGAGCCAACCGATCGCGCTGGCGATCGACGCGGCCGGCACCCTCTACGTCGCCAACTACGGTAACAACACCGTCACCGAGTATTCGGCGCCCTACGCCGCGGGCTCGTGGACGACGATCTCAAGCGGCGTGACGGCTCCGCTCGCACTTGCGCTCTCCCCCGCCACGAGCGGCGGTGCGGCCGTACTGCCTTAGGAGCCCCTCAGGCGGCGCGAACGCATAAGGCGTCGCCCTCGAGCGTAACGTCGGCTCCGCATCCATCGCGCAGCTCGCCGCGCAGCAGCGCGGTCGAGAGCGGCGTCGAGACGTAGTGCGAAACCGTCCGCTGTACGTACCGAGCGCCACCGCCTGCGGCCATCGATACGCGCGCCAAATACAGCTTCGCTTCCTCTGACAGTTTGAGGCTGACGTTGCGCGCGCCAAGCCGTCGTGCTAGTGCGTCAACGTGGATCGTCACGATTGTTTCGATCTGGTCGAGCTCAAGCTCCCGGAATGGAACGATCTCGTCGATCCGGTCGAGCAGTTCCAGCCGAAATGCAACCGCGAGCTCGTCGTCCTGCAAGTTGGTGGTCAGGATGATGAGCGCATGACGAAAATCGATTGCGCGACCCTTCGAATCGGTGACACGCCCGTCGTCGAGGATTTGAAGCAGAATCGACGCCACGTCGGGGTGCGCCTTTTCAACTTCGTCGAAGAGCACGACGCAATAGGGGCGTCGCCGCACCGGCTCGGTCAGCTGACCGGGCTCGTCGTGCCCCGCGTAGCCGGGAGGCGCACCGAGGAGACGCGAGACGGTGTGCGGTTCGGTGAACTCCGAGAGATCGATGCGAACCAATGCTGCCTCGCTGCCGAACAGCGCCTCGGCGAGCGTCTTAGCGAGCTCGGTTTTTCCGACGCCGCTGGGACCTCGGAAAAGAAAGGTGCCCAGCGGTTTGCGCGGATCGTGCAAACCAGTCCGCGCGCGCCGAATCGCTTCCGATACGGCGGCGATGGCGCGGTCCTGACCGATAACGCGCTTTGCGAGCAATCGTTCGAAGTCGAGCAGCCGCGTCGCTTGCGACTCCGTCAGAGACGATTGTGGGATGCCGGTCCAGCGCGTGACGACCGCCGCGACGTCGCTGCTATCAACGCGCGGCGAGTCGACGGCGCCTTTGTTGGCGAGCGCCACCGATGCCGCCGCTTCGTCGACGAGATCGATGGCCTTGTCCGGCAAGAAGCGGTCGGCGATGAAGCGAGCCGAGAGCTGCGCCGCAGCTTCGATCGCGGTTTCGTCAATCGTGACGTGGTGATGCCGCGCGTACCGCTCGCGCAGGCCGCGAAGGATTTCAATCGTCTCTTCGATGCTTGGCTCTTCGACCATAACGGGCTGGAAGCGGCGTTCGAGCGCGGCGTCCGATTCGACGTACTTCCGATACTCATCAAACGTCGTTGCGCCGATGCATTGCAGATCGCCGCGCGCGAGTTCGGGTTTGATCATCGCGCTCAAGTCGAGCGGGGCGCCTTCCGCGCTGCCGGCGCCGATCAACGTGTGCATCTCGTCGATGAAGAGCACGACGTCGCGAGCGCTGCGCTTGACCTCGTCGAGGATGCGTTTGACGCGGCCTTCGAATTCGCCACGATACTTCGTCCCTGCGACCAGTGGACCCAGCGAAAGCGCGAGAACGCGTTTGCCGCGTAGCGACGGCGGCGCGTTTCCTCCGGCTATGCGCTGCGCGAGGCCTTCGACGATAGCCGTCTTTCCGACGCCGGGCTCGCCGACCAGACAGGGATTGTTCTTGCTGCGCCGCGCAAGAATTGAAATGACCCGATCGATTTCGACATCGCGTCCAATCACCGGATCGAGCTTCCCTTCGCGTGCGAGCTCCGTGAGATCACGAGAGAAGGCTGCGAGCGTTGGGGTTGCCCCGCGAAAACGCTTGCCGAGCTCGTCGAGGGGGGTCACTCGGCCCTCGCCCTGCAATTTCTCCGCGAGCAAAGCGCTGCCGGCAATGAGACCTGCAGCGGCAAGGGCCGCACCGACAAACGGCAACGCGCTCGCTACAGTGCGTTTTTGAGCACAGGAGATGCAAAGACGGCGACCGCTGAAATGCGTCGCGGCCGGAAGGCCTCCGCAGGATTCACAGGCTCGGTTCATCAGCTTCCTCTACCGCGAATAGGCCGGCGGGTTTCGCCGTGGCGTGCCTTAGGGCTTCGCCAGGAACACGACGACGACCGAAAGCGAAACGTTGACGTTGGATTGGTCGAATTGCGTCGGCGCGCTCGCTCTTGCCATGACGACCGGCATGGGTCCCGTCAAGTCGGAGTTGGCGAGTTGAACGCTCTTCATACCTACGATACGCAGTGACGCTGCCCGAGCAAGCGCTTCGGCATTGGTTCGAGCCTCGGCGACTGCCTTCGCGATGGCCTCCGAGCGCGCCGCGCGCGGGTCGGAGAGGCCGAAGCTGACTCCATTAATCCCGGTGGCGCCGGCAGCGATGCATGCGTCGCTTACGCTGCCGGCGGAGCCGATTCGGCGCACTTTCACGGAGAAGCTACGAGCGACCGTATAGCCGTATCGTTCGCCCGATGGATTTGAAGGCAAGACGGGCGGCCGCGGATTGTAGTTCACGTTGTAATACGCAAGCGCCACATCGCTGCGCGCATTCCAAGCTTCGCAAGCGCCTCAACGATGCGGTCGTAGCGCGCGTTGTTTTGCGAGATCGCGTCGCCGGCGCTTTCTGCGTTCGTCTCGACGGCGGCGTTTACCATCGCCACGTCGGGGGCCAATGCAACAGTCCCGGTTCCGGATGCCGTGATTTCGGTATCACTCGGCTGCGCGGCGGCCGCACCGGCGGTCATCAGCGAGAACGCCGCCAGCAGGCTAATGAGTGTACGCTTCATAATTAGGGTATGCTGCACCGCAGGGACATTCGCCCCTGTCAACTTCGCGGAGCAAAGGAGAGTACGCTTGTGGGAATTCTCGCGTGGATCGTCTTCGGGCTCATCGTGGGACTGGTTGCCCGCTGGGTCGTGCCCGGTGAAGCGCCCGGCGGGATCGTCACGGATGTCATCATCGGCATTGTCGGTGCGATCATCGGCGGCTGGCTGTATGGTTACTTCGGACATGCCGGCGTGACGGGCTTCAATCTTCCGAGTATGCTCTGCGCCTTGATCGGCGCCGTCGTGCTGCTATGGATCGTGAGAGCGGTTCGGGGTAGACCCGCGGTCTGAAGGGCGCTCTCCCCGGTCGAGGGAAGCTGACCTCATGGCCTACATCATCACCGAGCCGTGTATCGGCACCAAGGACAAGTCGTGCGTTGACGTCTGTCCCGTCGATTGTATCCACGGCAAGGATGAGGACGAGATGCTCTATATCGATCCGGAAGTGTGCATCGATTGCGGCGCTTGCGTCTCGGCGTGCCCGGTAGAAGCGATTTTTGCCGATTCGGATGTGCCGGAGAAGTGGCAGAACTATACGGCCATTAACGCCGACTATTTCAAGAAGTGATCGCAGAGATCTCGAGCTACGCCTTTGATTCCTTCTTTGCGTGGGCGCCATGGGTTGTCGGCGCGGCGATTTACTTCGCTTTCTACCTAGCTAAGCGTCACGAAAGCGGGAGTAGCGCGAAGCTGGACGGCCCGACGTATGCGTGCGCGGTCTGCGGACGGCGCGGCTCCCGCGATCAAATGGTGCCGCAGAATCACGGCGGCGCCGTTGGCTATCAATGCGCTCAATGCGCAACCGCATCAGGGGCGCCAGCGCACTAAGACCGCCCCTCCTAGAGCACCTCGGACCTCTACTGCTGCTGGCCGTAGTCTTTCATAACGTCGTGCATGCGGGCCGCTATTGACAACGCGTCGTCCCATTTCCGCTGCCAGGTATTGCGGCCGAAAATCAGTCCGACGCACCCTGCGGCCATCGCGACGTGCGCCTTGTGAATCGTGGCCTCGTCGCCCATCTTGCTCCCCCCTGAGACCAGCACCAGACTTCGCCCGGCAGATTTGACCACCTTGCGCAATCCTTCGAGATCGTCGAACTGGAGTGTGTCGTACGGTTTGGGAAGCTTCGCCGCGTCATCGGGTTTCCAGACGGGTTCGTTGAGTTTGATGATGTCGGCGCCCAGCTCGCAGGCGACGCGCGCGGCATAGTCGACCGCATAGAGCGAATCGATCCCGCCTTTGGATTTGACAGCCGAGCCGCGGGGATAGGACCAGATCACCAACGGCATTCCATAGCGATCGCACTCGCGGCGCACCTCGTTGCACTGCGCGATGTCGAGCTCTTGTGCGGGACTTCCAACGTACAGCGTGTAGCCTACCGCGTCGGCGCCTAGTCGGATCGCATCCTCGACCGAGGATGTGAGCGGGCTAAACGCCTCGTCGTCGGGCGGAATGTTCGTCTTCCCGTTGACTTTGAGCAAGAGCGGAACGCGGCCGGCGTAATTTTTTTGGTATTTTTCGGCTAGCCCGACATGGAGCGCGATACCGGAGAAGTTGCCTTCGACCGCGAGCTGGTAAATCCAATCGGGATCGAGCGCCGCCGGATTATCGAAAAAGTCGATCGGTCCGTGCTCGAGCCCCTGATCGATCGGAAGCATCATGAGCGTTCCATTGGCCGGTCCGTGCTCGTACATCAACCGGTGCAGGCGAGTGCGCTTCCCAATGGAGAGGTTCATCGCGTCGAACGTTGGACGCGCGATCGTGGGAGTGGCAGTTGCTGTCATAATCACAGCGCTTTCGCCGCATCCCGAAGGTTATCCTGAGGCCACGCCCAAATGGCCGCTCGTGATTGCACGCGTCGGCTTCGTTGGATTGGGTGCAATGGGCGAGCCGATGGCCGGTGCGTTGCGTCGAGCCGGTTTCGAAGTGACCGCCTGCGTGCACCGACATCGCGATGCGCTGGATCGCTTGCGCTCCCAAGGCGTAGCGGAGGCACCCGATCCGGGAGCGTTAGCCGGCGAGGTCGGCGCCGTCATCGTGTGCGTTCCGGACGCTCCGCAAGTGGAGGACGTGCTTTTTGGTTCACGTGGCGTGGTAACGGGTGCCAAGGCGGCCTTGCTCGTGATCGATATGTCCACGATTTCGCCGGTGGCGTCGCGGGACTTTGCCCGACGTCTCAGCGAACGGGAAATCGACTTTGTGGACGCGCCGGTAAGCGGCGGCCCGGCTCGCGCGCGATCCGGCTCGCTGACTATCATGGTTGGAGCATCGGTCGAAGCATTCGCGCGGGCAAAGCCACTGCTGCGCGCGATGGGCGATCCGCACCATCTCGGTCCGGTCGGCATGGGCGAAACCGTCAAGCTGGTCAATCAGATCATCATCGCCAACGTCATGATCGCCAACGCCGAAGCCCTCGTCTTTGCCGAGCGATCCGGGGCCGACCTTAGCGCGGTGCGCGCCGTACTCGCCACCGCGACCGCGTCGAACTACATCCTCGCCGAATGGCTGCCGAAAACGTGGTTCGCCGGAACGTTCGAGGGCGGCTTTGCACTCGATTTAGTTCGCAAAGACCTTGCCGCGGCACTCGACGCGGCACGCGTTCTCGAACACCCGATGCCGGCTACGGGCCTCGCGTATCAGCTCTACACTAATCGCTCCGCTAGAGGGGACGGCGCGCTGGACTACAGCGCGATAGTGAAATCGTATGAATGTAACGCCCGAGGCGAAGCCGCCGCGGCTAGCCTTAGTCAAAAACCCCGACTTCAATAAAAAAATTCTGGTCGTGGACGACGAGTCCGCGATCCTTCAAACGCTGCGGTTTAATTTGGAGCGCAGCGGATATGCGGTCGTTACCGCGGGCGACGGCCGCAGCGCCATCGCAATTGCACAGCGCGAGCAGCCCGACTTGATCGTGCTGGACATCATGCTTCCAATTCTCGACGGCGTAGAAGCTTGCAAGGAGATTCGAAAGTTCAGTCCGGTCCCGATCATCATGCTGACGGCCAAGGATCAAGAGATCGACAAAGTGCTGGCGCTCGAGCTCGGGGCCGACGACTACGTTACGAAACCTTTTGCACTTCACGAGTTCCTGGCACGCGTCAAGGCGCGGCTGCGTCGGCAGACTTCCCTGCAGGGCGGTCACGACGAAGCGATCACGCTGGGCGCCATCATACTCGATCCTTCGCGACAGCAGCTCACCGTACGAGGCAAGGATGTCGCTCTCGCTCCGAAAGAGTTCGGATTGCTGCGCGTGCTCATGGAAAACCACGGCCGCGTGGTTACGCGGCAAACGCTGCTCGATAAAGTGTGGGGATACGATTTTGAAGGCGAGCAGCAAACCGTCAGCGTTCACATTCGATGGCTGCGAGAGAAGATAGAAGAGGACTCGCGCGCGCCTCGACACATTCTGACGGTGCGCAGCCGCGGTTATATGTTTAAAGCTTGACGCCGCTGGAGTGGTCGCTTCTCGCTTTGGTTGCCGGTCTGGCCGGCGGCCTGGTGGTGGCGCGCGTTGCGTGGAAAGCCAAAGTATCGGCGCCCATTGGGGAGCCGCCCCCCCTTCGGCGCAACGTGCCGCGCATTCGATTTCAGTCGATAGCGCGTTCGCCCGGCTGGTCGGCGCGCTTCCGGTCGGGGTCGTGCTCGTCGACCGCTCCTGCCACGTCGAGTTCGCCAATGCCGCCGCGGGAACGACGTTCGGATTCGATCCGAACCGCGCGCTGAACGTTCACGTCATCGAGGCCATACCCAACGTCGAACTGGAGCGGCGAATTACCGATGCATTGCAAGGCGAGGCGTCGGTTGCCCCGCTCATGCTTACCGGAGCGTCGGGACAGCGAACCTATCGGGTTTCCGTCTATCCGCTGACGCAGGAGAACGACGAGCTGCAACGCGTGGTCGTCTTCTCCGACGATCAGACCGGATTCGTGCGCCTCGACCGGGCGCGCAAAGAGTTTTTATCGAGCGTCTCGCACGAGTTGCGAACGCCGCTCTCTTCGATTAAGCTCATGCTCGAAACGGTGCTGGAAGCTCCGGAGCAGGAAGCCCGCGATCTCTTCGTGCCGCAGGCGCTCGCGCAAGTAGACCGGTTGACCGCACTGGTTGGACAGCTGCTCGAACAGGCGCGTGCGGAATCGGGAGCGCTCAAGCTCGACGTGAGCGACGTCGATCTGGAAGAGGTTGCGCGGCCTATCGTCGCTTCTTTCGAGCAACAAGCTTCCAATAAGGGGATCTCGCTCGAACTGGCTGCGCTTCGGCCCGTGCGAGTCGAGGCCGATCCAAACCGGCTGGCACAAGTCTTCGTCAACCTTATCGATAATGCGCTTCGGCACACATCCGGAGGGGGGCGAGTACGAGTAGAACTCGATGCGCGCGATAGCGATGCGTTGTTGCGCGTACGCGATACCGGCGAAGGTATTCCGTATCGCGATCTTCCGCACATCTTCGAGCGTTTTTACGTCGTAGATCGCTCTCGCACGCGTGGCAGCGGGGGCGCAGGCCTCGGCTTGGCAATCGTCAAGGGAATCGTCGACGCGCACGGGGGTGCCATCTCGGCCGAATCGATGCTCGGACGAGGGACCGCCATTACGATTCGGCTTCCGATCATGCGCATCAAGCGGGAAGGCGGCGCGTAGCGAAGATGATGCTTCGTAAGAGCGGACGGGCATCTTCTGACCGGCGACGAAGACGCCGATAGATGTTTGCCAGCGTGGATGATCCTGCGGCGGTTTCGAATCAGACGAAAATAGATGTCGAGAATCTCGACGTCTATTACGGCGCCTTTCACGCCATCAAGAATGCCTCGCTCAAGGTGCCGGCGCACCGCGTCATGGCACTGATCGGGCCTTCCGGCTGCGGCAAGTCGACATTCATTCGCGCGCTCAATCGAATGCATGACTTAACGCCCGGAGCGCGCGTCGAGGGAAAAGTTCTGCTCGACGATCGGAACATTTACGCGCCCGACGTCGACCCGGTAACGATCCGCTACCGGATTGGAATGGTCTTCCAGCGGCCCAATCCGTTCCCCAAGTCCATTTTCGATAACGTCGTCTACGGCCCGCGGATCCAGGGGGAGAGAAGCGCGCCGAAGCTGATGGAGATCTGCGAACGCAGCTTGGTTCACGCAGCGCTCTGGGACGAGGTTAAGGATCGTCTAAACCGTTCCGCGCTCGCGCTCTCGGGCGGCCAGCAGCAGCGGCTCTGCATTGCGCGCTGTCTCGCGATCGATCCGGAGGTGGTGTTGATGGATGAGCCGGCGTCGGCGCTGGACCCGATCGCAACCGCAAAGATCGAAGATCTTATCGATGAACTAAAGAAATCGTACACGGTCGTCATCGTGACGCACTCAATGCAGCAGGCGGCCCGCGTCAGCGACAACACCGCCTTTTTTCTTCTCGGCGACCTGGTTGAAGCCGATACCACGGCAACGATCTTCACCAAGCCGAAAGACAAGCGCACCGAGGATTACATCAGCGGCCGCTTTGGATAAGCGTAGGTTCGCGAGCCGAGATCTGTTAAGAAGGCTTAATCGGCGGGCGCTAGACGTTGCGGTCCGTTACAAGATTAGTATAGACTTCGCTCCATCGGGCTTGCGCGTCTAAGGGGCAGACCCTTGGCATGCTCGAAGGCAAAGCCATGGCGCCGAAAGCTCGGCCTTTCGCCCGAGCTTATAAGTTGACCCAGGTTATGTCCGTTATACTCCGAAGTGACTTCGGTCACTTTCGCTACAAAGGAGATCCTGCTATCGTTGCATCGACTTTCGCCCACGTTGCGCTCCTTGCGATGACGATGGGTCTAAGCGGTACGTCTTTCGCGCTGGCGGAAACACAGGGAACACCAGTGGCGCAGGCGGCCTCACCGCCGCCCGCCGATTTCGGAGCTCCGCCATCGGGGCAAATTCCCATCCTCTATAACGATCGTCATGTCTACGCGAATCCTGACGTTCTGAAGCAGGGACGTGTCTTAGCGGCGCTCGTGCGCGGCGGCACGATTTTCATCCCGTTGCGTTCGATGTTCGAGCAGATGGGCGCGACGGTTTCCTACGATGCGGCCAGCAAGACCGCAACGGTCAGCAAAGCCGGCGCGCAAGTCGTCGTAACGGTCGGCAAACCGGAGGTGATGATCAACGGCGAGTCGCGTCCGCTGGACGTACCGCCGATCGTCTATCAGGGCGTCGTGCTCGTTCCGGTTCGCGTCATTTCCGAAGGCATGGGCGCGTACGTGCAATGGGTTCCGGACCGCCGTCTCGTGGTCGTTCGTTATATCCCGGCGACGCCGCCGCCGACCGAGGCGCCGCCGCCGCCGACTCCCGAAGAGACGGTCGCGCCGCCGCCACCTCCGCCGCCCACGCCGAATCCGCTCGTGCTGGGCGGCTACTACCGCTCGTACTACTTTACGCGGCAAAACGCGTCGAACAACCCCGGCACACAATACGACTTCGCGCCCGGCGCCAAGTACAACTCGAACGGTGTCAATCAGTCGAGCTGGTCCAACGCAATCGCGCTGCACGGCGAGTACGATTTCCCTTCGGGTTGGGAGGTCGGCGGCACGTATCTGTATTCGACGTCGTTTGGTTCCTGCGCCGTCCCGGCCAACAACGCCAAGGGCGCGGAGTGCGTTTCGCAGTCCCTCCCAACACCAATCAGGACGGACCTTACCTCCTTTTGCGCTGAGCACATTTTACCAGGCGTACTTGGGCTATAAGGCACACGGTTTCGACGGCCAGCTCGGGAACGTACTCTTCAATTCGCCATTTGCAAATCCGTCAGATACGCGTGTCAAACCCGCTGCCTTTGAAGGTGCCTACCTGAGCTATACGGCGCCTTCGTATTGGACGGTCGAAGCCGCAGATATGCTGGCGTTTGAGAACCGGACGAGCTC
>CAVRDR010000022.1:0-142945 GCA_963719905.1 Vulcanimicrobiota bacterium
AATGGTGCCGGTATGGCACACATCGACCGTATGACCGGCTTCGTGCGCAACAACATGCCCCAGGACGCGCCAGGCTCGCTTTCGCTCGCTCAAGCCTACGATGTCGCCGCATTCGTGTTGCACCACGCGCGTCCGCACTTTCGGAAGAATGCGGTGGTGCAGACGCAGCCGCTCCCGGCCAAATATTTCTAGCCCGCCGCGGCCCGCGCCATGAGGCGGGAAAGTCGCGCGTAGGCCCCCGGCCTGCGAAAAGATAAGATGAACGTGTTTGCAACAGACGCTCGTCAGCGTGACGCTCCCCGAGATGGGAGAATCGGTCACCGAAGGCTCGATCGTCGAATCGCGAAAACGCGTCGGCGACTTCGTCGCGGAAGGCGATCCGCTCGTTGAGGTAACGACCGACAAAGTCGACGTGGAAGTCCCCGCGACCGCATCGGGCGTCGTGACGCGGATACTCGCCTCGCGAGGGCGAGACGGTCGCCGTCGGCTCGCTTGCGGCCGAAATGGATGCCTCGAAAACCGATGGCGCAGCGGTTGCTTCCGCAACACCGCCGAACGGAAATGCGGCGCCGCAACCGCCGGCGCAAATCGCGCCGCCTGCACGCGGCGACGGGCTCGCGGACGCGCCCGCGCGCCGGATTGCGCAGCAACTCGGCGTCGATCTCAAGCTCGTCCGCGGCTCGGGACCCAACGGCCTTATCCTGCGCTCCGACGTTCTGACGCAGGCGCAGACCGCCCGTCGTCCCCTGCCATCACCGGCCGACGCCGCACCGATTCCCGGCAATGCAAAATTGACGCGGCTGAAAGGACCGGCCGCCGCGCTGAGCGGCTACATGGAGCAGAGCCTTCGATCCCCACGGCGACGAGTTTTCGCAGCGTGCCCGTCGACGTGCTCGATGCTCGCCGCAAGGAGCTCAACGGCGGCGTCAAAGCGGCTGGGCGCAGCGAGCGCATCTCGTTCACGCACGTGATCGCCTACGCTCTGGTGCGCGCGGCGCACGAAATTCCGGGCATCACCTATTCCTTTCGGCGAGACGAATCCGGCGCGCCGGCGCGGCTCGAGCCCGGAATTCATCTCGGTCTTGCCGTCGACACCGAGCGCAAAGATGGAACGCGTTCGTTGGTGGTTCCCGTGATCCGCAACGCCGACGAGCTCGATTTTCCGGCGTTTCGCGCGAAATACGAAGAGTTGGTCGGAGCGGCGCGCGAAAACAAGCTCGGCGCCGACGATTTGCAAGGTGCCTCGTTTACGCTGACCAATCCCGGAGGCATCGGCACGATTGCTTCGGTGCCCCGCTTAATAGCGGGGCAGGGTGCGATCATCGCAATCGGCGCGATCGGGTATCCGGCGGGATTCGCAACGGCGAACGAGCAGTCGCTCCGACTGCTCGGCGTTTCCAGAGTAATGCAGATGACGAGTACGTACGATCATCGCGTGATTCAAGGCGCACAGTCCGGCGAATATTTGCGTCGCGTCGACGAGCTATTGCAAGGCCGGGACGGATTTTACGAGGCGATCTTCGCGTCGCTCGGATTGGAAGCGGCGCCGGTGCCGGAAGTTGCGCTGGCGCCCGTCGCCGGTGCCGCGCCCGCGCGACCGTCCGACGAGATGCTGCGCGCCGTCGCTGCGGGCATGGCGATCGTATCCGCGTACCGGCGGCACGGTCATCTCGCGGCAAATCTCGATCCGCTCGGCACTGCGCCGGTCGGCGATGCCTCGCTCGAGCCGCAGACCTACGGTCTCACGCCGGCGCTGCAAAGCGCGATTCCCGCGGGGGTGCTGCGCGTCAAAGTTCCCGGCAACACGCTCGCTGACGTGCTGCCGCACCTCAGAGAGACGTACAGCTCGACGATCGCGTACGAAATCGAGCACATCTCCAACGCGAACCAGCGCGTCTGGTTGCGCGATTACATCGAGTCGGGGCGCAACAAGGTCAAGCAATCTCCGCAGCGTCAACTCGAGTTTCTCGAGCGCCTCACCCAGGTCGAGGCTTTCGATCGATACGTACGCAAGACGTTCCTCGGCCAGAAAACTTTCTCGGGCGAGGGTCTCGACGTCATGGTCCCGATGCTCGAAGAAATGCTCGACATGCTTGCCGACGATGGCATCGGCGACGCGGTTCTCGGAATGGCGCATCGCGGACGCCTCAACGTAATCGCTCACGTCGTGAATCTTCCCTACGAAGAAGTCATGACGGAATTCGAAGCCGCGCAATACCGCGGCAATCTCGGCGACGACGATGTGATGGGCGACGTCAAGTACCATCACGGCGCGACCGGAACGTTTACGACCTCGAAGGGCAAGGCGATCAAAGTCACGCTGGCTCACAACCCGAGTCACTTGGAAGCGGTCGATCCGGTCGTCGAGGGATGCGCTCGCGCGTTGCAGACCGATCATTCGCATGGCGAACCCTCGCAAGACCGCAAGCGCGCGGCCCCGATCCTCATTCACGGCGACGCCGCATTTACCGGTCAGGGCATCGTCTCGGAAGTTTTCAACATGCAGTCCTTGCCGGGGTACGAAACCGGCGGCACCATTCATCTCATCGCCAACAACCAAATCGGCTTCACGACCGATCCGTCCGATGCCCGCTCGACGCGCTATGCTTCGGACTTGGCGAAGGGCTTCGACGTGCCTATCGTGCACGTCAACGCCGACGACGTCGACGCGTGCATTGCCGCCGTGCACCTCGCGATCGATTTTCGGCGCGCCTTCGGCCGCGACGCGCTCATCGATCTCATCGGTTACCGGCGTTTCGGCCATAACGAGCAAGACGAGCCGGCCTACACGCAGCCTCAGATGGCCGACCGGATCAAGAGTCATCCGACCGTGCGAGAGCTCTTCGCGAATAAGCTGGTGAATCAAGGAGTCCTCTCGGCGGATCGCGCTCGAGCGATGGTCGAAGAAGCGGCGCAGCGCCTCCAAGAGGCGCGCCATTCGGTCAAAGGCGCGCTCGCGTCGCATATTCACGGCCGCAAGATGTCCGGCAGCAACACCTTCGGCGGAACGGTGCTGCCTTCGGTGAACCGTGCCACGCTCGTCGCATGGAGCGAAGCGTTGATCGCCGTTCCGCCCGGCTTCACGCTCAACCGAAAGCTTCGCAATCAATTTGAGCGGCGCAGCGCCGCGATCGCCGAGAAGGGTACCGTCGATTGGGGAGCCGCCGAGGCGCTCGCGTTCGCGTCGTTGCTGACGGCCGGGACGCCGATTCGCCTAACCGGTCAGGATACGGAGCGCGGCACCTTTAGCCATCGCCACGCGGTCTTCCACGATCCCGTTGCAAGAGCGATTTGGATTCCACTCCAACATCTTTCGGAGCGGCAAGCCTCCTTCGAGATCCGCAACAGCCCGCTCTCGGAATACGCCTGCGTGGGGTTCGAGTACGGCTACTCGACTCAGCAGCCGGAGGCGCTGGTGCTATGGGAAGCGCAGTACGGCGATTTCTTCAACGGCGCCGAGATCGTGGTCGATCAGTTCATCGCAGCGGGCCAAGCGAAGTGGGGAGAAACCTCGCGTCTCACGCTGCTCCTCCCCCACGGCTACGAAGGCGGAGGCCCGGAACATTCGAGCGCGCGTCCCGAGCGTTTCCTCCAGCTCGTCGCCGAAGGAAACTTGCGCGTCGCGTCTCCCTCGGTCGCCGATAACTACTATCACTTGTTGCGATTGCAGGCGCGCTCGCCGATTGCAGTACCGCTGGTCATCCTGACGCCGAAATCGCTCTTGCGTGCCGAGAGCGCAGCCGGAACGCTCGATGCCATGGCCGGCGGCAGTTTCGCTCCAGTGATCGACGAGCCGCGCGCACTTGATCGCGAGAAGGTAGAGCGTCTGATCCTCTGCAGCGGGAAAATCTACCACGATCTTGTCGCCCATGGCGCATATCGCGCGCTGGAGCGGACCGCGATCGCTCGCATCGAGCTGCTCGCGCCATTGCCGGTTGCCGAAATCAACGGGCTTATCGGCGGCTACCCGCAGCTTAAAAAGATCTTGTGGGTGCAAGAAGAGCCAAAAAACATGGGAGCACGCGCCTTCGTGCGCCGCAGGCTTCTCGAAGGAAAACGCGATGGTTTCGACATCGAATATATTGGGCGCGGCTACCGCGCGAGTCCCAGCGAAGGGTATTCAGGTCAGCACGCCGTCGAGCAGGAGCGCATCCTGACAACCGCGCTCGCCGAATAGCGCCGTCGTCCAGCTAAGGCAGGTTCGGCTCTTCGAACATCGCTTCGAGCAGCTCGTGGATCTCCGTCGCGTCGATGAGTAGCGCGCGAGTGTGTGGACCGACGAAGCCCTGACGAACCATCGAGTCGAAGAGCGCCAGCAATGCATCGTAGTAGCCGCGATAGTTGAGCAGCCCAATAGGTTTGTCGTGAATCCGAAGTTGTCGACAGCTCAAAACCTCGCAGAGCTCATCCATCGTGCCGAAACCACCGGGCAGAGCGACGAATGCATCGCTGAGATCGTCCATCATGGCCTTTCGCTCGTGCATGGTCTTGACGACGTGGAGTTGCGTCAAGCCTTCGTGGGCCATTTCGGTACGCGCCAGCGCGTGGGGAATGACGCCGATGACTTCTCCGCCGCATGCCAACGCGGCGTCGGCGACGATCTTCATCAAGCCCACGCCGCCGCCCCCGTAGACGACGCCGAAGCCGGCCGCGACGATCGCGTCGGCGGCGTCGCGCGCCATGCGGGCGTACGAGTCATCGTTTCCGACGTGAGAGCCGCAGAAGACGCAGATCCGCTTCATCGCTCGACGCGCTTGGTCACTTCGTTATGCGGTGCCTGCCGATGAGGGTCTGGCTCTGGAGTTTGGTCGAGTTCGTCGTGCTCGCAGCGCTCGCGATCGTGCGCGCAAAGCTGTGGACCTACGGCTCGGACACCGGCACGTTCGCACAAATTGTCGCCGACGCGTTTGGCGGCATGCGCAACGGTGTCGAGGCGGGATCGCACTTCCGCTACCACTGGTCACCTTCGCTTGCGCTGCTGTGGCCGCTGGTCGCGATAACTCGCAGCGCGCTCCCCTTGCAACTCGTCCAAGCCGCTGCGACGGTGGCCTGCGCGCCGCTGGTTGCAGCGCTTGCGCGGCCATACGTAGGAGAGAGACTCGCGGGTGCGCTCGGGGTGTTAACGCTGCTCTACCCGCCGTTGCTTGCGTTGGGCTTCGACGAGTTTCACGAACTGGGACTCTTCACGCCGCTGGTACTCGGGCTCGTTCTGTGCGCGGATCGTCGTTGGTGGATCGGGTTTGGGGTCTGCGCGATTTTGGCGATCGGTCTGCGCGAGGACGCCGCATTGACGCTCGTCTTCTTCGGTGCGGTCTTGATCGCAATCGCGCTGCGTCGCCAACGGCACGGCCAAGGTCTGCTCGAGGGTTTCGCCGCCGCACCCCGCGAGCTTGCCCTCGCGGGGGGATCGCTCGCATTCGCTGCCGCCGCGGCGTTGGTAACCTACTACGCGATTATCACGCCTCGTCTGGGCGGCTGGATCCCAAGCCACTTTTATTCCTACTCGTTTGCAGACGGGCCGCTCGCGCTCGTCGTCTCGCCATTCATCCATCCGCTGCGGTTCGCACGAGCGATCTTCACTTTCGGACGATTAACCTACGTTCTTGAAGCGTTGGTGCCGCTTGCCTTTCTGCCGCTGCGCTCCTGGTGGTCGCTGCTGGCGCTGCCGGGGGGCGCGATCGTTTTGCTTGCGAACTCAGGATACGTCTGGCGGATGGGCGACCACTACGCCGCACTCTGGATCGCATGGCTGCTCGTCGCGACCGTGATGGGGATAGCGTCCCTCGAGCAGCGCGCGAATACGCGCGCTGCAACGCGGTGGACCGCTCTGGCTACGGCGCTCTGCGTCGTATTCTTGATTGTCTTCGACCCGTTGCATCCGCTGCATTATCTTCATTCTTATTACCAAGACCTGGCCGATGCCCGCCGGGCGATTGGATGCGTCCCGAAGAATGCCTCGCTTTCAACTTACGACGAATGGTTTTCCGCAGTCGCCGCGCAGCGGCCCCGTGCCACGATCGATCGCGCGAGCGGCGTGGAGTACCTCGTTTATGCCGACGATTTTCCCGGCGCAACATTTCAACAGCACCTACGGCCCGCGGTGGCGGCCGAAATCGCGCGAGGCTATTATCGCATCATCTGCCGTTTCGGCCAGGTCGTAACGTATGAGGCGGTCGATGCACGATAAGCTTCCCGGTCCGAATCGTTGGGAGACTCTGCGCGGTCTTTTGCCGGTGCCGTTCCGGCGCTTTCCGGATTTTCTTTCGGCGATGACGGGGCGCTACGGGAACGTGGTTGCGTTCTCGCTACCATGGCGTTCGTATGTCTTCATTAACGAGCCGGCGCTCATCAAGGACATCTTAGTTACGCAGCAGCGCGTCTTTTCGAAATCGTTCGGCGGCCGCGCGCTGCGGCTGTTGCTCGGCGAAGGACTGCTAACGAGTGAGGATCCGCTCCATCGTCAGATGCGCCGCATCGTTCAGCCGGCGTTCCATCGCGAACGCCTTGCGGAGTACGGCGGAGTTATGGAGCGCGACGCAAGCGAGTTTGTCGACCGTCTTGCGCCTGGCAAAGCCTTCGATGCACATGCAGCGATGACGGAACTCACGCTGCGCATCACGACGGAAACGCTTTTTGGCAGCGACGAGAGCGCTTCGGCGAGCGTGGTTGCCGAGGCGCTGCGACTCATGATGAACGAGTTCCCTTCGATGTTGACGCCGTTGGGCGCACTGCGGCAACGTCTTCCCCTGGCCAGCACGCGGCGATTTTGGCGCGCCCGGCAGATGCTCGATGAAATCATTTATGGGCTCATCGCTCGGCGACGGCACGACCGAACGGACCGCGCCGACGCGCTCTCGATGCTCCTCGCAGCTCACGACGGCGAAACCGGCTATTCCCCGTCGGACGAACAGATCCGCGACGAGATCATGACACTCTTCATGGCCGGGCACGAAACCACGGCCAATGCATTGACGTGGGCACTCTTTCTCCTGGCGCAGCACGGCGAGGTCGACGCCCGTGTCGAGGCGGCCGCGCGCGCCGGCGACCGCGAGTATCTGGTACGCGTGGTGAAGGAAGTGTTACGCCTGTATCCACCCGCCTGGATCATCGGCCGCGAATCGCTGCAGGACGTCACGTTGATTGACGGCAGCTTCATCCCCGCAAAAACGACCGTCTTTGTGGCGCCGCTCCTCTTACATCGTCGCTCGGACAACTTTGCGGATCCTCAAGCGTTCGATCCGGATCGTTGGCTAGGACCCGATCCGCCGCCGTTTTCGTACGTCCCCTTTGGCGGCGGTCCGCGCCGCTGCATCGGCGAGGATTTCGCCTTGCGCGAGGCGACGGTCGTGTTGGAAACGCTTCTCCGTCGTTTTCGCTTTACGCTCGTTCCGGGCGCCGCGGTCGGCATCGCGCCCCTCATCACGCTTCGGCCGTCAGGTCCAGTGATGATGCGCGCGGTCGGCCGCTCGTAAACGCTACGAGCAGCTGCGAACGCCCTTCGGTTCCTCGTTGCGGCTTTGCAGGGTTTGCGTCCAGCAATCGCCGGTGAGCGAACAATAACAGAGCGCCACATTCAAGCGCTCGAACTGAGGCCGAAACTCTTTTATCAACACGGCGCCGTTCATGCGGACGAGCACGTGTGGCGTATTTGCCGGTATGACGAGTCCGCGCGTGGGGGTGCTGGTGGTTACTTGAATCGTGCTGCCGGACCGAACAGCCCTTCGAATTGCCGCGAGCGTACCCGGGTCGCGGGCGAGGAGCGAAAAAATCGCCTCGAGCGACGGTTCGGCCTTGTCGTCCCAGGTAATCTTTGCCGATCGAACGATTGCCGGTCCCAGGCCGTCGTTGCGGAGGTCGAGCTCGAAAAGCGTTGGGGAGTTCGTAGCGTCAAAACTTACGTACGGCCAGACCGTCGCGTTGAATTGACGAGCGATGACGTGCGTCTGGTAGACCGTCGCAACTGCGGCCACGGTGCTAATGAAAAGCGCACCAAGTGCGATCGTGAAATCGAGACGTAAGCGTCTTTCGTTCATGGCGCGGGCAAGCGTCGCTGGTCCCCGGCTGGGCTCGTGCTCAAGCCCGGTGATGCTTTCCCGTTACGCCAAGACGAGCTGCTCGTCACCGACGCCCGCCTTGCGGACTGCCTCGACGATCATCTCATCGGCGATCTCGCGTAACGACCAGCGCGACTGAGCCTTGGGCGAGAGCTGGTCGATTGGATCGAAGTAGACGAATGCTTTGCCGGGCTTCACGCTGGGAGCGGCGTAGACCGCAATGCCGTTCTCACGATCGTAGTACTCATAGGAGTGTACGTCACGCTTGCCGCCGCCGCCCGGTGCGTCGCAAACGAAGGTGGGCGTGTTGAAGCCGGCGGTGCTGCCGCGAACGAATTTTTCGGTGTCGACCGCTGTCGCGATCGTCGTGCGCAGATCCTCGACCCCCTTGACCATGTCGTGCATGTAGACATAGTAGGGATGGACGTTCACATAGCCGAGGCGTTTTACCAGCAACTGCATGCGTTCGCGCTCGTCGTTGACGCCACGAATCAGCACCGACTGATTGCGCGTAAAGATACCGCGTTCGAAAAGGACGCGCATTGCTTTCTGAGTGATCCACGTGATCTCTTCGGGCGCGTTGAAGTGCGTGTGAAGCACGACTTCCTTGCCCATCGCACGTCCCCGCTCGACGATCGCGGTCAGGGCATCGAGCCACTCGGTGTGCGAGATCAGCTTCATCGGCATGATCGCGGGGCCTTTGGTCGCGAAGCGCATTCGGCGCAAGTGCGGGATGTCGAGCAGAGCGTTGCCGATGAACTCGACGTTCTTAGGTGAGAGCTGATAGACGTCGCCACCTGAGATCACGATATCTTCGAGTTCCGGCCGCTCCGCGATGTATTGGAAAACGTCCTGCCACTGCTTGGGCGTCTTGGCGAGCGCGACTTTGTCAACGTTTTCGGTGTCCGGTCCGATCGCGTAGCTGCGCGTGCAAAAGCGACAGTAAACCGGACAGACGTTAAGCGGTAGAAAGAGCGCTTTGTCGACGTAGCGGTGCACCAGTCCAGGCACGGGTGAATCTTGCTGTTCGTGCAACGAATCGAGCGTCAAACGGGGATGGTCCGGCAGCAGGGTCGAGGCCAGTGGAACGAACTGCCGTCGAATCGGATCGTTCACCGGATCGTTCCAATCTATCAGCGCGATCGCGTAAGGCGAAACGCGCACCGCCATCGGAGCCTGGCGAAAACCCTCTTCGGCATCTCGATAGAACGTAGGCGAGCAGACGTCACGAATCGTCTGGAGCAGCTCGTCAGCCGTCTTCACCGATTGGCGCTGTTGCCAAAGGTGGTCGAGAAACGTTGCTTCGTCGATCTCTGCGTACGCTGGAATGTGCCGCCAAAACTCGCCCTGTTTGAGTTTCTTGTACTCGAACTGTTCGGGTGGGACGGGGGGTTTTACGTGTGGGATCTCCGTCGTAGTGGTCAGGGTCATGCTCTTTATCCTTCGAAGAGTTCCGGGTGCATCGTTGCGTAGGTTTCGTTGAAATACGCGTGCAGCGCGGGGTGATCGCGCAAGGTCTGCAGGGCGATGTCGGCGTGTCCTTTGGTGTAACCGTTACCGATCATCATGGTTACGTCTCGGCCGGCGCCTTCGGCGCCGAGGGCGGCGGCGGTGAACGACGTCGCCATCGAAAAGAAATAAACGGTTCCACCGTCGCGCGCGCAGAGAATCGAAGCGAGTTCCGTCCCCGCTACGTTGACGCAGTTCACGACGACATCGGCGAGATTAGGGGCGCTCGCCGCAACGCGTTCCCAAACGTCGAGAGCGTTGCGGGCATCGGCAACGACGAGATCGTCGACGAATCCCTCCCGCAGCAGCAGTTGCGCCGAGGGCGTCGAGGCGTCGGGAACCAGACCGATCACGCGGCCTTGATTGCCAACCTTAGCCTTCGCTTGCGCGCAGGAGAGCAAACCGCTCTTCCCATCGGCGCCGATAATGACCACGGTTTCGCCCGGCGAGCAGAGACGGCGAACCTGTGCGGGAGCACCGGCGACGTCGAGCACCGCGAGCGCGACGCCTTCGTCGATACCCGCCGGTAATCGTGCCCAAAGAGCGCTTTCAAAGAGAACGGCCTTGCCGTTCACGCAAATGCGGCCGGTCGCGACATCGACGCTCCGAATTGACTCGATAAACAGCGGGGTCAACGTTAGCGAAACGAGCGACGCGATGCGTTCTCCGACGCGCAGGTCGATCTTCGCGCGCAAGTCCTCGCCTATCTCAATCACACGCCCGACGAACATCCCGCCGCTCCCGGTTACTGGATTGTGCTGCTTTCCGCGTTCGAGCACGATTTCGCGGACACGCTCGCCGATACGTTGCGCGTCGAAGTCGCAGTCGTCGCAAAGCTGCCTAAAGGAAGCCGAGTCGATGTTGAGCACCTCGACTTCGCAGAGCAGCTCGCTCGAGCCGGCGACCGGCGTGTTGTCGATTCTCCACGCGTCTTGCGGCATAGCGCCGATGGGCTCGAGCACGCGATGAGCTCCAAGCGGGTGGCAGCGCGAAGGGATAGAAGCGCGCACTGCTAACGCACCGTCACGCCGCCGCGCTCGAACGGCATGCTGAGTACGACGGTCGTGCGCGTCCGCGCCATTCCGGGCGTCGTCTTCAGCCGGGCAAGCAGTTCGTCGAGATGTTGCGTCGACCGGGTCACGACTTTGCAGAGGAAGCTCTCCTCACCGGCGACCGAATGCACCTCGCAGATCTCCGGCATCGCGCTGAGCCGGCGCGTGAAGTCGTCGTAGGCGCAGTCGGGTGACGTATAGCAGCTTATGAAGGCGGTCAAATGAAGTCCGAGGCGCTCGGCGTCGAGGTGAGCGGAATAGCCCCGAATAAAGCCGCGCTGCTCGAGCCGCTTGACCCGATCGTGAACGGCCGGAGGTTTGAGGCCGACGAGCGAGGCTAGCTCGGTAAAGGTCGAGCGCGCGTTGCGCTGCAACGCGTCAAGGAGTTGGAGGTCAAGCTCGTCGAGCTCTTCGTTGATCAGCACCATGTTCGATATGCAAGGAAATTTGCCGAAGAATCTTCGGTCTAGTAACAATAACACCACAAATCCATTCGGCGCAAGCTGCCGGCTACGGATTGCCTGCCTTTGGCTGGCCTCACTCCTTGGGGCGGGATGCGGCCACGCGGTCACCGGGTTGAGCGGGCAGACGCTCCGGTTCGATCTTGCCGCCGATCCACGCAATCTCAACCCGCTCTTTATTACCCCGGACGCTGCTTCGGTCGAACAGCAGGTCGCCCGCTTAGTTTTTGAGCCTTTTATCGATTTCGATCCGGGAGGTCGTCCGCATCCGGCTCTGCTCGCCGAGATTCCAACCCGCGCGCAACGGCGGGCTCTCTGCCGACGGAAGAACGATACGCTACCGGTTGCGCCCCGGCGTCGAGTGGAGCGATGGCCGGCCGGTAACCGCGGCGGACGTGCTCTTCACGCTCCACGCGATTCTCGACCCGCACAACCCGGTGCGCTCGCACGAGGGCTACGACTTAATCGACGCGGGCCGAAGCTCGCGGGTCGCGCACGATCGTCTTCCATCTCAGGCGTGCCTGGGCGCCGGCAGTCATGACCTACTTTTCGGATGGGTTATCACCGCAGTTCGTCTTGCCGGCGCACGTCTTGCGCGCGCAGGCGCCGCTCTCGCGCGCGCAGTTCAACTCCGCCCCGACCGTCGGCGACGGTCCCTATCGTTTTCTCTTTTGGCGCCGGGGCGAGGAACTACGGTATGCGGCGAATCGGCGCTATTGGCGGGGTCGAGCCGCCGATCGCGGATCTGGTGGTGCGGATGATTCCCGATCCCTCGACGAACCTGATCTTGCTGCGCTCCGGCGCGCTCGACTGGAACCTGCTCGCGCCGGCACAGCTTGCCGTCGTGCGCGGCGATCCGCATATCGCGTTTCTTGCGGTGCCGACTGCGGTCGTCGCCGGAATCGCTTTCAATACGTCGCATCCGCCGCTCGACGACGTAAGGATGCGGCGAGCTCTTGCGATGTCGATAGATCGCGACGAAATTTCGCAAAAGATTACCCTCGGCTTCTATCCCGTGACCAACGTGCTGCAGCCGCGATTTTCATGGGCGTTCGATCCAGCGGTGCGCGAGCCCGGTTACGATCCCGGCGCCGCCGATCGCCTCTTCGACCGCGCCGGCTGGCGACGCGGTCCCGACGGGCTGCGCCGGCGCGACGGCTCGGCGCTGCACTTTACATACGTGCAGTTTGCGGAAACCGCGACCGGCGTGCGTGTCGCTACCGCCGTCCAAGCGGCCTTGCGCGATCGGGGCATCGACGTGACGATCAAATCCGTCAGCAACGCGCAGCTCTTTGCGCCGCATACCGGCATGCTCGCAACCGGCACGTTCGATCTCGCGTACATTCCGTGGACTATGGGTGCCGACCCAGACGATTCCTCGGTGCTCGAATGCGGGGCACCGTCGAACTACATGCGCTGGTGCGATCCAAGAATCGACCGACTCGAGCTCGCGGCGCTCGCTCGACGGAGCTGACCGCCCGCAAACGCTTGTACGCGCAGATCGGGCGCATCGTCGCGCAGCAAGTTCCGATTCTCTACTTGTTCAACGCCGATTACGTGTACGCGTACCGAAAACGTCTGCGTGGCTTTGCGCCCAACGCCTTCGTGCCCACCTGGAACGCCTATCAATGGAGATTATAGAGAGCGTGTAGGCCAAGCGTAACGGTCACCCAGGAATTCAAAGGGGTAGCGTGCGAACGCTCGTCCGAGATGAGCGCTCACTTGGAAGCGGCGTCATGATCGAGTTTTTCTTACGGCGACCGCTCTTTGCCGGAGTTCTCAGTTTCGTCGTGCTGCTCGCCGGCCTCGTCACGATTCCAACCTTGCCGATCGCGCAATATCCACAAATTTCGCCGCCGACGGTCACGGTGACGTCGCAATATCCCGGCGCAACCGCTGCGATGGTGATGCGTTCGGTGACCACGCCACTCGAAATCAACATCAACGGGTCCGACGGCCTGCAGTACATGCAGTCGTACTCGAGCGCCAACGGTACGAGCGTCATCACCTGCACGTTCGCGCTCGGCACCGACCCCACGACCGATCAGACGAACGTGCAGCACGGCGTTGACTTGACGCTCGCGCAGCTTCCGAGTGCCGTCCAAAATCAGGGCGTCAGCGTCCAGAAAAGCTCCGGGAACATCACGATCGCCGTCGCGATGCTCTCGACGAGCTCCGCGGTCTCGGACGTCGACGTCAGCAATTACGCGGATCTCAACGTAATCGAGAACCTCAAGCGCGTGCCGGGCGTAGGCCAAGTCGAGGTGCTCGGGGATCGTACGTACGGCATGCGTATCTGGGTCGATCCCCACAAGTTGGAGGCCAACAACATCTCGATCGACACGCTGCTCAACGTCATCAAGCAGAACAACGCCGACGTTGCGCCGGGCGCGATCGGTCAGCCGCCGACGACCGGCTCGCAGCCCTTTCAAATACCCATTTCGATCAACGGCCGGCTGCAAACGCCCGAAGAGTTTAAGCAGATCGTCGTCCAGGCGCAGCCCAACGGCGGGTATTTACGCCTTGGAGACGTGGCCCAGGTCGAACTCGGCGCGCAGAACTATATTACCTCGGCGCGTTACAACGGCCAGACGTCCGTCGTGCTCGCGATCGAAGGAGAGCCGACGGCCAACTCGCTCCAGATCTCGAAGAACGTTCGAGCGACGATGGCACAGATCGCGCAGACGATGCCAACCGGCTATGCGTACAAGATCGCGTTCGATACGTCCGACTTCGTGCGCGCCTCAATCAAGGAAGTCGTCATCACGCTGCTGATCGCGATCCTGCTCGTCGTCCTCGTCATCTTCGTCTTCCTGCAGAATTGGCACAGTACGCTCATCCCGGCGATGACGATCCCCATCTCGCTGATCGGAACCTTTGCGGCAATGAAACTGCTGGGCTTTTCGATCAATACGCTCACGCTCTTCGGCTTGACCCTCGCTACCGGGCTGGTCGTTGACGATGCCATCGTCGTGCTCGAGAACATCGTGCGCCACATCGTCGACGACCAAAGCAGTCCGTTCGAGGCCACCGTGCGCGCCATGAAAGAGATCGGCGGCGCGGTGATCGCGACGTCTCTCGTGCTGATGTCGGTCTTCGTTCCGGTCGCATTCCTTCCGGGAACCACCGGGTTGCTCTTCCAGCAGTTCGCGCTCACGATGGCGGCCTCAATCGCCATTTCGCTCTTCACTGCGATGACGCTCGCGCCCGTGCTCACCTACGAGCTGGTGCACGGCGCGGAACCGACGACGAATCGGTTCATGCTTTGGTTCAACCACCGGCTCCACGCGCTCACTGCGTGGTACGAAGGCCGCGTTCCGGTCCTCATCCGCCACCAAAAGCTGATGGTCGCAATCTTCATCGGCGCCATCGCGCTGCTTGGGCTGATGTTCAAGATCACGCCGTCCGGCTTTCTTCCCAACGAGGACCAGAGTCTGCTCTACATCTTGGTGACGCTTCCCATCCAAGCGTCGATGGACCAGACGACGGCGGCGGTCAAGAAGCTCGAGGGCATCATGCTCAAATTGCCGCAGGTGGAGGCGGCCACCTCAGGCATCGGCTTCGGTTTTGCCAACAATAGCTCCAATCAAGCGACGATCTTTCTGCAACTCAAACCGCTCTCTGAGCGGCACGGCGCGCAGAGCTCGGCGCTGGCAATTCAATACGATCTCTACACGCGCTTTCAAAAGATACCGGGCGTCACGGCGTTGCCGGCGAATCCGCCCGCGATTCCGGGATTGGGCTCGACCGGCGGCTTCGCTATAGAGATCGAAGACATCAACAACCTCGGCTTGCCGACTCTCAACAAGGTCGGCAATAACGTTCTGGCCGCGGCAAGGAAGGACTCGGCATTGTCGGCGATCCGGCTTCCCACGATCTTTACCGGAACGTACCTCGTCACGAAGTTCGACCGCTCGAAGGCGCTGGCGTTTGGCGTGACGCCCTCGGCCTTTTTCGACACCGTAAACGGAACGACCGGCTCGACCTTCGTCAACTTCTTCGACTATGGCACCCGTTCGTATCAAGTCGTACTGCAAGCGCGGGCCGGGCAGCGCACCTCACCGCAAGATCTTTCCCGCATCTACGTTGCCAATGGGTCGGGCAACATGATGCCGGTAAGCCAATTCTTGAGAACGGGCTACGAGACCGACAACGTTTCGATCATGCGCTTCAACGAGTACAACGCGCTCGAAATCGACGGTTCGCCTGGCTCGAATGCAAGCTCGGGTCAGGCGCTGGCCGCGATCGAGAAACACGTCGTCGCAAATCTCCCCAAGGGAATGGGATACGAGTGGAGCGGCATCGCGCGGCAACAAGTACAAAGCGGCCCACAGACCGTCGCGGTCTTCGGAATGGGGCTGCTCTTCGTCTTTCTGGTGCTGGTCGCGCAGTACGAGAGCCTCTCCACGCCGTTCGTCATCATGCTGGCGGTGCCAATCGCGCTCCTTGGCGCGATCGGGGCGATCTACGTTCGCCGTCTTGGCGAGCTCCTCAGCATACTTATCCATTCCAAGCTTGCCGGTCATCTGGTTCCCATGCCACAGACCTCGTCGGACATCTACGCTCAGATCGGTTACGTCATGCTGATCGGGCTTGCGGCAAAGAACGCCATCCTGATCGTCGAGTTCGCAAATCAGCTGCGCGAGCAGGGCAGGGAAGCGGTCGAGGCGGTCGCGCAGGCCGCCGCCACGCGCCTGCGGCCAATCCTCATGACCTCGATCGCGTTCATCCTCGGCATCATTCCGCTCGCGTTCGCGCACGGCGATGGCGCGCAATCGCGGATCTCTCTCGGCACCGCCGTACTCGGCGGGATGCTGGTTTCGACCGTGATGAATCTTGCGATCGTACCGGTGCTCTACATCGTCGTGATCGAAATCACCGAACGCAAACAACGCAAGAGAAAGATGCCGCAGTCCAAAGATTTGCCGCCGCCTCCGATGCCTCTTCCGCCGGAAGGACCGGCGCCCGCTACAGCGCTTTAACGGCGGCCGTCAGGGCGTCGACCGATGCCTTGGCGTCGCCGAAGAGCATTGATGTGTTCGGCAACTCATAGAGCGGATTTTCGATCCCTGCGAACCCGGAGCGCATGGAACGCTTGAGCACGACGACGTTGGCAGCCCTATCGACATCGAGAATTGGCATGCCGTAAATCGGCGAGCTCGACACGGTGCGCGCCGCGGGATTGGTGACGTCGTTCGCACCGATCACGAGAGCGACGTCTGCGGTCGGAAACTCGAGATTCGCGTCGTCCATATCGAGAAGCTGGTTGTACGGCACGTTCGCTTCGGCGAGCAGAACGTTCATATGGCCCGGCATGCGTCCCGCGACTGGATGGATTGCGTAGAGCACTTTCACGCCGCGCTTCTCGAGCTGATCGGCGAGGGCCTTAACGCTGTGCTGCGCCTGGGCGACGGCCATTCCGTACCCCGGAACGAAGATGACTTTCGATGCGTACGCGAGCATTACGGCGTCGTCGTCCGCGGTGCTGCTGCGAATCTGTTGCGGGGCGCCCGACGCCGTTACGATCTCGGTGCCGCCCGCGGCGCCGAAGGCCCCGAAGAGGACGTTGGTCAGGGGCCGGTTCATCGCACGGCTCATCGCGACGGTCAGAATTGTACCGCTCGCCCCGACGAGGGCGCCGCAGATAATCAAGAGCGTTGAGTCGATCTCGAAGCCGGTAATCGCAACAGCGACGCCGGTGAACGAGTTCAGCAGCGAGATCACCACCGGCATATCGGCGCCGCCGATCGGCAAGACGAACAGCACACCCAGCAGCAGCGCGCAGCCGAGCAGGACGAGGTAGGCCCATGCCGGCAGAAGACCGAGCGTCACGACGAACCAGCCCGCCAGGACGAGAATCGCGAGCAAAACGAGAGCGTTGACGAATTGTTGAGCCGGATAGGTAACGGGGCGGCCCGTCATTACCTCCTGCAGCTTCAGAAATGCAATGATGGATCCCGCAAAGCTGATCGCACCGATGATCGCCGAGAGCACGAGCGAAAGGGCAACGACCGTGTCGGTGGTGCCGTGCGGCCGTTCGATGAAGAATTGAACGGTTGAAATCAATGCCGCCGCGCCGCCGCCGGCGCCGTTGTAAAGCGCCACCATTTGCGGCATTGCCGTCATCTTGACTTTGAGTGCCGCATAGATTCCCACGAGCGCGCCGATGGCGATGCCGACCGCGATCGCCCACCAGCCGACGGCGTTGGTCTGAACGAGGATCGAGGCGAGCGCGACGGCCATGCCGATCATCGCAAAGCGATTGCCGCGGCGGGCCGTGGCGGGCGAATTCAGCTCGTGCAGACCGTAAATGAAGAACGCGATCGCCAAGAGGTCGGCGAGCGAGGTTCCAATAGCCGTGGCGGTCACTTCTTCCCGGGCTCTCTACGTTTGAACATTTGAAGCATACGCTCCGTCACCGCGAAGCCGCCAAAGACGTTGATCGCGCCGAGCGTGACTGCGGCGATTGCCAACACCACTAACCCGGTGCTCACGCTTCCGCCAAAGAGCCGTGCCACGATGACGATCGCGCCGGCGAGCACGATGCCGTGGATGGCGTTCGTTGCCGACATCAGCGGCGTGTGCAACGTCGTCGGAACCTTCGAGATGACCTCGAAGCCGACGAAGATCGCGAGCACCAGCACGGTAAGCAGTTCGATGTAATGAGCCGGGTCGCTCACGATGCGCCTCCAATAAGCACGGCTCCGTCGCGCGCGACGACGGCGCCCTTGGCGACATCATCGGCCGGATCGATCTCCAGCCGGCCGTCTTTGATCCAGGGGGAGAGCAGCGCATAGACGTTGCGCGAGTAGAGGCGGCTGGCATCGGCGGGCATCGTGCTCGGTAGATTGGTCGTGCCGACGATCGTGACGCCGCCCGACGTCGTCACGATCTGGTCCGCGACGGTGAGCGCGCAGTTTCCTCCGGCTTCCGCGGCGATATCGACGATGACACTGCCGGGCTTCATCGCGGCGACGGCGACTTCGCTGATGAGCAAAGGCGCTTTGCGCCCCGGCACGAGTGCGGTCGTAATCACGACGTCGTTCGCGCCGATCTGCTCGACCATCCAAGCGCGCTGCCGTTCCTGTTGTTCCGGTGTCAGCTCCTTGGCATAACCGCCTGCGGCCTCCGCATCGCCGCCGAGATCGAACTCGAGAAAGCTCGCCCCCAGCGAGAGCACTTGCTCCTTGACGACGGCGCGCACGTCGTAACCGCTCACGACCGCGCCAAGCCTACGGGCCGTCGCGATCGCTTGCAGCCCTGCGACGCCCGCGCCAAGCACCAGAACTTTGGCGGGTGCGATCGTGCCGGCCGCCGTGGTGAGCATCGGAAAGAACTTCGGAAGCGTCACCGCGGCGAGCAGCACGGATTTATAGCCCGCAATGTTGCTCTGCGAGGACAGCGCGTCCATTGACTGCGCGCGTGTGATGCGAGGGATCATTTCCATCGCGAGCGCCGTGACGTTTGCATTCGCGAGGCGCTCGACATAGGCCGAATCGCCGAGCGGATTGAGAAAACCTACGACCACGCTGCCGGGGCGCAAACCGGCCAGCACTTCATCGCTCGGGCGTCCGACCGAGACGACAACGTCGGCGGTCGCGGCCAGAGATGGCGCCTCTTCGGCAAACGTCGCACCCGCTGCAGCGTAAAGGTCGTCAGGGAAGGCGGCCGCATCACCGGCGCCGCGCTGGAGGCAAACCGCGACACCCGACTTCGCGAATCGCGAAACGGTTTCGGGCACGAGCGCTACCCTGCGCTCCTTTACCGCAGCCTCGCGAGGAACGGCAACGATCATAGGCCCGGGTCATACGGCCCGAACGCTACGGCGCCCTTCGTTTCTACGTAATGCTTACCGTGTTTCTGAGAATTCCGATTCGCTCGATCTCGACTTCGAGTACGTCACCATCGGCGAGAAACTCCGGGGGAGTGCGCGCGAAGCCTACTCCTTCCGGCGTACCGGTCGCAATCACGTCGCCCGGAAGCAACGTCATTCCTTTACTGAGCTGCGCGATCAGGCGCGGAACCGAAAAGATCATCTTTGAGGTATTGCTGTGTTGCTTTTCGGTCCCATTGAGACGGAACCTCAGTTCCAGCGAGTGCGGATCTCCGAGTTCCTCGGGCGTAACGACCCACGGACCGATCGGGCAACTCGAGTCGAGGCTTTTACCCTTGAACCACTGACCGTGTTGCCGTTGGAGATCGCGCGCGGTTAGATCGTTGAGCGCGGTATATCCAAACACGACGTTAAGTGCCTCGTTCTCCGGAACGTCCTTGCACTTCGCCCCGATAACCACCGCCAGCTCGGCTTCGAAATCGTACTCGCGCGAAACGGCGGCGCTCAGATGCAACGTCGCATCGGGGGCCGCGATCGCGGTCGGAGCTTTGGTGAAAAACGTGGGAACGGTCAAAGGTTTTAGCTCGCGTCCCGCGGCTCGTGCGCCTTCCTTTGCGTGTTCGAGGTAGTTTCGCCCGACGCAAAAGACGTTGCGAGCGGGGCGAACGGGCGCGTCGAGCGCGACATCGTTGAGCGGAATCAAATCGTCGGCGCCGTGCCAGGCGATGCGTTCGTGCGGCGCGAGCGCGATGTAGTCGCGCAGCGTTGCCGTCGCAATCGGGCGGATCAGCGGCCCTTCCAGCACTCCCGGTCGCATCTGCCCGTCAGCGCACCGGTACGTCAGGAACTTCAGATGGTTTTGGGAGGAAGCGTCGGCGCGTGGGTTGGAGTCGGTACGCCGCGGATTTGGTTGAGCGAAGGCAGTTTTGAGTTCTGTTCTTGCGCCTTGTGCATCGCTGCGGCTGCTGCCGCCGCCTGTTGCTTCTCCATCTCGACCATGACGTTAGCGGCGCCTTCGGAGTTTGCCCAGTTTCCGCCGGCGGAGATGAGCGCGATACGCCGCGTGACTTCCTGCGTCTTCGGATTGTAATCGTAAGTTATGCGGTAAAGGCCAACCTGCGCCGAACCATCCGGTCGCCGAATCCACATCTGAAGCGCGTTGCCGTACGTCTGCAAGTTAAACGTTTGTACCTTGCTCGGCTTGGTCGACTTCACGCGCACGACCTGTCCTTTTTTATTGACCTCGACGACGACTTCCGTATGCAGCGGGACGTTTGGAAGATGAACGACCAGGTGCGTCGGATGGGGTGCCGGCTGCGGGGTCGTTGCGGCGAGGACGGGAGGAGTCGTCGCCGCAAGAACAGCCGCAAGAGCGGCGGCGGCCGACGGGACCGACACTAGTTTCGAGACAGAACGGCGAAGGGATGACCGCACGATCCGCAAGCGACGACGACCTGAAAATGCGGCTTCTCGCGCAAGCTCCGCGCTTCGCGTGCGCCCTCTTCGTAGCCGCAGAAACGGCAACGCGTTGAAGTTGGTCGTTCGCCTGCAGCCTGTTCGTCCACGCTACTGCGCTTTACGCGGGCCTGGTACTTCAACCTGCCGAAACAGCATCGTCGGCATGCAGTTCTCTCGTTCACTCGGCGCCGGACTTCTCATCGTCGGCCTTAGCGTCGCGCCAGTTGGGGCCGAGCGGCCAATCATCGATCTGCACCGTTTAGACGCAAACTTTCAACTCTTCGCCGCCGATTCGAGTGTGCCGTGGAAGGCGGCTACAGTTCGCTTGGACACCTACTCGAGCGCGCCCGTCGCCTTCTCCGTCTATCAAGTCGATCCGCGTGACGTGCTCACCGCCGGGTCGAATTTCAGCCCCCGCGCGATCTCGACATCGCGCCGGCGCGCGTCGCTATCTTTTACCTTCGCGCCGCCCGGCGGATACCAATTTCAATCGAACGTCGTCGACGTGCCGCTCGGCGCTCGCGAGGGCTTCTTCGTCATCGAAGCGCGGCGCGGAAGCGTGGGCGAGCAAGTGTGGATCAATCGTTCTCGCATCGGTCTCATTTCGAAAGAAACGCCGGGCGGCCTGATTCTTTACGGCGCCGACCTCGCTACCGGCATGCCGATCGAGCGCATGCGCGTGCAGTTCGTCGCCAATCGCAACTTCGTCACGGCCATGACGGATGCCGATGGCGTCGTACGATGGGACCGTTCGCCCCGTCCGGTCTTTGCGCTCGCGCAATGGGGAAGCAGTTATGCGTTTTTGAGCCTGCTTCCGCAGCCGCCTCTGCCGGCGACGATCGTCGGTGTACGTACCGATTCGGCGGTCGTGCACGCCGGAGACGTGTTGCGAGTTGCGGGTTTCGCGCGAACGCGCTCGCGCGGCATTTTGCGGGCGAGCACCGGCAGCGCGGTCGTTTCTCTCCGCTCCGGCGCGACGACGATTGCGCAGCAGCGGGTCGCGCTCGACGCGGCCGGAGCCTTCGATACCTCTTTCACACTGCCGCAGAACGCCACGGCGGGCGAGTACGCGGTGTTGGCGCAAGCCGGCGACGGAGTTGGCGGCGCGACCGTGGATGTCGATGCAATCGCCGCAGGGCTAACCCTTGACGTCAGCGCGGCCTGCAATGGGGCGTGCGATCCCGGCCGGGACGTGCCGCTGCTCGTTCACGCGTCGCGCGCCGGCACGACGGTAAGGGTAACGGTCGTGCGATCGCCTCACGTCTACGCGGGCGACCAACCCGACAGCGCCTCGTGGGGAACGACTCTGTGGCTCGACGCCACCGTGCAGACCGACGCGAACGGCGACGCGACGGTGGAGGTTCCGCGCCCCAACGACCGGCTCGGCTCGACCTACGGGGTGCGGGTAGAATCGAACGGAGCGACCGCGGACACCCGCGTCACCGTTCCCACAGCGCAAGCCGCAATCCGCTTACGCGTCGATCGCACGGAGCAGAGCCTTGGCACGCCGTTAGGTTTTGAGGTGGATGCCGATTCGCTGGATAACAAGCCGCTGGCCGGCGCGACCGTCACCGTCGCGCTGAGACACGGCGTCTCGGGGTCGCAGCAGCAGCTCACGCTTGACGCGCAAGGTCATGCGCGCGGACATTTCAGCGCGCCGGAGCTCGGTACGAACTTTATCGTCGCCTCGGTCGACAGCGCAGGGCGCGCAATGGACGCGGCGCAAGTCCGGGTCGATCCACAAGCACCTATCCCGACGACCGACGATGGCAGCGCGAACGTACGCATCGAACTCGACCGGGCAACCTATCGGCCGGGCGATCAAGTCACCGTCGCCGCCGATGCGGCCGGTTCTCGCGGGGACGCGTTGATCACGTTCGAAAGCGCGCTGGGCATCCAGCTGCGAGTTTCCAAGACGGCCGGCGGGCACGCCGTGGCTCGTCTGCGCGCGCTCGACGCGGCCGGCGAGTTGCGCGTCGGTGCGGCGTTCGTGCGCGACGGTGCGCTCGAGTGGAGCACGTTTCCCGTCACCCTCTCGGCGCCCGGACGTGCCAGCTCCGAGCAGCTCTCGATGGAAGGCTCGCAGTTCGCGCCCGGCGCAGCAGCAAAGGTTTCATTTAATGGGAGCGCGTTGGGTTCGGGAACGTTCGTCGTGAGAATCAGCCAGGGAACGCCCTCCGGAAGCGCGCGCTTTGCGTCGGCGCCTGCACTCCTTGCCATCGGCGTCAGCACGACGCAGAATAGCGCGCCCGAAGCAACGACCTGGCATCCATCGATTAACGCCACCGGCGCCCACGCACAGGCGCTCGGTTTCGTACGCCACACTGCACCGCCGCCGGAACTCTCGCTTTCGCAAGCCGAGACGCCGGCGGTTTCGTGGGACGTTATGCGGACCAACTCGCGCGGAATCGCCGTTTCTTTGCCCGCACGTCAGGGACGCTACGACCTTTCGGTGCTCGACGTTTCCGACGACGGCAGCGTGAGCGCGGGTTCTTCGACGATCGTCGTGCGGTAGGCGGCTACCATGGCCTTGATGCTCCTCGACACCTACGGTTTGGTATATCGGGCTTTCTTTGCGCTTCCAGGTCTCACGACCAGCAAAGGCGCGCCGATCAATGCCGTCTACGGCTTTACGATGATGCTTAATAAGCTGATCGCCGACGAGAAGCCAACCCATATTCTCGCCGCTTTCGACAAGGGAATGCCGGCCGATCGCCTCTCGCTCTTTGCCGAATACAAAGCTCAGCGACGCCTGATGCCCGACGAACTCCGCAGCCAATTCGTCTTGGTCCGCCGGGTTCTCGCAACGTATGGCATTCCGATCGTCGAAATTGAGGGACAAGAGGCCGATGACATCATCGCAACGCTCGCGCGCCAAGCCGAAGAGAGTGGCGAGCAGACCACCGTCGTTACGGGCGATCTCGACCTCTTGCAGATCGTCGATGAAAGAACGACGGTTCTGACAACCCGGCGCGGCATCTCCGAGCTCGGGCGGTACGATACCGCAGCGGTCCGCGCACGGTTCGGACTCGAACCGGAACAGCTGCCCGATTATCGCGGCCTCAAAGGCGATCCGTCCGATAATCTCCCGGGAATTCCCGGCGTCGGTGAAAAGACTGCCACAAAACTATTACAGGCTGCTGGTTCCCTCGATGCGCTCGTTGCCGATCCGGCGCTCGCCGGCAATCCAAAACTTGCGGGACTGATCGAACAGTACGGTCAGCAGGCTTGCCTCTGTCGCGCGGTCTCCATCGTTCGTCGCGATCTTCCGCTTTCGATCGATTGGGAGAGCAGCCGGTATCGAATACCGCCCAGCGGCGAGCTCTATCGCCTATACAGCGAGCTCGAGTTCAAGACGCTGCTTGCAAAATTGGAGCCCCCGGCCGATCTGCCGCTCTTCGACCACAGCACGAAACTGAGCGGCAACTACCGAAGCTACGAAGTCGGCGGTCGATCCTCCCGACTTCGTGCGGCTCGCACAAGAGCTGGAAGAGCTTGCCGGGAGCGACCGGGTCGCTCTCGTCATGCGCGACGACGCGATCGGCGCTAGCGGGCGCCCCGGTGAAGGCCTGAGTTTTTCGCGCGGAGCACTCGCGCACGAAGCAGTGCGTAACGCGCTCGAGCGGCTCTTCGCGCGAGCCGGCTCGGTTGCGGCATACGACGCCAAACGACTCCTTCACGTTCTGCGCAAGGCTGGAGTGGGCAACGCGCTCTTTGCCGACGACGGGATGATCGCGACACACTTGCTTGATCCGTCTCGCGGCTTTGCCGAGATTGAAGATGCCGCCGCGCACTTGCTCGGTGCCGAGCTGCCGACCGACGCGGCGGCGCATGCCGACGCAGCCTTGCAGTTGGTCGAAAAGGCTCGCATTGAGTTGAAAGCGCGAGATCAGCTTCGCCTCTACGAGGAGGTCGAAGTTCCGCTCGCACCCGTGCTTGCAAAAATGGAATCAGCTGGGGTCTCCATCGATTCTCGAGAGCTGCGTGTGATCGGCGAAGAGGTCGACACGGCGGCCGCGCGTTTGCAACAAAGGATCTATGACTTTGCCGGGGAGCAGTTCAACATCGGCTCCCCGCAGCAGCTCGGCAAGGTGCTCTTCGGAAAACTGGGGATTCCCGGAAGCAAAAAGACGAAGACGGGATGGGCGACCGGCGTCGAGGTCCTGCAAAGCCTCGCACGCGAGTATCCAATCTGCGCGCTCGTGCTGGAATGGCGCGAAGTCACCAAACTCAAGAACACCTACGTCGACGTCATTCCTGCGTTGGTCGATCCTCGAGACGGACGCCTGCGCACCGAGTTCAACCAAACGGCAACTGCGACGGGACGCCTGTCGTCAACGAATCCGAACCTGCAGAACATCCCGGTTCGCGGCGAGCTCGGGCGGCGAATCCGCCGCGCCTTCGTCGCGCGCAGCGACGAGTACGCGCTGCTCGCTGCCGATTACAGTCAGATCGAACTCCGTTTAATGGCGCATCTTTCCGGCGACCGCGCGCTGCGCACGGCGTTCGAGGAAGCTCAGGACATCCACGACTTTACGGCTCGCCAGATTTTTGGCATCGTACCAAGTGTTCGCGTCGATCCGAACCAGCGGCGGATGGCCAAGAGCGTTAACTTTGGCCTCTTCTACGGCATGTCGGACTTTGGGTTGGCGCAACGGCTCGAGATCAGCCGCGCCGAAGCCAAAGAGATCACCACGGCATATTTCGCGCGCTTTCCCGACGTGCGCGCCTACATCGAGCGTACGATCGAAGAGGGACGGCGTAACGGATACGTCTCCACGATCTTAGGACGGCGCCGGTATATGCCTGGCCTCGTCTCTGGCAACTACATGCTGCGCGCTGCGGCGGAGCGAGAGGCCACCAACGCGCCGTTGCAAGGCAGCGCGGCCGATCTGATGAAGCTGGCGATGGTGCGAATCGAACGCGCGCTCGATCGGACGTCGCTCGATGCGACCATGCTGCTGCAGATTCACGACGAATTGATCTTCGAAGTGCGCAAGAGCGACCTGCGTGAGACGGCGAACCTGGTGCGCGGCCACATGCAAGATGCTATCGCGTTATCGGTTCCACTCGAAGTGACACTCAAGGCGGGACGCAATTGGTACGATGTCGAGCCCACCGATGCGGAGAGCCTGCAACGTGTATGATCGCTTCGCCATGGTGATCGCGTTGCTGTTGCCGACCATTGTGGTGCACGCGCCTCGGGCAGAGCTCACGCTGGAGGTGGCTCGCACCGAGGCCCAGCGCGAGCAAGGCTTGATGTATCGCACGGCACTCGCGCCGCACACCGGCATGATCTTCATTTTCGAGCGCGACGCCCCGTGAAATTCTGGATGAAGAATACGCTGGTGCCGTTGGACATGATCTTCATCGGCGCCGACGGCATGGTGCGCCAAATCTTTTCCAACGTGCCGGTCGTCGCCTCAACGCTGCCTGAGCCCGACATTCCTCGCGAAGGCGGCGTCGCAAAGTACGTGATCGAGTTGAGAGCAGGTGAGGCAGTACAGGACGGACTCTCGCAAGGTGTCAAGCTCGACCTGCACGGCGTACCGTCCCCAGAATAAGGGTGCCGGAACTTCCCGAAGTCGAGACGATCGTCCGAGGCCTTGCCGGCAAGATCGTCGGCAAGACGATCGAACGCGTGGAGGTTAGGTTGCCGCGAATTGCCATTGCGCCACGCGGCGTTCGTTTTGCACGCGCGGTAGCAGGCGACCGCATCGTAGCCGTTCGCCGGCGCGGGAAGTACGTAGTCGCCGAACTGGCTTCAGGACGATCGCTCGTTACCAGTCTCCGTATGACGGGCCGGCTCGTCGTTGCAAATGAGCGATTGCCCGAGTCGCCCGCGACGCATCTGGTGCTCCACTTTGCGGAGGGCAGCGGCCTACGCTTCTCAGACGTACGGACCTTCGGGCGGATGCGATTGGTCGCGCCGCAGGAGGAGTGGGACCGCGAACTCGGCATCGAGCCGCTCTCCTCAGACTTTACACAGGAAGCCTTTGTCGGTATGCTGTCGGGGCGGACGACGCCGGTCAAGGCATTTCTCCTGGATCAACGACGCATCGCCGGCATTGGGAATATCTATGCCTGCGAAGCGCTATGGGAAGCTCGGATTCGTCCGAGCCTTCCGAGCCGGAGATTGACGCGGCCTGCGATTCAACGCTTACGTCGGGCCGTCGTCGACGTTTTGCACCGTGCGATAGAAATGCGCGGAACGAGCGTTGATGACTACGTAGACGCCGACGGACTGCAGGGTAGTTTCCAAAACAACCTCTCAGTCTATGGCAGAGATGGAAGCCCTTGTCTACGATGCGAGACGACGACGGTCGTGCGAACGGTGCTGGCACAACGAGGAACCTGGTGGTGCCGGCGATGCCAACGATAATAAATAATTAACGAAAGTGGGAACTAGATATCTCTACAACTGAAGTCGCGCCGACTCACGACGAGGAAGACCAACTCGCGCTCGAACAGCGCCTGTACGAAGAATCGCTCAAAGTTCTCGACGAAGGTCAAGTGCTTACCGGCACGATCGTCCAGAAGGACAAGGACGAAGTGCTCGTCGACGTAGGGGGCAAATCGGAAGGCGTCCTTCCATTCCGCGAGCTCTCGCTCGCGATCGACCCCAAGCTGCTTCGCGTGGGGGACACCGTCGAAGTAATGGTCCACCGAATCGACGAGCTGGACGGAACGCTCTTTCTTTCGGAGCGTAGAGCGCGGGCGCTCAAGACTTGGGAGAAGGTCATCCAGGCTCACGAGAGCGACGAAGTGATCGAAGCGACCGTGACGCAGGTCGTCAAAGGAGGCGTGCTTGTCGACCTGGGCATGCGTGGCTTCGTCCCGGCGTCGCAAATTCGCCGTCAGCCGGTTGGGAATCTCGACGAGCTCGTCGGCCAGCATCTGCGGCTCAAGGTGATCGACCTCGACCATAAGCGGCATCGCGTCGTCCTTTCGCAGCGCCTCGTATTGGAAGAAGAGCTCCAAGCCAAGAAGCAAGAGCTGCTCGATACACTTGAGGTCGCGCAGATTCGCGAAGGCGTCGTCGTCCGCTTGGCCGATTTTGGAGCCTTCGTCGATCTTGGCGGTATCGACGGGCTCATCCACAACAGCGAGCTCGCCTATGCGCGCATCAAGCACCCCTCGGAAGTCGTGAAAATCGGCGACGTCGTGCAAGTCGAGATCATGAAGTTCGATCCGGACGCGAAGAAGGTAAGCCTCTCGCTCAAACACGCACTGCCCGATCCTTGGGATCAATACGCCGATCGCCTCTACGAAACGAACAAATTACCGGCGCAGATCGTCAAGGTGACCCCGAACTATCTGCTCGTCGAAGTGATTCCAGGGATTCTCGCGATGGTACCCAAAGGCGAGTTCGATGCGACGGCGCAGTTCAGTGCGGGCCAGGAAGTCGAGGTAACGCTGCTCACGATCAATCACGCGACGCGCCGCATCACCGCCTCGATTCAGCACGTTGCGGATGTGCCACTCGAAGAGATCGAGCAATACGCCGTCGAGGAAGAGATCGGGATCGAGCCGCTGCCGGAAACGCCGGTGGAGCCGCCTCAGGAAGGGTAAATTTCCGCCTTGCGCGTTGGCTTGACCGGCGGCATCGGCGCAGGGAAGAGTGCGGTTGCGGGGATATTCGCGAGCCTCGGGGCCTTTATCGTCGACACCGATGCGATCGCGCGCGAGGTGGTCGCTCCAAACAGCGACGGTCTCATGGAAATCGCCCGAGTCTGGCCGCAGGCCGTACGCGACTCCGCGCTCGACCGCGTCAGGCTGGCGGAGATCGTCTTCGGTGACCCATCGGCTCGCGAGCGTCTCAACGCGTTGCTCCATCCCCACATTCGCCGTATCGCGTTAGAACGCGAAGCCTATGCCAAGCCGGGTCAAGTCATCGTCCACGTCGTGCCGCTGCTCTTTGAAACCGGCTACGATCGGCTCGTCGATAAGTCGGTCCTCGTCGTCGCCCCGCTCGAGCAACGCATCGCGCGGGTCGTCGAGCGGGATAAGCTCGACGAGCGCCGTATACGGGCCCGCATCGCAGCCCAAATCGAGCCCGAACGTGCGCGCGGGGTCGCCGACTTCATTATCGAGAACGACGGCGACCTCGAGCATCTGCAGGATCGCACGCGAACCGTCTACGAGGCGCTCCGGGAGAATTCGACGACGATTTAAGCGGCAGCGACCGAATTCTCAGCGAATCCTGAGTTTACCGAGCGCTTGTATGGGAATAGAGTAACTCGGCACTTCAACCGAAAGGATAGTCACATGGCACAAGAAACCGGACAAGCTGGAGGCATGAGTGTCCGCGAGGCAGGGCGTCGCGGGGGCGAGCGCGTGAAGGCAAAGTATGGTTCGGAATTCTATGAAGAGATCGGCCGCAAAGGCGGTGAAGCCACCAAGAGTAAATATGGTCCATCGTTCTATGAGGTCATCGGTCAAAAAGGCGGTCAGCGTCCCAAACGCAAGGCGTCTGCGTCCTAGCCCACGTTTTACGCGGTTTGTAGCGAAAACCGATGCCTGATAAGTACGACAACGCGTCGAAGCGCGAAATGTCCGTGCGCGAGGCGGGCAAGAAGGGCGGCGACACCGTCCGCGATCGCTACGGCTCGACCTTCTACGAAGACATCGGTCGCAAAGGTGGAAAAGCGACGCGGGACCGCCACGGCGTCGAGTTTTACGAATCCATCGGTCAAAAGGGCGGTAAGGTCGTCAAAGAAAAGTACGGTTCGGACTTTTACGAAGAGATCGGTCATAAGGGCGGCCAGAAGGTCAAAAAACTCATCGCCGAGGCTAAGAAAAAGCTCGGCGATGAAGGCCGCTAGAAAGCGCTCCCTCTAGCCTCGTTACCACTGCGGGCTCGGGGTCCGGTTTTAAAACCAAGCTTCCTCGACTAATGCGTGACGTCCACGCCTCCGCGGACGGTCCCCAAGTGGATGGTGTTGTCGTCGAAATTCACGCTGATGCCGTCGATCCGCAAGATCTGGTCGCCGGAGTGGATATACGCGGGGTGGGGCATGTGCATGATCTTCGCGTCATTTGTCCAGGTAACGAGGTCGGTATCGAACGAACGGCGTTGCGGATCGTCGATGCGTTCGATGTGTACCTTGCCGACCGCCGTAAAATCCAAAGTCTGAATGTTGAGGACGACGTGCTTGGCGGATATCCGTAAGTACGGTTTGCCTTTACGGAACACGACGCCGTTGCGCACGCCGTCGACGCTGCCGCTAAGGCCGTCGGGCGAGAGACGCGCGTGATCGTAATCGAAGCTCCAGGACTTGGTGGCGATGTGGTTATTCAGCACGTGCCCGCCGCGCAAGTCGATCGGAGCCTGGCTGGGCGGCAGCGGCGGGACCCCTCCCCCGGCGAGCACGATCTCTATCACGACATAAATTCCTGAGGCCAGACCCGCGCCGAGCGCGAGCCGTTTCCACCAAATGGCTCTAACGCGCATCGGGCCACTCGGCCGCGTCCGGCGGCAACGCCTGCGCCGGCAGCAAAAACGTCAGGTAAAGCGCGACCAAAAGGAACGCGATCGTCGTCGGACCGATTCGCGAAAAGACGGTCGGAACCCGAAGTCCGACGCGGCCGGTAACGATCGACCGGTGTTGCAGCCGGCTGCGCCTCTGCCACCGCCCGTCCGGCGCAATGATGCCGCTTATTCCGGTTGCCGCGGCCCGCACCACATAGGCACCCGTCTCGATGGCGCGAAGCTGCGCGATCTGCGCGTGCATGTAGGGTCCCGAGGTCGTACCGAACCAAGCGTCATCGGTGCTGATCACGAGGAGCTGTGCTCCTTTTCGCACCTGCGCGTACGCGAGATCGGCAAAAGCCGACTCCCAGCAGATCAATGGTGCGATGGCAAGCGCGTCCGTTTGGTAGACCGCGTCGATTCGGCCGGGCATCAAACCCCCGTTGAGCGCACCAACGTAAGGAAGCCACGACAGAAACGGGCGTCCCGGGAACCATTCGGCGAACGGCACGAGCTGACGCTTATCGTAGACCGAATAGCCGCCGTTCGATGAAAAAATGTAGAGCGAGTTGTAGAGAGCGCCCGGACCGGCGGCCACGCTTCCGACGACGAGCGTCGCTTGCACGTCGCGCGCAAGGTCTGAAAAGTGCGACATGAGCGTGGGCCTGGCATCGAGCTCCGTCGTTATCACGGTCTCAGGCCAGACGATCAATCGCGGATGCGTCGCGCTGGCAGCGCGCGTCATCGTGGTATAACGGCGCACCGCAAGACCGAGCGCGTTCCATTTAAACGACTGAGCGATGTTGCCTTGCACGGCCGCTACCGGGATGGTAGGGGGCGCAAGACGGCGCGCCGGCCACGCGATCCACGCCGCCCACGTAACGAGCGCGACAACCGTCACAACGATCGCCAATGGCCGCCACGTGCGGCGATGCACGGCGTCGGCCACGTATGCACCAATCGTGCAGAGCACGAACGTGATGCCGAACGTGCCGCCATACGCAGCGATCACGCGCAGCACGGAATCGGCTTGTGTGTAACCGAGCTGATCGAAGGGAGCGGCCAAGATGCCGATCGAGCGTAGCCATTCACAGATCGTGAATGCGGCTGCCGCGCCGAGCGGCGCAACGTAAGACGGCATGCGCGCGTAGGCGAGCGCCGCGAGTGCGCCGGCGAGCGCAAAATACGGAGCCTCGAAGAGCGCGGGACCAAATGCGAGAAACGGTCCAAAAACGCCGATGTAACGGCCGACCGTATGTCCGACCCACGCGAAATCGAGCGCAAAAAAAATCAGTCCGGCAAGCCAACCGAGGAGCGCGGCTCGCCTCCAGGAGGCACCCTGCCAAATCCAGAAAAGCGCCGCGGTGGCAAACGGCACGAGCCACGCTGCGCCGAGTTTTGGAAATGCTGCGGCTAATGCGCAGGCCGCGCCTGCGGCAATACCAGCATCGCGCAGCGGCACCGAGGAGACCATGATTCGCAGATTGAGTTTCGGTTTTGTAGTCGTTCTAGTGACGGCGTTCATCGTTGCGGCGTGCGGTCGTCAAGTCACGCCAAATCCTCCGGGTCTGGGAGCCGGCGGCGCGCCTCCGGGATACGTGGCGATACTCTTTGACGTCGCGGCCCCTTTCAACTTCTCGACGTACCAGTACATGATTGCCTTGAACACGTCTGGAAACGGCGTTACTCCGTCGACCGATACGGTCCAGACCAACTGGAACGGGTACTCGTTTGCCTTGATCGCATTGGGCAACGGAATCTCCTCTTATGCCGAACCCGTGCAGTTCCTCAAAGGCACTAATCCGCACGTTCCTCCCGCATGGCTGCGCTTGGGTACGACGCCCCAGCAGTTTTCGTATAACCTGAACAACAACGGCACCGGAACGGAGTTCTCGATCCTCGTAAAGCGCTCGGTCTTCTCAGGCGCATCGCCGTCTCCGTCTCCGAGCGCCAGCCCTTCGAACATCTGGACGTTCAACGCGTTCACGACTCAGGCCAGCAGCCAGGGACAATGGACGTTCTTTGACTCGATGGGACCCGGCGGACCGATCGATCCGCAGTTCGTCTCACCGCAGCTGTGTATGACCGAACCTTTCGACAACACGTACTACGCCTATTACACGCCTCCCGATCCGGCGGCGCAGATCATGACGATCGAGATCGCAAACAACCCCGTCACGGCGTCGCCCTGTCCGTAGTGATGTACGAATCTCCGCTCGAATGTGCGCACGATTTGTGTAACTGCTCGATCACCGGACCGGTGGAGGGCGGCGAAGTCTTTTGCAGCAACTCCTGCCGTCGCGCAACCGAAGAGAGTATCGAATAGGAAACCTGCGCTTGCGGCCACCCCGAATGCGACACACCCTAACCACGATGTTCTGCTGATCTCGTGATCTCGGCTCGGGCGTGCCGACTCGAAGACGCCCGTCGCTCACATCCTGTTCGCTCCTGCTCCTCCACTTTTTCGGGAGAACGAAGTTTTGAAGCAGCCCTCCATGGCTGGCCCGAAAAAGCTGGAGGCTTCTCATCGTGCACGCCCGAGCCTCGATCAGCGATCGTTTGGAGAAACCCGGCGAACCGGCTTGGACGATCGTGGGCCGCGTAGCGAGGCCTCCGACTTTTCCGCAAAAGACAGGAGGTCGTATTCCTTTGGTGTTGCGGAAAAGCGGAGGAGTAGGAGCTCACACGGATGTGAGCGACGAACGTCCGAGTCGCGCGGCCCGCAATCGTCCAAAGCGTTGCGGAAAAGCTTAGGAGTGAGCTCACACGGTGACCGACGAGGGCTAAGGGCTAGAAGTTGAAGGTCGTCGGAATGACCGGTTGGGGCTGGCCGATGTTAAAGACCGCGGTTTGCGTCGGGAAGGCGAGCAAGTTGAGGCCGACGTTTATCGCCTCCTGCGATTCGTTATAGAGCACGAGCAGCTGGTAACAGTTGCCGATCGTCCGCGTGTAGTAGATGATTTTGTCGGAGAAGAATTCGCCAAGCCCCAGCGACGGTCTCCAGTTGATGTTGGTGACGAACTGCAGCGACGCGTCGCGCCCGAACGGCGTCGAGAGCTGGAGATTGGTCGTCTCAAATCCCATGCCGGGTCCCGGAATGAAGGAGCCGCTGACGAGGACGACCGATCGTGGCGAAGGACGCGCGCTGAGCTGATAACTTAAGGGCTGTGCGACGCCGTCAAAGTTCGTGGACCATCCCAGCGAGAGCGCGTAGACGTCGTCGTTGAAGAGGCGCACCATGTCTTGTGCGTTCTTGGTATTCATCGTCGGCTGCTGGTCGAGGTATTGGAACGGCACGAGCGCGGGGCCGTTGTAGTTGGCCTCGTTGTACGTAAGGGTGTTGACGATATGCTGGCTGATCGGCGTCGTGAGGCTCAAGTCTTGCTCAATGGCCGCCTTGAGATCGCCCGTGCCGTAGGCATATTGGTCGACCGTTACGGTTCCCTGGAAGTCGCTTCCGAGAACCTTTGCGTCCAAGGGCCCGGCGATTAAGTTTGCATCGCCCCGCCAAGTGGCGAGCGCCAGCGGCGCACCCTCTCCCGCCGGGTTGCTGTATTCGCCGAACGTGAGTTGGGCCGAGAGTGGAATGACAAAGTGCGGAAAGAAGTCGGTCGGGCGCACCTGAAATTCCGGAATCTTGTTGATGCCGACTGCCTCCTGAGAATAGGTCTTATCGAACTCGACTTGGTAATCGGCGCCGGCCGTCGTGTATTGCATCAGATAGTCGAACTCGGATTCGTTGCTGAATTGATTTATGCCAGCGAAGCTTGCGCTGCTATCGCTAATGTCATAGGTGATCGTTTGGTTCAAGTTTTGATTGAACTGGCGAGTGTCGGTAAAGGTAAAGCTGTTGCTGCTCGATTGTCCTCCGACGGAACTGTGGTTGACGCTGTAATTCTGCGACGTTTGCGCGGTTTGATGCACCACGGCTTCGGTGATCGTCTCGTTGGGCGGAATGCTGATCAGCGGACCATAGTTGGATTGATACGCGAATTGAAAGTTGCTCCGTAGGTGCTCGGAGAAATTCTCCTGCTCTTGCAACGCAAGATTGCTCTGGCGTCCTCCCGCCACACGGTCGTTGATCGTGTAGACGTTGATGCTCACGCTGCGCCGGCCTTTCTTGCTCGCGTAGAAGCCGACATAGCCCAGTCCTAAGCCCTCCTTCGTGTAATAGTTCACGATGTAGTAGCCGTAGTAGTACTGATCTTTCCCGAATGGGATTTGGATCTTGATCCAAGCGCCTTCGTACGAGTCGTATCCTACTTCAGGGAACCAGTGCGCGTGGCCACGTTGGTTTTCGAGACTGCGCAGCGGAATGATCAGGAGCGGAAGGTAGAAAACGGCCGCGGCGCCGAGCCAAAGCACGGCTTTGTGAATGACGATCTTGTCGCCCGGATAGACGTCCATGTCCTTACCGGTGATGTGGTAGCCACCGCGCGGATTCTCGCAGGTCGTTATGTACGGATCGAGGCCGTGCGCGGTTCCGTCCGGATTGGTGTGCAGGTCCTCGGCCGAAAAATGGACCAGACCGCGCTGGACTCCTTCGTCGCTCGCGCCGTGGCCATTCGTGAGTTTAGCCGTCTGTGCGACGGTGTCGAAAGTAATGACGTCGGCCGTCAGCACCGAGTTGTGCTCGTGATTTACGAGAAACGGATTGCCCGTGATCGTAATCGTCCGGACGCCGTCGAAGTGCGCTCGGTCTCCCACGATTTCTTCGTCGCCGTAGTAGATGTGAACGTTGCCGATTGCGTCGCTCGGCTGGCCGCGCGCCCGATTGCCGCTCCACTTGTCGGAGATGACGGCGACGTAGCCGGGAGCGAGGGTCGGTGCGCCGGTCGGCGCGGGAGTTGCAGCCGGCGTCGCTTGACCGGCGGGCGAAATTGGGGGCGGCGTAGTTCCGCCGCGGACGAGGAAGATCGGTCCCATCGACGCCAGTGGAGTGGGCGTCGCCCCGGGAATGGGCGGCGGTGATACGCCCGGCGTTTGGCCCGGTTGCGGTGGTGGCGTTCGATTGATCGTGTACGTTCCGTTGCTGACGCCGGGCGGCGCGTTGGGCAAGCCGGGCGTCGAAACGGGGGCCGGTGTCGGAGCGCCGGGTGGAGTCGCCGTAGCCTGTGCGACGGTTTGCGAATCGTCGCTGTAATGCTGCGCACAGCGCTGCGCATTCAAAAGCTGCAGCGCGAGTTGCTCTCGGTCATCGATCGAAGCGGCGCCTCCGAGCGGAAAGACCGCGCTCACAAAGGCAGCGATGGCGGCGATGGGGCGATACCCCAACGGACCCGGCTGCCGAGGGGCATTTACCTTAGCGCTCTTCCAGCCAAAGAAGAACGACGCCCGCGGTTCCGATGAGCGCGTTGGGAAGCCATGCCGCGACATAAGGATTCATAGCGCCGTTTCGCCCGAACGCCGAGGCTGCGGAAACCATGAGATAGTACGCAAAGAACACGATGATTGAAAGCGCGATGCCGAGCATGCGCCCGCGCTTTCCGAAGCGCAGCGCGAGCGGCACCGCCACCACGACCCCGATGATGCAGGCGAACGGCCACGCCAGCCTGTTTGCAAGATTGATTTGCAAGTTCCCCATTGCGGTGCCGCCGATTCCCTGCGACTGGAGCGCGTTGACCTGCATGCGCAGCGATTTGCTGCTCATCGTCCAAGGATCGTTGTTTACCTGGCTGACGAACTGCGAAGCGGTCTCGCCGAGCGGCAATCCGATCGAGACGTTCTTGACGTGCTGTTGGTTGGTAAGGAAGCCGTCATTGTTATAACGCGTATCGATTACGTCGTGGAGCACCAGGAGGGTGCGTTGCACCGATGCGGTCTTGGCTTGAAGGGTCTCGTTCCAAGGGCCGTACTTGGCAGGCTTGAAAATCTGTACGTCGACCATCGTGCGATTATCGGGAGCGACCTGTCCTACATAAAACGTGTTCCCCGTATCGGGGTCTTTGCGAAAAAATTGCGGCTCGACCGGCAATGCGTCGGTATGATAGATGATTTGATAAAAAGTCCGGGTCGAGAGGTCGACCGATGCAGGCGCGACCCATTCGTTCATGGCGTATGCAATCAAAAACATCACGGCGCCAAAGACGAAGGGTGAGAGCGCGATACGCAAAACCGGAATCCCAGCGGTCCGCATCGCGGTTACCTCGTTATCGCCCATGACTCGACCCATCGCCAGCAATGCGGCAAAAAGGCAACCGAAGGGAAAGGCCATTGGAATCGCTTGAGGGATGCGGAAGACCACGAAACGCAGCACCAAGAAGAACGGCGCGTGCTGATTGATGATATAGTCGGCGGCGAGAAAAAAGATATTGAGCGCCCAGAAGAGCAGAAACGCGCCGAACGCAAAGAAGAACGGAACGGACATCTCACGCAGCAGATAGCCGTCCAGAATGGGTAGGTGCGGAAGCGCCGAGGTGACGCGGGGTAGCGGCTGCCGGTGCGTCAGCGTCGCCATCAGCGGCCCTGGCTCAGTAGCTGTGGTAAGCGTTGAGCACGCGCACGACGTACGCGCGCGTCTCCGGATACGGGGGTACGCCGTGGTAGCGGTCCACCGCCCCAGGACCGGCATTGTACGCGGCGACGGCGAGTGCCACGTTGTTGTGATAGCGGCGCAGCAGCGAGTGAAGGTAGCCCGTTCCGCACCGTACGTTCTCGGTTGGGTCGAAGGGATTGGCTATGCCGCACCCGGCCGAGGTGCCGGGCATGAGCTGCATGAGACCCTGCGCGCCCGCAACACTGATGGCCGAGGGGTTGCCAGCCGATTCCGCCATCATCACCGCGCGTACCAAGCCGGCCGGAACGCCGTTTGCTTGAGACGCACCCGTAACCAGTGCATCGATCGAGCTGGGGTCGAGCGCACGCGAAGCGTACGGCATATAGCCACCGCTGCATCCATAGAGCATGGCTAAAAGGCCGCAGGTTCCGAGCCATCGACTCATCGCTCCCGCGCCTTTCTTCTCCCCGGGGGGTCATGCCTGGCAGGCGGCCTGCCACTGTTCCGCAACTTTCCGATGGCTTTTTCCTTTGAGGCACCGTTAGAGTTATAGTCATGTTGAAAACGAAGCTCAACGCCGACCTAAAACGCGATGTCGGCCGGTACGTCAAAGATCATAGCGGCGAAGCCTTGACTCTCGCTGAGCCCGCGAGGCGCGTCGGTGGGCGTTCCGCACAAGCAGCAATTGATGACGATACGCCCGCGATCGAGGTATCGATCGCGCTTCATTTTCTGCCGATACCGCTTGAGATCGCGCAAGAGGCGCGGCGAATCCGGCGAGATCGCTTTGGCCACCGGCTCGCGGTCACACGAACGGTCGCGCCATGCCGCTTATGCTTACGGATAGCCAACGAGCCCGAAGAACTGATCTTGCTTTCGTATCAACCGTTACGCGGCACGGGACCGTACGCGGAGGTAGGTCCGATATTCGTCCATGCGCGGAGTTGCCGTCCGTACGAAATGATTGAAAAATTCCCCGGAGATTTCGAGACGCGCCCGCTGGTCGTGCGGGCATACGGGCACGAGGGCCAAATCGTCGACGCCGCCGTGACTGAACCCGGTGGAGCGCAGGCGCGCGCCGCTGCCTACCTGGCCGACGACGCCATCGCCGAGGTGCACGTTCGGCACGTTTCCTATACCTGTTACGATTTCAAAATCGTTCGGGCGCCGGCGGCGTGACTGAGTTCGATCCCGTCGTCGTGGGAACGGGAAGTTCCGGAACGAACGTCGCTTTCGCTTGCGCAGGCGGGATCGACGGCGCCATCGGCATCGATTGGCCGCAGCTTATGCGGTTTACGGGCTCTTTTACTGACCCCGTTCCGGAAGAGCGCGAATCTGTTTTGCGCAAAGCGGGAATTGCGACGTACCATGGCGTCGCGCGTTTCGTTGACGAGACGACGATCGAACTCTAGGTTCTGTTCGGCTATCCGACCGAATCTTCGGATATCGTCGAAATGCTGCGGTCTTCATGAGAAGAGCCGGAGCGAATCTCCGCTCCGGCTCTTGCTCAGTTTTTGCTTACTTGCGATTGTGCTTACTTAACGTTGATACGGCGCGGTTGCGCTTCCGGACGGCGGGCCAGCGTCAACACGAGCATGCCGTCTGATACATGGGCCTCGATCTTATCGGGATCGACGTCGTCGGGAACCGTGAAAGAGCGCGCGAACGAACGCCGGTCGCCTTTGGCGGTCACGGCGATGACGTCGTCTTGGAAGGTCACCTCGACGTTCTCCGGCTTGAATCCGGGAACCGGGATTTCGACCTCATATCCATTCTCCGTCCGCGTGACGTCGTATTCGAAGTTGCGCATCGACTGGAAAGGATCGAAACCCAGCCAGTCCCGGAACGGCGCCCAGTGCGCCATGCGCGAGGCTTGAGGGCGCTCGTCGCGTGCGAGAGTATCGGTCATTGATAATCATCCTCCTTTACAAGTGGTTTTGCCCAAAACTCCAGACCAATTCTAGAAGGGTTGGCACTCCTGTCAAGAGAGTGCTAAGGAGCAAAAAGGTTGCATTTGGAGGGCAAGCAACCGCTTGCCGTTATTTATCTGGACTTTGGCCGGCGCCTCGCGGTTACCGAACGACAAAAACACTCGATAGCGTTGCGGTGGACGATCACCGACGAAAATCAAACCCGGCTGAAGCGATTCGGTTATCACGCTCGTACGCGTCAAGACCCTACCGCATCGCGCATGTGAACATTGTGTCTGTAAAGAGCTCGCCCGAACACTCGTTCGCTTAAACTGTGGATAGCCGCCGATTGCGCTCCCGCTTTGCATGTTTACCTTGCCTTAAGCAAATGTGGGGCGTATAGTGGTGAAAAGTAGTGCCTAGTGGTGTCTTTCGGAGGACTCAGTGCACGCGGAACTTCCGCGCTTCGCCGGTTCGGAGCAGCACGCGCTTGATCATAAGGGGCGGCTTATCGTGCCCGCTCGTTTTCGCGAGCGCTTGGGTCCCGAGTTCGTTCTAACCATCGCCGACCCCGATCCTTGTCTCGCACTCTACCCGACCGCTACCTGGATTGAGATCTGTGGCCGCCTCGAAGCCGTGCCGCGGAAGAACGAACGCTACCGTGAGTATCTGCGCTATCTCTTCGCTCATACTGAAGAAGCCTCGTGTGACGCGCAGGGTCGAGTTGTCGTTCCGGCGCTGCTGCGAGCCTTTGCTGGGATCGAACGGCAAGTGGTCTCCATTGGCCTGTTGACGCGGATCGAGATCTGGGCGAAAGAGCGCTTCGGATTCCAAAGGCCGCCCGAAGGCGAGGTCCCCAACTTCATGGCCGAGCTTGGTTTGTAGGAGAGCCGGCGATGTGGGCGTTTCGTGAATCACATGCCCGTGCTGGTTGGGCCGGCGCTCGAGTACTTGGCGATTCGGCCGAACGGCATCTACGTGGACGCGACGTTTGGCGCGGGAGGGCATGCCCGCTCGATTCTGGAGCGACTCGGTGCGGGCCGAGTAATCGCCATCGATGCCGACCCGCGAGCCGCCGAGCGGGCGGCAGCGATTGTCGATCCTCGCTTTACCTTCACCCAGGGAAACTTTCGAGAAATCATCCACGTCCTCGATCGTTACGCGATCGATTCGGTCGACGGCGTTCTCTTCGATTTGGGAGTTTCGTCGATGCAACTTGACGATGCGCAGCGCGGCTTTTCAGTCGGGAAGTCCGGCCCGCTGGACATGCGAATGAATCCAGACCTTGGACGTAGCGCCTATGAGATTCTCGCGACGGCGAGCGAAGGCGAGTTGACGGACATCTTCTTCCGCTACGGCGAGGAGCGAAGCGCGCGGCGTATCGCTCGAGCAATCGTGATACGCCGTTCGAACGGAGTCTTGCCGAACACCACTTTAGAGTTCGCAAAACTGGTCGCCGGCGTCGTTCAGCGGCCCGGCAGACGCGAGCGTCTCCATCCGGCGACGCGCGTCTTTCAGGCGCTGCGCATCGTCGTCAACGACGAGCTCGAAGCCTTGCGCGTCGGCCTCGAGGGCGCCATTGGCCGTTTACGTGGTGCAGGGCGCGTCGTTGCCATTAGCTTTCACTCGCTCGAAGATCGCATCGTGAAGCAGACGTTCCGCGACGACGAGCGTCTCAATGTCCTAACGAAGCGGCCCGTTTTGCCCGAACAAGACGAGACTGCCGAAAACCGCCGCGCGCGTAGCGCCAAACTGCGAGCGGCAGAACGGAAGGTGGTCTGACGTGCTGGCGCCGCGCTTCCTGCAACGGCCGCGCATTCCCAACCCCCGCACCGTTCGTGCCGCAACCCAACGGCGAATCGTGCGCAAATCGCGAGCTCGCTATGCGGAAGTCACCCGCGTCTTCACGGCGGTGACGTGCGTGCTTGTGCTGCTCATGGGCTATGTCGTTCTCACCTCGAGTTTGACCGGCTCGAGTTATGCGGTGGCGAAAGCGCGCGCCGACCGCGAGGCATTAGAGGAAGAAACGATGCGTCTCGACGATCGCATCGCGGCTCTGCGTTCCGACGATCGCCTTGCGGAGCTGGCGGCGCGGATGGGCATGCGCGAGCCGCAGACGTTCGCGGTCGTGAGAATTGCTCCACCCCGCGGGGCGCGCATCCGCCCGAGGTTCTCGACGCTCTCCTCGCTCGCCGGATTCTTCTTGCCGGCGGTAACTCACCCGCAGTAACGGGCGCCGGAGATGCATCAGCGAACCTTCGCACGCGTCGCTCCGATGCGTGCGAGACTCTTTTTTTACGCGTGCATGATCGTCGCGCTCTTTCTCGCATGGCGGCTCTGCGACGTTCAAGGCCTTAAGGGCGCGCTCTATGGCAGGGAGGCGCTTGCGCAACGCTCAGATACGGTCGAAGTTTTTGCTCGTCGCGGCAGCATCCTGGATCGCAATGGCAACGTTCTCGTGCGTTCGTTGCCTTCGGAGAGCGTCTACGCCGTGCCACGGGAGATCGTCGATCCGGAAGTCGCCACGTCGAAACTCCAAAGAATCTTCGGAAAGCTCGATGCCACGTCGATCGCGGCGTTGCACGACCGGCATTCATGGTTCGTTTGGATCGCCCGCAAGGTACCACACGAAATTGCTGCACGCGTTCGCGGTCTTGGGCTTATCGGGATCAACCTCAAAGAAGAAGAGACGGGTCTTCGCGTCGACACCGCCGGGCGGATGGCCTCGACCGTGCTGGGCTTCGTCGGCACCGACGAAAACGGTCTCGACGGTGTGGAGTATGCATACGACGACGTTTTGCGTGGGCAATCCGGCAGCGTAACCCTCGAAGCCGACGAGTTCGGGCGGCCGATTCCATTTGGTCGCGAACGCGTCGTCACGCCGGCGCAGCCGGGCAAGGACGTCGAACTGACGATCGATCCCTACCTTCAAATTCGTCGCCGAGCGGGCGCTTGCGCGGCAGGTCAGCACGTTCCATGCACTCGACGGAACGGCGATTGTGATGGACCCATGGACCGGCGAAGTTCTCGCGCTGGCCAATATGCCCGACTTCGATCCCAACCGTTTCTGGAAGTATAGCGACGGCGCGCGCCGCGACCGGGCCGTCATGGACGCATATGAGCCCGGCTCGACCTATAAGTTAATCACGGCCGCAGCCGCGCTCGAATCGCACAAAGTCAGCTTAACGAGCCGCTTTGCGGCGCGCGACCGGCTCGAAGTAGGCGGTCAGACGATTCACAATGCGGAAGACGGCTTCATGGCAGGAACCGGCGGCAGCGAGACGCTCGAGCAGATCGTGGAATTCTCCCATAACGTCGGCGCGGCCGAAGTCGGCCTCTCCATCGGTGCTAAGACGCTCTATGCGATGGAGCGAAAAGCGGGATTTGGATCCCCGACCGGCGTGGGATTGCCCGGCGAGAATCCGGGAATCGTTCCGCCGCCGTCGCAGTGGAGCGGCTCCTCGTTAGCGACGACGGCCTTCGGTCAGGGCGTTTCGGTGACGCCGCTTGCGATGGCTCGCTACTACTGCGCGATCGCAAACGGAGGACTCTTGATGCAGCCCCGCATCGTACGAGCCGTCTACGATCAGCAGGGCAATCTCTTGCAGCGATATTCGCCTGCCGTCGTTCGTCGAGTCTTCTCCCAACGCACCGCCGCCGAGCTGCGAACGTTCTTGCGTGCCGTGGTGCTCCACGGCACCGGCGATCCGACCGCGCAAATCCCCGGCTATGCGACTGCCGGCAAGACTGGCACGGCGGAGATGGTCGTCGACGGCGGCTACCGTGCCGGATACTACGCCGCATCCTTTATCGGAATGGTCCCGTACCCGCGCGCGCGCTATCTCATCTTCGTTAAAGTAGAACGGCCGATCGGGTCGTACTACGGAAGCGTCGTCGCCGCTCCGGCATTCGCTGCAATCGCCCGTGCCGCCATGCTTCATGCAGGAGTCTTGCCGAGCACCGACGTTGCGCGTCGTGGAGGCTGAACGCCACGTCGCCTTAGCGACGTTGGTCAGCCGCTTGCCCGCGGCGATGGTTGATGGTGACGGCGGCCTCGCCATTACGCGAATCGAGATCGATTCGCGGCGCGTGACACCGGGAACGCTCTTCGTTGCAATGCGCGGCGGTCACACCGACGGGCATCTCTATTTGGACGAAGCCGTCGCTCGTGGAGCGCAGGCCGTCGTCGTCGAGGAAGCGCCATCAAGTCTGCCCTCGAGCGTGGCCGTCGTGCGGGTGCCGGAGTCGCGCCGCGCGCTTTCGGCGCTTGCGGCCGCCTTTTACGCGGACCCTTCGCACGCGCTCGACGTGATCGGCGTTACCGGAACCAATGGCAAGACGACCACGATCCACATGATCTGCTCGATCCTCAACGCGGCGGGCATACCCTGCGGCATCGCCGGAACCGTCGGCGCAGAGTTTGGGTCGCGAACGTGGTGGTTGGAGAACACGACGCCCTTGCCGCCGGAGCTGCACGGATTGCTGGCGCAGATGCGCGACGCGGGTGCGAAGGCTGTGGCGATGGAGGTAAGTTCGCACGCTCTCGCGCTCGATCGGGTCCAGGATGTGCGCTTCAGCGTCGCGGCGCTGACGAACGTAACGCGGGATCACCTCGACTTCCACGAAACGCTCGATGCGTACGCCGCGGCCAAACGCCGTCTCTTTTCACGCGCCAAAAAGTGCGTCATCAACGTTGACGACGCACTCGGTGCCCGATGGGCAGTGGAGCTCGCTCGAGATGCCCGCGAGGTAATCACGTACGGTTTTCGGGACGGAGCGATGCTTGTGCCTCGCGATGTCGTCGTCGAACCAGGCGGCACTCGTTTTAACCTCGATGGTCAAGGCTACGAGCTCTTTCTTTTGGGGCGTTTCAACGTTTACAATGCGTTGGCGGCGATCGGAGTCGCTCGTCTGATGGGCGTTGAAGACGCGACGAGCGCGCGCGGGCTCGCCGCGCTCGAACGCGTCGCGGGAAGGATGGAAAGCATCGACGCAAACGGCGTGGTCGTCGTGGTGGATTACGCGCATACTCCAGACGCGCTCGAGAGCGCCCTGCGCTCCCTACGCGAGACGGCTAGCGGTGCGCTTGCGGTCGTATTCGGATGCGGAGGAGATCGCGACCGAGGCAAACGACCGGAGATGGGAACGGTCGCCGCACGGCTCGCCGATCGGATCTACGTTACAAGCGACAATCCACGAGGTGAAGAGCCGCAGGCCATTGCCGATGAAATCATCGCTGGGCTCGGCACCCGCGAGCACGTCGTCGAGCTCGATCGAAGGCACGCGATCGAGCGCGCGATCGCCGAGGCGCGTGCGGGCGACGTGGTGCTCGTTGCCGGAAAAGGTCACGAAGGCTTTCAGATCCGAGGCGACGAGGTCTTGCCTTTCGACGACATGGCGGTCGCGCGCGATGCGCTCTCCGCGCGCGGCGTTCTGCAATGAACGTCCCGCTCGGTCTTGCCTTGGCCGCGACCGGTGCGACGCTCTTCGATGGCGATGCGGCGCCGCCAACGCTGCGCGTGAACACCGACACTCGAACGATCGAGCCCGGCGATACGTTCGTCGCCTTGCGCGGTGAGCGGTTCGATGGCCATGATTTCGCTGCGGAAGCCATCCGACGCGGCGCTTCGATGCTCGTGCTCGAACGCTTCGAGACGCGGGCGCGGGGCACCGCCACGATGCTCGTGGGGCAGACGAAAGCCGCGTATATGGCCCTTGCGGGCGCTGCGCGTGGACTCTATACAGGCAAGGTCGCGGCGATCACCGGCAGTGCCGGCAAGACGACGACCAAAGAATTTCTCGCGCAACTTCTCGCGGCGTCGTACGGCAGGCGCGTTCTCAGCGCCCCGGAGAACGAGAATAATGAGTTCGGCGTCAGCAAGCTGCTCTTGCGGTCCTCGAACGACGCGCACGACGTGCTCGTCATCGAGATGGGCGCGCGCCATTACGGTGACATTGCCGCGTTGGTCGAGATCGCGCGTCCGCAGATCGGTATACTCACCAACGTCGGCGACGCGCATCTCGAGATTATGGGCTCACGCGAGCGCCTCGAGGAGACGAAGTGGGCGCTTTTCTCCGATGGGGCACGCGCGGTACTCAATGCTGCCGACGCCGTCTGCCGCTTGCGCGCTGCTACTCTGGCGCATGCACCGGCGTGGTTTGCCGCCGAGCACTCTTCGCTCGATGCGGAGCTCGGATTGGAGCCATTGACCGCCATTTTCGGCGATCGTCGGCTCGTCCACCGATCTGGTGGTCATACCACGGAGGTAGAGGCCGATATCCGTTTACCGGGTCTGCACAATCGCGCGAACCTCGCAGCTGCAATCGCCGGGGCGCTCGAGCTCGGCGTACCGCTTGACCAACTCGTCGCGCAAATTCCTACGCTGCAGCTGCCTCGCGGACGGTACGATCGCGTCGCAGCCAAGGGTGGGGTTCAGCTCATCTACGATGCCTACAACGCCAATGCGAGCGGCATGATCGCGGCGCTGGATGCGTTTGCCTCAGAGCAGGCGTCGCGGCGAATCGCGGTGCTCGCGAGCATGGCTGAGCTTGGCGAAGAGTCTCAAACGCTGCACGAACGTGTCGGCGCTCACGCCGCGGGGAGAGTCGACGTGTTACTCGTACGCGGCGAATATGCGGCCGAGCTAGCACGCGGCGCGCAGCGCGGTGGGCTCGGCCGCCGGCAGATCGTACGCATTGGAACGAACGCGCAGGCTGCGCGCTGGCTGCGCGAACACGTACGCCCCGACGATCTCGTCCTGCTAAAGGGCTCGAGAAAATACAAGCTGGAAGAGATCGTCGAGGAACTACGCGCATGAGTCTAGCGACGCGCACTCTGGTCGTGACGCGGGCGGAAGCGCCGCCGGGCTTGACGGCGATTCCAGTGCGCTCGCCGCTGGTTGCGCCGGGCGACGACTTCGTTTCGACGGTGGGCCGCCTCGTGCAAGGCATCGCACGACGAGGCGACGTGATTGCCGTTTCGGAAAGCGCCGTAGCGATTGCGCAGGGCGAGCTTCTTGCCGCCGAGTACGTGCGTCCATCGAAACTGGCCTTCGCAATCGCGCGGCGCGCCGACCCAATGGCGACGATTAGCCAGCCGGAATCGATGCAACTGGTCATCGATCGGGTGGGGCCCTTGAGAGTGATTTATGCGACCTTCCTACAGCTCGCTGCACGGCTTTGCGGCAGGCGCGGGGCGTTCTACGAAGTGATGGGCGATGCCGTTGCGGCGGTCGACGGGTATACCGGGACGATGCCGCCCTACGAGCGTGCAATCGTATTTGCGCCGCGCGATCCCGACGGTTTTGCGCGATCCGTGCACGACCTGACGGGCATCGCGTGCGCCGTCGTCGATGCCAACGATCTCGGAAAAGCGAAGGTGCTTGGAAGTTCGAGCGGCGTTTGCGCAGCGAGCGTGGAAGCGGCCCTGCTCGATAATCCGCACGGCAATAGTGACGAACAGACGCCGGTCGTTGTACTCAAGTGGCGCGGCCGCGGAGCGAACCCGCTTCTGCGTGTCGACGCGTCGTGAGCGCTTCGGTGTTGGGACTGCTGGTCTGGACGCTCTTCGGCTTTACGATAGCGGCGGCGGCAGCGGTATTGCTCCTCGCGACGCTCACTCGCTTCGACGTCAGACAGCACGCGTATGAAGACGCGCCGCGCTCTCACCAGCAAAAGACCGGAACGCCAACGATGGGCGGCCTCGTCTTCGTCATCGTCATGGTCGCGGCGTTGGCAGTCGTGCGTGATGCGTTGTTCATCGACCTGATCTTCTTGGTCGTGCTCTGCGCCGGCATCGGGGCCGTCGACGACGTCTTAAAGATTCGGCACGGCGAAAATCGTGGATTGCCCGCGCGCACGAAGCTCTTGGCCACGGCGCTCGCCGCCACAATCTTTCTGCGTGCGATCGATGCCGGACAGACGCCGTACAACGGGGTGGTCTTTCATGCCGGGACGTACTTTATCGGCGTGCCGCACTGGCTCTGGTTGTTGCTTGGGATTTTGGCGATCACCGGAACGATTCACGCCGTCAATTTGACCGACGGTCTCGACGGTCTCGCAGCCGGCGTCATGATCCCTCCGTTAGCGTTGCTCGGCTTTCTTGCCGTCGCCATGGAAGTGCCCGCCGTAGCGGTGGGCTCGGCAGCGGGAGTCGGTGCATGCGCCGCGTTCCTCATCTTCAATCGGCATCCGGCGAAGCTCTTCATGGGCGATACCGGTTCGCTCGCGCTCGGCGCTCTTCTCGCAGGGGCCGCCATACTCACCGGCGAGATGCTGCTTCTGCTGTTGATCGGCGGCGTCTTCGTCGCCGAAGCGCTCTCGGTTATCTTGCAAGTCTTCTACTTCAAGACGACCGGCGGACGTCGCATATTCCGCATGAGCCCCCTGCATCATCACTTCGAGCTAAGCGGCTGGCCGGAGACGAAGGTGACGATTCGCTTCTGGCTCGCATCGATTCTCTGTTCCGTGCTTGGCTGGGCCATCGTCCGATGAGCGACACCTTCGCGTTCGGCGCCGGGGAGACGATACTCATCATTGGTTTGGGGCGCAGTGGATTGGCGAGTATCGAAGTGCTGAGCGAACATCGCGTTGCTCTGTATGCTACCGACGAAAAGCCGTTACCGGAACTCGCCAAGACGATTACGGTCGCACAATCCCTGGGTGCGCGCTTTATCGAACCGGCCGAAATTGGAAGCGTCGTCGGCGAGCTTACCTGTGCCGTGCTCTCACCAGGCGTGCCGCCGACCTCGCCTGTCGTGCGCCGTCTGCACGAGGCGAACGTCCCCGTTTTCGGCGAAATCGAGCTCGCCTATCGGTTGTGCAACGCGCCAATCGTGGCGGTGACCGGAACGAAGGGCAAGTCCACGACGACGGCGCTCATCGGGCATTTACTGCGGGGCTGCGGACTGCAAGTCAGAGTCGGTGGGAACATCGGCAACCCGCTGATCAAAGAGGTGCGCGGAGCCGTTCCGAGCGACTGGATCGTGGCGGAAGTTTCATCATTTCAGCTTGAAACGATCCGCGCATTCAAACCTCGGGTTGCCGTCCTTCTGAACATCGTGCCCGATCATCTCGACCGATACCATTCAATGGATGAATATGCCGAGGCGAAGTATCGCATTGGGGCCAATCAGTCGATGATGGATTGGTTCGTCGGGAACCTCGACGATCCACGAATTCGCAGCCTCCACTGGCTTCACGGCGATACGCGCGTTCAGGCCAGGCAGCTTTGGTTCACCATGAGCCCTCACGACCAGGCGACGATGTGCGTGCGCGACGGGGTACTGATCTATGCGCCGGTCGCGGGCGATCCGCGCCCCGTGCCGATCGTCGCGCGCGGCGAGATCCCGCTCGCCGGCGAGCATAACGTCCAAAATGCAATGGCGGCGCTGCTCGTCGCGCTCGCCATCGGCTGTCCCGCCGAGCCGCTGCGCGAAGCGATCGCAACCTTTGAGCCGATGCCGCACCGTTTGGAACCGATTGCCGAAATCGACGGCGTGCGGTATGTCGACGACTCAAAGTCGACGAATCCCGCTTCGGTCATCGCGGCGCTGCGTACCTACGACGCGCCGATCGTCTTGATCGCCGGCGGCCGCGCTAAGAGAACGGTATTCGACGCGATGGGCGCAGAGATTTGCAAGCGCGCGAATGCCTTGGTTACGTTGGGCGAAGCGGGCGGCGAAATTCGTCGGGCCGCCGGCGGCGTCCCCAGCGCGCAGGCATCTTCCATGGAAGAGGCGGTGCGGCGGGCGCGCGAATTCGCCGCGCCGGGGAGCGTCGTCTTACTCTCTCCCGGTTGCGCATCGTTCGATATGTTCGCATCGGCCGAGGATCGGGGAGAGCAGTTCGCCGCCGCGGTTGCGGCGCTCCGGGAGCCGGCTGGTGCATAGCTCGGCGACGTTACGCGCACCGCTGCGCGCGCCGCTCGATACGGTGCTCTTCACGTCCGTTGCGGCGCTTGTCGGTATCGGTCTCGTGATGGTCTTCTCGGCGTCGAGCGCGACAGCTTACGCGCAGCACGGCGACATCGCGTACTATCTCAAACGCCAGCTTCTGTGGCTCGCCATCGGCTTAGCCGGCGCCTACGCATGCTACCGAATCGATTACCAGCGCTTGCGAAGCGTCGCGCCGTACGTTTTGCTCGCCGCAATCGCCGGTCTTTCGCTCGTCTTCGTTCCGCACGTGGGTGTTGGGGTCAACGGAGGGCGCCGTTGGATCGGCACGCCGAGTTTGAGCATCGAACCCTCCGAGTTTGCCAAGCTCGCGCTGGTGATCTACCTCTCGGCGGTCTTGTCAGCCCGTGGTGAGCGCATTACGTCGCTCGTTCGCGGCCTCGTTCCGCTCTGCGTTCCGGTCGCGATTATGGCGGTACTGGTCCTCAAAGAGCCCGACATGGGTACGGCGAGCTTGTTGCTTTTCATTGCGCTTGCGCTCTTCTTTGCCGCCGGGGCGCGCGTCGTTCATCTGATCGCAGTGGTGCTCGCAATGGTTCCGTTTGCGGCGATCACCGTGCTCGCGAGTCCATATCGGCGCGCGCGCATCTTTGCCTTCGTCGACCCGTGGAAGGATCCGCTCAATACCGGTTTCCACATCGTCCAATCGCTTTTGGCGCTGGGCAGCGGTGGACTCTTCGGCGTGGGCTTGGGCGCGTCGCGGGCAAAATTTTTCTATCTGCCCGAGCAATACACCGACTTCATTTTCTCAGTGCTCGGCGAGGAGCTGGGATTAATCGGCACCCTGGCCGTCATTGGGCTTTTTGTTACTTTGGCGTACCGCGCGATTCGCATTGCGCTCGGCGCTCCGGATCGCTTCGGATTCTTCCTGGCGATCGGCTGTGCCGCAATGATAACGATCCAGGCTTTCGTTAATATCGGCGTCGTCTCGTCGTCGTGGCCCGTGACGGGAGTTCCGCTGCCATTCATTTCCTTCGGCGGCAGCTCGCTGGTCGTTAATCTTATCGCCGTCGCCCTCATTGCCAACGTCGGCCGGCATCGTCGATTCACAGGCCGCGCGTGACCGTCGTCTTCGCCGGGGGCGGCACCGGCGGACATCTCTATCCGGCGATCGCAATTGCCGACGCACTGCGTAACCGCAGCGCGAAGGTCGCGTTTATCGGAACGGCGGATCGTATGGAGTCGACGATCGTTCCGAAGGCCGGTTACGATTTGCACGCTATCGCTAGCCGTTCGCTGCCGCGATCTCCGTCGCTGGAGTTCTTTCGAACGATCGCAAGCAACGTGCAAGGTACGCTCCAAAGTCTTCGGCTGCTCGCAAAGCAGCGCCCGGATCTCGTGATCGCGACCGGGGGTTACGTCTGCTTTCCCGTCGCTCTTGCCGCACGCATCCGCCGGCTTTTGCGGCTCTCCGCCGCGCCGGTCGTTCTGCTCGAACCCAACGCCGAGCCCGGCTTAACGAACAAGCTCCTCGCGCCGATCGTCGATGAAGTCTGGGGCTGGTCGACGACCGGCGTTCCGATCCGCGCGACCTTGCGAGCTTTGCCGCGCCGCGAGGACGCTATTGCGCGTCTTGGGCTCGATCCGTCTTTGCAAACGCTTGTCGCAATGGGCGGAAGCCAGGGCGCGCGCTCGATCAACGACGCGCTCGTTGCCTTGATCTCGCACGATGCTTTGCCGCCCGGATGGCAGTTGCTTGCGCTAACCGGTCAAAGCGAATACGAGCGAGTACGCTCCACCCTGCGCAACGCGCGTCCATATCTCGACGACATGGCCGACGCGTACGCCGTTGCCGATTTATTGCTGACGCGTGCGGGCGCGTCGACGCTGGGTGAGCTGCGCGCGCTCGGGAAGCCGGCAATTCTCGTTCCGTATCCGTATGCGGCGCAGGGACACCAAGCTGCAAATGCGGCGCCGTTCGCAAAGGCCGGGGCCGCCGTCGTTCTCACCGATAGCGAGCTTCAGGCTGGGGGCTTACCGAAAGTGCTCGCGCAAACGGTGGAACCTCAACGGCTTGCGTCCCTCGCCTCCGCCGCCGCGCGGCGCGCCGGTGCCGATCCGCTTTACGCGATTCTTGCCCGGATCGACACCTTACTCTCTCGAAAGGGCGAGCGATGACGTCGTACCACTTCGTCGGCGTGGGCGGAATCGGTATGAGCGCGATCGCTCGCATTTTGCGCGCGCGCGGCGAGAGCGTTAGCGGCTCCGACGTCAGCGTCTCGCCGCTCGTCGAAGAGTTACGCCGTGAAGGCGTGCGTATTACGATCGGTCACCATGCGCGTAACGTCGGCGACGCCGATACCGTCGTCGTCAGCTCCGCGATCGACCGCCCGAACCCCGAATCCTTGGCAGCCGCGCGGCGAGGTATTCCGGTGCTGCGCCGCGGTGAGATGCTGGCGCGCTTGCTGGCAGGGCGCCGTGGCATCGCGGTCTGCGGAACGCATGGCAAGACCACGACGACTGCGATGACGCATGCGGTTTTGCGCCACGGTGGAATAGATGCGAGTCTCGTTCTGGGCGGCATCGATTCTTCGCTCGGAAGCAATGCGTACAACGGCGAGTCGCCATGGTTCGTCACCGAAGCAGACGAATCGGACGGTTCGTTCGCATTGCTCGAGCCGTCGTTAGCGATCGTCACGAACATCGAGAACGACCACCTTACAAGCGATGACGAGTTGCCGGGACTGGCGCGCGCCTTCGCAGAGTTTCTTGCGAAGCTGCCGCAAGACGGTCTCGCCATCATCGGCGTCGACAATCCGCTCTCGGCCTCATTGACGTCGCACGAACTTCGCACTCCGGTCGTGACGTTCGGACTCGATTCAAGCGCGGGGCTGCGTGCCGCCAACCTTCGGTTCGTAAAACGCGGCTCTAAATTCGATGTGATGGCGGGAGATCGTACGATGGGTTGCGTCGAGCTGCGCGTTCCCGGCGTGATGAACGTTGAAAACGCGCTCGCCGCCATCGCGGTTGGCCTGGAGCTCGAGCTGCCGTTTTCAACCATCGCTGCGGCACTTCGCACCTTCCAGGGCGTCCGTCGTCGCTTCGACGTTTTGGTTTCGAACCAACGCGCGACGATCGTCGACGATTACGCGCATCATCCAACCGCGGTGCGCGCGACGATTGCGGCGGCGCGCGAATATCATGGGGGAAAGCTGGTGGTCGCATTCCAGCCACATCGCTACACGCGCACGGCATTTCTTGCGCGTGAATTCGCGGCGGCCTTACGAGGTGCGGATCGTATCTATCTCGCGCCGGTTTACGCGGCGTCGGAACCTCCGATTCCGGGCGTGAGCGAACGCTCGATCGGAGTGCTCCTCGCGGCAACCGGTGCAGACGTGAACTATGTGGCTTGCGTCGAGGACCTAGAGGACCGGCTGCTCGAGGAAGTTCCGGCCGGCGCGATGGTGCTGATGCTCGGCGCCGGCAACATTACCGACGTCGCATCTCGTCTTGCACGGCGCCTCTCTGAACCCGTTGAGAACCCCGGCGCGGCGGTACGCGCGTGAGCGCTACGACGGCACGCGCCTTGCGCAGCCTCTTGGAGGAATCGGATCGCCGATCCCTACGGGATATCTTCGGCGAGCGCGTCCTTTTCGACGAGCCGCTCGCGCGCTACACGTCGTGGAAAATCGGTGGGCCGGCCGACGCATATGCGACGGTACACGATCGGACCGAGCTGGCGCACTTGATGCGTTTCTGCTTACGCCGCCGCCTGGCGTGGTGGATCATTGGCGGCGGCAGCAACGTGCTGGTTGGCGACGGCGGTGTGCGCGGCGCCGTCATTCGCCTGGCCGGCGAGTTCGCAACCGCGCAGGTTCGCTTCGACGACGGCAGCGTCATCGTGGACGCAGGCGGGTCGGCCGACATGGCGCTGGTTACGGCCAAAGCCGCTTCGGCGGGCGCAGTAGGCATCGGTTCGCTCGCGGGGATACCTGGCACGATCGGCGGATCGTTGCGAATGAACGCCGGCACCGATCGCGAGATCGGGGAGTTCGTGCGCGAAGTTTGGGTGCAATCGCCCAGTCGTCCGCAGCCCCATCGTGCCAACGTGCGATACCTCTACCGCCGTTCGACACTCGAGCGTGACGTCGTCGTCTCGCGCGTGGTTCTGGAGTTCGCAAGCTCGAACTCGCGTGAGGTACGCTCGGAGATGCAGACACGTCTGGTCAAGCGCAAGAAGACGCAACCGATTGCTCTTCCCAACGCCGGCTCGTGCTTCCGCAACCCTCCCGGCGACAAGGCGGCACGCTTGATCGAGTTCGCCGGCGCTAAGGGATGGCGTGAAGGGGGTGCTGAAGTTTCGACGCTGCACGCGAACTTCATCAACAACTTGGGGGGAGCGACGGCAAAAGACGTTGCTACGCTGCTCGCGCGCGTACGTCATGCGGTGTGGGACCGCTCGAACGTCGAACTACAACTCGAAGTGCACCTAGTCGGGGTCTTTATCGATGCAACCTAATCCCGCCACGAGAGAGAGAGTCGCCGTCGTCATGGGCGGCAATAGCGCCGAACGAGAAATCTCGATCCGGTCGGGGTTGGAAGTCGTTCGCGCTTTGCATTCGCTCGGATACGACGCTCAGTCGCTCGAGTACGACGATCGCTTTGTCGACGCGGTGCGGCAGCTCAAGCCCGACCTCGTCTTTATCGCGCTGCACGGACCGGGAGGAGAGGACGGTCACGTACAAGCGCTGCTCGAACACTTCTCGATTCCTTACACCGGCAGCGGACTCGAAGCGGCGGCCCTGTCGATGGACAAGCACCTGACCAAAAAGCTGCTAGCGGCCGAAGGTCTCCCGACGCCGGTCTGGGACCTCTTCGATCTGACCGGCGGCACGTTGCCGCTGCTCCCAGGATCGCTCAACCTCCCGCTGGTCATTAAGCCACGCTTCGAAGGCTCGTCGGCCGGCGTCACAATCGTGCACACGCACGAAGAGTGGACGAGCGCGATGCTCGACGCGTCGAAGTCATATGCGCAGATTCTTGCCGAAGAGTATGTCGAGGGCCGCGAGTTCACATGCGCGGTGCTTGGCGAAGAGGCCTTACCCATCGTCGAAATCGTTGCGAATCGGAACGGCTTCTATAGTTACGATGCGAAATACGAGCCGGGCGGCAGCACGCATATCGTCCCAGCCTCAATCGACGAAGACTTGGCCGCGCGCCTGCAGATGCTCGCGCTCTCCGCCCATCGTCTGCTTGGCCTGCGCGACTACTCGCGCAGCGATTTTATGGTCACGCCGGATCAGCGGCCGTATCTCTTGGAAATCAATTCGCTGCCGGGGCTTACGCCGGTAAGCCTTGTTCCCGACGCCTGCGCTGCCGTCGGCATTTCGTTTGAAGCATTGATCGAGCGTCTCGTCGGATACGCGCGCTCTCGCGCGGACCTACGCGATGCCGTCGCCTGATCCGGCCGGCATTCTTAGCGAAATCAATAGGATCTGGCAGGATGCCGCGCCCGAAGAGATCGCGGATCTCGTCGCGCCCTACTTCACCGAAGATGCCGTCATCGTGGCGCCCAATCTCGTGCGCGTCGCCAAAGGATGCGCGTCGGTGTCGGCTAGTTACGGCGACTTCGCTTGCAGCACCAAGATCGTCGAACTGCATATCGAGGAGCCGCAGGTCGACTTCTGTGGGAATGTCGCGGTCGCAACCATGTGCTGGCAGATGGGCTACGAAATCGACGGTCGCCTAAGCACCGAGAGCGGACACGATACGTATGTGTTTACGTTTGCAGACGAACGCTGGCGCATTTGCTGGCGTGCGGTAACAGCTGCGCAGGAGCACTAAGGGTTCGGGAACATCTCCGCGTCGTCGGCGATCAGGAGATCGAGCCTCGAACTTTGGGGCGGAAGGCTCCGCGCGACGGGATAACGGGCCACGAACTCCGGATCGTTCAAACGCTCGCCGACGGTCCGGCCTTCCAGCTTGGCGTTGATTTCAGCATAGCGCTCCGGTTTGCTATGCTCGCGAATCCAAGTGGCGATCTGTTCGTCCGACTCGGCGCGGGCGATGGCGGCGCGCAACGCCGTCTCCGGAACTTCTAGTGCGTTGAGAAGGCTCGAGCTGAAGCCGGTGATCTGGTACTCGCCGATGTTACCGCCAGGAAGCGTGGCGCGCAGTTTGTCGACGGTTCGGGCGGCCATCAAGAGATTCAACCCGGGCAAAAGGTCGCGCGGGCTGCGGGGTGGCTGCTGTGTGAGGTCGAGTGCGTCCATTGTCGCAGCATTTCAACCTAGCGCCCTGCCGAAGCCTTGCGTACAGGCCGAGCGCAGGGGGAGTCGAAGCTTTGCGGCCGGGGAAAGAACCTCACCGTTGCAATCTCGCCATCTGTGGAGGAAATAGGTGCCTACCGTTGTCGATCGTGGTCTTGAAGGCGTCGTCGTTGGGTCCACGCACCTCAGTAATGTCGAAGGGGCGATCGGGCGCCTAACCTACCGAGGTTACGACGTCGACGATCTCGCTCCGAACGCGACGTTCGAAGAGATCGTCCATCTCCTGCTTTACGGCGACCTTCCCAATCGACACCAACTCGAAGTCTTGAAGCGCGAGCTCGGCGCCTGCCGCGCTCTACCCGAACCGCTGGTCAATGCGATGCAGAACGTTCCCAAGACGGCTTGGCCGATGGACTTACTGCGGACCGTGGTCAGCGGACTTGGCCTCTTCTCTCCCGTCAACGCACAAGGCGAGCATCTCTCCGACGTGCATACGGCGATCGAGCTCGTCGCGAAGGTGCCGACGATCGTGGCAGGCTGGGATCGAATCCGCCGAGGCCTCGATCCAATCGCGCCGCGTTCGGACCTCTCTCAGGCCGGCAACTTCCTCTACATGCGTACGGGCAAAGTGCCGCACGCCATCGAGGAGGATGCGCTCGACACTTACTTCGTTTTGCTCGCCGATCATTCGTTCAACGCATCGACCTTTGCGGCGCGCGTCGCGGCTTCAACGCGCGCCGATATTTATGCTTGCGTGACCGCCGCGCTTGCGTCGCTCCAGGGCGATCTGCACGGAGGCGCGGCGACTGCGGCCTATCGCACGTTGGCCGGAGTGAAGACGCCCGAGGACGCCGAGCAATACGTTCGCGACCTTCTTGGCAGAGGAGAGCGGATCATGGGCATGGGGCACCGTGAATACAAAGTCCGGGACCCCCGCGCTCGCCACTTAGAAATGATGGCGAAGGAGCTCTCCGGTCACGTCGGGGGCGACCGGTGGTATGAAAGGGCGCGAGCGATCGAAGATGCCAGTAGAAAAGTCTTACAAGAAAAAAAGCCCGGCAACACGATCTACGCAAACGTCGACTTCTATACCGCGCCGGTTCTGGCTGACCTGGGTATTCCTGGGGACGAATTTACTTGTCTCTTCGCCTGCGGTCGCATCGCGGGCTGGGGCGGGCACATTTTGGAGCAGCTCGCGGATAATCGCCTTATTCGCCCGCAAGCAACGTACGATGGGCCGGCGACGGGTCCATACGTGCCGATCGAAAAGCGTCCGGCGAACGGCGCGAGAGGCTAATGCTGGTCGTGCCCGCGATCGACCTGCGCGGCGGCAAATGCGTACGCATGAAGCAGGGCGATCCCACGACCGAGGTCGAGTACGATGGCGATCCGGTGCAGCGCGCGAAGGCCTTCGTTGATGAAGGCGCGCAACGCTTACACGTCATCGACCTCGACGGTGCCTTCGGATCGGGAGAAAACCTCGCAGCGGTCGCGCGTGTCTGCAGCGCGGTGAACGTGCCCGTCCAAACCGGCGGCGGCCTGCGCGCCGTCAAGCATGCCGAAGATGCTTTTGCCGCGGGCGCCTCGGAGATCATACTCGGCACGCTCATCGTCGAGGACGAGCGGCTCGCGCGCAACATCATCAACCGCTTCGCAGGCAAAGTAATCGCGGGGATCGATGCCCGCGGCTCGCAAGTAGCTACGCACGGGTGGCAAGAGCGCACGCCCGTCGACCGCGATGCTCTCGTTCGCCGCGTCGCTCAGTGGGGCGTCGGCCGAATCATTTTCACCGAGATTCGGCGCGACGGGATGGGCGAGGGCTACGATATCGATGCGCTTACCGCGGTCGCAAATGTCGCAGAAGTGAAAGTCACCGCGAGCGGAGGCGCGCGCAATATCGACGACCTCCGAGAGCTCAAACGTTGCGTTCCCGTCACGGTTGACTCGTGCATCGTAGGCAGCGCACTCTATAACGGAACGATCGATCTCAAGGAAGCGATCGCCGCAGTCGCCTAGAGCTTAGCGCTATTCCACGTACGCGCGCGGCACTTCGCCCGGAAGGCGCGTGACGATTTCGTAGTTGATCGTATCGGCCCACGTCGCCCAATGGTCGGCGGCGATCGTGGTGGCGCCGTCTCGCCCGAGCAGCGTCACTATCGAGCCGGCGCGTGCATTCGGTGCGGCCGTGAGGTCGATCTCGCTCATATTCATCGCAACGCGGCCGACGATCGGGCAGATCGCGCCGTCGACGGCGAACGCGCCGCGGTTGGAGAGCGCGCGAGGCACGCCGTCGGCGTACCCGGCCGGAACCACGCCGACCCGCATCTCGCGCGGCGCGTGAAAACTGCCTCCATAGCCGACCGAAGCGCCGGCCGAGATCGTCCGTGCTACGACGATCTGCGAGCGGTACGAGAGCGCCGGCTGCAGGTCAAGCGGGGTAGGGCCGAGAGCCTCGGACGTTTGGCGTGATGGCATCAGGCCGTAGAGCGCGATGCCGAAGCGCGCCATATCGAGACGCGTCTGGGGCCAGAGCATCGCCGCAGCCGACGCGGCGATGTGGCGAAGCGGAGCGAGCGTCCGACGGTCCAGCAACGGCTTGGCGTGGCCAAGCGCGCGCTCGAAGGCGGTGAGCTGATGCATCGTATACGGCGAATCGAGTTCTTCGGCCGAGGCGAGGTGCGAGAAGATTCCCGTGATTGCGATCTCCGGCATGCCGAGCAAATCTTCAAGGGCGTCGACTAGCTCGCGCGGCTCGAAGCCCAGACGATTGAGGTCGGTGTTGACTTTGACGTGGACGGTCGCGCGAGTTTGGCGCTTGCGAGCCGCCGCGCATACTCGTCGAGCGAACTCTCCGGCGCTCCAGAGCGTAACCTCAACGTTGGCGGCCAGCGCATCGTCGAGAGCAGACGGAGGGATCGGCCCCAGGACGAGCACGGGTGCGGTGATTCCACCCTCGCGCAGCGCGATTGCTTCTTCAATCGCGTAGACGCAGAGGCGTATGGCGAGCGGCTCGATCGCCCGGGCGACCGGCAGCAGCCCGTGCCCATAGGCGTTGCCTTTCACGACAAAGGCTGCGCGACGGGGACCTACGAGCTCACGGAGCAGGGCAGCGTTATGGCGCAGCGCGCCCAAGGAAATTTCAAGCGAACCGATCAAGACAGGCGAGCCCTCGCTGGGCAGGGGCTTAGGCGCATTCCGGGGTCCATTTCGCGGCCACCGGGCGCCTTCCGGCTGCCCGCTGCAACCCTTGCACTCGCAATGATAGTCTGCTAATATGGCACGGCTAGCGCTCTTGCGCTAAGAGTGCTAATAGCGCGAGCGCATGAAATTGCCAAGCTGTGGAGGTTGTACGTGAATCTCAAGCCCCTGTTCGATAACGTGGTTATCGAACACGTAGAGCAGGACGACAAGACGATCGGCGGCGTGTTCTTGCCCGATACCGCCAAAGAAAAGCCCCAAGAGGGCGTCATTCGCGCGGTCGGAGCCGGCCGGATTACCGATAAAGGTTCCGTGGTCGAGATGCATGTCAAGGTCGGCGACCGCGTGCTCTATCGAAAGTACTCGGGAAGCGAAGTCAAGATCGAGGGCACCGAGTATCTCATCGTTCCAGAAAAAGACATTCTCGCCATAGTCGACAAAGTGCCGGCCGGCGTTTAAGGAGTTTTAGTTTTTCAATGGCTGCAAAGCAACTCGTATTCGATGAAAGCGCACGGCGTGCGCTCGAGCGCGGTGCGAATATCCTCGCCGATGCCGTGAAGGTGACGCTCGGCCCCAAGGGTCGCAACGTCGTGCTCGACAAGAAGTTCGGCTCGCCGACGATCACCAACGACGGCGTGACGATTGCCAAGGAGATCGAGCTCCCCGATGCGTTCGAGAACATGGGGGCGCAGCTCGTCAAGGAAGTGGCATCCAAGACCAACGACATCGCGGGCGACGGCACGACCACCGCAACCGTGCTCGCGCAGGCGATTATCCGCGAAGGTCTACGTAACGTTACCGCCGGCAGCAATCCGCTGCTGATCAAGCACGGCATCGAGAAGGCCGTCGATATCGCGGTCAAAGAGATGGAATCGTTCAAGAAAGACGTCGACACCAAAGAGAAAATCGCACAGGTAGCGTCGATCTCGGCCAACGATCCGGAGATCGGCGAGTTCATCGCCGACGCAATGGAGAAGGTCGGCAAGGACGGCGTCATCACGGTCGAGGAGTCGAAGACCCTCAAAACCGAGGTCGAGACCAAAGACGGAATGCAGTTCGACAAGGGCTACATCTCGCCGTACATGGTTACCGACTCCGAGCGCATGGAAGCCGTGCTCGATAATCCTTACATCCTCGTGACGGAGCGGAAGATCTCCGCCATCGCCGACATTCTGCCGTTGCTCGAAAAGGTCGTGCAAGTGCAGAAGCCGCTGGTGATCATCGCCGAGGACGTCGAGGGCGAAGCGCTCGCGACGTTGGTCGTCAACAAGCTTCGCGGCACCTTTACGTCGGTTGCCGTGAAAGCGCCCGGCTTCGGCGATCGCCGGAAAGAGATGCTCAAAGACATCGCTACGCTCACCGGCGCGACGGTGATCTCAGAAGAGCTCGGCCTGAAACTCGACAAAGTGGCCCTAGATCAGCTGGGTCAAGCGAAGCGCGTGACGATCACCAAGGAAGAGACCACGATCATCGACGGCAACGGCAAAGCCGATGCTATCAAGGGTCGCATTGAGATGATCAAAAAGCAGATTGAAGATACCGATTCCGACTTCGATCGCGAGAAGCTTCAGGAGCGTCTTGCCAAACTCTCGGGCGGGGTCGCGGTCATTCAAGTAGGTGCCGCAACCGAAACCGAGCTCAAGGAGAAGAAGCACCGCATCGAGGATGCGCTTTCGGCGACCCGCGCGGCCGTTCAGGAAGGCATGATCCCGGGTGGCGGCGCGTCCCTACTTCACGCGATCAAGGCGATCGACAAGTACGAACCTCCTAAGACGAACGGTCAAGCCTCATCGTGGGCCGACGAAAAGATCGGCATCACGATCGTGCGCAAGGCCCTCGAGGAGCCTGCGCGTCAAATCGCCGACAACGCGGGATACGAAGGCTCGGTCCAGATCAACGCCGTTCGCCTAAAGAACGCTCCATTCGGCTTCGATGCGATGAGCGGCGAAGTCGTCGACATGTTCGCTGCGGGAATCGTCGAGCCGCTCAAGGTAACGCGCGCGGCGCTGCAAAACGCCGCGTCGATCGGCGCGATGATCCTCACGACCGAAACGTTGGTCGCCGATAAGCCGGAGCCGAAGAAGGAGCCGGTTGGCGCGCCCGGCGGAGGCATGGGCGGCTACGACATGATGTAGTCGTCATCGGACGACACTCTAGGAGAGCTAATAAGGAAAGGGCGCGTCGCAAGAGGCGCCCTTTCCGCTTTCTCAACCTGCGGACGTCTGCCAAAGTTTGGGGCAAAGGAGCGTATCGACCGGATCGCCGGCCAACGCGTCGACCATCTCTTCGGTCACGTTGAATTGAATGCTTTGCGGCCAGCCGGTCCACGGAATTGGAAACGGAATCGGGATCCGCACGTAATGGTATTGATGGGTCGGCGTTCGCAGGCGCAACGCGAGCTGCTGCGACGCGGGGCCCGCCGACGAATCCGGATAGAGCCACGCGTAATACCCGTCCTGATCGTTTTCAACGAGGATGTTGGCGGACAGCGGCTGTGGCAGCGTTTTGTTACACGCGACTTGGCTCTTGTCGAAAAGAACGAACGTCGGCGCAACATACAGGAACGATTGCGGCGCGGTTCCCGAGAGAAGGACCGGCCGAGAGGGCGCCGCGGGAGCGTCAGTGAGCTTTTCCGTCACGCTTCGGTCGTGCCCCGCGATGAAGAAGAGATAGTCCGATGCCGAGCATCGGTACTTCGGCGCGTCGACGGCGAGCGAGTAGATACCGAACGCGCTGTCGAACTCGACGACTGCTTCGGCCTCGTCGCCACGCTCGATGCGATACACGCGATCGGCCTGCACTCGACCTATACGATCGGTCATGCGAACGTGCAACGCGACAGTGGTCGTCGGTGCGACGCGATCGATTGCGCTACAAAAGCCGAGGTGGAGAATGACGTGAGAGAGAGCCAGCACGGCCCATCCATTCGTCAAACTCTTCGGCGTACCCGGCGCGCAGCGGCGAGCGTGCGTTCGCCTATACCGGCCTTATCGACTCCGGCGGTCACCTCGACGTGCGGATCGGAGGCGATGCAACGCATCGTGCAATCGTATGGCGTGCGCGACGGTCCGCTCGTCAAGCTCGCCGAGAAAAGGTTCGCTATCGAGAAGGCCGAATACAATATATTCCATGCCCGCGCGCGTCATCAATGATTTCACCGTACGCGTGGCCACGGTCAACGGCTCGGGAAGCCAATCCTCGAACCTCGTGCTGACCAACGCCATCGCGCGTCTGGGCATTCCGGTCGCTCCCAAGAACGTTTTTCCGTCAAACATCGAAGGCCTGCCAACCTGGTTCGACATTCGCATCAGCTCGCATGGGTATCAATGTCGTACGCGTGATGTCGACGTACTGCTCGCGCTCAACGCCGCGACCTGGACGCAAGACGTCGCGGGCGTAAGAGCGAGCGGCGCCGTGATTCACGAGGCGGCTTATCCACTCAACGCGCAGACTCAGCGAGAAGATCTGACGTATTACCCGGTGCCGTTTGCAGCGCTTGCGAAAGAGCACTTTGCCGACAAGGGCGATTTGCGCAAGTATCTGACGAACATGATCTATGTCGGCGTGCTTGCGAACTTGCTCGGGATTCCAGAGGAAACGGTTGAAGAGGGTCTGCGTGCACAGTTTCGTTCGAAAGCATCGGCCGTCGAGCTGAATATGAAAGCGGTCCGAATCGGCCTTGACTACGCCACCGAACACTTCGTCAAGCAAGATCCATATCGGCTCGAGCCGATGAACGGCAAGACCGCCGATTTGTTATTCATCGAGGGAAATCGCGCCGCCGCTCTTGGATGCGTGATGGGCGGCTGCACGGTTGCGGCGTGGTACCCGATCACGCCCTCATCGTCGCTGTGCGAATATTTCATTGCATACTGCGACCGTTATCGCGTCGATCAAAGCACGGGAATGCGAAACGTCGCAATCGTTCAGGCGGAGGACGAGCTTGCCGCTGCGGGGATCGTCTTCGGCGCCGGCTGGGCGGGCGCGCGAGCGATGACCTCGACGTCGGGACCGGGGATCTCGCTGATGGCCGAATACGCGGGCTACGGCTACTTTGCGGAGGTGCCGGGAGTGATCTTCGACGTGCAGCGCGCCGGCCCGTCGACCGGGCTGCCGACGCGCACGATGCAGGGGGACGTTGCCTTTGCCTACACCCTCTCGCACGGCGATACCAAGCACATCGTCCTGCTCCCGGCGACGGTACGCGAAGCCTACGAGTTTGCGATGGAGGCATTCGATCTCGCCGAACGTTTTCAAACGCCGGTCTTTGTGCTCAGCGATCTCGACCTCGGAATGAATTCGTGGCTCACTCCGCCATTGCCGTATCCCGAGAAACCTTTCGATCGCGGCAAAGTGCTCGGCGCCGACGACCTGAACTCGATGAAGTCGTGGGCGCGTTATCGGGATATCGACAAAGACGGCATCCCCTATCGCACGCTGCCCGGGACGAACCATCCCAGCGCCGGATTTTTCACGCGGGGAACCGGTCACGACGAAGAAGCGCGCTACTCAGAGACGCCCGAAGTCTGGCAACGCAATCTCGACCGGCTCAACCGCAAGCACGAAACTGCTCGCACCGCCGTGCCCGCGCCAGCCGTCGAAGAGAAAGGGCACAAAATCGCGATCCTCGCCTACGGCACGACGCATCACGCCGTCGTCGAGGCGATCGATCGGCTGCGCGAAGCGGGGATCGAGGCGGATTACCTGCGCGTGCGTGCTCTGCCGCTCTCTCCGGAGGTCGCTACGTTCGTCAAGCGCCACGAGCGCGTTTACGTCGTCGAACAGAACCGCGACGGACAACTGTACGGCATCCTGCGCGCGGAGCTCCCGACGTATCTCATCGGCCGGCTCGAATCAATCCGCCATTATAACGGCGTTCCGATCGACGCTCACGTCATCATCGACCCTTTGTTGGAGGCCGAACGTGAGCCGGCCGTCATTGCGGAGTAGGAATTGACTGCAAATCTCAACATCATCGGCCTCACCCGCGAAATCTACAAGGGGCTTCCGACGACGCTCTGTGCGGGATGCGGCCACAACTCGATCACCAACCATTTGATCAAGGCGCTCTACGAGTACGGCATCGAGCCGCATAAGCTCGCGAAAATGAGCGGCATCGGATGCTCCTCGAAGACGCCGGCATACTTCGTCGAGCAGGCGCACGGTTTTAACGGGTTGCACGGGCGCATGCCTTCGGCCGCGACGGGCGCGAAACTCGCCAATCGGGAACTGCTCGTGCTGGGCATCAGCGGTGACGGCGACACCGCGAGCATCGGCCTCGGACAGTACTGCCATATGATTCGTCGCAATCTCGATTGCACGTATATCGTCGAGAATAACGGCTGTTACGGTTTGACCAAGGGCCAGTTCTCGGCGACGGCCGACGTGGGTTCGACGCAGAAAGGCGGAAAGATCAACGAGTACGCCACGATCGACATATGTAGCTTGGCGATCGAGCTTGGAGCGACTTTCGTTGCCCGCTCCTTCTCCGGTGACGGCAAGCAGCTCGTTCCACTTCTTCAGGCCGGATTTTCGCACCGCGGCACGGCGATTCTCGACGTCATCAGTCCTTGCGTCACGTTTAACGATCATGAGGGCTCGACGAAAAGCTACGCCTACGTGAAGGATCACGACGTGGTGCTGCACACCGCCGATTACATCTCCGGCGGACGCGAGATCGCCGTCGATTACGAGCCCGGCACGGTGCGCGACGTCGAGCTCGAAGACGGTTCGCACGTGCTGCTGCGCAAACTCGACGTCGACTACGATCCGACCGACACCATGCAGGCGCTCAAAACGATCCACGAAGCGCAGGCGCGCGGCGAGTTCGTCACGGGTTTGCTCTACGTCGACACGAAAGAACAAGACCTCTGCGAGCGCGAGCGCCTCGTCGCCGCGCCGCTGGCGCAACTCGACGAGCAAACGCTGCGGATCGGCCGCGAGGAGTGGCAGCGGCTTATGGCGCCCTGAAAGGAGCCGTTTCGATGAAGCTCTATCGCCTCGCCGCGGTCCTCGCGGTCCTGACATCGCTCCAATCGCTGACGGCGCTCGCCGTCGTCGTGCACGGCCGGGTCTGGGAGGCGACCTACGTCGCGGCATATCAGCCGACGTTTGGTCCGCAGAAAGTTCCCTACTCGGGCATCATGAAGTTGAAGTTCAATCACGGCATCGTCAGCGGCACGTACGTCTCCGAGTCGGTCCGCCCCGATCCGCTCTACGGTCGAACGATTGCGGTGACCGGCAACGTGAGCGAGGGTCAAATCACGCTCAATCTTTCGGCGATGGGCGGATTTACCGTACGCGGCACGCTCGCGGGCGACGGCCAGATTTCGGGAACCGCTACCGTCAAGGGTAGCTTTTACAACTTTCTCGCAAAAGTGAAATCATCGCCGTAACGAGTCGTCCCGTGTCACCATCGCTCGACGGTCTGTGCGCGCAACTACGCCAAGCGAAGAGCGTATTCGTGCTGACCGGTTCGGGGATCTCGGCCGAGAGCGGGCTGCCGACCTTTCGCGGTGTCGGTGGGCTCTGGCGCACGCATCGCGTCGAACAGCTCGCCTCGCCTGAAGGTTTTGCGCGCGATCCCGTATTGGTCTGGACGTGGTACAACGAGCGAAAATCCGCACATCAGAACGCCCAGCCTAATGCAGCCCACCACGCACTCTCCGACCTCGAGAACGCGATTGGCGACTTCACGCTGGCGACTCAGAACGTCGATTCGCTGCATCTGCGCGCGGGCTCGCGCAACATACTCGAGCTGCACGGCAACTTGCGCGAGGCCCGATGCACGCATTGCGCGGCTCGCCGCGCGCTTGACGGCAACGGGCTCTCCCTATGCGAGATCGATCATGGCTGCGGCGGACGCTTTCGCCCGCAGATCGTTTGGTTCGGCGAGCCGCTTCCGGCCGCGATTTGGCGGGAAGCTGAAGCGGCGGCCGCGCGCGCCGACGTCATTCTCGTCGTCGGCACGAGTGCCGTGGTCTATCCCGCCGCGGCGCTCGCCACGCACTACAATGACCGCGCCTACGTCGCGGAGATCAATCCGGAAAATACCGCGATCAGCGCGCGCGTCGATTGCGTCTTGCGCGGAACCGCGGCAGAACTATTGCCGCGGATCCTCGACTGCCTGGATCGTGCGCGGGCGCAACTTCCCAGTGCGAGACGCAAAGAGCAGATAGACCGGCAGACCGGAGAGCAGAATGCCGACCCCAATCAGAGTGTCGTGCGGTGAGTTCAGGATCGAGTCGCCGACGATGCACCAGGCGGCCGCGAGAAAGAGCAGGGTGGTGCCCGGGTGTCCCGGCATTCGAAAGAAAGGACGCGGCGCTTGGGGATCGCGCGCATCACGATTCCGAAAGACGATCAGCGCGATTGCGGCCAAGCCGAAGAATATGTAGTCGTTGCACGTCACGTAGTTGAGAATTTGATCGTAACGGCCCGATAGCGCGATGACGATCGCGATCACCCCTTGCAGCACGATGGCAACGACGGGGGCGTGGGTCCGCGGATTGACCGAAGCGAGCTGCGGGAAGAACGTCCGGTCTGCAGCCATCTGGAAGTAGACCCGTGGAGACGTAAGAATCTGGTTGCTCAAGAAGCCGAGCGTCGAGAGCGCGATCACGGTCGCCATGACGCGCAGACCGACTTTTCCGAACGCGAGTTGGGCGATTTGCGAAGCCGGCGTGTTCGTCGCGGCCAGGCCCGCGATACCGAGAGCCCGCAGACAGGCGGCATTGACCGCGACGTAAAGCGCGACGACGACAAGAACGCCGACGATCAATCCGCGCGGCAGCGTTCTGGCGGGGTCGTTGAGCTCCGCCGTCATGAAGCTCGACGTCTGCCATCCGCTATAAGCGAAGAGCACCGGCACCATCGCGAGGCCCACCGCGGCCATGCCGCCCGCCAGAGGTAAAGGCGGCGTTGCGGCTGCGGAGTGCACTGAAAAGAGCCCGACGGCGGCGAAGGCCGCGATCGCCGCGACCTTGAGAACCATGAATGCATTCTGCGTCGTCGCACCGGTCCGCACGCCGAGCGCATTGATAGCCGTGAAGAATGCAATCGCTACCACGCCGATGGTTGCCGCCGGTGCGTGCCAGCCGGTGAGCGGCGCAAAATAGGCGGCGAACGTTACGGCAGCGGCTGCCATTCCGCCGCTTTGCGAAACGAGCAAAAGTGTCCAGCCGAAAATGAATGCGAGCGCGGGGTGAAAGGCATCGCGCAAATAGGCGTACAGGCCGCCGTCTTGCGGGCGGCGCGCCGCAAGCTCGGCGAAAATGCCCGCACCGAGCAATGCAATAGCGCCGCCGGCGATCCAGACAAGCATTACCAGCGCTGCGCTATGAACGTGCCGTGCGACGACCGACGGGTTCATGAAAATCCCGGAGCCGATGATGCCGCCCATGACGATCAGAGCGGCATCGCGGGTACCGAGGCGGCGCAGCAGTTTAGGCGAAGATTGCGGCCATGTTTGCATTAGCGACGTTCTTCCTTACCGTTCTGACTAACGCTGTGGCGCAGGTGCCGGCCCAAGGACCGCCGCCGAACGCGCAGCCGCCGCCTGCTATGCAGCAGCCGCTCGAGAACGGCTCCTGCCTCGATTCGTTGCGCCCGGTGCCGAAGGTTTTGCAGGCGCCCGTTTCGCGCGCTATGCAGATCGTGCGCATCGACCTCGTGCTCTCGACCACAACGATGATTCCCGGCGAGATAATCGGTTTTCTCTACACGGCCGAAGACGGCTCGACCTGGCTCGGTCAACGCACTGCCGACTACCAGTCTGCCGCAGACGCGACGGCCATCAACCGGGTGCTTGCTGCGACGCACGTGCCGGGCTACAACGTGAGCGGATTCCCGCCCAGAGATGTCTACGGCGTACCGACGAAGCATCCGCAACTCTTCAGAGTCCAGGTGCCGCCCGACGCCCTCACCGCCCTGCGCATTCAATTCGCGCCGTGCGTCGCATGGCCGACCGGACGCCCGCTTCCCGATCCGAGCTTGTAGGCCATCGCGCAGCCTCGCCATGATCGGTCGAGATAGCAGTCAACGCATCCGAGTGCTAAGGTAACGGGTTAATAAGGCTCATGGAGTTCGTCATGCGAACCCGCCTCGCCGCGTTCCAGCCCAACGTCGATGTCTTCATCGATGACGAAGGACGGCGCATCGTCCTTATCATTGAAGTCGCCGGCGCAGATCCCGAGACGTTTCGCGTCGGGTTCGACGGGAGCTATCTCGTCGCTGCCGGGCGCCGCCGCGAAGCGGCGCGATTTCGGTGCGGCTCGTTCGTCCAGAAAGAGATCGCTCACGGCGAATTCGTAAAACGAATATCCCTTCCCGTCGCGGTCGAGTACGAAGGCGTCGAGGCGAGTTATGAAGACGGCCTCCTGATCGTTGTCGCGCCAATTGCGGCGACCGCGTACATGCAGACGGCGCGAACCGAGCTTCACGTCATGGTAAAGAGGACGCACACCTAAATACATGGCCCAAAAATCCAGCAACATCGTGCCTGCGAATCTGATCGGAATTCTACCGCTCCAGGAAGCGGTGCTCTTTCCCCACACCGTCATTCCGCTAGCGGTCGTCAAAAAGCCCGGCATCCAGCTCGTCGAGGAAGCGCTGCGCGAAGGCAAACCGATCGGACTCGTCGTTCTGCGCGACCGTGAGATTGAAGAACCGGGTCCCGACGACGTGCAGCGCGTCGGAACGATCGGCGTCATTCAGAAAATGCTCAAAGTACCCGACGGCACGCTGCGCTGTATCGTCGCCGGACAGCAAGTCTTCAAGATCGAGCAGTTCACGCAAGTTTCGCCATATATGGTGGCGGCCTACACGGAACTTCCAGACGCAACCGTCGAAAACGAAGAGCTCGTTGCAATGCAGCGCAATCTCGCGGGACTCTTTCAGAAGCTCCTCTCTTATTTGCCGCAGGCGCCGCGCGAGATGGAGATGGAGGTTGCCAACATTACCGACCCAGTCGTGTTGACCTACTTCGTCGCCTCGACGATGCGCCTGGAGACCGCTGACCGTCAAGCGCTGCTCGAGGAACGCGATACCGCGAAGCGTATGCGCAAGCTGACGATGTTACTTACCAAGGAGCTCGAAGTGGTCGAGCTGGGTCATAAGATTCAGAGCGATATTCAGCGCGAGATGGAGAAGAACCAACGCGAGTTCTACCTTCGTCAGCAGCTGCGCGCGATTCAGGAAGAGCTCGGCGAGGTCGATCCGCAGCAGGCCGAGACCAACGAGCTGCGCACGAAAATCGATGCCGCGGGAATGCCGGCCGACGTCAAGAAGGCCGCCGATCGAGAGCTCGACCGGCTGTCAAAAGTTCCGCAGGCCAGTCCGGAATACAGCGTCATCCGCACCTACCTCGATTGGTTGGTGACGCTCCCGTGGAATGTCGAAACGACCGACCATATCGACATCAAGGCGGCGCGCGTCATCCTCGACGAGGATCATTATGATCTGGAAAAAATCAAGGACCGAATCGTCGAGTATCTGGCAGTCGGAAAGCTCAAGAAGAGATTATCGGGGCCGATTCTCTGCTTCGTTGGGCCGCCCGGCGTCGGCAAGACTTCGTTGGGCCATTCGATCGCACGCGCGATGGGGCGTAAGTTCGTGCGTCTCTCGGTAGGCGGCGTCCACGACGAAGCCGAGATTCGGGGGCATCGGCGGACCTATATCGGCGCCATGCCCGGCACCATCGTACGGGCAATCCGCGATGCCGGAACGCGAAATCCCGTGATGATGATCGACGAGATCGATAAAGTGGGCGCAGATTTTCGGGGCGATCCCCAATCGGCGTTGCTTGAGGTGCTCGATCCCGAACAGAACAACAACTTCCGCGATCACTATCTCGATCTGCCGTTCGACCTTTCCGCTGTACTCTTCATCTGCACCGCCAATACGCTGGACTCGATTTCACCGGCGTTGCGCGATCGCATGGAGATTATCACGCTTTCGGGTTACACTGAGTTCGAGAAACTTCAAATTGCAAAGCGTTACCTCGTCAAGAAGCAACGCGAGACCAACGGATTGCGCGAGTCGCAGGTCCAAATCAGCGATCAGGCGATCCGGGCGATCATCAACGATTACACGCGTGAAGCGGGCGTGCGAAATTTGGAACGCGAGATCGGTACGGTGTTCCGTAAAATCGCGCGTAAGATCGCGGAGAGCCCTCGCTATAAGGCGCGGGTGAAGCCTGAGAACCTTACGGAGTACCTCAGTAAGCCGCGCTTCTTCAACGAGGTGCGCAAGCGAGTCGCGTCGATCGGCGTCGCGACCGGAATGTTCTTCACGCCGGTTGGCGGCGACATCCTTTTCATCGAGACCCAGGCGATGCCGGGCACCGGTAAACTCGTCTTGACGGGTCAACTCGGTGACGTGATGAAGGAGAGCGCGCAGGCCGCCGTGACCTTCCTGCGGTCGCGATCGAGCGAGCTCGGCTTACCCGATGACTACTTTGCCAAGCACGACATTCATATTCACGTTCCGGCCGGGGCGACGCCAAAAGATGGTCCTTCCGCCGGCATCGCGCTGGCAACTTCCATCGCGTCGATGCTGACCGGCATCAAAGTCGACCCCAATTTGGCGATGACCGGCGAGATAACGCTCACGGGCCAAGTCTTGCCGATCGGGGGTTTGAAGGAAAAGGTACTCGGCGCGAAACGTGCGGGAATCAGCAAGATCTTACTGCCGCGTCGTAATGAGATGGATCTGGACGACATACCAAAAGAAGTGCGCGAGAGCATGAGTTTCGTGCCGGTGGATGAGCTCTCCGAAGTACTCTATCATGCGCTGGGCAAGCGACTGATCACGCCCGTTCCGCTTGGAACCGAACACGCCAAAGTAAGCAACGTCGTCCCATTACGCGCTTCGACTGCACTGGGCGCGACACGCTCGAGTCACGCGAAGCGCCGTAACGGTGTGGTCAAGCGCCGGTCTGCGCGCAAGTCGACGATCAAGCGTTAAACAGTCAAGCATTCGCAACGTTGGAACGAGTAGGCAACGTCGTCGTTGGTTGCTTGACCAATGCGAATCGGAATTGGTACGGTTGGGAGCGCCTCGCCGCCGCCCGCTAACGCCTCCGAAGGCGTCGTCGAGTAGAATTCTCCAATCACTTAAGAGGAGTTCCCATGCCAACTTCCCGCGAAGCGAAATTTCGATTGTTAGGTGCTGCTGCCGCACTCGCCGTGACGGCGACGATTACCACGGCGTGCAGCGGCGGCTCCGTAACGCCAACAACATCGCTCACCCAATCCCAAGAGCCATCCAGCGCTGGGTCGGCCCCTGCTGCGTACTCGTTCCAGACGATCGGCAGCAATAAAGACCCGCACTTCAATCAGTTGCTCGGGATAAACAGCTCGAACGTCATCGCAGGTTACTACGGGAGCGGGTCTCCCAGCAGTCCGAACAAAGGCTATACCGTGAAGTCGCCCTACGCACAGGCCGACTTCACGAGCGAGAACTATCCCGGTTCGGTGCAAACGCAAGTCACGTGCATCAACAACAACGGCAATACCGGTGGCTTCTGGGTCGACTCAAAGGGAGTCAACCGCGGATTCCTTCGGTGGAAAGGCGCGTTTACGAGCTACACCGATCCAAACATCGGCAAAGGCACCGTGACGCAGATACTCGGCCTGAACGATTCCGGCCTCGCCGTCGGCTTCTATACCAATGGAGCCGGCGTGAGCTTCGGCTTCGAACTGAATCAGGCTACCGGCAAGTTTACGCCGATCAAGCCGCCGGGCGCCAGGAACGTCACGGCATCGGCCATCGACAATGAAGGCGACATCGTCGGTTTCTACGTGTCGGGTACCACGACGATCGGTTTCCTTAAGATTGGAAGCAGCTATTCGACCTTCGAATATCCCGGATCGTCAACCACCAACCCGTTCGGCGTCAATGATCGTCGCAACATCGTTGGTGCGTATGTCGACGGCAAGGGCAACACGCACGGCTTTCTCCTGAAGGAGCCCCTCAAGAAGGCCATGTGGACTTCGATCGACGATCCGCACGGCGTCGGAACCACGTTGATCAATGGAATAAACCTCAAGGGCTATATGGTCGGCTTCTACGGGCCGCCCAGCAACACCAAAGGAATGCTCATTACCCCGTAGCAGGCGAACAGGCGAGCCGGTTGAGGCGCCGGCTCGCCGCTTAGCTCAGCGAACCTCGATGCCCTCGCCTTCCCGCACCTCACCGATAACCGCGGCGAGGGCGCCGCAGGCGCGCAGCTCGCGTGCGAGCAGATCCGCCGCATCGGGCGCAACGCTGATCAACAAACCGCCGGAGGTTTGCGCGTCTGAGAGGCCGACGCGGACCGCCTCAGGCACGTCGCTCGAAAAATGGGTGAAGGTGGCGTGCGTCTGTACATTATGGCGCGTGCCGCCCGGTACGATGCCGGCCTCGATCAGCTCGAGCACACGGTCCATAAACGGAACGGCGCTTGCGTCGAGTATCAATCGAGCGCCCGAAGCGCGGGCCATGCCGCCGCCGTGACCGAGGAGACCGAAGCCGGTGATGTCCGTGGCTGCGTGCGCTTCCGCTGCCAGCATTGCCTTCGCTGCTCGGTCGTTGAGCGTCGTCATCGCGCATACGGCTTCGTCAAGCTCTCCAGGCAGGATCGCGCCGCGTTTGAGCGCCGTCGTGAGAATTCCCGTGCCAAGGGGCTTGGTCAATACGAGGACGTCACCGATGCGAGCACCGGCATTCGTCACGATGCGCTGCGGGTGCACGACTCCGGTAACGGCCATGCCGTACTTCGGCTCAGCATCCTTAATCGTGTGGCCGCCGATAACCGCGACGCCCGCAGCGCGCGCGACGCTCGCGCCGCCCTCCAGGATGCGAGACAAGATCTCGAGATCGAGCTCCTCGGGAAAGGCCACAATGTTGAGCGCGGTGAGAGGCCGGCCTCCCATCGCGTAGACGTCTGAGAGCGCGTTCGTCGCCGCGATGCGGCCAAAATCGTACGGATCGTCGACGATTGGGGTGAAGAAGTCGACCGTCGATACGAGTGCGAGATCGTCGCGCAGAAGGTAAACGCCCGCATCGTCGCTCTTGCCGTATCCGACCAGCACGCGATCGTCGGTCGCCGGGGAGACGCGCTCCATGACGCTGCGCAATTCGGCGGCGCCAAGTTTCGCCGCGCAGCCGGCGCAGTTCGAGAGCTCCGTCAGGCGGATGCTTGCAACGTCCATCGAAGCAATATTTCGATGTCTAGCCAACTTCTATTCCTTCCCGGACCGGTCACCGTCGCGCAGCCGGTGCTCGAAGCCGGAGCGCGGCCTCTGATCAATCACCGCGGCGAAGAGTTCGCACAGCTTTGCGAGCGCCTTGTCGAGGGGTTGCGTCCCGTCTTCGGTACGACGGGAGATATTCTGTTACTCGGCAGTTCGGGAACCGGCGCGCTCGAGGCCGTCGTTGCCAATCTCTTCTCGTCCGGCGACCGATTGCTTTCGTGTCCGGTTGGAGCGTTCGGCAAGCGCTTTGCCGCGATCGCACAACGTTACGGCTGCGTGGTTGAATCGCTTGAAACGCCGCTGGGAGCCGCCCTCGATCCTAATGCGCTCAAAGCGCGTCTCCAGAGCGATCCGCAACGAGAGATTGCCGGCGTCCTTTTGACACACAACGAAACCTCAACGGGCGTCGCATGTGACATGGCGGCGCTCGCACCCATTCTCCGCGATCATGGAGCGATCACGCTCGTCGATTCGGTGAGCGGGCTGGGCGCGTCGGAGTTTCGTATGGACGAATGGGGGTACGACGCGGTCGTCACGGCGTCGCAGAAAGCCCTTGCGGCGCCCCCCGGCGTTGCAATGGTCGCGCTGACCGAGCGCGCGTGGAAGCGCACTGCCGCCGCGCGTATCCCGCGCTTCTATTTCGATTTGCAGTACGCGCGGGATGCGGCGCGCGACGGACAGACGCCCTGGACCCCGCCGATCTCGATTTTCTATGCGCTCGAGGTTGCGCTGCAGCGTTATCACGCGAAGGGAATGGAGTCGGCGTACGCACGTCACGCGCACTTTGCGCAAACCGTTCGCTCCCGCTTACAAGCAATGGGGTTTACGCTCGTTTCGCAGCCCGACGCGCATTCGCCGACCGTTGTCGCCGCTTATCCGCCGCCCGGCGTGGACCCCAGCAGTCTGTTGAAGGCATTGCGCGAGAACCACGGTATCGTTCTCGCGGCCGGCCAAGCCGAGCTTGCCGGAAAGATCGTCCGCTTCGGCACGATGGGTGACATCACTGAAGTCGAGCTGCTCGGAGCGATTGATGCAATCCAGCTCGAGCTGCGCGTCATAAGTGGTGTCGCCTAAAGTACGGCAACACGAAGGGGCGCGCAAACCACGGAATAGTCGAAAGAATGGCGTCGTCGATTGGTGCGTCGTAACTCACGAGGTACGGCGAGAGACGTGATTGATGAAGACCGTCTCGAATGTCGGGTGAGAGCGGGAAGAAAAGTGCGACGAAGAGGACGAGCCATAAGAAGATCGCGCCCTTTGCAAAGCCGATAAACGCGCCGCCGAGCGCGTTACCGATTCCGAGTAACGGCAGCTTGGCGATCGTGCCGAGCAAGCGCGCGATAAGCAAGATTACAACGTAGGTTCCAAGACCCGTCACGAACATTCCCACGACGTGGGCCGATCCCGGTCCGAGGTGCGCGAATCGCTGGATCTGCGGGTCGAAGCTGCCGTTGTAAAACCACGGCGTGACAAGCGCTGCCGTCACGGCGACCGCACCGCCGAGCTCTGAGACGAACCCCCGTGAGTACCCCTTGAAGGTGGCGATACCCAGCACGATCACGATGACGGCGTCGGGCCAGGCGAAACCCCCGATCACGTTCGAATCGACGCTCCGAACCGTTCGCGCACCGCATCGAGCACGTGGCCGACTGCCGCGTCGGCCTCTTCGTCGGTAATCGTTGCGTCGAAACGCTGGAGCGTCATGCGGACCGCAAGACTCTTGTACCCGGTCGCTACCTGTGGGCCGCGATACTCGTCGAAGACCTCCACTCCGGTGCAGAGCGAGCCAAGCGCGGCGGCAACCGTCTCCTCGATTTCGCGCGCGGGAATCTCGGCTTTGACGACGAGCGCAACGTCGCGATACGTGGAAGGAAACTTCGACGGCGGCCGGTAGCGAGGCGTTTGGTAAGGCGGCAGCGCAGCAACGTCGAGAATGCACAGGTACGCTTTTCCTTCGACCGCGCGTGCCATTGCGATGCGCGGATCGATGCAGCCTATGACGCCTAGCTCGATCCCGTCGATTGAGACGAGGGCGGTCTTGCCGGGATGGAAACCTGGCCGCGCGCCGGGCGTGGTAACGGCTGCACGCCCAGTCAACTGACGCAGCAGTGCCTCGCAGTCACCTTTGAGTCGCAGAAAGCACGAATCGCGCCACGGCGGATCGTCGGAAGTGTCAGCGGAAAAGCCGAACGCGGCCGCGGTCTTCTCGACGATGCGCTCTTGCTCGCGGCGAAAAACTTCACCAATCTCGAAGATGCGCGCACGTGGCGCCGTCGCGAAGTACTCGAGTAGTCCGGGCCCCAGTGAGTCGCGCAGGAAGCGCTGCTCCTCGGAGAGCGGGTTGAGGACCTCGACCGCGGCGGAGTCTCCGGTTGCACGAAGCGAGTGCGTGATTACCTCACGATAACCTAGGCACGCGAGCGAACGCGCGATTTGGTTCTCCAAATCGAAGGCCGCGCTCGAGATCGCGTGCGCGGGAACCGATGGAACGACGGCCGGGATACGGTCGTATCCTTCGATGCGTGCAACTTCTTCCACGAGTTCGGTCGCAATCGTGAGATCGCGCCGCCACGCGGGGGGCGTGACCGCGAGCGTATCGTCTTGCGCCGTCGCGACCTCGCACCCGAGTGCCCGAAGGTGCGCGGCAATGCGATCTGCCGGAATCTCAAGACCCAGCAGTCGGCGCACCTCGGCCGCGCGAAGCGCTATCGGCCGCGCCGCTGCAAGGTCGGCTCCGAACGCACGGGGCAGGTATGCGGTTGCGCCCAGGCCGGCTAAGAGCTGCGCCGCGCGCGCTGCGCCGATGTCGGTCAGCGCCGGCGCAAGCGCCTTTTCGTGTCGCGTCGAAGCTTCGGTGCGCAGCGCAAGTGCATTGCTCGTGCGCCGAATCCGCGCGCCGTTGAAGCTGGCCGCTTCGAGAACGATCGCCGTCGTGTTCGAGTGGACTTCACTCGTCGCCCCACCCATGATTCCGGCGATACCGAGCACGTGCTCGGGATCGGCAATTACGAGCACTTGCGGTGAGAGCGTGCGCTCGACGCCATCGAGCGTTACCAGCTTTTCGCTTTCCCGCGCGTCGCGCACGACCAACTTCATTTCCGAAATGGCATCGGCGTCATAAAAGTGCAGCGGCTGTCCAGTTTCGAGCATCACATAATTCGAGACGTCGACGAGGTTATTGATGGGGCGCTGGCCGGCCAGTGCGAGGCGAACTCGCATCCAAGCCGGAGCCGCCGCGACGCGCACACCGTCGAAGCGCTGCGCGACGAAGCGGTAACAATCGGGCGATTCGATTTCGACCTCCGGCCGTGCGTCTGGCGGTTCGCGCGCCTCGCCGGGGTTGGCGAACGACGGCAGCTGTAAAGGGACGCCGTATGACGCAGCGAGCTCGCGGGCAAGCCCTACGACCGACATCGCATCCGGGCGGTTCGTGGTGATTTCCACGTCGAGCACGTCGGTGTCGAGGCCGAAGATCTCGACGACGTCAGCGCCGATGGCGGCAATTGCATCGAGCTGCATGATTCCATCTTCGAACCACTCGGGGGGCAACGCCAACTCTTGCGCCGAGATCATCATGCCTTGCGATGCCACTCCGCGCATCGTCCGTGCTTCGATCGTCAAGCCTGGAAGCGTCGCACCAACGGTTGCCACGGCAATGGTCTGGCCGGGCGCAACGTTCGTGGCAGCCGTCGCAATCGTCAATGGGGCCGTCGATCCAACGTCGACGCTCGCGACGAGCAGCCGGTCCGCGTTGGGATGCCTCCCTACCGTAGCGATCCTGCCGGTGACCACGCCGCCGATCTTTGGCCGCTTCTCGAGAGCGGCAACGGGGAAGCCGAGCATCGCCAATCGATCCGCGATCGCTTCGGTATCGTTGGGCAGCGCGACGAACTCGCGAAGCCAGCTTATTGGGACGCGCACGGTGTGAGGAACCTAATCAAGCCAGTTGAGCTAGAAAATCAAGATCGCTGTTGACGAACCGGCGAACATCGTCGACGTGGTAGCGTGCCAACCCGAGGCGCTCGACGCCAAAGCCGAATGCCCAACCGGAATAGCGATCGGGATCATAACCGACTTCACGAAGGACGTTGGGATGCACCATGCCCGCTCCCCCGAGTTCGATCCACCCGGAGCCACCGCACATCGAGCAGTCGGCATTCTTTCCTGCGCACTTAGGACAGGTCGTATCGACTTCGGCGCTCGGTTCGGTGAACGGAAAGTAGGAAGGCCGAAAGCGCACGTTCGCAACCGCGCCAAAAAGCTCGCGACAGAGCCCGGTGAGCATCCCCTTCAAGTGGCCGAAATGAATGTCTTCTGCGACGAGCAGTCCCTCGACTTGATGAAACTGAAAGAGGTGGCGCGCGTCGAGGGCGTCGCGGCGGAAGCACTTTCCGGGCGCAACGATGGCAATGGGTGGACGGTGTTGTTGCATCGTACGGATCTGCATCGGCGAGGTATGAGGTCGCAGCAACAACGTGTCGGTGAGCCAGAACGAATCGAAACTCTCTCGAGCCGGATGGTCGCTGGGGATGTTGAGCGCCTCGAAGTTGTAGTAATCGGGTTCCGCTTCGGGTCCGATAACAACGGCGAAGCCGTGGCGAGTAAAATAGGCGCAGCTTTCCGCGATGATGCGCCGAACCGGGTGGATCGATCCGACCGTAGGGAAAATCGCCGGGAACGTTACATCGATCGATGCCGCGAGTTCCGACTCGAATCTACGCTCTTCCAGGAGCGAGCGCAGCTCCTCCAGCCTTGCTTCCATCGCGGCCACGGCGTCGTTGATCGCTTCGCCCGCTTGCGGACGCTCGCGTGGCGGCAGCGTGCCAATCGTGCGCCGCAGTTTCGTTACCTCACCGCTCCTGCCGAGATACGCAATTCGCACGCTTTCGAGGGCCTGCTCGTCGGTGACGTCGTTCGCAGCTGCGGCAAAACGCTGCTGCAGCTCGGCAACCCTCTCTGCCAGTTCCATCATCCGTCTTCCAAAGCAAAGCGCCCGGTTCGTTCTACCTTTCCGGGCGCCTCCAAAAACCTGAGACTTCGCCTCGCGGCGTAAACCTTAACCGCTACTCGGTGCCCCGTGCAGCCTTCGATACGCGAGGTAAGCGTCGATCGAACCTGTTTGGGCGAAAAGCCTCCAGAAGAGATTGGACGTTGCCATGCGCTTGCAGTCTCCTTCTGAGCCGTCGGCTCGGCCCACCGTCGCCTGAGTATATCATGCGACTTTTAGCACCGGTAGTCTTGACTTTTTGGCCCGGAGTACTCTCTTAGGAGTCCCCGAAAGTAGACCAGCCACATCGCCCGTGCGGCATTTTTCGGAGCTAGACTTGCGGCTGCTCGCTCTTCTCGTCTCCGGCCCAGCGGGTTGCCTCGTAGAGCGCGATTGAGCCGGCGACCGCCGCACTGAGGCTCTCCGCCCGGCCCCCCATGGGAATCCCCACTAGCTCGTCGCAGAGGCTCTCCCAACGGCCTAAGCCTCGTCGTTCGTGCCCGACCACGAGCGCCAGGGGAGCTTGCCATCCTTCCGGAGTTAACCCCCTGCCATCGACGGCCAGGCCCAAGACTCTCACGCCCGCCGCGGCCGCCGCCTCCTGCGCCGCCGGCGGGTCGGCGACGCTAAACGCGAGCCGAAAAACAGCTCCCATCGAGCCGCGGACCACCTTGGGGTGATATGGATCTACGCCGAGACGCCCGAATAGCACTCCGGCACAGCCGAAGGCGTCGGCCGACCGTAGCAGGGTGCCCGCGTTGGAGGGATCGTTGACGTCGGCGAGTACCAGAATCGGGCTTCCGCGACGGAAGAGCTCATTGACGCCGCACGAGCGTACCTGTGCGACCGCTACAATGCCGGTGGGCGTCGTCAGGTCCGAGATATTCGCCGCCGGAACCTCATCGATCACGAACGTGGGCGTTCCGCGTGCGTCGAGCTCACGCACGAGCGACGTGGATTCGTAAGCAGCCTGGGTGGCGTACAGCTCGTCGATCGGAAAGTCGGCTGCGACCGCTTCGAAGAGCAGGGTGGCTCCTTCGAAGGCGAAGCGTTGCCGTTCGCGGCGCCCCTTGACCGAGCGCAACGCACGCACGCCTGCAAGGCGTTCTGACCGGCTTCCTAATCGCGTCGCCATCGTCCGGAAAGCCACGCACGGGTCGCAATCATGACGAGGCCTGCGAAGATTGCCGCAAGCACGATCGCGATTTTGTCGTTAAAGTGGTGCGGGACGAGCGAGCGCACCAACAGATAGACGGCCGCGACGAAGACGAGGAGGAAGAACGCAAGCCAACCGATCTCGCCGGAAACGGACGATGGTGAGCGCCGCACCCACCGATCTACGAGGCGTGATGCGACCGTTCCGCCAAGCCCCGGGCGGATGGAAGAAACGCCCGAAGTCATCGAGTCCCGCCGTCTTTATAAGGGACGAGTTTTTAGCGTTCGCGCCGATGAGCTGCGCTATTCCGATGGGACCGTACACCGGGTAGACGTTGTCGAGCATGGCGCCTCTCTCGGCATCGTCGCGACGCCCACGCCCGGCGAGGTCGTGCTCGTACGTCAGTACCGTCATCCCGTCAGCTCGATGCTCTGGGAAATTCCGGCCGGGACGGCCGAACCCGGCGAAGCTCTACTCGAGGGCGCGAAACGCGAACTTCGCGAGGAGACGGGTTATAGCGCGGGCCGAATCGAGTCGCTAGGTTCAGCCTGGATGACGCCGGGCTTCTGCTCTGAAATCATGCATTTCTATCATGCGTACGACCTGGTAGCGGGCGAGACGGCCTTTGACGATGACGAGCGGATTGAAGTTGCATGCTTTACAATTCAGGCGGCGCGTCGCTTGGCCGCTAAGGGAACAGCCGACGCAAAAACCATGCTAGCCCTGTTTTGGCTACTAAGCGGGGAAGATGGAATCGATAGCGGCATCGGTCGATAGTTACTATATCAGCAGGCAACGGTCGCGCCGCCCCGTTGGTACGACGTGGCGGAGATCGGTCTTGGAGGTTAGTGGTGGAAGTACCCAGCGACATTGATTCCGTTTTAAAACGATTGCTCGAGCGCGACCGTGATGGTGGAGACCAGTCGGTCCTTGCGCCGGAAGACGAAACATATTTGAATTCGCTCATCGCTTCGATTCGCTTGGGACGTCGGGCCGTCTTGATCGTTGAAGATGCCGACGAACATCTGCGCTACATGTTCAGCAACGCGACGCGCGCGGAGGCTGTGACGATGTTGGGCAAGGTCGTTGAGGCCACGGGGCGCCGTCTCGCCGACGGCGACGATTAAGCTACCAGCCTGATTCCGTCGATCTTGCCATCGGGTGCGACCGCAAAGTCGTAGTGATATTGCGCGCGCGGATAGCGCACTAAGAACACGTACAGCGTATCGCCGTTCGGTTCCGTCGTGCTGGAGATCGGCACGATGGATTCCACTTGGCCCAGCGCGGCGAAATTCTCACGAGCGACCAGATCGTCGGTGAGGTAGGCGCTAAAGGCAGGGGTGAGCTCAGTGCGGTCGAGCTGCTTGGACGCGAGCCGCGCGAGCCATTCCTTCGCTCGCGCGATGATGGCGTTGTCGAGAACTGCGGCCGTCGGCGGCTCGAGAACGTCGAGAATGCGTGCTCCAATTTCTTGCGGAACCGTAACGCCGCCGTCGGTCGAATCGGCGTTCGAAAAGACAATGACGCCGACGTGCTCGGTCGGGAGCAACGCGTTCAACGCTCGATAACCCTGAATCTCGCCGTTCGACCAGACGAACTCTTTGCCGTCGCGGTGGTCGATCACCCAGCCCATGCCGTAGCTTGTAGGACCAATGCTCGCAGCGGGCGTGAAGATCGTTCGAACGGCGTCGACGCGCAGAAGCACCGGCATCTCGACATCCCATTTCGCGAGATCGTCGATCGTCGAAACTATCCCCGCGTATCCCCCAAGCCAGGAAGGATCCCACATCGGCGCGGGGCTGAAGCCTTGTGCGGTACGCATGTATCCGGTTGCATGCGTGGCTGAGATGCCGCTATCCCCGGCAAGAAACGTGTGGTCCATGACGAGTGGTATGAAGATGTGCTGCTCGAGAAAATCGGAGAGCGGAATACCGCTGACGCGCTCCACGATCGCTCCTGCCAGCAAATAGTTCAGCGGGTTATTTTCGTAAGCCGTCCCGGGGCGCGCCGCGGGCTTCATAGCATCGATCGCCGCCAAGAGATCGGCGAGTTTGATCGAGCGAGTGTAGCTCTGCGAAAATCTAGGCGTCGCGGCGTAATTCGGCAGACCGGAGGTTTGCGTCAGCAATTGGGCGATCGTGATGTCGGCGCCCAACCGAAACGTTGGTAGGTACTTCGAAACGGGGTCGTCGAGCTTGAGCTTGCCGTCCTGGGCAAGCAGTAAGACCGCCGCGGCCGTGAACTGCATCGTGAGATCACCCGCATAAAACTCGGTCTCCGGCGTCATCCGCACGTGCCGAGTCGCAAATCCAAAGCCGCGCGCATAGACGAGCCGGCCATCCTCGATGACTCCGATCGCGATGCCCGGCGTGCGATGGAGATGGACTTGGTCGATCGCCAAGCGATCGATCTGCTGGGAAATCTCCGGAGACAAGGCAGATGGGCTTTGACCCGGTGAGGCGGACGCACTTGGGGCGGAGGGCGAGGCAGATGGACTAGGAGAGGGTGAGGGCGACGAGATGATAGCGGGCGACGCCCTGAGAGGCGTAGCCTGCATGAGGATACCCAAGAGCAGAGCCGTCGCAAAGACGGCGGCCCAACGTAGCATGACCCGAGGATTATATACCTTTTTGGGCGCCGGAGGCCAGGTTATCGTGCCCGAAATGCTATTCCTGGGAGGCTTGCCGCGCCAAATTGAGCAGGGCGCCGAATGCTTTTTGATCGGAAACCGCCAATTCAGCCAGCGCCTTGCGGTTGAGCGTCACTCCCGACTTCTTCAAGCCGTGCATGAAGAGCGAGTAGGAAAGCCCTTCCCGGCGCACCGCCGCGTTGATTCGGCTGATCCATAATGAACGAAAGTCTCGCTTGCGAACGCGCCTGTCCCGGAAAGCATACGCGAGCGATTTGAGAAGGGCTTCGTTGGCGACCCGATAGTTGCGACGGCGCGCGGCGCGAAAGCCCTTGACCAGTTTCATGACCTTGCGGCGATGCTTGATGCCGCCAACACCGCGTTTGATGCGTGCCATTACTTCGGACCCCTAAACCAAATACGGAATGGTTGGCGCCAGCCGCTTGAGGTCGCCTTTGAAGGTGGGCTGATCCTTGCGGAAGTTGCGCTTGCGCTTGCGCGTCTTCTTGCTGAGAATATGGCCGCACCCGCTGAACTGGTGGCGGTGCAACACTTTGCCCGTCGCGCTTACCTTCACTCGCTTGGCGGTCCCTCGATGGGTTCGAATTTTAGGCACTGGTTCGCTCCTTCGTTTGAACAGAAAACTTCGGCGGCCCCATTGGCGTCGCGCGCGGCGCCAAAATCATGAACATGTTTTTTCCTTCGAGCCGCGCTTCGCGCTCGACCGTCGCCAGCGGTGCCATGTCTTCGGCCATGCGGTCGAGCAATTTGCGTCCGAACGACGTGTACGTGATCTCCCGCCCGCGAAACATGATCGTCACTTTTATCTTGCTCCCGTCCAGAAGCAACCGTTCGGCCATTCGGGCCTTCGTCTCGTAGTCGTGCGTCTCGATCTTCGGTCGCAACTTCACTTCCTTGAGCTCGAAGTGCCGCTGCTTTTTGCGCGCGTCCTTATCTTTTTTCGATTGCTCGTATTTGAGCCGCCCGTAATCGGCGATCTTGCAGACGGGAGGTTGAGCATTTGGCGAGATTTCGATGAGATCCAGCCCGGCAAGTCTTGCGCGCGCCAGCGCGTCTTCGGTCGGCAAAATCCCGAGTTGGAGTCCGTTTTCGTCGATCACCCGAACCGAACGAATGCGAATTTGATCGTTAACGCGCAGGAGTTTTGCTATGTGTTCATCTCCAAATGAAAAAGGCGCTGCCGGAGCAGCCCCACCATGGAACTAGCCGCGAGTTCCTTAAAGTGAAGACCGGATCACCCGCGGGCATCCGGTGAGCGGAACGAGCCGCTGCTTCGGCTCGCCAACCATATCACGCCCTGCCGGGGGAGTGTCAAGTGCGGGCATCGACGGCGGTGATCGCGTCTGCGAAGCGCTCCAGAAAGTAAGCAACGGCGTCGTCATCGATAACCAGCGGTGGAGCGATCCGCAAGACGTGCCGCTGCGTATCTTTAGCGGCGACGCCGCGCTCGAGCAGTGCTTCGGAGAGCTGCTTCGCGGGCGTCCTCAGCGCTATGCCGATCAGCAATCCGCGGCCACGAACCTGCACGATCGATGGCGAGGCGATGGCTTGCAGTCCGCGCACGATTGCGGAACCCGCCCGCCGCGCGCGCGCAGCGAGGTCCTCCGACACGATGACGTCAAGGGCAGCGTCGGCGACCGCCGACGCGAGCGGATTCCCGCCAAACGTGCTGCCGTGATCCCCAGGCTGGAAGAGGCGCATCAACGATTCGCTTGCGAGAGCCGCCGATACCGGATAATAGCCGCCGCCCAGCGCTTTGCCGACGATAAGTACGTCGGGCCTTACACCTTCGTGATCGCAGGCGAACATATCGCCGGTGCGCCCGAATCCAGTTTGCACTTCGTCGGCGACGAAAAGAACCTCGCGCTCCATGCAAAGCGAGCGAACCCGCTGCAGATAGCCATCGGGCGGAACGTTAACGCCGCCCTCGCCTTGAATCGGCTCAATGAGAACCGCACACGTGTTGGTGGTGATGCCGCGCTCCAACACATCGGCGTCACCGAACGGGAGGGCGACAAAGCCCGGCACAAACGGACCGAAACCCGCACGGTACTGCGATGTCGTGCTAGCGCTGACGGCCGCGATCGTGCGTCCGTGAAAGTTATTCGCAAAGACGATGATCTCGGCGCGATCCTCGGGAATCCGCTTGGTAGCGTAACCCCATCGCCGCGCGAGCTTGATAGCGGTTTCGACGGCTTCGACGCCGGTGTTCATCGGAACGGCCTTCTCAAAACCGCAGATGCGTGTCAACTTTTCGAGGAATCCCGGCATCCGGTCGTTACGCAATGCCCGCGACGTCAGGGTGACGCGCTGCGCCTGTTCGACGAGGGCCGCGTAGATGCGCGGATGGCAGTGTCCGACGTTGAGCGCGGAGTATGCGCTCACGCAGTCGAGATACCGCTTCCCGGTGACGTCCCAAAGCCAAACGCCCTCGGCCCGCTCGACCACGATATCGAGCGGCGCGTAGTTATGGGCGCCGTACCGTTCTTCTTCGGAGATAAGCTCGCGAGCGCGATCCGACAGGAGATACACGTCCAGGCTGTTAAGGAATTTTGCTTGCCTACCTGCTTTGGCCGTCTCGAACGCCTCATCGACCGCGACCATCCGGGCGTCGCTGCCCGAGCACGGACGATCGCGTTCGTGCATTGCTCACCGCGCAAGCGTTCGGTCGTTTTGCTTCACGGTATGAGCGCGAGCCCGGCGCAGTTCGAGCGCGTGGCTCACGATCTCTTCGAGCGCGGCCATAACGTGCTGGTGCCGCGCCTGCCGCGCCACGGCCACGCCGATCCGCTTTCACCCGCGCTCGAGCGGTTGCGAGCCGAAGACCTCTACGAAGCGGTCGCCGAGTACGTCGCGATTGCGCGCGAACTCGGGGAACGCGTGACGGTTGCCGGGTTTTCGCTCGGAGGTCTGCTAACGGCCTGGACCGCGCAGCATTACGCGGTCGAGCGCGCGGTGCCGATCGCACCGTTCTTCGGCGTTTCGTGGATTCCGAACCGATTGATGGGGCCGGTCGCCGAGCGACTCTTGCGCTCGCCGAATCGTTTTCATTGGTGGAATCCCATTTTGCGCGAACGTCAGTATCTCGCGACGAGTGGTTATCCGCGGTATGCGACGCACGCAATCGCGCATTCCTATCGCATTGCCAGCTCGCTGCTCGACGAAGCCCGCACGAGTTACCCTATTGCCGAGCACGTCACCATCGTGGCAAACGCGGCCGAAGTAGCCGTCAACAACTATGCGATCCGCAGGCTCTATAACAGCTGGCGTCGCCAGCGCCCCGAAGCCGTCGAACTTGCCGTGCTGACCGGTTTACCGCTCTCTCACGACATCGTATCGCCGTTACGCCGATGGCGACTTGCCGATCGCGTGCACCCCTACTTACTGAACGCGATCGATCCGCCATCCGCCGTCGTCTTATAAGAAAGCACTAAATTAGCGCTTTCTAGTTGTAGCTGCGCAGCTTCGGCCAGACAGTTGCGAGCGGCGCCGAGATGCCTTCGCAGATTGAAACCGGAAAGCCATTCTCAAACGGACGTCCCCACGGATTGGAAAAGCGCGCCACGACGCGATGGACGCGAAAGAGACGGGCGTCCCGGTTGCATTCGCCGTGCACGTCAATCAGAACGTTGCCCGAGTACCCGTGCGTTCCCCAGATCCAATATTGATTGTGGCCCGAGAGCACCGGCGGCAGGCCATATTCGGCGCCGAAGAAATCGATTGCCGCAGCTTCGCCATAGTTGCTCGCGAGGATTGCCGCTTGTGCGCGTTGCGCGGGCGGGAGCGAGCGGTAAACGCGCGCAACGAGTGCGGTGAGCTCGCGCCATCCGTGCATGTCGGCCCAGTCCGGCGGCAAGTTTCCGATCTGCGTGCGCTCGGATTTTGCTAGAGCCACCTCGCGAGCCAGCATCGTCTGCGCGAGTCGATCGTACGCCAACATCGTGCGCTCGGGCAGCACGGGCATGAGCAGCGGAACCAGCAAGACGCCCGCGGCGAGCGTGTAGAGGGCGAGCGCGGGGCGCAATAAAAGCGCGGAAGCCGTCCAAGCTTCGATCGTCACCGCGCCGGCCGCGATGAGGATCGGATAGACGTCCCCCGGATAATAATCTTTCCCGTGCAGCGCGATCATTTGCGCGATCAGCGCGATGTAGGCGATCCCGAGAAACCGTGCGTCTGAGCGGCACAGAAGCGTTACGAGTCCGACCAGCGAGACCGGTGCGAGAAGCGGATGGGTGATTAAAATTTGCGTTGCCACGTACTCCAGTGGCGATAGCTGCGCGTTCTTGTACTCGTCCGCATCGCGCAGCAGCGTCCACATTGGATACCCGTGCGTCGCTTGCCAGATGAAGTTCGGCAACGCGATCGCTGCGGCAATCAGCACGCCGCCGACGAACCACGGCGTGACCAGCGCGCGCCTTTGGGGAAGCGCAACGAGCGCGCCCACGATGGCGACGGCGAAGAAGAGTGCGCTATACTTACTCTCGAGGGCGAGACCGAAGATCGCGCCGACTGCTAGCCACCAGCGCGGATCCGCGCCTTTGACGATGCGCAGGGAGTAGAGCGCCGCAAGCGGCCAGAGCCACAAGCCGACGATGTCGGTGGTTATCGTGGCTCCAAAGTGCATCAGCACGGGTGTTACGATCGCGACGAGGGCAGCGAAGTACTCGGCGAAGGTCGATCCGCCGAGTTCGACAGCCAGCAAGCAGGTCGTATAGACCGATGCGGCGGCAAAGAACGCGGGGACCGCGCGGAGTAAGAAGAGCGAATGTCCGAAGAGTTGCGAGCCTGCGGCCAGCAGTGGAACGACGGGGGGCTGGTCCACGTATCCCCACGCCGGCCGAAAGCCGCAGATCGCGAAGTAGAGCTCGTCGCGAAAAAAGCCGTAGTGCGGATTGGCGATCACATGCACGACGAACGTCGTCAGCGCGGCCGCGGCCGGAACGAGGCGGACGTACGCCGCTGCTCTTGGGCGAGAACGCCGGACTTGATCGAATACCATGATAACGAGTGGGGTGTGCCGCTCCACGTAGATTCTTCCCTCTTCGAATTACTCGTACTTGAAGGCGCGCAAGCCGGCCTGACCTGGGAGACGATACTTCGCAAGCGCCCTCGCTACCGCGAGGTCTTTCGCGGCTTCGATCCGGCCTTGGTTGCGCGTATCACGCCGGCGCGAATCGAGAGAATCTTGCAGGACCCCGGCATCGTACGGAACCGCGCGAAGATCGCATCGGCAATCGGCAACGCGCGAGCGCTGCTGCCGCTGCTCGGCGAGTTTGGGAGCTTCGATGCGTACCTCTGGCGATTCGTCGGCGGTAAACCGATCGTGAACGAACCTCGGCGCCTCGAAGACGTGCCGGCGTCGTCGCCGGAGTCGCACGCATTGAGTACCGATTTGTCTCGACGCGGCTTTCGCTTCGTTGGCCCGACGATCTGCTACGCGTTCATGCAAGCGGCCGGAATGGTTGACGATCACCTGGTCTACTGCGCATGGAAAAGGAAACCGACCTAACGCTCGGTGTGCACGCCGTCCGATGGCTCTTGCTGGAGGCTAGCTGCAGTTCATCGCGTAAAGACGTGTCTTGCCCTCACATGTCGCCGTCCGATTTCACGGGGAGTGAAATGATCTTTGAATCGTCCGGACGGCGGATCGCGCGCATCGCTCTATCCGGGGAGCTGGACCTGTCCGTTAAAGAGCGTGTCTTAGAGATGTTACAGCCGTCCAAGGACGCCGACGATGTGATCGTCGACTTGAGCGAGGTCCCTTATATCGACTCGACCGCTTTAGGTTGCCTCGTCCATGTAAAGAATGACTTGATTGCTCGCGGAGGCGGCTCGGTGCAGCTTCTCGGCCTACGGCCCAACGTTCGTCGCGTTTTTGCGCTTACGAAGCTCGACGAGCTATTCGAGATCATCGAGTAGGGAATTCGGCGAGGCTCGGCTTGTTTGGTAGTTTCGCGACGACTTTGGCCCCCGCGGTGTTATTGTTCTCGACCTGAACGTGTGTCGCGAAGCACGAGACGATAAAGAGTCCGCGTCCGCCCTCCATCAGCATATTTTCGGGAAGCTTTGCATTTAATGCGAATCCCGGACCTGTGTCACCAACCTTGAGGCGCACGCTCTTCCCATCGCATTCCAGCGTAATGTCGATTGGGCCGGGCGCGTGTCGAATGACATTGCCGACCAATTCGGTAAAGACGACGCGCGCCGCTACTTCGTCGACGATCCAGCCCGAATGCTGCCGCAAAACTTCGACGAGATGTTCCCTTTCCGCCAAGGCGATGCTCGCATCCTTAGTCTTGTAAGACCACAGGACCCCGTGCGCACACATATTCTCTAGCATTTCCCAATTTCTAATCCGCGCAAACTTTGGTAACGCGAGCAATTTATCGGCAGAATGTACTACTAAAAAGCGAGCGTCCGCGCAAATACCTGATTGCAAATAGTACAAACATCGTCCCGGCTTGCAGCTAAGGCTTAGCCGCTTCGGGAGAGTTTGCGCGTAGCTCTACGCGGTCATCAGATATAAAAGCGCAGTTTCGGCCAGAGCTCCGCGAGAGGCTCTGCGATTCCGGCGCAGACCGAGATCGGGATGTTCTGCTCGTACGAGATCACCCACGGAGGATTGAAGCGCGTGACGACCCGCGCGCTGCGAAAGAGGCCGGGAAAATCGTGGCGGCCACAATCTCCGTTGACGTCGACGATCACGTCGCCGCTATATCCGTGCGTGCCCCAAAGCCAGTAGTTATTGTGTCCAGAGAGCGCCGGCGGCAAGCCATATTGGGCGCCGAAGAAGTCGATCGCGGCCGCTTCGCCGTAGTTGCTCGCAACGATCGCCGCGCGATCGCGCCGGCGCGCCGGCAACGCGTAGTAGACGCCCGCGACGGTCGATGCGAGCTCGGGCCAACCGTGCATGTCCGCCCAATCCTCGGGCAGCGCAGCGGTGCGGCGACGTTCGGTCGCGAGCGCCGATCGAGGAATGTGCAGTGCGGCACCGACAAATCTCGTGTAGTCGAGCATAACCGTTTCCGACAGCACCGGCACCGAAAACGGGGCAAAGAAGATTCCCGCCGCGACCGTCGCCGCCGCCACCGCGGCGCGGACCAACGACGCATGTCGTGTCCAACCGTCGATCGCGACGCCGCCGGCTGCCATGAGTATCGGGTAGACGTCGGCCGGGTAATAGTACTTGGCATGCAGCGCCATCATCGTTGCAATCAAAATCACGTACGCGTAGCCGAGAAAACGGGCCGTCGAATTCGCGAGCAGCCAGATCAGGCCTATGATCCAAATTGGGGACGCGAAGAGATTCGTGATCAGGAGCTGCTGAAATAGAAAAAGGCCCGGGCTCGCGACGACGTTCTTGCCGCTTGCGCCGTTGCGCAGTAGTTCCCACATCGGAAAGCCGTGCACGGCTTGCCACAAAAAGTTCGGCAGCGCAACGAGAACGGCGAGCAAGACGCCGCCGAAGAACCATCCAGACTGCATCCTCGAGCGTCCCTGCGGCGTCAGCAACAGCCCAGCGATCAGCGCGCTCGCAAAAAGGAGTACGCTGTACTTGCTCTCCAGCGCAACGCCGACGACTGCGCCCAATCCGATCCACCAGCGCGGATCGGCGCCTTTGATGATGCGCAGCGCGTACAGCGCGGCGAGCGGCCAGAGCCACAGCCCCACCATATCGGGGCCGACCTTGCTGCCGAAGCTTTCCAAGACGCCGGCCGCGAGATAAGCGAGCGTCGCAAGCGCCGCAGCGAAGGCGCCGCCGCCGAGCTCGAAAGCAAGAAGACACGTGACATAGGCGCCGGCGGCAGCAAAGATCGCCGCGACCGCGCGCAGCGCGAAGAGCGAATGTCCGAAGAGTTGCGAACCGGCCGCGAGGAGCGGTACGACGGGCGGCTGATCGACGTATCCCCACGCCGGGTGAAAACCACAGATGATGAAGTAGAGCTCGTCGCGGAAGAAACCGTAGTGCGGATTCGCGGCGAGATGCAAAACGAGCGTAACCAGCGCGGCGATGGCGGCAACGCGGACGCGCACCTGGACGCCTCCTACGTTGGGTCGAATGCGCCGCGCAGGATCATCGCTTCGGATATTTCGCGCGCCTTCCGATATCGGCCGCGCGTTTCTCCATTCGTCTCGGCAGGCAGCTCGGCGAGAATCCGCGCGAGCTCCTCGTCGAACATCGTTGCGATTGAAGCAGGAGTGTATGGCCCCGGATAACGCAGGCGCTGCGCGATCATCAAACGGTAGATTCTGTCGGTCGCGAGGTCTTCCATGTATCCGTCGAGCAGGCTTGCCCCGCGCCCTTCGAGCACACCGAGGCGGTAGCGAATGACGGTGCGAACCGCCGCCCGCGTTCCTTCGATTGATCTGGCGCCCACGCCGCTTGGCGCCGGTCGCAAGTCGGGATGCGTCGTTGCGAGCACCGGTTGCCTTTCCAACTGATTGGGATACGGAAATTGCGCGACGGCAATGGCGTTTTGATCGGGATGACCCGTCCAAGCACCGTCCATAAGGCAGGCGGCTTCGTTGGCTTTGTCGCGTTGTAGCACCGCGAGCGCGCGCTCGTTGAGTTGCGGGTCTTCACGGCTGGGATAGAGCGCGGTCATTCCGCCAATCGCGAGCGCACCATGCTTGTGCGCGAGCTCGGGTAACAGCGTCCGCACCCGCTGAAAAAACGGCACGTCGAACGGTATCGTATTGCGATCGGGAAGCACCCACTGCGGATCCTCGAGGTTGTAATGGATGAGGCTTGCCATGTAATCCCAGCGGCCGAGGTTGAGACCCAAAATGTACTCGCGCAAGTTCGAGAGGAACTCTTCCATCTCATATGCGATCGGATGCGATTCGATGAGGGCCATTGCCTTGATCGATTCGCGATCCCAGCCCTTCGCCTCGATGAGCGCGTCGAAAACCTCATTCCACCAGCGCGCCTCTTCGGCCGACTCCGATTTCGGTATGTAGATGCAGAGCGGATGGCGCAGCCGATCGTATTCGAGTCGAAAAACCAGCAGCGCGAGGTCGAAGAGCGACGCGCTGGTGGGAACGTGCGCGATGACGCCGGCTTGCGAAAGATGGAGGCCGCGAACGCGGTTCCATACGACCGTCGCGCTCGGTTTAATTCCGACCGTACCGCCTCGCTTGGCATCTTCGTACGTCAGCTCGCCGTAGAGCGCGGCGACGATGTTGCGGTGGCCCAGCATGAGGTGATCCCACGTGTTGGCCATCGAATCTTCGAGATCGAGCATGACGCCGGGTGCGCCGGAGTTGAGCATCTTCACGCAGAGCTCGGCGTCGTCAGCCGGACCGGTCATCTGATTGCGCTGGTCCGCGCACCACGCGGGCAGCTCGATGCGCCAGGACGACCGCGTCGCTTCGGACGGGGGCAAATAGGTTGGCAGATCGCCGGCGTGCGCCCGAGCCAGTCGATCTTTGCGCGCCTGCACGAGCGCGTCGCGTGCCGGCGTGAATCGCCGGCGCAGCCGCACGTAAAAGTCGGCAAATCCGGCCGGCAAATCGCGCTCGATCGCAAACCCGGCCGGAGCGACGTTCATGCTATGCCGGCACGCCCTTTCGGGGTTTCGTAAAATTGTTCGGCTTCGGTAGACTCACCCAAGGCCGTCGTCGACGCCTTGCCCTCGCCGATGACGCTTGCGACTTCGTCGAAGTAACCCGTACCGACCTCGCGCTGGTGGCGCGTCGCAGTATATCCGACCGCTTCACTCGCGAACTCTTGCGCTTGGAACTCGGCATACGCGGTCATGCCGCGCGCCTTGTAGTCATACGCGAGGCTAAAGAAACTGTGGTTGAGCGCGTGGAAACCGGCGAGCGTCACGAACTGGAACTTGTAGCCCATCGCATTGAGCCGATCTTGGAAGGCTGCAATCGTGGACGCATCAAGTTTCTTTTTCCAGTTGAACGATGGAGAGCAGTTGTAGGCGAGCAGTTTGCCGGGATAACTCGCGTGGATGGCTTCGGCGAACCGGTGCGCTTCATCGAGGTTCGGCTCCGACGTTTCCATCCAAAGCAAGTCGGCATAGGGCGCGTAGGCCAAGCCGCGTGCGATGCACGCCTCAATGCCGGCCTTCGTAACGTAGAACCCTTCGGGCGTGCGTTCCCCGGTGAGAAAACCGCGATCGCTCGGATCGACGTCGCTCGTCACGAGCTTGGCGGCGTTCGCGTCCGTGCGTGCAATCAGGATCGTGGGTACGTCGAGCACGTCGGCAGCAAGCCGCGCGGCCAGCAGATGCCGCACTGCCTGCTGCGTTGGAATCAGCACCTTACCGCCTAAGTGGCCGCATTTTTTTTCGGAGCTGAGTTGATCTTCGAAGTGCACGCCGGCGGCGCCGGCTCGTATCAGCGCTTTCATGAGCTCGAAGACGTTGAGTGCGCCGCCGAAACCCGCTTCGGCATCGGCGACGATCGGCAAGTACCAATGCATGCCGCCACGCCCCTCCAGAGACTCGATCTGATCGAGGCGCGCGAGCGCGTTGTTGAGGCGCTCGACCAACGCCGGAACGCTATTGACGGGATAAAGGCTCTGATCGGGATACATCTCGCCGGCGAGATTTGCGTCGGCGGCGACCTGCCAGCCGCTGCAGTAGAGAGCGCGCAAACCGGCGCGGGCGGCCTGAACGGCTTGATTTCCCGTGAGCGTTCCGAGGGCCGTCACGGGCACGTCGCCCTTGAGTTCGCTCCACAGCCGTTCCGCGCCCATTCGCGCGAAGCTCTGCTCGGGGATGAAACTCCCTCGCAGGCGCAAGACGGCGTCGGCGCTGTATCGGCGCTCGACGCCTCTCCAGCGACTGTCGCTCGACCAATGTTGTTCAAGGGTGGGGGTCCGGCCGTTGCTGCTCATTGCTCCTCCGTGCTTTGGGGGTAGGTTCGGATATTTAGGTACGTTTGGATTGGTCTGGATTGCTCTTGGCTCAGATTGGATGGCATAGGGAACAATCTTGGACCGATTATTTACCATATACGCCAACATTGAAACCAAAGTCAAGAATCAGAGTCCCGCACGGTCAGGGCTTGACCGCGAAGAGCTCGTGGTAGGCATCGAGGGTCGCGTAATCGCGGGTACCGGGGAGTGCTGAAACGGCGTGAGGGTCGACCAGCACGAAAACGGCGCGCGCCTGCGCCCAGCGCTGATAAAGACCTACGCGCAACTTGTCGTCCGAAACGACGATACGCCCTGGAAGCGAGCCGTCGACGTAGGCTCCATAGGCGAGCGACGTGGCGTCGAGCCAATCGCTGACGATCGCGCTGCCGGGCGGTACGTACGGGCGCACCGCATTGATTACCCAGCGGCCTCCCTCAGCCGGGGCGTGCGCAAAGAAGCCGCGCTGCCGATCGAATGCCAACGCCGCGCCGGCTGCCAGATAAACGATCAACAGCCCGTGCAATAAGACCGAAAAGCCGCGCCTCGATTGCGGCGTGAGCGCGCCGAGCAATGGAACCGCAAGCCAAGCCGCCAGCAATCGATAGCGCCCAACATCGCTCTCGTTTGGATAGACGACTGAAAAGAGTAGTGCCGCGGTGCATGCGATGCAGAGCACGAGCGTTGCGCGCCAATCGCGCCGCCACGCCGCGACGAATCCGCCAAAGATCAGCAGCGTCGCGGAGGCGTCGTACTGCTCGTGGATTCCACTGACGAACGCCCAAAGGGCGGCCTCCAGGTGAACGGGATTAAACGATGCGAGAAAATAACCGGGGGTCTCCGATTCGCTTCCGGTGAGCTCGAGCGCGAGCCCATGCAGCGTGCGCGGATCGTTGTAGTTCCAAAAGATGCCACCCGCACCCGGCAAGACTGCGGCCGGATCGAGGTGATGCGTTACGACGTACTCCGATCGGAGCGGCAGATAGAGATAGAGCATCAGGCCGCCGGCGACGAGTGCGAGTGAGGCTGCGGCGAGTCGCATCGGCGGACGGCGCTTTGCGATCGCTGCGCCAATAAAAAGTGCCGGAAGGATCCAGAGCGCGTTTGGATGGGCAGACATGCCGAGGCCGCAGAGCGCAAAGGCCAAGGCGAAGCACGCGCCGGCCCCGTGGCGCAGCCAGCGGAGGAAGAGATAGATTGCGAGCGCCGAGCACGCAACCGAGAGATCCTGAGCTTCCGCCCGAATCGCATGCGCCCAGACGGTTTGCGTGAAGGCAAACCAGAGCGTTGCGAGGAGTGCGACGGGTAGGCTCGCGCCGAACTCGAGCGCGACGCCGTACGCCGCGGCGGCGGCAACCGCCATCGCGACGCCGCTCATCGCGTTCATTCGCCAAGCCACCGATCCGATCGCGATGACGTGCGACCATGCGTATCCGAGCAAAACGTAGAACGGAAATCCGGTCGGGTGCGAGATGCCGAGAATGTACGGCACACCCTGCAGTTCGGCAGTATCCCAGGATGCCGGCTCCGTAGAAGCGCTTGCGATGTAGACGATCGCCGGCAGCGCGAAGGCCGCCACGAGAAAGATGGGGCGCGCCGCCCTCACGCCAGCGTGGGCAACGGAAGCGATGGACGCGTTGTGAGATCGGGACGCATTTCGACATATCCTTCGAGAGCGCGCTCCATCAATTCGAGCGCAACCTCGAGCTGTGGATCCTTGCCGTCGCGATAGTCGTGCGGCGCGATGTCGACGTCGTAATCTGGATCGGTGCCGTAATTCTCCACGCCCCAACCGACGTCGACGAACCAGAACGAGAACTCGGGCTGGGTGGTCAGCGTGCCGTCGACGAGGTGATGGTACGGATCGATGCCGATGACGCCACCCCAGGTACGCTTGCCGACGAGCGGACCCAGTTTATAGAGTTTGAACGAGTGGCTGAAGATGTCGCCGTCGGAACCTGCGAATTGGTTCGTCAGCGCGACGATCGGGCCGCCGACCGACTCGGGCGGATATGGGACCGGCGCTCCATAACGGGGCAAGTCGTACCCAATCCGCTTGCGTGCAAGTTTCTCGAGCAGCAACGGCGATACGTGACCGCCGCGGTTGTAACGAACGTCGACGATCAATCCCTTGCGATCGAACTCGCTGAGATAGCCGCGATGGAACTCGGAAAACCCCCAGGGGCCCATGTCGGGAATATGCAGGTAGCCGACCCGCTCGTTGGTGCGTTCGTGAACGATGCGGCGCTTCTCTTCGACAAAAGCGCGGTACCGAAGTGCCGATTCGCTGGCAAGCGCTTTGACGAGCACCGTTCGCTCGTCACCCTTCTTGGTGCGCAGCGTCACCGAAACGTTGCGTCCCGAGGAGTTCACGAGCAACTGCTCCGGCGTAACGTCGCGCGATAAGCGCTTGCCGCCGATCGCTACGAGGCAATCACCCTCCTGCACGTCCAGCCCGGGTTCGGCGAGCGGCGAATCGTGCTCGCGATTCCATGAATCGCCGCGATAGATGCGCTCGATGCAATAGGCGCCGCGATCTTCGTTCCAGGATAGCTCCGCGCCGAGAAAACCACGCTGGTACTGCGGCGGCTCGCGGTAATCGCCGCCCCATTCGTACGCATGCGAGGTGCCGAGCTCGCCCTGCATCTCCCATATCAGGTCGGAAAGCTCTCCCCGCGTGCGCACGCGCGGTAAAAGGGCTGCGTACCGATGGTAGACGCGATCCCAATCGATGTCGCTCATATCCTCGACCCAAAAGTGCTCGGCTTGTAAGCGCCACGCTTCGCGATACATCTGCGCCCATTCATCTCGTGGAACGATCTCGACGCTCGCGCGATCGAGGTCGATCCAGCCGCTCTTGCGCCCCGGTTCGCTCGGCGGCTTCTGTTCGTCGCCCTCTTCGGGAAGCTCGTTGAGGGCATCGATCGCGCGAAGCCGGTCGCCGGCGCGGTAGATGAGCGTTCGGCCGTCGCGGCCGAGACGAATCTCGTCGCATTCCGGCGCGATCGTTGCGAGCCGCTGTTGGTCGAAGTCGTATGCGAGAAGAGCTCCGTGTTCTTCGTTGTCGAGATCCTCGCGCCGGGTCGGCTTGATTCCCTTCACTAAGAAGCGCGTGAAGAGAACGCGTTCGCGCACTGCGACGATCTGCCCGTACTCGCCCTCGTCGAACGGAAAGCCCAAGACCCGGCCGGTAATTCCGTCGAAGTCGATGTCGACGTCGACCGGCTTTGGCGGTTTGCTGTTCGATCGCTCGCGATCGTGATAGTCGTGATGATCGTGATGAATCGGCTTAGGCTTGGGCACGAACGGGGAGGGGACGTCGTTACGCAGCGTTACCACGAACGGCCGGCTGGCCTGTGGGAAGCTAAGATCGAACTGCAGCGCGTCGTAGACGGGGTTGAAGTCGCGCGTTGAGATGAAGTAGAGGTATTTGCCTTCTGGATCCCACACCGGCGATTTATCCGTACGCAGCGGGGAGGTGATATCGTGAACCTTGCCCGAGCGGACTTTGACGACGCGAATGATCGACGTACCGTGCGCCGGCCACCAAACGTACGCGATGAAACGCCCGTCCGGCGAGAAGGCGAGATCCCCGATCCGGTGCGAGGGGCAAGTATCGAGCACGCGGACGCTGCCGTCGTCGAGATCGAGGACGCATAGATCGTGGCGATGGTTTGCGAACGCGACTACCGAGCTCGTCGGCGAGCAGACCAAGTCGGTGACGCGTCCGATGTCGCCGCTCGTCACGAGCCTTGCTTGCGTCGATGCATCGGCGGGCCGGAGCGCGACCTGCTCGAATCCGCCGACGTCGGTAACCGAGACGAGGTGTTTGCCGTCGTAGAGCCACTGCGTTAGGCGCGTGCGCGCGCGATCTCCGGCGCCGTGACGGATTGCCGCGCCTTCGAAGAGCGGCATCGTGAACTCTTGCCCGCGCGAATCGAAGGCGAGCTGCGTTCCGTCGGGGTTCGGCTCGAAGTGCTCGAGCGATTCCGAAGCCTTCTCGAAGCGTCGCGCCGTTTGCGGCATCGCCGAGCGCGTTTCGGTCTCTATTCGGCGCACCGTGTCGGCGCCGACTTCGTACAGCTTTATCTCGGCTCCGGCGGAGTAGACGATGCGCGCGCCATCGGTTGAAGGGAATCGCGCGTAATATTCGGTCTCGTGTGTATGGCGAACGATGCCTCTTCCGTCGAGCGCGCACGAGTAGAGATTGCCAATGCCCTCGTGGTCCGCCAAGAAGTAGATGCGATCGCCGATCCACATCGGCCAGCACGGATTTCCGTCGGGAAGCACGAGTCGTGCGAAGGTTCCCGTTCCAGAGCTGTCGATCCAAATTTCACCCGACGTGCCCCCGCGGTAACGCTTCCAACGCGCCGGATCGGCCGCGTTGCGACCAATCGCGAGACGGCCCTGCGGGCCGAATGAGAGCGCGCGCGCGTGTCCGATGTTGAGCTCACGTGGCGCGCCGCCGTCGCGCGAAATTGCAAATGGACGTGTCTCGCCTTCGTACCACGTCGTCGGATTGGCGACGAAATAGATATCGTTTCCGTCGGCGCTCCATCCGGCCGCCCAGGCGAGCGACGCCCCGAGAAACGTCAACCTCCGCGGCTCGCCGCCGCGCGACGGCATCACGTAGAGCTCGGGATTACCTTCGTCGGTCGAGACAAACGCAATCCACGCGCCGTCGGGAGAGAACCGCGGAAAAGAGCACGTACCGAAACTGACCGTCAATCGCGCGGCATCGCCGCCTTCGACGGAAACGCTCCAAAGATCGTCTTCGCACACGTAGAGAATGCGGTCGCCTGCTATCGATGGATAGCGATAATATCCTCGGTCCATTTCACGCACTTGGCGGCTGGCCCGGAATTATCATTGGTGGGGAATCGCACCGCCGGTCGAGTGAAGGAGCCGTCCCAGCGCTGCGGCGATTTCGGCCGCGTTTTCGACCTGCGTGATGAAGGGCACGAGGGTGGGCGTTTGTGAGCGCCGCTCAAAGGGCAGTACCGGGCCACCCCAGGCAAACTGAGTCGCCGATTCGCCCGCCAGACTGCGAAAGAAAAGCTCCGCGCCCAGTGCGTTCGCCCACCCGAACTCCGGACGGGTGTAGCGCCAATAGCCGTCGGGATAGAAACTCTCGTGGATCAGTCCGCTCTCGCCGTCGGTCTCGGCGAGCGTCGTGATCGCGGTGGCGACTTCTGCGGACGACGTCGCCGTCAAAGCCCGCCCGATGATGCCGAGCGGCCAGACGTAACCGTAGGGCGTGTGCGGGCTGCCCAGCCCCTGCGCGTAACGCCCTGAAAAGTAAAACGGATTATCCATGCTCAGGGCGAAGGCGCGCGTCGCCAAGTACGTCGAGTCGAAAGACGAACACCAATCGATATAGGGCAGCGTCGTTAGGTTTGGAATGTTGGCATCGTCCATAAGGTTGTACTTGCCCAAGCCATCCGTTTCGTAGGCGTACATCCAAACGCGACGGTTGCTATCGAAGAAGCGTCCGTACCGCTGGACCCCGATTTGGACGCGAGTCCCCAGCGCTTGCGCACGATCGGCCAGCATCCGATCGTGGTAGCCGTCGCGCGCAAGTTGGACGATATCGCGCAGCGCGACGACCGCCATCGCATTCTGCGGAATGTTGAAGCGATACTCGACGGGATCGTCTGAAGGCCGGAAGGCGCCCCAGATCATGCCGGTTGCACCGTTGTACTCGTCGTTGGTATAGACGAGCTCGGGATACGCGTAGTTGCTGCACGTCCGATGGCGCTCTTCGCAACCGTAGGTGTCGACGATCGATGTAAGCGCGCGATGCAGATCCGGCGTGAAGACCGTTGCGTCGTGAGTCGAGCGCCAGTAGATCGACGCAAGAATTACCGGCCACGCCAGTGAGTCGACCTCCCATTTACGCTCCCAAACGGTGTAGTCGGACTGCAGGGCGTTAGCGTACGGATCGGCTAGAACGTTGCGCGCATTACGTTCGATAACCCCGGCGAACCGGGCCCGTAAGCCCGGGTAGGTGTTCTGGAAGCGAATGTAGGGAATCGTTTGGGCCGAAGAATCGCGTAGCCACATTGCCGGAATGTCGCCGGTTTGCACGTACGTCGTTGCGTCGTCTTCGAGAAAAAAATCGTGCAAGAGCGTGTGGAAGAGCTGCGTCGCTGCAATGTCGCGCACGCGTTTGCCGGTCAGCGGCACGACCAGCGTTTGGGCAGCCGCGGGCGCCGCGCAATAGAACGCGACACTAAGGATGAGTGAAAGAGCCGCGAGACGCGCAGACGAGCGCACTGAGGAACCTCGCGTTAGACGTGAGGAAGGTCAGCTCTTGCCGGGAGCAGCAAACACCAAGGTGAATTTGACCGATCGCTCGCAAGCCGAACTCCTGCGCGAATTCGAGTTGCGTAATCCCCGTGCACTCGCTCGGGCGATTTCGCGCGCCGAGGCGGGCCACGGCGGCGATCTCATTCGCGCGCTCTATGGCAAGACGGGGCGCGCGACGACGGTCGGCCTCACCGGACCCCCGGGCGTCGGAAAATCGACGCTCGCCTCCGCTCTGGTTCGGAATGCGCGTGCGCGCGGTAAGCGTGTCGGCGTCATCTCCGTCGATCCGAGCTCGCCGTTTTCGCACGGCGCGCTACTCGGCGACCGTATCCGCCTCGCCGAACACTTCACCGACGAAGCGGTTTTCATCCGATCCATGGCGAGCCGCGGGCATCTCGGCGGAGTCGCGGGCGCGACCGCCGACGCGGTCCTGCTGATGGACGCCTTCGGCTTCGATATCGTGTTGATCGAAACGGTTGGCGTAGGCCAGAGCGAGGTTGCGATCGCCGAGCTCGCGCAAACGACGATCGTCGCGCTCCAGCCCGGCAGCGGCGACTCGATCCAAGTGCTCAAGGCGGGTATCATGGAAATCGCCGACGTCTTCGTAGTGAACAAGTCGGATCACCCCATGGCCGACCAGCTCCGGCGTGAAATCCGATCGATGATGGGGATGTTGCAATGGCAGGGCTGGGTACCTGAGCTCGTCATGACGCAAGCAGTGGACGGCCGCGGAATTGACGAGCTCGTCGGTGCGATCGAGCGGCACGCGGCATATTTGAACGAGACCGGCGAGATTGAGCTGCGACGACGCGATGCCTTTACGCATCAAGTGCGCCAGCTCGCGCTAGGACGGTTAGAGCAGCGGCTCAATCGCGCGCTGCAAGCGCAAGCGCGCGACGAGCTCGACCCGTACGAAGCGGCCAATCGCGTTCTCTCGGAACTCGGCCTTTAGGGAAAATTCCCGTACGGCGTCGAAAAGCTTGGCCGCTATGGCTCTTCGACAAGCTCAGGACAGGCTCAAGATGATCGAGCGGCCCAGCCGAGCTTGGGCGCGCAAGGGTCCGGGTTCCGGTGCGCTCGACCGAACCATCTCCGACGTTCCGCTGAAAACGGTCTACGGACCGGAAGACGTCACCGAGCTCGATCCCGCGCGCGACCTTCCTCCGGGTGAATATCCGTACACGCGCGGCATCCATCGCAACGGTTATCGTGACCGCCTTTGGACGATGCGCCAGTTTGCCGGGTTCGGCACCGCGGCGCAGACGAATGAACGCTATCACTTTTTGCTCGAGCACGGGCAGCACGGCCTTTCAGTTGCCTTCGACATGCCGACGCTGATGGGCTACGATTCCGACGCGCCGCAGGCGCGCGGCGAAGTCGGCAAGTGCGGCGTAGCGATCGATTCGCTCGCCGACATGGAGCTGCTCTTCGACGGCATCGACATGGGCGAGATCACGACCTCGATGACGATCAACGGGCCGGCGTGCATCGCGCTCGCGCAATACGTCGCGGCAGCCGAGAAGAAGGGTATTCCGCGCGCGCGGCTGGGCGGCACGCTTCAGGCGGACATTCTCAAAGAGTACATCGCTCAGAAGGAATGGATTTTTCCCCCGCGACCTCACATGCGCATCATCGTCGACATGATCAAGTTCTGCACTCGAGAGATGCCGAAATGGAACACGATCTCAATCTCCGGCTACCATATTCGTGAGGCCGGCTCGACCGCGGCGCAGGAGCTTGCGTTCACGCTCGCCGACGGCTTTGCGTATGTCGAAGCCTGCATGGCTGCGGGAATGGACGTCGACGAGTTTGCGCCGCGCCTTTCGTTCTTCTTCAACTCGCACATAGACTTCTTCGAAGAAATTGCGAAGTTCCGAGCCGCCCGCCGGATCTACGCGCGCCACATGCGCGAGAAATACGGCGCACGCAATCCTCGCTCGTGGCAGCTTCGATTCCACACGCAGACGGCGGGCTGCAGCGCTACGGCCCAACAGCCCGAGAACAACATCGTGCGCGTCGCTTACGAGGCGATGGCTGCGGTGCTCGGGGGCACCCAGTCTCTGCACACGAACTCGATGGACGAAGTGTTGGCGCTGCCGACGGAAAAATCGGTCGAGATCGCACTGCGCACGCAACAGGTGCTGGCTTACGAAACGAACGTGACCAATGTGGTCGATCCCCTCGGCGGCTCTTACTTCGTCGAGGCGCTCACGGACGAAATGGAGCGTCAAGCCGAGGCTTATTTCGCGCAAATCGCCGAGTACGGTGGGATTATCGAAGCGATCGAGGCAGGCTTCTTCCAGCGCGAGATCGCCGACGCGAGCTATCGGTACCAACGCTCGATCGAAACCAAGGATCGCATCATCGTCGGCGTCAACGCCTTCGCGCACGATGAGCACGAGGAACGGATCGATCTGTTGAAGATCACCGAGGAAATGGAGCGGGAGCAGGCCGACGCGGTGCGCAGCCTGCGCGCAAAACGCGATGGAAACGCCCTCGCGCGCACGCTCGAGCGTTTGCAGGCAGCCTGCCGCGACCCAAATGACAATCTGATGCCCCATCTCATCGATTGCGTCAATGCCTACTGCACCGAAGGCGAGATCGTCGAGGCCATGGCGGCAGTCTACGGACGATACACCGAACGAGCAGTGCTGTGACTCACAAGCACAGCATCCGCTGCCGAACCGAGATCGAGCTCCATCGGATGCGGCGCACCCTCGCGCGCGTGGTGCGAAATCTCGAGGAGGCGCTCGATTTGAGCCGCCGCCGCTCCGGATTACCCTCGGCAATAGAAGATGAACGACCGACCGCTGCGCATCGTCATCGCTAAGGCCGGGCTCGATGGCCACGATCGCGGGGCAAAAGTCATCGCGCGAGCCTTGCGTGATGCGGGCATGGAGGTGATCTACACCGGACTCTTCCAAGCGCCCGAACAGATCGTGCAGACCGCGATCCAAGAAGACGCCGACGGGATTGGCCTGTCTATCCTCTCCGGCGCGCACATGACGCTCTTCCCGCTCGTCGTCGAGCAACTGAAGAGCCACGATGCCGCCGATATCGTCTTTTTCGGCGGTGGAACTATTCCGTCCGAAGATGCAAAACGCCTCAAAGAACTGGGCGTACGCGAGATTTTCACCCCGGGCGCGCCGCTACAGGAGATCGTCGACTTCGTCGAACGCGAGTGCGGTAAACGGCGAGCGCTGGTCGGTTGAGCGCTGCGGTACGAACACGCATCGCGCCGTCGCCGACCGGCGATCCGCACGTCGGGACGGCCTACGTCGCACTAGTCAACTATTGCTTCGCTCGCCAACACGGCGGCGAGTTCGTCTTGCGCATCGAGGATACCGATCGAGCGCGAAGCACCGCCGAGAGCGAACGCGCCATCCTCGAAGCGCTGCGCTGGTGCGGCCTCGATTGGGACGAGGGGCCGGATGTCGGCGGCCCTTACGGACCCTATCGGCAGAGCGAGCGATCCGCAATCTACCGCGAATATGCCGAAAAGCTGCTTGCGAGCGGCCACGCTTTCAAGTGTTTTTGCACGCCGCAGCGTCTCGAGGAAATGCGCGTCGCTCAGCGCGCCGCCGGCCTTCCATCGCGCTACGATGGGCTTTGCCGCAGCTACTCGCCGGAAGAGGTCGCGCGGCGTGAGTCTCGCGACGAACCCTACGTCGTACGAATGGTCGTGCCCGGCGAGGGCGTCTGCGTCGTCGAAGATTTGCGCCGTGGGCCGATCGAGTTCGATTACGGCAGCGTTGACATGCAGGTGCTCGTGAAATCTGACGGCATGCCGACGTACCATCTCGCCAATGTGATCGACGATCACCTCATGGCGATCACGCACGTCTTTCGCGGTGAAGAATGGGTCTCGAGTGCGCCCAAGCATCTCCTGCTCTATTCCTACTTCGGCTGGCAGCCGCCCGAGCTGATGCATCTTCCGTTGCTGCGAAATCCCGATAAGAGCAAACTGAGCAAACGCAAAAACCCGACCGGGATTCTCTTCTATCGAGCGATGGGGTATTTGCCCGAGGCGTTGATCAATTTCTTAGCCCTGCTCGTCAACGCCGCGCGCGAAGGCGAGGACGAGCTCATGGACCTGCCGGCGATCGTGCGGCGATTCCAACCCGAGCACGTCCCAATCAGCGGTCCCGTCTTCGACGTTGCAAAGCTCGATTGGCTTAACGCTCGCTACATTCGCGAGCGTCTCGACGTTGCGTCGTTCGTCGAGCGCGTGCGCGAGTGGGCGATTTCTCCAGAGCGCTTGACGCGCCTAGCCGAGCTCTGCGCGCCGCGCATCGAACGGTTAAGCGATCTCGGACCGCTTCTCGCTTTTCTCTTCTCTGGGCGCATCCGGCTGGACCCGCAGGATTTGCAGAGCAAGAAGCTCGACGGCGCGCAGACGCGCCAAGCGCTCGCGCTCGCACTGAGCGAGCTCGACGGGCTCCCGACCTGGAACGCTTTCGCGATCGAAACGGCACTCCAACGAGTCGCCGAAACGCTCGAGAAGAAAACGCGCGACCTCGCGCGGCCGTTCTACGTCGCCATCACGGGAAGCCCGACGTCGATTCCGCTCTACGACTCGATGGAACTGCTTGGCCGCGACCTCGTTCGAGAACGGTTGCGCAGCGCACTTGCGCTCGTAACGTCCGAAGCGGTGGCCGTATGATACGCGGGATCGTTCTCGCCGCCGGCAAGGGGACGCGCATGAAGAGCGCGCGTTCGAAGGTACTCCACGAGATTTGTGGGCGGCCGATGCTTTGGTACGTCCTGCGCGCACTGCGCAGTGCCGGCGTCGACGAGATCCTGGTCGTCGTTAACGACGAGCTCGAAGAGCAGATTCACCGCTTCGGCGTCGGCAGCGTGGTGCAGGCGCAACAACTCGGCACGGGCCACGCAGTCCGCGTCGCGCTCGAACGGCTCGAACCCCGTCGAGACGGGCGAATCGTCGTCGCCTGCGGCGACATGCCGCTGGTCACGGAAGAAATTTTCCACGATATCATCGGCTCGCTCGGCACGCAGCAGCCAAATGGCGCCGTGATGTCGCTCGTCACCGTGAAGATGCCGCTCCCCTCCAGCTTCGGGCGGATCGTACGGCGCGGACCAGTCGTCGAGCGCATCGTGGAGACGCGCGATGCGAGGCCCGATGAGCTTGCGATCGACGAAATGAACGCGGGTATCTACGCCTTCGACGAGACCGAATTGCGCGATGCCGTAACGAACTTACGCGACGACAACGCCCAGTCGGAGTATTACCTTACCGATACGGTCGAGTACTTCGTCAATGCGGGCAAGCTCGTCCGCCCCATCATCGCCGCAGACCATCTCCAGGTGTTGGGGATCAACGACCGCGTCGAGCTGGCCCAAGCGCGCAAGGCGATGAACGCGCGACTCTGCGGAGAGCACATGCGCGATGGCGTGACGATCGTCGATCCCGAAACGACCTACCTCGAACCCGAGCTCGAAATCGGCAGCGATTCGGTCATCTATCCCAACACGACGATCGCTCGACTCTCCAAAATCGGCGAGAGCTGTGTCATCGGTCCGAACTCCCGGTTGTCTCATGCGATTCTCGGCGCGCGCGTGACCGTGCGCGAGAGCGTCGTGATGAACTCCACAATCGCCAGCGATGTTTCGGTGGGACCGTTCGCACATCTGCGTGGCGACACTCGCGTCGCCGACCACGTTCACATCGGAAACTTCGTGGAGATCAAGAAGTCAAAGCTGGCGCGCGGCGTGAAGGTCAACCACCTTTCGTATCTCGGCGATGCGACGATCGGCGAACAGACGAACGTTGGCGCCGGCACCATCACGTGTAACTTCGACGGCACGAAGAAGAATTCGACAATCGTGGGGCGCGACGTCGCAATTGGGTCGAACACGTCGCTCGTCGCGCCGGTGACGGTCGGTGACGGAGCCTTGACCGGCGCAGGCTCCGTCGTCACCAAAGACGTCGGCAGCGGCGAGCGCGTCGCCGGGAACCCCGCGCGCCCGCTTCCAAAAAAATGAGATGGGTGCTCGTGGTGGCGCTCGGGTTGCTGCTCGGCGCCGTCGCGGCAGCGAGCGAGCGTCCTAGCTCGCTCGATCTGCGCGTCGACTCGCTTTCGCGAACCGCGCTTCTCAGAGAGCCCGCGACGGCGCTCGTCGATCCCGCACGCCAAGCCGCGGCGATTCGGCGCGCTCATTGGACGGTCGTCGGATTCGTACTGATTCAGCTCTTTGAAGCCGCGGCGCTCTTCTATCTTTGGAACTCGGGCGGTGCGGCCGCGCTGCGCGATCGGCTCCGCCGCCGATTCGCCAGCGAGTGGGCCGTGCGGTTTTGCTTCGGCGCGATTCTTGCGCTTGTCGCTCGAGTCGCCGCCTTCATTCCATCCTTCTATCTCTATCGCGTCGACCGGACGCTCGATCTTACCTTCGAGCTCACGCGAATCTGGGCGCTTTATTGGATCTTCCATACGATCGTAGGCATGATCGTCGCCGGGCTCATAGCGGCGATCGTTCTTTGGCTCGCGTCGCGCACGCATCAATGGTACGCCTACGCGATCGCCGGCGTTCTCGCCGTCAGCGTCGCCTGGTCGTACCTAAATCCGGTAAGAATTGCACGATTTGCCGGCAGCACGCCGGCGGAGCTCAACTATCTCAGCGACTACGTGCGAGGATATACCGTGCACGGCGATCAGCTTTCAATCGCGCTCATCGAAGGCGGCATCATCATCGTCTTTGCCGCGCTCGCGGTCGTCATCGCCGACCGCATCCGCTTCCGGCGCGACGACGATCCGCTTTCGCGGCTCGCAATCGTTGGTGCGCTCTTGGCGCTCGTCTACCTCGCAGCGGTTCCGGTCCGTAACGCCATCCTGCGCTCCTACGTGTTCGATACCGACGCGTACGCCGTGGCGCTCAGCGACGATAGGGCGGCGGCCGTTCGTGCGCTGGTACGCGCCGGCGATCAGCGCATGGAGGAAGTCTGCCCGGAGCTAACCGCGATGCTCTTTCTTTACACGGCACCGGGGATCGGAGCGCGGGTCGCCGCGATCAACCACATTCCGAGCGGTTGCCCGTAAGCGAAGCCGCGAAGAGGGCCGCCGAAGCGAGCCCTCTTTATGTAGTTATTGCGCAGACGCAGGCAGACGAGGGCGAGGTGGTCGCCTCGGATGATACGCGGGGAATCGTTCGTCGGACGAACCCGCAAGCTGCGCGACCACGCGGTCCGCGCAGCCGCGGTAGAGCGTTAGCCGACGGCCAATTCGTCATTACATGCTGCTAAGGGTACTGCGCCAAGATCGTTGGATCGATGCGCCTGCGTCGCGTTGTCCGTAACGAACAGCGGCGACCGCGCAGAGCGGTGAGGCTACGGTCCTAGTGAATGCGTAACGTGCCGACCTAAACCGGCGGTAGAGCGAGCTCCCAAGTATTGACCAGTTGCATAGCGGGTTCGATTCCCGCATCGATCCAACGCTCGACGCCATCGGCCGCTGCGGCTACGATATTGGGCAACACGCGGCGTTCGTCATCGCGAAACGGACTTAAGACGTGATCGACGCTGTCGTACTCCGGGCGGCCTAACCCAATTCGAATGCGTGGAAAACCCTCGCCGATCGTTGCGATGATCGACCGCAGGCCGTTATGGCCGCCGTGGCCGCCGCCGGGTCGCATGCGCAGCTTTCCAAACGGAAGATCCATGTCGTCGCTGACCACGAGCACGCCCGATGGCGGCGTCCGGTACCATGCTGAAATCAAGCGCACGGGCGTGCCGGAAAGGTTCATGAACGTGAGGGGTTTGACGAACACGATGCCGCGGGCGGAATCCTGCGCCTGCTGCGCGCCGTCTTTCTTCCTCCACGCCGTGATGCCGTGGCGTCGCGCGACTTCGTCGATCACCATGAAGCCGACGTTGTGGCGCGTTGCAGCATACTCTGCACCAGGATTGCCTAAACCGACGACGAGCCGCCGAGTCACGCTTTCGATTGAGCCGACGGGCTCTGCCAGCTATTGGGCCTCGGTAGCGGGCGGCTCGGCCTCGCCGATCACTTCCGGCTCGGGCGCCGCTTCCGTGGGGGCCGCGGCCTCTTCGAGCTCGCGCGCGGTGCGCGACGCTTCGATCGCGACGACGATCGTTTCGGGAGCCGTGAGCAATCGAAAGCCCTCGGGCAGCACGATGTCGCCGGCGGAAATGTGATCGTGAATGCCCAACGCCGAGACGTCGACCTCGAGGTTCTCCGGGATACGGCTTGCCGGCCCTTCGAGCTCCAGCTCGTGGGTTATCACATCCATGACGGCGCCGCTGTTTCGGACGCCCTCCGCGACCCCGATGGTTACGATCGCGAGGCGCGCGTCGATCGTTTCGTCGGCCGAAACCCGCTGAAGATCTGCGTGTATGACGCGGCGCGAGACCGGATGGCGCTGAATCTCGCGCACCAGCGCGGTTTGGCGTTTGCGGCCGCCGTCGGTGAGCGTCAGGATCGCGTTGCGCCCGGCGCGATGGACCACCTCTTCGAAGGCCCGCGCGTCGACGGCGATGTGCTCGGCGACCGTGCCGTGTCCGTAGAGCACCGCCGGAACCTTGCCGGCCGCTCGCAGCGCTTGTGCACCGGTCGTGCCGAGCTTCTCGCGGTGCTCGACGGAGAGATCGAACTCTTTAGTGGCCACGGCTTCCTTTATAAACGAACGCGCTAGAGGACCGCAACGGCTTCGGTCGGGAGGCTAAAAGGGCTTTCGGGTGGCTCATCCCCCGTGAAAAGCTCCGAGACCGACCGATTGGTGGTTATGCGGGCGATGGCGTCGGCAAAAATTTGCGCGATCGAAAGCTGGATGAACTTCGGATGCCTCGCGCCACTCTCGAACGGAACCGTGTTGGTGAAGAGTACCTTCTCAATCGCGGACTGTTCGAGCACCGCAACTGCTTCGCCGGCAAAGATGCCGTGCGATGCAACCGTGTAGACGCGCGTCGCCCCTCGCGCTTTGATCGCCTCTGCCGCCTTGGCGAGCGTTCCCCCCGTCGATATCATGTCGTCTACGATGACCGCGACGCGTCCGTCGACTTCGCCGACGATATCGGTAACTTCTGCGACGTCAGGTTCGGGCCGACGCTTGAAGACAATCGCAAGAGAGCTATTGAGCCGCTTCGCAAAGATCTCCGCGCGATGAACGCCGCCGGCGTCCGGCGACACGACGACGATCTTGTCGTCGCAGAGCCCTTCTTTCTTGAGATAGTTGCAGAGCACCGGCATCGCCATCAGGTTGTCGACCGGAATGTCGAAGAAGCCTTGAATCTGCGCGGCGTGGAGATCCATGGTGACGATGCGACGCGCGCCGGCGACTTTGAGGAGGTTTGCAATAACCTTGGCAGAGATCGGCTCGCGCCCTTTGGTCTTCTTATCCTGTTTGGCGTACCCGTAGTAGGGAATCACCGCGGTGATGCGCGCGGCGGAGGCTCGACGCAGCGCGTCGATCATCAGCAACAACTCCATCACCGCGTCGTTCACGCCTTTACCGTTGGGCGCTCGGCAGATCGATTGCACGACGAAGACTTCAGAGCCGCGGACATTCTCGCCGATTTCAACTCGGGTCTCTTCGTTTCTAAACTCCGAAACGAGCGCCTTGCCGACGTGGAGGCGCAGACGCTTGGCGATCTCGTCCGCCAATTGCGGATTAGAGTTTCCACAGAAGAGAAGCGGCTGTTGGGTCATCGCTAAGAAGGTCGTTCGCCACTGAATCGTTCGGCCCTCGGGGGCTGTTTGGAGGAAGGCAATGGCACAAGAGTTCGAGCTCGTCTCCCCCTTTGCGCTGGCCGGCGATCAACCCAAAGCGACGGAATCGTTGGCTCGAGGCGTGCTGCGGGGTGACCGCGCTCAGACGTTGCTCGGCGTCACCGGTAGCGGCAAAACGATGGCCATGGCGCGGACGATCGAGCTCGTCCGTAAGCCCACGCTCGTGCTCTGTCATAATAAGACACTCGCCGCCCAGCTCTGCGCCGAGTTCCGGGAGTTTTTTCCGAAGAACGCCGTCGAGTACTTTGTCTCGTACTTCGACTACTATCAGCCCGAAGCGTACGTACCGTCGACCGACACGTACATAGAGAAGGACAGCTCGATCAACGACGAGATCGAGCGATTGCGCCATTCCGCGACGCAGTCGCTGCTGACGCGCCGCGATACGCTCATCGTTGCATCGGTCTCCTGCATCTTCGGGTTGGGCTCCCCCTCCGACTACATGGAGATGTCGGTGCGGGTGCATGTCGGCGACGAGCTCGACCGCGACGTCTTCCTGCGCAAGCTGGTCGACATGCAGTACCGGCGCAACGATTTGAATCTTGTGCGCGGAACCTTCCGAGTGCGCGGCGACACGCTCGAATTCGTCGGCGTTGATGAGGAGCTCGTTCATCGCATCGAGTTCTTTGGCGACCAAATCGAGGCCATCAACGTCGTCAACATGCTGACCGGCGAGTACCTCGAGCGCAAAGACGAGCTCATGATCTTTCCGGCCAAGCATTTCATCACGCCCGAGGAGAAACTGCGCCGCGCGATCATCTCGATCGAGGTGGAACTCGACGAGCGCCTCGCTTATTTCAAGCGGCAGGGAAAGCTGCTCGAGGCCCAGCGTTTAGAAATGCGGACCCGCTACGATCTCGACATGCTCCGCGAAGTCGGCTACTGCAACGGCATAGAAAACTATTCGCGCCATCTCACCGGCCGCGAGCCCGGCTCGACGCCGTGGTGTCTCATCGACTTCTTCCCAAAAGGCTGGCTACTCTTCGTGGACGAGTCGCACGCGACGCTACCGCAAGTCCACGGCATGTACGCGGGAGACCGTTCCCGCAAGGAGGTCCTCGTCGAACACGGTTTTCGCCTCCCCAGCGCGCTGGATAATCGTCCGCTGACCTACGACGAATTCGACGAGCACATCGCGCAGGTGGTCTACGTCTCCGCGACGCCGGGGACGTACGAAACCGGTCGCAGCTCGGAGGTCGTCGAGATGATCATTCGTCCCACGGGATTGGTCGATCCCGAAGTCGAGGTACGCCCGACGCGCAATCAGGTAGACGACCTCATGGAAGAGATCGCGCAGCGCGCCGCTCGTAAGGAGCGCGTTCTCGTGACGACCCTCACCAAGAAAATGGCCGAGGACCTTACCGACTATTTGCTTGAGAACGGACTGCGCGTCCGTTATCTGCATAGCGAGATCGACACGCTGGAGCGCGTCGCGATTCTGCGCGATCTGCGCGCAGGCGTCTTCGACGTCTTGGTGGGGATCAATCTCCTGCGAGAAGGGCTCGACTTGCCCGAGGTCTCGCTTGTCGGTATCCTCGATGCCGACAAGGAAGGGTACCTGAGAAGCGGGACGTCGTTGATCCAGACCATTGGCCGCGCCTCGCGCAACGTCGAGGGCAAAGTAATCATGTACGCCGACGTCGTAACCGAATCGATGGCGCGCGCCATAGGCGAAACGCGCCGTCGCCGCGAGATGCAGCTGGCATACAACTACGAGCACGGCATCGAGCCGAAATCGGTCCGCAAGGAGATTCACGACATCCTCAGCATGGTCGGGGCAACGCAGGAGAATGCGGCCAAGCTGAAGCTGGAGCGGCTTCCCCGCGACGTCGCGACGAAGATGGCGCGCGATCTCGAGCGCAAGATGCGCGACGCCGCGGCCGGCCTCGAGTTCGAGAAGGCGGCCGCCCTGCGCGACGAGCTGATCGAGCTGCGCAAGCAGATCGGCGGCAACGAGAGCATTCTCTTCGGAGGAAAGGCTCCCAAGATCTTCGACAAGGCTCTGGCCGAACTCGTCGAATCCTAGGCGCCCGTGGGAATCTTTGCGCCCGTGGGCGTTTTGACGCGCACGATCGTCAACGTCACCGGACTCATCGCCGAGATGCTCGTCGTCGCGGCGGTCGTGGCCTGCTTCGTCGTCATTCATGCTTTTTTGCAGCGCCGCCTCAAGACCGAAGTGCTGATGCGTCACAACGACGTCGCGGGCTATCTCTTCTCAGCCGTCGGCGTGCTCTATGCGGTGGTGCTCGGCTTCGTCGTGGTGGTCGTCTGGCAGAAGTACGGTACTACCGTCGACAACGTCGAAGCCGAAGCCGATGCAACCGGCGATCTCTATCACATCGTGGATGGTTTCGACGAGCCGGCACGATCGCGCATTCGCGCCGGCCTCCGAAACTACGTTGCGACGGTCGTTAGAATCGAGTGGCCCGCTTTGGAGCGCGATCAAGAGGTTCCCGAGACAGGCATGCACATACTCGAAGGTGTTTCCTATACCGTTAACACCTATGCGCCGTCCAACGCAAAGCAAATTGCCGCGCAGCAAGCGGCGATCGTCGACGAGCAGAGGCTTCTCGATGCGAGGCGCGCCCGGCTCGTCCAGGCGGTGCCCGCCGTGCCGTCGATCCTTTGGTTCGCGCTCGTTGTGGGAGCGCTCTCGATGGTTGCGTTCTGTTATATCTTCGGAGTAGAGAACCGTCCCGCGCAACTCATCATGACCGCCATTTTGGTCGGTTTCATTGGGATACTTTTTATCGTAATCGACGAGTTCTCGACGCCCTTCTCGGGGTCGGTCTTCATCTCAGCGGACGGTTGGGTGTACCTTATGCAGCGTCTGCCGGATATTCACTAGAAGGTAGCGCAAAGGAGTTATTATGTCCCGTATTCTTATCGGCTTGTTTGCCTTGGCGCTTTGTGCGAGCGTCGCATCCGCGCAGGAGCCGCCGCCGCCCGAGGGCGCGCCGCAAGCGGCCAATCCCTACGCTCCGAATGCAACGGCCACGCCGGCGCCGAACCCGGCGATGCTCGCGCGCGCCAAAACCATCTTTGCGCAACTTCAGGCAGGCAAAATCGACCGCTCGCAGCTGGCGACTGATGCCAATGCGAACTTCACTAATGCGACCGTTGCCAACGCGCAGAAGATGGTTGGAAGTCTCGGCAAGCCCGTGAGTTTCGTCCAGCAACAGGCTACGACGCAAGGCAACGTTTCGGCGGCAATCTACGTGGTAACATTCAAGAACGGTAAGAAAGTCGATTTCCTCTTCGCGCTCGACAGTCAAGGGAAGATTGCCGGCCTGAGCATGAGCTCACCCCGCTAAATGCGCCGACTCGATGTCGTACTTTTCGATTTAGACGATACGCTGCACGACGACACCAATGCCTATCAGAACGCCGCCGAGGAGGTTGCGCGCGAAGTCGCCGCCGAGCATGGTATCGACGCGCTGGCGCTTAAAGCCGCGTACATTGCCGAGGCGGAGGGTTTTTGGACGCGGCTGTCTGTCGGCGACCTAAAGCTGAAGTTGGCCAGCATTCGCGCGAGCATGTGGCAGACGGCATTGGAGAGCGTCGGCGTGGGCCACGATCCCGAGCTTGCGCAGCGCAGTGCGGAGCGCTATGACGAGTATCGCGTGAAGTACTTCACCCTTTTTCCCGGAGCGATAGATCTTTTACGCTCCCTGCGGGCGCGGGGCATGAAGCTCGGCATCGTGACGAACGGCCTGTCGGAAACCCACCGAAACAAGATTGCGGTGTTGCAGATCAGCGAGTACTTCGACGCGATATTTCTGGCCGATGAGGTGGGAATGGTAAAGCCCGATCCGCTGCTCTTTGCGCACGCCTGCCGCACGCTGGGCGCTGCCTCCGCCCACGGCGCGATGGTCGGCGATCGGTACGAGCGGGACATTGCCGGAGCGTTGGCGGCGGGGCTTTTTACGGTGTGGCTCAACGTCCGTGGCGAAGAGCTGCCGCCCGGTGCCGCGCCTCCCGACGCGACCTGCAGCTCGATTGCGCAAGCCGCCCGCATACTTCTCGAGCCTGCCGGGGTCTCTTAGTTGACGTGTCGCTAGATTCGATCGTTATCAAGGGCGCGCGCGAGCATAACCTCAAGAACATCGACCTGGTTCTGCCGCGAAACCGGCTGATCGTCGTAACCGGGCTCTCGGGTTCCGGCAAATCGTCGCTCGCCTTCGATACCATCTACGCCGAAGGGCAGCGTCGCTACGTTGAGTCGCTCTCTTCGTACGCCCGCCAATTTCTCGGACAGATGGAGAAGCCGGACGTAGATTACATCGAGGGTCTTTCACCCGCGATCTCGATCGATCAAAAGTCGACCTCCCGCAATCCGCGTTCGACGGTCGGTACGGTAACCGAAGTCTACGATTACCTGCGTCTGCTCTTTGCGCGGGTGGGCACGCCGCACTGCTACCGGTGCGGGCGTGAGATCAGCACGCAATCCAGCGAGCAGATCGTCGATTCGATCGCCGAGCTGCCGGAGGGCACGCGCATCGTGCTGCTCGCGCCGCTCGTGCGCGGCCGCAAAGGCGAGTATGCGAAGCTTTTCGAGGAGATCGCTAAGGAGGGGTTCACTCGCGTACGCGTCGACGGCGAGACGAAGGAGCTTCGGGATAAGATCGTGCTCGACAAAAAGCGCAAGCACACGATCGAGGTCGTCGTCGATAGGCTCGTAATGAAACCCGAGATTCGCAAGCGGCTTGCCGATTCGGTCGAAACGACGCTGCGGCTTTCCAGCGGCATCGTCACCGTGATTTTGTCCCCTTCCGACGGAGATCATCCCGCGCGAAGTCGAGGGACTCTGGGTGACAAAACCGAGCTGACCTTTAGCGAGGCCTTTGCGTGCGTCTACTGCAGTCTCTCCTTCGAGGAGCTCGCGCCGCGATTGTTCTCATTTAACTCGCCGTACGGCGCGTGTCCGGCCTGCAGCGGGCTCGGTGAGAAGATAGAGATCGATCCGTGGAAGGTAATTCCGGATCGCAGCAAGTCGATCGCGGAGGGAGCGATCGTGCCGTGGAGCCGTAACCTGGGCAGCGGCCGCTACCCGTCGATGAATCCCTATTACATGCAGCAGCTCGAACGAGTGCTTCGGCGTTACCGGGTGAAAACGACCACGCCCATCGAGCAGCTCTCCGATGAGGTGCTCGACCTCATCCTCTATGGGACGGACCGCGAACAGACCTTCGAGTATACGTCGCGCGGCGGAAAGACTTGGGAGTACCGCGCCTCCTTCGAAGGCGTCGTCAACAACTTGCAGCGGCGGTACGGCGAGACGTCGAGTGAGTACGTTAAGGAAGAGATCGAGAAGTTCATGTCGGCCTCGACGTGCCCGGTCTGCAACGGGGCACGTTTAAAACCCGAAGCGTTGGCAGTCACGCTCGGCGGCCGCAACGTCGACGACCTGACGCGCATGTCGATCGAGCAGCTCGAACTCTTCTTTCGCGACCTGACGCTGACGGCGCGTCAGGATCAGATCGCGCATCAGATCGTCAAGGAGATCCGCGCTCGCCTGGGCTTCTTGACCAACGTAGGCTTGAACTATCTCACGCTCGCGCGCTCGGCGACGACGCTCGCCGGCGGCGAGTCGCAGCGCATTCGGCTCGCGACGCAGATTGGAAGCGCCTTGGTCGGCGTCCTCTACATCCTCGACGAACCGTCGATCGGGTTGCACCAGCGCGACAACGATCGGCTGCTGGCGACGCTGCGCACGCTGCGCGATCTCGGCAACACGCTGATCGTCATCGAGCACGATGAAGACACGATGCGCACGGCCGACATCGTCGTCGACATCGGTCCGGGCGCCGGCGCCGAGGGCGGCGAGATCCTCACCGCGGGGACGCTCGCCGACGTCATCGCCAATCCAATCTCTGAGACCGGCGCTTATCTTAGCGGGCGCAAGTTCATTCCCATACCGCGCCGGCGGCGAGAGCCGCGTGCTTGGCTCGACGTCCGCAGCGCCAAGGCGAATAACCTGCGCGGAATCGACGTGCGCTTTCCACTCGGCGTCTTCGCGGCGGTCACCGGCGTCAGCGGAAGCGGGAAGTCGACGCTCGTCAATGAGGTCTTGGTGCGCGCGCTCAACCAGCATCTTCATCGGCAGCCGCCGGGCGGCACGTACGGAAGCGTAAAAGGCGCCGCGCAGCTCGACAAGCTGGTTGTGATCGATCAATCGCCGATCGGCCGAACCCCGCGAAGCAATCCGGCGACCTACACCGGCACTTTCGACCATATTCGCGAGCTCTTTTCGCTCGTTCCCGAGGCTCGGATGCGCGGCTACACGCCGGGCCGCTTTTCGTTCAACGTCAAAGGCGGCCGGTGCGAAGCCTGCCAGGGGGATGGGATCATCAAGATCGAGATGCATTTTCTCCCCGACGTCTACGTGCCGTGCGAAGTCTGCAAGGGCAAGCGATATAATGCGCAGACGCTCGAGGTGAAATATCGCGGCAAGACGATCTCCGATGTGCTCGAAATGCGGGTTGACGAAGCGAACGAATTCTTTGCCAACATTCCTCGCGTGCACGGCAAGCTTCGTACGATCTGCGACGTCGGCTTAGGCTACATCAAGATGGGTCAGCCCGCGACGACGCTCTCCGGCGGCGAAGCGCAGCGCGTCAAGCTCGCCACGGAGCTCTCGCGACGCTCGACCGGCCGCACGTTCTACGTGCTCGACGAGCCAACGACCGGGCTGCACTTTGCCGACATTCACAAGCTGCTCGATGTGTTGGAGCGCTTGGTGAAGTTGGCAAAGTCTGTCATCGAGCACAATCTCGAGTCATCAAAGCGATTATCTCATCGATCTGGCCGAGGGCGGCGATCGCGGCGGTACGTGATGCACGGCACCCGAGGAGTTGCGCGCAACGAGCACCCACACGGGCGCCTATTGTTCGTACTGCGCGATCAGCGCGCGGTCGGCCATCACGGCCGACGACGCGGTCAATCGCTTGGAGCGAGAGAACCTTTCGCGCTGCACGACTGGCGAGCGGTGTGTAGCTGTCGAAGTCTAGGTGGGCCAATCGATTACTCGTGGCGAAGTTCTCGGTCGTATGCTGGTTGCTCCGATCTGACCGTCCCGAGATTTCTATCGCGACGTGCCGTGCGAAGTCTGCAAGGGCAAGCGATATAATGCGCAGACGCTCGAGGTGAAATATCGCGGCAAGACGATCTCCGATGTGCTCGAAATGCGGGTTGACGAAGCGAACGAATTCTTTGCCAACATTCCTCGCGTGCACGGCAAGCTTCGTACGATCTGCGACGTCGGCTTAGGCTACATCAAGATGGGTCAGCCCGCGACGACGCTCTCCGGCGGCGAAGCGCAGCGCGTCAAGCTCGCCACGGAGCTCTCGCGACGCTCGACCGGCCGCACGTTCTACGTGCTCGACGAGCCAACGACCGGGCTGCACTTTGCCGACATTCACAAGCTGCTCGATGTGTTGGAGCGCTTGGTGAAGTTAGGCAATACCGTGCTCGTCATCGAGCACAATCTCGATGTCATCAAAACCGCGGATTATCTCATCGATCTTGGGCCCGAGGGCGGCGATCGCGGCGGTACCGTGATCGCTACCGGCACCCCCGAGGAAGTTGCGCGCAACGAGCACTCCTATACGGGCGCCTATCTCGTTCCCGTACTGCGCGATCAGCGCGCGGTCGGCCATCACCGGCCCGACGACGCGGAACTCAATCGCTTGGAGCGAGAGAACCTCTTCGCGCTGCACGACCTAGGCGAAAGCGGTCGTGTAGCCGTCGAAGTCTAGGCTTGGGCCAATCGGTTACTCATGGCGAAGTTCTCTGTCGTCATGCTGGTTTGCTCCGATCTCACCCGTTCCCGAGATTTCTATCGCGACGTGCTCGGCCTGCGCGCGCTTCAGGATCTTCCCAAGCGTCCGGTGCGATTTCAATTGAGCGACGGCGCGGTTCTCAGTCTGCATCGTAAGAGTGGCGTTTTGGCGGTCCGCCCCGGCTCGCTTCAGCTCGGCTTTACCGTCGAGAACGTGGACGAGTTCGTCGCGTCCTGCGAAGCGCTTGGCGTTCCGGTCTTTCAAGATCCCTACGACGAACCGTTTGGGCGCGTCGCAATCATTGGCGACCCCGACGGCTATCCGCTTCAGGTAGCTACGCTCTCCTATCGATGAGCCCCACAGCTCGCGTGGAGTCGCTTCGCGAACAGATCGAAGAAGCGAACTATCGCTACTACGTGCTCGACGATCCGCAAATAACCGACGCGGAGTTCGACGCGCTCCTGCGCGAGCTCGTGGAACTAGAGACGGCTCATCCGCAGCTGCGAACGCCCGATTCGCCGACGCAGCGCGTCGGTGCCGCCGCATCGGCACGGTTTGCGCCATTCGAGCACCTGCGGCCGATGCTCAGCCTCGCAAACGCGGCTTCGCCCGACGAGCTGCGCGCCTTCGATGAGCGCGCGCGTAAAATCGCCGGCAGCGGCGTCGAGTATGTCTGCGAGCTCAAGATCGACGGCCTCGCCATCGCGCTCGACTATCGGAACGGCTCGCTCGCGCGCGGCGGCACGCGCGGGGACGGCCGCATCGGCGAGGACGTTACCGCGAACTTGCGCACGATCAAGACGATTCCGCTGCGCTTGCGAGAGCGGAAAAAATCCGCGCGGGGTCTTCTCGAAGTGCGCGGCGAGGTCTATCTGCGCAAGAGCGATTTCGAAAGGCTCAATCGCGCGCGCGAGCGGGAGGGGCTGCCTATCTTTGCCAATCCGCGCAACGCCGCGTCGGGGGGCGTGCGACAGCTCGACCCAGCACTAACCGCGCAACGCCGCCTGTCATTTTTTGCCTATCAGCTTGTCTCCGGCGAGAACGTGCGCTCGCAATGGGAGGGATTGCAAGAGCTCGAGGAGCTCGGCTTTCCGATCAACCCGAACATCGTGCGCGCAAGAACGCTCGACGACGTCCTCGCCTACTGCCGTAAATGGGAGGAGCGGCGCGACGAGCTCGATTACGAAATCGACGGCGTCGTCGTCAAGGTCGACGATCTGGCACTGCAAGAGCGGCTCGGCGTCGTGGCCCGCGACCCGCGCTGGGCGATTGCATTTAAGTTCAAGCCGCGTGAGGCTCGTACGAAGCTGCTCAACATCGCGGTGAGCGTCGGCCGAACCGGGACGCTCAATCCCAACGCCGTGCTCGAGCCCGTGCAGATCGGCGGCGTTACCGTCAAGAGCGCGACCCTACACAACGTCGATTACATCAAGAACAACGACATCCGCATTGGCGACGTGGTGCTGGTGACGCGTGCGGGCGACGTGATTCCGCGGGTCGTCGGGCCGGTGCTCGGGGAGCGCACCGGCAAGGAGCGTCGGTTCCGAATGCCGGACCGTTGCCCCGTCTGCGGCGCCGACGTCGATCATCCGCCGGGCGAGGCGATGTCGCGCTGCACGAATGCGGCCTGCCCCGCGCAGGTCTACGAACGGCTTCGTCACTTCGCGTCGCGCGGTGCGATGGATATCGAAGGCCTCGGCGACGTCATGGCGCAGCAGCTCACCGAGCTGGGATTGGTTCGTGATATCGCCGATCTCTACAAGCTCGATGCCCAGACGCTTGGGCGCGTGCCGCGCACGGGCGCTAAGAGCGTCGAGAATTTGCTGCGCAACATCGAGCGTTCCAAAGCCCGCGGCCTAGCGCGTCTACTCTACGGTCTTGGGATTCGTTTCGTAGGAACGCAAACCGCGCAGATCCTCGCCGGCGATTTTGGAACGATCGACGCGCTCGCCGAGGCGACGGAGGAGGAGCTGCAGCGCAGCGAAGGGATCGGGCCGGAGGTGGCCGGAAGCGTCGCGCTTTTCTTTCGTCAGCAGGCGAATCGCGAAGTGGTCACGCGTTTGAAGCGCGCCGGCGTCGATATGACGGCGCCGAAACGGGCGCGGGCTGCGGATGGAACGCTCGCCGGCAAGACGTTCGTGTTGACCGGCACTTTGCCGAGCCTTACGCGCGATGAGGCCAGCGAGCTGATCGTCGCGGCCGGTGGCAAAGTGACCGGCTCGATAAGCAAGAAGACCGATTATCTCGTCGCCGGCGATGAACCCGGGAGCAAGCTCACCAAGGCCGAGCAGCTTGGCGTCGCGATCCTCGACGAATCGGACTTGCGCAAGCTGTTGACGTAGCAGCCCTTCGCCCTCGCAAGCGGTGCTCGTATCGAGCTCTAACTAAAGGTACGCGCCGCCAACTCGGCGTAGGCGTGAAAGCGAGCTCGCTCGCAGTAAATAATGACGCAAGCTTCGATTCGCATCGTGCCGGCCGACGTGCTGACGCCGATTGGCGCGTATGCCGCGCTCGCGCAGCCCAATGCGTCGTGCCTGCTCGAAAGCGTGGAGAGCGGTGGTCGCATCTCGCGCTACTCTTTCATTGGGCTCGACTATTGTGCGGTTGCCGATTTCGATTCGGGCGAGGCACTCTACGATCGGGTGCGCACCTTCATCGAATCCCATCGCCCGACGGGCACGGGCGGAAATCTCGGCGGCGCGCTCCTGGCCTTTTCGTACGATGCGGCGCGCTTCCACGCACGGCTTGCCGCGCGCGCCTCGTCGGTGCCATCCATGCCCGCGGCCTACGTCGCCATTCCCGCGACGTGGCTGATTTTCGATCACTTCACGCATCAGTTGACGATTTGGTGCAGCGATGGCGACTCGGCGCAGCGCGAGGGCCGAATCGATGGTTATGTCGAGCGATTGCTCGCGGCGAAGCCGGCGTTACCCGGCGCACTCTCGGCCCCCGGACCGATGCGCGAATCGATCGATCGGGATCGCTTCCTCTCGTTGGTGGCCGAAGTGAAGCGCCGCATCTTCGAAGGCGACGTCTATCAGCTCCAGCTTGGCATCCGGTTCGGCGCCGAGCTCGCGGGAAGCGCGTTCGATCTCTACCGCGCGCTGCGTCGCGAGAATCCGTCGCCATACATGTTCTTCGTCGACACGCCGTTCGGCGAGTTACTCGGCGCGTCGCCAGAGTTTCTCGTGCGTTTGGAGGGGCGCAAAGCGCGCATTCGCCCGCTGGCCGGAACGCGTTGGCGCGGCCGTGACGATGATGAAGACGCCCGTATTGAGGCCGAATTGCTCGTGAACGAAAAGGAGCGCGCCGAGCACGTCATGCTCGTCGATCTTGGCCGAAACGATCTTGGTTCGGTTTGCGAATACGGCAGCGTACAGGTCGACGAACTGCTTCAGATCGAGCGATACAGCCATGTGATGCACATCGTCTCGAACGTGGTCGGCCGTCTTCGCGAAGATTGCGACGCGCTCGATCTCTTCCAAGCCGGATTCCCCGCGGGCACGGTTACCGGAACGCCGAAGATTCGCGCCATGCAGCTCATCGACGGTTACGAGCCCGTCACGCGCGGATTCTACGCCGGCAGCATCGGCCGTTGGTCGTTCGGAGGCGATTTCGACTCCTGTATCACCCTGCGCAGCGTCCACGTGCAGGACGGCCAAGCCTGGTGGCAAGCGTCGGCCGGAATCGTCGCCGACTCCGATCCGGTCGCCGAATACGAAGAAGTCTTCCATAAAACGCGCATCGCCCGCCAGGTGCTGGGCATCGCGTGACACCGCGCATACTCTTCGTCGACAACTTCGACAGCTTTAGCTACAACGTGGTGCACTTGCTCGCATCCGCCGGCGCTGCGCCCGAGGTGTTCCTCAATGACGACCCACGGCTGATTCCGGCAACGCTCGAAAGCTTTGATGCATTGGTCGTTGGCCCGGGCCCCGGACGGCCGGAGCACGCGCCGCAGATGATGACGGTGTTGCGCGCAGCGATCGATCGCAGAATGCCCGTCTTGGGCGTTTGTCTCGGTTTGCAGGCGATCGGTGAAACATTGGGAGCGACCGTGATCCATGCACCCCGGCAGATGCACGGCAAGACCTCACGCATCGCACATGAGGGCAACGGCCTCTTCACCGGTTTGCCGATGCCGATCACGGCGACGCGTTACCACTCGCTCTGCCTGGATCCGAAGACGATTCCTGCCGAGCTGCACGTCAACGCACGCAGCGACGACGGCGTCGTTCAAGGCATCGCGCATCGCCAGCGCCCCGTACATGCGGTGCAGTTTCATCCCGAATCCGTTTTGAGCGATCACGGCAAGCAAATCATCGAAAACTTTCTCGTCCTCGTGTCATCCTGACTGTGTCATGACCGAGATTGCGCCCTTGCTGCGACGCGTCGTTGCCGGGGAAGACCTTTCCCAAGACGAGGCCGCGTCGTTCGTGGGCGAGATAATGGATGGCAACTACACGCCGGCGCAGGCGTCGGGCTTGCTCATCGCGCTTGCAGCCAAGGGCGAGAGCGTCGAAGAGATCGTGGGGGCGGCCCGCGCGATGCGCGAGCGCAGCCTGCACGTCGAGCACGATTTACCGATGGTCGTCGACGTGGTCGGCACCGGCGGCGACCACGCCAATACGCTCAACATCTCCACCATGGCGGCGCTCGTCGTTGCGTCGGCCGGGATCCCGGTCGCTAAGCACGGCAATCGCGCGGCGTCGAGCGCCTGCGGGAGTGCCGACGTCTTGGAGGCGGCGGGCTTTCCGCTCGAGATCGCTCCCGAGCGCGCGGCGATGATGCTGCGAGAGTGCGGTTTCACGTTCATGTTTGCGCCGCGCTATCATCCGGCGATGCGCAACGCGGCCGGCATACGGCGCGAGCTCGGCGTGCGCACGATCTTCAATTTATTGGGCCCGCTGACCAATCCGGCACGCGCGACGCACTTGGTCGTCGGCGTCGCGCAGGAGTCGCTCGTCGAACGTATCGGCGAGACCTTGCGGGGTCTCGGGGCGCAGCGCGGGGCGGTGGTCTACGGCCGTAGCGGCGTCGACGAAGTGGTGGGCGATGCGCCGACGCTCGTCTACTCGTTCAACGAAGAAGGAGCGCGGCTGGGCCGTTTGGAGCCGGCCGAGTTTGGCATCGAATCGCCGGTGCGCACGCCGACGGGCGGCTCGGTCGAAGCCTCGCGCGCCGCCTTCGTCGAGATTCTCAGCGGCGCCCGCAGTCCGGCCGCCGACATCGTTGCATTGAATGCGGCCGTCGTGTTCTGCGTGATCGGAGTGGAGGAGCAGCTACCGGCGGCGTTCGAGAAGGCCCACAAGGTGCTCGAAAGCGGTGAGGCGTTGCAGACTTTTGAACGCGCGAAAGAGATGGCCAGCGATGGCTGACACATGGATCAAGTTCTGCGGCTGCACCGGTTGGAGCGACGTTGAGCTCGCGATGGAAACGGGGGCCGATGCCTTCGGCATGATCTTCGCGTCTTCGCCGCGCCAGATCTCATTGGAAGCTGCCGCCGAGATCGCGGCGCGAGCTGCGCATGCGATCGAACCCGTCGCCGTCTTCGTAAATCCGGCCAGAGGTGAGGTCGAAACGGTGAACGCGCTCTTTCCGCGCGCGCGATTGCAATTCTCCGGTCACGAATCGCCGCAGTTTGTTGCGAACTACGCGGAGCGAGCGATCAAGGCGATTCATGTCCAAGAATCCACGACAAGCCTTGCAGAAGCTGCCGGTACCTTTCCTTATGCGCTGCTGCTGCTGGATTCGCATCACGACGGCTTGGCCGGCGGCACCGGCAAACGCTTTGCATGGGAGCAAGCCGTTGCGATTGCGAATGCGCGGCGCGTCGTCATCGCCGGCGGCCTGACGCCAGAGAACGTCGCGGAATGTTTGGAGCGCGTGCATCCTTTCGGTGTCGACGTGCGTAGCGGCATCGAGACCGACGGACGCAAGGATCGAGCCAAGATGCAAGCCTTCGTGCGCGCGGTTCGCGCGCAATGAAGAAACCCGACGCGCGCGGCTACTTCGGCGAATTTGGTGGGCGATTCGTCCCGGAAGTGCTGATCGCAGCGCTCGATCAGCTCGAACGCGCCATCGAAAGCGCCTTCGCGGACCCATCCTTTTGGAAGGATTACAACGCCGTGTTGCGCGACTTCGTCGGGCGGCCTTCGCCGCTCTATCGCTGCGATCGGTATGTCGCCGGCATTTCAGCTGCGCCGTTGCTGATGAAGCGCGAAGACACCAATCACACCGGAGCGCACAAGATCAACAACACCGTCGGCCAGGCGCTGCTCGCGCTGCGGATGGGCAAACACCGTCTGCTTGCCGAGACGGGCGCGGGCCAGCACGGCGTCGCGACTGCCACGGTCGGCGCGAAGTTCGGACTTCCGGTCGACGTCTACATGGGCGCGCGCGACGTCGAGCGGCAATCCCTCAACGTGCACGTGATGCGGCTGCTCGGCGCGACGGTCCACCCAGTGGAGAGCGGAACCCAAACGCTCAAAGACGCGACGAACGAAGCCTTTCGCGTCTGGGCCGAGCGCGTCGACGACACGTTTTATGTGATCGGCAGCGTCGTTGGCGCGCATCCGTATCCCTATCTTGTGCGCGAATTCCAGAAAGTCGTCGGGGTCGAGGCGCGTCAGCAAGTTGTGGAACGGTATGGGCGTCTTCCGAGCGACGTGGTCGCCTGCGTCGGCGGCGGCAGCAATGCAATCGGCATCTTCGCAGGGTTCGTCGACGATCCGGACGTCAAGCTGTGGGGCGTTGAGGCCGGCGGCGAAGGGATCGAGAGTGGGAAGACTGCGGCGTCGCTAGGCGCAGGAACCGTGGGCGTTCTGCACGGCTCGCGCTCCTATCTCTTGCAAAACGACGAAGGACAAGTCAGCGAGACGTATTCGACGGCTGCGGGCCTCGACTATCCCGGCGTCGGTCCCGAGCACGCGTTTTTAAAGGAAAGCGGGCGCGCTACTTACGTCAACGTCACGGATGCCGAAGCAATCGACGCGTTTGGTGAATTTGCGCGAAGCGAGGGCATCGTTCCGGCGCTCGAAAGCGCGCATGCGATTGCGTTTGCACGTAAACTTTGCGCGCAACGCGGTGCCGACGATCTCATTTTAGTCAATTTGAGCGGCCGCGGCGACAAAGATCTCGCGCGGTGAGCGCACTGCTGGCGCGGATGTTCGAGCGCGCGAAGCGCGAACGGCGCGTCGCCTTTATTCCATACGTCATGGCCGGCGATCCAAACCTCGCGACGACCGAAGCGATCCTCGAAGCTTTGAGCGGGGCCGGTGCCGATGCGATCGAGGTCGGAATACCGTACAGCGATCCGCTCGCGGACGGACCGACGATTGCTTCGGCCGGCGCGCGTGCGCTTGCAAATGGCACGAGCATATCGGACGTGTTCGCATTGGTTCGCCGATGCGCGCGCGGCGCGCCGCTGCTGCTCTTCACCTACTTTAACCCCGTCTATCAGTTCGGCGTCACACGCTTTGCGCAGGAGGCTGCACGGGCCGGCGCCGCCGGTGCGATCGTTCCCGATTGCGCGCTCGAGGAATCGGCCGAGCTACGCAACGCGCTGGAAGCTTGCGGCTTGGAAATGCCGTTGCTCGTCGCTCCCTCGACGACGTCGCTACGCGCGCAACGTATCGCCGAAGCCGCCACGGGCTTCATTTACGTCGTCTCGCGCCTTGGCGTAACCGGCGCACGGAAGACGCCGGATTTTGCGCCATTGAAAGCGCAGCTTACGGTGCTACGCGAGCTTACGGAGAAGCCCTTAGCGGTCGGCTTCGGCCTCAGCCGCCCATCTGAGGTCCGGGAAATCGGCGCGCTTACCGATGGTGTCGTCGTCGGCAGTGCACTGATCGATTCGTACGCCGGTTCCGACGGCGAGGACGCAGCCCGACGCGTCACCGAGTTCGTCGCACCGCTGATAGCAGCCGCCTCGCCCGCCTCTGCCTAAAAACTCGACGAGGCGCAATACCGAAACCTCTGTCCTTGTCCTCCGTATGTGCGCCATGAGATCACCCACCGCCACCGCCCGGCTCGCCGGTCTTTTTTACCTCCTGACCTTTCTTACGGCGATTCCGCTCTTTTCCGTTCGGAAGCTAATCGTGGCCGGCGATGCCGCCGCGACGGCCGCCGCCATTGCGGCCCACCCTGCGCTCTTTTGGGCGGGGTTTGCCGCGCAGATGATTCAGCTCGTCGCCTACATCGCCGTGACGGCGCTTTTCTACCGCTTGTTCAAACCGGTGAACGAAACGCTCTCCTTCGCTGCGGCCTTCTTCAGCCTTGTCGGCTGCGCGGTTCAAGCGTCAGCCGGCGTCTTTTATCTCGCGTCACTCGCCGTGCTGGGCACGTCGTTTTCGAGCATCTTTACCACAAACGAGCTGCACGGACTGACGCTCACGTTGCTCAAACTGAACAATGAAGGCTTCACCCTCGCGCTGATCTTCTTCGGATGCTATTGCTTCTTGATCGGGTGTCTCATACTCCGGTCGACGTTTCTTTCGCGGATTCCCGGCGTTTTAATGGTGGTCGCCGGTCTTGGCTGGTTTACGTTTCTCGTACCGCCGTTCGCGCAGGCCCTTTCGCCACGGATTCTCTTACCTGGAGTCATCGGCGAAGCTACGTTGACGCTATGGCTGCTCGTCTCCGGCGTAAACGACGAACGTTGGGCCGAGCAAGCCGCCTGACGGCGATTGGGAAAAGTTGCTACGTTAAGCGCTCGAGCATCGCATCGGGATCGGGCGCTACGGGAATAGCGGCGCCGAGCACCTCGGGGATGTCGCCGGCGATCACGCCGACGCGGCGGTTCGCCTCGGCTCGCCGCCCTGCCAATCCATGCCAATACGCGCCAGCGCGGGCCGCATCGACCGGAGCAAGCCCCTGTGCGAGCAGCGTTGCAATGATCCCCGTGAGCACGTCGCCCGTACCGGCCGTCGCCAGCGCGCTGGTGCCGGTGGGATTGATGTGCACCGGGCCGCTCCCGTCGTAGATCAGCGTGTCCGAGCCCTTGAGCAGCGTCGCAATTCCGGTTCGGTCGACGAACTCGCGGATGCGCTCGACGCGCGTTCCGGGCGCGACCGTTCCGCGCCCCGATAAGCGCGCGAACTCGCCCGCATGCGGCGTTACGATGCACGCTTGCCACGCAACAGCTCCAGGCGTTTGCTCAAATGAAAGAGTCCGCTGGCATCCACGACGATCGGCAACTCGTTCGCTTCAAGAAAGCGTGCAAAGATATCTGCGGTGCGATCGTCGAGGCCCAGGCCGGGCCCAATCGCGACGGCGCCGTTGCGCTTCGATATCTCGACGAGCTCCTCGGCGACCGTTTTCGGAGGTGCCTCGTCCGATATTTCGACGACGACTTGCTCGACGAGATGCGCGCGTAACGCATTCGCGGCCGAGCTCGGCGTCGCAATCGTGACGTATCCCGCACCGGCGCGCGCGGCGCCGTACGCACAGAGCACCGCAGCGCCGGGGAATTGCGCCGATCCCGCGATGATGAGGGGCGCGCCTGCCGCGCGCTTCTCCGTGTCCGACGCTCGTCGCGGCAGCAATTGTAAGAACGTCTCGTCGTCGAGTGCTGCGAACTCTCGCGGCGCAGCAGCGAGCGTCGCGTCGTCGATCCCGATTCGACCGCACCACAACTCGCCGACGTACTCGCGTCCCGGCTCGAGCAGCAGCCCAGGCTTCGCCGCGGCGAGCGTGACCGTCACGCTCGCGCGGACGGCATCGTTGCCAACCGCACCGGTGAGCCCGTCGACACCGCTGGGAATATCGATCGCAAGAACCGGCCCAACGCGCGCATCCAGCGCACGGGCTAAATGCCGGTAGGAATCGGGCAACGGCAGGCGCGCGCCGGTGCCGAAGAGTCCATCGACTCCGATTGCATGGTCGAGCAGCTCGCGGGCCTCGCGATCGCCCGGCGGCAACGGTTGGACGCGCACCCCAGCCGTCGCGGCTCGCGCCTCGGCAGCCGCTCGCGCAGCGGACCGAGGCGCGGCGAGATCGGCCGCGACGGTGCACTCATAGAGCGGCGAGAGTTCGGCGAGCGCAGCAAAGGCATCCCCGCCGTTGTTTCCTGGGCCCGCGAAGGCGACGATCGGCGTCTCGGGGCCGGCCATTGCGCGTAAGCGCTGCGCGATGCACCGGCCGGCGTTGTGCATCAGCGCGTCCTCACCAAGGCGTCCGATGGCTTGGGCATCGGCGGCGCGCATCGCGCCGGGCGTAAGAACGTAGATCATGCTTCCAAGATGACGAACGCCGCAGCCGTCCGTGCGGTGTGCGTGATGCTCAGATGAATCGTTCGCACGCCGCGACTTCGAGTGAGGCGCTGTGCCCGTTCGTTGAGCTCGATAGTCGGCTTTCCGCTGCGTTCGTGTCCTACCCCAACGCATCGCCATGGTATCGCGTGTCCAAATGCTTTTCGCGTCGCTTCCTTCGCCGCAAAAAAACCAGCGAGCCGCTCCGGCCAGTTTCGCTTGCGCATCGCATAGGCAATCTCGCCCTCGGTGTAGATTTTGCGCGCAAACCATGCCAGCTTCGCTGCGTCGAAGCGATAACGCGTGACATCCGCGACGTCAATGCCGACTCCAACGATCACCGCGACGACTTCTACGCTTAGCTTGCTTGTCATCTTAAGGATGGTCAAGACCTCATCGGCAAGTTTCCCGACGGCCGGTATCGAACGATCTCGCGTTAGATGGGCTTGCAGATAGGCATCGTCCCGATCAACACAACCGTCGCTGCGTTTTTGGATCGGCTCGCTCCGTGTCTCGAGGAACGCTTTCTCGCGAGCGCGCGCGTCGAACGGTCACTCGTCGTACCGCGTAGCACGCTCAATCCAACGCGCGGTCAACTCTTCATACCGACGCTCACGCTTAAGGTGCGGCGCGCGCATCCTGATGCGGGCGCCATTCTCTTGGCGCTGACGGACTTCGATCTCTACAAGACCTCGCACCGCTTCGCCTTCGGCGACGCCGACGAGACACAAGGCATCGCAATCGTCTCCGTCAACCGATTGCGTCCGGAATTCTACGGCGAGCCGAGCGACGCAAATCTGCTCTTTCAACGCACGCTCAAGGAGTCGACCCACGAGTTAGGACACGCTTTTGGGCTCAAACACTGCTACCACGCGCGCTGCGCGATGTACTATTCCAATTCGGTTTTCGAGACGGACAATAAGATGCCCAACTTCTGTGAGATCTGCGATCGCCGGCTTACGCGCGAACGCAACGAGCGCCCTTAGCCCTTCGACTCCGCTCAGGGCAGGCTCAACGGAGTACCCGCGCGTCGGCGAGGGAGACGGTGTCGCGCATTCCGTTCTGACGAATCACCCGTAGGCCGCCTCCGGGCGCGAGCCCTTGCGCAATCGCCTCAAATGATTGCGCGTTGCCATCGATGTGAATGCGATAGCGTCGTCCGGGGAGCTGCGCGGCATCATTCCATTGGGCGCTGATGCGTTGCGGCGAATCGATCGCCGCGAGCGTGCGTTCGTATTCGCGAAGTAACGCGAGCAGCAGCGAACTCCGGTCGATCGCGGCAAGGTCGTCGCAGAATGCGGGAGGAGGTTCGATTCCCGGATCGGCGCCTGGGCGGCGCACGTTGATCCCTACGCCGCACGCCACGTGCGCCGTGGCCGCGCTTATCGAGGACTGGCAGAGCACTCCGGCGACTTTTCGGTCGCCTAAGAGGAGATCGTTAGGCCACTGCAGCGTCGTCGTTAGCCCGAAACTACCAAGTGCGTTGCGTACCGCCAGGGCCGTCCAAAACGGAACGATCCAGAGGTTTGCGGTGTCGACGCTGCGCGGCAAGATGGTGGTAGCGAGAAGCGCGGTTCCCGCCGGTGCCAGCCACACCCGGCCCTTACGTCCCGCTCCGCGGCGCTGATACTCCGCGACGATCGTGTGCCCACCCGAACTCGCGCTATCGAGCAGCGCGGCCGCGTCGGCGTTGGTGCTCTCCGTTTCTTCGACATAGTGAATCGACGAAAACGCCGTCTGCGCTAGCTCTCGCGCGACCCCTTCATAGGGGCCTGCCTCCGCGATTCGTCGCACCATGCTACCTTTGGTGTCGCGGCCTGAGTGTCATCCTGAGTCTTTGTGTTGGACTTCGCTCAGGAATCACGGGCTCGGCTGGGCTGCGCCCAAGGCCACAAGGGCCGAGCAACCCAAGCGCGTAAGCCGCGTCCATGGCGATCGAACGTACGCTCATTCTCTGCAAACCCGATGCCGTCTCGCGCGGACTCATCGGCGAAATCACGGCTCGCATCGAGCGCCGCGGCTACGTCGTGTCGGCGATGAAGCTGATGCAGCTCGACGGCGACCGCGCGCGCGAGCATTATGCCGAACATGAAGGCAAAGCATTTTTCACCAATCTCGTTGACTTCATCACGACCGGGCCACTCGTGGCGATGGCAGTGGAGGGCACCGGCGTTATCGATGGCTGCCGCCAGCTGATTGGCGCGACTAATCCGCTCGACGCGTCGCCCGGTTCCATCCGTGGCGACCTCGCCCAAACGATCGGACGTAACCTCGTTCATGGAAGCGATAGCGCCGCCAGCGCGGAGCGCGAGTTAAAGCTCTTCTTCAACGATAGCGACTTCGTTTCACGCCGCCACGACCTCGAGCGCTGGATCAAGGAGTAAGCGTGTCGGCCTCACCGCTGCGCATCGGAAGAATCCCACTGATCGAAGGAGTCCATGCACGCGAGATACTCGACTCTCGCGGCAACCCGACGGTCGCGGTGACGGTCGCGACGAGTTTCGGCACGGCGGAGGAAGCAATGGTGCCGTCCGGCGCGTCGACCGGTGAGAACGAAGCCGTCGAGCTGCGCGACGACGACCAGCGACGCTATCACGGCAAGGGCGTGCGCAAAGCCGTCGATGCCGTCAACGAGATCCTCGGACCGGCGATCGAGGGCCTCGACGTCACGGCACAGCGCGAAATCGACGCGAAGCTCATTGAGCTCGACGGTACGCCGAACAAATCGAAACTCGGCGCGAACGCCATTCTGGGCGTCTCGCTCGCCGTCGCCCGTGCCGCGGCGGTAAGCCTCTCCGTACCGCTCTTTCGTTACCTCGGCGGCCCATCTGCGACGACGCTGCCCGTCCCGATGATGAACGTCATCAACGGCGGTAAGCACGCGGAGGGAGCGCTCGAGTTTCAAGAATGCATGATCGTTCCAATCGGCGCACCGACCGAAGCCGAAGCGGTACGCTACGGCTCCGAGGTCTTTCACGCGATCGGCACGATCTTGCACGAACGGGGCTTGCAGACGCTCGTCGGCGACGAGGGCGGCTACGCGCCGCCGCTTGAGACGCCCCAACAGGCACTCGACCTTATCGTCGCCGCTATCGAACGGGCCGGCTACCATGCCGGCAGGGAAGTCGCGATTGCGCTCGACCCTGCCGCGAGCGAGTTCTATCGAAACGGCGCTTACTATCCGCTCTCACGCGATCGCTCCGCAAGCGTGGACGACATGATCGCACTCTACGCCGAGTTGTGCGAACGCTATCCGATCGTTTCAATTGAGGATGGCTTAGCCGAGACCGATTGGCCCGGCTGGCAGAAGCTAACGCAGGCGCTCGGCAACCGCATCCAACTCGTCGGCGACGATATCTTCGTAACCAACATGAAATTCCTCGAGCGCGGCATCAAGGAAGGTTGCGCGAACGCGATTCTCATCAAAGTCAATCAAATCGGGACGCTCACCGAAACGCTCGACTGCATCGCAATGGCACAGAAGGCCGAGTACGGCGTCGTGATCTCGCATCGCTCGGGCGAAACCGAAGACACGACCATTGCCGATCTGGCAGTAGCCACCGGTGCGGGTCAGATCAAGACCGGCTCGCTCTCGCGCAGCGATCGCACGTCGAAGTACAATCGCCTCATGGCGATCGAAGAGCAGCTCGGCCAAGCCGCCCGTTACGCTGGATCCTCGGTGTACCCTCGCACACACGGACCACGATAGGACTTAGAGGGCAGCATTTCGCGGCGCCTCGAATACGGCGCAGGCTGGGGCCTGTAGCTCAGTGGTAGAGCGGCCGGCTCATAACTGGTTGCGCGTAGGTTCGAATCCTACCAGGCCCACCACGAAATGTTGGACGACTCGGAACAACTCGGAACAATCGACCCGGTTTCAGAGGTCACTGGCTGCTGGCTTCCCGGCCCGATTCAATCAGCGCATCGAAACGGTCTGCGGCCGCTTGAAGCATGACAGGCGCAACATGCGCATAGAGGTCCGCAGTGATCGCTACGGACGAGTGCCCCAACGCGGTCGAAACGATTTTAAGGTCGGCACCGCTTTGCATCAGCAGGCTCGCATAGCTATGACGTAGATCATGCAGGCGAACCTTAGGGAGCTTTGCGGCGTCGCGAAGCCGAGCAAAAAGCATTCCGAACGTCGTCGGCACCCACGGCTGGCCGTCGTTCTCAAAGACCAGAGTATCGATGTCCGGCCGTCCAGCGCCGGACGAAAGAAAGCGTTCGGCCTGTTCGAGGCGATGTCGGCGCAAACGCTCCATGACAAACGGCGGGAGTGGGACCGTGCGGCGCGACCGCTTGGACTTTGGCTCTTTGAAGGCAAGTTCGTAGCGAACGCGGTTGACCGTACGAATCGCAACACGTTCAAGTGACCGCTCCACGCGCAATGTGCCTCGTTCGAGGTCAACATCGCGCCAACGAAGGGCCAGCAATTCGCCGCAGCGACAGCCACTTCCAATCGCTGTCGCGATTGCCGTACCAATGTCTGTGTGGTCGAATACTTTGAGATAGGCCTGAACCTGCACCGGGTCCAGCGCGTCCATTTCCTTGCGCTCGACGCGCGGCGGATCGACGAAATCACACGGATTCGTTGTGATAAGGCGCAGCCGCTTAGCTCTGTTCAAAGCAGTTCTCAGTGTGCTCCAGATTGACTTAGTGAAGCGGGCTGACAAACAGCCATTGCGTCCGTCTTTGCGGCCCCACGCCGACATAGTTTCCTCGATTCGCTCAGGCGAACGTTCAAGATCGACGAGCAGCAGGTGGCCAAGCGAGGGGCGCAGGTGCTCGCGCACATGCGATTCATACTGGCGGAATGCGCCGGCGCTGAGCGTGCTCTTACTCGATTTCAGCCAACGATCAAATAGTCCCCAAGGTTCATCGGAGCTTCTTTGAGAGCTTCAGCCTTAGCGACGGGGCGGTGCTGATTCTGTTTTTGAAGTACCCACCACGTAATAGCGTCAGCCTCATTCGCGAAGCCTCGCTCGGCGCTCTGGCGTCGCTCGCCTGGCTTCCGATCAAAAGCATCGTACTTGACCGTCCAGCTTTCGCACTTCTTGCGTACGCCAGTCTTTTTGTCGAGGTATGATTCTTGACCGATCCAGGCGCCGAGACGATGCCTTTTCATCGTTTCTTTGTTCCCTTCTCCGCCTTACGCGGCGGCTAGACTTGTGCTGAGCTGGGGGAAGCGTTAGGCCATAGTCCTCGCGAGCGATTTGTTCGAGCGTCCAGGGCTTCTCGCGCAGGACCTCATCGAAATCTGCACCGCTAGAGCGCATGACTTCATAGACAGCACCTAGATAATAGGAGTGCAATTGGCGCTGATCCAGGCGCGCCCGACAGGCAAAGCGCGATGCCACGATTGCGAGAAACTTAGGGTTAGGGTCGCGTTCCGCAAAGGAAATGGCCCACCGCCCTAGATCTTCGAATACCCGACGCGCGCGGCTGGAATGCTCCTGGAGGGATGCACTTACGTAGGCGTCGGCAAGCGAGACGCGCACCGACGCAAAAAGGCGACCATAAGATCCAGCCCGCCTCTCCAGCGCTTGCCAAGCATCTTGGACGACGAACAACGTCGCAATATTGGTCCTGGTGAGTGCTTCGCGACTCTTGCGTTGAAGCTGACAAGTTCACCGTCTCCGGGGTCTTCGCAAGACATCACGGCGCATACGGCGGCGAGGTGTACCGCGCATGCTTCTGCGTCTTCGCCGCGCAAGCTAAGGAGCGCAAAAAGCGCGACCAGCTCTTTAAAATGACTGGCCACGGCCAGCGCAATGACGCCACTTGACCACGGGATGCCGCATTCCCGCAAAGCCTCACCGATCCAGAAGGCGCGCTTGGCCCCTACTTTTTGATCAGCCCTGAGATAAGCGTAAATTTCGTTGCGGGCGTCCCCTTCACGCTGTGTTAGGTTTCGGATGGCCTCGTCTAACTGAGCTACAGAAACGGGCCTATCACGACCGACAAGAGACTCAAGGTAGCGTTGCCACTGCCCATTTTTGGCCTCCTGCTCCAAGTCGCGCCATTTCGCCATTGTTAGATTTTACTCGCACCAATCGGCATTGTCTAGTGCTATATGCTGACAGCGAAAGGGTTTTGTTCTTGTTAGGAGGTCTTGATGAAAACCGAACATCGCGCATTTGTGCCCGAGCGTATAACGCTAACAGTGGCGCAATATGCCAAGCTTGTTGGCGTCGGCGAAAGCGTTGTGCGATTGGAAATCGCCGCGGGGCGCCTTCCACACCGAAAATATGGGAAGCGTGGTTTGATCCGAATTCTGCGAAACCCAGCGCTTGCTGAGCTCGGCTTTGATCAGGCGAAGCCGTTAGAGAGTCCGACGAGCGCACAATCCCAGGACGGTTCCCGATGATGGATCGCATGCTAGCGGGGCCTTTAAACGCCGAAGGCTACCAGCGTCGATACGTCGATCGAGCCCCGGCGCATTCATTACGAATGAACGAAGCCCCGCTCGGTAAAGCGGGGCGCGACGTTGACAGATCGTGTTCGGAGCGCGATACTTCAACTCCTCCCAGTGGTAGTACTCCGCGCCGAGTTCCGCAAACTGACAGCGTTAGCCTCGCACAAAATGGAACGTTAACACACCCGGAACCCCGTAGGGGTGTCTATCGTTCCAACGCGGGGTATTAACGTTCCATCCGCTGCGGAGCTCTGGAGCATTCTGCACCTCGATAGCGCTAAGGCTGTCGCGCAATCGAATGGCGGCTACAAGGGCCGGCGCGTACCGATCACGCTCGATGACCTTGAGCGACACCTAGCCGGCGAGATCACGCTCGGGTTTTCCGCGCTGCATTACAACCGTGCGCTGTTTGCGGTGCTCGACGTCGATGCTCTTTTTCGGGAACTGCTGTCGGTCATCCGCAAAGCCGCCCTCGCGATCGGAGGCGAAGACCTGTGTGCCGCTATTTTTTGCACGAGCGGTTCCGACGCAGGGCGCGGGAAAGTCATCGTGACGTTCACGCAGCCAGTCCCGGCACGAGACGCTCGTAAACTTATACAACACCTCTGCCGCCGCGTGCGCGCCTCGGAGCCCGCTCAGAACCTGCACCGCAGCGAGCTGAGTGCGTTTCCCTTGGAAAAGTCCGGCGGGGTGGTGCGAGTCCTCGGGCGCAATCCGCGGCGCGACGGCCCGATGGAAGAGGCATTTTCGCTTTACGGCGAGCCAGGCTTATCACATCTTCGTCCGCTCACGCCTGCTAAGTTCGCGCAAATCGCCGCCAGACTCGGTGAATCGATGGCCCCGTGGGTAAAGCGGCTGACTTGAGACGACCTTGGCTTCCGATCGGAAGGCGGCGAACAAGCATTATCGGCCGGATGGTCGCGCTTGCGCGCGAGGCGATTCGTCTTTGCGGGCGCACGCGCGGACTGCGCCTTTACGAGGAATGGCTGGAAAGGATCAGAGCAAACTCACCCGAGCTGTCGCTACCATCGCTAAAGACTAAGGATCCGCGCAACGTGCTGGATCACGCGCGAAGGCGAGCATGGGAATATGCCTGTTAAGAAACCGAGTTCGTGGGACCTGCCGGAGCTATCGATGCGCAAGGGCGTACCGCGTGGCGTGGTGCGCGTCTGCAACGCGCTCGTTTCGTTCGTCCGCGAGAAGGGGCTACGACCGTCTTGTTTTGGAATTGACTACGAACGAATCGCCGTGCTGATTGGTTCGTCGAAATCGACAGCCTATCGATGGGTACAGCGAGCCGAAGAATGGGGCGTCGTGGTCATTCACGATCGCGGTAGCAGACGTACGAAAGGCGCTCCGGGACAGTGCACGCAATTAGGCCTCGTTTGTCGGGGGCAAACGCAAGAGCAAGTGCGAGCGGCGGGCGTAGTGAGCAAACTGCTCCGCAAGCGCTGAGGCGCCGTTGCCTTGGCGACCGCGGGCACTCAAACGAATACCGGGGCCATTGGGCTACGATCTCGTCCCGGACCAGGGGAGACGGGAACGAATGGCGATGCGACCAACCCGTTCAATGCAGTTTGAATTACCGACCTATGCTGCTGCTGAAAAAAGACACGGATAGCCCGTGAGGTCGTAAGGACTTGATCCCGATCTTGGGCTGATCCACACACGGATGATCGGCTGCGGTGGTCGATTACCTACCACTGGGCGAACCGCTGCGGGCAGACGTTTGGGCGCTGGCCTGCTGCAAGAGGAGCGACTGCATCTGGGCGATGTTCCAGGAACTGCGCGATGGATCGTACGCCTCGATCCCGATCTGACGGCACTCCTGCCTCAGCGCTGATGCCACGCTTCGCCAAGGCTGCGCTGGAAATCGCGAACGAGTATGCCAAGCAGTGCGCCGGCAGTGCCGAGGCGCTCTGTATGCGAGGCGCCGAAGCCGATGGGGGAGCGCCGTGAAGGTGGAAGCGATCAGCCTGTCGGTACTGCAAGGAGCCGTTGCCACCACGCGAGGGGCTGAAGTTCTATGGGCGTCATCGCTATCTGCGCTATAGCGTCGAATTTGACCAGCCCGTCGAAAAGACTCGGACGGCGTCTTGCCGAGATGCCGGGCAGCTGGCTCTAAGTCCTGGGGCACGGGGCGCAGCCGCAAAGAAACGCGGTGCGGTGGCGGCCGAGAATAATCGCGAGCTCACCGGCCGCGCTGCAAGGCCAAGGGAAATTAAGAATCACGTACCGGTGGAAAGCACGTGCGCGGGCCGTCGGACTCAGGGGACAGCTAGCCGGCAGCTTCACGATGCGTCAGTTTGCGGGGATACTCGGTGAGCGCAAGTAAATGCCCTGTCGGGCCCCTAACCAAAGTAACGCTACATAGGGTGATAAGATGTGAGCTCGTGGCTGATCCGATGAGCCTCCCCCTGCAAATCAGCAGCATTAAGCTGGAAGTTGCTAAACTGCCGGTGGCGCCTATTGCGCCGGAGCAGCTAATGAGGCTTGCCGTCGCGCTTTCCCCCACTTATACGCAAACTAATCAGTTGCCCAATGGTATACAACTTTCAATCCTCAACTCCGCCGCTTCCTTGTCTACGATCTCTCGAAGGTCTTGATTTCGGAGGATTTGGTTACAAACGCGAGTGACACGATTGCGCAGATTGACGCTACACTTCAATCCGTGCACCAAGTATTACCACTAACACCGCCCTTTCCATCTAGCGCAATGTTTGCAGCAACTATCCAATTGCTCAATCCAGAACGCTACAGAAATACTAATGAAGAGCATCGGAGATGTAGCAACAGATTTACGTAGCTTATGCGATCAATATATGGGCGCCGGCTTACGGTTCCTGTACACGAAAGGTCTATTTACGATTGACCTACGGCTGGAGCCGCTATTTGCCGACGTTCGCAAAGTTTTTGTCTCGGCGCTATTTCAGCGGACGCAGACACCACTTCAAACTTTCGGCGAGCTTACTGAGCTTCTCAAAGATTGCCTCGGCCAGTTGGATAATGGCATTGCACCCACGATCTACGAAATCTTAGGTAGGAACTAAAGATGCTACTTTCCGCTACGCAATCCGCAACGATCCCCGGTACAAACAGTCCATCCGCCGAACTAACGAATCAAGGCTTGAATTATCTTAGTAACGATGCCCCGTGTGACGCTAATGCCGACACACTCGTTGACGATGCCGTTTGGCAGCAGTATTACTTTAGCCCCCGGCTGGACCGGCCTCAAGGAGGTGGATTCGGATTCATGGTGCGAGCGCGCGTGCCAGTCATGCGATCAACATCTGATCTAACTAAGAGTTTGCTCTACAGCGGCATGGTTTCGTTTTCCATTCCGACTCTACTTGACTATGTGCATGAAGACGAGACGAGCGCTGGAAGCAAGTTATTTTTTGATCCTAAACCTGTAGATGGCCCGATTCGTAACGCCGCAGGAAGGCTTATCGAACCGCCCGTTTCCGATTCGCCTATCTTCTTGCTGTTTTCAGATGATGACCCTAACGCTAACTGGGCTCACCTGTGCCGGTACATCTTCGTTTCTCAGGGGGCATTCTCGCTGAAGCATTAAGTGACTATCCTCCGCTCGAGGGGATGGATCGTCTGCTAGAGCTCTAAATGCCAAGGCGGGCTTTGTTGCTTAGCGGTGGGATGAACCCAAGCTCAATTATCCGCGGTACGCTAACGACCTCAGCCTAGTTTATGGTAGCGTTACCCCCAGTTGGCTATCGAGTCAAGATATAACACTCCTTTATGCGGACGGTCGAGCACTCTTGAGACAGGGCGTTAACATTTCTAATGGCGCAGCGAGCATCGACACTATTGCGGCCTTTTTTTGCTCAGGAATCGGAAAGAAACGTTTGCTTGATGTGACAAACCACGGAGACCGTTCGGCGATCCAGCTGGTGGGGCGATGCAATTTCGAATTGGGGACTTTGCAGCGCTAGCCAACTCTCACATCGCGCTACGCAAAGTATTTGTTTTCGAACAATGCTATTCAGGCGTCTTGCTGCCAATGTTAGAGAGGGAGGGCGTTTTAGCTATTAGCGCCTGCTCAGATAATGAGCCGTCGCGTTGCTCTCCTAATCAGTTAACGGATGACTTTTCGTTTCAGTTCTTTAGTTTAGCGCAGACGCTATCGTTTGCTGAGGCTTTCACGCGCGCAAGCACTATGCTGTCAGGCTCCCAGCGCCCAAGAATGTCAGACACATCAGGCCTTGCGGCCAACTTTCGAATTTGCAAACCGGCCCCGTTAGTCATCAAAGATCGATCTGCAGGGAAGCCGAGGCAGCGGCGTACTCGCCTCCGCCACTGCCCTAAGTTCTCGAAGCCCACTCGCCCGCGGTGCCATGGCAGCTTCGCTCGCATCGCCGCTGCGAGCGCCTCGCACCGCGGCGATTGTGCCTCGCGCGTGCTCGCAGTCTTGGCTTAGCTTGGCGCTTTAGATCACGGCGGCGTCGATTCGTTGCAGCCGACCCCGCTTGGCCCACCTGGCCTGGGTCTCTCGTTCTGGCTTCGCTGACTCTTATCCCACAACGCTGAGATACCGCGGCATGCTTATATTTGCGATTCACTCCACGGGCGGATCCAACTGGCTCGAACTTGCGGACAACTTTTTTGAGCGGCCGGCGAAGCGTAGGACGAGTCAGGGCAAACCGCGGCGCGCAAAGGGGAACGGGATCGCGCGATATGCACCTCGTGGCTGGATGATTCTGCCCATCGCTGGAGGTTGGGCAACGCGACATAAGCTGCGGTTATTGGTACACGCCGCAGTGCGACGCCGATCGTTGCTTGCACGCGCGCGGGCGCGGCGCGAGGCAGGGGGTACCCTCAAATGAGTCACCCGCGACGTGCACAGCGCAAAGGGGAACGGATTGCGCGATACGCACCTCGTTGCTGGATGATTCTGCCCGATCGCTGGAGGGGTCGGGCGATGCGATGTAACTGCGGTTATCTCGCGTTCGGCCGCCGTTGCGCGCGCGCACGCGCGCGGAGACGGGGGAGGGGGTAGCCTCAAATGAGTCACCCGCGACGTGCACGGCGCAAGGGGGAACGGGATTGCGCGATCCGCACCACGTTGCCTATTCTCCCCCATCGCTGGAAGGTAGGACGATGCGATGTAATGTGGTTATCTCGCGTTCGGCCGAACGTTGGCGCGCGCGCACGCGCGAGAGAGGGGGAGGGTGCCCAAATGAGTCACTCGCAATCGCACACCCAAGGGGTAAATGCGCTTTTCTCCCGCGCGTACGCGCAGGCGTAAGAGGGGGAAGGGTTGCCCGCAAAGTAGACTTGCCTCTCTGCACGCCTCGGCGGGCATTCGCGATCGCCAAGCCGCTGTTGCCGTTAGGCGCCGGCTATCACATGGGACTGAGTGCGCTGCGTCGAACGATTATAGCCGCCGAAGCGTTTATGCTTCAGGAGGCAAGGCAATTGAGGATTCCAAGAGTCAGCCGCTACGCGCTTAGCAGCTGCGTGGCTGCGGCATTACTTGCAGGCTGTGGCGGATCGCAGTCGCCGATCGGCGCGCCTGGCGCGATGTCACAGCACGGGGATCAACGCTTGCGCCGCAAGCGCCTTCCAGCAGCGGCTATGAGTCCCTTTATAGCTTCACGGGATATCCTGATGGCAATAGAACCCGAGGCCGGACTTGTCGCGCTCAATGGTGTCCTTTACGGGACGACGTGGAAAGGCGGAACGGTGGGTATCCAACGTCCGGAGAGAACGGTCTCGGGACGGTTTTTAGCATAACCACGACTGGCGAGGAAAGTGTCCTTTACAGCTTCGACACACGAAACATCGGCGACCACCCGGGCTCGGACCTCATCGCTGTCAAGGGATCACTCTACGCCTCGACCGGCGGGGAAGGCACTCTTACAACGGGAGTCGTTTACGCCGTTACGACTTCCGGACGAAGTAAACTAGTCTATGCTTTCAAAGGGAAACCTTACGATGGCTCGGGCCCGCTGGGGCTTTAACTGCGATGACGGCAAGCTGTACGGGGAGACGGTCACGGGCGGCAGGGGCCGGTGTCGTGGCCGAAAACATGCAATTGGCTGCGGGACGGTCTTTGAAGTGAGTACCTCGGGCGCGGAACGAGTACTCTACAACTTCAAAGGAAATCGACATGGCATTTACCCAGTCGGCAACTTAGTTGCCGTAAATGGCACGCTGTACGGTACGACAGCTAGCGGAGGCGATCGTAGTGCGTGTTCCGGCTATGGGTGTGGGACTGTTTTCTCCGTCAGCACTTCCGGCGTGGAACGCGAGCTCTACAAGTTCAAGGGGCCGCCCTACGACGGCGAACCCGCATATAGTTCAAATGGTCTGGTCGCATTCAACAACGTGTTGTACGGAACGACCACTGATGGTGGCACGAGCGGGCTAGGAACCGTGTATGCCATCACCTTGTCCGGCAAGGAGACGATACTTCACAACTTCACCGGCGGCGCAGACGGCGCAAACCCATCTGCTCGGCTGAAGGTTGTCAATGGCGTTCTTTACGGCACGACCTATGCCGGTGGCACGGGTACGAACTGCTCTGGCGGATGCGGGACGGTGTTCAAAATCAGTACGTCTGGCACCGAACAAGTACTTTACAGTTTCCAGGGCAACCCGGACGGAAGCGGCCCCCTTTCAGACCTGACTTTAGTGAACGGCGAGCTCTATGGGACGACGTCGTTTGGTGGCAGTGAAGGCGCCGGAACCGTATTTCGAATCTCACCGTAAGCGTGCTTGGCGCCGTCGATTCGCTCATGCTTAGGAGGGAACACAGATGAAGAGCTTAGTTTTTAGCCGCTACGCGCTTAGCAGTTGCGTGGCTGCGGCAATGCTTGCAGGCTGTGGCGGATCGCAGCCGCCGATCGGTGCGCCAGGCGCGATGCCGCAAACCTCCACGATCGCAACACGGGCCAGGGTGGCGGATTACCCAGCTGCGACGCATCACTACGAGTCCCTTTATAGCTTTAAGGGATCCCCTGATGGCGCAGAACCGCTTGCAGGGCTCACCGCGCTCAGGGGCGCTCTTTTCGGCACCACATATGGTGGCGGGGGATACCATAATCCTGGAACAGTTTTTCGAGTAACCAAGGCGGGCCAAGAACGCGTTCTTTTCAGCTTCGGCTCCGGATCCAAGGTCGGTAACTGGCCCAGTCTCGGGACTCATCGCGCTCAATGGGACGCTTTATGGCGTGGCGCAGGGGGGAGCTTATGATTTGGGAGTCGTTTACACGGTTAGGACTTCTGGTCAGGAAGGCGTGCTCTATAGCTTCAAACGGGAGAGTGGTGGCTATCAGCCTGTTCGCAATTTAACGGCGGTAAATGGCAGACTGTATGGTCTAACGCTGACAGGCGGCAGCGGCCACTGCAGCAAAGGAAGGCATCCGCTTGGGTGTGGGACGGTTTTTGAGGTTAGCACCTCCGGCAAAAAACGAGTGGTCTATAGCTTTCAAGGAGGCGACGATGGCCAATTCCCGGACGGGAACTTAGTTGACGTCAACGGCGTACTGTACGGCACACGTCTTACGGAGGCGATGGTGATGGATGTTCTGGACGCGGATGCGGGACGGTTTTTTCGCTCACCACATCAGGTATGGAAAGCGTCATCTACCGCTTCAAAGGGCCGCCCTACGACGCAGAATATCCGATGGCGTTGTCGCTCTCAACAATGTCTTGTATGGGACCGGCGAGGGGGCACGAGTGTCCTTGGAACGGTTTTTTCCGTCAGCTTGTCCGGCAGTGAGACGATACTGCACAACTTCATCGGTAATGCAGACGGTGAGAATCCATCGGCAGGACTCGAGGTTGTCAACGGCCTCCTTTACGGCACGACGCAAAAGGGCGGCCGCGATAGGCATTCCTGCTCGGGCGGCGGATGCGGGACAGTGTTTAAGATAAGCAGATCCGGCACAGAAGAAATCCTCTACCGATTCCGCGGCTACCCTGACGACGGTAGCAATCCCAACGGGTACCTGACCTTTTGGACGGCAAACTCTATGGGACGACGGAAGCTGATGCAAGTGGATACGAAGGAACCGTATTTCGAATCTCACCGTAAGCCCGGCGCCATCGATTCGCTCATGCTTAGGAGCAAGGCAGATGAAGAACTTAGATTTCAGCCGCTACGCGCTAAGCAGTTGTTTGGCTGCGGCAATGCTTTACGGCTGCGGCGGATCGCAGTCGCCGATGAGCGCCGCGCGAGGCGCGCCGGAGCGCGATCGCCGCAAGCGCCACCCAGGACTACCTATAAATCTCTCTACAGCTTTGGTAAGCGGTTCTGGAGGGCGGAGCCTAAGGCGGCCTTGGTAGAAGTCAACGGCACACTCTATGGCACAACTTTCGCGGGCGGCAGCACCAAGTGTATTGGCGGTTACGGCATCGTGTTTACGATCACGCCCACCGGTAAGGAAAAAGTGCTCTACAGGTTCAGAGGCGGTAGATGATGGCGCAAATCCCAGCGCGAGCTTACTTGCTTAAACGGCGATTCTGTACGGGACGACCGAGTACGGCGGAGGAGGAAGTCGACGGCGGAACCGTCTTCGAGATCAGTACGACTGGTGTCGAAAAGGTGCTGCATCGCTTTGGTTACGATGGTGAGGAGCGCTACTCTAACGATGGTGAGAATCCCGTTGCAAGCTTAATCGACGTAAATGGTAGGCTCTACGGCACGACATACAATGGCGGCTCCAGAATAGTTCCGGAACGGTCTTCAGGATCAGCACACGCGGTAAAGAGAAGGTACTGCACAGCTTCGAGACTCATACGGCGATGGCGCAAACCCGGTCGCGAACTTGACCGACGTGACGGGTACCTTGTATGGAACGACACAGCTTGGCGAGGCAACCACGGATTACGGAACAGTTTTCAGCGTCAGTACAACCGGCACCGAGACGCTGATCCACGAGTTTGGATCTGGCCCCTCTGCCGGCTCAAGGGTGCCTACCCCGATGCCGGCTTAATCAATGTGAAAGGTACGCTGTACGGAACGACGGCGAACAGCGGCGGCTGGCCCTGGTGGAATCGCTTTCAGCGTCACACCGCGGTGCGTTCATGGTCTTATATGGCTTTGGAACCGGTAATGATCGTGGGGTCCGCCCTTGCGCGCCATTGCTCAATGTGAAAGGCAACCTTTACGGAACGACGTCTTCGGCGGTGGGTACGGTAACGGAACGGTTTTCAGCATAAGTCGTTACGGGCGCCGAGAAGGGCCTGTATAGTTTCGATCACGGATTCGATGGTGCGACACCTCTTGCGGGGTTAACCGACGTGAAGGTAGGCTCTACGGAACAACGTCCGCCGGCGGCACCTACGGCGAGGGAACGGTATTTGTGAACCTCACCGTAAGCGGTGGTTAGTCGGCTTTCACATGGACTCATGCTAATTGGAGCGGCGAGGCGGTTATGTCAAGAGACGCAATTAGGATTCTAATAGCGCTACGTGCTTAGCAGTTGCGTCACCGCAGCACTGCTTGCGGGCTGCGGCGGCTCGCAGACGCCGGTCGGGGCGCCGGGCGAGATGTCGCCGAGCGCGACGGGAGCGGTGAAAGAGCGAACGGGATCATCCGGCTACAAAGTCCTCTACAGCTTCGACGGCAATTCGAACCGATACCCCCGTGCCGGTGTCACCGCGATGGATGGCAAGCTCTACGGTACGACGAGCGGAGGTTATGGATCGGGCCACCCCCTCGGCACCGTATTTCGCGTGGACCCGGCGACAGGGGGCGAGAAGGTGCTGCATCATTTTCAAGGCGAGCCCGACGGCTCTGACCCGGAGGCAGGCTTAATCGCCGTGAATGGTACGTTCTACGGTACCACCTCTGCCGGCGGCACATATGGCGCCGGAACCGTGTTTAGCATCACCCTGGCCGGCAAAGAAAAAGTACTACACAGCTTCGGCAATGGCACCGATGGCCAGCACCCCGTTGCGAGCTTAATCGACGTGAATGGTACGCTGTACGGCACGACGTTTCAGGGTCCCGGCTCGGAAGGGCCCGGGACCGTCTTCAGCGTTACCGTGCAGGGCATCGAAACCGTGCTCCACTATTTCACTCGCTATTCCAACGACGGAACGAACCCAGAGGCGGGTTTAATCTACGATCATGGCGTGTTTTATGGAACGACGGTGATCGGCGGCTCAGTCTACTATGAGAACCGTGGCGGTGGGACTGTCTTCCGTATGACGCCAAGCAGCAGCACGTCTAGTGGCAACGAGAAGGTGCTATACAGCTTCGACCCTTGGAATCGTAGCGACGGCTTTTGGCCATCGGCGCCCCTAATCAATGTCAACGGAACGCTGTATGGTACCACGACCCGTGGCGGTCTTCCCACCTGCGGCACGGTCTTCAGTATTAGCATCACGGGCAACGAAAAGGTGCTGCACAGCTTCGGCTCGGGCTCCGATGGGTGTACCCCCTGTGCCGGATTGCTCAACGTAAGCGTAAGCTTTACGGTACGACTGCGGGCGGCGGCGCATACGGCGGAGGCACGGTCTTTAGGATAAATCCGAGGACCGGCGCCGAGACGGTACTACATAGCTTTGGCTATGGGTCCGGTCCGACGGCTCGTACCCGCAGGCCGCATTAACCGAAATGAACGGCACGCTGTACGGTACGACAAGTTACGGCGGCACGCACGGCGACGGAACCGTCTTCGCATTGACGCCTTAGCGCAGGCAGCACCGGAAAGAAGGCTGCTCGTGTCGGGCTGTCCCGGGTCCGAAAACGCCACGGACCCGAAGACCCTCATTCGGTGAGCAGAGATGCTGCGCGATGACGCTCTTGAGATCCTGGCGCAAGCGAAGCTGGAAGAATGATGCGCGCCCTGGCTTGCAGCGGTGCGCTAGTGCCGAATCGTCGCTCGAGCGCTTTTGTAAAATTTTTAGGGGCCGGTTGCAATGCAGGCGAGTCACCCGCGACGTGCACGGCGC